>JAEUKA010000037.1 GCA_016794465.1 Myxococcales bacterium | reverse complement strand
TTCTCGACGCAATACTGGTTGCTTGCCCAACTCCTACAGGAATCGAAGCGCGAGGGGTCTACTTCCAAAACGGGTGCCCCTCTTTGTTCCTATCCCATCGGCGCAGAACAACGAAGCCAGGTTCGTGATCTGCTTTCGGAAGAGTCAATGTCCTCGGCATTCGCACCACGATGCGTAGCCATCGTCCGCTATGTCCGCGAGCACGGTGCCTCTGCATTGGCCCATTTTCCCCATCCCCTCTCACCCGTTTCGGTGGAGCAGCGGAATGCAGTCGATAGTGCGCTGCAGAGTCCTATCAAGCGCACGTATATGCAGTACCTAAGCGAACGACTTGATGCGGCTCTCGACGACAAATCAGAGCCAGAGGAACCCAAACCCTCTCTCCATCGCAAAGAACAGCGGCAGCTCATCCGCGCGCTCGCAGACATCCGCTCCATGATGTACTTTCGCGAGCGGAGTAAGTCGAGTCCGGTCAAATCACACGCCAGCGCGTAATCTGTGACTTCCACTTCCACAGCCGCGCAGTATTGCCAGTAACAATGTTACCACCCGCAGCGCGACTGGTTGTGAAACAGCCCTCCGGACCCTAAATCCGTCGGACCCGACGACGATTCCGGCTGCCCTGTTGCCATCTGTTGCAGGTTCCTGACTGGCTCCTGTTTCACGCAACAGTCAGCACTGTTACGGGGGAGCCAATCGAGCGCCTTCGGTCAAGGTCGGCCAGCGCAGCCTTCGCCGCCTTTGCACTGGGGTACTTGCGCCAAGAAACCGCATGCTCGGTCAGCGAAATCGTGACGACGGAAAAGCGCTCGCTCTTCTTGCCAATCAGCCAGCGCACCGCGACGAACATGGCCGCGGCATCCCGACGGATACCGAGCGGACGCCAGAACGCATCACTCCCCGTCGAAGCGCGACGCAGATAGTCTTCCGCCCACGCTCCACCTGGTTTCGACAGATCGAGCTTGGCGGCAATGGCTGGCGGACGCATCTGGTAAAGCGCACGACGACGGAAGGACACACTTGTAGCAGGGACGTGGCAAGGCATAAGCTGCTCCTGTTCGCGTCGGGCTGGGCTTTTCGAGGGCTACACAGTCCGGCGCGTGCTGATGAGGGGCCGTCGATTCCCGTCGGCGGTCCTTCGACGGATTTTTCGCCCACACCTTGTGGGCTTGGTTGGTAAAAGAGCACAGCTCGTTACCTGATTGCAAAGGTTTATAAAGACCCATCGTTAGAAACCGCATGAACTTCGACGAACAAGAGTGGCGTGATACTCCCCGTGCGTGGTTCGTGGCTCTCCAAACCCCGGTCATTTCGGGCTCCCCGTTCGCTTGAAAAGGACCCGACAGGCTGCGGGATATTCACGTCTGGCCCTCTCATTGAAAGTGGGTTGCTCAGACGCCACCGTGGGATATCTCGAAGGCGGGCAGCGCTGGTCGAGTTTGGGAACAGTGGCACGGATCGCGTCTGCGCTTGGCTGCTCCACGGTCTGGCTTGCCTACGGACTCGGCGCACCCGAAGAAGCCGGAACCGTCGATATTGCCGGTCTGGGCTCACGTCTGGCATCGGTTCGGACCGAGCGCGGACTTACCAAAGCAGACTTAGTGGAAGCCACGGGCCTGTCGAGCGCGGCCATCTTGGGCATCGAGCGTGGCGCAGAAGCCCGAGTCGATACCGTCGAACGAATCGCCAAAGCCCTCGCAGTGTCCCCCGGATGGCTCGGCTATGGCGTCGGGCCGATGTTGCTCCCGCCCCGCCGTCGGACCCGCTCTGCACCTGCTGCGGCAATATCCTAGCTTCGGTTTCCGTTTCCCATCATCTGCATCAGAGGATTCCCATCCCAAGTCCTCGACGATGGGGAAAACATCTGCCCTGTTTCCCGACTGAGCTTTAATTCAGCACACTTAGCTTTTGGTCGTCTCGATTTAAAGCCAATTGTCAGACGGGACACCGACGACAGGCCAGAGCTGTCTCGCGTCGGAAGCTCGTCGAAGTCAGCGACGTCGCCGACCGGAATCGTGGAGAGTGACCGTCGGAGTCCCGTCAGAACGTAGCTGCGCACCGATCCTCGCACGGTTTGGCAAGAAAGTGAGAGCTGGTTCCCTACTTGTGATCCCCCGCGATCTGGCTCCGGTCACACCCGTGCAGAGCGATTCCTTCCGCAACTCCTCCGCACGATCAACAGACCGGTTTGGGAGTCCGATTCACTAGAGTAGACTGCACACTCAGCCGATCCCACAGATAGTAGTTTGTGATACAGTAAAATTAAGGTCATGTACCCGATCTGACCGGGCGCAATTACGGACTCATCCGTCGCTAAGAAAAAAGTCCTTTACACGGACGTGAATGGCGACGGAAAACTCGATGTCGTGACGGTCAACAGCGACAGCAACAACCTCGCTGCTCTCGTCGGTCGCGGCGATGGAACCTTTGTCAGTGCACGCTATTCGACGACCTGCGAGTTTCCCACCGACTTTGCCGCTGGCGAGCTAACGGGCGACGGCAAGGTGGATCTCGTGGTTCGCTGCGCAGCCGGCAAGCGGAGCCAAGCGCTGATTGGTCAAGGCGACGGAAGCTTCGTCTCCTCTCCGCGCGCATTCCCACTGGGCACAGCGGTGCTCATCGCGGACGTGAACGCCGATAGCAAGTCTGACCTGCTGTTCTTCGACAGCGGTCAGCCGCTCCAAGTCCTGCTCAACTCGCGCAAGTAGCCTCCTACAGCCGTCGGTGCGCAGGCCTGGCACCGGCGGCATTCAGAGGCCAATATGAATCATATGAAATGACTCTTATTGGTTTAAGAGTCCTATGAAATGACTCTTATTACGCAGCGCTGGCGCCGTGGCACTTTTTGTACTTTTTGCCGGAGCCGCACGGACAAGGCTCGTTGCGACCGACCTTCGGCTCTTCGCGGCGCGGCGCTTTCTGCTTGGTCTGATCGCCCTCGACCTCGGGCTGATCGTCACGGCTGGTGTCACGCGTGCTCTTTTCGTCCGCTGCACCCGAGGTTGCCGACGACTGATGCTGTAGCACCACCCGCCGCGCCTTGTGCTTAAACTCCGGCAGCTTCTGCTCGGCTTCTTGCTCGGGAGTCTCGACCGCCGCTTGCTGATCGAGCCGGACCAGGAACAGCTTCTTGGCTACGTTCTGCGAGATGGTGTCCGTCATCTGCATGAACATGTTGTAGCCCTCTTTTTTGTACTCCTGCTTCGGGTCCTTCTGACCGTAGCCACGCAGGCCGATGCCCTCGCGCAGGTGGTCCATTCCCTTCAGGTGATCGATCCACTGCGAGTCGATTTCCTCCAGCCAGAAGTGCCGCGCAAAGTACAGGAACGCCAGGCCCAGCTCTGACTCGCGCGCTTCGGTGTGCTTCTCAATCTGCTCCCAGGCTCTGTCCGCCAGAGATCCGACCTCGAGGTTGACATCGGCCAGAGACACCGCGATCCCAAACTGATCCTTCAGCGCCAGCTGCAGCGCCGGAATGTCCCAGTCGTCCGGAGTCTTGTCTTCCGGACAGTACTCCACGACGATTTTCTCGACGAGGTCGTACGCCAGATCGAACACCCGCTTGCGCTGCTGAACCAGGGACACCGCCGTCTCATGAACGGTCTTTTGCACCGCCTTCGACTTATCGGTCTGCTCCTCAGCGGTAAACTCAATCACCGAGCCAAAGCGCCGATACAGCTCGTGGGTCAGCGCCCGCGCATCTCGCAGCTTGCCGCCTTGCCGCTCGGTCGCTGCCTCGGGCTTGCTGATCTCTCCCGGCTGGTCGCCAAAGTGAGCAGCGCCATCACTACCGTCGCTGCCTTGGCCTTCCGGATACTCCCAGAACGCCTCGAAGATGACCTTCACCACCGGCTCCAGCCGCTTGTGCCAGCTCTCGTACTCGGCCTTGACCTTGTCGACTTGCTGCGCGGTGACGGTGGTGTGCTCCTCGCCATCCTCGCCCTCGGTCTTGACCGGAGCGCTGATTCCTTTGCCACCCAGCATCGCTTCGACATCAAAGCCCGGCAGCCGCCCTTCCAGGACCGACCGCCGCAGCGAGTAGATGCTCTTGCGCTGCTGGTTCATCACATCGTCGTACTCCAGCAGGTGCTTGCGCATGTCGAAGTGGTGCGCCTCGACCTTGCGCTGCGCGTTCTCGATCGCGCGATTCACCATCGAGTGCTCGATCGGCACGTCTTCTTCCATACCGAGCCGCTCCATCAGCCCGGTAATTCGCTCGGCGCCAAAGATGCGCAGCAGATCGTCCTCGAGTGACAGATAAAACCGCGACGATCCGGGATCGCCCTGCCGACCGGCTCGACCACGCAGCTGGTTGTCGATACGACGCGACTCATGGCGCTCGGTGCCCAGGATGTGCAGACCGCCCGCGCCGACGACCTTCTTTTTGTCCTCTTCGGTGGTCTTTTTATGCCGCTGATACGCCTCTTTGTACTCGGGCGTGGACTCGTCGCAGGCACCGGGACGGCAGGCCATCTCCTCGCCGTAGACCTCGGCACGGGCCATGAACTCGGGGTTGCCACCGAGCAGGATGTCGGTGCCACGACCGGCCATGTTGGTCGCGATGGTGACCATCTTGCTGCGACCGGCCTGGGCGACGAACGCAGCCTCACGGGCGTGGGCCTTGGCGTTGAGGACGTTGTGGGGAATGCCGCGCTTCTTGAGCATCGCCGCGAGCACTTCGCTCTTCTCGACGCTGACCGTACCGACGAGGACTGGCTGGCCCCGCTCGTAACACTCGGCGACTTCCTCGATGACGGCGCGGAACTTGCCACGCTCATTCTTGTAGACAAGGTCGGGCTGATCCTTGCGCACCATCGAGAGGTTGGTCGGAATCACCACCACGTCGAGCTTGTAGATCTTGTGGAACTCTTCGGCCTCGGTGTCGGCGGTGCCGGTCATGCCACCGAGCTTCTTATACAGACGAAACAGGTTCTGGAACGAGATCGTCGCCAGCGTCTGCGTCTCTTCTTCGATCTGGACGTTTTCCTTGGCCTCGATCGCTTGGTGCAGACCGTCGGACCAGCGGCGTCCCGGCATCAGGCGACCGGTAAACTCATCGATGATCACGACCTTGCCTTCGTCGGTGACCATGTAGTTCACGTCTTTTTTATACAGCGAGTGCGCGCGCAGGGCCTGCTGCACGTGGTGGTTCCACTCGATGTTCTGCGCGTCGTAGAGGTTGTGAATGCTGAGGAGCTTCTCGACCTTCTCGACGCCGCTATCGGTCAGCACCGCTGAGTGGTGCTTTTCGTCGACGGTGAAGTCCACATCCTTCTTCAGCCGAGGGATGATCTGATTGACCTTGTAGTACAGCTGCGCCGACTGCTCCGCTGGGCCCGAGATGATGAGCGGCGTACGCGCCTCGTCGATGAGGATCGAGTCCACTTCATCGACGATGGCAAAGTGCAGATCACGCTGCACGTAGCGCTCGATCGACTCCTTCATGTTGTCGCGCAGGTAGTCGAAGCCGAACTCGTTGTTGGTGCCGTAGGTGATGTCGCAGCGATAGGCCTGCTGCTTTTCCTGATCGGACTGGCCGTGGACGATGGTGCCGACGGACATGCCAAGGAACTTGTAGATGCGACCCATCCACTCGGCGTCGCGGGTGGCCAGGTAGTCGTTGACCGTGATGAGGTGCGCGCCCTTGCGCTGGAGCGCGTTCAAGTACAGCGGGCTCGTGGCGACCAGCGTCTTGCCTTCGCCGGTCTTCATCTCGGCGAT
This sequence comes from Myxococcales bacterium, assembly GCA_016794465.1. GTDB lineage: Bacteria > Myxococcota_A > Polyangia > Palsa-1104 > JAEUJZ01 > JAEUKA01. The sequence continues at coordinate 67,279 of JAEUKA010000037.1, read as the reverse complement.
GGCTCCGCGATGGAGGACCATGCCGCCGATGAGCTGCACGTCGTAGTGCCGCATGTTGACGACGCGACGACTGGCCTCGCGAACGGTGGCGAAGGCCTCGGGGATGAGGCTGTCGATTGGCTCACCGTTGTCGATTCGCCGATAGAACTCGGCGGTCATGCCGCGCAGGTCCGCGTCGGACTTCTTCTTCCAGGACTCTTCGAGCTGGTTGATGCGCGCGACGAGCGGTTGCAAGCGCCGAACTTCGCGATCGTGGCTGGAGCCAAACAGCTTCTTGATGATGGTGCTAATCATGCTTGTGCCTTGAGCGAGCTCATGGGCCGGACGGCCCCGTTGTGCTCAGTATGAATAACGACTGCGAAGCCGCTGGGGAAGTGGTGCGCAAGAACAAAAGAGCGGGTGGCAACACGCCGCTTGGGGTCACGCGGTCTGCGGCTATTAGGCTTAGGTCGCACGTGCGGGCAGTCAAGATTAGTAACCGAGCGCTCCCTCGGAGACAAGGGTTAGGTTCGCGAAAATGCTATGATTGCTCGGCGCCTTAGGCTGGCTTGCCGCCCTGCCCGCTCCTCCTTAGGCCCCAAATCCCAAGATGGCCCATCGCGCAAAGCTGCTTCGCTTACCCGGGCATGGAAAGCTGCTCGTTTCAGCCGACCTGCACGGCAACTACCGCGACTTCTTGACCATTGCTCACCGCTTCGAGCGGCTGGGCGAAGATGCGCACCTTTTGTTTCTGGGCGACCTCGTGCATGGTCCGTACCTGCCGCTGTCGCAGTGGCCCCACGACGTGCCGCCAGGTCATCCGCTCGCTGGCCGACCTTACTGTGACGAGTCCCCGGCCGTGCTGCTCGGCGTACAGCTTTTGCTCTCGCGCTATCCGGGCCGTGTCCATGTCCTTCTGGGCAACCATGAGCATGCGCACATTGGCGGACCTCGCACCGCACTGTTCGCCCGCGATGAAGCCACGGCTTTGGAGCAGCGCATCGGCATCGAGGCGAGCCTTCACATGGCCAGCTTTTTTCGTTCCTTGCCGATCGTCGCGTGGGCGCCCTGTGGTCTGTTTTTCAGTCACGCCGCACCCGCCTGCGAGCTGGTCCGCATCGAGGACATCGAAGGCATCGACTACCGCCGCTACATCGCCCCACGCCGGACCGATAAGCCACGCACCGCCAAGTCGAACAAGCCCGGCGAGCTGGCGGCACGGCTGCTCGGGCAGCTGCTGTGGGAACATGTCCTACCGCCGTTTAAGGCGCAGTCGCTGCTGGCTCGCGTTGGAGCCCAGGTGGCCGTCTACGGTCACACCATCATCCCGACGGGCTATCAAGCGATCGGCTACGAGCAGCTGATCCTGTCGACCAGCTTCGGGATGCACGACCAGCACAAGACGCTGCTGCTGCTGGATCTGGACGAGCACTATCTGAGCGTCGACAGCATCCGGCCCGGCATCGAGCTATTGCCTCTCTATGAGCGCTGAGAGCTACGCGTCGGGCAAGCCGGTAGGTAGTCGAGTTGCTTCGGCGAGCAGCTCGAGCGTGCGCTGTGCCTCTTTTGGGTCCAGCTTGGCGATGGCAAACCCCACGTGGAGCAGCACATAGTCATCCAGCTGCAGCTCGTCGACGAGCATGACGTTCACTTTCCGTCGCACCCCGCCCAGATCGACCGTGGCTTGGTGGTCTTCATGAAGCGCAATCACCCGCGCGGGCAAGGCCAGACACATGATCGGCTACGTCCTTTTCGCAAGCTGCTGAGCGACGGTGAACACCTGACCCAAGCTCAGCGCGCCATCCGTCGGTGGCAGCCGGCGCGGCAGCAGCACCGCAATCCCGTGACGACCCAGATTGGCGACGAGCGACTCGGTAAGCACCTGGTTTCCTACACAACCACCGCTGAGCACAATCTCGGACAAGCCGCGCCGACGCAAGGCCGAAATCACCAGCTCGGTAAGTCCCGCCGCCAGCGTGCCGTGAAAGAGCGCTGCCCCGTCGCACAGCCCACAGTCCAGCAGCGCCCGCCACAGCGGTGACAAGTCGAGCTGATCGGGCACGTTTCCATCGCCGCTTCGTATCCGAAAACCGCTCGGCAACACCGACGGCGTGATCACTTGACTCTCCAGCACCATCGCCGCTTCCGCCTCGTAGCTCTCGTCGTCGCGCAGCCCGAGCAGTGCCGCCGCCGCCTGAAAATAGCGCCCACACGCCGTCGTCGCTGGGCTCTGCCTCTCGCTTGCCACGATTCCGAGCAGCGCCGCGACTGGCCAGCGACGACCAAAGCGCCTCTCTGCCTCTCGCCCAAGTCCCAGCTGAGCCAGAACTGCCGTCGCCAATCGCCACGGCTGCCGCGCCACCGCCTCGCCACCAGGCTGCGGGAGCGGCGCCAGATGCCCCAGTCGCTGACAGTGACCATTCTCGACCAGCAGCAGCTCGCCGCCCCAGGCTGTGCCGTCGTCGCCCAGGCCAAAGCCATCGAGGACGAGGCCCAGCGCCGGTCCCCGCCGACCGTGCTCGGCCAGCACCGCCGAGAGGTGCGCGTGGTGATGCTGCACTTCATACAGTGGCAAATCGAGGTCCGCGACGACACGACGCGCCGCAAAGTCGGGATGCTGGTCCGCCACCACCGCCTCGGGACGCACCGCCAGCAGTCGACAGAAGTGCGCCAGGGTTTCGCGATACGCCCGCAGGCTCTCGACGCTGCCAAGCTCGCCAAGGTGCTGCGACACAAACGCCTCGCGCCCGCGAGTGAGACACAGCGTCGCCTTCATGTCCCCGCCGAGCCCGAGCAGCGGCGGCAGCTCGTCGGGCAGCTCGATCGGCTCGGGCACAAAGCCGCGCGCCCGTCGAATCAACATGCCCTGCCCCGCCACCAGTCGCAGCACGCTGTCGTCGCTGCGCACCGCAATCGGCCGATTGTGCGTCACCACCAGATCGGCCACGTCGCCAAGCTGGGCCAGCGCGTCATCGTCGTCGATGATCAGCGGCTGATCGTGCAGGTTCCCCGAGGTCATCACGAGCGACAGCTCCGTCGGCCACTCTCGCCAGCACGGATCCGTCGGCCGCCCGAGTGCTTCAAAAAACAGCAGCTCGTGCAAGGGCGACATCGGCAGCAGCACCCCAACCGTCGATAAGTCGATTGCCACCGACGGAGCCAGCCGGTCCGGTTTCCGCTTTCGCAGCAATACCACTGGCCGTCGCGCATCCGTCAGCAGTGCCGCCTCTGCATCCGACACCTCCGCAAAGCGGCGTGCAGCAGCGACATGTGGGACCATCACCGCCATCGGCATGCCCTGGCGCTGCTTGCGATCGCGCAGCCTTTTTACCGCCGCCTCGCTCGTCGCATCGCACAGCAAGTGAAAGCCGCCGACGCCTTTGAGCGCCACGATCTGCCCGTCGCGCAGTCGCTCGATCACCACCGAAAGGGGCTGGCTTAGACGCGGTCCGCAGTCGGGACAGGCCATCGGCTGGGCATGAAAGCGTCGGTTGAGCGGATCGTGATACTCCGCCGCGCAGGCCGCACAGAGCGGAAAATCGGCGAGCGTGGTCCGAGCCCGGTCATACGGCAGCGCGCGGGTAATGGCAAAGCGCGGTCCACAGTGGCAGCAGTTGGCAAACGGATACAGGTAGCGTCGCGCAGCCGGCGAGCAGATCTCGGCCAAACAGTCTTCACATGGCGCAAGATCCGGTCCAATCACCGTCTGCGACGGGTCACTCGGCGGGCTGCTGCGGATCACAAAGCTCGACTCTGCTTGCTGCGTCGGAATCGCGGCGATCTCCAGCGACTCGATGCGTGACCGAGTGGGCGGCTCATTGCGCAGCTCGCTCACAAAAGCTGCTAGCTGCTCGCCCTGCACCTCGATGACGACGCCGTGCGCATCGTTGTGGACAAAGCCGAACAGTCCCCGTCGCGTCGCCAGCTGATGAACATAGGGCCGAAAGCCGACGCCTTGGACCAGTCCTCGGACCGATATCCGCAGTCGCTCGGTCATGGCCTATCCCAGCGACGAGCGCTGCTGCCGAAGCCACGCAAGCCACGCCGCCATGCCGTCACCAGTCCGCGCCGACAGCCACAGCAGCTCGACGCCCGGTCGCACCTGCTCGGCATAGCGGGCGAAGCGATCTCCGTCGAAGTCGAGGTAGGGCAAAAGATCGATCTTGCTGACGACGACAAGGTCCGCATGCGCAAACATGCCCGGGTACTTGAGCGGCTTGTCTTCACCCTCAGTCACCGATGCAATCACGACCCGTCGCTGCTCCCCGAGATCAAAGCCTGCCGGACAGACCAAGTTGCCGACGTTTTCGATCAGCAGCAGTCCGTCGCGCAGCGGGGGCAGCTCCGTCAGCGCTCGCTTCACCATCAGCGCGTCGAGGTGACAGGCCTTGCCGGTATTGACCTGCACCGCCGGTACACCGGTCTTGCGTATCCGCTCTGCGTCGAGAGAGGTCTGCTGATCGCCCTCAATCACCGCCACTGGCATCGGCACATCCCGTCGCAGACGGAGCAGTGTCTGTTCGAGTAGCGTCGTCTTCCCCGAGCCCGGGCTCGACATCAGGTTCAGCACCAGCGTCCGCATCGCCGCAAACTGCCGCCGATTGTCCGTCGCCACCGCATCGTTGTCGGCGAGCAGATCGCGCTCGACCTCGATGGTGCGCCGAGTGAGCAGCGAGTGACTGTGGCGATGCCGAGTCACCGACCCATCTGCGTGGACGTGCTCGTGCTCGTGCTCAGGTCCTGGCTCGTGCCCGTGTCCTGGCTGATGTTGGTGTGCGTCCTCGTCGGATACATGACCTGCGTCGACAGTGCCGCTACAGCCACAGATGGCGCACATGGCTAGCTGACCTCCAGGCTGACGAGGCGCAGCTCTTCGCCACCCTCGACGAGCAGCGCACACTCACCACATGCTGAACAGGCCGCGCCGTGCCTGGCCACCACTGTCTGCGCACCACACAAAAGGCAGCGCGCCGCGCCGCTGGTACGCTCGATTTGCAGCTCAGCACCGTCGGCGAGGGTGCCACGACTGGCCGCAGCAAAAGAAAGCTCCAGCGACGATGGCTCGACGTGGGACAAGTGGCCGAGCCGAAGCCGCACCCGCTCGATCTTGTGAGCCTGGGAGCGCACCGCTTCCTCGACGATCATCGCCACCAGTCGCTGTGCCACCGCCAGCTCGTGCATGGACTAGTGATGCGCTTCGGCGGACTGGCCACCAATGAGCTGTTCGACCTCGTGCCGCATCTGGTCCCGCAGCGCCGCTGTCCGGGCTTCCAGGTTGAGCCGCAGCACCGGCTCGGTGTTGCTCGGTCGAACGTTGCACCACCAGTCGGCGAGCCGAATCGTAATGCCGTCGAGCCACGCCACCTCGGCACCGGGAAACGCGCCTTCAAGCCGCCGCAGACAAGCGTCCTTGTCAGCGACCACAAAGTTCAGCTCTCCCGTCGCAAAGTAACGCGCCAACGGTCGCAGCACCTCACTGAGCGGTCGGCCTCGCTGGCTGAGCACCGCGAGCAGCCACAGCATCGCCAGCTCGGCATTGTCGGTATAAAAAGCGTCGCGGAAGTAGAAATGGCCCGACAGCTCTCCGGCGAAGATCGCCTGGGTCTGTCGCATGCTGCGCTTGATGAAGCTGTGACCGACGCGGCTCTCCAGTGGCTTGCCACCGTGCGCCAGGATCTGATCGCGCACCACCCAGGACGAGCGCAGGTCATAGATGATCGTGCCGCCGGGCTCGCGCGCCAAAAACTCCTCGGCCAGCAGCGCCGTCACCTGATCGCACGGTGCCAGCTCGCCCCGCTCGTCGACGAACATCGCACGATCGCCGTCGCCATCGAAGGCAATGCCCACGTCGGCACCGACCTCGCGCACCTTGGCCTGCAGGTCGCGCATGTTGCGCGGATCGAGCGGGTTCGGCTCGTGATTCGGAAAGCTCCCGTCGACTTCAAAGAAAAGCGGCGTCACCTGACAGGGCAGACTCGCCAGCAGGTTCGGCAGCACCGCGCCCATCATGCCGTTGCCGGTGTCGATCACCAGCTTGAACGGCTTACACGGTGGCACCAAGCTGAGCAAAAAGCGGTGATAGTCGGCAAGGACGCTGCGCTCTTCGAGCTGACCGGACGTGCTGGCGGGGACAAGCGGGGCCTCGCTTCTCGCCAAGCGCTCGATGTCAGCAATGCCGGTGTCGTAGCTGACTGGTGTCGCGCCCTTGCCGCACAGCTTGAAGCCGTTGTAGCGGGCCGGGTTGTGACTGGCGGTGATCATGATGCCGGCGTCGGCGCCGAGGGTCGCGACCGCGTAATAGAGCTGTGGCGTGCCGACCTCGCCGATGTCGATCACGTCGCAGCCGCTGGCCAAGATCGCCTCGATGAGTGCGTGTCGCAGGCTCGGGCCGCTCTGTCGCATGTCACGACCGACGATGACGCGCTTGGCGCCGAGAACCTGCACCGTGGCCGCGCCAATTCGAGCTGCTAACTGCTCATTTAGCTCGACGGGATAGGTGCCACGGATGTCATACGCCTTGAAAATGCCAGCCATGTCTGTTCCTTGGGAGAGTCGTCGGCAAGCTCACCCGCTCAGGGGGAGAGGCCGATCACAAAACGGACGGGAAAGCAAGAATAATCGACGAGGTGCCTACTTGGGCATCGCGGCCGGTGGGGTGCCGCGCTCTTTTTCGGCGGCGCGCTTGATGCGCTCTTCGATGCGCTTCTGCTCAACGCTGGAAGCCGCCTTCCGCCCGACGAGCTGATCGACGATGTTTTCGTTCTGATCGGTCGCCGACTCGCCTTGCGTCACGGTGTCGATCACGTGCGCGTTGGTGTGCCGCACCCGAGGCGGACTGTTGACCGCGCGCTCTTTTTCGATCTGCGGCCAGGTCGACTTCTGAATGATCGACAGACAGAAGTTGTTGTAGAAGGTCGTCGCGTCGTAGGCACGCAAAAGGAAGTCACCCTGCGGCGGCCACTCGAAGTAATCGAGCGCCATCTCGTCGTCGGTCTGCTTCTTGGCAAAGGTCTGCGACGCCTTGCCATAGCGACCCTCCATCGCACCGACGAAGGTATCAAAGTCCATGCCCTTGAACTTCTCGGCGTTGTAGACGATGTACTGCTTGTAGAGCTTCTCGTTCCAAAAGAACAAGAACCGCTTGAGGTCTTTTTCCCACAGCACGAGCATCGACTCTTTGTTGCGGTGACCAAACTCGCGGTCGACGATCGAGACATCCCAGCCAGTCTTTTGGCCGGTGAACTTGATGTAGGAGTTGCGCATCTGATCGATCGCGTCCTGGCGCTCTTTGCGCACCAGATCTTGGTCGGCGGCCTCTTTCTCGGCCTCGATACGCGTCTGGAACTTGGCCCGGATGTCCGTCTCGATGAGAGTCATCGTCTCTTCGGGAGTCATGCCGAACTTGAACTTGCCGGCCAGCTCGCCGATGGCACGACCCGCCGCCTCGGTACTAACCTGAGAGGCTGCAGTCTTCGCCGGCGGGGGCGCCTTGCCCTTGGGGGGAGCAGCACTGGCAGGAACACTCGCTGCGAAGAGCAGCAGCGCAGCGGAAGCATGAAGGACTCTCATCGTCGAATTTCTCCTGTCGATTCAAGTACCACACCGCGCCGGGCGATGCCATATGCAGCACAGCGTCGTCGGTCGAAGCGGCACATCCTGTCGCACATCATAAAAAGCGCACGTGATCGCGATCGTATCAGCAGTCACCAGTCGAAGCGCTCGGGCTTGGACCTGGACCGAAACCAGCGGCAGGACGGGCCTCGCCACCGCCATGGTCTGACGACCGAGCTTTTGACTCGTTCATCGAAGTGCTAAAAACAAGACGTGACCGAGTGTACCCACTGCCGGAAACGGTATGAGAACGAAGTGCGCTTCTGTCCGGTCGACGGCTTTGCGGTCGTGCCGGTCACGGAGCATCGCGAGCCCTGGGTCGGACGCCTGCTGATGGGGCAGTTCCAGATTCAGGCCGTGTGCGGTCAAGGTGCGACGGGAACCGTCTATCGAGCCTCGCAAGTTGGGATGGAACGGCAGGTCGCGGTCAAGGTGCTGCGCGCGGATCTTTTGAAGGACCCCGATGTCATCAAGCGCTTCGTCCGCGAGGCCCGCGCCGGCGCCAAGATCAGTCATCCCAACATCGCCACCGTCCACATGGTCGGTCAGACCGAAGACGGCGTGCCGTTCATCGTCATGGAGTACATCGACGGTCGATCGCTGTCGGCGCTGCTCGAGAAGGGTCGGCGGCTCGGGCTTGGCAAGATCGTCCACCTGAGCAGTCAGATCGCCGCCGCGCTCACCGAGGCGCACGCGCAGGGCATCGTCCATCGTGACTTGAAGCCCGAGAATATCCTCGTCAGTGAGCGGCGGGGTCAGCCCGAGGTGGTCAAGCTGGTCGACTTTGGGATCGCCAAGATCCTCGTCTCGTATGCGCCGGGTGAGGATGCGATCTCGCGGATGGGAACGGTGTTTGGAACGCCGCACTACATTGCGCCCGAGCAGGCCTCGGGACAGGCGGTCGATGGGCGGGCCGATCTCTACTCGCTGGGCTGCATCATTTATCAAATGGCGACGGGGCGGGTGCCGTTCGATGGGCAAGCCGGGCTGCAAGTGCTGCTGTCGCAGGTGCGTGATCCGGTCACCGATCCTCGCGAGCACAATCCCAAGCTGTCCGATGAGCTGGCGGGCCTGATCTTGGGACTGCTCGAAAAAGATCCGGCGGCGCGTCCACAGACGGCCAAAGAGGTCCGAGCGGCGCTGCTTGCCATCGGCAGTGGGGCGGAAAAAGCCTCGACTCGTGACGATCGCCGGGCGGACTCTGACGACGACGATGATGAAGACGATCTGACAGCAGATGGCAGCGACGACGATGGACCCTCGCTCGATGCGTGGGCAAGTGGTCCGCATGACGATGCGCAGCCCCCCGAGCGACCACGGAATCCGCCGGTATCGGCCCGTCGACCTGCCAGCGGCAAAGCAAACCTTCCCAAGAGCGGTCGTCGTGGAGATGGGGCAGCGCGCAATCCGCCCCGCTCAGGCCGTCCAGTCAGTGCCGCCCGCCCGCGTCACGTGGAGCCCGAGAGTCCGTCGCTGCGCCGCCCAAGAGAGATCATCGACGACGACCACGAGAGAGTGGGCGAGCCATTTCACAAGCGTCACGCGACGCCGCTGCTCGGGGTGCTGGGAGCGATCGCACTCGGGCTGCTGTTTGGGGTGATGTATGCCCAGATGCGCACACCGCCTGCGACCACGCCGGCAGCTGTGCCATCGCCAGTGCCAGCGGCTGTGACACCACCGGTGCCGCTGACCAATCGACCGAGCAGCGCGCCTCGACCGGCCGCTCCGCTGGCTCGTCCGCCTGCCGTCGCCAAGCCCGGTGTCGTACCAAGTACTCCGGTGTCGGCAGCCGCCCCCACGATTCCCGCGACAACCAGCTTGCCAGCGACCAGCCCGGCTGCGGCTCCGGCTCCAATGGCCGCTCCAGCTCCAGCGGCTCCGACAGCGGCGCCGGCTCCAGCTGTGGTTGCGCCCCAGCCCGCTGACAAATCTGCTGACAAATCTGCTGACAAACCCGCTGACAAATCCGCTGACAAACCCGCTGACAAGCTCGCTGACAAACCGGTCGACAAATCTGACAAACTGACTGACAAGCCCGCTGACAAGCCCGCTGACAAACCTGTCGACAAATCTGACAAACCGACTGACAAATCCGCTGACAAACCCGCTGACAAATCTGACAAACCGACTGACAAGCCCGCTGACAAACCCGCTGACAAACCGACTGACAAACCCGCTGACAAACCCGCTGACAAACCGACTGACGAGCCGGCGGCGGAGAGCGATCCGTACGGAGGGCTCAAGTAGGCAGCGCAGAGCCTGCGTAGGGTAACAGTGGCTTTTCCGCTGTTCGCTGGTGCGGCGGCCACGATATGATGTCGTCCTATGAGCGTCTTTGAGGGTCCTGTTTCCGCGTACATGAGTGCTCCGGTTTCGTCCGTTTCCGCTGACGACACAGCCGAGGAAGCCAACAAGATCATGAGCGAGCAGCGGATCTCGTGCCTGGCGGTGCTGGGACGGGATGGCAAGCCGGCGGGCGTGGTGTCGCGCTCGGATCTGCTGCGAATTGCCCGCGTGATGGTGTTTGCCACCGGAAGTGCGCTGGCGCTGCAGCTACCGGCGATGTGCGTCGGCGATCTGATGACCCCGCACTTCTTCGCAGTGTCGCCGGAGCAGAGCCTGCGCGCGGCGGCTGAGGAGATGGTCGAAAAGCGCATTCACCGCGTCTTTGTCGTCGACAAAGGCCATCCGGTGGGCGTGGTCAGTACCAAGGATCTGATGCGCGCGGTGATGGATGAAAAGGTGCAGACGCCGATCTCGGAGCTGATGACGGTGCCGGTGATGACGGTCGACGCGCGCGATCCGCTCTCGGAGGCGGTGACGATGCTGAGCCGAGCGCGGATCAGTGGCGTGGTGGTGCTGGAAAATGGGGTGCCGGTCGGCATCTTTACGCACGAGGAAGCGCTGGCGGCGCGGGATCGACCGGGACAGACTCCGGTGGATGAGTCGATGAGCCAAGCGATGCTGTGTCTGCCGGTGTCGACGCCGGTGTTCCGGGCCGCTGGGTTTACGATCTCGACGCGGGCGCGGCGGGTGCTGGCGATTGATCACCACCACCTCAAGGGAGTCCTGACCGGGCTCGACTTTGCGCGCTGTCTATTGCCCACGCCTCCTTCCGGTCGCGCGGCGCAGTCCGCATAAGGTCACCATGACACACAGAGAGCTGCCGATCCGCGAGCGGTATCTTGGCGGACTGTGGGGGTCGGTGATCGGTGACGCGCTCGGCGTTCCGGTCGAGTTTTCCACGCGGGCAGAGCGCGACCGCGATCCGGTGCAAGGAGTGCGCGGCTACGGAACGTACAACCAGCCGCCGGGAACTTGGTCGGATGACTCGTCGCTGATGCTGTGTACGCTGATCAGTCTGAGTGATCAGATAAACAGTCAGCTGAACGGTCAGCTGCGCAGTCAGCCTGGCGATCGCAGACACAATCCAGAGCCGGATCTGCGCGACATCGGACGGAACTTTGTGCGCTACTTGACCGATTCCTATCTGACTCCGCATGGCGTGGTGTTCGATGTAGGAATCTCGACGGCGCGGGCGATCGATCGACTGCGTGACGGCTGCATTCCAGAGTATGCGGGCGGGACGAGTGAACAGGACAACGGCAACGGCTCGCTGATGCGGATTCTGCCGATCGGTCTGCGCTACGCAGCGGAAGATCCAGAGCGACTCCTTCACTTTGCGCAGCTGGGGTCACGGATCACGCACGGTCACCGTCGGTCGCAGCTCGCTTGCGGATACTTCTGTCTGCTGGTTTCGCGGCTCCTGTTGGGGGACTCTGCAGAGGCCTCCTATTTGAAGACCAATGCGCTTACGCAGCGACTGTATGCGACTCCGGAGTGGCAGCAAGAGCTGCCTCACTTTGCACGACTGCTGTCGGGACGGATTGCCGGTGAGCCGCGCAGTGCGATTTCCTCCAGTGGCTATGTGATTCATACGCTGGAAGCGAGCGTGTATCTGCTCCTGCGCAGTCATTCCTATTCTGAAGCCGTCCTGTCGGCCATCAACTTGGGAGGCGATACCGATACCACCGCGTGCGTGGTAGGAGGCCTGTCAGGAGTCCTGCATGGCGTCGCTGCCATTCCTACAGAGTGGCAGGCTCCGATCGCTCGCAAAGAGGAGCTGTCGGTCTGGTTTGCATCCTTTGTGGACGGAGTTCTCGGCGCGGAGTAATCGGCGCGGGATCATCAGTAACGGTCAGAAGGACAGGCGGGCTCCCAAGCGCAGGTAGAGCGGTGCCTGGTATCCGGTCGGCTGTCCGTAGTTGGCACTGACCACCACCGGCTGTCCATCGATGTCTTTCAGATGCACAAGGTCGATGATCTGGCCGTTCACAATCGGCGCGACGTTCGAGTAGGTGTAGTCGTCATCGACGTTGGTGACCTGGCGCTGATTGAACAGGTTGATCACATCGGCAAAGACCGACACGCTGACGTGCTTGCTGAGCGGATGATCAAAACCAACGTGCAGATCGAACTGACTCACCGTCGGAGTCCGACCTGCTGAGCCGCGCGGCAAGATGAAGACCTGACTGTCTCCGTAGATGAAGTGCGTTCCGAGTACGTTGATGGGACGACCCGAGTACGCGGAAAAGGACAGTCCGATGGTGAGATTCCCTTTGCGAACCGGCTGCTGGTACGTCCCGATGAACTTTACGTTGTGCGGACGATCGTTGGGAAGTGGTCCGCTGCGGTTCTTCATCATGTCCTGCAGATCGAACTGAGAAGAGAAGTTGGGAAGGTTCTCATCGACGGTGCCGTCATACGTTCCGGGGTAATTCCCAAGCATCCGCGAGTAGGTGTAGTTGGCCAAGATGCTCAGCCGATTGGACAGACGTTTTTGCGCGGTCAGGACAATCCCCTGATACTCGCGACGCGGCCTGGGATACTGGGTATTGAGAGATCGATAGGCATCCAGCCGCGACTGCGCACTGGTCAGCGCTGCTTGTCCCTGCGTGGAGGTATCGGTCCGGAGTCGCGCGACCTCTGCTTCCATTTCCGCAATCCGTGCCGGGGAAGGAGTCGCGCCCGGATTGGCAATGATGTAGTTCGTACCACCGTCGACAGACATGTCTTCCACGATGTTGCCAAGTCCGCGATAAATGTAGCTCGCAGAGAGCACCAGATCCCAGCCGACATCGTAGCTAATTCCGGCCACGATCTCGTCCATATACATCCCTTGCAAGCCGGGCATGACGTTGCCGTACCGTCCGCCGTTCTGATTCCCAATCGTCAGATCATTCAAGTTGCAGGTGCCGGGACCGCTCGCTTGAGGAATGGGAACCGCTCGTCCGCCCGGCTGTAGGGAGGCCCGCGCACAGTTGGAAAACTCGTCGCCAGTGAAGACTCCTTCGCCCGCAAACTGGCGATCGTTGATGGTCAGCGGAATCGACTGGTAAAAGCGTCCGTAGTTTACAAACAGCTTGCCGAGTCCCTTCTGCGTAAAGTCCCAGACTGCTCCCGCGCGCGGCGCCCAGTTGTCATAAATTCCGATCTGTTTTGAGCCATCTGCTCCGTGAATTTCCTGCGCTTCCCAGCGGAGTCCGGCGTTGATCACAAGCCCCGGAATCGGTCCAACGTTCCACGAGTCACGCAGATACAGCACGAAGTTGTTGGTGAAAGTATCGGAAGAAAAGTTGTTCAGCAGGACTGTCTCGCCGTCTTTACCCACCGTCGAGTACTGCACAAAGTTACGGAGTCTCTGGCCATCGGCACTGGTGCGATAGACTCCGTTTGCAGCCAGTCCATCGTAGGGATCTCCGTCCGGTCCAGAGTAGGCGCGAAAGTTCTTGTTGCGCAGGTGTTCAAAGTCAAAGCCAAGCTTGATCGCGTGCGTTCCCAGCGCTTCCAAAAAGTAGGTCGCCGCCAGCAGGAGCTGATGCCGCTGCAAGTCGGTGCGGTTGTACTGACCGAAGCCATTTCGGCGATAGGTCGTGATCGGACAGGGATTGAACTCGACCGCATTTCCCATCGTATCGCGCTGCATTTGCCGTCGACAACCGGGGTTGTCCTCAAAGTCCGCGACCGAGTATGGATCGCTTCCTTCCGCCAGATAGATCTGCAGCGGCTTGTCGATGTTTTTCGGCGTGATGTTGATTCCCTGAAAATGGAATCCGTACATCGCATTCACTTGCAGCTTGCGGGACAAAAACTTGCCGACATACCGCAAGGTCGTGTCATGCACCTGATCGGTCTGCTGGAAGGCACTGTCCTCGACGGCACCTTGCTGTCCGTAGCTGAGCAGAGAGTAGCCCGAAAACGTCTTCGGCGACGCGATATAGGAAAGCGTCAGGTGGTGATCCGGACTCAGCTGAAACTGCAGCTTGGCGATTCCGTTGTAGAGCGTCCGCAGCTCGGTCAGCGACTGCGCGGAAGCCTCGTTCATCTCAATCGCCAGCTGCGAGGAACCACGACACAGCGCTGAGTCCGACAGATAGGAAGGACACTGATAACTGGTATCAATGCGCGCCGATCCCGAGCCAGGATTCCAGCTCGCCTGCCGCATCACGCGCTCTGTCTGATACTGCGTCACCGTCGGTGCAAAGCCGATGTAGAACCAGACCTTGTCCTTCTTGAGCGGACCCCCAAGCTCAAAGCCAATGTCGCCCAACAAGCCGTCCACTCTGCGTCGATAAGCGAGCGCTTCCCCGAGCCTTCCTATCGTCTTGGGAGTCATCTGAAACGGCTGTCCAGATAGGAACACACTGCCGTGCAGCTCGTCGCCGCCGCCTTTGGTAATGATCGACACCACGCCGCCGGTTGCACGTCCGTACTCGGCCTGATAGCCGCCGGTGATGACGCTGACTTCTTTGATGAAGTACTGGTGTAGCTCTGTCCCAATGATGCCGGTGTTGGGATCAGAGGTATTGAGTCCGTCGATGATGAAGTTGTTTTCGTTGCCGGTCGAGCCGGAGATGGTGACCCCGATGTCGCCGCCCTGCCCGCGCGGTGGATCGACGGTGCCGGGAGCCATCGACAGGACACTCTCAAAAGTACGACCGCGAACGGCGGTGTTGCGGAGTACCTCTTGGTTGATCTCGACGCCGGCGTTGGCACTGGCGGTATCGACGTTGGGGGCACGCTCGCGGATGACCTTGACCTCGCGCACCACCTTCTTGAGGGGAAACACAAAGCTTATCGTCAGCGTCTTGCCGTGCGTAATGCGAATGCCGGCGCGCTCCTCGACCTTATCGCCAAGATAAAACCGCACCACGTAGTCATCGCCCGACGGCAGCTCGGTGATGAGATAGCGCCCGGTGGCGTCGGTGATCTCGACCTGCTCGCCTTGCAGCGCCGGTCCCGTGACCACCACCGTCACCCCGGCCAGCGGCTTGCCATCGACATCACTTTCAACAACGCCCTTGATCTGTCCGTTCTGAAGCTGCGCCTGCGCCTGCTGCGGCAACAGAGCGATGGCAGCGACCGCAGAACCAAACGCCAGGCGGTGCATCCGTCCAAGCCGACCGAAACCAATCCGGGTGGGTTGCTTGCTCATTGCCAACGACGCTCTCCCTTTTTTTGCAAAAAAGTCGCGGAAGATTTCCCGAGGCGAAACGCCTTCCGCCTGCGGGAACCCGACGCTATCACGGCGTTATTGGCGAAGGAATGAGAAGCCTCTCTTGCAAGTTATTAGCGTACCGTGGCTAGCTCAAACGATATGAGGTCTGTCTTGCACCATACCCCCACCCATGCCCCTCCCTTTGCATCCCGCTTCGCCAGTCGTGTCCTTTTGGCAGCGCTCGGTCTGAGCGTACTGGTCAGTCCCTTCGGTTCCCCGGAGGCGCAAGCAAGCCCTTCCGGCTGGCCAAGCGACACGGTGGCACTGCGGGTGGCCGGTCCGCTGTCGCCCCGCACCGCTTCGTATCGGCTCAAGGCGCGGCTCGACGAAAAGACCCACGAGGTCAAGGGCGAAGGCACGCTCATCTGGCGCAACCTCGAGCGCAAAGAGACGAGCGAGCTGGTGTTCAACCTGTACCAAAACGGCTTCAAGCACCACGCCACCACCTTCATCCGCGAGGCCGGTGCCCAGCTGCGCGGCGACGAGATGCCGGAGCACGGCTTTGGCGCGATCGATGTCACTTCGATCAAGATCGGCGGCGTCGAGCAGGTCGGCAAAGCGCAGGTGATTGACTCTCTGCTCAAGCTCAAGCTCGACACCCCGGTTGGCCCCGGCAGCGTCGTCGAGATCGAGCTTGGCTTTACCACCAAGCTGCCCAAAGTGTTCGCGCGCTCGGGCTATGCCGACGACTTTCACGCCGTCACCCAGTGGTTCCCCAAGATCGCGGTCTTCGAGTGTTCCAAAGACGGCGCCACCTGCGGCTTCCGCGCCCACCAGTATCACGGCTTCACCGAGTTCTTTTCCGACCACGGCAGCTACGAGGTCACCGTCGATGTTCCCGAGCCTTTTGTGGTCGGCGCCACCGGCATCCAAGTCGCGGAACAGAAGGCGAGCGGCCGCAAGCAGCTAACGTTCCGTGCCGACGATGTCCGCGACTTTGCCTGGTTCGCCGACCCCAAGTTTGTCGAACACCGAGCGCGCGCCAGTGACCAGCTTGGCGACGTTGAGATCCGCGTGCTCAACCGTCCCGGCCTCTCCAGCCTCGATGAGCGACACGTAAACGGAGTCCGCGCCGCCATCCTCGAAGGCGAGCATCGCTACTTTTCCTATCCGTACAAGAACGTGACCGTGATCGTGCCGCCGCGACAGGGAAACGGGGCCGGCGGAATGGAATATCCGACCCTCATCACCAGCTTTTTAAGCCCACTTCCCGACGGGATTCGCATCATCGAGAGCGTCGACGCGCACGAGTTCGGCCACCAGTGGGTGCCGATGATGATCAACTCCGATGAGGTCGAAGACGCGTGGCTCGACGAGGGCATCAACCAGACCTTCACCGCCTGGGCAATGGATCGCCTGTTCACCGACGGCTGTAGCTCGGTCAAGATCGCCAACTTCTGTCTCAACGATCGCGACACGGACTGGATGAGCGCGCGCGGCGTGCTGCGCCGGATGCCACTTTCGACGCAGAGTCGCCGCCTCAGCGGTCGTACCTACGGCTCGCTTACCTATGCCTACACCTCGCTGATGATGCGCAGCTTGGAAAACTACCTCGGCGAGGAGCGGATGCGCCGCGCCCTGCGCCACTACGCCGAGCGCTATCGCTTCCACAGGCCGCGCCAGGCCGACTTCATGGCCGCGATGAGCGAGGGAGCCGGAGAAGATCTAAGCTGGTATTTTCAGCAAGCGGTCAACACAACTCGCGTCGCTGACTACGATGTTCTGCAGATCGAAAACCAGAAACACGAGCTGGCTTATGGTCTGTGGGAATGTCCGCCGAAGCCGCCGGTGCTGCCCGATCATGTGACTGAGGCCGAGCGTGCCGAGTGGACGCGCCACATCACCGAGTCGAATGAAGCCGCCTGCGCGGGCAAGCCAGCCGGTCGCCACGAGCTCAATCCGCCGTCGGAAAAAGAGAAAAAGGCAGCCAAGAACAAAGACAAGCCGCCGATGGACAGCGTGGTGGTCGTGCGGCGACGCGGCGAGCTGATCTATCCCGTCGACATCGTGGTCAAGTTCGAGGATGGCAGCCAGTTCTCGCAGGTGTGGTCGGTGGCCGAGCAGAGCGCCCAGCCCGAAGAGCGCATGAAGACGCTGCGGTTTTTCCGCCGTGCCGCCGTGGAGCGGGCCGAGGTCGATCCGCAGATCAAGCTCGCACTCGACGAGAAGCGGCTCAACAACGGGCTGCTCGCCAAGCCGAATATGCGGCCCGTGACGCGCCTCTTTTTGACCTTTCAAAGCTGGGTGCAGACCGCACTCGACCTGATTTCCCTCTAAGGACGGAAGGACACGCCCATGTCAGAGCGACTACCCAATCAGACTTCCGTCCCGACCAACCCCAGCGATTCCGAGCCGGGCGGCTTTGCGAGCCTTCACAAAGGCCTGAATCGCGTCATCGAGAGTCCACGACTTTTGCTCGGACTGTGGCTGCTGTCCCTTTTTACCGGGCTTTTGGCGACGCTGCCGGCCCGAGCGATGCTGCGGGATGTGCTGGCGCTGCGCCCGCTCGCCGAGCGAATCGCCAAAGGGGAGTACGATGTCGGGCTGCTCGAGCTGATGAATGACAATCCGGCGGCGATGGCAGCGGTGACCTCAGCGGTGATGGTCGCGGTGCTCGGCTTCTTCGCGCTGCATGCGGTGATTGCGGGCGGCGTGCTGTCGCGGCTGAGCCCGACCTCCTCGGCGCGTTATGTTCCGGCAGGGGGACTGCTCGGGCGAGCGGTGGAGTCGTCAGGCGCCATGATCAAGCTGGAGCTGCTGTTTGGCTTTGCGGTCCGCACGCCGCTGTTGCTGTTCGGGGCAGCGGTGGCCGGCTTCGCGATCGGCTGGAGCAAGGTCGGCGAGCTGTCCTGGCAGTCGCTGACCAGTCGGTTGGCGCCGGTGATTGTGCTGTTTTTGCTGCTGTGGTCGGTGGCGAGCATCTGGCTCAACCTGGCGCGGCTGCAGCGGCTCGATGACGACAAGCTGTCGACGTGGCAGGCCTTCCTTCTGGGTGTCCGGCAGCTTGGTCAGCGGCAGGTTCTCTTCGGAGCGCTGCTGGTGGCGGTGCTCGGGGTGATTGGCCATGGCGGGCTGTTTTTCCTCGGTCGCATGCTGACGGTGGGGCTCGATGCCAAGCTGCTGATCTTGGCCGCGTTCGCCGTTCGTCAGGGCCTGTCGATACTCCGCAATGCGCTGTCGCTGCTCGTGATGGCCACCACCTGCGAGCTGGCCGAACCCAAGTCGTGATCCACCGCCGACACACCGCCCCACTTGTCACGTACAGCCGATGAAGCGGGCTGCTTTGTGATGGGGCGGGCTGCTATAATCGGGCCAGTTTATGCGTCCGACGCAGCCAGCAAGACAAAATCCCGGCGCTTGTGCTCCCTTGCGAGTCGCGTTGCCACCGACGGCACACGGCCCCAAAAGCCGCACGATCCGGCTGGTTGCGCTCGTGGTTGCGGGCCTACTGACTCCCACCTTGGCGCGATCCGAGGAACCGTCGAGTCCAACTAACGCCGCCGCACCGGCTGCTTCTGCGACAGCCACGACGAGTTCCCCGCCTGCGCCTGTAGCTGCCCCGGCAAGCTCGGAACAGCTTGACGAGCTAGACCGCCGCACCCGTGAGCTGCGCGATCAGGTCTTTCGCAGCAAGGCCCGCTTGACGCTGCTCACCGAGACGCAGCTCGGCTCGGCCCAAGGTGGCGCCAAGCTCGTCGTCGTGCAGAAGGATCAGATGGGCCGGCTCTACCAAATGGTCAAGGTCAGCTATCAGCTCGACGGACGCGAGGTCTTCGTTCGCAGCCTCGAGCCCGGTCGCCCGCCCGAGCCCAAAGAACAGAACGTCTACGACGGCAACGTCCGTCCCGGCGATCACACCTTGGCAGTCGCAGTGGTCTATCGCGGCGACGGCAACAAGGTATTTTCCTACTACGACCAGTACACCTTCACCGCCAAGGCAGCCCACCGATTCACCGTCACCGACGGACAGACCACTCGCGTGCAGGTGGTGTGCTTCGAGAAAGGCAATCCGCTGCTGACGAAGGTGGAAGACCGTCCCGCGTTCGACTTCAAGGTCGAGAGCGCCAAGAAGGCCAACTGACGTGCGTCGAACGCCTTGCATACCGCCATCGCGCGCGGTCCGTTTTTCAAGACGCCTGTTGACGCTGGGCTTCGTCGGGGTGCTCGGACTGCTGACGCCGATTTGGGCACCGACTCCGCCCGCTTCAGCCGGCGAGCAAGCCGCGATTCCGCTGTCGCAGGCGCTCGATCAGCTGGAAACCGCGCTCACCTCACTCGAATCGGCGGTGCCAAGCCAGGCTTCACCCGCAGCCCCCAGCCAGCCATCGGCCCCTGCCAGCGTCGCGTCTTCCGCGAAAGACCTGATTGCCGAAGCCCAAAAGCTCTACGAGCGACGACTGTACGGAGCGGCCTCGACCCTGCTGGGGGAACAGCTCGCGCGCTCGACGCAGCTCGCCCAAGATCCCGCCGCCCTGCTGCTGCTCGGTGAGTCGCTGGCAGAGCTGGGCGATCTGCGCGGTGCCAAGAGCCAGCTCTCGACGCTGATTGAGAAGCAACCGAGTAACGGTCGAGCGCTGCTGCGGCTGCTTGCGATCTCGACGCAGCTGGGCAGTGACCCGAGGGAAAAGACCTGGCTGGCGCAGCTTGCGGCCCTTCCCGCTGCCAGTCAGCCCGAGTCAGCGCCGTATGTGCGCGGCAAGCTGCTGTTTTTGCGCGGTGATGCCCAAGGTGCCATCCAGACCCTCGCGACGGTCAGCGAGTCGAACAGTTACCACTATCGCGCCCGCTACATCGTCGGAGCCGCTCAGGTCCAGCTCGGCAAGCTCGAGTCGGCGGAAGCGGTCTTTCAGGCGCTGATCGACAAGCCGCTGCCCCGTCGCGACGATGATCTGCGGGTCGTCGAGCTGTGCCACATGGCGCTCGGTCGGCTGGCCCACGAGCGCGGCGACACCAAGCGAGCGCACGACTCGTACCTGCGCATCTCGCAGAAGAGCAACCTGTTCAAGGACGCGATTTATGAAGCGTCGTGGTCGGCGCTGCGAGCCGGTGACTCCGAGCGGGCCGAGCAGTCGCTGAAGCTGCTGTTGATTGCCTATCGCGACGAGCCTCAGACGACGCTGCCGGTGGCTGAGGCCAAGCTCTTGCTCGGTGATCTACTGCTGCGACGGGGCGAGCCCGATGCTGCGGCCGAGTATTTCTCGTCGACCCGGACTGAGCTGACCCCGCTCCTCGAGCGGCTCAAGACCGATCTGGGTAGCACCGCGACGCTGTCTGCGAAGCTGCGCGACCAGCTCGGCGCAGTCAAAGCGCCACTGTCGCTGTCCGACCTGGCCCCGCAGTCGCTGCTCTCGGCCCTGGCTGGCGACGAGGTACTGACGCAGCTGCAAGCGATGGATCGCGAGCTGTACACGACCCGGATCGCCCTGCGGGAGCAAGAGGCGCTGCTTGATCGGGTCGACAAACAGCGGACGCCGCGCAGAGAAAGTCCCGTCGAAGGCAACCTCGCCGAGCCGCGCAATCGCAGCCTCGCGCTGTATCGCTACTTGGTGGCGATGCACCGCGCCAGCGCCGATCGACTCGATGCCCTGCTGACCACCGCCGCCACTCCCGAGGAAAAACAGCAGCTTGATGCGCTGGCTCAGCGACGGGATGCAATTGCCAAAGGTCTGGCCGAGCCACGCGGCGGCAATGACGCGCTCGACGGCACCAGCTCCGCTCGTCGCAGTCACGCGGAGCTGCTCGGGGAAGCCGGCTCGCTGTATCTGCATGTGCTGCTGCGGCTGGCTCCACCGGCACGGGCGCAGGCCGACGAGCAGCTGACCGCCATCAACCGCATCACCACGATTGAAAAGCGGCTGCGCGACACCATTGGCCGGCTCGATCGCTTGCTCGATATGCGCGTCGGTGATCAGCAGAGCCAGCTGGCCGCCGAGCGAGACGGTCTGCGCAGCCAGCGCGAGGCGCTCGACAAGCTGCAAAGCGAGACGGCCCAGGTTGCTGCGCAAGCGACGTGGACGCGCCTACAGCAGACCACAGAGCAGTACAAAGAACTACTGGTACACGCCGAGGCTGGGATCGCCGAAGTGGCGTGGGCGCGGCGGCAAAAGTCGAGCGATGAGCTGGCGCAGATTCAGCACGATCAGCAGCGCGAGCTGCGCATGCTCGACGACGCTTTTGCATCCCCCGAGGACAACAAGGCCAGTGCCAAGCCCGCTTCCGGACCGACGACAGCGGTAGCGCCCCTGTCGCCAAGCCCCAAAGCACCGCCGACCAAGGCCGAAGACCTTCCCTTGCCGAGCGATCTACCGGCTGAGCTGGCCGCTGACTACCGTCGCTATTTCGAGGCGGCGCGCAGCCACAAGCAAGTCCTCGACGAGATCGGGCGCGAAGGCTACAAGGTTCGTCGCAGCAGCCTCAAGGCCGACTTTGCCGAGCGACTGACCCGTGAAGAGGCCCGAGAAAAGCAGCTCCGAGGGGAAGCGATCGTCGAGCTGGAGCGCTTCCTCAGTCGCTATCCGCAGCACCCGCGTCACTCGCCCGAGGCGATGTTCCGGCTCGCCGAGCTGCTGTTCGAGAAGACGAGCGAGGACTTCATCGGTCAGTCGAAGACGCAGAGCGGTGAGATGCTGGCGCTGCCCGACTACAACCCGTCGGTGGACCTGTATCGGCGGCTGCTGCGCGACTTCCCAACCTATCGCAACAACCACCTGGCAACGTATCTGCTCGGCTACTGCCTCGGTGAGATGGATCACGACGAGGAGTCCCGACAAGCGTTCCTGGGGCTGGTCTGTGCCAACAAGTTTGCACCGCTCGCGACGCCGGCCCCGCCGGTGGGACGCAAGAACAAGCCGCCTTATGACGGCTGCGAGGCGCTCAAGTCCGACGGCAAGCTGACGGCAGAAACCTGGACCCGGCTCGGCGAGTATCACTTTGACCGAGGAGAGCTCGACGCCGCCATTTTCTCGTACGAGCAAGCGGTGCCGTTCCGCGACTCGCCGTACTTTGACAAGGCGCTCTACAAGCTGGCGTGGTCGTTTTATCGATCCGACCGCTTCCCATTTGCGGTCAAGCACTTCGACGAGCTGGTGGTGCTGGCTGACCAGAAAAAGCTGGGTGAGCCGGGCAAAAAAGAAGGCTTCGCACTGCGCAGTGAGTCGGTGCAGTACCTGGCGCTGTCGTTCGCCGAGCGAGACTGGGATGGCGACGGCAAAGACGATCCGGTGGCGGGTCTGGCCCGCGCCGAGCTGTTTTACCAAGGCCGGCAGAGTGAGCCGCACGTCCGCGAGGTCTTCCACCGCATGGGCGACGTGCTCTTCGATCGCACCGAGTACGCCCGCGCCGCCGAGGTCTATCGGCGAACCATTGCGCTGTGGCCGCTGGCTGCCGAAAATCCCCGTCTGCAAGATCGGATCGTCCTCACGATGGAGCGGCTGCGCAACTTCGAGCAAGCCCTGCGTGAGCGCGAGCAGCTGGCGCGCACCTACGTCGAGGGCAGCGAGTGGGCCAAGCAGAACCGCGACAACGAAGCGGCGCTGGCGGAAGGGCTACAGCTGGCCGATCTGGCGCTGATGAATGTGGTGCTGCGTCGTCACGAGAGCGCCCAGAAGCTGCGCGAGCAGGCCCAGGCCAAAGGCGACCCCAAGCTGCGCCAGCAAGCCGTCGAGGAATATCGCCAGGCGGCGGCCTCCTACGAGGCGTATCTGACGCAGCATCCAAACAGCAAAGACCGCTACGAGTACAGCTACTACCTGGCGGAGTCGCTGTTCTTTGGCGAAAAGTATCCCGAGGCGGCTGAGGCGTACGACAAGGTCCGCGACGCCGATGCGAAGGGCAAGTACGTCGAAGACGCTGCGTACGGGGCGATCAAGTCTCGCGAGGCGGTGGTGACGGCGCTGTATCAGCAAGGCCCGCAGAAGGAACCGCCGCTGCCGCAGACTGGCAAGGTCACCGCGCCGGTGGTGGCCATGCAGCTGCCCGACGAGGTGCAGAAGCTCCAGTATGCGTACGATCGCTTTGGGGTGCTGCTGCCGGACTCGCCGAAGGTGGCGCTGTTTTCGTACAAAGCCGCCGAGATCGACTTCCGTTACCTGCGCTTTGCCCAGATGCGGCTGCGCATGGCCGAGATCGTCACCAAGTTCTGCAAAGACGAGCGTGCCGTCGACGCGGGCAATGCACTGCTCGTGTCGTACAACATCGACGGGGATCTGGAAAAGCTCGAAGAGTGGACGGTGCGGCTCAAGGACAAGGGCTGTGGCGGCTCGTCGCAGGTCGCGCAGACGCAGCAAGGCAGCATCAAAAAACTGTCGCAGCAGGTGCGATTTAAAAAAGCCGAGCAATTGCTGGCGCAGAAGCGCTTTGCCGAGGCTGCGACCCTGTTTATCGAGCTGGTCGGGCTAGATCCACGCGGTCCCGATGCCGACAAGGCGCTGTTCAACGCTGCCGTGGCCCAAGAGAGCGACCGTCGCTACGGCGCCGCTACCGAAACCTACGAGCGGATCGTTCGCGACTACCCGCAGAGCACGCTCGTCGACGAGTCGCTGTTCCGCGCCGCCGTCAATCACCAGCGCTTCTTCGAGTACGACAAGGCGGTCGAGGCGTATCAAAAGCTGGGGACGGAGCCGCGCTTTAAGGGCTCGTCGCACCGTCACGATGCGCTCTACAACGCGGCGCTGATTGCCGAAAACGACCAGCGCTACGCCCTCGCGGCGGACCTGTGGAAGCAGTACGCGCAGAGTGACAAGACCAATCAAGAAGAAGCGGCGACGGCGTATTTCCGGGCCGCGCTGTCGATTGAAAAGCTCGGGCCGGCTGCGCGGGCGGTGCAAGAGCTGTCGCAGTTTGTCGAGCGCTATGGCAGCAACGGTAGCTTCTTGCCGCAGGTGGTCGAGGCCTATGTCCGCCTGGCGCGCGTCGAGCAAAAGCAAGGCAACCCGTTTGACGCCAGCGAGCACTGGAAGCGGGCGGCGCAGCTCGGTCAGAAGCTACCGCCAGGCAGCGATGCCGCCGAGTATGCCGCCGAGGCCGCCTTCCTGATCGCCGAGCAGAAGCTGCAAGAGGTCGAGCGCCTGAAGATCGGTGGCAGCGGCAAAGAGCTGGAAGCGTCGATCAATTCCTTCAATAAGAAGGTGCAAGAGACGGTGGTCGTGTACGACAAGGTGCTGTCGTATAAGCGCGCCAACCACACGCTCGCGGCCTATTTCCGCATGGGCTACGTGTTCGAGCTGTATGCGAAGGCGTTTTTGGCCGCGCCGTGTCCGCCGGAGGTCCGCCGCCTGGGTGCCGAGGCCTGCGATCTGTACAAAAACAAGATCGAAGAGAACGTCTCCGGCATCGAGGAAAAGGCGCTGCAGCGCTACTCGGTGACGCTGGAGCAGGCGCAGAAGCTCGGGGTGGCGAATCAGTGGACGAAGCTCGCTCGGCAGCGCGCCAATGCCTACAAGCCCGAGGTCTACCCGCTGACCAAAGACGAGCACGTCGCCAAGCAGCTGATCTTGGCCGGGCCGCTCCCAGCGGGTGATGGCAGCGAGGTCGCGAAGCTGGCCAAGGAAGCACGCAGTGCGCTGCATGCAGGTCAGTACGAAAACGCGATCGTGCTCGGCAAGCTGGCGCTCAGCAAAGACGACCGGCATGTGCCGACGATGCTGGTCCTGGCGACTTCCTACTATTTCCTGGGCAAGCGCGAGCTGGCGGCGGCGATCGTCGGCATTGCGCAGACCATCGATGCCAACAGCTCCGAGGCGTACCTGATCCTGGGCTTCTTATCGCTGGCCAAAGACGATCGCATTGCCGCCACCGCCGCGTTCAAGCGAGCGACGGAGCTTGATCCGGGCTCGGGGCTCGCTTGGCACAACCTGTCGGCGCTGTACCTGCTGGCGAAGAACTACGAGCAAGCGCTGTTTGCCTGTGAGCGCTCGACGGTGCTGCTGCCGGGGCTTTTGGCGACGCAGCTCAACTACGGCTCGGCACTGCGGGGAATGCGGCGCTTCGTCGAGGCGGACTCCGCCTACAAGCGAGTGCTGTCCACCGAGCCGCAGAACGGCGACGCGATGTTCAACCTCGGAATCCTCTACCTGGACGCGCCGGCGATGCCGGGCTTTGACCCGATCAGCCAGCGCATGATCGCGATTCGTTACCTCGAGTCGTACCTGGACAGCGCCCCGCGCGGCAGCCGCGACGACTCCGCCGAGGCCTACATCAAGGACGCCCGCAGCGCCATCGAGCGCGAGCAGCGTCGCCAAAAGAAGAAGCCAAGCCCCAGTCCGGAGGGTGCGCCATGAGCCGACTTGTCTCGCTGTGTGCCATTGTGGGCGCAAGTGTGCTGGGCTTTGCCAGTACGACACGGGCACAAGAGCCTGCGACGCCACCGGCTGTACCGGCTCCGACTGCCTCGGCTGCATCGGCACCGACTCCAGTGACCGATCTGACCGCAACGTCTGCTGCCGTGCCCGCTGACGCCAAGCCCGCTGACGCCAAGCCCGCTGACGCCAAGTCCGCTGACGCGACGGCCAAGCCTGCCGATGACGCCGCGAAATCCGCCGAGGCCAAGCCCACCGATCCAGCTTCGATCAAAGTCGAGCGCACCGCTTCGGGTGCGAAGCTGTTCCGCATCACCGAAGGCCTGGTCGTCGAGGGACAGATGCAAAAACCAGCGGCCTTTTACGTGCTCCGCCGCGCCGCCATCCCCTACGACTTCGCCGAGCTTGGCAAGAGCTTCTTGCCGAAAATTGGCGCTGCTGTGAAGGCTCCGCCATTTTAGGTTTCTGACGATGACTGCCCCTCTCCACAACCACGATCACGCTGGACGAGACGCCAAGCTGGCGCTGCGGCTGGGCCTGTTCCTCGCCGGCAAGCCTCTCGAAGAGCGCCTGTTCCGCCATCCCCGAGAGATCAGCATCGGCAAAAGCGCCGCCTGCACCGTGATCGTCCCACCCACCGAGGGTCTGGGCGAATCAACCCAGCTGTTTGTCGTCGGTGAAAAAGGCTGGGTGCTCCAGTTCGGCGAGGAGTGGAAAGGTCGCCTGTCGATAGGAGGCCAGCCGGTCAGCCTGCAGCAGCTCATCGACGACGGTGACGCGGTGGCCCACAAGCAGCGCTGGCAGGTGCCGCTCGGTGCAGCCGCCAAGGGAGAGCTGCGCTTTGGCGATCTCAAGCTCCTGTTTCAGCTGGTGCCACCACCGCCGCTGGCGCCGAGGCCGCAGCTGCCATCGTCGCTCCGTCCGCAGCTGCTGACGACGCTCGATATGCGGCTGGCCCAGATTGCGCTCGCGTCGTTTGTGGCGCACTTCGCGTTCGTGGTCTACCTGCGGGCGATGGAGCGACCGAAGCCGACGGCAATCGAGGAGATTCCCGAGCGCTTCGTGAAAATGCTGGTGCCCAAAAAGGTCGAGCCGCCGAAGCTGCCGCCGCAGCCCAAGGCCGATGCGAAGAAGCCCGACGACAAGAAGCCCGACGACAAGAAGAAGACCGACACCGCCCAAAACGACAAGCCAGCTGCCCCGAAGAAGGAAGAAGATCCGGCTGAGATCGCGGCCCGGGCAGCAGCGCAGCGCGCCAAGATGGAGCAGCAGCTTCAGACGATGGGCGTGCTCAAGATGCTGACTGCCAAGGGTCCTGACGGCGCGCTCGCGGATGCTCTCAAAGACGGCAGTGGCGACGGCGATCCCGACAAGGTCTTCCGCGAGGTCGGCGGCGTCGGTCCAGTCACAGGTCAAGCGGGCATGGGCACTGTACGTGGCGGCGACGGAACCGGAACCAGCCAGAGCATCGGCTCGCTGACGATGAGCGGCCCCCGGGACGGCGTCGGGACCGGCGAAAAGACCGAAAAGAAGGTCCGAGCGGTGGTGCAAGACTCCGCGCCGCAGGATCTCGACCCCGGCGACCTCGATCCCGGACAGGTGGCGGCCAAGATCCGTCAGTACCGAGGCGCAATGGTGGCGTGCTATGAAGCCGCCCTCAAGCGCAACCCGACGCTGGCCGGCAAGATCACCCTGCGCTTCTCGGTCAACCAAGCCGGCAAGGTCAGCCACGTCGAGATCGAAGTCGACACCATGCACGACGACGACTTTGCCAAGTGCATCGTCGATCGGGCGCAGTCCTGGCGCTTCCCGGCTCCGAAAGGCGGCGGCGAGGTCCAGTTCGCCTATCCGTTCATCTTCCAGTCCTCGAAGTAACCGGCGCAGCTGAGCCAGCGGGTGGCGCCGGGAACTTCAAGCTAGACGAAGAAGTCGGGCATCAGCGTCTCGCCGGGAACGTAGGCGTAGTGGTCGAGGTTGGTGATGCCCTCGGCAGCCATGACCTCGTCGTCGATGAAGAAGTTGCCGGTGCAGCTGCGGCTCGGCCTGGTGAAGATGTAGTGCGCGGCGTCGGCCATGATCTCGGGCTTGCGGCTGCCCTTCATGATCGCTTCACCACCGAGCAGGTTGTTGATCGCGGCGGTGGCAATCGTGGTGCGCGGCCACAGGGCGTTGACGGCGACCCCTTGATCGCGGAACTCCTCGGCCATTCCCAGCACGCACATGCTCATCCCGAACTTGGCCATGGTGTAGGCGACGTGCGGTCCAAACCAGCGCGCCTCCATGTTGAGCGGCGGCGACAGGTTCAAAATGTGCGGATTCTTGGCCTTGAGCAGGTGCGGCAGACAGGCCTGCGAAGTGGCAAACGTCCCGCGCGTGTTGATCTGGTGCATCAGGTCGTAGCGCTTCATCGGCGTCTGCAGCGTGCCCGACAGATGAATCGCCGAGGCGTTGTTGACCAGGATGTCGATGCCGCCAAAGGTTGCGACCGCCTTGGCGACTGCGGCTTGGATCTGATCCTCGCTGCGAATGTCGACGATGCAGGGGAGCGCTTTGCCACCGGCGGCCTCAATCTCGGCGGCGGCGCTGTAGATGGTGCCGGGGAGCTTGGGGTTGGGCTCGGCGGTCTTGGCGGCGATGACAATGTTGGCGCCATCGCGAGCGGCTCGCACAGCAATCGCCAGGCCGATGCCACGGCTGGCACCAGTGATGAACAGGGTCTTACCGGAAAGGGAACGGGTCGTGGTCATGCCCTCTTTGGTATCACGGCGCCGCCGCCAGCGTACAGCCCAGCCTTGGCCGGTCATTTGCCGGTCATTTGCCGGTCATTTGCCGGTCATTTGCCGGTCATTTGACAGGTTGAAGAGCGGTTGCGACAGTCTGGCCATGAAAGCGCTCGGTATCGTCGGCTACAGCGGCTCGGGGAAGACCACTTTGGGCGAGCGGCTGATTGCGATCTTGGTCGCACGCGGCCTGCGCATCGCCGCCGTCAAGCATGCCCACCACGGCTTCGAGCCCGACGTTCGCGGCAAAGACAGCGACCGCTTGCGCCGCGCCGGAGCCGTCCAGACCTTGGTCTTTTCCGCCGAGCGCTGGGCCCTGTACACCGAGCAACAGCCGCCGCGACCGCCGACCATTTCGGCGCTGCTCTCGGTGCTGGATGACCGGCTGTGTGACTTGGTGCTGATCGAAGGCCTGCGCAGTGCCGACTATCCCAAGCTGGAGGTACACCGGCCCTCGCATGGGCAGCCGCTTTTGGCCGCGACCGATCGGCGGGTGATTGCGGTCGCCACCGATGCCCCGGCAGAGCTGCGCACGCTCGGGCTGCACTGTCCGGTGCTGGACCTAAATGACCTCCGTGCGGTGGCCGATTTTGTGGGAAGCTTTGCAAAAGGAGGAACACCACAGATGAGCGATACCGCAAGCACACCACCATCGGACGGCGCCAGTCAGCAGAAGTTCGAGGACCTGCGCAAGAAGTTCGAGGAGCGCATTGGCCAGCTCGGTCAGCAGATTGACGAGCTGTCGGAGCGCTTCGCCAAAGGCGCCCACGAAGCCAAAGCCGGCGTGGAAGCAGACCTCGCCAAGCTCAAGCAAGAGCACCAGGCCGAGTACGAGCAGTTCCAAAAGCTGCAAAAGACCGCCGAGGAGAGCTGGGGCCTGCTCCAGAAGCGACTCGATGGCATTGCCGGTGACATGCGCAGCGCTTTGGGCCAAGCGGTCGACCAAGCCGCCAGCGCGCTCGGCATCAGCACCCCAGCCAGCTCCAAGTCCGCCCCGCAGACCCCGGCTGAAGCCAGCAGCACCGACCCAGCCCCCAGCGACGCCGTAACCTCTGACCCCAAGTAGTCGGTGGCGCGGACCCGACCCCCAATCCGGCTGCTTGAACCCGCTGCCCACCACAGGCTAAAACCCCCGCCAGCCGTTCCATCTTCTGAGGAGAGCCATGTCGGTATTTCTGTCCCGGTCTGTCCGTCGTTCCGCCCGCGCAAGCTGCCTGCTGCTGCTTCTCTCCGGCTGCGTGGAGCAAGGCAGCGAATCGGAAACCCCCAGTGAAGAAGCGCTCAAGGCCGCCCGCGAGCATGTCCTGTCGGTCGCCCCCACACCACGCTTCCCGAGCGGCGCCGTGCTGGAAAGCGCCAAAGGCGGTCGCGTCGTCTACCTGGGTGCCGATGTCGATGTCAGCGAGGTCGTCCCCGGCCAGACCTTCACCGTGACCCACTACTTTCGCGTCGAAAAGCCGCTCTCCGAAGGCTGGCGCCAGTTCGTTCACATCGGCACGCCCGATCGCCGCATGCACCACAACGCCGATCACGTTCCCGTCGGCGGCAAGTATCCGGTTCACCTGTGGAAAGAGGGCGAGATCATCCGCGACATCCAGCGCATCCCGCTGCCATCGACCTTCACTGCCGACAAGCTGGCCCTGTTTGTGGGCTTCTTCAAAAAAAGCGAGCGGCTCGCGGTCAAGAGTGGTCGCCAAGACGGTCAAAACCGGGTCATCGCGCTCGAGCTGCCGGTCAAAGGTGGTCTGACGATTCCGCAGCGCTACAAGCTACAGGTGCGCAAGCTCGCGGCGGGTCAGACCCTCACCATCGACGGCAAGCTCGATGAGCCGGCGTGGCAGAACGCTGTCTCGACCGGCCCGTTCGTCGGCACCATGACCGGCCACACCGCCGAGCAAGCGACCATCGTCAAGCTGCTGTGGGATGACCAGAACCTCTACCTCGCGTTTCAGATCGAAGACACCGACATCTGGGGCAACCTCGAAAAGCACGACGACAAGCTGTGGACCCAGGAAGCCGCCGAGGTGTTTCTTGACGCGGATGGAGACGGCAAGTCCTACGTCGAGCTACAGGTCAGTCCGCGCAACGTGACGTTCGACTCGTGGCTGCCCGGTTATCGCCAGAACGACAACGCCTGGGACTCGGGGATGCAGACGGCGGTGCAGGTCCAGGGCACGGTCAACCAGCGCGACGACCAAGACAAGGGCTGGACGGTCGAGATGCGCGTTCCGATGGCCGCCGTCAAAGGCCGGATGGAAGCGATGAAGGGGGTTCCACCGCAGGTCGGCAGTGAGTGGCGCGCCAACTTCTTCCGGCTCGATCATCCGTACGGCAAGCCGCAGGTCGGCTCGTCGTGGTCGCCGCCGATGGTTGGAGACTTCCATGCGCTGGATAAGTTCGGTACGCTGGTGTTCGCGGACTCAGACGGCAAGGTCGCGCCTTCTGCCCCGGCTCCTGCGAAAGCGGAAACGCCCCCGCCCGCAGCAGCTCCGGTCGCACCGGCCACCTCGCCCGCCCCGCCAGCCAAAGGCGCCGGTCCGCACACGCTAAACCCGATGCTCGAGCAAGCCATGAAGGGCGATGACAGCCCCGCCCAAAAGCCAGCACCGGCTGCGACCTCAGCGACCCATCCCGCTCCTGCTGCCCCCAAAGCGGCAGGCGCACCGAAGTCCAAGTAACAACACAATTCCCAAGGAGTCTTTCGTCATGAACCAGCGCACGCTGCCCAAGTTCGAGCTGATCTACTTCCCCATCCATGGTCGCGCCGAGATGCTGCGGCTGACCTTCGCGCTCGGCCAAGCCGAGTTCACCGATGTGCCGGTCACGGA
Organism: Myxococcales bacterium; assembly: GCA_016794465.1. GTDB lineage: Bacteria > Myxococcota_A > Polyangia > Palsa-1104 > JAEUJZ01 > JAEUKA01. The sequence continues at coordinate 36,228 of JAEUKA010000037.1, read as the reverse complement.
CTGGGCCACGCTCAAGCCGCAGACGCCGCTCGGGCAGGTGCCGGTCCTGAAGGAAACCCAGGGCGAGGACACGTGGCTGATTCCGCAGTCCGGCGCGATCATTCGCCACCTGGGCCGGGTGCTCAACCTGTACGGCCAGACCGAGCGCGAGCACACCATCACCGATTACGTGCTCGAGTCGGCCATGGACTGGCGCGCCAAGTTCATCCCGGTCGCCTTCGCCAAGATGTTCGGCACCGCGCAAGACGTGCAGGACCGCTACTGGAACGAGCAGCTCGCCAGCAACCTCAAGACGATGGACAAGCTGCTGGCCAGCCCAACCAAGTCCGGACCGTGGTTTGCCGGTGAGTCGCCGACGATTGCTGATGTCGCGGTGTGGGACACCCTGGACGGCAACCTCGCCAAGCGCGCCGAGCTGCTCGACAACCATCCGGCCCTGCGCGCCTTCTACGACCGCTTCGCCAGCCTCCCCGGCGTCGCCGCCCACCTAGCGACCCGCCGCCCCTCCGAACACCGCCAAAGCTAGCCCGGACCTTCCGAGCCCTCCCGGTTCACTGCGCTGGTGCCGCAGGACCGCTCGAGCCCTCTTTGTTCACTGCGCTGGTGCTGCAAGGACCGCTTGAGCCCTCTTTGTTCACTGCGCTGGTGACTGCGAGAGCTTCCGAGCCCTGTCTTTACTTGGCGGCGAGCTTGCGGGCGCGGCGGGCGCGGCGGCTGTGGACGTTGCGGGTCGCGCCAGAGGCCCTGATGCGACGCTTGCGGGCCTTCTTGACGCCGGCAATGTGGGTTTTGGCACGATTGGACACTTTTCGCTTGGTACGGCTCATGTTCGACCTTCGGTAAGGGGGAATGATGACTATCGAAACCGGAGCCTATCCCACGTTGGGGGCCCGCGAGAAGGCCCAAATTCCCGCGACCACAGGATAAAATGGCCGCAGCCCAAAGGGGGGGCGCTGCGATGGCCAAGCTGCCAGGAGTCGAGCTGTGCGAGCGAGCGCGCTTTGTCGAAAAGCTCGCCGAGCAGGTGCATGACGAGCGGGTCCGGACGATGGTGGCGCTGGGGGAGCTGTCGCGAAAGGACCCGAAGGCCAAGCGCCTGCTCGCCGAGCTGTGGCAAGACCAGCCGTTCGTGCGGCGCCTGGTCCTGAAGAGCTGCCTCGGCAGTCGCGATGGCGCGCAGGTGCTGGCGGGGCTGTCCGATCCGTCTCGGCTGGTGCGCGGCCTGGCGAAAAAGCTGGTGGCGCTGTGCTGTAGCGATGCCGAGGCCACCGTCGCGCTGAAGCAGGCGTTCGTGGCGCGCTGTCACCTGCCGATGGCGCAGCAGCTCCGCCGCCATGGCCGGACCGCGCCCATCGATGCGCTCTGCGATCAGCTTGCGGAAGGCTCGCAGGGGGCGTGGCTGACCGAGCTTGTGCCGCTGTGCTCTGATGCCGGTCTGGTGCGTCACTTGCCGCGCGCGCTTCGTCAGCCCAGTACGGCGTTCTTTGCTCGCTTGGTGCTGAGTCATCCGGGGCGCTTTGCCGAAGCCGCGTGCGTGGAGCTTGGCAAAGGTCCGCTGACCGGGCACTGGAAGATCGAGGTCCCGCGCTCGCTCTTGACCTTGGCGGTGCGGACCCCGGATGCGGCGCTGGCTCTTGCCGACGCGCTGCTGCGACACGGTGAGGCGCTGCCGCCCGTCATGCTCCGTCCACTGTGCGAGCGCCGCCCCGGTGAGCTGGCCGACCTGTGTCAGCGTCATCAGCTGCGCCTGCCCGCTGGACTGTACGAGCACCGCACCAAGCGACTGTCGGCGGCCCAGCTTTCGTACTTGGTGGCAGAGAACCGGCTGGCCCTGGGCAGTCCGCAGGTGTGGTTTCGCAAGCTCGGGGAGGCCGAGAAAGCAGCGGTGGTGCAGGCATTTGCCACAAGCAAGCTGCGCGAGCCCAGCTGGGGTGCGCGGCTGCTGCGCGAGCTACCGTCTATCCCCGGCGAGCCGGCAGCGCAGCGCGAGCGGATCTATCAAGCGTGGTCGGCGGCTTGCCAAAATGGCGATGGCGTCATCGATCGCAGCGTGGTCCAGCTGTTACCCAACGATCTGGCCGAGCGCGAGGCCCGGCGACACCTGCTGCAAGTGACGGCGCTCGCGACCCGGCCCGAGCAGCGCATCTTGTACGCCTCGCTGCTGCCGTGGGCCGAGGCGCAGCCGCACCTTGTGGCCTATCTGGGGCATCCCGAAGGCGAGCTGCGAGGCCACGCGCTTTCGGCGCTGCTGGGCGTTGCCGGTCGGCTGCCGGTTCAGCCCGCCTGGGTGGACGAAGCGCTGCGCAGCTGCTCCGGCAAGAAGTTCGAGCAAGATCCCGTCCGGCTGCGAATGTTTCACGCGCTGGCTGCCTGGCCCAAAGCGGTGTGGGAGCGGCGTCACCTGCCGGTGGTCGCGCAGCTGGTGCGTGATGGGCTCGATGCGGCGGATCTGTCACCGGCCACGGCGAAGGCGGCAGAGCGGCTGGTGATCCGGCTGTTCTTTCTGGATGGCGAGTGGGGTGCCAAGTGGCTGGGGACGCTGCTCAAAGAGCGCGGGACGATCTACGCGCCGGGACTCGGCGACCAGCTGAGCGATGACGAAGTACAGAAGCTCAGTCGGCCACTGCTGCAAGTTGCCGAGTCGTGGTCGGCCCGCGAGCGCGAGAGCCAGCTGTGGACGCTGACCGAGAGCCTGGGACGACGCATCAGCCTGGTGGCAGGGCTGCCAGAGCTGCTCGAGAAGGTCATGGCCCGGACGGCGAGTGCGGCGGTGTCCTGCGGCATCTTGCTGCTGTTTTATCAGCACCAGCGCCCGCGCTTTGACCGCTGTGTCGCCGACATCGTCAAGCACTGGGTTGACAAGAGCTGGGATGCCCAGCTGGCGCTGCTGATTCGCACCCTCGACCGCATCCCGGCACAGGTGGAAGCGAGCATTGAGACGGCGCTGCTGCGTACGGTCTATCCGCACCAGGCCGAGCTGCTGCTTTCGGCAGTGCGACACGGTCACGCGGCGATGCTCGAGCGGCTGATTCCCAGAGCGCTCAAGCGCGATCGCAGCTTCCTCTGTGTGCCGATGGTGTGGCAGTACCTGCACAAGCGGCGCCAAGACCTGCTGACCCCGTATCTGGCCGGGGAGGTGGTGAGTGGCCGCTTTGCCACCGGCAAGACGCGCTGGGTGCTGCCCTTCCACGACGGTTTTTTTCGCTGGAACATCGAGCAGCAGCTGCTGTTTACCGCGCTGCTGCGTGGGCTGTATGGCGACTCGGATCGCGACACGCCAACGGTGCTGTGGGCGATGGAGCGGCTGTGCGGTCAGGCCTATACCTCGGGCGAGGCGCTGATTGCGCTGTGTGAAGACAAGCGGCCCGCGGTGAGCGAGCGAGCGATTCGGACGCTGGCGCGGCTTGATGCCGGGCAAGGGGTGCCAAAGCTGCTGGCGTGCCTGGAAGATCAGCGGGCGCGGTTTGCGATCTATGGGCTACGCAAGGCGCTGTTCGATATGCCGGTGGCGCAGGCGGTGGCGACGCTGCGGTCGGTGTCGCTGAAGAAAGTGACGGTGGCCAAGGAAGTGCTGCGGCTGCTCGGCGAGCTGCGCAGTGACGATGCGTACGCGCTGCTGATTGGGCTCGATAAGCCCGAGCTGCACCGCGATGTGCGGATCGCGCTGTGTCGGGCGCTGTGGGATCACCTAGAGCGCGAAGAGACCTGGCAGGTGCTGGAGCGGGCGGCGACCGGACCGGACTTTGTGATGGCGACTCGGGTGGGCGACATTCCGGCGGAGCGACTGACCGAGCGCAGCGATGCCCGGCTGGCGCAGCTGCTGGCGAAAGTGCTCAACCGGCCCGAGCCCGAAGCGCGGCGAGAGCTGCTGGCCAAAGCGCCGAGCCTGCCTCTACACGATCACCAGCGCCTGTTCTTGTCGGCGTGTCTGTCGCGGCTCGACTCGCGCTATTACGACGAGGTGCAGGCTGCGATGCAGGCGGTGCTGCGGCGGGCCTTGCCAGTCGATGTGGCGGCGTATCAGGCGCAGCTTCTCAAGACCCGGCCCAACCGACGCGCCTTGGCGGTGATGGTCGAGCAGCTGGGGAGCGCGTTTGACCGCAAGAGCAAGCTGCTGGTGGCGCTGGGACAAGTGACGCTGCAGGTCCTGGGAACTGAGCCGCACCTGGCCACCCTGCAGCTGCGAGCGGCGGCGCAGCTGGCCGAGCCCGAAGAGCTGGTGCTGTGGCTGGAGCGTCTCGGCGATGCAGGTCACTTGACGCTGGAGTCGCTTGCCGCAGCCGAGCACGCCGTTCAGTCCATGCGCGGTGAGGATCTGGAAGCGCTGGAGCTGCGCCTGGGCAGTAGCCGTCACGACTCCTTGCGCCTGCTCGCCGTCCGAGCGCTGCAAGCGGCTGCCGTCAAAGGCCAAGGCTTCACGTCGGCCCGGCGCGACCGGCTGGCCCGCTACCAAAGCGACCCCGCCCTGCCCGTCTCTGCCGCTGCGCAGCTGGTCTTTCCACCGCTGACCGAGCCCGCCGCTTCTCCCGCTACTTGATCGAGATTTTTGCTTGCCTGAAGGCGATCATCGGGAAGATACCTTCCCGATGCACCTGATTCCCCAGCCGCTGTCGCACCTGCTCGCCCGCCTGGTCCACGAGTCAGCGCAGCGCGGTGCCATCTACGACCTGCCGAGGCATCGGATGTATCCGGGCTCGACGGCGGATCTGTCGGTGTCGCTTCATGGTCGGCGGGCGGCGAGTCCGATTGGGCCGGCGGCGGGTCCGCACACCCAGCTGGCGCAGAACCTGATCCTGGCGTGGCTCGGCGGCGCGCGGGTGATGGAGCTGAAGACAGTGCAGGTCAACGACACCCTGAACATTCCCCGTCCGTGCATCGACGTAGAGAATGTCGGCTACAACGTCGAGTGGTCGCAAGAGCTGCGCCTGCACGAGTCGCTCGCCGAGTACGCCAAGGGCTGGCTGCTGATCCATGCGATCCAGAAGCTGAATCCGCAGGGGCTGCGAAAAGACGAGCTGGACACGCTGTTTGATATCTCGGTCGGCTATTCGCTCGACGGGATCAAGAGTCCGCAGGTGGCGGCGTGGCTGGATGAGATGCGCGATGCGTCGCTGCTGCTCGACAAGCTGAGAGCCGAGCTGCCGCGCGAGCTGCGGGCCCACCTCCCCGACGACATTCCCGCCGAGCTGTCGGGCTGCGTGACGCTGTCGACGTTTCACGGCTGTCCGCCGGGCGAGATCGAGCGCATCGTCGAGCACCTGTTTTCGCGCCATCAGTATCACGTGGTGGTCAAGCTCAACCCGACGCTGCTCGGCTTTGCGCAGGTCGAAGAGCTGCTATGTCAAAAGCTCGGCTACAAAGACCTACGGCTGTCGCGGCAGGCGTTCGATAGCGATCTGACGTGGGACGATGCGCTACAGCTTGTCTCGCGACTGCGGACGGCGGCGCAGCGGGCGGGCTGTCGGCTCGGGGTCAAGTTTTCCAACACCCTGGTCGTCAAGAACCACAAGCCGTTCTTCCCCGCCAGCGAGGAGCTGATGTACCTGTCGGGGCAGCCTCTGCATGTGCTGGCGACGCTGCTCGCGGCGCGCTTTGCCGAAGCGACGGCGGGACAGGTGCCGATCTCGTTTTCCGGCGGCATCGACCAGAAGAACTGCGCCGAGGTGGTGGCCTGTGGACTGCTGCCGGTCACGGTCTGCACCGATCTGCTTCGACCGGGCGGCTACGGACGGATGGCGCGCTACCTGGAGTCCATGCCGGACAAGCTGGCGCAGGCCGGAGCCGCGACGATTGCCGATCTGGTCGAAAAAAGCGGCGGAATGGTGAATTGTCTTACAGACTATGCCGCTCGGGTCGTTGCCGATCCGCGCTACTCCGCCGCCAAAAACAGCGGCTCGCCCCGTCGGGTGAAGAGCACGCTGGCGCTGTTTGACTGCTTAAGCTGCGACAAGTGCATCGCGGTCTGCCCGAACGATGCCAACTTTGCGATCAGCACGCCCAAGATCGATCCGATTCCGCTCCTCGATTGGGTGGTCAGCGGCGATGGCAGCCTGCGCAGCGAGCGAGCCGGCGAGTTTTCCCTGCGCGAAACCGTCCAGATCGCCAACTTTGCCGACGCCTGCAACGAGTGCGGCAACTGCGACATCTTCTGTCCCGAGTGGGGTGGGCCGTACAAGCTCAAGCCGCGCTTCTTTTCATCGCTCGAAAGCTACGCCACCGCCCACCACCAAGACGGCTTTGTGGTCACGCCGGGCCGCATCGTCGGTCGCATCGACGGCGTCGAGCACTCCGTCCACATCGAGCCCGAGCGCACCGTCTTTGGCGACGGCATCATCACCGTCACGATCGGGCCCGACGGCAGCATCCGCGACGCTCAGGTCATCGGCAGCGCGCCAGCGGGTCATCGGCTCAAGCTGTGGAACTACCACGCGATGCGGACGCTGTATGACGGGCTGTGGCAGCAGAGCAACTTTGTCTCGGCGGCGACTTTGCCCGTCTGTATTTCTGAACCAGCCACTTGATGTGGGAACATCGATTGGTCTTGCAGAACATGCTCTGAGGTTCTGGCAGCGTGCAGTCGCAACGATTCGGCTTTATCGACTGGTTCCGAGGCCTGGCGTGCATCCTGATGATTCAGACGCACGCCTACGACGCATGGACGGCCGAGCCCTATCGGCAAGGAACGTGGTGGATCTGGGCGCGGCTCAAGCTGGGTGGGCTGCCGGCGCGGATGTTCCTGTTTCTGGCCGGGGTGTCACTGGCGATGCGCTTTGCGAGCGATGCTCGGCGCAGTGTCCCGATCGCGGCGGCGCGGATGGGCGCGTTCTGGCGGGGCTTCGAGGTGTTCCTGATCGGCTACGGCTACCGCATCGCCGAGTGGCTGTTTGCCGGCGCGAAGAGCAAAGATGCGCTGGCGATGCTCAAAGTGGACGTGCTGCAGTGCATCGGCCTGTCGCTGATGATCACGGCGTTTGTGGCGTCGCCGCGTGATCTGGAAGACCGGCGGGTGCCGTGGCGACCGCTTGGGCTGGCGCTGCTGATTGCGGCGATGACTCCGACGCTGCAGAAGCTCGGCGCACCGTCCGGGCCGGGCCCGCTGTTGGCGTATCTGTGGCCGGGTGCGCATCCGCTCGGGCAGTTTCCGATCTTGCCGTGGCTGTCCTACACGCTGACCGGAGCCGCCGTCGGAGCGCTGTGGCTGCGGGCGGCCCGCCAAGACCGGCTCGAGCAGGCGATGTGGTGGACGGTAGGGGCGGGTGTGCTGGTGTGGCTGTGCGGCTATGGCATCGAAAAACTGCACCTGCCGGTGTTTTCCTCGACGCCGACGATCAAGGTCGAGCCGCCGTTTATTTTCTTTTACCGCACCGCGTTCTGCCTGGTCGGTACGGCTGCCTCGTATCTCGTCGAGCGGCTCCAGCTAACGACCGGCTTTTCGCCGACGCGGCTCCTCGGGCAGGCCTCGCTGTTGGTCTATATGGTTCACCTGGACATCGTCTACAACAGCGCGCCGTACACCATCAAACACAAGCTCGATCCGATCACTGCGACGATGCTGTGGGTGGTGGTGGCGATCTTGATGGTCGTTTGCGCCTGGTTCCGCGTCGAGGGTGAGCGCAAGCCCGAGCGAAGTTGAATTGGGGCCGGTGCGGAGTATGCTGCCGCCGTGTCGGTCGATTCTTCGCAGCCAGCGCCCTCGGTGCCGCTCGCCGATCTGGTCACGGCCTATCTGGGTGAGCTTCAGCACGTCCGTCGCCTGTCACCCGAGACAGTCCGCGCCTATCGCACCAACTTGAGCGAGTTTTTGCAGACGGTGCAGCTGAAAAAAGGGCGGCCCCTCTCGGTGAGTGACCTGGACCTGTGGGCGGTGCGCAGCTTTTTGGCGAGTCGTCACGGCGGGGAAAAGCCTCTGACGACCAGTCGCAAGCTGTCGGCGCTGCGCTCGTTTTTCGACTACCTGCGCCGGAACAAGCTGGTGGACGAGAACGTCGCGCAGCTGGTGCAGCGCAAGAAGGCCGAGCTGCCGCTGCCGAAGTTCTTTACGCCCGAGCAGACCTCGGCGCTGCTCGACCCGATGGTGCCGACGGACGAGGACGATGCGTCGAAGCAGGCGGTGCGGCTGCGGGACCGGGCGCTGCTGGAGCTGCTCTACGGCGGTGGGCTACGGGTCAGCGAGGCGGTGCAGCTCAATCTCGACGACATTGCGACGGAAGATCCGGGGACAAAGAGTGGCGACGAGCCGATCTTGGTGCTGCGGGTGCTGCGCGGCAAAGGTCGCAAAGATCGCCTGGTGCCGGCGGGCCGCAAAGCCATGGATGCCGTCGCTGCGTATCTAGCCAAGCGAGCCGAGCTTACGCATCCCAAGACCGGGCTCTGCGACGAAAAGGCGGTGTTTCTGTCGGTACGTGGGCAGCGGCTCGGGGTGCGCGAGGTGCGGCGGGTCCTCGATCGAGCGACGACGGAAAGTGGCCTGCCGCCGACTCATCCGCACGCGCTGCGCCACAGCTACGCGACGCACCTGCTCGGCTCGGGGGCGGATCTGCGCTCGATTCAAGAGCTGCTCGGCCACCAAAACCTATCGACCACGGCGCGCTACGCCCACGTCGACTTACAGTATCTTTGGGACCAATATCAGCATCATCCGCACGCCCACGCCACGTCGCTTTCGACGGAAAAGCCGCCGGGTGCCAAGGAAACTCCACGATGAGCGAGATCATTCATGCCACCACCGTGCTGTGTGTACGGCGGGGAAACCAAGTCGCGATGGCCTCGGATGGCCAGGTAACGCTCGGCAACACCGTCGTCAAGTCGCAGGCCAAGAAGGTCCGCAAGATGGCCGAAGGTCGGGTGCTGGGTGGCTTTGCGGGCAGTGCCGCCGACGGAATCGCGCTGTTCGAGCGGCTCGAGGCCAAGCTCAAGGAACACAACCAGCAGCTGCTGCGAGCGGCGGTCGAGCTGGCCAAAGACTGGCGGACCGATCGGGCGCTGCGACGGCTGGAAGCGATGATCCTGGTCGCTGATCGCGAGCGCACGCTGATGCTGTCGGGCAGCGGCGATGTCATCGAGCCCGAGAGTGGCGTGGCGGCGATCGGCTCGGGTGGACCGTTTGCGCTGGCGGCGGCGCGGGCGCTGTGCGAGGCGACCGAGCTACCGGCACGTCAGATCACCGAGCGAGCGCTGCGCATTGCCGGCGAGATCTGCATCTACACCAACACCCAGCTGTGCTGCGAGGAGCTGCTATGAGCGACCGTCGCGAGGCCAAAGACCTCACCCCGCGCGCCATCGTCGAGGAACTCGATCGCTACATCGTCGGTCAGCGTGATGCCAAGCGCGCCGTCGCGATCGCCCTGCGCAACCGCTGGCGTCGGCAGCAAGTCGATGGCCAGCTCCGCGACGAGATCACGCCCAAGAACATCATCCTCATCGGCCCGACCGGCGTCGGCAAGACCGAGATCGCCCGGCGGCTCGCCAAGCTCGTCGGTGCGCCGTTCGTCAAGGTCGAGGCCAGCAAGTTCACCGAGGTCGGTTACGTCGGGCGTGATGTCGACTCGATGGTGCGCGATCTGGCCGAGGTGTCGGTCAAGCTGGTCAAAGACGAAGAGCGCGCCGCCGTCCAAGGTCGCGCCCGAGAGTCCGCCGAGGAGCGGCTGCTGGATCTGCTCCTGCCACCGCCGCCGCCGTCGCGCAGTGCCGCAAGCACGCCCGGTCGCCCGCCGGCCATTGAAGCGCCGAGCGACGAGCGTGACAGTGGTCAGCAGGCAACCCGTGAGAAGCTGCGCGAGCTGCTGCGGCAAGGCAAGCTCGACAGTCGCGAGGTCGAGCTGGAGGTGAGCGAGCAGCAAGGCGGCACCGCCGAGGTCTTTGCCGGCACCAACCTCGAGCAGATGGGCTTCGACATGTCGCAGCTACAGAGCCTGTTCGGCGGCCAGCGCAAAAAGCGTCGCAAGATCAAGATTCCCGAGGCCAAAGAGCTGCTGATTCAGGAGGAAGCGCAGAAGCTCATCGACATGGACAAGGTCCAGCGCGAGGCGGTAAATCGGGCCGAGCAGGCCGGCATCATCTTCGTCGACGAGCTGGATAAGATTGCCGGGCGCGAGCGGGCCTCGGGGCCGGATGTCTCACGCGAGGGGGTGCAGCGCGATCTGCTGCCGATTGTCGAAGGCTCGACGGTGACGACCAAGTATGGGCCGGTCAAGACCGATCACATCCTGTTCATCGCGGCGGGCGCGTTTCACGTCAGCAAGCCCTCGGATCTGATTCCCGAGCTGCAAGGGCGCTTTCCGATTCGCGTCGAGCTACAGCCGCTGACCCAGGCCGATCTGGTGCGCATCCTCGGAGAGCCCGAAAACTCGCTGTGTCGTCAGTACGAGGCCCTGCTACAGACCGAAGGGGTGAAGCTGCGCTTTGCCGAGGACTCGATTGCCGAGATTGCCCGGATTGCCAGCGACGCCAACCGGATGCTCGAGGACATCGGCGCGCGGCGACTGTCGACGATCTTGGAGCGTGTGCTCGACGAGCTGTCCTTCGAGGCGCCCGAGGTCGGTCGGCACGGCGACTGGGTGGTCGAGATCACCGCCGAGTACGTGCGCCAGCGGGTCGAGAGCGTGCTCAGCAATCCCGACTTATCGAAGTACATTCTATAGTCTTCACTACAGGCTCAAAAACGCAGTGCAAGTTACGAAATTTTTACGGTATTCTCTCCTTCAAGGGGAGATCGATGATGAGCTATCGCTTGGTTGTGGCTTTTGCACTGTGTCTGCTTTCTCTCGGCGGCTGCACCGAGACAAAAAAAGAGTGGCGCAAGGACGGCGTCCCCAAGGATGTGGTCAAGCGTCAAAAGGCACTGTGCGAGTACAAGGCCGAGCTGGACGCGGGCTCACCGGCAGGCCTGTCGGGCGACGCCAAGGAGTCGCGCAAGAGCCAGGTCGGCAAGTTCACCGCCCTGTGCATGAGCGCCAACGGCTACAAAGAAGAAGAGATCACCGAGTACAAGTAGCGCCAAGCTGGCTCTGTTTGTACAGCACCACACCGAGAGGCAACGCCGCGCACAGCAGCAGCCCACCGAGCGGCTGCACCAGCAGTCCGACGAGCTTTCCCACCCCGACCAGCAGCAGTCCACCCAGCCGAATTCGCCCGTAGATTCGCATCGCTCGCGGCCACAGCAGCAGCAAATCCGTAGGCCACATTACCAACAGTGCTTCATTGACCCGCAGCTCCGGCAGGCGCGCCACGACCGCCAGCGCCCACGGCAAAAGCCCCAGCACGGTCAAAAAAATCAGCACCGCGATCCGCGACGGACGCCCACCCAGCCACGCCAGCAGTCCCAGCAGCAGGGCCGCGCATGACCACAAAAGAATCGGTGGCAGCGACGAAGACGGCGGCAGCGGAGCGACCCGCGTCACCACCACTTCCGGCACTGCGTGAAGATGACTGTAGAGCTCGGCTCGCAGCACGTCGGGCAAGAACATGCTGTCCCAGCCGGTAGTTGGCGCATCGACCCGTCGTCCCAAGACCAGCTGTGACAGCGTCGCGAGGACCGGTGCCGCAGCAAACCCTTCCGCCACCCGAGCCCGCAGCGGCGGCTGATTGGGAACAAGATTGCCCTGCCGCAGCGCACCAAATGTAACTGAATCCAACAAATCTCGGATGCGCGTGGTGCAGTTGTCGTCGAAGTGCCGATAGTTGTAGAGCGTGTGCTCGGGCCGATCGGCCTTGTGAAGCTCGCGAGCGATGGACTCCGCCTGCGTCGGGGACAGGGGCAGCCGCTGCCGATAAACGGTGCGATCCTCCAGCTGATACAGCGCCAGCATGCGCGGCAGACTGCTCACCGATACCCAAAACTGCCCATTCCCACGCAGCACGCCCCAGGTCAGCGGTCCGGGCGTCGAAAAGTCAGCGGTGCCGTAGTTGTAGCAGCGCCCCAGCGGACTCTCTTCGTCGGTGATACAGATGGCGGCGTGGCCAAAGCGCGAGAACAGATCGTCGCCCGGCCCCATCGTGAAGACCTCGACCTGGGGAGCGACGGCGGCCCAGACCGCTCCAGGCCGACACGTCAACAGCGCCAAATACACGAGCATCACCCAGCCAAAACGCCACCGCTGCCACATGCCGCTGATCTTGGCAGCCGCGCCGCGTGGACAGCAAGTGTCCGGTCGGCTGAAGGAATCGCCGCAGCGCCGGTTGTGCCGTGGTCCGTGGTCGATCGGTGCGGACAGCGGTTTCCCTTTTGCGACAACTCGCGCTATGAAGCGTGCGCTCGATGCTGTTCTCTGTTCTTGTCCATAGTGAGCTGGCGGCGCCAACTGGTGATCCGCCCTCGGAGCTGCCACCGCCGTCGGGACCGACCGCGCCGCCGTCGCGCTGGCTGCGACATGGGGTGCTCGGGCTGGCGATCGTGCTGCTGCTGTCGTCGCTGTCTATTGCGCTCGGAGCGGTGGTGGTGTCGCGTCGCCATGCCCACGATGTGGTGCCCGGCGTGGTGGTCTTCGGGCCCGGGGGTGGACAGCCGCTCGGCAGGGTGGCGCTGACAGAGCTGCCCGGGCGCATCCACGAGCTGGGCGAGCGCTTTTTGGACCAGCGAGTGCGGCTTCACTACGGACACGACAAGTCGTCGGCGAAGCTGCGCGAGCTGGGGCTGCGAATCGATGAGGAAGCGCTGCTGCGGGAGCTGCGGTCGCTTGGGCACAGTGGTGAGCCGCTCGCCGATCTGACCAGCTATCTGCGGGGTCGTCGCTCGGGCTATCGGCTGCAGTTTGCGTTTGTGCTGGATGCCGAGAAGGCGCACCAGTTTTTGACCGAGCTCAAGGACGAGGTCGATCGGGCGGCTGTCGACGCGCGGCTCGATCTGGAAAAGCACACCATCGCGGCGGAGCGGCCCGGCTACCTGTTGCGGGTCTATGACTCGCTGGTCAGCCTGGAATATATGGCGCGCTCGCTGTCGGCGGGGCAGTCGGTGCCAGAGCTACAGCTGGCGGTGGCGGAGTCACAGCCGGTGGTGCGCAAGGAGAGCCTGACCAAGCTCGATGTCTCGACGGTGCTGGCCGCGTGGGAGACGCGCTACTCGACGGCGGCGATTGACAGCGATCGGACCTACAACCTGAAGGTCGGGGCGGACAAGCTCAACGGCTACATCTTGCAGCCCAATCAGCTGTTTTCGTTCAACGCCGCCGTCGGAGATCGCACCGAAAAGGAAGGCTATCGGGTCGCGCCGGTTATCTCTGGTGGCGAGCTGATCGACGGACTGGCGGGTGGGATGTGTCAGATCGCCTCGACGCTGCACGCAGCGGCCTTTTTCGCGGGGCTGGAGATCGTTCGCTCGACGCCGCACTCCAGGCCGAGTACCTACATTCCGATGGGGCTGGACTCGACGGTGGTGTATCCGTCGGTGGACTTGAAGCTCAAGAACCCGTTCGACTTCCCGGTGGTGATTCACTACGTCGTCCACCAGGGCGTGGTCCGCGTCGAGCTACTCGGCAAAGAGCGTCTCTTCAAGGTCGCCTTCGAGCGCGAGGTCCTCGTCGAGAGTCCATTCCCCACCGTCACTCGTCCCGACCCCGAGATGCCAACCGGGCAGCAGCTCATCGACCAGGACGGATACCCCGGTTATCGCATCAAGCGCCGGCGCTACCTCTTCAATGGCCAGTGGAAGACCGATCCCAAAGACGAAAATCGTGGCAATCCCGAGGAGCTCATCAGCAAGCGAGAGTGGGACATTTCCTACCCGGCGACGGCGCAGATTGTCCGCGTCGGGAGCGGCTCGCCGAAGCTGCCCAAAAAGACGCCACCGCCGTCTCACCGCATTCCTCCGCTGCCCAAGTGGGCCAAGCCCATCTTCGCGATTATCCGCTGATCAGTGGGTCATCGCGGCGATGGCGGTCTTGTGCTGGTGAAGCTCAGCGAGCCGCTGGGTCAGCTCTTCGATGCGAGCGCGGTTCTGCTCGACGACTTCCGGCTTGGCGCGCGCGACAAAGTCCGCGTTTTGCAGCCGCCCCTTCACCGTCTGAAGCTCTTTGTCGACCTTCTGCGCTTCCTTGTCGAGCCGGCCCAGCTCGGCCTGCGCATCAATCAGCGTATCGGCGTGGAGCAGCAGCACCGTCATTCCGGGGACGACCTCGGCAATGGTGCCTTTCTGACTGGCGACTTCTTCCACGACTTGGTGAAGCTCGGCGCGGGTCAGGAGTTCGATGGTGGCCTGGTTTTCCAAAAGGACCTTCCGCGACTCGGCATCTGCACACTTCACCGCAAACTGCACCCGCGTCGGCACCGCGTCCTCTTCCGCCTTCTGCGCCTTCAAGTTGTAGGTTGACTTGATGGTCCGCATGGCCTGAATCGCGGTCTGCACGATGCCCATATTACGCTCCGCAGGCGCATCTTTTAGCGCGGCGTCCCCCGTCGGATAGAGCGTAATCATGATGCTCTGCGGACTGCCGGAAGGACGCGGCAAGCGCAGCCACAGCTCTTCGGTAATGAACGGGATGATCGGATGGAGCAGCCGCAGCGAAGTCTCCAGACACATCGTCAGCGTCCCGAGTGCCGCCAGTCGCTGGGCCGGCGTCGCTTGCGGAGACAGCGCCGGCTTCGAGATCTCGATGTACCAGTCACACAGCTCGGTCCAGAAGAAGCGATACAGTGCCTGCGCTCCGTCGGAAAACTTGCTGGCCGCAAACGCCGCATCGACTTCTTCGGTGACGTGGGTCAGCCGCGACAGAATGTAGCGCTCACCAAGTCCGAGCACGATCGGCGCGGTGTGTTGTGGCGACTCCGACTCGAGCACGCCCCGCTGGTGCAAGAGCGACTCGCGGAAGCCGGCCAGCGACTCCATCTCACTGTCTTCGACATTCATCAAAAAGAAGCGCGTCGCACTCCAAATTTTATTCAGGAAGTGGCGATAGCCATCGATGCGCGGCACCGACAGCCGAATGTTGCGACCCTGCGCGCCCATCACCAGCAAAAAGAAGCGCAGCGCATCGGCGCCCTGACGAGGAAAGCCGCCCGGATACGCCGCCGCCGCCGAAGGGAAGGCTTTTTTGAACTTGGCCAGCCCTTCGTCGAGCTCTTTTTTCGACGGAGTCTTGTCTTTGGGAAAGCCGACGACCTCTTCCAGCTTGGCGCCGTACACAAGGTGCAGAGGGTCCAGGACATTGCCCTTCACCTTCGACATCTTCTCGCCGTTTTCGTCGACGACCAGCGCGTGTAGGAGCACCGTCCGGAACGGCACTTTTTTCATAAAGTGCAGCCCCA
The DNA here is from genome assembly GCA_016794465.1 of Myxococcales bacterium. Lineage (GTDB taxonomy): Bacteria > Myxococcota_A > Polyangia > Palsa-1104 > JAEUJZ01 > JAEUKA01. The sequence continues at coordinate 20,991 of JAEUKA010000037.1, read as the reverse complement.
TCATCATCATGCGCGCGACCCAGAAAAACAGGATGTCGTGTCCTGTCTCCATCACCGAGGTCGGATAAAACGTCTTCAAGTCACGGGTCTGATCGGGCCAGCCCAAGGTCGAAAACGGCCACAGCGCCGACGAGAACCACGTATCGAGCACGTCATCGTCCTGCGTCAGATCGGTCCGCCCGGCCCGCTGACAGGCTTCCTCGAACGTCCGCGCCACAAAGACATTGCCTTGCGGGTCGTACCAGGCCGGAATCCGATGTCCCCACCACAGCTGCCGCGAGATGCACCAGTCCCGAATGTTGCGCATCCAGCGGAAGTAATCGTCGGTGTAGTGCTCGGGAACGAAGCGGGTCTTGCCTTGCTCGACCGCCTCGATCGCGGGCTTGGCGAGCGGCTCGGTCTTCACAAACCACTGCAGCGACAGCATCGGCTCGATCACCGTGTCGCAGCGCTGACAGCGGCCCAGGTTGAGCTTGTGCGCCTTTTCCTCGACCAGCAGCCCCGCCTCGGTGAGCGCTTCGAGCACCGCCTTGCGCGAATCGGCAATCGTCAGCCCACGGAAGCGCTCCGGCGCATTTTCATTGAGCTTGCCCGCCAGATCAAACACCGAGATCTGCGGCAGGCTGTGACGCACTCCCGTCTCGAAGTCATTGAAGTCGTGGCCGGGCGTGACCTTGACCGCGCCGGTGCCAAACTCCATCGACACCAACACCGGATCGGCGATGACCGGAATCGTCCGATCGGTCAGCGGCACCTGCACCTGTTTGCCAATCAAGTGGGCAAAGCGCGGGTCCTCGGGATGAACTGCCACAGCCGTGTCACCGAGCAGCGTCTCCGGTCGCGTCGTCGCCACCACCAGCCGCTCGTCCGCGCCCACCACCGGATAGGCGATGTGCCACAGCTTGCCGTCCGTCTCTTCCGCCTCGACCTCCAGGTCCGACAGCGCGGTGTAGCAGCGGGTGCACCAGTTGATCAGCCGCCGCGCCCGATAGATGAGCCCGTCTTCGTGAAGCCGCACAAACGCCTCGATCACGGCGCGCGACAGGCCTTCGTCCATCGTGAACCGACAGCGCTGCCAGTCGAGTGAGAAGCCGAGCACGCGCAGCTGCTCGATGATGCGACTGCCGTACTTTTCCTTCCACTGCCACACCCGGGCGGTGAACTCGTCGCGACCGAGGTCGTGGCGGCTCTTGCCTTCCTCTTTGGCGAGCATGCGCTCGACGACGAGCTGCGTCGCGATGCCGGCGTGATCGGTACCCGGCAGCCACAGCGCGTTGTAGCCCTGCATCCGTCGCCACCGCGTCAGAACGTCTTGCACGACGTACATCGCGTGGCCCATGTGCAGCGAGCCCGTCACATTCGGCGGCGGAATCACGATTGTGAAAGGGGTCTTGGGCGTCGTGGCCGAGGCGTGGAAATAGCCCTGCTCTTCCCACACTTTGTACCACTGCGATTCGACTAGAGCCGGGTCGTAGGCCTTGGCCAGCGAGACTTCCTTCATCACGAGCATCCTTCGAGGAGAACTGGCACGAGCCAGCGGGCCTTTCTTATCACACGGCCTTGTCGTCTGCGGCAACTTTTCGAGTCACCAGACCACTGTGACGGCAGAAATGCGCCTCCTCGACGGGACTGGGTGCGCTATGATGAAATCTCCATGTCATCAAGCTTCCGTCGCCAGCTGCAGCGCCTCCAGATTGTTGGTCTATTTGGACTGAGTCTGATTTCGCCACCTCGCGCGCTGCGCTCCGCCTCGGCAGGACCGCCGCCGGTCACCTCGCTTCCCATCGCCGCGCCCGCGCCTGCCACAACGACACCCGCACCGACGGAGTCATCGCCGCTGCTCGTCGCGCTGAAGCAAGAGCTGGATCGCTCGATGAAGCGCCTGCGGCTCAAGGGCTACGAGGCGCCGTACTTCATCAGCTACACCCTGCGCGACATCGAGGAAGCCGAGGTCATCGGTAAGTTTGGCGCGGTCTTCGGCAAAGCGCGGGACCGGCGGCGAGTGCTCCACGTCGAGGTTCGCGTCGGTAGCTATGATCTCGACAACACCTCGGCGGGCGAATCAGACGGGGATGTGGATCTGGCGCTCAGCCTGTCGGAGGTGTCCAAAGATGCGCCGCTCGACGACAACTTGGATGCGCTGCGCGGCTCGCTGTGGCTGCTCACCGACCAGAAATACAAAGCGGCGCTGGCGTCGTATGCCCGCAAGCGAGCGCGTGGCGTGCGCGACGTAGAGCCCGAGGACAAGCTGCCGAGCTTCTCTCGCGAAAAACCCGTCAAGTGGAGTGGCGAGCCCCCGCGCTACGAGGTGGACCTCGACAAGCTTGCCGAGAGCGTCCGCGTCGCTGGTGAGCGGCTCAAACAAGCGCCGGTTCTCGACGGAGAGATCAAGGTAAACGCCGATCGCGTCAGTCGTTACTTCGTCAGCAGCGAGGGCGCCGAGACAATCGAGCATCGCACCATCTTCGCCGCTCACCTGTCCGCCGAGGCCCGTGCCAAAGACGGCATGCTGCTGTCGAATGCGCGCGATTTTTACGGTCGATCGGCCGATCAGCTCCCGACGGCCCAGACACTGGCGACGGCGGTCGATGGCTTGGTGCGCGATCTGTCGCTCCTACAGGCTGCGCCCGCCGCTGATCCCTACAACGGTCCGGCGATCCTGATGGAAGAAGCGGCCGGCGTGTTTTTCCACGAGACGATCGGTCACCGCCTCGAGGGAGAGCGCCAGGTCAGCTCGCAAGAAGGACGGACGTTCAAGGGGCAGATTGGGCAACAAGTGCTGCCGCCGTTTCTCTCGGTGCTCGACGATCCGACGATGGTGGCGACGGCAGATGGGGTAAAGCTCAACGGCTTCTATCGCTTCGACGACGAGGGTGTGCCGGCGCGACCGGTGACGCTGATCGAAAAAGGGGTGCTGCGCGACTATCTAAAGTCACGAACGCCGGTGCTGGGCTCGCTGCGATCGAATGGTCATGCCCGCGCCGAGGGAACGAGCGATCCGATCGGTCGGATGGCCAACCTGATTGTGAAGGCCGAACAGACCGTGCCGCTGGTCGAGTTAAAGGCGCAGCTTCTCGCCGAAGTCCGTCGCCAAGGCAAGCCGTATGGACTGATCATTGCCGACATCCTCGGCGGCTCGACCAACACCATGAACTTCGGCAGCCAGACCTTCCGAGGCCAGCCGACGATGGTCTATCGCGTCGACGCCAAGACCGGCGAAGAAACCCTGGTTCGCGGCGTCGAGATGGTCGGCACTCCCCTGTCGAGCGTCGCCAAGATCATCGGCGCGTCAAACACAGTCGGGGTGTTCAATGGCTTCTGCGGTGCCGAGAGTGGCATGGCGCCGGTATCGACGGTGGCTCCGGCAGTGCTGTTTACTGAAATTGAGCTGCAGCGCGCCCAGCACGTCTCGGAGCGGCCACCGATCCTGCTGCCGCCGTGGCGCGACGAAGCTACAATTCCTCGCAAATGAGCACGACCACTCCCGATCCAAGCTCCGCATCGAACGCTATCTCTCGCGATGCCGCTGCGACCTGTGCCGATCTGCTGCGCTTCATCGACGAATCACCGACGCCATATCACGCGGTCCAGAGCAGTGCCGCTCGGCTGGCCGCCGTCGGATTTTCTGCCGTTGCCCCTGCTGACGACTTCGCAGCGCTCTCAGCTGGAGCCTACTACCTGACTGCCAGCGACGGTACGCTGATTGCGTTTGTCCGGCCCCAGCGACCCGTGAAGGGCTTTCGCATCGTCGGAGCCCATACCGATAGCCCGAACCTGCGCCTGAAGCCCCGCGCGGTCTACGAAAAGGTCGGCTATCTGCAGCTGGGCGTCGAGGTCTACGGCGGCGCGCTGCTCAACTCGTGGCTCGATCGCGATCTGCTGCTGTCGGGCCGTGTGATGGTTCGCGAGGAAAATGGGCAGCTCTCACCGCGCCTTGTCTCGCTGCCCAGGCCAGTGGTCCGCATCCCGCAGCTGGCGATTCACCTCGATCGCGAGGTCAACGAAAAGGGACTGCTGCTCAATCGGCAAGAGCACCTGTTGCCGATGCTCGGGCTGGCCGATCCCAAAAATCCGCGCAGCGGCGGGGACAGCCAGCTCCTGAGGGAACTTTGTGCCCAGGAATTAAGACTCAGTCCAAATCAAATCGCTCACCTGGAGCTGATGCTGCACGACAGCCAGCCAGCGACGCGCGCTGGTCTGGCAGATGAGCTGATCTTGGCGCCGCGACTCGACAACCTGGCGATGTGTCATGCCGGTCTGATGGCGCTGCTGCGGGCCTCTGCGCTCGATGACGACAGCGGCTATGTTCCGGTGGTGGCGCTGTTCGATCACGAGGAGGTCGGCTCGTCGAGCGATCACGGCGCGCAGTCCGCACTTCTGCCCCGAGTGCTCGAGCGGCTGGTGCTGTCGACGGGAGGCAGCCGCGAGTCGTATCACCAAGCACTCTCGCGCTCGCTCTGTGTGTCGGTGGACATGGCCCATGCGGTGCATCCCAACTATCCGGATCGCCACGACCCGAACCATCGGCCACTGCTCAACGGCGGACCGGTCGTAAAGTACAACTCGCAGCAGCGCTATGCGACCTCGCTTCCGACGGCGACCGCGATCTTCGAGCTGGGTCAGGCAGCCGGAATCCGCATGCAGGAGTATGTCCACCGCACCGATCTGCCGTGTGGCAGCACGATCGGCCCGATTGTCGCGACGCTGCTGGGAATTCCGACGGTGGATCTGGGCAACCCGATGCTCAGCATGCACTCGGCGCGCGAGCTGGCTGGCGCCGCAGATCCCGAGCAGATGACGCAGCTGCTCACCCACTTCCTACAGTCCCGCTAGCTACGCGATGCGGAGGCGGACGACGGGCTCGCCGCCGATGAGATGTTTTTCGATGATCTCTTGTGCGTCAGCGACAGTTGGGACTCGGTACCAGACGGCTTCGGGATAGACCACAACGGCGGGACCTTGGCTGCACTGGTCAAGACAGCCCGACGAGTTGGCCCGCATCCGACCTTTCAGCCCGTGCTTGATAAGTTCCTTCTTGAAGAACTCGCAGATCCCTTCACTGCCGCTCTGCGCACAGCTGCCCTTGGGATTTTGCGGATCGCGGCGATTGGTGCAGACCAGGATGTGTCGCTCGAATGGAATCATGGATGGTGCGCCTTAGTTGGGGGCCGAGCTCGGCCTTTGGGCCTGCATCGCCTGACGGAGCAGCACTTGCGGATCAAGCTCAAGCCGCACGTCGAGGAGCTGGGTAAGGACATAGTAGAGCACGCCCACCGCGACGAGCATCAGGGCCAAAGACGTTGTTGCCGTAGCCAGCGCCAGCCCAAACACGGTGACTGTTCCGGCGGTGAGTACCAGCTTCGTCAGCGGCCCGCGATCGGCGGCGGCGGCAGGGGTGAACGACGAAAAGATCGTCTGTAGCTTCCCATTTGAGAGCACTCGCTCGAGGAGCGTTCCAAGTCGCATAGACATGTCCTAACCAGCGGGTTGTCCGACGGCGTAGAGAGAAGGGGCTTGGCTACCGTGCAGGGCGTGGCCAGCGAGCATCGCGCCAAAAACCACCATCAAATACAGCAGCGAGGCCTTGAACAGGCTGCGCGCCCAGCGAACGCCTGACGACGAGCGCAGACCCTGAACTCCAACCAGCAGAAAGCCCAGACCCGCCAGGAGCGCCGTCCACAGATAGAGCTTGCCGCCAATGCCCATCGGAACCAGGAGCAGCGACACGGGACACAGCAGCAAGAGGTACAGCACCACCTGAAACTTCGCGGTGCTGGTCCCCAGCTCGCTGACCAGGGTCTTGAAGCCGGCTCGTCGGTAGTCGTCGCCGCGAAAGATCGCAATCGCGATAAAGTGCGGCAGCTGCCACAGAAACATGATCGCGAACAGCGTCAGCCCCGCGAGATCGAGCTGTCCGGTGGCGGCTGTCCAGCCCATCAGCGGCGGCATCGCACCCGGCACGGCTCCGACGACGAGCGCACCGGGCGAGTACTGCTTCATCGGGGTATAGACCGCCGTGTACGCCACAAACGCCAGCAAGCCCAGCCCGGCGGTCAGCAGATTCACGACCACAGCCAACCACAGCATCGCCAGCACACCCAGTGACACACCGAGTGACAGTGCAATGCTCGGCTCGAGGCGACCGGCTGGCAGCGGGCGATTCTTGGTGCGCTCCGCCCGTCCATCGATGTCGCGCTCTAGGTACATGTTCAGTGCGTTGGCGCCACCGACGAGCAGCGACATACCGATGAGGAGTCCGAGCTTTGTCTCGGGCGGCGGTGTCTGCGGGGCGAGGTACAGCCCAACGACCCCCGTCGCCACGACCATCAGCGTGATGCGAGGCTTGACGAGAGCAACGATGTCACGGACTCGACTCAAGCGACGCCTCCCGGTTGACTGACGAGCGAGGTGGGAATGTTGGCGGACACTTCACTGCTCTGCGCAAGCGGACGAAGCAGCCATAACTCGACGACAAGTAGCGCCCACAGCAAAGCCCCCACGCCCAGATGGGTCGTGACCTGGACCAGCCCGAGGAAGCTGCGCACGCTCTCCAGCCCGAGCCCGATCTGGACCGTAATCAGCAGCGGCAGCGCCAGCTTGATAAGCCGCGCAAAGCCAGTCAGCCGAGGCAGCATCATCGTCGCAAACACCAGCGCCAGCGTGAGAAGCAGCGCGGTCAAGCGATGCAGGGCTTGAATCACCACCGTTGGATGCTCACCAAGTGGCAGGAGCCCGCCTTTGCACAGCGGAATGTCCAAGCAAGCCAGCCCTGCGCCAGTGTGCCGGACCAAGCCGCCGAGTGTGATCTGCAGGTAACACAGCACCGCCGTCGCTGCCAGCATTCGGTAGGCTGGCCGCGACACCGCGATGCGCTCCATCGACCGACGGCTGAGGCAGGCAATCGAGAGCACCAGCGCGAAGAACAGCATCGACGTACACAGGTGTGCCAGCGAGATCAGCGTCGGCAGCTTGTAGATCACTGTCAGTCCGCCGAGCACGCCCTGGAAGATCACCAGCCCAACCGCAAGCAAGCCAAGCCTGCGACCCCAGCGCTGGCCCTTCTCTACAACGCCAAAGCACAGTCCGCACAAGATGACGGTCAGGACACCGACGAGGCTGGCGAACAGGCGATGACCGTGCTCGAAGAACACGTTGCCTTTCATCTCCGGGAAGAACTGACCAAAGCACAGCGGCCAGTCGGGACAGGCGAGCGAAGAGCCGGTGCCGTGCACGATGCCCCCAATAAGGAGCAGCGCGAAAGTGGCACAAGCGGTGAAGATGGCGAAGCGATGGGTCCACATGGGGTCTTGTCTCGAATGACGACAGCCAGTGCTGGAGCCGCGCGGACTCGTGCAGCAGGCAAGCCACGTCCACGTGGAAGTACGTGCGACGTTACCTCGCGTCTTACGGCATGGGCCGAGCCAGGCCAAGCGTTTTTTTGTGATTGTGACAGCAGCGACGGTGGTTCTGACTTATGCGATGGTTCTTCGAGTCTGCCCTGGCGCAGTCTGCTGGAACCATCTGGTGGACGGCTTTTTGGCAAGCGTGGGGCGATTTCGGTTCCGTCGTGCGGAAGTAGGTTGAAGTGAGGATTGGGAGGTTGACCACACTGGGGCAGGGCTCTATAGTCCGCCCCGATATTTTGCGTTCTCACCGTTTCCATCGAAAGAACACGGAGGTCTACATGCGACGGCCCGACCCGGCTCGGCTCGCCGACCCGGATATTCGTCGCCTCTGTGGCTCGTCTTGCCGCCCCTCGCGGTCGCGACGAGCCTTGACGCTGGGCACAGCCGTGCTCTTCGTCCTGCTTGGCGTTTCTCAATCAGCACAGGCGCAGTTTGGTCCCGGTGGTGGGATGCGGCCCATGGGTGGCGGCGGCAACAGCGGCATGGGAGGACCTCAAGGGGGACCGCCATCCGACAAGCCCGAGGGACCCGCAGAAGCGGCGCCATCGACGGGGACGACCGACACCGCGACCGAGCCGCTGCCGCAGTGGCCAGAGAAAAAAGGCAAGGAACTCCAGTTCTTGCAGCTCAATGGCTATCTGCGCGGCCGAGGCTTTTACTGGCACAACTTCAACCTCGGCCACTTCAATGACAGCTCGGCTCGGGCCAATCCGTTTTCGCTGCCGTATTCGGAAATTCCGACGGCAACGGGCGAGCGACCGGACTCGAGCTGTACCAAGCGGACCGGAGCGGCTTGCGGGGGCAGCGGGGTGCTGACCTCGGACATGCGGCTGCGCTTCGATCCGACGCTGAACCTGTCAGAGCAGATCCGGGTCAAGTCGCAGATCGACGTGTTCGACAACTTGGTGCTGGGGAGCACGCCCGAGGGCTTCTACATCAATGGGCGCGGCGGGGCTGCCGATGGCTACCCGACGATCAACAACCGCACTCAGGTGCCGCAGGAGTCGGCGCTCAATGCGCTGCAGTCGTCGATTCGCGCCAAGCGAGCCTGGGGCGAGGTCAAGATTCCGCTCGCAGAGCTGAGCTTTGGTCGGATGCCGTTTATGTGGGGCACGGGAATGCTCTACCACGACGGCAACTGCCCCGACTGTGACTTCGGCACGACAGTAGACCGAGTGATGGTAACGGCGCGGCTGTGGAATCACTTTGCGTCGTTCATGTACGACTGGGCGGCGGTCGGAGCGACCTCGCAGATCGTGCAGAACCAGCAGCTGATGGGCTGGAACTACAACATCGATAACGTCGATGACGTAATGCAGGTTGGGCTGGCGCTCGGTCGCAAAGATGACGACGCCTACATCGCTGACACCCTCAATCGCGGCAAGGCGGTGTTCAACTACGGCGCGCTGCTCATCGGCCGCTGGCAAGAGTGGGACCTGACGTACAACCCTCGGCCACAGACGACGCCGCTCAATCAGACCGGGCCCGATCCGACGGCGCTCTACTCCGCAAATGAGCTGCAAAAGTCGCTCGGCCGTCGCAAAGCGTGGTCGCTGACGGCGGACTTGTGGGGACGACTTCAGTACAAAAAGCTCTACCTCGAGGCGGAAGGCGCGGCGATCTTCGGCGACATCGGCGAGCTGGGCGTCTACGGCGATGGCGGGTACGGCACCGACAACGTGCTGCGCAAGGCGACGCTGCAGATCCAGCAGCTTGGCGGCTTGATGCGCGGCAACTACAAGTTCCTCCGTGACAGCTTGATCGTCGGGCTGGAAGTGGGCAGCGCGACCGGTCCGCAGAACGGCGATCCGCGTGGCGAGCTGAACTTCCGACGGGCGAAAGAGAAGCCAACCGGCTCGCTCAACACCGACGGACTCATCGCCCTGCGCAGCTCGCGCTTTTCGTTCGATCCCGACTATCACGTCGACATGATCCTGTTCCGACGCATTCTCGGGACGGTCTACAACGCGACGTATATGAAGCCGTCGATCACCTACTGGCTCATCGACAGCTTCGGTGGCCAAGCGGAGTTTATCTACTCGCTGGCCAACAAGCCGGCGGTCTTCCCCGGCCACGCCATCAACATGGGCGCTGAGATCAACGCGCGCCTGATGTACCAAAACAAAGACGAAGGCTTCTACGCTGCGCTCGAGTACGGCGTCCTGTTCGACCTCGGGGCGCTGTCACAAAAGCAGGAGGTCTGGAACAACCTCTTTCCTGTCGACGGGACGACTGCCCAGGCCTTCCAAGCCAAGATCATGCTTCGCTTCTAAATGATGAGCCGCGTCGCTTGCTACCTGTGTCTGCTGGTTGTGGTTGGCCTGCTCGGCTGTCAGGCCCGCGCCGGCATGCCCTGTCAGGGAGTGGGCGACTGTCACAGCGGTCTGATCTGTGTGAAGCCAACTGGCCTCGGTCTGGGTGCCTCGGGAGTCTGCGAGCCTGCCCGTCGTGGCCTGGGCGATCCCTGTGCGCGCTCGACCGACTGTAGTGCCGGCCTGGTCTGCAGCAACGAGTTGAGCGGCGGCTACTACGGAACCTGTCAGGTGGCGATCATCCTCGACGGTGGCGTTAGTGATCTAGGACCAGATCTGTCGTCGTTGCCGGATCTGACGGTTCAGGATCTGGCGACTCCGCCGGGCTAAGCGCAAGGGCTCGACCCCTCGCCGCGCTGGTTAGCCGGGGGTCGTGAGGTCGCGGGTGAAGAACCCGGTGGCGTCGCCTTTGCGGCCAAGGACGTTGAAGATGCGCAGCGCTTGCAGCTTGCCTTTGACCTTTGTCGGCGGCAACGCAACGTACTCGACGCGATCGGAGACGGCTTGCAGGGCTTGCTCGCTGACGATGATCTCGCCCTTGCCAGCGACGGAACACAGTCGTGAAGCGGTGTTGACGGCATCGCCGATGACCGTGTACTGCATGGTGTGCGACGAGCCGATCATGCCGCAGACGACCGTGCCGATGTTGATGCCGATGCCGATGTCGATGGCCTCGAGTCCCTTCGGCGTGCGCTTCGAGTTGAAGTGCTGAAGGGCGGTCTGCATCTCGATCGCGCACTGGACGGCACACCACGTCGCTTCTTCGACGGGCACAGGAGCACCGAACAGCGCCATGATCTCGTCGCCGACGTACTTGTCGAGCGTCCCGTTGTACTTAAACAGGATCTCGATCATGACCTCGAAGTACTCGTTGAGCATCGCGACGATCTCGGTCGCTTTGTGGCGCTCGGTCATCGCGGTAAAGCCACGAATGTCCGAAAACAGCATCGTGACTTCGCGCAGCTCGCCGCCTTTTTCCAGGTGGAGCTTGCCGGACACGAGCTGCTCGACGAGCTTGGGCGAAAGCAGGCGCTGGAACTGCGCGCGCGTCTTGGCCTCTTCCTCGATTTTTTTGGTCAGGCGGGCGTTCTGGATGGCGATCGCGGCCTGGTTGGCAATCGAGTTAAACAGCTGAAGGTCCCGCTCGGTAAACGCGTTGGCGGCAATCTGCGAGTCGAGGTGCATGACGCCCAGCAGCTCGCTACCGTGCATCAGCGGCACACTCATCGTCGAGCGAATGCCCTGCAGGATGATCGACTGACTGTGCACAAAGCGTACGTCCATGCTGGCGTCCGACGACAGCACCGCGCGCTTGTTCTGCGTCACTTCGTTCAAGATCGCGTTCGAGATCTGAATCTGCTCGTGGGCCAGCTTGGCGTTTTTGTACTTTACGTACTTGGGCTGCAGCTGACCGTTTTCCATCAGCAAGATGACGCCACGGTCCGCCGGCAGAAGCTCGAACGACTTGTCGAGGATCTTGGGCAGCAGCGTCTCTAAGTCGAGGATGCCCATGATCGCCTGACCGAGCTCGTGAGCGATGCGCAGCTTTTCGTAGTCGCGCTTGAGCGTGTCGACGGGCAGGTCCTTGGCCGGCATAAACCGCTCGGACCGATCCGCATCCACCTTGTGACGGATGTGGCTGTCGTTGAGCGTGCTGTTGGCAATCGTGACCCGCTGCAGAGAGTCTTCGTTGGGCCCGCGCTCGGCGTACATCATGCGCGTGTTGCCCATCGTGATCTCGTCGTTGTTCTTCAGGATCTGCTCGGTAACGCGGACGTTGCCGATGTAGCTGCCGTTGAGCGAGCCCAGATCCTTGAGCATGAAGCCGCCGTCGGGCTGGCGGATGATATGGGCGTGCTCCTTGGAGACGATTCGATCGAGGATCTGGATCGAGTTCTCTGGGTGACGCCCAATCGTATTGAACTCGCCAAGTTCAAATTCTTTCCGGCTACTGCCGGTCAGCACAATCAGCTTGGCCAAGTTATACGCTCCGAGGAATTCATTTTATGGCGAAGGCTGCCCGCTGTCATCCCCTGCGTTGTGTTTGGCCAGCCGCACCACCGCCATGACCCAGTCCGCTTCGGCGTTCAGCGAAGGTACGAGCTTGAGCGACACCCCACCTTTGGCCACAAAGTCGTGCTCGGCGCGGATACCAATTTCTTCGAGCGTCTCCAGGCAGTCGGCGACGAAGGCGGGACAGAACACCACCAGCCGTTTCTTGCCTTTGGCGAGCAGCGCCGGAATGACCTCGTCGGTGTAGGGACGAATCCACGGCGTTCGCCCAAGCCGCGACTGAAAGCACGTCGAGTAGTCATCCGGCGACAGGTTGAGCGCCGTCACCAGCGAGCGAGTGGTGTCGTAGCACTGAGCGCGATAACAAGAGCGATTGACCGAGGCGATCTGATCGCAGCAGTCGGACTTGACCAGACAGTGTGCGCCGCTGACATCGCACTTCTTGATCTGCCGCTCGGGGAGGCCGTGATACGAAAACAGGATGTGGTCGGGCTTCTCTTGCTCGATGAGGGCGCGGCCTCGGGCGGCAAAGCAGGCGAGGTAGCCGGGATCGCGATAGAACGGCGGCACCACCGACAGATTGGGCGTGACCCAGGGCTTGCTGGCCTCGGCATACAGCAGCTCTAGCGACGAACCCGTCGAAGCAGCCGAGTACTGGGGATATAGCGGCAAGGCGACGATTCGATCACAGTCCAACATCGCCAGCAGGGCCTCGGTGAGCTGCGGTTGGCCATAGCGCATCGCCAGCCGCACCGTCCAGCTGTCGCCCAGCTGCGCTTGTACCGCCTGCGCCAGCGCGTGCCCGTGCATCATCAGCGGCGAGCCTCTTTCGGACCAGACCTTCTGGTACGCCGCCGCACTGCGAGCCGGCCGCAGCGGCAAGATGAAAATGTTCAGCAGCAGCCAGCGCAAGACCGGATGAATGTCGAGCACCCGTGGGTCGGACAGAAACTCCCGCAGATAGCGCCGTACCGCCGCAGGAGTCGGCGCCTCGGGTGTTCCCAGGTTGATCAGCAGCAGTCCTTTTTGGGCCATGGCAAGTCTTCTGGATTGGATGTCGCAGCGGCTTACGAAGCCACCAGCGTGCGACCGTACGCCAGGATCGCCGCCGCCGTGACGGCCCACATCAGCAGCACCGCCAAAATAGGCCGGTCCCGCAGCAGAATTTCCTCGGGGCTGCCGCCGAGCTTGTGCATGTGAACCAAGTACAGGTAGCGCAGCATTCCGTACAGCACATACGGAATCGTCAGCATCATCAGGTGACCGGGCGGCAGGCCCTGCGCCGAGAACGTGTAAAGCGAGTACGCCATGATCGTGCTGGCCGTCACGATGCTGATCATCTGATCGAGCAGCTCCGTCGAGTAGTGCGACAGGCTCTTGCGGTGACGACCGGCATCCTCGGCGAGCAGCGACAGCTCATGCCGCCGCTTGCACAGGCCCAAAAACAGCGCGCCCAGGAACGTCACAATGTACAGCCACGGCGAGATGTCCGCCGACAGCACCAGCACGCCGCTCACCGCTCGCAGCACGAATCCCGACGCCAGCACGAACACGTCGATGATCACCATATGTTTGAGTGAGTACGTATAGGCGAGCTGAATCAGCACATAGGAGAGCCCGACCCAGCCGAAGCTCGACGACAGCTTGAACGCGCCCCACAGGCCGACCGCCTCGAGCAGCACCGTCATCACCACCGCCAGCCAGGGCGGCACGTGCCCAGCCGCGATCGGACGGTGACGCTTGGTCGGATGAAGCCGATCTTGCGACAGATCGGTCACGTCGTTGATGAGATAGATTCCCGAAGCCAGCGCGGTAAAGACGATCACCGCCAGCGTCGCCTGGAGCAGCGCCTGCCACATGCTCGGCTGAAACAGGAACCACTTTTTGTTGAGCGTAAAAAGAAAGCCCGCATACAAAAGAACGTTCTTGGTCCACTGTTTCGGTCGCAGCGCTTTGACGAGCCCGAGAAGGAGGCTCAGCCCAGCAGACTTCTTTTCAATGTTCGTCACGGAGCGGCATCATAACGACATTCATCCACACAAGGAAACACGATGACCCGAGTCGCACAGTATCCCATCGAGCCGATGTTCCTCCACCGCTGGTCGCCGCGCGCGATGAACGGCCAGCCGCTGTCGGAAGAGTCGCTTTGGCGCTTGTTCGAGGCGGCGCACTGGGCTCCGTCGGGTGGCAACTCGCAGTCGTGGCGCTTTGTCTATGCCGTTGCCGGTGAGCCGGAGTTTGCCAGCTTGTTTGACCTGCTCGTCGACGGCAACAAGATCTGGTGTGAGCGGGCCGGGGCGCTGCTGGTGGTGCTGTCGCAGTCGGTGCTCGATAACGGTCGGGCCAACGCAACGCATGCCTTCGACGCAGGCGCGGCCTGGATGAGCCTGGCGCTGCAAGGCTCGTCGATGGGTCTGGTGGTTCACGGGATGGCCGGCTTCGACGCCGAGCGAGCGCGAGTGACGCTGGGGGTACCCGACAACTTTGCGGTGAACATCATGATCGCCGTCGGTCATCCCGGTCGAGTGGAAGATCTGCCGGAGAAGCTGCAAGCGCGCGAGCAGCCCTCGCTCCGACGACCAGTCAGTGAGCTCGCCTTCAAAGGCCGCTTTCCGCGCTAACCAAAAACGCCCACAGCGACGGACTCAATAGGCGTGCTACGATGGCGCTATGGGGGAATTTTCACGCCGTTATGGTCACTTGGCCCTGTGCGGTCTTTTGTCGGTTGTAGGCTGCGCGGGACCGAGCGCCGAAAAGTCGGGTGGTGGCTCGGGGAAGCTGCCGCCGCAGGTGCTCGATACCTCGGATGTCGCGGAGATGATCGCAGCGCTGCCCGGCTCGTCACCGCGCTGTCAGGGCGGCCTGTGTCAGTGTCGCGAGATCGATGCCAGCGGTCGCGGCAACGCCGAGACGGACGCCGAGAGCGCACCACCAGCACCGGGGTTCAAGCGGTTCGAGCTGCGTACTGGCCGAGGCGACGACACCATGCGCATCACCATCGAAGGCGTCGGCACCTTCGTCAAGAGCGGCGCCAACCCGGAAGCGCGCTGCATCTACGTCGATCTTCCCGCCGGTGCCCACCGCGTTCGCTACCACATCACCGCCGCCAACCCGACTCAAGGTGCCGAGCCGCGCCTCCGCATCAGCGAGTACGGCGAAAAGTTCAAGCGCTGGTACCGCACCTTCGGATTTCGCTGCACCGACGGCTCGCAGCCGTGTACCAAGGATCTGGCGCGGGACGAGTTCGATCGACTGGCCAAGCAGACTGACGGGAAGTTCGATCCGTGCGGCTCGACCAAGGTGCAAGGGCTGCGCTTCTCGACCGACCGCGAGGCCGATGCTGCCGTGGGCGACTTCAACCTACAGCTGGTGCTGAACACCTACAAGTTCACGCCACGCTTTGCGCCCGATACGCCAAACTGCAAGGGTCTGAGCAAGCCGGCTGGGTCCGCTGCCGCCGCTGCTGATGACGGTGAGATGTCGGTTCAACCCGCGAAGTAGCCAGCCGCCGAACTGTTAGGGGTTGTCCCTAGTCGATGCCGAATGGAACCAGCTCGCCGCTGCGTAGCGTCAGGTTCTCGACGGAATAGGTTCCATCGCTGACTTGCACCATGCAGACGTTGACCTTGTCGGCTTGCTGGCGAGTTCCCGGATCGAGTGCGAAGCGCCGTCCGCTGTAAGGAAGCGTCCCTTCATTTCCAGAGCAGTTTTTGTC
Source organism: Myxococcales bacterium (assembly GCA_016794465.1). Classification (GTDB taxonomy): domain Bacteria; phylum Myxococcota_A; class Polyangia; order Palsa-1104; family JAEUJZ01; genus JAEUKA01. The sequence goes on along the minus strand of JAEUKA010000037.1, from coordinate 5,545 downwards.
GTAGGTGCTGCGGCTGAGCGGGAAGTGATAGGTGCCGCTGGCCGTGCCGACGTGGATGTGATGCAGGTTGCCGTCGGCAAAGCTCAGCTCTTGCTCCCACACCAGATGCTCGTGGCCGGCGAAGAATGCCGAGTAGCCCTGCTGGACCAGGAGCTTGCCGAGCTCGTCGCGGTATGACTCATTGGTGCGGCCCATCATCGACACCAGCGGCACGTGACCGATGCACAGCCGCAGCGCATCACTGGGCGCCTGGGCCGAGTCTTTCTGCATGAAGTCGCGGACCTCACGCGGGAGGTCTTGGTCAACGACGTGCAGCAAGAGAAGGTGCAGCTCGTCGACCTGCAGCGAGTAGTACAGCGGCGGCTTGCCCGACAAGATGAAGTCCCCGCTGACCTCCTCGCTCAGTGACGCCCAGGCCGCCTGATAGCCGTCGCGCTGCGCCTGCGTGTAGTAGTCGTGGTTGCCGGCGATCGCGATCACCGGAATGCCCGCGTCGGTCAGTGGCTGCATCGCACCTCGAAACGCCCGCCACCACAGCGCCACTTTGTCTCGGCTGGCCCCATCGTCCGGGTTGCCGCTGGTGGCATCGCCGCTGACGACCACAAAGCGCGGCGACAGTGAAGCGAGCTGACTTACCACCTTCGGAAAGTTCGTCGGGACGCCGCCACTCGCGAAGATGTGGACATCGGAAACGATCGCGAAGCTGAAGTTGCTCATCACAAATTTTTATCAGGACTGGCAGGGCGTGGTCGAGCGCTCCCTTGCGCGGGCCTGGACATGAGCAGTTGGCTTCCCCTAGTATGTAATGGAAAATGCGAATATTTGTCTTCGTATTGGCCGCTTGGCTGGGGCTGAGCATGGCCTGTGGTCGCGCAGCGGAGCCGCCCTTGCCCGCACCCTCACCCGCCGGGCGCAACGTCGTCCTGATCCTGATCGATGGTGTGCGCCAGCAAGAGTGGGGTGGTCGAGCGGTCGACGATGCCGGCAGGCCGGTGCGCGGCAGTGAGCTGTTTCCAGTCTTGCAGCAGCTGCGCAAGCGCGGCCTGTGGATGCCCAACGTCAACATCTCGAATCCAGCCGGTGTGAGCTTGCCGGCCTATGCCGATATCTTCGCCGGGCGTCGGCAGGAAAAGATCCTGTCCAACCATCCACCGGTCGAGGACTATCGCAGCCACTATCCGACGCTGATGCAGGAGGCGCGCCGTCAGCTGGGGCTCGGCTTCGACGGTGTGTCACTGATCGCCTCGTGGGGTCCGCTGTGCACGATTGCGTTTGTGCCGCCGCTGCTGCCCGAGGCCGATTTCTTTCGCAGCTGCTCGTTTAAGAACAACTTGCCGCCGTCGCCGGAGCCGCCGCTGTTTTTTAAGCCCGAGGTCTATGCGAACTCGCGGACCGACATCGATACGTTTTCGGAGCTGCTGCGCGAGGTTCCCAAGCGGCACCCTCGGCTGCTGGTCGTCCATCTGGGCGATGCCGACGAGGAAGCGCACCTCCACGCCCGCGTTCAGCGCAAGACCGGGCAGCACTACGGCATCTTTCATTACCATCAGGCGCTGCGACAGGACGACTATCTCGTCGGGCGAATCTGGGATGCGCTCCAAGCCGACCCGTTTTATCGCGACAACACCTATCTGATCGTGACGACCGATCATGGACGCGATACCGCCGAGGACCCGGCGCAGTGGGCCTCACATGGGCGCTGCATTGCTGAACGAATTCGTCAGAAGCCGTGCTCGGGCTGTAGTGGTGTGTTTGCGCTCGCCGTCGGGCCCGGCATTCCGACGCGGACGGCACGAGGCACCTATCTACACACCGATCTGGCGCCAACGATTGCGAAGCTCCTCGGCATCGAGTTTCCATCAGCGACCGGCAAGCCCATCCGCGAGATCGTCGAGCCAGCACTGCGGGCACCACCGCGTGGCCCCGTGACCACGCCCGCGCCGTTCTTGACCTTGGCGCCGCAGCCACAGGTTCCGCCAGCGACGCCTCCCGGTGTGCACCCAGCGCCGCCCGTCGGAAGTCCGGCCTCGCCGAGCGTCCCAGCACACTCGGTGGCAGTTCCCAGCGCTCCCCCAGCGCGCTAATCGGCGGCCAGCCCGTGCCGGAGCTTGGCGGCGAGCACGGTGTTGTGAAGCAGATAGGCGATCGTCAGCGGTCCGACGCCACCGGGCACTGGGGTGATGGCAGAAGCGCGCTCCACGGCCCCTACGAACTCGACATCACCCACCAGCTTGCCGTCGGCGAGTCGATTGATCCCGACATCGATGACGACTGCGCCGGGCTTGATGAAGCGACCGACGATCGCCTCGGGCTTGCCAATGGCTGCGACCACCACATCGGCTTCGGCAACGCGATCGGCCAGGTCGAGGCTCCGTGAGTGGCAGATCGTCACCGTCGCGTCGGCAGCCAGCAGCAGCGCCGCCATCGGTCGACCCACCAGGATCGAACGACCGATGACCACCGCACGTGCTCCTCTCAGCTGCGCCGCCGCTTCGGAGAGCAGTCGCATCACCCCGAGCGGCGTACACGGCACAAAGCGCGGTCGCCCCAGCCACAGCCGACCGACGTTCGCCTCGAGAAGTCCGTCGACATCCTTCATCGGGTCCAGCTGATCGAGGATCTCACCGACGGGAAGCCCGGCTGGAATCGGCAGCTGCAGCAGCACCCCGTAAACGCTCGGATCGGCGTTGAGCTGGTGCAGCAACGCCTTCAGCTCGGCTGCGGTCGTCTGCGCCGGCAGCGAGTGATCGAACACCACAATCCCAACTTCCTGACAGGCGCGGCTTTTGTTGCGGACGTAGATGTGCGACGCCGGATCGTCACCGACGACAATGACCGCAAGACCAGGGGTGATGCCTTGGGCGCGCAGGTCAGCGACCTGCTGTCGGACTTCGCTTCGGACCGTCTGTGCGATGGCTTTTCCGTCGAGGATTCTTGCCCGGTGCTGGCTCATGTGGAGGCTCCTTCTTCGGCCTAGCTAGGTTGCGTCGCGGAGTGCGCCGGTGATGAGCAGTCGCGGCTCGGTCATGTCGACGATGGCGCTGCGGATGCCTTCCCGTCCCAGTCCAGAGTCTTTGATCCCGCCGTACGGCATGTGATCGATGCGGAAGCTCGGGGCTTCGTTGAGGATGACTGCACCGACGGCAAGTTCCTCGTGGGCAGCAAGCGCATGTCCCAGATCGCGAGTGAACACCGCTGCCTGCAGACCGAACCGTGAGTCATTGACCGCCGCGATCGCCGCCGCAAAGCTTGGCACCTGATCAAGGACACAGACCGGTCCGAACACCTCGTCGCGAACAACCTGAGCCGAAGACGGCACCGCTGCGAGCAGCGTCGGCGGGACAAAGGTTCCTTGCCGCACACCCCCACACAGCTGCCGACCTCCCAGCTGCGCTGCTTCGGAGATCCACGACTCGACGCGGCGGGCGTTTTGTTCGTCGATTAGCGGACCCACCAGGACCTTGGGATCGTGCGGATCGCCGGCGTTGATCTTGGCCACCGCCGCTGCCATCCGCTCGCAGACCGCGCGATAGAGCCGATCGCTGCCTTTGGCGACCACAAACACCCGCTGGATGCTGATGCACTTTTGACCCGAATACGAATAGGCGCCGTAGATCAGCTTGGGAATGATCGTCGGCAGATCCGCCTCACTGATCGTCTCGTCGAGGATCACCGCTGCGTTGCCGCCCAGCTCGAGCGTCACCTTCTTTTTGCCGGCGCGCGCTTTCATGTCCCAGCCCACCGGGGCCGAGCCCGTAAAGGTCAGGAGCTTGCAGCGATCGTCGGTGACCAGCACATCGGCGGCAGCTCTCATCGCGGGCACCACCGAGAGCGCGCCCTCGGGCCAGCCGGCCTCGGTGATGATCTCGGCCAGCAGCAGCGCCACCGTCGGTGTCTGCGACGCTGGCTTGAGCACGATCGGACAGCCTGCTGCCAGCGCCGGCGCCACTTTGTGCACAGCCAAGTTGAGCGGAAAGTTAAACGGACTGATTGCCGCAACCGGACCGATCGGAAACCGACGCAGGATTCCGGTACGGCCATATCCCAGCGGCGCGAGATCCATCGGCAACACCTGACCTTCCCCCGAAGTCGTCAGCGCCTCGGCAGCGGCCAGCTCAAAGCACAGGCGAGCGCGGACGACCTCTGCCTGCGCGTCAGCGATCGGCTTGCCGGCATCGTCACAGATGGCGAGGGCAAGACGTTCTGCCTGGGCTTCGATGCCACGCGCCGTCGCAGCACAGATTGCCACACGCTTGTCGGTGGTCAGTCGAGCCGTGGTCGAAAGCGCCCGTTCCGCACTGCGGAGCGCCGCGTCTAGCTCCCCCGGACCACACTCGCACACCTCGGCAAGGACGCGCCCATCGTACGGAGCACGGAGCGTCCGTCGAGCCGCTGTCTCGACAAATCGACCCCCGATGAAAGGCAGAAGGAGTGGCACCGCTGATGTGTCAGAAGGCATGGCCACAGAATCCGCGAACCAGGGGCCAGAGTCACGTGCCGGAAAAACGAAAAAAGCCCAGGTGTAACCCTGGGCTTTTCCCTTCCCCGCAGACAGTGTAGCGCTTACCGAGAGATCTTCGCTCCGGGCGGGATCATCAGGGTCAGGCCGACACCGAAGTACAGGTGATTGACCAGATACTCATCTTGCTCGGACAGCACACCCGAGCCATCGCTGTTGCTATCGGTCGTCTTCACATCCAGACCACCGGGGTTCGCCTTGTACATGTAGTCACGAAGCTCAAGGTTCAGCCCGACGAAGTCGTTGAAGAAGATGTGCGTGCCGATTCCGAACACACCCGCGATGCGGTGGCCGGTGAACGGTGCCGGTGACTGCAAGTTGACATCGTTCTGCGCCGTCAGGGCGGTGCCGTTGACATCGCGGACCGAGGTGCCACCAGCACTATCCGTACGAACGGTGTACGAGGTCGCGCCGCTCGACAGTGGGTTCCCGAGGATCACGCCACCGATACCAACCAAGCCGTAGAAGTCGTAGTTGGCAAACAGCGCGTTGAACAGCGAGAACTTGCCGCCCATCGGAGTCAGTGCCAAGTGCGCCGACCACATGCCCAGCGTCGGACCGATCAAGTGATCCTTGAACATGTCCTTGCTGGGCTGACGAAGTCCCGCCGTCGGGTCATCCGTGGCCGGCGACGCCGTGCGCACCGCGTAGGTGTCCGGCAGCGCTTCCGAGATACGCCCAACCAGCGGCGAGGCGATGTTGTAGGTGTAGTGATACGAGCCACCGATCGCGAGCCAGTCGGTCAGGTGGAAGCGGATGTTGGCACCGCCTCCAAAGCCAATCAGGAACGGCTGGTTCGCCGAGATCATGAACTGCGGCGTAATCTCCAGCCGCATCTTGCGCATCTCGAGACGGTGCCGGATGGCCGGCTGTCCTGCCAGCGGGTTGCGCCCACGGTCTGCATGCGCTGGCGCTGCCAGCAGCGCGAGGGCCCCAAACGACAAGATGATTCGCATGTGCGTTCGCATGTAATCCCTCGCTCCTCTTACCGAGCCATCTTGTATTCAAACTTCGGCGGCAGGAAGA
>JAEUKA010000106.1 GCA_016794465.1 Myxococcales bacterium | reverse complement strand
ACTGGTAGGAGCCAGTCTCTCTCGGCAAAACTGCGACCCCGACCGAAACACATCCTCACTCTGCGGCGCCTGCCCAAGCGACATCCCCGCATCCGATCATTTCCCACTCCCAAAAACAACAAAAAACACCAGCCACCTAGGAAAGCGTCCGGAGAAAGGAAGGCTGCCGCGTACCCGCAGCTTGGTTCAACCTTACGTTCTACGACGTGGGGAAATCGGGGGCATCATCAAATCCTCTGGCAGTTTCTCGCGATGGGATCGCGTTGACTCGATGTCGATGCCAAGCTGATGGAGTGCTGTAGTCGTGCCAGAGAGCTGACACTACAGTCCTTCGTCCAGCCGTGCTTTTTTGCAAGCCGACTCCGGCGTCAGTCAGTTCAGCCCGACCCCGCTTTTCGGCACGTCCAAGGCTGCTTGTACGGCGTCGAGGAGCTCCCGCACAGACCGGCGACCGTTCGGTGTAGAATGTCTAGTGCTGACGGCGAGCCCGGCACGATCCAGGCGATCAGTTCCCGGACCATGCAGCCGAAACGGCGTTGGAACTTCTTATCCACCGAGATTCAACGCTGGGTCGGTACTGACCAGGAGTACCCGCCGACCACGCTCCGCAAGAGCAATCGCGGTCGCAGAAGCGACACTGGTCTTGCCAACGCCCCTTTTGCCCGTAAAAAACAGCTTCCGTGGCGCGTTGTCGATGAGGTTCATGCGGCGTTCCTTAGCAACAGCCCGTCTTGGGACGCTCGGCAGAATCGCTGCTGGTCTTGCTCTCTTTCGGAGTGCAGCAGGCCTTTTTCGCTGCTGCCTGCATCTGCTTGCGCACCACGATTCCCGACAGCGCGACGAGCGTTTCCCGCGACGGATAGACGCCCTCTGCAACGACTCGCTCATCGGCGATGATGCTCGGTAGGACCTCGAGGCCGAGGCCCAGCGCTCCCTTGACCACCGGAGTCTCTGCGAACGCGCCCGGCTGGGCAGAGAGTCAGTTCCTTTCGTAAGTTGCCCGGAAGAAGTGGCAGTGAAGCGGGTCGCTCATCCACCGTACTTGCGCTCGTGGGCACGCAGGAGCGGCTCGGCTTTGGCGAGCGCAGTGCGCAGTAGGTCCGGAACGGACGTGCCCAGGGCCTTTGCACTACGGAGCACCGCAGAGTGCGCCGCGCAGATCGTATCGACCTCACGACACTGATCCGCGAACTGCTCCATCCAGCGACGGAAATCCTGAGCGGCTCCGGCTCGCTGCTCGAGCGCCTTGGGAAGCGTGATGTGGATGCGCACAAGTCCCACCGGATGCAGCAAGCGCAGCGGCCACGGCAGCGCGACGTACATCAAGGTATCGTCCACATGGAGCGTCCGTGAGGCGCGGTGCACCACCAAGACCGACGACAAGTGCACAGACTCATCCGCAGACACGAAGTCCACGCCGCGCGGCACGGAGAAGTCGAAGTCCTCCGCGAACAGCTGCGGCAGGGCTGGCTCCTCGCATAAGGGCTGCTGCCACGGAAGGTTCGGCAAGCGCGAGCGATGACGGACGGTGCCATAAAGCCGCGCACTGGGAAAGGCGCGGTGCATGGACTCGACATGGATCGTGTGGAACGGATGGACGTTGAGGATCGCTTCGACGTCTTGGCCGCCATTGGTGAGTGCGTAGATCTCTCGCTGTACGGAATCGCTCAGCGTGTACGAGTCGAGAAATACGAACTTGCCGTTTTTGCGACGGACCAAGGAAGCCTGGGTACCGACGTCGATGAGGCCACGGATCTTGTACGAGCCGCGCACATTCCAGAAGCTGTCCGAAATGGGAATGATGTCTTTGTGCATGGGATGGTGTCCGACTTAGCGACCTTTGCAGCTGCCAGCGCCGCTTGGCTGCGCGGGAATCGCTGTTCTTCCACCCCGCAGGCTATCACCAGATGAGGGCAGACTTCGTACGCTGTTATTCGGCAAGTGCCGGGTAGTCGGTGAAGCCCTTCTCACCGCCGCCGTACATGGTCGCCCGATCGGGCCGCGCGAGTGCCGCCCCCTTGGCAAAGCGCGTCACCAGATCAGGATTAGCGACATACGGCGCACCAAAGGACACCAGCTGCGCGCGCCCCTCTTTCAGCACTTGCTCGGCGCGGTCGCGATCGTAGCCGCCGTTGGTGATCAGCGTACCTCGATAGAGCGGTCCGAATGTCGCCAGTGCATCTTTGGGCCAGCTCGGAAGCTTGTCGAGCGGAAACAGCCCTTGCATCAGGTGCAGATACGCCAGCGGCAGCTCATTGAGTCGCGTGATCAGATGTCCGAACAGAGCCCGCGGATCGGAGTCCATCATTCCGTTAAAGGGAATCGTTGGAGACAGCTTGATTCCGACCCGCTCGGAATCCCACTCCGCGACCAGCCCTTCCATGACTTCCAGCACGAAGCGGCAGCGATTTTCGACCGAGCCTCCGTACTCATCAGTCCGCTGATTGGCGCCATCGACCAAGAACTGATTCGGTAGATAGCCAAACGCTCCGTGAAGCTCCACGCCGTCGAAGCCGGCCTGCTTGGCATGACGCGCAGCACTGCGGAAGTCTCCGACCGCAGCCCGGACTTCCTCGGTTGAGAGCGCTCGCGGCGTTTCATATTCCTTCATTCCGCTCGCGGTAAAGTGCAGCTGGCCTTCGATGCGAATCGCTGATGGGGCGACCGGCAGCACGCCACCACGCACCAGCGAGTGTCCGACGCGACCGGTGTGCCACAGCTGCGCAAAGATTCGGCCACCTGCGGCATGAACAGCATCGGTCACACTGCGCCAGGTTGCGACTTGCTCTTCATCGAACAGACCGGGCGTAAGCGGACTCCCAATCGCATCGCGCGAGACATTGGTCGCTTCCGTAACGATCAGTCCCGCCGAGGCTCGCTGGGTGTAGTACCGCACATGCAGCGGCCCAACACGGCCCTGCTGATCGGCACGACTGCGCGTCATCGGCGCCATCACCACCCGGTTCGCAAGCTTCAAGGAGCCGATCTGAAATGATTCAAGGAGCTTCATAGGATTCTCTCTTTCGCTGACCAACGGAGCACTCTGCCCCGTCGCTGTAAATGTGCTTTTTGCTAGCGCGCAATCGAGCCCATGCGGCCGCTGCGGTAGTCGTCAATGGCTTGCTGAATTTCAGCGGTGGTATTCATCACAAACGGTCCGTACTGCACCACCGGCTCGCGCAGCGGCACTCCGGAAAGGAGCAGGGCCTGGGCGTGTCCTGCGGCGGAAAAATCGACGGCATCGCCTTCTCCCAGCACGGCCAGCTGACCATCTGCAACCTCACGATCACCAACTCGCACTGCGCCTTCAAACACATAGACATAGGCCGCATGCTCGCGCGGCAGAGGCACAGAGACCGTCGCTCCCGCCGAGAACGTCCAGTGCTGATAGCTGATCGGAGTCCGCGTCTCGATGACCGCCCGCACGCCCAGCGCTTCCCCGGCCACCACCTTGACCTTGGCCAGTCCGTCGGCAGTCTGCGCCTCGGGAATGCGAGTGCGCGGGATCTCTTGGTAACGCGGCGCGATCATCTTGTCACGGGCCGGCAGATTCACCCAGATCTGGAACCCGTGCATCCGTCCGCCCCGCTGCTGAAGCTCTCGGGAGGGCATCTCGGAGTGTACGATTCCGCGACCAGCGGTCATCCACTGCACATCCCCCGGACCCAGTCGCCCACGATGTCCCGCCGAGTCTTCATGCTCCGCTTCCCCCGCGAGCACATAGGTGACGGTCTCAAAGCCCCGGTGTGGATGATCAGGAGCGCCAACCGCCTTACCAGCCGCGTAGTCGATGGGCCCCATCTCATCGAGCAAGAGGAACGGATCGGCCTGTGGGAATCCGCGCGTTGGGAAGGGACGCCGTACGATGAAGCCCCCTCCTTCGGTCTGACGGTGAGAAGTCACAAGCTTTTTAACCTGACGCTGGGACATGTCCTTTTCCCTTCTGGCCCACGAGCCTTCCCCGCAAAGTGAAGGCATAGCGAGACCTTCGCTCCACCTACGCAAGCAGTGGAGTCTGCGACGCATCGTCCTGCGGACGACGGTCCTAGGTTTCGTCTACCGATTCGCTCAGCTGCTGCTCCGCAGTCAGACCGAGCTTCTTCATCAGTACGATCAGCGTCTCCCGTTCCTCTTTCGAGAGACCGCTGGCGGCGCGATCCATGGCGCGCTTGTGGTGCGCAAACACTTCACTGATCTGCGCCTTCCCTCGCTTGGTCAAAGAGACCAGGCGACTGCGCCGATCCTCAGAATCCGAGCTGCGACAGACAAAGCCACGCGCCTCGAGCCGATCGACTGCGGTGGTAATCGCGCCACTGGTCAGCTCGATGCGCCGACCAATGGCACTCACCGACTGTTCCCCGCGATGGAGCAGTAGCTCCATGATCGCAAAGTCCGAAAAACACATATTGAGCGCTTCGATGCTCTGCCGGGCATGCCGGGCCAGCGTGCGGTGAGCCTTCATCAGGATCAGCCACAGGTGCGTCCCCGAGCTATCAGCCGCCTTGGGTGGAGAGTTCGCGCTCACAGCACTTATCTTTGCATCAAGTGACTTGATGTCAAGGTACTTTCTTGTCCTGAGCAGAATCTCCGTCGCCAACAAGACTGCCCGGGCGATGAACTTTCCAGCGATCCACCAATCGACCATGATGCGTGCATGCAGCAAGACGCCGCCAAACGGAATCCCGGCCTGCCGACCCAGCGCGTGCAAGCGGTGCTGTTTGATCTCGATGGCACGCTCATCGATAGCGAGGGACTGACCGACTCGACGATTCGCGAGGTGGTGGCGCGCTACGGTCCTGCGAACGCCGCGCGGCCTCCGTACGAGACGCGGGGCCGAACCTGGGATGACATTGCCCGCTCTCTTTTGCAGCGCTACGGACTAGGAACTCCGACCAACGTTCTCTCGGCCGAGCTGCTCGCGCACTGGTCGGCCCGCTTTTCCGAAGTCGAGCCACTCCCTGCCGCGATTGCTGCCCTTGCCGAAGTTGCCGGACGTGGAAAGTCCACCGCCGTCGGCGTCGAAGCCATGGTTTAGAGCGCTTAGTAAGTACCAGCCTACGGGAGGTCATCACGGCAAACATCGCAGGCCGACCGCGCCAATGCTGTCTCTCGAAACCGGATCAGCTTCCAGAAACCCGTACGGCTGGCGAAGACCGATCCGATCGATTAGTGCAACGCGGGCCAAAGGGTACGAAAAGTCAGCACCGCGTGTTACGGGCAATGTACTATTTGATGTAATGCTCTCTGCGCACCCTGCATCTGGTATCCCGGCGCATGGAGGGCGATACCGAGAGGTGTCTAGGCTGGGGGCAGGCGGAATGGGCGTTGTGTATCGCGCACAAGATCGCCTGACGGGACATGAGGTCGCGCTGAAGCGGCTCGCGTTTCGTGCGCGGCCCGCCTCTGGAGCTGCGATCCGCCCATCACTGGCGCTGGCGGCGACGCAAGCACCCGGGCTGGATGCGCTGGACGGAACGCTTCGACTGAGCAGTGCCCAATCGGTGACCGCATCGATCGACCCCGGAGGACAGGCGCTGCGGTTGGCGCTGGCGCAGGAGTTTCAGATCCTGGCCTCGCTTCATCATCCGCTGATCATTCGCGTCCTGGACTATGGATTCGACGCCCAGTTGCAGCCGTACTACGTGATGGAGCTGTTGCAGGGAGCGCAGCCGCTGACGCAGTATGCGGCACGGCTTCCCGAGCGCGCGTGCGTTGCGCTGTTGGTTCAACTGACGCAGGCGCTGGTCTATCTGCACCGACGCGGCGTGCTGCATCGCGACTTGAAGCCAGCCAACATTTTGGTCTGCGAGGACCACGGGGCACCCGTGGTTCGGGTGCTCGACTTCGGCTTGGCCGTGCTGCATCAGCAGCGCGATGAACGGATGGATGCCATTGCGGGAACGCTGGGCTACATGGCACCCGAGCTCTTTTCTGGAGCTGCTGCGAGCGAAGCGGCTGATGTGTATTCGTTGGGGGTCTTGGCCGTCGAGCTACTGACCGGTACCGTGCTGTTTCCGCAGCGAGAAGTGAGCGACCTGATTGCCGCCGTTCTGCGCAAAGAGCCGATCGCGATGAGTCCTGCGCTGGCACCCGCGTGGCACACGCTGCTGGGACGTGCGCTATCGCAGCAGCCCGAAGATCGCCCTTCTGCCCTGGAGTTCCTGCACGCGTTGGAGCAGTTGGGCGGTGCTCCGTCCCAGCAGACCGAGCCGATCCGTGAGAGTTTTCTCCAGTCCGCGACGTTGGTGGGGCGGCAGGCCGAGTTACAGCAGCTTCGCGCTGCTCTGCTCGAAGCGCGGCAGGGACATGGCCAACTTTTGCTAATTGGTGGCGAGAGTGGCGTGGGCAAATCGCGGCTGTGCGAAGAGCTGCGCACGCAGGCGCTCACGGAAGGCGTGTTGGTGCTGCGCGCTCAGGTATCGCGCGATGTCGGTGGTGGCCTGGGCATCTTCGCCGATGCGCTGCGCATGCAAAGCCTATCGGTGCCCCTGAATGATCTGGAGTCGCGGCTGATCAAGACCTTGGTGCCGGACCTACCGCTGCTGCTGGAGCGCGACATCGAAGATGCGCCCCCACTGGATGCACAGTCCGCGCGTCTGCGCCTGCTCCAGATTTTGGAAGAAGTCCTGCTACGCGGCAGCTTTCCCAAGCTGCTGTGGGTCGAGGATCTGCACTGGGCAGACAAAGATGCCCTGGAACTGCTCGAAAGCTTGGCGGGGCGCATTCGAGATCAGCCGCTGCTGATCCTGTGCACATTTCGCGATGACGAGCGGCCCGATCTTCCGAGCCTCCTGCCTTCAGGGCGGCGGCTGCACCTGCCGCGGCTGTCGACGCAGGACATCGGAGCGCTGAGCGTCGCGATGCTGGGCGAGGCAGGCAGCCGCGCCGGACTCATCGACCTTCTACGCCGAGAGACCGAAGGCAACACGTTCTTCATCATCGAGATTATGCGAGCGCTGGCAGTCGAGGCGGGCGGGCTGGAAAGAGTGGGGCTGACCAGCTTGCCAGAGCGCATGGTTACGGGCGGCATGCAGGCCGTGCTAGAGCGCAGATGGATCTCTGTCCCTGCAGAGCTGCGCCCGCTGTTGCGCACAATCGCCGTGGCGGGACGACAGCTTGATCTGGGGGTCCTGCGCACGCTGCATTCAGAACTCGACCATGCGCTGCACGTCTGTGCAGATGCGGCAGTGCTAGAAGTCAACGAAGGGACGTGGCGATTCAGCCATGACAAGCTGCGTGAACACATTCTGGCCGCGATCGATGCGAATGAACTAAGCCGCCTGCATGGCCAAGTGGCAGATGGCGTGATGGCCATTCATGCCGACGACACCGCTTACGCCGGGACGCTTGCCTATCATTGTGCGCGTGCGGGCAGGCCCATATTGGCTGCGCAATACGCCGATCAAGCCGGTGCCCAAGCGCTGCATCGCGGTGCACTGACCGAGGCAGTCGAGTACCTGGAGCAGGCTCTTGCGCTGTACGAGCAAACGCAGGCCCCGCAGCTGACGCGAGGACGCACGCTGGCCATGCTGGTCCAAGCGTACTTCGGCTTGGGCAAGATGACGCAGGCCAGTGACGCGATCCCACGTGCGATGGCAGCGCTGGGTCTGCCCCGCCCGCAGTCTGCGTCACGCTATCTGATCGAATTGGCAAGATCGACCGTGCGCCAGATCGATTACCAGATTTCGCGACCTATCCACCCGCTGCCCACTGGATCAGACGAGAGGCTTCGGTTGCAGTCGCTGTGTGCGGTCGGGGCGGTGGCGCTGGAAGTGCACGTCTACGAATCGAAGCTCCTCGATGCTGCGCTCAGCATGGCGCAGCTGGCGAACTGCGCAGAACAGAGCGGAGATGCGGCGCTGCGTGTGCGCGGCTACGCAGGCCTGGCGTATCTATTTTCTGCCAGCCCGCTGCATTCCGTGATGCGCTACTTCGTGGACAAGGTTACGCAGCTCGAACCCACGCTGGCGGATCGAGCTGCTCTCTGTTATGCGCACCGCGGCTGCGCGTCGGCACACCTGAATGCAGGCGAGCAGGCGACGACCCTGGCCCATACCAACCGAGCCCGCGCGCTGGCTGAGGAGCTGGGAGACACCTACGGCAAGCTGCACGCATTGGGTGTCTGCATCAATGCCCATGTGCTGTGCGGACGCTATGAAGCGGCAGAAATAGGTTGTCAGGAAGTGCTCAGCCTGAGCCTGCAGGTCCGCCACCAGATGATGCAGGGCCTGGGCTGGACGCTGTCCGGCAACATTGCCGTGCGACGCGGTAACTTCGCGCAAGCCTCCACCTGGTACGAGAAAACCCGGCCTGCGGGCGATGCGATGACGGCCTTGGTCGCCATCGGCAGGGCGGGTGGCACCGTGCTGGCCACGGTTCGGCAAGGCGCACGATCCAAAGCAATCGCTCTGTTAGAGCCCGAATTGGGCCTGCTGATCCGCGAACCAGCGACGACCAACGGATTCAGCGACACCTACTGGATGCTGGCACAGGCAGCGTTTGAGCTGTGGGCCACGGCCTCCGACAAAGCAGAGGAGCGCAGCCTGCATCTGCTGCTAGAGCGCGCAATACAGGTGCTGTGGCAGTATTCGCTGAAATTTCGAACGGGCAAGCCCGGCCTACAGCTGGTGTTGGGACAGCGTGCGATGGCGCAGGGTCGTAGTCGGGCCGCCCATCGCCACTTTCGCTCCGCGCTGCAAGAGGCGACCGCACAGACCATGCCTCATGAAGCTGCGTTGGCTCGCATGGGAATTGGCTGTTTAACACCAGGTGCAGGTGGACAATCCGAACGAGCAGCGGCGACCGGCTTGCTGCGGGAACTCCACGCCATCTACGACGCACGCGAGTCTGAATCAGCGCTTACGGCACTGCGGCGGCGTCAGAATCACTGACGATCGCTTGCCGCCATCAGAACAGGTCTGCCGGATGGGAGAACTGTTGCGAGTCTCGGCGACGGCAGAGGACATTCTACTCCAGACTGTCGCCGATCTGTGCGCTTCTTGTGTAAGTCTTACCCAAGCGCAGACAGGCCCCTTCCTGGTCGGCTCTTCATGGGGTAGAAACGTCTCATGGTCGAACAAAAGGACAGCCGATCGCGCCTCGTGCCCGCGCCCAAAACCAAGGACCTAGCGGGAAAGGACTATTCATTCCACAGTTTTAGAAACTACGACCTATCAGGCGCCAATCTTGTTGGCTGCAAGCTTTCCGGCGCCGATCTTTCCGGCGCCGATCTTTCAAACGCCAAACTTCAACAAACCAAGCTTATAGGTGCCAATCTTTATCGCGCCAATCTTCATCACGCCAATCTTGATTGGGCGGATCTCACGGACGCTAATCTGCAGAGGGCCGATCTGCGCACTGTGACCCTCGTAACGTACATTCTGCATAAGGCCGATCTCCGTGGAGTCAGAGTAGACGGTTCGACCAATTTCTGAACTGACCATGCGGAAATGACCAAGATCGATCGACGGACACTAGAACTATTGCAGCATGTCCCCGAAAAGCAAACACGGATGCTTATGGATAGTTTCGATGATGTCTCGACGCTCCGTCAGACCTTCAGCGGGATAATGCGGTCCGTCCAAGTATTGTCTTTGCTGGGATTTCTGGCGCCTTATATGTGGTTTCTGTGCCTGCAATCGTTCAAGGCCCACGCGCTTAATTGCAGTATGCTTAATGTGACATGTCAGCCAATGATTTTTCATTTGTACCACTATGCGATGGACGGTAAGCCATGGTGGCTTTTACTTATGACAATATTCCTCGTCGTCTTCAATTTCCTCCGAATTCCGCTAGTCTGGAAAACGAATCAGCTTGAGATGAAGGAAAAATCCACCGGCTTACCGGCGATCTTCAATTTCACCGACAATTGGGTTTGGCATTGGCTCTACCGGGTCTATCGGATTTGCTTTGTTGTTAACCTTGTCTGTTTGGTCTTTCACATACGTGGATTTCTGATGCATGTTGTGCCTGTGCTTCGCTAGGTTTGCCCAGGCGCCAACTAAACCCCGTCCAGTCCGAAACCCGCACATTTCGCGCGGGGCCCCCCTGGTATATATCCCCCCGGAATCGAAAGATTCCGTCCGCCGCCGAAAAGTGGGGGGCTTGGGGGGAGTTGAAATTCTGTGGATAAGTGCCTCTCGCCGTCGTGGGAGGTTGTGGTGTATAGCGGTTCCGATGGTGCGGCAGCTCGGTCCGGCCTTGGTCGTTCGAGATCGTGATGGAGCGTGAGCGCCGCGCCGGAGGTTCTTGGATGAGCCCGAACATCTGCGCGAGGGAAACTCGAAACACCAGGCTGGGCCGAGCCAGGGACTGCTATCCGTGTTCCGTTCCGTGAGGTTGCTATGACAGAAAAAAACGAACGTTTCGTCGGTATCGATGTCTCAAAGCAGACTCTGCAAGTCTGTGTCCTGCCCGAGTCCGTGCAGCGCTGTTTCGATAATTCTGCGTCGGGACATGTGGAGCTGCTGCAGTATTTGGCATCGGTTGGGCCGCAGCTCGCCGTACTGGAACCGACCGGAGGTTACGAGCTGGAGCCTCTGTGTGCGCTGTGGCAGGCGGGAATTCCCGTCGCTGTTGTGAATCCTCGGCAGATTCGCGATTTCGGTCGGTCGCTGGGGAAACTGGCCAAGACAGACATACTCGATGCGGAGCTGATTGCGCGGTATGCGCAGACGGTGCGCCCGCCGGTGCGTCCGCTGCTGGATGAGGAGCAACAGCAGCTCCAGTCGCTGGTGGTGCGTCGACGGCAGCTCGTCGAAACGCGGGCGACGGAGCAGGCGCGCAAACACCTGGCCAAGGGTCGTGTGCGGGCTTCGATTGAGTCGCTGATTGCGCACCTGACGCAG
>JAEUKA010000029.1 GCA_016794465.1 Myxococcales bacterium | reverse complement strand
GACGGGAGCTCAGAAAGAACAATGAAGCGATTGACTTCTAACCGTGGATGCTGGATCGTCCACCCGTTTTTCACTCCTTTTCCCCCAAGTCGTTCCCTTTTCGTTTCTCGACGGGACAGGGGTTGGCTTTCCGTCTCGGTGAACGATATTCTTGGCGTGGGCGGCGCTGAGGGCGTTGGCGACCTGGCGGATGATCGCCAGCGCTTCGAGGAGAGGCAGTCGTCCTTCGAGCCTGCGCACCCTCGCTCCGACGGTTTCGCCGTGGAGCAGCTCCATCACGATGTACGATGTACCGTCGGTGAGCCGGCCACAGTCGAAGATCTGGACAATGCTCGGATGCCCGATCCGATTCGCCGCCTTGGCTTCGTTGAAGAAGCGGGTTACGACGGGAAACTTGCCGGAGTTTTTCCCTGGAATGTTGCCAGCGACGGGATCTTTAGGGAAAACGGCTGCACCGAGGAGTTACGGCGCGGGTAGCTCTGGCTCAACGGGGAGCTGGGCTCCGTGCCAGACATCGACGATGGTCACGGTGCGCCCATCGGCTTCGATGATGTACAGGAATCGGTAGGGCTCGACGATCACCTGACGCAGAGGCAGACCCGGAAACTCACGTGGTCGCGAGCCAATCAGCGGGAAGTCTCGCAGCCGACCAAGCGACCGATTCACCGCTGCGACCATCCGAGCTGCGGCGAGTGGATTCTGCTCGCGAATGTAGGCCAGCACCACATCGTATCTCTGCGCGGCAGCCTCCGAAAAGCGAACCTTCATCGCGATGGAACGCCGTACTTGGCTCGCATCCGGGCCTGCACTACCTCGAAGTCCTCGCCGATGCCAGCGCGGGCCTGGGCGATGCCGATTTCAAGGGAACGCAGCACCTGCTCGCGGGTCGGCTTGATGTGTGGAACAGGCGGCGGAATGTCACTGGTGTCCGCAAAGGCCAGCAGATCAATCTCACGATCCGACTCTTGCGACGGAGCGGGAGCAGAAGTTTTGGCGTGGGCAGTCACAGCAGGCATGGCGATCTCCAAGTTGCAACCCGGCGAGAGGCGAGCGCAAAGTCACGCTAGCAGAAGCGCTGCGGTCCGGCCATGGCCATTCCTAGGATTTCGACCCGTTCACATCTGATTGACAGCGGTCTGTTCGGAGCGACGAGCATGGAGTTGCCATCATATGACCGTCATATGAGCACCACTGGTTCCGTCGCACAGCGTCATATGAGGCTCATATGAGCGACTGAGGCCCGTCGAGCATTCCCCAAAGAGAGGGCGTGATTCCGTCGCCACATCATGGATGCATCGCTCATCGGACAGCGTGATATCACGGCGATATCAGCGACCGTCTACTCATCGGACAGCGTGATATCACGGCGATATCAGCAACCGTCTGTTCAGCGGACACCGTGATCTTGCGAACACCCCGCTCGACTGATGGCGCGATATCACCGTGATATCGCGAACCCATCCCTCGTCGGACAGCGTGACATCACGGTGATATTGTGAACGTCCTGCCCTGTGACGGACTCAATTCCACCGAGTCAGAATGGCCCGTCTGTCGGAGCGCCGTGCGTCCTAGGGTGATTTCTGTCTGGTCGCACGAGGCTTTGCGGGAGCCGGAGCTACTTCTGTCGTCGCTGGGCTGATCGGGCGCGGCATCAAGTCTGCGTAGCGTCCCTCCAGCCTCGATATTTCGGCTTGAACCGCGAGCTTGATGAAGCTGGTTCTCGTCTGCCGCTGGCCAGTTTCCACCTGAAGCAATCCCACGGCACGGTCGAGCGAGTCCGCCAGCTCCGGCGGGACATCGAGAGGAATTCGGACAACGGCCTTGGCCATGGGCGCCACATGACCACACCCCGCGCGCGATGGTCAATTGTTATGGAACCCACGCAATGAATGTTCATAATAAATAACTTGCACTAAATGTACATTATGAACGTATTTTGCTCCACATGGAGGCGAACTCATGCGGAGCGACCAAGAACGATCTCGTCACAACCTGAACCAGCTCTCGAACCTGCTCGACGATCACAGCCCAGCAGAAAGCGCGGCCACGCAGTTGGTCCGGCGATTTCATCGTCGTAGCCGCTACTTGGTGCTGGCGATTGGCATCGGTAAGGCTCCGACTGACGATGGGTCGCCCCGGTGGATCTTCGTCGCGTCGAAGCAGTTGCCGTCCGGTCGGCAAACCGACGCTGAGTGGCTCATCATCCAGTTCGGTATCGACGAACGGAGCATTCGGTTTCAGCGGTGTGCGTCGAGGACCGAGCTTCTTCGCTCGTTCCGCTCCTTCGTCACGTCGAGACAGCGGAGCCATCGGCAGCAAACGCCACTGCGGAGCGTCCCATGACGCTCTCACCACAGATCATCAGCAGCCTAGTCCTCGATGCTCGTCGACAAGCGAGAAAGCGAAAGCGGCGAAGTCCCACCACGGCCACGCATGTAGCGGAAACGACTACGGTTCTCAGCGACGGCACGTCATGCGAACATAAGTACACGATGCAAAAGTCTGCTCGCGTGCTCGGACCCTATCGGAACGGGGACAAGTGGCGTCTGGTTGTGCTCGATGGCGGTTCGCGCAAGGCCGTGGTCGCCGAGACGCACGAGGCTGCGCTGGCACTGCGCGACGACCTCCAAGGCGCACTCAAAAAACACATCGCCCGCTCGTTTGAGGAATCGCTGGAGGAGTACCTAAAGAACCTCGTCGATCGTGGAGTCAGCCACGACACCGCCGACAAAGTACGACGGATGCTGCGCCCATTCCTCCCGCTCGATGAACCGCTCACGGCTATTGATGGCGAGCGAGCCGCGCAGATGTATCTCGACGAGACGAAGCGCACCAAGTCGAACGGTGAACCCATCGCCAACGACTCCCATCACCTGCTCCTGCGTCGCATCAAGCACTTCTACAAGTGGGCCATCTCGCGCCGCTACGTGACCAGCAATCCCTTTGCAGAAGTGTCACCAATCGGTCGCCCCCGACGAGGTAAGCAGCAGCTTCGCATCGACGAAGCCCGCAAGCTCGTTACCACCGCGATGGAGCGAGCGAAGACTCTGGATGCCGGATCGACCGCGATTCTGATGCAGATTTTCTTGGGACTCCGTCCGACGGAAGCCCTCGTGCGATTGGTCCGAGACCTCGACGACGAAGGCCGCATTCTGTGGGTACCGTTCGGAAAGACGAGCAATGCCAAGCGCCGCCTTCAGATTCCCGACGCGCTGCGCGAAATCCTACTGCTTCATGCCAAGGACAAGCCAGCGGATGCACCGCTCCTCGGTCCAAGAGGGGACGCACTCCACACCCGCGACATCATCCGCTATCGACTAAAGCTCTTGTGTCAGCAGCTCGGCTTGCCGAGAGTCTGTCCGCACAGTCTTCGTGGCCTAAACGCGACGCTCGCCCTCGACGCCGGAGCCACCGCACAGCACGTCGCAGCAGCCCTCGGTCACGCCTCGTTTGCGACAACGGCGCGGCACTATGCGGACGCTAGCAGTGTGGCAAACGTCGGTCTGCGCAGGGTGGCTGATCTGCTCGGAACTCGAAGCGGAAGCGGAAGCGGAACAGCCGATGTGCCTCAGCTTGCCTTATTACTCAGGGCAAATTTATCTCATGCGGAGATTCAAAAGCTAAGAGAGATGCTTGAGGCGTGACAACGACGACCGTCAGCCTTCAGCGAACTCTACGAGCTATTGTCCATCTTCTATGGGGATAGCCTTGGTGGGGTGATTTCGTCAACCGACTGGCGAGACTCAATGTTTTCTGCTTTGCAGTCAGCTTTGTCAGGCAATCTAACAGATTGCGATGCAATGCATTCGTCGTGCGCTACTATTACATCTACCGGCAGATCCACGCGAGTTACTCGTAAGTCAAGCGTTCGTTCGAGCAAAAAATGGCGTTCTGCATTTGCTAAGAAACAATGTGCGCGGATTTTAGGTCTCGAGTTTGCGCTCAAGAGCTTAAGCGGTTGTATCGTTCTTGATGAAACCACCCCTTCATCATTTTGATACAAAATGGTTAATCTCCCATTAGCAGTAATCACCGACTCCACCGTCTCGCGCCATGCCTTGAGTACTCCCTCAGGAGGGGCCTCCCTGACCCGGTATCGCCGCCGGGTTTCATCAGAAGCCGCTTGAACCTCGATATTTCTGATTCTATGCAGAGGTATTTCTTCACCGTCGGCTGCCGCTAGGCACATTGAAGTGATTTTCTTTCTCTGCACTCCAGCAGTCCGAGGTGCTGCGCAAGTCGCACTCTTAACACTTCCGTCGCTCGAATAGTAAACAATATCCATTTTCCAATGATATCGTCCAGCGGCAAAGATTGCATCCTTGCGAGGCTCTGGATTGAACCAAGGCAGCGCCGAGAGATGAGATTCTTCAGACTGACTATTTTCTCCATTGCCCATCCCAGATTGAGAATGGTCCGACTTTGTATTTGTATTGATTAGTTTGATCACAGCCATAAATAATAGACAAACTACCAAGAGTGTGATGCTGCCAAGCGTTAGTGGATCCATGACCTCTCCTCTCGGCGATTCGTCACCCGACTTGGTTGCCCTTTGCAACACCAAAATAAGCCCGCAGAGAAGCGCCCTCCACCAGTGCCGTTCCTGCCGCGATAGCACCCGTCCCCGGCCAAAAATCGCACTGATATGCGACCAAGTACTTCACATGAAGTCTGACTCACTCCTGTGCGACGGAGTAGCCACTCCACCGCACCGTTTCCCAGCCCATTCCCTAAGCCCGTGGCGTGATTACTTGTCGACGAAAATTTGTAACTTTGATTTCGTTGAAGAAGCGGGTCACAAAATCGGGGTTGTGGGCGAAGTCGGGGCGCAGGACTTTGATCGCGACGTGCCGCTCGACGGCGTCGTTGAACCCTTCATAGACCGCGCCCATGCCGCCTTGGCTGAGCTTGCGGAGCAGTCTATAGGGGCCAAGCCTGGGCTCGGACATCGCAGCTGACACCTCACCATTAGCGTATCATTTGGTAATTCAAATCACAATAAACACGGATTTTGTTGGATTCACGCTGACTTAGACTCGATCACAGCCACTGCGGTAGTCCAACATTCACCGACGACGACCGCCCGCTGGCGCACTAAAACGCCGCCGCCGCGCCAATCAGACTGAGCTTACCCCCGAGGCTGACCCACGGCGCCCAGCGCGAGTCCGGCACAAAGTAGCGGTACACGTCGCAGGCCGCCGGCACAAGCAGCATCATGCCGATGCCCCACGACGGAACCTGCAGCGTGCGCGCCATCGAGTTTACGTCGCTCTGCGGCGGACCAATGCCGGCCAGCCCGGTGATTGCGTAGCCCGTCGACAGCACGACATGGAAGCCAAGCATCCCCTTCAAAAACGGCCGATGATGCTCGCGCAGCCTCGGGTCGATGCCCAAGATCAGCTCGGAATACAGGTCCTGCATCGCAAAGCCCATCATCGTGATCGCGTAGGCCTGCTGCTGCGAGCGAATCTCCGTCGGTTGAATCGCAAAAAACGGAAACGGACCCAGCGTCACCTTGCGCAGCTCGGGCTTGGCGTCCGTCGCTGCGTTGAGGATCAGATGCCCGCCCTCGTGCGCCACAAAGCCCGCCACCACCCCCGAGAGCAGCCACAGCCAGTCGGTCACCCGTCGAAAGTCCGCCTCCTTCGGCGGCGCCGCAGCCAGCGAGCGTGAACAGAGCGAGAGCATCACCACCACCAGCAGTTGTCGTCGGAAGCGCACCCTGTGTGCTTGTCAGAAGCGCGGCGATTAGTCAACGCTTGTCCGCCGCCCCGCGCCTATGGCATGTCCTTGGGCATGGCGCAGCAGTTCTCTCTCTTCGCCGAGGACCCCCGACCTTCCCCCGCCCGCGCACCCGACCGCGCCGCCGCGCACCTGTTTGACCCGTGTAGCCTGCCGTCGCCCGCCAAGCTCGGTCCCAAGACGCGCTGCTTTGGTACCAGCTCGTGGGTGTATCCGGGCTGGGATGGCGGCGTCTATCGCGATGTGAAGGCCTACGGAGCCAGCAGCCGCTTCACCGAGCTATGTCTTGCCGAGTATGCGCGCAGCCCTCACTTCCGCTGCGCGGGCGCGGACAACATGTACTACGTACGGCCATCTTCTCGACGGAAATTGCTGCAAAAGTATGCGTCTCTGTTACGACCCCTGCCCGAGAAAATCGCACTCTGTCCAAAGGTATTTCATGAGCTGACAGTCAGCCGCTACACCCTGGCGCAGCAGGAAGAGTGGCGCATTGTCGATCCGATCAACCCACACTTTTTGGACCCGACTCTGTTCCTGGAGGAAGTCGCACGTCCGCTCTTGGATGAGCTGGGAGACTTGCTCGGACCGCTGATCTTGGAGCTTCAGGAAAATGACATCCATGAAGCAGAGTTCTGCCGGCTCCTTGATCACTTTTTGAGCAGCATTCGGAAGAGCTTCTCCGGTCCTATCTCCGTCGAGCTTCGTACCGATTTTCACTTCACGCCGCGCTATCTTTCGATCCTCCATTCCCATGGTGCAGCCCATGTCCTAAACGCGTGGACGCGCATGCCTTCGATTGGTGATCAGTTTGCGCGCATGCAGGCGGTCCACAAGGACTGGCCGGTGTATGTGATCCGGGCTCTGTTGCGGATCGGAATGCGCTATGCAGAGGCCTCCAAGTGGGCTCCCTATGATCGGATGTATCAGCGCGCGGATGCAGTTCGAGCCGACATCTTGCAGGTCTTGCGCAGCCTGCCGATTGATCATCCAGCGTACGTACTGGTGAACAATCACTTGGAAGGTCACGCGCCAACTACCGTCGCTGAAATCCAAGCAGAGCTATTTCAAACGTAGTTCGACAGTTCAAATCGCAGTGCGGCGGTGTTGTACTGTGTCTGATTTTCCTACAGTCCTGCGGGATCTCTGCGGCGATCTCTTTTCAACAAGCGGAGGCAACAGACCGGTGGGAAGGAACTACCAGCGCTTGGTCGGCGCGGCAAAGCCGATCGACAGCTCGGCGTTCCAGCGCACCGGACCATAGATTCCGATGTCAGCAGCGGCCTGCACGAAGAACCACGGCTTGGCATGGACGCGAACGCCGGCGCGGGCGTCGAAGCCAAAGCCCTTGGCCTGATACTCGGCCTTGGTATCGTCGACGGCGAGCCCGACGTTGGTCCAGTAGGCGTAGCCGATCAGATCGGCAAAGGGAGCAAACACCCACACCGGATACTCGGCGCCGATGCCGAAGCGGAGCTCGTAGGGACGGACCGACTGCACCGCGACGTTGACGGTCTTGCCGTCGAGCACGTAGGTTCCCATCGCATCGCGACCGCGAAAAGTCGAAAACGGAAAGTCAACGCCGATGGTGCCGCGAACGTAGGAAAACACCGCGCGCAGGTCGTAGCGCAGACCGAGCACCGTCTCGGACTCGAACGGCTGGCGGATGAAGACCTCGCTTAAGTTGGGCGCAACGCCGTTGGTGCTCTCGAACGAGGAATCGGCGTAGCGCCGACCTCCACCGACGAAGCCCATCGACATCTGCATGTAGTTGCGCGAGATGGTTTCGCGATCGGGCTTGGGCGGCGGCGGCGGCGGCGGTGGCGGCGGTGGCCGATACGGATAGCCACCTTGGCCCTCATCGACAGGAGAGATCGGCTGCGTGGTCTGACTGCTCTGCGCCAGCGCGCTTCCCTCGACGAGGAATCCCCCCAACGCGAGCCACAGCGCAGCGAGTCTGCAAGGCGATGTTTGACGTGTCATGAAGACATCATCGACGAGCAGGCCAAAAGCCGCAACTCGCCCCGCAGCGGCTAGCCGATGAGCATCAGCTCGCGCTCGCTGGTACCGTCGGCAAATCGCGACAACCGACAGCGATCGAACACCGGATGACGGCTGCCGCCACACAAGAGCTCGGCGTAGTAGCGGGCAATCACCGGCGCCATCATGAAGCCGTAGCCGACGAAGCCGCAGACCAGATAAAAGCCGGGCAGCGCGGGATGCTCGCCGAGGATCGGCAGTCCATCGGGAGAGACATCGTACGGACCGGCCCACTGCCGCAGCACCCGCACCTGCGACAGCACCGGCATCACCGACA
Organism: Myxococcales bacterium; assembly: GCA_016794465.1. Taxonomy (GTDB): domain Bacteria; phylum Myxococcota_A; class Polyangia; order Palsa-1104; family JAEUJZ01; genus JAEUKA01. The sequence continues at coordinate 43,035 of JAEUKA010000029.1, read as the reverse complement.
GCAGGTCCGCCGCCATGTCTTCCAAAAACCGCAGCCGCGAGCCGAGATGAACCTGCCCGTCGTCGTGATCTGGAACCGTGATGCCACCGACGATCTCGCCCCGCATCGACTGCGAAAAATACAGCCCCGAGCTGAGCACACTCACCAGCGGCTTCAAAAACGGCTTGAGCGACTCGGTGGCGAGGATCTCGTGACGATGCGGATGATTGGGAAGCTCGACGCCGACCAGCTTGGCGATGGCGGGCGACCAGGCACCGGCCGCGTTAATGACACGCTCACAGCGAATCGGCCCTTTGCTGGTGTGAACGACAAACCGATTCGGCCCGAGCACGTCGATGGCCGTCACTTTGGTGTAGGTGTGGATCTGTACGCCTAGCTCCGACGCCGCATGCGCATAGCCCCACAGGAACGGCCACGGAAACACCACGCCATCGCGGGGGTTGTAGCAAGCGGCGACAAAGCTCTTCGGATTCAGCTCGGGAACGATGCGGAGCGCCTCTTGCGGCGTCAGGATGCGCGTCGGCACGCCACAGCGGTTCTGCAGTGCCACCGAGCGCTCCAGCTGCGCCAGCTCGGCCTGACCGCGAATCAAGAACAGGTAGCCGCCCTGTCGCAGCCAGACGTTGATGCCCAGCTCGGAGGCAAAGTCGCGACAGATCTCCATCGACTCTTGCATCAGCCGGATGTTTAGCTCCGTCGACCACTGCATGCGCACGCCGCCGCCGTTGCGACCCGAGGCGCCGCTGGTCAGATACTCCTGCTCGAGGACGTGGACATCGCTGCGACCGCGTCGGGCCAGCTCGTACGCGATGCCCAGGCCCATGATGCCGCCGCCAATGATGACTGTCTCGGCCTCGCTGGCCAGGCGGTGGGCGGCTGCCGGCATGCGTCCGCTAGCGCTCACGATCGGCTCCTTTGCCTGCTGCCAAGACGTACAGCGAGACGGGCACCACCGGCGGTCGAGGCGTAAACGGATGCGGCTCTTTTTGCGACTCTGGCTGGCGATCGCGACGGGAGGGATCTGCGGCCTGCACCTTCTGTAGCAGCTGACAAGTGACGACCATGCACAGCTTGCCCTGGCACGGCCCGGTCCCCAACCCCGTGAAGCGCTTCACTTCGTCGATATCGAGATAGCCGAGCCCGATCGCCTGCTCGACATCGGCAAGCGTCACATCTTCGCAGGGACACACGATGCACTTTTCGGACATGGCTCCCTCGCTGATCTATCCCGGTGCGGGCTGGCTGGCTTTGGCGCGACGCTGCTCGACGAGCTCTACCGCCACACACTTTCCGACGCGGGCACCAGCTGCTGCGGCGGCCAGCGTGGCCATCGTGCCGGACACCTCGCCACAGACGAAGACATGTTGCTGCGCCGTCCGTCCGTGTTCATCGGCCTTGACCACGAAGCCGCCGGGCTGACGAAGCTCGACGGAAGCACCTAGCTGCACCAGCAGCTCACTCGCCGCTGCCGGCGGGATCGCGATGACGATCAGGTCACAGCTGACAGTACGTCTTAGCCCTTTGTCGTCGCAGATCTCGGCCCCCTCAACCCAGGTTCCGCCGAGCGCACGAACCAGTCGCTCTCGCTCACCGTCGATCGTCATCACGGTCTGGCCACTGCGTCGCAGCGCCGCCGTCAGGGACTCGGCAAACTCATCATTCCCGACGACAAGGGGTCGCTCTCCGATCCGAATGCCGTGACAGGCCAGCAGCCGCCCGACGGCACGTCCCGACAGCACGCCCGGTCGATCGTTGTCGACGAACAGCAGGTTCTGTGGCGCTCCGCCCGTCGCATAGATGTAGCGCTCCGCCGACAGCTTGTAGAGCACTTTCTCCGACGCAGCGCCAATCAGTCCCCGCTGCTCACTCGGCTGCTCGCGATGTCGGTCCTCTCCATAGAAGCCAAATGCCGCCGTAGCGACGAGGACCTCGACGCCTTCGTCCTCGGCACGTTGCAGGGCAGCCCGCGCCTCCGCTCGCCCCAGCTCGGGATGACACAGGTAACTGCCGCCCACTTCGCTCTGCGATTCGAGCAGCAGCACCCGGCCTTTGCCCCGCAGCTTGTGCGCTGCTGCCGTCGCTGCTGCCAGTCCAGCTGGCCCCGCTCCGATCACCAGGATATCGACGTGCTTGCACACTGCCGAGGGTGCCCCTTCCGCAGCAGTATCTTCGTCGGGCAGCCGACCCAGCCCACCGATCTGGTGGACCATCTTCTGCATCAGTCGATTCAGCGGTCGCGGCGACGTAAACAGGGTGTGATGGTCCATGCCGATCGGAAACATCGCATCAGCGGCCGAGAGCAGATCGTAGTCCGCCGACGGCCAGGCGTTCTGACGAGCGCAGCGCAGCCCCGGCTCGGCCCGTACCTGACACGACCGCGTGTTTGGCCGGCCATCGATTCGCAACAGGCACGAACCACACGAGCCGCTGAGGCAAAACACCGTCCGAGGACGATGAAACTTGAGCGATCGGCTGAGGACCTGCACCCCGGCTGCAATCAGCGCCGACGCGACCGTATCGCCGTGTCGGGCCGGCATGGCGCGGCCTTCAAACTCGATCTGAAACGGCTCGTCACCACTGCGCTCGGCGCTCGACAGAGGGGAATCGGGTTTATCCATGAGCCAAAGCCGCGCCGAAGGCTAGCCTTCCGAAGGAGAGTGTTGAGACGGTCCCGATGCGCGGGCAATGCCGCCTCGGGTTAGCAGCGGACTTGCTAGAACCACAGCATCGCGCCAAGGTTGGCCTTGGCACCAATGCTCGACGGGGCGATCGGTCCACTGCTGATGCCGTCGTAGAACTTGCCAGGCTCGCTACCCTGATCCAGCAGCATTCCGACGGCACGCAGGTCGGCAAAGAGCGCCAGTCGGGTGAACCGCAGCTCCAGACCACCGCCGGCCTGTCCGAGGACTTCCCAGAACTGCTGGCTACGCTCTTGCCGAGAGCCCTCGTACAGCGAGATGTCACTCGCCATCAGGCCAAAGCCAGCCGTCGCGTAGATGTTGAAGTGGTTTTCGGGCCGATTTTTGAAGATGTACAGCATCGGCGCAAACGTGAACGGATACGAGGTCCGCACAAACGCTCCGTCGGCGATGTTCGACTTCATCGCATCGAGCGCCAGCTCAAAACCCCAGTGACCCTGGTTGCGGAAGCGCAGCTGCACGCCACCGCCCATCAGCGTCGGCTTTTCCCCGAACACTTCCTGCGAGCGAATGCCGAGGGTGGTGAAGCGCACGCCCATCCCAAACACCGGACCACGCGGCGCCGGACGAGAGATGATCGGCATCGGCCGTGGTCGCGAGAGCGGCTGAGACGCCATCACACGCGACGGCGGCGCATACAGACGCGGCGGCTGCACATACACCGGCGGCGGCGGCAGCTGCGACGGCAAGGCCGGCTGAACCATCGCCTGGCCACCGGGCTGCGCCGGGATGATCCACACCGGTCCATTGAAGTAGATCGGCCCCTGGAAGCTCCCCGAGAAGGCCGGAGCAGCCGGCGGCGCCACCGGAGCCGGCGCGATCACCGTCGGTGCGATCAGCGCTTGTGGCGGCGCCACTGGAACCGGCGCGATCACCGTCGGCGCCAAGGCGGGCGGCGGAAGTGGAGCGACGGCAACCGACGGCGCATTGGTGGTAACCGTGGTCGTGGTCGACTGGGTTACCGACGTCGTCTGAGGATCGTCGGAGGCAACCACCGGCTCAGCGGCCACGGCCAGCGAGCTCGAAAGAGCAACGCCGGTGAGCAACGCAAAGGCAGAGGTCTTTCGCAGTGAAGCAGACTTTCCGAAACGGCAACGCTCAGCACACACGAACAAGGACCGCATGAGGCCTCCTTGCATTTGCAGGACTGTCTACTCAATACGGATGCCACAGCTTGCACGACCTTTCAATGACCCAAGCTCAGCGACGAAGTTTTTGCTGACGCGCACGCCCCCGTACATAGGCATACAGTGTATCCAAACTCGCCTACTTGGGCACGCTTGGGAACGCTCGCAGCTCGATCGGGAGGCGTCGCAGCCGAATCCCAAGGGCCACCGACAGCGCGCTCATCATCGCCGCCGCGACGCCACTTTGGGCCAGCATCGCCAAGTCATCATCCGACGCGACCAGCGGCTCGCGGCTGGGCAGCGCCAAAAACGTCACCTCGCTGTGCCTCACCGACAAAAGCCGCGAGCAGTCCTCGCCATGTCGAGCGGTCCAGCCGGCCCGCGACATCACCTGTAGCTCTGCCTGCAAGGCCAAGCGCCGCGCTTTTTCGAGGCTGCGCTGCACCACCGAATCGGCATCTCGAGTGCGATCCGGCTGCCCAGCCGCCAGCACACAGTGATGTCGCAGCAGCGTGACGCCCTCGCTCGATAGCTCAACCTCGACGAAGTGAGCGCCGTACAAGGTCTGCCCGGTGGTCGCTCGATGCGCGCTGCTCGCAACCCCACAGCCCCGTCGTGGCAGCAGACCTTCCGACGATCGCGCCGGCTGCTTTGCGTCGCCACTCACCTTGTGAAGCAGCTGCAGGCAGCCGAGCAATGTCGAGCCATCTGCCGTCGCTGTTTGCTCAAGCCAGCGCTGCCGCAGGAGCAGTGGATCGACGGCCCGCTGCTGCGCCAGCTCATCAATCAGTAGCTCGACGGAGAGTCCAAGCTCGTGCCAGCCGCTCGGCTCACCGGGACGCTGCTGCGACGGCAGATGGAGCGGCACCGGAACCACATTCAGCTCGCGATGCGCAAAGCCATAGACGGTCATAAGGTCCATCAGGGCTGCCAAAGCGGGACCGCTGCCGTCGGCAGATGACCCCACAGCGCCATGAAGCAGCAGCGCCTGCGGTAGCTCGCTCTCTCCGACACCAAGCTGGACGGTCTGGACAGTCTCAGCGACGACTCCACACGCGGAAAGTGCCGGCAGCTCGATCCGCACCGGTCGCCCGAGATGAGCCGCCGCAATCGCCGCGAGCAAAGCCTGCGGACCCATCGCTGGCACCTTGGCGCCGAGCGGCGAAACCACCGTCAACAGCTGCTCGCTCGGCAGCCCCAGTAGCGTCGCCAGCTCGGGCGGCGGATGTCCGATGGTGTACAGCGTCAGCGCGTCTCCGCGCCAGACCGCCGTGGCCACCCCGTGCGCCGTCGAGCCCAGCTGCCGCGCGGCGGTCCGATAGCTCTGCTTCAGCTGGGTCGGTGCGCCCAAATACGCCTCGGCGGCTTGGCCACTTTTTTGCATCAGCGACGGCAGCGTCGCCCCACTCGCCAAGGCCGTCGTCACGTTCAGCTGCGCCGAGTGAGCCCGGACACGAACCAACACCTTCGCCGCTGCCTCACTGGCCAGCTGTCGCGTCTCTGCCAAGACCAACGCAATGACTCGTCCAGCTTCATTGACCGTCGGTGACAGCAGACTGCTCAGCAGTGCTTGGTGGCGCGTCGCTGGCTCGTGGAGGGAGGTTTGCGCGGTCAGGACGACCAGCACCCGCTTGTCCTTCTGCGCCTCGTGAGCGTCGATCGCCAGGACCTCGGCATGAGCGAGCGGACACAGCACCGGCCAGCCCCACAACAGCGACGGCAGCTGCACATCGGCGGCACCGCGCTCCAGGCCCATCACTTGTAGCTGCGCTCGGGCCATCGACTAGCGATCCTCGATGCGACGCCACAGATCGAGCCGACCGGACAGCGACGCTCGAAACACCCGCAGCGAGTCCGACCCGAGCACCTTGCAGCGTGGCAGCGCAAAGCGATCACAGCCTCGGGACACCGCCCCAATCGAGTCGAGCAGCGCCACCCGATAGCCCGCCGCCCTCGCCAGATCGCGATCGCGCTGCGACACTGTCCGTCGAGTGCCATAGGGATAGGCCAGCACCGAAACGTCCTGGCCCAGCACCTCTGCGAGTCGCGCTCGCGAGGCAGTCAGCTCTTTTTGCGACGCCGCCAGCGACTGCTGCGACAGGATCGGGTGCGACAAGGTGTGCGAGCCGATCGCCCAGCCCCGACGCGCCAGCAGCTGAATCTCGGGCCAGGACAGCAGCGGGCGAGTCGGCTGATAGCTTTCGTCTCGGGCATTCCCGTCGACAAGCCCGGTGATCACAAACGCTGCGCCAGGAAGCCGTCGCTGGTCGAGGATCGGGGCCGCGCGCTCCAGGACATCTTGATAGCCGTCGTCGAACGTGACCGCGATCGCTCGCTCGGGCAGATCACCACCGTCGAGAAGCCAAGCGACAACCTGCCCGATCGAGACTGGATTGCCCTCTCCACAGACGATCTCCATCTGCGCGGAAAGCTGCTGCGGGGTCACCGACCACTCGTCGGGCGGCTGCTCGACCACCCCGTGATAGCAGAGGATGCGCGGTCCGTCTTGGTGTGTCGTCAGCTCACCGACGAGCGCTACTGCCTGCCGCAAGCCCCCCTTCACCCAGCCTCTCACCAAAGTTCGCCCCTTCACGCTGATTCTCCGTCGGAGATGTCGTGAGAGCCAGTGAGTGCGGCCAGTGCGCATCGACCCAGATAACGTGGAATGCCGACAAAATACCGTCGCAGCTTGTGTGGTTGCTGCATGACGATGTACAGCCACTCGAGTCGTAGTCGCCGCAGCAGCTGCGGGGCTCGTCGAAGTGCTCCGCCGTAATAGTCGAACTGACCGCCCACCGCCAGCCACAGCGTCCCGCGCAGCGACGGATCATCGAGGTGACGATCAATCAACTCGACCTGCTGTGGATTGCCCATTCCGACGAGAATCACCACAGGACGCAGCACCCGCAGTCGCTCGACCAGCTGCGCTTCTCCCTCGGCATCGAGATAGCCGTGCGAGCTACCGACAAAGCGCAGGTGCGCAAAGCGGGTCGCAAACCGCTCTCTGGTCTTTTCCGCCACTCCGTCGCGCCCGCCGAGCAGAAACACCGTCGTACCCGCCGGAGCCGCCAAGAGCAGGCGCGGCACCAGATCAGTCCCGTTCAAGTTGGCCGGCAGCGGCTGACCGCGACAGCTGGCCACCCACATCACTCCAGCACCGTCGGCCAAAACGATCATCCGTCGCTGAAGGAGTCGTCGAAACTGTGGCTGTTCGACCGCCAGATTCAGCGTCGACATATCGGGAAAACAGACGCCTGTGCTCGGACCTCCCGCCGAGGCTGCGCGCAGCTTGGACAGCAAAAGCGCCACCGCTTCCTCGACGAACAGACGAGGAAATCGAATCCCCAAGATAGCGACAGAGTCCACCGCGTTCATCGTCATGGCACGACCAGCACGTCGCCTCGCATCAGGTACAGGTTCATCTCGGGATGCTTGCCGGTGGTCAGCCCCGGATACGAGATCGGGATCTTGCGCTGCGCCCCCGTCGCCCGTCGCAAAATGAACATCCGTTCGCCCTTGGCATACGGCGTCAGCCCATGCGCGAGCCCAATTGCGTCGAGCACCGTCACATAGTGACCCGGCTGATAATGACCCGGCTGCGTCACTTCTCCGACGATGCTGATGACGTAGCTTTGGAACTCATCGACCCCGACGGTCAGTGTCTGCATGTCCGAGCCCTGGGCGATGAACTTTTCCAGCCCCTTGGCCAGCTTTTCCCGCAGCAGCCGCGCTGTCAGTCCTGCCGCCTGAACCTGCCCGAGCAGCGGCACCGCGATATTTCCATCCGGAAACACCCGCACTCGCCCCGACACATCGGGATTTTTCCACTGTCGAATGTCGATGATGTCGCCTGGCCCAATCACGTACTCCAGTCGAGTCGGGTCCGGCTCAATCTCATAGTCGTAGCGAGGCAGATACGGCGTGCAGCCGAGCGTCCCAAGCAGCAGCATCCACAGCGTCGAAAACGCGGCGATGGACAGCCAGCGCGGAGTCAGGAAAGTCATGTGACGGCGGATGCTATCACAAGCCCCCCGGTGGCCCCTATACTTGGGGAATGGCTTCCGCCAAGACAACTCCCTCTGCCGCTGAGTCGACCCGCCGCGCGCGCCAGCCAGTTCTGCATCGCTATACGGTGCCGGTGGTGGGACTCGATCCCGCCCACGACGGACTGCGCGTCGCCCACCTGAGCGATCTGCACGTCGGCTCGCTGACCTCGCACAAGTTCATTCGCACCGCCGTCGAGCTGGCCCAAGCCGAAGCGCCGGACTTGGTGATGATGACCGGCGACTTCGTCTGTTACAGCCCGAAGTATGTGCCGCTCCTCGGTGGTTTGGTGCGAGGCTTTGCGGTGCCGACGGTCTGTGTGCTCGGCAACCACGACTACTGGACGGACGGCCACGGCGTCACGTCAGAGCTGCTACACGAGCAATACACCGTCCTGCGCAACCAGCACACCCGCCTCCACATTCGCGGCGCGCCCCTGACCATCATCGGCGTCGACGATGCAGTAACCAGGCAGTGTGACGTTTCGCGCTCGTTTCGCGGCATCCACCAGGGCGACAGCCGCATCATTCTCAGCCACGTCCCGTCGCTGATTGACCCCATCGCCGAGCTGGGGGGCGGACTCACCTTGGCCGGCCACACCCACGGCGGTCACGTCCAAATCCCCGGCCTGACCGATCGCGTCTTCCGCAAGCTCGGCTACCCCTATGTGCGCGGCTTCTACCGAGTCGGCGATGCACTGCTGTACGTCAACTCGGGTGTTGGCTCTAGCTCGGTACCGATTCGTGCAGGCGCCCCGGCCGAGTTGGCGATTTTGACGCTGCGAGTCGCGCCACCGCTGGATTGACCACATGGCCCCCGTCGGTCGCACCCCAACCCACCATTGCTTGGGTTGTCGGACAGCCGGATAGCTTTCACAAAAAAAGCAGCTTTCCCAGAATACCGGGTTGACATCGGTCGGCCGCCATGGAAAATCCCTGGTCGTCTTAGGGCGCTGTTGGCACAAGCTCTAGGAAGTTGATTTCTCAATTAGACCCCATCGTCCAGCCGGCCTAGGACACCAGCCTTTCACGTTGGTAACACGGGTTCAAACCCCGTTGGGGTCGCCAAAGCGTCTCTCATTTCCCGCACTTCACGAGGGTGCGGCTCTTTGATTCTATTTTGTCTTGGGTTGTGTTTAGTTGGTGGGACGAGCCTTGGCCCATGCTATTTTGGCTGCGCCAACAGCGACCCATGACTAGATTTCTGCGCTCTTCTTTTAAGCTTTACCGACGGCAACTAGCCTGGCTTTCCTTATTGGTCGTGGGGCTTCTGCCGCGCATCTTGTCCGCTCGAACGTTCCCGCAGCAGTTCGAGCGGATCAAGCAAGCCGCCACACGTGAGCAGCTCTATCGGCTCCTCTACGCAATGCCCAAAGGCGGCGACCTTCACCAGCACTTCAACCTCGCCAACCTTGCAGAGTCGTGGCTCCTCCTCGCCACTGACCCCAAAGTCACCCGCAACAACGTCTTTTACACCCGAGCCCGCCCCCGCGACTGTCCCAACATCACCTCGACGGCGCCACGCTTTACCACCCTGCAGAAGTCTTCCGTCGAGATCTTGCCGCCCTGTCAGCGCGATGAATACGTAGCGCTATCGGCGATGACTCCTGAAGAGAGAGCGCTGTTTGTGTCCGGGCTGAAGCTCGACCGCGACGACGAAGGCCGGCAAGAGTTCTTCGACGCGATTGGCTCGCGCATTGGTGACATGGGCCGTGATCCCAACCTGGCCAGCGCGGCGCTCGTCGACAACATGCGTCGCTTTGCCGCCGAAGGACTCCGCTACATGGAGGTCTTCGTCATCGGTCCAAAGTTCATCGACATCTATGGCCAGCCGGTTGCCGTCGAGCGCGGTGTCCAGATTCTGCGCGAGCGCCTGATGACTCCCGATGCGCAGGCGACAGGAATGACGGTGCGCTTTTTGGCGACGGTGGTCCGCCATCACCCCGACGCTGAGTCACAGATTGAGCGAGCCTACGAGCTGGTGTCCAAGCACCGCGATCTGTTCGTCGGCATCAACATCGCCGGTCGAGAGGAAGACGGCCGAGGCCACGCGCTGCGCTTCGTCGATGTGTTTCGGCGGATGCGGACGCGCTACGGCGGCATTCCTCTGTCGCTCCATGCCGGTGAGAGCGAGGCCCCAGGCACGCAGGTCAAAGACACGCTGCTGCTCGGCGCCAACCGGATCGGTCACGGTACCAACCTGCTGTCCGATCAGTCGACGCTGCTGCTGATGCGAGGCAACCACTACCTCATCGAGACTTCGCTGCTCAGCAACCAGCTTCTGAAGTACGTGCCCGACATCAAGCAGCACCCCTTTCCAGAGTTTCTGCGCATTGGCATTCCGGTCTGCTTGAACACCGACGATCGTGGCGCTTGGGACTCGAACATGACCGACGAGTTTTTCGCCGCCGTCACCAACTTCAACCTAAGCTGGGAAGAGATCGTCGCCATCGGCCGCAACAGCCTGACCTATTCGTTCGCCGAGTCGCCCGTGCGCGAGCGGCTGCTGCGGGAGTACGACACGGCGGTCAAGCGGTTCGAGCTGCTCTACATCGGCGACGACTGGCCAGAGAAGCTGCGCCAAGTGAACCTGCCGAAGTCGGGCTACGCCAAGCGCAAGTGGGGCATCTTCGAGTAAAGCGCCGGCCCCGTCGGATCGCCGCTGGCTCGACTACAGGTTGCCTTCGAGCGTCAGGTGCGCGCCGAGCCCGGGACCAGGAACTCCCGATCCGTGGACGCGATACGTCTCGTTGGTCAGATTTTCGAGCGTGCCCGACAGATAGATCTGCCGCGACAGTCGCAGCGAGCCGCGCACATAGGTCATCACAAACCACGGTGAGCCGTCACAGAGCGTCGCCCCGAGCGGACAGACCGTCGCATCAAGGCGATCTTGACTCGACAGCTGACGCGAAGACGCAGCGGCACGGGCCCCAACCTCGGCCAGGCTCAGGATCGAGCGGGGCCGCCGCAGCTGCAGCGACCCGAGCCCCATCAGCGGTGGCACGCGCCACATCGGCTCGCGAACATCGGGCACAGAGGCGGGCCGGACCTCGCCGGAGGTATAGCTAATGCTGCCCAGCAGGTGGAGATCCGAGAACAGATGGAGCCGAAAGCTACCCTCGACGGAGTGAAGCAGCGCTGAGCCTTCGTTGCGACGGGTCAGCAGCCGATCGACACAGCGCCCCCCGATCAGCGCATAGCAGTCCGCCCCTCCCACCTTGGTCGACGCCAGCGAGATCGGATTCACCAGCTGGTTCACCGCGTACATCAGGCTGGTTTCAAGCCGCGCAAACGCCAGCCGCACACCGAACTCGCCCGAGTAAGCTGACTCGGTAAGGAGCGCTGTCTCCGACGGCAAGAGCAGGCCAGGCCGCCCAGCATCGAGCCGCGCCTGATCATCGAGGCTGGCCGGACGACTGCCGGTCATAAAGCCCGCCGAGAGCGCCGCCCCGGGGACAAACTCGTAGCGCAGGTGCAGCGATCCGGAATAGACCAGCGACGGGTCCATCCGCTGCCCGACCGACTTTCGGAAGGACGGAAACAGCTGGGCGGCGCGATCGTCGGCCCCGACGACGAGAAAGTTGCCACCGATGCGACCGGAGACAAGCGCCTTGACGCGACCGGGACGCGCGCTCGGCTCGCCCTGGAACAGGTGCTCGAGATCGATCTCGTCGACCAAAAAGATCGCGAAGCTGTGCGCCGCCGAGCCCGTCGGATAGCGCTGCCACTGTGCTGCGGACTGCGCGATACCACTGCCACCGACGGTAGCTTGCTCGGCGCTACTCGATACCCAGTCGAAATAGCCATCCAGTCCCGCCGCCAGTCGCCCGCCACGCCCAAGATCGGCTCGGACATTGGCGCTCACCGAGAGCACATCGTCGCGACTGCTCAGCCGATCCACCCGATCGAGGAGGACCTGGGTCCGAGCGGCTTGCTCGGACAGCCGATGGTAGGCCGCCGTCGCTGTCACATCCACCGACGAGTCCGCAATCTCGATGCTGGTGTTGTAGCGAATGTAGGTCAGATCGCGCGCCAGCTCCGTCAGCAGGTACAGATCGTCGGGCAAGCTGCGTTCGCTGCGCAGACCGTCGTACTGTCGCCCACCTTGGTACACAAGTAAGAGCGTGCCGTGGCCGGTGTCAGCGCTCGCACCGACGTACAGTCCTCCGTCGCTGAACGAGGTCAGCGGCACCGTCCCAGCGCGATAGCCACCGCCAAGGTCATTGAAGCGTCGGGCCGAAAACGCTGTCTCAGCGGACAAGCGACCCCAGCGACCGCCCCCGGACACGCTGCCGGAAAAGCCCTGATCGTAGCTGGAGTAGCTTAAGCGGGTGCCGGCGTTGATCTCGAGGTTCGCACCGACGATGGCCGCCGGTCGCCGGGTGCGCAGCGAGATGGTGCCGCCCAGTCCGTCGCTGCCGAGTGAAGCGAGTCCCGGCCCACGCACGACCTCAACCGCCTCGAGCAGATAGGGATCAATCAGGTTGATGTTCGACAGGCCCGACGGCAAGCTGCTAGAGGTGGTGGTATTGAGCCGAATCCCGTCGACGACGATCAAGACGCGGGCATCACCAAGGCCACGCATCGACGGCATGGCGGTGTTGGCACTTGGCCGCTGCACCACCACGCCATCTTCAAAATCCAAGGTGTCGGCGCTCAGACGGGCCGGACGCACCCGTAGCTCGTCTCGGAGCACCGCCGAGGTGGCACGCGGGCTGTCCCAGACGGTGCTGCGCGACAGGTTGACCGCGCCGAGGACATCGACCTGCGATCGAGGCTTGCTCGTCTCGGGCGCCTCGTCATCGGCAGCCAGCGCCGGCACCGCGACGACCAGGCTTGCCGACAGCAGCAGTCTACCCAGCGTCCGTCCCAGCTTGTGCGCGATGCCCAACCGAAGTTCCAAGCGGCAGCCTCGCTATCCGAGGGTACGACCGGCGGCTTGCTTCTCGATGTGACGAGCAAGCTGCAGGTCGCGCTCGGTAATGCCATGGGCGTCGTGCGTCGACAGCGACACCACAACCTTCGAGTAGACATTGCTCCACTCGGGATGGTGATTCATGGCCTCGGCGTGGAGCGCCACAGCAGTCATAAAGGAAAATGCTTCGACAAACGACGTGAACTGGTATTCACGGTGAAGCTTGCCTTGTAACAGCGCCCAGCGCCGCAGCTGCGGATCACGGAGCGCCGTCGCCAACTGGTCTTCAGAGAGAGTCTGCGTCATCACTTACGCGCATTTTGAGCACAGGAAGCCGGCTCACAGCAAGCCAAGAGACACAAACCCGCACAAACCCTCGACCGGCGCGACCTTTACGTCTGTTGTGCGCGCTGCTAGGCTCCGCCCCTCATGTTGGTGATTCCGGTCGGTGGGTGTGGAGAGTTTGGCCGCAACTTGACCGCGTACGTATGCGCCGAGACGCTGGTGCTGGTCGACTGCGGCATTCAGATGCCCGACGATCTGTCGCCGGGGGTCGATCACTATGTGTCGGATCTGTCGGCGCTGCAGGCGCGATTTGGGCTACCGCACGCGGTGGTGCTGACGCACGGTCACGAGGATCACGTCGGCGCGGTCTACCATCTGCTGCGCACCGTCGAGAAGCCGATTCCCATTTACGGTCGACCGCTGGCGCTGCGCCTGTGTCACAACCGGCTGCGTCGCAACGGAGTCGCCGCCAAGCTGTTCCATCCGCTGCCGATCACGCCGGGGCAGCCGCTCCACCTGTCATCGTCGTCGCAGTCCGATCCGCTGGGGCTGGTGGTGGTGCCGCTCGCGGTGCCGCACTCGATTCCCGAGGCGTGCTCGCTGCTGCTGTGTGGTCCGCTGCGGGCCTCGCAGCTTGTGCCGGGTCCGGACGGTGTGCCGATGTTGCCTTCGTCGCTGCCGACCGATGCGCGGACGATTTTGCACACGGGCGACTTCAAGGTCATCGCCGAGACAGCGCGCTTTGCGCCGAGGCCGCAGCCGCTGCCGCCGATTGATCTGCTCGTCGGTGACAGCACCAATGCAATGTCGATGGGCAGCTCCGGGGACGAGCACATCGTCGAGGAAGCGCTGCACACCGTCCTTGGGAGCCGCCAAGGTCGGGTCGCGATCACGCTGTTTTCGTCGCACATCGAGCGGATCAGTCACATTGCCCGCAGCTGTCAGCAGCTCGGACGGCGGCTGTGTCTTTTGGGACGGGGGCTGCATGATGCGGTCGAGGCGGCTGAGTCGGTGGGTGCGCTCAAGCTGCCGCCGTCGCTGCTCTGTGGGCCCGACGAAGCAGCGAGCCTGCCGCGTCGAGAAGTGGCGCTGCTCTGTACCGGTACCCAAGGCGAGTCGGTCGCGGCGCTGGGCAAGCTGGTGGCCTCGCTGGAACCGGGTGCCCCGGCAGCGTTTGGCAAGCTGCGTCTCTCGGCAGGTGACACGGTGGTGCTGGCGGCGCGGGCGATTCCCGGCAATGAGCGGCCGGTGTCACGGCTCGCTGATCGTCTGGTGGCGCATGGGCTGGAGGTGCTGTCGGGACCTCTGTACGCCGTCTCGGGTCATGGCTATCGCGACGAGCTGCGCTGGCTGCTGACGACGTTTGCGCCGAAGACGCTGCTGCCGGTCCACGGAGGTCCGCGTCAGCTGGCCGCCCACGCCGAGATCGCCGCCAGCCTGGGCATTCCGGCGCTGTGTCAGCACAACGGCGATGTCATCGAGCTGGGCGAGCGAGCGCTGGTCGTCGATCACCTGCCCTGCCCCGGCCTTGCGATCGAAGGCTACACCGTCGGAGAAGTTGGGCCCGATACGCTGAAGGTGCGACGGCTGCTGGCGCAGACTGGCCTGGTGGTAGTCGCGGCGGTGCAGGGCGCGCCACATAAGCTGACCGTGCGCACCATTGGCATCAGCGACGCGGGACCACGCCTACAAGCGCTCTGTGAGCAAGCCGCCCGTCAGGCCGAGGCAGCCCTTGCGTCGCTGAGCACCGACCCGACCCTGACCAGCCACGAGCTTGAGCGAGCGCTCGGTCGAGTGGTCCGCAACGTCTTCAAGGTTGCACGCGGAGTCAAGCCGCTGGTGCTCTGTGCGCTCGGTGACGAGCCGCCGCCGCTGGAGTCGCTACTTGATGTTCATCCCGTCGGTGCGCCGCCACAGCACGTGATCGGCCAGGACTAGGTAGGCCATCGCCTCCAGCACCGGAATCGCCCGCGGCACAATGCACGGATCGTGTCGCCCGGTCCGCGCCACATCGAGCACACTCGCTGTCGGCTTACACGCCACCCGCAGCACGATCCGCTCGCCGGTGCTGATGCCGCCACGAATGCCGCCGTAGCGCTCGGGTCGTGCCTCGTCACGGTGAAAGACGCTGCCCTCGGCGCCCTTCACATCTGCCCCATCGCCCAGCTCGACACTGCTGGTCGCCCCGACGCTGAGCATCGCCTGCGCAAGATCCGCTTTCAGCTTATGAAACACCGGCTGACCCAGGCTCGGCGGCACCCCACACAACCACAGCTCGACGAGCCCGCCATAGCTTCGCCCCGCCTGCTTGGCCTCGACCAGCAGCTGCGCCACCTCGACCGAGCGCTCGCGCTGCGGCATCCGCGCCGCAAACGCATCAATGTCCGCCACCGAGAGATCTTGCTGCGACAGCGCCTCGACCTCTGCATCAGAAAGCCGCAGCGGACCAATCTGCCGCGCAAAGCCCAGCACCCGCAGGCCCGGCACAAGCTGCCGCAGGATCATCTGCGCAACCGCCCCCGCCATCACCCGCGCCACCGTCTCTCGCCCCGACGACCGCCCGCCGCCACGCGGATCAGAGTGCCCAAACTTCGCCCGCCAGACATCATCGGCATGCCCCGTCCGAGGCTGCTTCGCAATCGCCGCGTAGTCCTGCGACCGCGCATCCTGATTCCGCACCAGCATCGCAATCGGCGTTCCCAGACACAGCCCTTCGTACACTCCGCTCAGGATCTCCGGTTCGTCACCTTCCAATCGCGCCGAGGTGATGCTGTCCCCCGTCGCTGTCACCCCGCCCGGTCGCCGCCGCGCCAGCTCTCTGTGAAGCAGTGGCAGATCGAACGGAACCCGCGCCGGACAGCCATCAATGACCACTCCCAACGCCGGGCCGTGACTCTCTCCAAACGTCGTGATGACCAGACGCTGACCGAAGGAACTCGCACTCATCCAACCGACTCCTTTTGTGACCCTGCGACGCTTCCTTCCGTGAGTCCGGCAATCGCAACAAACTCGGGAAAGCTCTTGTGGACGGCAGACAGACCCGTCACTTCGATTGGGAATCCCGCCCAGCGCGCCACCGCCGCCGCCATCACCAAGCGATGATCTCCCGAGGCATCAAAGCGCAGCGGACGACTCCTGTCCGACTCTGTCAGCGGCTGGCCCTCGATCTCGATTCCGTCTTCGCGCGGCGTATGTTTCCGTCCCAGAGTCGTCAGCAGAGCCGAGGTCGTGGCAATCCGATCGGACTCCTTTCCCCGCAGCTGCGGTGCCCCAAAGAGCAGTGAACGACCGTGCGCCAGCGACGACAGCACCGCCAACACCGGAGCCAGATCGGGAGCGCCTCCCAAGTTGACGGAAATCGGCAACAGCCGCTCTGCTTTCCCAACCGACAGACCTTGCGCAGACAGCTCGATCGGCACTCCCATCTTTTGCAAGATCGCCACAAAGCAGTGATCGGGCTGGCGACTGTGCTGGGGAAAGTTGTCGATCTGTGCCGCTCCCGCCACCGTCGCCAGTGCCGCCACCGCAAACGCCGAGCTAACGTCCGCTTCTGCTTCCGCCACGCCCGGTTGAAGCTGCTGTCCTTCCTTCACAATAAGAGTCATTTGATCTGACTCTTTTTGGACCGTGACCGTCATTCCGAACTGCCGCGCCACTTGCAACGACAGCTCCAGATAGCCTTCTGAAACGGGCTCCTCATCGCAGTGGATCACGAGCGGAAACGGCAGACTCCACGCGTTCAAGATCAGCGAGCTGGCAAACTGACTGGACAGACCTCCACGCAGCGACAAAGGCGAAGAAGCTGGCTGAAAGCCGCGCGAACGGACCCGCAGCCCGGGCGACTGGGGAGCTTGCTGCAGCGTGATCTCTGCGCCGAGCTGACGCAACACCGAGAGCAGTGGCTCGTGAGGTCGCGCCAGCAGTCGTGGCGTCCCGCAGAGCAGAAAGTCTCCCCCCGTGCGCGCCGCATAACCAAGACAGAGCCGCAGCACCAGTCCCGCTTCCCCACACGGAATCTGCTGCGGACTGCGCTGGGAATCGGCTTGGGAATCGACTTGGGAGTTCGCTTGGGCATTGGGGCGCGCCATCCGAAAGGAATCACAGGCGGCTTGCATCGCCACGACATCGGCACAAGCCGAGGAAATCGGCAGCGTGATCTGCGGCTCATACAGCGTCAGCAGCAGGTGCCGAATCAGCAGCGACTTCGATGGCGGAATGGCTCCGGAAAAACAAAAGGGGTTACGCATCGACTCCTTATCCCGCACAGACATAGCCTTGACGGATCGCTTCAGCAACCAACTCAGCGACGGAGATTTCTTCGATCACAGCCTGTCCGATTCCCCGCACCAGCACGAAGCGAATCGCCTGCTCGGTCGATCTCTTTTTGTCTGAGAGTAGCTGCTTCACAAACTGCGACTGAGGAATCGGGGCCAGCAGGTGACGCCGATCCGGAAGCGCAAAGCGAGTCGTCAGAATCATCTGGAGTTCTTGCAAGTCAGCTGCATTCAGAAGTCCTCTCTCCGTCGACAGCTCCAGCGTAAAATGCAGCCCTTGTGCAACTGCCAGTCCATGCGGAAGCTGATGCTGAGTCTCCAAGATATGACCGATGGTGTGTCCCAGGTTGAGCTGGTGACGAACAGAGAGTCGCTCCAGCGGATCGGAGAGCACCACCTTGTACTTCGCCGCGACCGCACAGGACAGAAAGCGCCACAGCAGATCCCCGTCCGTTTCGGGCGCTGCGAGCAGCTCCTTTACCCACGGCCCACCGTCGATGATCGCGATCTTGGCCAGCTCTCCCATCGCTTCCTGCGCGCGCTCCTTGGGCTGTCCGCACAGCAGCTGTTTCGACAGGATGATGCGGCGCGCAAACGCAATCGTACCGAGCTGATTCTTCATCAAGCCGACATTGAGCGCGTTCTTGCCGCCATGCGCAGAGTCAATCGCCGCCAGCCAAGTAGAAGGAATCTGAATTAGCGGCAGTCCGCGCTTGCAAACGCTGGCAAAGAACCCCGCAAAGTCTCCCACCGAGCCGCCACCCAGCGCCACCACCGTCGAGCGTGTGGCCGGAAGCGGAGCCAGCCGTTCGAGCAGCCTCTGTACGTGAAACGGAAACGCGGTCAGATCTTTGAGCGACTCACCCGCAGTCACCGGATAGCGCACCGGAAAGGCCGCCAGCCACTCGGCAAGGACTCTGTTTCCAATCGATTCCAGGCGCTGATCATAGATGAGCAGAGACTCTGCAAAGTGAAGCGAATGATCTGACTGGTCGGGAAGCTCGTCGGTGTAGACCACCTCGCTGTCCCCAAAAAACTGCCGCTGTGACTCCGGACTCTGCCCGCACTCAGCAGAAATCTGCGGACAGGAATGCGAGTAGGAATGCGAGTAGGAATGCGAGTAGGAATGCGAACAGGAGTGCTGATAGAGCTGCCGATAGAGCAGACACACCGTCTCGGCCAGCTGCTCTCTCTTCAGTCCATCGGTCTGGATTCGGACGTGCACATCGCGGTAGGCGGACTCACGACGCTCGAGCAGCGCAGGCAGAGTCTCTGCCGCCGTCGGCCACAGCAGCGGCCTTGGGATCGCGCTCTGCGACAGTCGTGACAGCAGCTCTGGCAGTGACGCATCCAGCCCGATGAGGAGTGCGCGATCTCTCAGCAGCTGGCGCGTCTTGGGAACCGTGATCAGCCCACCACCCACCGCCAAGATCCGAGGCTCTCGATCCAGCGCTTCGATCAGGCGATGCTCGCGCTCCCGCAGGGCCGCCTCTCCCTCCCGCTCCAACAGCGCCGCCACCGTCGAGCCAGTCAGCTCCACCAGTGCCTCATCGGTGTCCACAAAGGGAATCCGCAGCCGCTGCGCGCAGATCCGACCAATCGTGGTTTTGCCGACGCCAGGAGGCCCACACAGGACAAGCATTGCGAGGTATCCTGCCAGCTTCGACCGGAATCTGCTAGCGTTTCGACGATCATGATCGAGAAAGCGCCCACCCTGCGCGGAGCGACTGTCTTAGGCGGAGCCACTGTCACCATCCGACTGCACGCCGACTCCGATCTCGATGCAGTGCTGCGGCGGATCGAAAGACAGCTCCGGTCCGGACTCCGCTTCATTGAGCTGCGGGACGATCTTCTCGACGACGAACAGCTCCTGTGGCTGGCCGCGCGACTTCCTTCCGATCAGCGCTTGCTCAGCCTGCGCCGCCGCAGCAACCGGGACACGCTGGCGCTGATCGAATCCGTACGTCCGGCACTCCTTGACTACGCGCTGGAGCTTGGGAGGACTCCGATTCTGGACGCACTCTGCACCAGCATTGAGCCGCATCGGCACGTGATCCTCTCGACGCATACCCGCACCCCGCAGGAGTCCTTAACAGCCCAGCTCGATCGTCTGAGTCAGGCGTATCCTTCGCCACTCCTTCTCAAAGCAGCGCTGCCGATTCAGAGCCTGGCCGAGCTGTGGGAAGGTCACTTGTGGCACCTTCAGAGTCCGCAGCGCCACCTGTTTCTGCCGATCTCTGCTGACGGATCGGGGCGCTTCCGGTTCTATCGCCTGCTGCAGGGAGAGTCGCTGCTGCTCAACTTTCTGCGCGATGAGGACGCACCACTGATTCCCGACCAGCCGACTTGGGAGGAGTGGAAGACTCGTCATGCGGTGCCGATGCCGCAGAAGCCGCCGATTCCCTTTGCCGCGATCTTGGGTGATCCCGTCGAGCACAGCCGTACCCCCGCACATCATCAGGACTTCTTTGCGAAGTTAGGAATGCCGGTTCTGAAGATCAAGATTCCGGAAGAAGAGACACGATCCAGTGCGGTCCTTCCGATCTTGCGCGGACTCGGTCTACGTGCCGCCGCAGTGACCTCACCGCTGAAGCCGTGGCTGTATGAAGTGATTCGGGAACGTGGTGGCCGCTGGGAGTCTGCTTCTTCGGACAGTGATGAAGCGGGCGCAGGCAACACCCTGGCGGTGACTCCTTTGGGCACTCTGATTGGCACCAGCACCGACGGAGTTGGCCTGCGTACCGCGTGGCAGAGTGTCCTTCGTCAGCATGCACCGCTGCTCGGTCCAGATCCGCGCCTGGCGGTGTTTGGGGGTGGCGGCCTGCTGCCCCTCTTGCGAGCCTGCTTTCCTTCCGCGCTCTTTCTTTCGGCACGCACTGCAGCTCTGCGAGATGACACAGAGCGTCAGTCTGCCGTCGCTGCACTGATCTGGTCGGTGGGAAGGAGTCGTTACGTCTCGCCGCCCCCTCCCTGGCTGCGTCCCCAGCTGGTGTTCGATTTAAACTATGCGGCAGACTCTCCCGGTCGCGACTTTGCACAAGAGATCTCTGCGGTGTATGTCGATGGCAGCGAGTTTTTTGTCGCGCAAGCAGCGGCCCAGCAAGCCTTTTGGAGCGCACACCTGTCGACGGTGGATGAGGCTCACTAGGAAGCCGCTTCCCACTCCTTTACACTCTTAACACTCTGTTTTAAAAAGGACGATCATACCGATGAGTCAGCCCCTACATTCCCTGCCGATGGTGGTTCCGTTTCAAGACATTGATGCGGCTGGGATCGTGTTCTTCGCGCGTGTCTTTGACTACTTTCACAATGCGTTTTTTGCGCACCTGGGTGAGTGCGGACTCGATATGCCGGCGGTGATTGGCGCAGGAGAGTGGGCCGCCCCGCTCGCGCACGCCGAGGCTGACTATAAGAGTCCGCTGCGCTTTGGCGACAAGGTGCGGGTCGAGGTGGTGCGCGCAGAGCTTGGTGAGACTTCGTTTGCGCTGCACTATCGGATTGTCTCGGGCACAGAGCCGCTGCGGCTACACGCGGTAGGAAAGACGGTCCATGTGGTGATCGATCGCCAGAGCTTCCGACCTCGCCCGATTCCCGAGGAGCTACGCCGCGCCTATGTGACTCCTCCTACAGCTCCTTTCGCAACAGCGGAGTCAGCTCTGTGATGGCGCGACGGCGATCAAGCTTGCCACTTGGTAGCTCCGGAAAGGAGTCAACCCGCGCCCACCAGCGAGGCCGCTTAAACGGCGCCAGCGACGAGGTGAGCAGCTCCGCAAGCTCGCCACGCTGAAAGTCCGGACTCACCACCAGCGCCGCCGCTACCACCGCTCCATACTGCGGATCGGGAATCCCAAACACCACCGCCGCACGCACAGAAGGGAGTCGCAGCAGCTCCTGCTCGACCTCCAGCGGGTAGACATTTTCGCCCCCGGTCACAATCAGATCGATCCGCCGCGCATGCACGTACAGAGTCCCTTCCTCGTCGAGCTCCCCGAGATCGCCGGTATCAAACCAGCGCTGCCGAAGCGGCTCCTGCCCCACGTATCCGGTGAGCAGACTGCTACCGCGCACGACGATTCGTCCCACTTCTCCCGGCGGAAGCGGGACTCCCTGTTCACTCCGAATCGACAGCGAAAGTCCCGCCAAAGGAGTCCCACAGCCTTGGCGAGCCAGCGGCTTTGGCAGCCACTTCTGCACCGTCACCTGCGAGCACGCCTCGGTCAAACCATAGGTACATAAGACATTCACTCCCGCAGCCACCGCCCGCTCGACCAGGGACAACGGCGTCGCCGCACCGCCACATAGCACCGCGCGCAACCGGGCCAGGGCGTCACTCCCTTCCGCCCCTTCTATCCCTTCCGCATCCAGCAGCCCCTTGAGCATGGTCGGAACCACCGACAACAAAGTGACGCGATGACGGACAATCATATGAAGTACTTGTGATGCTTCATATTTGGGCAGCAGCACCAAGGTCCGTCGCCCCAGCAAGCAGCGCGTCACAATCGACAGCCCGCCAATGTGGCACAGCGGCAGACAGAGCAGCCAGCGATCTTCCGTTTGCCAGCCCAGGTTGTCAGCACTCCCTTGCGCACTGGCGACAAAAGCAGCCCGCGACAAGATCGCCCCTTTGGGAGTCCCAGTGGTTCCCGAAGAGTACAAGATCGCAAGCGGTGCAGCGTCGCTGATATCCACAGCCGGAATCGTGAAGGGAGGCGTAGCATCGGCGCGCTCACCAGCCGTTAGGGAGTCGACTTCGGCATCCCCACACAGCGCCACTGGCCGCGCATCTTGCATCACCACTTGCACCTCTCGATCCGTCCAGCGCGGATGAATGGCGACAAAGGGAATCCCCCTTTCGATGCACGCCAGGATCAGCACCAGAGTCGGCCAGCGATTGCTCGCACGGATCGCCAGCAGCGTCGCTGGACCATAGCCTCTGTCAACCAGAGCCGCACAGGCAGTCGCCACTCGCTCGGCCAGCTGCGCATAGGTTAAGGAGCCCGCTTCCCAGATCACGGCCAGGCGATTCCCACACTCTCTCGCAGCGGCAAAAGTACTCAGATCCATGGCAGACCTTGGGTAGGAAATCCGAGTCCGCTATGGCCGGTAGCGACGATCGAAGCCGGTGACTCCTGATGATGCGGAAGGTTCACCAGCGGCCAAGCAGACAGCCCCGGATGTGTGTCCAGACCACAGGCCAGCGGCGGAACCGGTAGCGACAGCGCCAGCTCACAGGCTGCTGCCAGGCCAATCGGCCCGTCGAGAAGATGCGTCACCACCACACCCAGTCCGTGCCGCTGCGCGCGAATCGCCAGCTCTCTGGCACGGCGCAGACCCAGCATCGCGGGCTTTATCACCCACGCGGTACAGCCAGGTGCAGCCAGCAGCGCATCAAGCGCAGCGTCATCAGACAGCGACTCATCTGCGGCCCACGGAACCGCACACTCACCCAGCGTCAGAAGTGCCGAGGTGCTGGTAGGCTGCTCAACAAACTCGGGCCGGAGCGAACGAAAGCTGGCCAGCCGTGCCCGCGCTTCGCTGGCCGTCCAGACTCCATTGGCATCGAGCCGGAGTGCAAAGTCATCGCCCAGCTGGGTGCGCAGCGAGCGCAGCATATGAAGCTCTTCTTCTGCCTCTTTTTCGCGTGAACCGACCTTGATCTTGAGTGTCCGGACTCCGCGATCCAGGGCCTGCCGTGCTTCATCCAGACTCTTTACGACCGCACTGCGCGCGATCTGCGGCTGCTGATTCCCAAGCAGCGTGCTCACCGAGACTCCGCGCGACCGAGCCAGCAGATCACCCAGCGCAGACTCCCACGCAAAACGCGCCGCCGGCAGCGAAGAGAGCCACGGGCAGAGCGGCCAGCCCTCGTCATCCAGACCCCCTTGCCAGCGCGTATGAATGTCGGACAGAGCCGCCACGCAGTCTTCCACAGACTCCGCAGAGTGTCCCAAAAGGGGGGACGCTTCCCCGACGCCGTGATGACCCCGGTGATCCCAGATCTCAAGCACCACGCCTTGCCGAAACGTCCAGCTGTGCTTGGCACTGACAAACGACTGCGCCAGCGATCCACCTTGCAGCTGGAGCCGCGATCCCAGCAGACGCAGCCCGGCACACAGGGGCAGTGGCGCAGCGGACAGAGTCATCACAAGACGATTCCGATCGCAAACAGAGTCCCAAACAGAAGCAGCAGCCGTGCCGTCGCTGCCAGCGTTCCGTTTAAGACCGCGCCGTGATCCCGCACAATCGATCGACCCAGCGGAATCGCCAGTGGCATTGTCAGCAGTGGCAGCAGCACGAATCGGCCACAGAGCCCAGCGCCTGCCAGGTAGCACGGCACGGCATACGCGACCCCTAATAGCAGCAGATATTCCGCGACTCCGAAGCCGCGACCGAAGCGCACCACCAGCGTCCGCTTGCCGGCCTTTACGTCGGTGGGACCATCACGCAGGTTGTTGACCACCAGCACTGCGGTCGCGATCGCACCGACCGGCAGCGCGGCCAAATAGGCCAGCAAAGAGAGCTGTCCGGCCTGCACAAACACCGTGCCGCAGACTGCGACCAAGCCGAAGAAGATCAGCACAAACAGATCGCCAAGACCGTTGTAACCAAGCGGAAACGGACCCCCGGTATAGGCGACTCCGGAAGCGATCGACAGACCCCCAATCAGCACGATGACAGGCCCCGCCACCCAGGTCAGATACACGCCCATCACCGTCGCCAACGCAAAGCTGACATACATTCCCAAGCGGACGCGCTGCGGCGCAATCAGCCCGGCCTGGGTCACCCGCAGAGGACCCAAGCGCTCGGCTGTGTCGGCGCCTTTTTCAAAGTCAAAGACATCGTTGGCCAGGTTGGTCCCAATCTGGATGCAGATCGCTCCCAAAAGGGCCGCCAGCGCGGCCAGCGGTCGCATCGCGCCCATCGAGTGCGCCACCGCAGTACCCACGAGCACCGGAATCACACCGACGGTAAGAGTAGCCGGACGGGTGGCCAAAAGCCACGCCCGCAGGGAGTCCTTGGCGATCTGTGAAGGAGGCACCAGCGGCGCAGTCTGGTTGCTCATGGGAAGCGCTTGAACTTCTTGAAGTTGGGCTTGCGCTTCTCTAGAAACGCCTCCTTTCCTTCACGACCTTCATCGGTCAGATAGTAAAGGAGGGTGGCACTCCCGGCCAGCTCCTGAAGTCCGGCTTGTCCGTCGCAGTCGGCATTGAGCGCCGCCTTCAAGAAGCGCAGGGCGGTCGGACTGTTTTCCAACATCTCGCGCGCCCACTTCAGCGTCTCTGTCTCCAGCTCGGCAAGCGGGACGACGGTGTTGACCAGGCCCATATGAAGCGCCTGCTGGGCATCATATTGACGACACAGAAACCAGATCTCGCGCGCCTTTTTCTGACCAATGATCCGCGCCATGTAGGAAGCGCCGTAGCCACCGTCGAAGCTGCCGACCTTCGGACCGGTCTGGCCAAAGCGCGCATTGTCCGCCGCAATGGTCAGATCACAGAGCATGTGCAGCACGTGTCCGCCCCCAATCGCATAGCCGGCCACCATCGCAATCACCGGCTTGGGCAGAGTGCGGATCTGACGCTGGACATCCAGGATGTTGAGTCGCGGAATTCCATCCTCACCGACATAGCCGCCTTGACCACGAACCCGCTGATCGCCGCCGGAACAGAACGCCTCCCGACCGGCTCCGGTCAAGATCACCACCCCGATGCCAGCATCATCACGCGCATCATTGAACGCAGCCGACAGCTCTTTGACCGTCTGCGGACGGAAGGCGTTGTGGACCTCGGGTCGGTTGATGGTGATCTTGGCAATGCCGTCGTCGGTCTTCTCATAATTGATGTCTTGAAAGTCCAGCTGATCGACAGACTTCCACTGGGTCTGAGTCTGGGTCTTGCTCTTGCTCATGGCTTGCGTACTCCGTAGTGGGAAGGGAAGAGCGTGGTGAGCAGCGTGAGCAGCCGCTCGGGTGCTTCCAAGACAGGGTTATGTCCGCTGTCCGGAATGGTGTGCTGAATGAAGAGGGGACTTACGGAACAGAGCCGCTGGCCGATCTCTGTACACTTGCCATCCAGTGCCCCAGAGATGACGTGGGTTTGCACTCGCAGCGACGGAATCAGGGGCCACAGATTGGGCATTCGTCCGGTTCCTAAGGTGCGCAGGGACCACGCGATGGCGGACTCCTGGTGGTGCAGTCGCTCGGCTCGCTGGTGACTCTGGATCGACTCTGGAAGTCGCTTCTGGGAGTCAAACAGCGGCAGCGCTTCCCACTGGCTGACAAAGGCAGGCAGACCGCGTGTCGTAAGCTGCTCGGCCAAGGAATCTTCCCAGGCCTGGCGCGCGCTGCGATCCTCTTGACTTGCAATTCCCGGATCGACTCCGACCAGCACCAGCGACGAGACACGATCGGGATGACGGAGCGCCAGGGCCAGCGCCAAGCGCGCTCCTAACGAGTATCCAAACAAGGCAAAGCGGGGAAACGGAATCCGCGCGCAGAGTGCATCGATCACGGTCCAAAAGTCTGCATCCGGCAGCATCCACGGCTCAGGTCCATGACCGGGAAGGTACTCATGATAGCAAGGCATGCGGGTCTGCTTGACAGTGCCTTCCCACAGCGCTGGAGAGCCCAAAAAGCCGTGCAGATAGACATGAGGATGCGGCGCAGAGGCGGACTCTGTAAGTGGTGTACTTGCCAGATCGCAAGCAGGAACTCTCGTCGCTATGCTCTGCCAGATGCGCGGGCGGCGGGCGGCTCCATCGGCACCGGGAACCAGCGCTTCAATGACCAGAGGGGTCTGCGAAGTGAGTCCAGAAGCCAGCGCTTCTTGCAGCTGCTGCGCACTGTCTACTTTCACAAACGGAATCCCAAACGCAGCCGCCCCGTGACCGAACTCGACTTGTTGCGGAGTCAAAAACATGGTTGCGAAGTACGGTTGTGCCGTGGGATTGCTACCAATCGGAAGCTGCTCGAAAATGCGACCACCACCGTTGTTGACAATCACAATCACGAGCGGTCCGGGCACCTTCTGTAGCGCCGCCAAGCCACCCAGATCATGCGCCGCACTCACATCTCCCAGCAGCAGGAGGAGCGGCTGCTCCGTCTGACTGCGCGCTCCGGCGGCTCCAGCAATCAGTCCATCAATGCCACTGGCCCCGCGCTGATGCAGCACCCGCAGTGGCGTCTGGCTTGGAGGACAGAACAGATCGAGATCGCGCACCGGCAGGCTGTTTCCCACCATCAGGACAGAGTCCGCTGGGAGGGCCGAGACGACCGCCCGCGCAACCACTCCTTCTGAAAGAACTCCGTCGGAAAGATCTGCCTCCACTACCTGCCAAACAGTCTGCTCAGCATGAGAAAGGTGCGATTCCCAAGATCGATCGCTCGGATGTTCGGGAGCGTGGGCGGACAGCTCGGTCAGTAGCGCCGCTGCAAAGGTCGCCGGATCACTCCTACACAGCAGGGAAGCACTCCCTGGCGGATCATTCCAGCCGTGCTCGGCAATCACCACCCGCACGCAGTCGGGATGTTCCGCTACCCAGCGAGCATATCCGGAAGACACCACCGGACCGCCCAGCTCGATCAGCAGCTGGGGGACGAAAGACTTGCGAAAGGAAGGACTCTGCAAGAGCGCATCAAAGCCGCCACAGACCGCTTCCTGATTCCCAAACCGCAGTCCGCTGGTGGCCTCTGCCCAGATCGGGAATCCGGTTCGCCGGGACAGCGCTGGTACTGCGTGACGCAGCGCCAAGTGGTCAGTTCCTGCCGCTGCCGGACCGGCTACGATCACGCCATGCGGATGGGTGACACACAGCTGCGCGACCGCTCGCACCGCCGCCGGATCTGGACTCTGTTTGGCAAAAAATGCCGTCGCTGGACCACGCTTTAGGAGCCGCTCGATCTCAGCGGAATAGGACTCCTTTTCTGTGGTCGGAGTTGGCTCCAGCGGCTTGCGAAAGCGCGCGTTGATGTGGACCGGACCAGGAACCGGGGATCGCGTAGCAGCCACCGCTTGCGCGGCAATCCGCACCCCTGCGTGCAGTGCACTCGCATCGGGAAGTCCCAGCTCTGCATAGTGACGGACAAAGGAACCGAACAGCTTGACCTGATCGATGGTCTGCGCCGCCGCACAGTCGTAGTCTTCCCAGGGCCGATCAGCGGTCACCATCAGCACGGGAAGGTGACTCTGCGAAGCCTCGATCACCGCCGGAAGGTAGTGCGCGCCAGCGGTTCCGGAGGTACACAAGAGGACACTGGGCCGACCACTGATCCGTGCCTGACCGAGCGCAAAAAACGCCGCCACGCGCTCATCGATAAGGACGTGCAAGGTCAGCCGCGACTCCTGCGCTACGGCCAGTGCCAAAGGAGTCGAGCGCGAGCCCGGACTGCACACCACATCCACCACCCCGGCGCTGACCAGCGACGAGACAAACAGCCTGGCCCAGGCACTGTGAAGGTCGCTTTTGGCCATCACGAAGCTCCCAGTGCGGCCCGCATCGCGGCGAACTTGACCGCTGTCTCGCGATACTCGGACTCCGGTGAAGAGCCCACCACCACACCGGCCCCGGCATACAGCCACGCCCGCTGTCCACACACCAGGGCCGAGCGAATCGCCACCCAAAACTCGCCGTTTCCGTGCCCATCAAAATGGCCCACCGGAGCTGCGTAATAGCCCCGATCAAAGTGCTCATGCGTGGACAGAAAGCGGGCCGCTGCCGACGCTGGCAGTCCACACACCGCTGGAGTCGGATGCAGCGCGAGCAGCAGCGCGAGCACATGCTGATCGGTCGCAAGCTCACCCCGAATCGGCGTCCACAGGTGATGAACATTGCGCAGCGAACGCACCTGGGTGGGATCGATCGTAGGGAACCTAGCGCAGGAGGGCTGTAGCGACTCCACAATCGCGCCGATTACCAAGTCATGTTCGCGGCGCTCTTTGTCATCTGCAAGCAGGTCTTGTTTGACAGAATGTTCGTCGCTGCCTGCTACTCTTGGCCTGGTTCCGGCCAGCGCTTCGGTGACCACTTTTCGGCCTTGCCGCGCGATAAGCAGCTCGGGCGTTGCGCCCACAAAGACCGCTCCCTCGCGCTCGATCGCAAAGCGCTGACAGTCCGAATATGAATCATCTAGTATGCCTAATATTGATGGAATGGAGAACGGGCGATCGGCCTCCAGCTGAAGCTGCCGCGCAGCGACCACCTTGCGCAGCGAGCCTGCGGAGATCTCGGCCAGCGCGGCGCGGACCAGGGCGCAGTACTGCCGCTCTGCGGACTCTGTTTCATCTGCTGGCGCTGGCTTCTCACGTACAAGGAGCGGCGGAGCGGTGCTCGGACGCGCGGTGTCAGCTTGCACAAGCGACTCGATCAGCTGTAGCTCTTGCCACAGGGAAGCGGAGTGACGCAGCTCAACTGGCTCTACCGCTAGCTGCAGATAGGTCGCTTCGCCATCGGACAGAAGCAGCCAGCGCGGCAGCACAAAGCTGGCATCGGCAAAGGGTCGCCACGGCGTAGCAGAGGGGTTGGGAGTCTCATCACTCGGGGTGCGATCAAAGCGCAGACCACCATACAGACGCGGTGACGGAGCCGCTTCACAGCCTGGTCCTCGATGCTCGATCAGCGACGAAAACAGCTGGGTGGACGCAGTGGTCAGCGCGGAGAGTGCAGCGCGTCCATCCGCTGCCACTCGCACCGCTTCGCCACGCCCCACCACCGCAAAGGAAGTCTCTCCGCTTCGCGCTGGTGGCGCAAAATACAGCCGCTCTCCCGCAAGCTCTTCGTCGAGCAGGCAAGCGATTCCGCGCGGCGAGGTCACCGCACAGCGCGCCGTTAGGAAGAGCAGCGGCGAGGTCGCAGCCGGCTCGGAAGTAGCCGGTTCTGGCGCCTGTTTTTGCCACTCTTTTTGTACGCGCGAAAGCAGCTCTCGCACCGGTTAGGACTCCTTTGCTTCAGCCGGAGTCGCAACATACAGCGTCGCCACCCCAAATGTCAGCGGGGTCACTGCAACTATTTTCAGACCGCAGGACTGCATCAGCTTGGTAAAATCCGGTGCACTGGGAAACGCGGCAATCGAGCGCTGCAGGTAGCGATACTCTGCCGAGCCGGAGAGCAGCGAGCCCAGCCATGGCACCACCGCGTGAACATGAAAGCGCGCCAGGCCCCCGATCACTCCCTGCTTGGGCTCTGCCAGCTCCAGAATGGCAATCCGTCCGCCGCTGCGAGTGACCCGCGCCATCTCGCGCAGCGCCTTTTCCCGATCCGGTACGTTGCGGATTCCGAACGCCATACAGACTCGGTCATAGGAGTCCTTGGCAAACGGCAGCGACTCAGCATTCCCTTCCAGCAGCGTAATCTGCCCTGCGAGTCCGGCGGCCAAGATCTTGCGCTCTCCCACCGCGAGCATCTTCTTTGATGGATCGAGTCCGACCACCGCAGCCTGCGGCTCGGTACGCGCCACCAGCATCGTCAAATCCGCCGTTCCGCACGCCAGATCGAGCACCCGCTCACCCGGTTTCATCTGCAGCGCAGCGACGGTCTTTTTGCGCCAGCGCTGATCGATTCCCAATGAGATGATGCGGTTGAGGAGATCATAGCGCTCGGCAATTCCGTCAAACATCTGACCGCTGCCTTCGCGGACTCCTTCGCCAGTTCCTACCTTGTTGGGAGTCTCCAGATTGCTCATCGCGCGGCCTCCGTAAGCTGGGTCAGGACGGCTTGTAGTTCATCGCCACGGAGTGCCTGTGGACCGTCGCTGAGCGCCTTTCCTGGATCATCATGGGTTTCGATCATGACCCCCGCCGCACCCGCTGCCAGCGCGGCTTTTGACAGGGGCAAGATCAGATCGCGACGCCCGGTACCATGCGAGGGATCAACGATCACCGGCAAGCGATGCACGTGCGCAAGCAGCGCCACCGCAGTCAGATCCACCAAGTTGCGCGTCGACGGATCGAAGCCACGAATGCCGCGCTCACACAGCACCACTCCGCTCGCTCCGTGATGCAGCAGATACTCTGCCGCGAGCAGCCAGTCTTCGATCGTGGCCGACATCGCGCGCTTGAGCAGCACCGGCTTGTGCGCGCGTCCGACTCGCTTCAGGAGCGCAAAGTTCTGCATGTTGCGCGAGCCGATCTGAATCAGATCCGCAAGCTCTGCCACCGCCGAGACATCGTGCTCTGAGAGGACCTCTGTGACCACCCGCAGACCGTGCCGCGTGGCCGCTTCGCGCATCCAAGTGAGCGCCGGATCACCATGGCCTTGAAAGTTGTACGGCGAGCTGCGCGGCTTGAAAGCGCCACCCCGCAGAAAGGTCACACCAAGCGGAGCCACGCGCGCCGCGATCGACTCGATCTGCTCGGACGACTCGACGCTGCACGGCCCACACATGAAGGTCGGACGCGGCCCGCCAATTGCGTGTCCTTTCACCATCACTTGCGGCCCCTGCTGATCGATCTGGGGATGCTCTGGAACCGGAACAGACACCGATCCGACACCCTCAATCTGGGCCACCTGCGCGGGATCAACCCCCGTCGAGTGCGGCGCTACCACAAACTGGACTCCGCCGCTTCCCAAGCCACGCTCTACCGAGGCAATCCACAGTCCCAAGGCCGTCAGCTCGCGCTTCACCGCTTGCGGATCGGCATCAACACGTAGTGAGACGATCATCTGTTGCCCCTACTTTTCTCGGTGGACAAGTGCCAAGGCAACCTGCTCAAGGGCGGCTCTCGCCTTCGAGGTCGGCAGCGATCCCAGCGCAGCAATCGCCTCGGCAGAGCGCACCCGCGCCAGCGACAGACACTGCTCGACCACTCCCGTTTCCCACAGCACTGCCGTCAGGTGTCGTTCCAGCTGCGGGGAAAGACAGAGCGCATCTTTCGCACAGGCAGCGGCCAGCTCCTCTCCCAAGCGCGGTGCGCGCTCGATCGCCAGCAGCAGCGGATAGGTCATCTTGCCTTCATGAAGATCCGTGAACAGAGACTTCCCAACCACTTCGGGATTGCCGGCCAGATCCAGAACGTCGTCGACCACTTGAAAGGCAACGCCCAGATTGCGACCGTAGGATTCCAGCAGCAGACAGTGCTCCGGACAGACTCCGCCCGCGCTTGCACCGGCAAACAGAGCCCAGCGAAACAGACTCGCGGTCTTGCCTTCCACAATCCGAAAGTAGTCCGAGACAGTCCCGCGAACATTGCCGCGATTGGCCAGCTGCAGCGCCTCTGCTTCCAGGATTTCGTGCAGGACACTCAGGCTCTTGTCGAGGAGTCCGGGGATTCCTACCCGCGCAATTCGCCGCAGCGCATCGACCAGCAGCCAGTCCCCGGCATAGATGCTGCCAGCATTGCCGTAGATCACGCGCGCCGTATCTATCCCGCGTCGCTTGTCTCCCAGATCGATCACATCATCATGAAGGAGGGTCGCAGAGTGGACCAGCTCGACGGCAATGGCCAGCTCGCGGGCCGCCGCATCAAAGCCACTTCCCACCCGCGCTGCCAGTGCCACACAGAGTGGACGAAGTCGCTTCCCTTTCTGTCCCAGCAGATGCCGCGCGCTGTCATGCACCGGAGTGTCGCGGTGCTCGATCTTGGTCAGTCCTGCTTCGACCTCTGCCAGATCCGATCCCATCCAGCGCTTGAGCTGGCTCAGCGTCGATGCCAGTGACTCTACTTTGTGATTGGCAGAGACTGTCGAGAGGATCGACAAGACATCCTTATCAGCTGCCACCATGTCC
Organism: Myxococcales bacterium; assembly: GCA_016794465.1. Taxonomy (GTDB): domain Bacteria; phylum Myxococcota_A; class Polyangia; order Palsa-1104; family JAEUJZ01; genus JAEUKA01. The sequence continues at coordinate 10,973 of JAEUKA010000029.1, read as the reverse complement.
GGAACTTGTGAATCCGTATCCACTTTTCACCAGCCCATATTCAAAGAGGAAGTCGCTCCCAGTACCGCAGTACGGAGGCTCCCAGTTTTCCCCCAGCGCACTTGGCAGTTACCGTCGCTCTGTCGCTGCAGTCCGCGCGGTCTTTTCCAGCACTCCGAATCCCGTAAAGTCCGCCCGCCGAGAGGTCAGGAATCGCTCGATCACGTTCTCTGCCAGCTGTGCAAATGACAGAAGGACTCTGGCTCGGGCCAGCGCTCCTTTGCCTTCTTCCGTCGGCAAAGTGCGCAGTAGCACGCACGCTTGTTCCATCCGCTCGCGCACCGAGCGCACCCAGAATCGCTCGCGCTCCGACACCACCTTCGAGATCATCTTCCACAGATCCGTCTCTGCCAGGAAGAACTCGCGCCGCTCTCCGGGTCGCCACACCCGTCGCACCACCGCCCACTCCTGCAGCTCGGTCAGGGTCATACTGACTGCCCCAGTGGACATCGACAGTCGCTCGCTCAGCGTCGCTGCCGGCAGCGCATCCCCGGCCAGATACAGCACCGTCCAGACTCGTCCCAGAGGCTTGCGGAATCCCCAGTGCTCGATCACTTCCCCGACCGCATCAGCGATCAGCAGCTCTGCTTCTTGGAAGGTATGCGCGGCAGCAGTCATTAGGAACTTTCAGGTTCTGTACTTTCAGAACTCTTTGAAAGAACTATAGCGTCAAAATCTTCCTTGTCAAGTGAAGGCTGGCTGGCTGCCTCGCCGTCACAGACCCCTTTACTGAAGAATCGGAGCCGCGCTATCGTCCCAGCTAGGCGTTCACAACTCCGCACGTTCACAACTCCGCAACCACTTTGGAGGACTCACCTCATGCGACATCGCTTCTGGATTCTTGGCGCAGCGCTCGGCCTTCTGCCGCTGCAGCTGTCGAGCCTCACCGAGCCCACCGCCTGTGCCCGACCGATTCGTCGTCCCGGCGTCCACGCGCTGCTCCTCGATCTGGCGCAGATCGAAGCCTTCAACGGCGAGCGCGATGATCAGCGGATTGGTCAGCAGCTTCATCAGCAGATCGTGGCGGTGCGGATCAACCTGCTGCGGGTGCTGTCGAATCAGGAGCGGATGCATCAGGTCGGTCGCGCCGCGATGGAGGGTCTGTACAACATGGCGATCCTCAACAGTCGCTCGGCGGATACCGATCAAGAGGTGCTGTTTCGGATTGCCGGCAGCATCGAGCACATGCGCACCCGCCTGGAGCAGTTTTTGACGCGGCAGGGTCCGTTTACAGCGGTGCCGGTCCCGCGTGAGTATCGTCCCCCGGTGGGCTATGTGCCGCCGGTCTATCGCGGTCCAGTGTGGGACCCGTTCCAAGGTGGCACTGCGCCTGGCCTGCCGCAGCAGAGTCAGCCGCCGGTCGTGTATCAGCCGCAGCAGCCACCGCCGCCGGTCTATCAGCAGCCACCACCGCCGCCGCCGCCGGTCTATCAGCAGCCGCCGGTCTATCAGCAGCCGCCGGTTTATCAGCAGCCGCCGGTCTATCAGCAGCAGCCTCCCGTCTATCAGCAGCCACAGATTGCGCCCGTTGCTGGCGGACAGTTTGGTTCGCTGCTGTCGCAGATGCAGCGGCTGTCGTTTAGTGATGAGAAGCAGAACTTTGCGCGCGATCTCGTCAGCTCTGGCTACTACTTCACCTGCGAGCAGATCGTGCAGCTGATGAAGACCTCGGCGTTTGGTGATGAGCAGGTCAAGATCGGCGCGATGCTGTATCCGCGCGCGGTCGATCCGCAGAACTTCATGCAGATGACGGCGGCGCTGACGTTCGAGAGCGATCGCCAGAAGCTCCGTCGCCTCCTCGGCAAGTAGCGCATCTCCTCCTCCCTCTCCTCCCTCTCCTCCTCCTCCCTCTCCCTACCTAACCGGCACCAGAATCTCTCTGTCTTTCCGGTAAGGGTTTGTGCGAAAATCGTGGCCTGAATTTCCATCCACACGTCGTGAAACCAGTCCCTGAGGCGCTGTTCCTGGTCTTGGAGTTTGCTCGCGCGGAGCAAGGCGGAGATCCCTACGCATTCCGCCTAGAGCGAATGCAGTATCTCTTGCGCAGCGCCGACGGAAACTTCGAGACAGCAGAGCTGGACTGGGACCAAGCGCTGCTTGCGGATCTTGGGGCCTTGCAAAAGCCGGAGCGAGATCCGGTGCTGTTGCAGCGACTTGGGGAGACGCTGCGCCGCTTCTTGCAACCGGCGGGCTGGGCCGAGCAGGAGGCACGCATTCAGCAGGCCATCAGCGAACACCAGCGGGTCGTGCTGACGGTGCGCTCTGCGGCTGCCGAGCTGTATGCACTGCCGTGGGAGCTGATTACGCTCAAAGGCTCTGGTCAACACCTTGCCGAGCTTCCCGAGGTCCTGATTCGCTATGAGTGGCCGGGAACCAGCACCACCCCTGCGCTGGAGGCACCGGCTTCTGCGACGGGCCGCATCCTTGTGTGCTGGTCAGCCGCTGCGGGCGCGGTCCCGGCGACCGAGCACATTGCGGCCATTCACCAGGCGACCGAGCAGCATCGATCCTCCTTTGATCAAGACCGCGATGTCCTGCCCCATGCGTCGCTCGGCAAGCTGGATGCGATCCTGGAGTCTGCGCAGCGCAGCGGTCCGCCGATCTCGGTGCTGCACATCCTGTGTCATGGCAGCGCGGCGGGGCAGACCTTTGGACTCGCTCTGCAGGGGGAGGACGCGGAGGAGCGCATCGTCGTGGATGCGGGCCGGCTGCGGCAGCTTCTGGCTCCGTACGCACAGATGGTTCGACTGGTGGTGCTCGCGGCCTGTGACAGTGGCAACAGCGGAGCGCTGGGAAATCAGCTCGGCAGCGTCGCCCAAGCGCTGCACCGAGCCGGGCTGGCTCACGTGGTGGCCTCGCGCTATCCGCTCTCGGTGGCGGGCTCGATTCGCTTGACGCAGGTCCTGTACCGAGAGCTGCTCTCCGACGGCGGCAGTCTGGAGCAAGCGGTCCTTTCCGCCCGTCACAGCCTGGCCCGTGATGCGGTCCAGATCGACTGGGCGAGCCTGCAGCTATACGGCCGGGCCAGCGACCCTGGATTTCAGCCGCCCAGCTATTTGCGCGGACCCCACCCAAAGCCGCTCGGCCCATCCACCGAGGGCGCAGAAACGGCAAGTCCTTCGCAAGCGGCTGTCTCGCTGACCGTCTCGCGGAGAAAGCTCTTTGCGGCGGCGGGGGTCCTTGGGACGCTGCTGCTTGCGAGCATTCTGCTTTTCGCACTGTGGCCCGAGAGTCCCGAAGAAGGCCCGATTGTCCTCGAAAATGGCCGCTGCTTGACCTTGGAACAGAGTGACTTCGAGACGCAGCGGGACGGCGGCGACGTGATCCAGTGGGTATGCCACGGCGGCGCCAACCAGAACTGGCACAGGGCCGATCGCCGGATCGTCAGCAGCAACGGACTCTGCTTGGAAGTCTCGCCACCGGACTTTCGCAGCGGCAGAAACGGCGGACGGATTCAGGTCGGCGCGTGCAACCAGGCCATGGACAACCAGCAGTGGCAGCACAACCAGAGAGAGCTGCGCACCTACAACAACAAGTGTCTTGCCATCAGCAGCCAGGACTTTGCTTCCGGGAAGCAGGGTGGCGCGGTGCAGCAGTGGGACTGCACCGGAAAGCCGAATCAGTGGTTTTCCGACGGTCATCGATCCCGCTAATCAAACAATCACAAGAAAGGCACATCTATAATGTTTAAACAAATATTCGCAGGTAGAAATGGAACGATTTACGCTATCAATCAAAACGGTGATTTACTATGGTTTCGTCATCTCGGTTTTTCTGATGGAACTAATGCCTGGGAGAGCACTACTGGTATCACAGTTGGTAATGGCTGGGGTGGTTTTAAGAAAGTTCTTGCAAGCAACAATGGCGTCATTTATGCGATTGCTCCAGATGGCAAATTATATTGGTATAAACACCTCGGGCATGAGACCGGGGTGGCCTCTTGGGGCGGCTCTGGCAGCGGTGAATTGATCGGCGGCGACTGGGGCTCAGCACTGCACGTCCTGGCCGCTGACGACGGAGTCCTGTATTCCGTCAGTCCAAACGGCGATCTCCACTGGGTTCGCCACACCGGCTTTGACAGCGGCGCCGCGACGTGGAGCGAGCGAACGCAGGTTGGTACGGGCTGGGCTGTGTTCACTGCCATCGAGGTCAGCAGCGACGGCGTACTGTATGGCCGAACGCCTTCGGGCGAGCTGCGCTGGTACAAGCACCTGGGCTATCAAACCGGCACAGCCTCATGGTCCGGCCCGGTGCAAGCGTCACCAGCCAACTGGAATGCGCGTCGCTTTGTCGTAAGCAACTCCGGCGTAATCTATGGAATCAATCAGCTCGGTGTTTTGTCCTATTATCGTCATATCGATTTCAATAATGGATCGAATGCGTGGCAAACGGTTGATGGCCTGCGAAACGGATTTGGAAATCTGGTTTCTCTTCGAGCAAGTAACGGACAATATGTCTGTGCAGAAGGCGGTGGCGGCCAGGCAGTTGTGGCCCATCGAAACGCCGCCGGAGTTTGGGAAACATTCAATGTTATTTATCTAGATCAAAGTCGCGTTGCGCTGCAAACATATAACGGAATGTATGTCTGCGCGGAAGGTGGCGGCGGCCAAGCGCTGGTTGCCAATCGATCCGCGATCGGTGGCTGGGAGACCTTTACGTTGCTCGATCGCGGCGACGGACAGGTCGCGCTGCAGGCCTATGACGGACAGTACGTCTGCGCGGAAGGCGGCGGTGGCCAGGCGCTCATCGCCAACCGAGCTGCGATTGGCCCGTGGGAGACGTTTGCACTGTCGCCAGGCAAAGTGGATGGCAACTTTGCGCCGATCCAAGGATCGCTCAAGCACGTCAGTGTTGGCGCCGACGGCACGGTGTGGGGTGTCAACGCTTCAGACCAGATCTTTCGGCGCAGTGGCGACACCTGGGAACATATCCCAGGAGCACTCAAGCAAGTCTCTGTGGGGTCAGTCAGCCAGGTCTTTGGTGTCAACTCGTCCGACATGATTTACAGGTGGCTGGGCGGCGGCTGGGAGCAGATTCCAGGCAGTCTGAAACACGTCTCGGTGGGCGCGGACGGCACGGTGTGGGGCGTCAACTCGTCCGACATGATTTACAGGTGGCTGGGCGGCGGCTGGGAGCAGATTCCAGGCAGTCTCAAGTACGTCTCTGTGGCATCGGATGGCACAGTCTTTGGAATCAGCGCAGCCAACCAAGTCTATCGTCGGAGCAATGGCGACTGGATTCTGGTCCCCGGAACACTCAAGCAGATCTCGGTCGGCTCGGCCAATCTGGTCTTTGGCGTCACGCTCTCCGATCAAATCGTGACGCTCTCGGCCGATGCTGCGGCTCCCATCCCAGGCGCTCCGGTCTTCAAAGACCCGGGCACCACCACGCCCACACCGGCCTCTGGAAACGCGACCTGGGATGAAGCCATCGCAGCGTGGTTTGCAGGCGGAATCGAGTTCCTCGAAAGCAACGTCAAGATCCGCTGGGTGGGCACCGTCTCGATTGAAAAGAGCCAGAGCAATGTGGTGTACCGGGGACGGATGGAGTTCTCGGCCCCGCTCGGCTTCACCGTCGACGGTGTGACCTTCACAGTGGGAACCGATCCGACCGGATTTTTCTCGACCTATTTTCTCAAGATCAAGCTGCCCGTCTCGGTGACCCAGCTTCTGGATGTCAGTGTGCGGCCCGCGATCGATGCGGCGCTGTGGGGCCCCGTCGAAAAGCTGGCGCGTCCGGCGCTGAGCGGGGCCGGTGAGCTGTACCTGATTCTGACCAAAGGCGCGGGCCGGGACGACGAGCTTGGCGACATCCGCAACGGCCTCAACCTCTACGCCAAGCTGCGGCTGAGCGAGATCGAGCCGCTTGCGACCATCCACCGCCTGGTGCCGGGGCTGGGCCTCGCGGACAAGTTCGAGGTCCTTCATCTTGCGCTCTACCGGCAGCCGCTCAAGGGTCTGCTCGTCGAGCTTTTGTCGCAGCTAGAGGTACCGCTCGGTGACAGTGGCCTCGTCCTCAGCGAGGTCAGCCTCGCCGGAAGTGCCAACCTCCAGACCTCCACGACGGCGCTGGCGGTCAACTGTCGCTTCAAGCTGCGCGTCGGCCAGGAGACGCTGATCCTGCGCGGCAACATCCAGGTCGATAGTAGGAGCGTCGTGACGCTATGGGGCGCGCTCGATGCGGCGGACGGCAAGTGGGAAAATGCGTTCGGAGTCCGCAGCCTCTCCATCGGTGGCTTCGGCGTCCAGATGGCGATCCTGCCCGGACCGATGGTGGGCGGCTTCGGAGCGCGCGGCGATGTCCACTTTGGCAACAAGCTGCTCGGCGGGACGTTCGCCATCCTGCGCGACCCCACCCAGCCCGTCAGCGTGAAGCCAGGCGACATCGCCGACGGAGACAAGAGCCCGCCGCCGGCCAACACCGAGCCGGTCATGGTGCCCGCCGAGGTCACGCTCGTCGACAGTCCCGAAGGGATCAACCTGCCGGCGCTGCTCGCTGCCTTTGCCCCGGAAGAGGTCGCGAGCCATCCGCTGGTGAAGAACATCCTCAACGTCGCTGTCACCGACCTGAACTTCTATCGCTCGAACGGCGCGCTGACCATTGCCGGTCAGTACTTCACCAAGGGCTGGTCGTTCCGAGGCCGGCTCAACCTGTGGGGTTATCGCGCTTTGGTCGAGGGCCGCAAGACCGCCACCGGCTTCTACCTCCACGGCACGTTCGACCCGATCCGGATTCAGGCCGCCGGCCAGGACTTCTTTGCCTTGACCTCTGCCGACGGCAAGAGCGGCCCGTTTGTCTACATCGACGCGACGCTGGAAAAGCAAGGCCTCGCGCTGTCCGGGCAGCTCACTCTGCTGGGCGGACCGAGCGTCGGTACAGAAGTCACGATCGATGAGCGCGGCTTTTCGCTGACGCTGACGACGGCCATGGGCGGTCTGTATGGCGGCGCGACGCTCTCGTTCGACGGTCAGACGGTCCGCATCGCACAGAAGGTGACCTTCCCCTACAGCCTGGTCGTCAGTGGTGCAACCGTGACGCTGAGTGTCAGTGCGCAGCTCTCGATCGAAGCGAGCCTTCAGCAGTTCAAGCAGACGGTGGCCTTCAGCTTCGAGGCGCTGGGGCAGACACGGCAGATGAAGCTCGTCGAGACGGTCGTGCCCTTCCCGGGTCTTTCGGACGTGTCGGCGGCGTTTGTGCAGTTCTTCGAGAAAGATGTAAAGGGGATCTTCGGACTCCTGAGCTGGGTTCCACATACCGATGCACCGCTGATTCCGCACCTGGATGGACCGATGATTCCGCACGCCGACGCGCCGATCATTCCGCACGGCGATGTCTCGTTTGTGCCGCACACGGACGCGCCGGTCATTCCGCACGGCGATGTCTCGTTTGTGCCGCACTTTGACACGGCGGCAAGCGGTCATGCCGACGCCGCCGAGGTCATTCACATCGACTTTGCCGAATCGGCTCACATCGATAGCTATGGATATACCCACGGTGACTCCACCTTCATCGGCATCCACTCCGACTGGACGGACCACCCGCACGGCGACAGCGGCATTCCGCATGGTGACTCCCCGGGGCTTGGACACGCGGACGGCTATGCAGTCCCACACGTCGATAGCCCGAGCACCGCTCACGTCGATACCGCGCAGGTCCTGCATGCCGACAGCCCCAGCACGGCCCACGTCGACACCGCAGAGGTCCTGCATGCCGATACGCCAGCGGTCGTACACGCCGACAGCCCGGAGATCGGCCACATGGACGATCCCGGACACTGGGGGAGCTAGCCCATGGGCGTCGAGCTACGACCACTAGGCGTCAACTGCAACCTGTCGTGTCAGTACTGCTATCAAAACCCGCAGCGGGACGCGGGCAACCTGACGCGCAAGTACGACCTCGAGGCGATGAAGGCGGCCCTGCTTGCCGAGGGAAGTCCGTTCATCCTGTTTGGCGGCGAGCCGCTGCTGGTGCCGGTCGAGGATCTGGAGGAGCTGTGGCGCTTTGGCCTAGAGCGTCATGGGCAAAACGGCATCCAGACCAACGGCGTGCTCATCGACGATCGGCACCTTCAGCTGTTTCGGAAGTACAAGGTCCATGTCGGCATCTCGATGGATGGGCCGGGGCCGCTCAACGACGCGCGCTGGATGGGCACGCTGGCAGCCACCCGCGCAGCCACGGAAAAGACGCAGGCGGCGATCGCGCGACTGTGCCAGGAAGGCCTGCCGCCCAGCCTGATTGTCACCTTGCACAGAGGCAACGCCACCGCCGAGCACCTACCTGCACTTACAGTGTGGCTACGTGAACTAGACCGGCTGGGGGTGCACAGCGCCCGGCTCCACCTGCTCGAGGTCGAAGAGCCGAACATCCGCGACAAGTACGCGCTGCCGGCTGGCGACAACGTCCGGGCGATGCTGTGTCTGTCGCGCCTGGAGTCGGAGCTGCCTCGGCTGCGGTTTGACATCTTTCGCGAGATCGAGAGCCTGCTGCTCGCCCGCGACCAGCAAGCCACCTGCGTCTGGCGCGCCTGCGATCCCTACACCACCGAGGCGGTGCGCGGCGTCGAGGGTCACGGCCAGCGCAGCAACTGCGGACGCACCAACAAAGACGGCATCGACTTCCACAAGGCCAACACGCCGGGCTACGAGCGCTACCTGGCGCTCTATCACACCCCGCAGGAGTTCGGCGGCTGCAAGGGCTGTCGCTTCTTTCTGCAGTGCAAAGGCCAGTGTCCGGGAACGGCGCTGGCGGGCGACTGGCGCAACCGCACCGAGCACTGTGCCGAGTGGAAGGCGCTGTTTCGCGAGGCCGAGGACAAGCTGCTCGATCGCGGGGCGACGCCGATCTCGGTGCAGCCCAACCGCGTCTATCTGGAAGCGGCGATGCTGCGGGCCTGGACCGAGGGCAAAAACCCGAGCTTGCAAGACACCTTGGCGCGGATGATTGCCGAGCATCAGAAGTCCATCGCAGGGGCCGCGTCATGACCCGGCTCGACTTTCGGCTACCAGAGTTTACCCGTTACGCCTGGGTCAGCGACGCCGCTCGTCAAGTCTGGGCCCCGCGAATTGAGCGAATTGGCGCTGCCTGGGCCGAGATCGAGTGGCGCTCGGTGGCCGCCGGTGTCAGGCCGTGTGCGCACCGCATCGTCGATCCCAGCGCGCTCGATGCGCTGACGGTGCGCGTGGCTGAGCTTGGACTGACGGTGACGCGGTTTGGCGAGGTCGGCGTGTCCGCAGCGCCCTATTCCTCGGCAGCGGCCCCAGTGCTGCCTGGTCAGCCGTTTGCGGTGCGGGTGGCGATTGGCACTCCGGCAGCGACTGCGGCCTTCTGCGCGGCCTGGGAGGCCAGCGATCAAGCGAAGATCGGCCAGGCCCTCGGCTATCCGGACTGCTGTCAGCGCTTCTTCCAGCGGGTCTGGGTCGAGGAGCACTGCATCGACACCACCTGGGCGATGGTTGCCTCTGCCAGCGGCGAGCGCCCCCAGCCAGAGCTGCGATCCCGCCGCGTCGACGGACCTCCCGAGGCCAACATCCTGCTGCGCTGGCTCGGCATCCGCGCCGTCCCGCACCTGCCCTGTCGCTTCGACTGTCCGGGCACGGTGGCGCTTGGCCGCAAGCTCCTGGCCGTCGGACGCGACGCCGGCTTCGGGATCGAGATGGAGTGGCTGTTGCAGCTGCTGTCGTGGCCGGTCGAGTGGTCGGCGCTCCACGGCATTGCCGAGATTCGGACTCCGATCGTCAAGATCTCGACCACCACCGATGCCACAGCCGAGCGCTACGAGGTCCAGCGCGACGGCGATGGCTACCCCGCCGAAGGAGCCCGTGGACTCCACTTTCCCTACCGCCCGCCGGAGCGACTGCGGGTGCTGTCCTCGCTTGGCTTTCGTCGCGGACTAGAGAATCCCCTGACCGAAGTCGCTCCCGTCGCTCCCGTCGCTCCCGTCGCTCCCGTCGCTGCCCCAGCCACTCCGGAGGACTGGTTCACCGCTCGGGCCCCGCTGTTTTCCCAAAATGGCTACCGCGCCCTGCCACGAAGCATCTACCAAGCCTTCCTACAGGTCGTGGACCGTCCCGGCTCGATCCTGGAGCTTGGCTGCGGCAACGGTCTATTGTTGCGATTTTTGCACGATCACTCGCCTCATGCGCTCGATTGCTGCGGAATTGACATCAATCCCGAGGCGATCCGTACCGCCCACACCCAGGTCTTCCCCCAGCGCACTCACGCTTTCGTCGTCGGAGATGTGCGCACCTGCGAGCTGCCACCCGGCCAGCACACACTCCTCCTCGCCAACCCACTCTACGCCGATCCCGGCTACTACGAGCAGCAGAGCGGTCAGATCCAGCGACTGTACGGCGACGGCTTCATCGCCCGCTACCTCCAGCGCTGCCGTGACGCACTCGCCAAAGGGGGACGCCTGATTCTGTTCTCTTATGCCGAGCAGCTGCGCCAGATCGCGCCGTTTCGGCCAGTCTTCGATCGCGAGCTGGCCGCGCTGTCACCCCAGATCGTGACGCCTCCGTCCGCAGAAGTTACGTTCTTCCTCTTCCCTTCGGATTAGGAGTCCTCCTTTCACCGCTTAGGAGTCCTCCTTTCACCGCTTAGGAGTCCTCCCTTCGCTACGGAATCGCGCTCGCAGCGGTGAGGACATAGTCCTTGCCGGGCGCGTGACAGCTCGCGCAGAAGTTCGACGTGCCGCGAAAGTAGTAGGGAGAGCTGTAGCCGGGCGCGAAGCCTTCGTAAAAGATCCACTCGCCGCTTACCTCGTCTTTGATGTCGACGGCGTGGCCGGTCAGCGTGGCATAAGCACTAACCTAATTTCTTGACGGAGTGGGCAAGTGGGCTTATGTAGGGGGCATGGTGACCACGCGGTTGGATCTGGAATGGGAAATCTTGGCGAGCTTGTTACCGGTGGGATGGCGCGAGCTGGCCAAAGAAAC
>JAEUKA010000024.1 GCA_016794465.1 Myxococcales bacterium | reverse complement strand
GCGCGCGGCGTGAAGCTGAGCCCGAGCCTGCGCGACCAGATCCTGTCGTGCGATGACCCCGCCACGCTCGACCGCTGGTTCAGAAACGCCGTCTCTGCCGCCACAGCCGCCGAAGTCTTCGCCAGCTCGTAGCCGGGCCGCAGGCCACCAAACCAAACGACAACGACCCCCGGAGGCGTAGCGGATTGGTTAGAACCAAACGACAACGACCCCCAGAGGTGTAGCGGATTGAATGGGTGGGCTACGGGGCCGCAGGGGCACGGGAATCCGCTTTGGTTCGGGGGTGGCGTGGGGTAAGATGGCTGCTCCCCTCGAAAAACTTACCGGGGTAGGCAGGTTCCATGCGGTACGCCCATCGATTTGCGGGACGACCTTGGTTTGCGCTGCTGCTGTCGGCGCTGGCACTCGGGCTGTCGGGCTGCGGGCCGAAGCTGTCGGCAGTGGCTTCGGTGGCCAGTGTGGAGGTCGTGCGCACGCCCGTCGAGCTGGAAGGAAGCTCCGGGCACCATCCAGTCAGCGGCGAGGAGCGCACCCAAGCGGGTCAGAAGATCGTCGTGGCCGACAAGGCGCAGGCGCTGCTCCATCATGATGTCGGGGCGCGGCTGCTGATTGACGGCGGCGGCGAGGTTGAGGTCACGGCGAGCGGTATCAAGCTGCTCAAAGGGCGGCTGTGGGTCGATGCTGGCGGCGGGCGGGTCGAGGTCGAGAGCGGGGCGCACACCTTGCTGGCTTCGGCGGCGGGCTTCGAGGTCACGGCGACGGACAGTACGCGCCTGAGTGTGATTCGCGGCGAGGTCGCTTTCGTCGGCAAAGGCCGAGGCGTGGTCCATGCCGGAGAGCAGCTGATCCTGTCGGGGGATGTGCCGAAGCAGGGGCCGATTGCGCTGTGGGATGACTGGACGGGGGGCCTCGGCTGGCCGGACCCGCGCGTCGGTCATGGGGCGCCGGGACTCGGTGAGGTCGGGGCGCGCAAGCCGGGAGACCTGGGGCAGGCGCGCTTTCCGCTGTCGCTCAATCGCCTGGAAGTGCAGGTGCGGGTCGAAGATGACCTGGCGATTACCACCGTCGAGGAGACGTTCTTTAACCCGGCGGACGCGACGCTGGAAGGCATCTTCCGGGTCCGCTTGCCCGAGGACGCGATCCTGTCACGCTTTGCGATTGACCGGCGCGGGCGCTATGTCGATGGCTACGTCAAAGAGCGTGAGACGGCGCGGCGGGACTACGAGTCGAAGGTCTACGAAGGCTCGACGCATGATCCGGCGCTGCTCGAGTGGGAAGCGCCGGGGCAGTACAAGGCACGGCTGTATCCGCTGCCGGCGGGCTCGACGCGTAAGGTGCTGTACACCTACAGTCAGTGGCTGCCGCTCGGGGGCCCTGCAAACTCGCTGCGGACCTATCGCTTTCCGATGGGCGCGGCGGCGGGGGCGGGGGCGCCGATCATTCAAGAGCTGAACATCGAGGTCGATGCGAGCCGGGCCGCCGCGACGGAGGTTCGTGCGGGTCTGGGCGCGGTGCTGTCCGAGGACGGCAAGCGGGTGGTGCTGCAGCGGACCGACTATGTGCCAAGCGCCGACTTGGTGGTCGAGCTGGTCGGAGCTGCTCGTCCCCAGGATGTGGCGCGGGTCTATCGCGTCTCGCACGAAGATCCGCCCCGGCCCGGTGGACGGACTGGCAAGCCGGAAGATGACTATGTGCTGATTCGGACGCTGCCTTCGCCGATGCCGACTGCGAGTGCGCGGGCGCCGATTGATCTGGCGCTGCTGGTCGATGTCTCGGCGGCGACGGATGCGACGCACCTGTCGATGGCGCGGACGCTGATTGAGTCGGTGCTGCGGCGGCTCGGGCCCGATGATCGGGTGGTGCTGCTGGGGGCGGACCTGGACGCGCATGCGGTGGGGGCGGCGAAGTCGGGCAAGAAGGACAAGCCGGCGCTACCGACGTGGTCGGCATTGAATCCAGAGACGACGCAGAAGCTGCTGGAACAGCTCGGGCGGGTGACGACGGGGGGCGCGACCGACCTGGGGCGGACGCTGAGTGAAGCGGGGGCGATGCTGGCTCCGGATCGGCTGGGCGCGGTGCTGTATGTCGGCGATGGCAAGCCGACGGTCGGTGAGCTGTCGGTCAAGTCGCTGCGTGAGCGCCTGTCGAGCCTGCCGCAGCCGCTGCGACTGTATGCGGTGGGCGTTGGGGATGATGCCAACCTGGATCTGCTGTCGAGCCTGAGTGATGCCAGTGCCGGGCAGGCCTTTCGAGTCGGGGATCGCAAGAGTGCCGCCGAGACGGCGCTGCGGGTGGTGACGCACCTGGGTCGGCCAGCGGTGAGCAAGCTGCAGGTCGCGGTCGGTAGCTCGCTCGATCGGGTCTACCCGCGTGAGACGGTGGCGGTGCGGGCGGGTGAGCCGCTGCTGATCTTGGCGCGCCTGAAGAAGCGGCTGCCGCAGAGCATCACCGTCGAAGGGGTCGAGCTGGGACAGGCGTTTGTGCGGACCTATCGGCTGGAGGGACACAACCTTGACAACACCTCGGACCTGCGGCTGCGCTGGTCGCAGGCCCGGCTCGGGCAGCTGCTGGAGAGCGGCGCCACCGTTGAAGAAGTCGCTGAGCTGGGGGTGCGCCAAAACCTGATTACACCCTACACGTCGTACTACGTACCGAGCGAAGAAGAAGTCTCGGCGCTGGAGCGGGCGATTCCCGAGGTGCGGGCTGCTGGCTGTAGCCGCTCGCCGATGTCGTTTAGCAAGAGTGAGTCTGCCTCTGCGCCTGCGGCACCGGCTTCCGTGGCGGTAAGCGGTGAAGCACCGCAGGTGGCGGACGCTCCTGGCCGTGCTTCCGAGGGTGCGATGGGTGGCAAGCAGCGGTCGAAGAACCGGCGCACTGCATCGCGCGATCGGGGCGAAGGTGGCAGTGAAGATGCGAAAGCGATGCCGGCTGATGAAGCCCCGCCTCCACCACCGGCTTCGGCTGCGGCTCCGATGGCTCCACCCAAGCCTTCATCGTCGATGGCGAAAGCAGAAGCGGCCTACGAGGAACGCGAGCGGGCTCCAGCCAAGAAGTCCAAGCGAGCCTCGAACAAAGACAGCGACGACATCGATAAGCTCCTGGATAGCGATGGTGACGCCTACGGCGGGGCAGCTGGGTTTGGCCTGGTCGGCAGCGGCAAGGGCGGCGGCGGCGTGGGCGAGGGCACGATTGGGCTCGGCAACCTCGGCACGATTGGACACGGCTCGGGCGGCGGCTACGGTGCCAAGACCGGCGCGCTGCGCAGTCGCAAGGGAACTGCCCCGGAAGTGACGATGGGCACCGCCGAGGTCACCGGCTCGCTCGACAAAGAGATCATTCGCCGGGTCATCCGTCGCCACCTCAACGAGATCAAGTTCTGCCAAGAGCGCGAGGTGGTCAGTGGTCGTCCGGGTCGGGGCCGAGTCCTTTTGCGCTTTACGATTGGGCCCGAAGGCAGCGTGCTGGCGAGCATCATCCAGAGCTCGACGGTGGGAAATCGGGCCATCGAGCAGTGCATGGCCCAAGCGGTGCGGCGCTGGGAGTTTCCCAAGCCTCGTGGCGGTGGCATCGTGTCGGTGGTCTATCCGTTTGTGCTGACTGCCGACTCGCCGACGGCAGCGCCGCTGTATGCGGAGGCTCCGACGCCGGCAGTGGAGATCTCGACGCCGGATGTGACGGTGGTGGTGGGAATCATCACCCACCGACCCAAGGGCTGCTCGGCGGCATCGACCCAGCCTCTCGATGAGCGGCGGCAGCTGTGGAAAGAGCGGCTGTCGGGTGGGGTGCGCAAGGCGCTGGAGGTGCTGCAAGACGCGGTGAGTGGCTGCGAGGTGCGGCGCTGGTCGGAGCGGCGCGAGCTGCTGAAGCTGATGCTGCGGCACGTCGGTGGTCCGAGTGGGATGGTCGAGCTGCACAACACCTTGAGCGAGGAGCCCGACGACCAGGACTACCTGCGCCACGCCATCTTGGGAGAGGTCAAAAATCCGCGCGATCTAAAGGTGGTCTATGACGGGCTCGGGCTCGGCGACGAGGAGCGGGCGATGCTGGCGCAAGAAGTGGTGGCCAAGGCCAAGTCGCTGCCAGAGCGGCTGCTGCGACTGGAAGAGCTGCTCGCCAAGTGGCCGGGGGATCTGAAGCTGCGGATCTTGCGGATGGAGACGGAAGAGTCGCTGGGTGAAGCCGAGTCGGCGCGGCGGACGGCGGAAGAGGTGCGGATGGACCCATATGCCGATGCGCAGGCGCGTACGTCCGTCGGTGAGCTGTTTGTGCGGCTCGGCGATGAAGTCGGGGCACGGCGGGCGTTCTCGGAGATTGTCGAGTTTGCACCGCAAGATCCGCTGGCGCGGCGACGGCTTGGCGACCTGTATCGTGCCCACGGCTGGTACGACGAGGCCTACCGTCAGTATGAGACGCTGCTCCAGCTTCAGCCGGGTGACAACGCGGTGCTGATCCTGCAAGCGCTGGCGGCGGCGGGGGCGGGCAAGATCGAAGAAGCGCTGGGGCTGGAAAAGCGGGTGGTCGGCGATGCCGAGCCGGGTAGCGAGAGTGGCCTGGCCAAGGTGGCGCTGCTGTGGTCGAGCCTGCGTCTGGCCGAGCTGCGTGAGCAGGCCCGCACCGTCAAGGGCAAAGACACCGCCGAGGAGCTGGCGCTGCTCAACCTGCGGGCGCGTCAGAGTGGCATCGAGGGGTTGTATCGGCCCGTGCGGGTGCTTTTGACGTGGGCGCATCCCGAGGCGGATCTCGATCTGCGCGTCGCGGCACCGGGAGAGTCGGCAGGGCCGGCGATGGATCTGGCGCCGCAGTTTGGTCTGCTCGGCTGGCACAGTCACAAGGACGCGACGCCCAAGGGGGAATACCTCGTCGAGGTGCGTCGTCAGGATCGCGCGCGGGCCATTGGCTACGACGTGGTGCTGACGGTGGTGGTCGCGGAAGGCCAAAAAGACGAACAGCTGCACAGTAGCAAGTTCAAGCTGGCCGGCGAGCTCGCGGAGCGTCGCTTCCTGCTTCGCGATGGACGGCTGCTGCCACAGTAAGAGGTCGCCATGAAGATGCTTCGATTTGCACGCACAGACAGGCAGGGCGGGATGGTGAGACGGCGGCTCGGCGGCGGGCGGCACTTTTTTTGGTCGGCGGTGACGGCGCTGCTGCTGGCGGCTTGCCACAAAGCTCCGCCTCCTCAGCCGACGGTGGCCTCGGTCGAGGCGAGCCGGGATGGCGCCACCATCACGCGGGCGACCAAAGCGCAGCCGATCACCCGCAGTCAGCGCTTGGAAGTGGGCAGTGAGGTGACGACGCCTGCCGGGGTACGAGCGTCGCTGTATCTCGATGCAGGGGCGTGGGTGCTGCTCGATCAGGGCAGCTCGCTGACGGTGCTCGACAAGGGCCTGGAAGTGAAGAGCGGGCGGGCTTGGATCGATGCGCGCGTCGGGACGGATGTGCCGATTGTGGCGGCGGGGGTGACGCTGTCGGCGCAGAAGGCCGGGCTGGCGGTGACACTGACCGACGGTGGCGCCAAGATCTACTGCGCCAGTGGGCAAGCGGCGTGGAAGTCGAAAGACAAGTCGGGACGGCTCGAGTCGGGTCTGACGCTGCTGGTCACGGGGACGGAGGCCAAGCAGACCGCGCAGGCGCTGTGGGACGACTTTACACTCGGGCTTGCGGAGCCGGGTCCGCTGCGGGCGCTGGAGCCAGCCGGAGTCGGGCAGCTGACGGCACGACCGGCCTCGGGGCTGGGTACGGCGCGGACGCCGCTGATTGTGCGCGCCCATGATGTCAGCGTCTCGATCGATGGCGACTTGGCGACGACTACCGTCGAGCAGACCTTCTTCAACCCGCGCTCGGAGTATCTCGAAGGGCTGTATACGGTGCGGCTGCCGGAGTCGGCGATTCTCGAGTACTTCGCGGTGGCCGAGGATGATGGCGCGCCGCGACGGGGAACGGTGCTGCCGATGGATCGCCAAGCCTCGGGGGTGTCGAGCTTTTCGGCCAACCTCGAGTGGGCGGGCGCCGGTCGCTATCGCGGTCTGGTTCGCAACATTCGGCCCGGCAAGGTTCGTCGGGTCGTGCTGCGCTATCGCGAGTGGCTGCCGCATCTGCCCTATCCCGACGCGGTTCGCCGCAGCTATGTCTATCCGATGGGCCAGAGCGCGCAGATGCAAGCCGGCTCGCTGTCGAACCTGGGAGAGTTCTCGCTGACGGTGGATGTGGCACGGGCTCAGGCGGCAGCGCTGCAAGCGGGGATGGGCGCGCAGATCGAGGGCTCGACGGTGACGATGCGGCGCAGTGACTTTCGCCCCACGTCGGACTTTGTGCTCGATCTTATCGACGGCAAAGAGCGGGTGCAGAACCGCTTGATTGGCTATAAAGGCGAAGAGCTGGACGGTCAGCGCTATCTGCTGGTGCAGCCGGTACCGACGGCAGGGAAGCCGCCGAAGGGACTTGATGTGGTGCTGCTGGTCGATGTCTCGGCGGGGACCGATGAAGCGCGCCTGAGCCTGGCCAAGAGTGCGACGCAGGCGCTGCTCAAGCGACTGACGCCCGAGGACCGGGTGGCGGTGGTGGCGGCTTCTCTCGGGGCGGCGACGCTGGGTAGCGAGGCGATGGCACCGGCTACCAAGGAACGAATCGAGCAGCTCGATGCGCAGCTGAGCAAGCAGACGCCGGGCGGGGCCACCAACCTGCAGAATGCGCTGCAGCGAGCCGTCGAGCTTCTGCCGCGTGGCCAAGGTGCGGTCGTCTACATTGGCGATGGTCGTCCGACGGTTGGGGCGCTACTGCCGCGAGAGCTTCATGATCACTTGCAGCAGCTTGGCGATCTGCCGCGCTTCTTTGCGGCGGCGGTGGGCAGCGACGCCAACCTGGGGCTGCTCGAGTCGCTCTGTCACTCGGGGGTGCGCTCGGGGGTGGTGCGGATTGAAGATGCGCCGGATGCCTCGCGGGCCGCGCTGTATCTGCTCGAGCGGATTGCCCAGCCGAGCCTGACCAACGTTCGCGTCGAGCTGGGTGAAGGCGCCGATGTCGTCTATCCCGGTGATCCGGTGACGCTGGAGAGCGGCGATGCGCTGACGGTGGTGGCGCGGCTGCGGGCCGATCGCGGTGTGCCGGCGAAGCTGACGGTGCGTGGTCTGCGCGATGGCCAGCCGTTCGTCGAGCAGCAAGATCTGACCGTGCGGACCATCGACGATGGCGGCGATCTGGCCCGA
Source organism: Myxococcales bacterium (assembly GCA_016794465.1). GTDB lineage: Bacteria > Myxococcota_A > Polyangia > Palsa-1104 > JAEUJZ01 > JAEUKA01. Next base: position 223,115 of record JAEUKA010000024.1, on the reverse strand, counting down.
CGGTGGGCGCTTTTGCGGATGCAGGGACTTCTGGAGCGGGCCTCCGGTAGAGAAGCAATCTTAGATATTGGAAAGCGCTTCCAGGTGGTGACACCGTGGACGGCGCTGCTGGTCGAGCCGTCGGGGGGCGAGACGTATCGTCCGCTCGTTGGTGAGGTCGAGGCCGGTCAGTTTGTGCCGCCGGCACTGCGCGGTATGGCGCCGCAGGACTCGGCGATTGTGCTGGAAGCCGGTGTCTCGACGCAGAGCGTGCGCACCGTCAGCATCAACGACATGTATGTGCGGGCACTGCAAGGTCAGTCGAGTGCGGCGCGGCTGTGTTACGAGCGACGGGCGGCTGGCAATCCCGGGCTGTCGGGTCGCGTCGAGCTGCTGCTGAAGCTCGGGCTCGACGGTCTGCCCAAGGATGTGAAGGTTACTTCTTCGACGCTGCGATCACAGGAGATCGACGCCTGCATCGAGCGGGCGCTTCTGGCGGTCAAGCTTCCGGCGGCGCCCGACGGCAAGCCGCATGACATTTCCTACGCTCTGCAGCTCAATCAGCCGGAGCACGACGACGGACCGCAGCGCTGTAGCTCGGCGTCGCGGGCCTATCTGCAGGTGCGGCGGACGCTGTGGCGAGAGCGCTTGGCCAGCCATCCCGGCGTCGAGGGTGGCATGACGGTGTTTCGCGAGGCCGAAGCGCGCTGTGAGCTGAAGACCTGGCTCGACAGGCGGGCGCTCATCGACATTCTGCGGGTTCACGTCGGGGCGACGGCGCAGCAGGTGGACCTGTATCACCGCTTCGACGACAGCGAGCATGCCCAAGAGGTTCAGACGCACCTGCGACGAGAGATCCTGCGGGCAGTGCGGACCGAGGCGGACATTCGGGCGGCGCAGAGCGGCCTGGCTCTCGACGGTGGGGTTGATCAGACGCTGCTTGCGCAAGAGCTGAAGAAGACCAAGACCGTCGAGGAGCAGCTGGTGGTGGTGCGGCGCTTCTTGGCACTGGCCCCGGACTCACTGTCGCTGAAGCTGCGGCTGCTGGCGCTGATCGAGGAAGCGAGCGCAGCGAAGGGGCTTGCTCTACCGGCCAAACAGGCGCTGTTTTCCGAGGCCAACCGGCTGATCGAGTCGCTGCGCGGCGATCCCGGCGCCGATTCCTCGGTGCGGCAGGCCGTCGGTGAGTACCTGATTCGTCGCGGCGAAGGGGCGGAAGGGGCGCGGGCGCTGTCGGAGATCGTCGAGTTTGCGCCGTTTGATCCGTGGGGTCGGCGTCGGCTTGGAGATCTGTATCGCGCGCACGGCTTTTTCGACGCGGCGTATCGGGAATACCAGGGCCTCAGCTGGCTGCTGCCGCAGGACGAGGGCGTGATGCTGCTGCTCGCCGATGCCTCGGTGGGACTTGGCCGTACCGACGAAGCGCTGCGTCTGACCAGCCGAGTGGCCGAGGCGGTGGGTGCGCAGAAGACGCAAAAAGGTGCTCCGGCGTGGGCACGGGCGCTCTATGCGGTGCGGCTGGGCCGGCTCCTCGACGAGGCGCGCAAAAAGGGCGATCAGAACCTGCTCGGTCAGCTGCAGCGGCGGGGGCAGAGCGACGGCCTACCAGGGTATGCGGGCAAGCTGCTGATTGCGCTGACGTGGTCGCATCCCGACGCCAAGCTACAGCTGCTGCTGACTCCGCCGGGCCGGGGCACCGAGCCGACGCGGGCGACGCTGCAAGGGGACGAGGTCGGTATCGAGGCGGCGCGCTTTGACCGGCTCGACGCTGGCGAGTGGCGGCTTCGGGTGGTCAAGTCCAGCGGGGATGCCAGTGCCGGCGAGTACCAAGCCGAGCTCCAGGTCCTGCAGAGCGCCGGCAGTGCCGACGAGGTGATCCTGCGGCAGCAGCTGACGATGAGTGCCAGCTCGGGCTCGGTCAAAGAGTTCGTGCTGCGCGGCAAAGAGCTGCGTGCGGTAAAGTAGGCGCTTGTAGGTAGGTTTAGCCTGGTCGACGGTGCAGGCCGCACTCGCTGTGCGCCGGATCTTCCCACCACCAGCGGCCGGCCCGCAGATCCTCGCCGGGGGCAATCGCGCGGGTGCAGGGGGCGCAGCCGATCGACGGGAAGCCTTGGCGGTGCAGCGGGTGGACGATGGTGTGGTGGCGCTCGACGAGGGCCCACAGCGCGTCGTCGCCAAGGTGAGCGAGCGGGCTGAGCTTGACCCGACCGTGGCCGTCGTCAACCTCGATGCGCTCGACGGTGGCGCGGCTGCTGGAGTGGACCCGTCGCAGACCCGTGACCCAGGCGCGAGCACCGAGCAGGGCGCGTGACAGCGGCTCGACCTTGCGGATGGCGCAGCAGTGCTGGCGTGACTCGACGGAGCGACGGAACGACAGCGGCCCATGGAGCGTCAGCAGCGCTTCGACGGCCTCGCTGCGTGGCGTGTAGACGTGAAAGGGCAGGGCGTAGCGGTCGCGCAGGCGCTCGTGGGTCTGGTGGGTTTCCTCGTGCAGGCGCCCGGTATCGAGCACAAACACCGTCGGGGCGACTCCGTGTTTTTGCGCCAGCTCGGCGACAAAGTGGACGATCAGACAGTCCTCGACGCTGAGCGAGCAGGCCACGCGCAGTCCAGCGCCAAACTCACCGATCGCCCAGTCGAGCAGCCCGACGACATCATCATCGGCCAAAAGCGGTGCAGCGACGATCACGGCACGGCTCTCAGCAGCGGCGTCACTGCGATCGAGTCATGAGGCTCACTCGTCACCAGTGCGAGCGTCGGCGTTGGCAGAGGGGTGGTCTTTTGACGGAGCCGGCGCCGGTACTGATGACGGTAGTACGCGACCTGCGACAGCAGACCGGCACGCAGCAGCACTCCGACGAGGAACCCGGCGACGAACACCTGCTGGCCCTGACTGTGCGCATAGGCGATCGCACACAGCCGACCCCCGAGGCTGAGCCCGGGCAAGAGCAGGCTCACTTCCTCGGCGTGCTTGACCCGAAACAGTCGCCACAGCTGCGGGACGTAGGAAGACTCCATCGCGACGATACCGAGTGTGCCCAAGAGGGCGATGCCGAGCTGCATTCCGTTATGGTTGCGGATCTGGGCCACGTGCGCAAGTCAAGTTTTCCGCAATAGCAGAATTCTGTCTGTTATAGCAGAACTAGATCGGGCGGATTTCACTGCGCACGGGTGAGACGCTGGCGGCGGCGATGGTCAGTGACGACTACGGTCGATCGGCGTAGGTCATCACCAGATACAACACCGCGTCCTGGTCGCCGGGATTGCGGTAGGCGTGCGGCGTGTCGGCGGCAAACACGATCGAGTCGCCGGGCGCCAGCAGGTGGTGCTCGGTGCTGGTGTCGATCTCGACGATGCCGCGAGAGAGCACCAGGCTCTCGATCGTCCCGACGGCGTGCGGCTCGGCGGCTTCGGTGGCGCCGGGCTTGATCGTCAGCTCATAGAACTCGACGCGGCGCAGAGATCCACTGGGAATGAGCGGCCGACTAGAAAAAGTGCCGGCCTGATTGACGATGCTGCGACCGTCGCGGCGGCGCATGACGATCGTCGCCCCGCTCGTGTCTTCTTCCAGTAGTCGTGCGAACGGAATGTCCAGCGCTCGCGCCACCTTCCACAGCACATTGATCGTCGGTGCGCTCTTTCCCAGCTCGATCTGTCCGAGCATCGCCCGACTGACCCCCGAGGCCAGTGACAGCGCATCCAGCGTCAGCCCACGCAGCAGGCGATGTCGTCTCAGGTTCACCCCGAGGAGCGGCACCAGGCTGGCATCGGTCTTGTCCGTGGGTCGCGTCGCTGGCTCGTCAGCGTCGATCTCGGTGGCGGGTACGGCTCGCGGGCTCCGTGGCCGCTGGGGTCGCTCTGGGACGGTCTTGGGCTTCAGCTTGGTCTGCTTGGTCGGCTTCGGCATCTGGGGCACCCGGCATGTCTGCGACGAATAAAGCACGAAACCTCGGCGCGCGTTCGACCGAGTCCCCAAAGACTGCATGGGCGGCTTATCTCAGACGGAGAATCGGCACATCCAGCGTCAGCCGGGGCGAGGCGTCGAGCCAGCGCTGGGCAAAATAGGCCGACAGATCGGGCAAAAGCGTCCAGACATCCAGGCCCAGCAGCTGCGGCGTCGCGGTGGCCACCCAGTGTAGCTTCTGCAGACCGCTCGTCGACAGGCTGCGCGCCCCGTCGCCAGAGCCCAGGTGCAGCTTCAGACAGGCCGCCGCGACTTGAATCAGACCTTGCAGCAGCAGCGACGGCGCACTCTCCCGCTCCGCCACCGCCCACAGGCCTTCCCAGGCCTCGTGTGACTCCCAAAAATAGTAGCGATGGAACAGGTCGACCCCGTACAGCCAGTCGTCGAGGTGCCGCCAGTCCTCGGGCCGCCACGGCGGATGCCGCTGCGATTGCGACTGTGCCAGCGACTGCGCCAGCGACTGTGGCAAGTACGAGTGTCCACGCGGGTCGCGGGTCGGATGCGGCTTCCGCCCCGGCACATAGCGATACGACGGCAGCGGCCGCTGCGAGTAGCGAGGCAGCCCGCGCTCACCAGGGTCGGGCAACTCGGGCAGCTCGACGACGTGACCCATAGCAGCCAGTCTGTCCGAGCAAACGTCCGGCGGCGACACTTTTCGGCGTCGCTTGGCTCGTCAGGGCAGTATTCTGGCCGCGATATGTCACGGCGAACCCAGGCAGTGCCAGTGCTGCATCTCGACGGCGGCGTGCTCTCCGAGCGGCGTGAGCAGCTGTGTGTCGAGTCGCCGCTGCAGATCTTGGTCAAGCTTGGGCCCGACGCTGAGCCGCAGCCGCTGACGATCACGATGCGGACGCCGGCTGCGTCGAAGCTGCAGCGTGACGAGGACGATGCCGACCTGTCGCTGGGTTTTTTGCTGGGGGAAGGGATTGTGCGCTCGCCGCAGCAGGTGCTGGCCGTCGACAGTCCGCTGGGCGAGGACCGGGTGGTGGTGACACTGCGCGACGATGTGCAGCTGCCGCAGCGACAGCTCGCCCGCAGCTTTGTGTCGACCAGTGCCTGTGGGGTGTGTGGCAAGAGCACGCTCGACGGACTGGCCGCCGAGCCGAGTGAGCCGCTGCGTCCCGGCTGGCCGCTTCTGTCGATCCAGGCGCTGCCGAGGCTGCCCGAGCAGCTTTTGGCGGCGCAGGCGACGTTTGCTCATACCGGTGGGCTGCACGCGGCGGCGCTGTTCGACTCGGAGCTGCGTCTTTTGGCGCTGCGGGAAGATGTTGGCCGTCACAACGCCGTCGACAAGCTGATGGGCTCGCAGCTGCGGCTGGGGACGGTGCCGCTGCATGGACACATCTTGCTGGTGTCCGGGCGGGCGAGCTTCGAGCTGGTTCAAAAAGCGCGGATGGCGTCGCTGGCGGTGTTTGTCGCGATCGGGGCCCCGTCGAGCTTGGCGCTGCAGGTGGCGCGGGAGGCGGGAATGACGCTGGTCGGCTTTTTGCGGGGCACGCGCATGAACGTCTACTGTGGAGCCGAGCGACTGCGCGATGGTGACGGCCCGCTGGTCCCAGACGACGACGACGGCGACGACGACAATGAATCGGTCGGTGGAAATCCCGAGGACGGGAAGGAATTTTCAGAATGTCAAGTAAAATCAGCGCCGGCAGTGGGGCGCAGACTCCCGATGATTCCAGCCAAGTAACCCTCGGGGATCGCGCGGAGGAGGCCGGTGGCAGTGCCGCAATCCTGTCGACGCTGCACGAGCTGCGCCGCAACGACACCGGGCTTGTGCGGGGCATGCGGACGCTGCTCCAGGTCAATCAGCCCGAGGGCGTGGACTGTCCCGGCTGTGCCTGGCCCGAGTCGGCGGGCGAGCGGAGTGAGATCGAGTTTTGCGAAAACGGTGCCAAAGCGGTGAGCTGGGAGACGACTCGACGGCGCATCGACGCGGACTTTTTCGCCCGTCACAGCGTCGCCGAGCTGGCCGCGGGCAGTGACTATCAGCTGGGGCAGCTCGGGCGCCTGACGGAGCCGCTGTATCTGCCGCCGGGTGGGACGCACTATCAGCCGATTGCCTGGGACGCCGCGTATCGTCTGATTGCCGACGAGCTTGGGTCTTTGTCGTCGCCGCACGAGGCTGCGTTTTACACCTCGGGACGGACCAGCAACGAGGCGGCGTTTCTGTTTCAGCTGCTGGTGCGGCAGCTCGGGACCAACAACCTGCCCGACTGTGCCAACCTCTGTCACGAGTCGAGCGGGGTGGCGCTGAAAGAGACGGTGGGCGTCGGCAAAGGCACGGTCCAGCTGGATGACTTCGAGCAGGCCGACGCGATCTTCATCCTGGGGCAGAATCCGGGGACGAATCACCCGCGCATGATGTCGGTGCTGCAAAAAGCGGCGCAGCGCGGCTGTCAGATCGTCGCTGTGAATCCGCTGCCCGAGGCGGCGCTGCTGCGCTTTGCTCACCCCCAGAGTCCGCTCGAGCTGCTCGGTGGTGGGACGGCGATTACCAGCCTGTTTTTGCCGGTGCGGATCGACGGTGACGCGGCGCTGCTCAAGGGCATCATGAAGGAGCTTCTCGACGAGGAGCGCAAGCGCCCGGGCCAGGTCTTCGACTGGGAGTTCATCCGCGAGCACACCCGTGGGGTCGACGAGCTGCTCCGTGACCTCGACGCGGTGACCTGGGACGAGGTGGTCACAGGCTCGGGCCTCACCCGGGCCCAGGTTCGGGCCGCCGCTGCGGTGTGGCTGAACAGCCGTCGCATCATTGCTTGCTGGGCGATGGGGCTGACGCAGCACAAGGCGGCGGTGGCGACGATTCAGCAAGTGGTCAACCTGCTGCTCCTCGGCGGGCACATCGGGCGACCGGGGGCGGGGCTGTGTCCGGTGCGCGGGCACTCGAATGTGCAGGGCGATCGCACGATGGGCATCACGCCCAAGATCGACGACGGCTTCCGGCAGCGACTGTCGCAGCACTTTGGCTTTGTCGCGCCGTCTCAGCCCGGACTCGATACCGTCGGGACGATCGAGGCGCTGCAGGCAGGGCGGCTGCGGCTGCTGTTCTCTCTCGGTGGCAACTTCCTGTCGGCGACGCCCGATACCGAGGTCACGGCTGCGGCGCTACGGCGCTGCCAGCTGACGGTGCATGTCTCGACGAAGCTGCATCGTGGGCACCTTGGCTTTGGGCTGTCGTCGCTGATCTTGCCGTGTCTGGGTCGGACCGAGCGCGATGTGCAGGCGAGTGGGCCGCAGTTTGTCACCGTCGAAAACTCGATGAGCGTGGTCCACCGCTCGCAAGGTCAGCTGACGCCCGCCTCGCCGCAGCTACGCAGCGAGGTCGCGATTGTCTGCGAGCTGGCCGAGGCCGTGCTGGGTCCGCGCAGTCGGGTGCCGTGGCTGACCTTTCGCGACAACTACGACCTGATTCGCGACGCGATTGCGGCGACGATTCCGGGGTTTGATCACTTCAACGAGCGGGTTCGTGGCGGCGACGGCTTTGTGCTGCCCAACAGCGCGCGCGAGCGGAGCTTTGTCACCAGCAGCGAGCGGGCGCAGTTCACCGTCGCGCCACTGCCGCAGCATCCGCTCTTACCGGGGCAGCTGCTGATGATGACGATTCGCACCCACGACCAGTTCAACACGACCATCTACGGACTCGACGATCGCTATCGCGGGGTCTACGGCGGGCGGCGGGTCATCCTGATGAACGAAGCGGATCTGCACAGTCGCGGACTCTCTCCCAAGCAGCTCGTCGATCTGACCAGTCACTTTGACGGCCAGACGCGAACCGCAGAGCGCTTTGTGGTGGTGCCGTACGACATTCCGCTCGGCTGCACCGCGACCTACTTTCCCGAGACAAACGTCCTGGTTCCGCTCGGCAGTCGCGCCGACAAGAGCCGCACCCCAACCTCGAAGTCCGTGGTGATTACGGTTCAGCCCAGCCCAACCCAATAAGAGTCATCCCATCTGCTTCATATTGACGAACTCCCTATACCGAGACTACTTCAGAAACCAGCAGTCTACGGACAGAGCTGTGGGGCCGACCGGCGACAGTCCCCGGCACGGAGGGGAACCGTAGTGCGGGGGGGAGAGCTTTTTTCGGACCGCTAGCGGGACGGAAAAAGTCTCGCAGGGAAGGGGGCCCCGCAGCGAAACGACACAGTAGAACGGCGTGGGTTTCGCTACAGCTTGAACTCGCTGAGGCGGACGTGGATGAGGTTCTTGCTGTGCAGGCTCTTTTCCCCTTTGATGTAGGGATCGAAGGTGCGGCCAAGGACGGTCGGGGTTGCCAGACCGCGACTGGGAGAGCCGCCAGTGACGACGATGATGCGATCGTCGGCGACGCTGTAGTGATAGATCCACTCACTGCTCTGGATGCGCGATGGAAGCTGGATGATCAGCCGCAGCGCGTGCGCTCTGGGAAACTCGGCGTGGTATTTTTTGAACAGCTGACCGATCTCTGCAGAGCTCCATTCCCCGTCGGTCAGGTGGCTGCTCTCTGCGATTCCGATCGAAGAGCGTGCCCCGACTGCGAGCTTGCCCGGAAGGACTCCGAAGTCGATCGAAACGGTCGTTCCCTCTTCTTTTTTGATCGGACTCTGGAAGCGCTGCTCTAACAGCTTTTCGACCCGGCGCAGACCGTCGGTGGCATACAGCGCATTGCGGTATTTGGCGAAGACCGAGTTCTTGACCTCGGTCAGCTTGTCGGCCTGGCTCGGCACGACGCCGTCGTAGTACTTGTCGAGCACTTCCTTGATCAGCGGATCGATGAAGTCGGGATCGCGAACACAGTAGTCAAGCTGCTTAAAGAGGCATGCGTCAGGAGTAAATAACGACTCGCGAATCTGCTGATATCCCGCCGACTCTGCTTGGGCACTGACGGGCTTTTTTGCCAGGTCGGGAGGGCTGTCGGGAATGACTCCGTACATGTTGCTCTTGGGGCTGTTCATGCTCTGTTTCCCGTCGGTAGTTGTGGTTCCAGACTGCCGGCAAGCGGCGCAGCCTAGGACAAAGAAAGCGCTGATCATTCCGGGCAGAGTCATGCGAAGTAGGAAGCTCTGCAGAGTGCTGTTTTGGAAAAATGGGGGACGCTGCATCATGACGTTCTCTTGGGATAGATTGCCCATGGTAACATAGCGCCCTATGTGTCGCGTCGCCGCGACCAAGAAGGGGGACTTGATGAGTACGGAGCGCACGGCTCCGCCTGCTTCACAGGCGCCGGTCAGTGGATCATCAGCAAGCGGTGGCAGTACATCGGGGGGAACGGGTACGCTGCCGGCTCCGCGTCCGGTCACTCCCGAGGATGTCGAGCGGGGGCTGCGCTTCAACCATCAGGTCGAGCATCAGACGCGGCAGCGACTGGCAGAGCTGTCGGCCAGCTACTATGCGCTGCTGGAGACGCTGGTGGCGCGCGGGGTGCTGCCGATGGCCGAGCATGAGCGACGGCGACAAGCGGCTCTGGAGCAGGAGCAGACCCGGATGCGCGACGAGATGGCGCCGCTGGTCAGCCTGCATCCCGACAAGTATTCGATCACCAAGCTGCCGGAGATTGACTGTGGAGCACGGATGCCGCTGTGTCGGGCGCGCTGCTGCACGCTGGTGTTTCCGCTGTCGACGCAAGATCTCGATGAGAGAGTGCTGCGGTGGGACTACGGCAAGCCCTACCTGATCGCGCGCCGTCCCGACGGATACTGCGTTCACAACGAGGCCGGCACTTGTCGCTGTACCGTCTATGAGCAGCGCCCGGCGGTGTGTCGAACCTACGACTGCCGAGGCGATCGGCGGATCTGGATCGACTTCGACAAGCGGATTGCGGCGCCCTGATGTCTGCGCCAGCGTCGAAAGAGGGGACGCAGCAGCCCTCGCCCAAGCTGCGGCTGACCGCCAGTGCCGATGAGTTCGTGGCGCTGCGGGCGGCGCTTGCACGGCTTATGCAAGAACCGGAAGATCGCTTTTCGCGGCTGTTTGCGCCGGGCAGCAAGGACCGACGGGTGGAACAGCTGCCGCCGGAGACAAGCTGGCCACTTCTGCACTTTGGACTGGCCGAGCGCGAGGCTGACGGCAAGACCCTGATCGGGAGGCATCGGGTGCGCACCGTCGGGGATCGCTTTTACGTGATGGAGCTGGGCGGGCTCGTCGAGTACTTCCAAGATGTCTGGCCGGAGACGGATGCGCTGCTGGCGGTGCTCGACGGGGCGAAGGCGGGACGGCTGCTCGATCTGGGGACCGGCACGGGGATTGTTGCCATCGAGGCGGCCCGACGCGGTCAGACGGTGGTGGCGACGGACCTGTATGCGACGGCGATTGCGCTGGCCGAGTTCAATGCTCGTCTGAACGGCGTCGCCCCAGCGATTGACTTTCGCGTCGGCCATCAGCTTGAGCCGGTGCGCGACGAGCGGTTTGACCTGATCTTGACTGCGCCGCACTACACCCGCGTCGCTGACCAGCTGCGGCTGGAGGTCTTGCGGGCCGGTCCCAGTCATCTTGCCCCGTCGGGACGGCTGGTGGTGGCGACGATGATGGAGTGGCAGAGCGGCCCCCCGCCGGTGGTCGAGGAGATCCTGCGCCCGCACGCCGAGTCCGGTCTGACGGTGCGGGTCGAGCCGCTGCCGACGCCGTATAAGCGCGAGTGGTTCACGGTGCGACGGCTGTCTGCCGACTTGGTGCAGGCCGAGGCCGGGGCGCAGCTCGTCTCGCGGCATCGCTTTCTGATCACCGTCACGGCGCCGCCTGTGGAAAGTCCGGGCCGTGGCTCGCTGTCGGTGCGACCGCCAACTGTCGTCGAGCAGATGATTCAGCCGTATGTGCCACTGCATCGACTGCGTCAGTCGCTGCGCAGTCGGCCCGAGGGTCCGGGGGTGATGCCGACGGCGGCGGTGGTTCACTGCGAGGACGATGTGACGGCGCTGCGAGAGCTGCTCGTCGGACTAGAGTCGGGGGTGGTGTCGCTGGGACGGGGCGCGGTGCCGTTTCTGCACGACGCCTGTCGCTACGGGGCGCGGCGCTGTGTGACGACGCAGGGCTTCGACGGTGCGGCGGGAGCGATTCTCTCCCTCGGGGGGCAGGTTAGGCCGTGTAGCTTCGGGCAGCCGCTGGGGCTCGTCACCGACACCACCGCGCAGCTGATCGGCAAGCTGCAGGACGCGGCTGGGCAGGCGCGGGCGCGGCGCGGCTGTGCCACTTGTCCCGTCGAGGCGCACTGCTCGCAGTGTCTGTTTCCGTTTCCTCTCGACGAGCTGCGCTACTGTGCCCTGCTGCGGAGCGTGCCCAAGGCTCTGCCGCTGCTGCCTCGGCTGTCGCAGGCACTGCTACGGCTGGCGGTGTGGAGTCAGGTGCTTCCGCTGGCCGTCGAGCTTCGTCTGAAGGTCCGTCCCAGCACCGAGCTGGTCGCTGCCCAGGGTCGACCTCTGCCGCAGCATCAGTCCAATCCGTCGGCAAATGACCAAAAGCTAGCCAAAAACCTGGACCAGCTTCGCGAGGCTTGGCAGCGCTACGACACCTGGCTGGCGGCGCTGGGGACGGGGCACTTTGCGCTGCTGCTGCGAGCGGGACAAGACCTGCCGCTTTTTCCGATTCCGCCGCTCTGTGCGGTGCTCGGTGAGCTGACGGCAGATGGCTGTGATGCCGATGAAATCAGACAGTATCTGCGACTGTATGCGATACCACCCGCCGCTGCCGATCAAGCGCTAGAAACGCTGTATCGACTGTTCCAGCTGACACCGACGTGACACCGATTTGACACCGGCTTGATGCTTTCAGTTGGTCACATCTCGGCTGTCACGGCGCGGGTCACCCTTCCCGCCGACGTTTTTTCCGTCGGGACGCAGGGTCCCGCCGATAAAAAAGTCTCTGGTCGGCCCACGCTTAGTTTCCTGTCGAAGAAGGTAGTTGTGATCATCTGAAAGGCTTGATGACTGCATTCTCCGTCAGATGTCGTTGGAAACTGGCGTAGCCAGACACTTTTTTGGTCCGGTTTTATGAGAAATTTATGAATAAATACAATGGCTTATGTCTGTTTGATTTGAAGCAACATTTCCGTCGCTGACTCGATATATTATTTTGATACTCAGAAACTCTGTCAGTTGAAGTGAGAACATGTCGGAATTTGAATATAAGCGGCAAACAAGCTCGGGGTCCAAGCAGGCGCCAGTCCGGGACACAGCGACGGTGCGAGGCGGCCTGGGCTCGTGGAATGGTCAGCCGGCCCCGTACAGCGCCAACTTGGGCGTGCGCAGCGAGCGCTCGGTCGGGGCACCCGGTCGAGAGTTCAGTAGCTTCGCCGAGCGCAACGCCAGCATCGGCATGCTCGGGGATCGCAGCCGTCCCCTGAGCGGAATGATGGCGGGCCTGACCTCGCCGGACGTGTCGGGCAGCCTCTACGGCGTCGAGAAGACCCGCACCGGCGGCGGCATCTTCGGCGGTGTCCAAGACGCCCGCTTCGGCTCGCGCGATCCGCTCGGCAGCTCGTCGGTGCATGCCGGCAGCGGCGGCGGCGTGGGCTGGGGTTCCTGGACTGGCAGCGACGAAAAAGGCGGCAGCTACAGCGGTGTCAGCGGCGGCGCGGGCCTGATGCGCAACCTCGGCTACGACTGGGACATCCTCGGCTTCGGCCAGAGCATGGACGCGACGACCTATCGCGGCGTCGGCGGCAACGCCTATTCCTTCAACAGCCCCGGCTACAAAGACGAAAAGACCGGCGAGGTCACGGCGGCCAAGCGCGGCTACGGCGCCGACGGCAGCTACACCCCGCTCGGCGTGGCCAACTACTCGCAGCAGACCAAGCTGGGCCCGCTCGGCGACGTGAAGACCGGCTTCGACAACGGCTACGTCGGCAAGTACTCGGCGGGCGGGCAGGTCTGGCGCGACGAAAACGGCATGTACGGCGCCGACGGCATGTTCAGCAAGCGCACTGGCGTCGACAACGCCCAGGTTGGCGTCAACACCCCCGTCGGCAACGCCAACCTCAAGATCGGCCACGCCAGCCAGGGCTTCCAGGTCAAGGGCGGCGGCTACTACGACTCGCAGACCGGCTCGTTTGGCGCCAACGGCGAGTGGAACGGCGGCGGCTACAAGATCCAAAACAGCGAGGCCAACCTCAACATCGGCGACGGAGCGTTCAGTGGCAACGCCAAGGTCGGCTCGTGGGACACCGGCGACAGCTTCGGCGGCGGCGCCGGCTGGGACAACAAGCGCGGCGTCGGCTGGGCGGAAGGGGCCGGCAACTGGGGCGGCGCGTCGCTCAAGGATGCCAGCTTCGACCTGGGCAGCCGCAACAAGGAAGTCTATGCCAGCGGCGGCGTCGGCAACTTTGTGACCGGCGGCTACGACGTGAAGGGCCGCGCCGAGATCGATCCGCGCACCGGCCAGCTGACCGTCACCGGCGGCGGTCGCGGCGGCGGCATGCAGCTCGACAACGCCAACGCCAAGTACGGGGTCAAGGGCCTCGGCAGCGTCGACGCACACCTGGGGCACTTCAGCAACGACACCATCGTCGAGGGCGTCAAGTACCAGGGCAGCCTCGGCAAAGAGAGCCTCGAGGTCGGCAAGCTCGACGGACTCGGCTGGCGCGCCAGCGATCTCAACATCACCCAGAAAAACGACCTGCTCGGCACCACCACCACCGCCGGCTTCAAGAACCTCGGCGCGACCAACAGCGTCGAGGGTGCACGGATGTCGTACGATGTCACCAGCCTCAAGAATCCCAACTTGAAGGCGGGCTTTGACAAGCTGTCGTGGGGCGGCCTGTCGGGCGAGGGCCTGCATGCCGGGTTCAAGGGCCCGGGCGACAGCGAAGTCAGCGCCAAGCTCGGCAGCTTCAACGAAGGCTTCGTCGGAGAAGGCGGTTCGCTGGAGTTGTCAAGAGAAAAGGGACTGGATATCGGACTGAAAAAGGGCCGCTTCGACGCCTTCACGATGAGCGACCTGGACGTGAACGCCAAGCTCGGCAACGTCTACCAGGGTCACGCCAAGCTTGGTGAGGGTTATTACAATCACTTCTCGGGAGAAAACGCCAACGTCGGCCTGAACCTCGACAAGGGACTGTATGCCGGCCTGGAAAACGGGAAGTATCGCTACGCGGGCGGCAAGGATCTCGACATCGGCCACAGCTACTTCAACGGCGCGATGGGCAACAACCTGAAGATCGGCGAGGCCTCGGTTGGCGGCGTCGACATCGGTAAGCTGCAATACAACAGCACCTTGATGAACACCAACCTGACCGGGTATGACATTGGCGCACACGGCGCGAAGATCAAAGATCTCGACTACCAGGCCAACATCGGCAAGCTGGGCGGCAACGTCGGTGCCAAGGAGCTCAACGCGCTCGACCTAAATATCGGCAAGCTGGACGCGCACACCTCGAACTTTGGCTTGACCGGCAACGCGGCGGTCGACAAGGCGCGGCTCGACGTGCTGAACGTGCAGGGCGGACACGCGGGGCTGAGCTGGGGCGGCAAGGAAGTGCTCGGCGCCAAGGGCGACTTCAAGTCGGGACTCGGGCTCGACCACGCGGCGGGCAGCTATGACCTGACGCAGCTGAAAGCGGGCGGCAACTTCAAGAACTTGTCGTCGGGAGCACAGCTCGACAACGCCAGCCTGAACCTGTTTGGCCACATGGTCGATGTCCCCGACATGGGCTACAAGCTCAACGCCTCGGGCGGCGGCAACGTCGACCTTCTGCACGGTCAGGCAAATGGCAACCTGAGCCTCGCGGGCAGCAACGTCAACTTCGCGGGCCACAACCTGACACTGGGCGACTGGGCGCAGGCGAGCGGCGGTGTTGACCTGAGTCAGGGCGCGGCGAACGTCAACCTCGGCGGTCGCAACGGCGTTGGTGCGGACCTCAACTTGGCGGAGGGCAACCTCGACCTGAACCTGTTCGGGCACACCATTGATGTCGATCAGGGCATTCGCGATGTCGGCTCGGGCATTGCCAACGTGGCGGGCGCGGCCTGGGACACACTGACGGGCTGGTAAGCGGCAGTTCCGTGCGGCGGTCGGGCTTGATATGCTGACTAGCTGACGAGGTGTCGACGATGCCGGGCTATCTACTCAACTACCAAAACCTGAAGGCGTTCTGCGAGCGCCAGAACTTCCGATTCTTGCAAAACGACGAGCGCGGCCAGCTGGCGGTGGTCTATCCGCTGCTGGAAAAAGAGGCGCTGTTGCAGCTGCTGCCGTTTGCCGATCGGCACATGGTCACGCTGGCGATGGCGATGCCGTTCTTGGTGCCGGCGGCGCGCTTCTCGGCGGTGGCGGAGGCGCTGACGCGGCTCAACGCCCGCACCTACATGGGAACCTGGGTGCTCAATACCGACAAGTCCGAGGTCTATTTTCGGGTGACGCTGCCGGCGCTCGACAATGAGTGGACCGATGACTCGCTGCTCTTTGCGGCGCGGGTGGTGGTGTCGACGGCGGAGCAGTTTGCGGCCGATCTGTTGCGCATCGCCAGTGACAGCCCGACGCCGGCTACCTAACCGACACTCCAGCTACGAAAAGCGCACGGACCGCCGGGCATCCCCGACGAGCCGCCTTTGACCCCACAGCACCACCAGCGTCGCCAGCGCCCCGGTCACCGCCAGGGCCAGCAGCGCCGCTTGGACCCGATTGGCCACCGCGACCACTCCAAACAGCATGGTCAGCGTCGGCAGCATCACCGGCACCACCGCCAGCAGAGGCAGCGCCGCCCGCAGATAGGCCTGTCGTCGCGCCGGCTCATCGATCCCGCCACACTTTGGACAGGGTACAAGTGACAGCGCCTTCTTTGACTTGTCGTGGAGCTTGCGCAGCGCTTGTTCCATCGCTGCTTCCTGCATCCAGCGACTGCGACCGCCGATCGGCTCATCCTCGGCGAATGCGTCTGGATCGTGAAATACCACCTGTGCCGAGTGACGACACTGGCGACAAGAAAACGTCGCTGCGCAGGTCTTGGGATACAGAAGGGCGGCGCTGGCCTCGGCCATCAGTAGCTCTCGTAGCCGACGGAAAGACCGATGCTGGTGATCGCACCGACAGAGCTGACCCGCTGGTCGCCGCCTGGGATGGGCAGAAACAGCGGCTCGACATCCATGCGGAGCGAGATGGCGCGGCTGCGGCCACTGCTGGTGGGGCGAAGCGCGATGTCGCCGCCGAAGCGGGCCAAGAAGCCACCGGCGTAGTTCGAGCCGCCGAAGATATCACTGCCGGCAAAGCCCAGCGACGGACCGGCGGCAATCACCCACGAGCGTAGAAAGTGAAACTGACCGAGCAGCGCCGCACTGACCTTGTAGGCCTGGAACGTCGGGCCGGCCATCCCGATGAGGCGGGGCTCAGCGATGAGCGCGAACTGCTGGTGAAAGAAGTAGCCGAGGCGACCGCTGGCTCCGAATGCCACGCCACCCACGCCGTCGCCATAGCCCGGCTCGGTGACCAATCCCACGCCGGCAATGCCCGAGATGCCCCAGGTCAGGCCGCGTGGCAGCGGAACGGGCTCGGGAATCGCCACAGTCTCGACGGGCGGCGGCGGCGGTAGCTCCGACGGCGGGGGCGCTTCGACGACAGGCGGCGGCGGCGGCGGTGGCAGCGCAGCATCGGAGCAGACCTGCAGCGGCACCGGCGCAAAGCGGGTGACCTGGCCCAGCTCGGGATCGGTGTACTCGAGCGACACCTCGACGGGATCATTGGTCTGGCGACGGAACATCACGATCTCGCCACGCTGACCCTGATAGCCCTGTAGCACCGCGATGCCTTCCGGCTTGAACGCAAAGCGCGCCAGCGTCGGATTTTCCCCGAGTCGTAGCGGCTCGCGGGTGCCGGTGGCGAAGAACTGGGTGGTAATCGAGCAGCCGGACTGACCGTAGCCGGCAAAGCTTGTCTCCGACGACACCGTCACCAGCCGCTTAAACACAAACCGCAGCGGAATCACCATCCCCTGACTGGTCAGCAGCTTGGTTCCGTCGCGGAGCACGACCGTAAAGACGCCGGTGTCCTGCTTGTGCAGCTCGAACGCTTGCTTGACCTGCTCGCGCAGCCTGTCGAAGCGCCGTCGAGACTCGGGATCGCCATCTTGGACCGGAATCGCCGGCATGACTTCGAGAGAGATCCGCTCGCCCGGACCGACCGCACCGTCGAAGCGAATCTGCCACGCTTTCTGCAGCGTCGGCAGCGCCCCGGTTCGACCCGCCTCGGCCAGATCGCGCTCAAGCTGCGCAATGTCGGCATTGCGTTCCTCGGCATGGACGGGCGACAGCCACGGGCTCATCGGCAGCGCCGCCGCGCCCAGCGTCAGCGCCAGCACCATCGCGTTCTTAGAAACCACCAACCGTCTGTGAAACCGCTTCATGCGGCCTTGGGTAGCCTACCGACACGCCCAGATCAAGAATTTCGCCCCGGCTAGGGAGTGCCCGAGAAGTCGCAGCGGCTGCTTGGGCAGGCTGTGGGGACGGTGATCTTGGCCTCGCCGTCGTTCCAAATCGAGCGCACAAAGTCGACGATCTGAGCGCGGGCGGCGCGGCCAGCGGGGGTGTTGCGACCGGCGAAGCCATGGACATCGTAGGGACCGGTGTCAGCGACGCGATATTGGGTGATGCCGCTGCCGGCCTCGACGACGTTTTGGCGCGGCAGGCTCAGCGCCAGCGGAGACAGCTCGGCGCCCACCAGCTTGGCATCGGTGACGACCGCCACCATCTCACTGCCTGCATTGGGAACCACCGGATCGCCGATGCTCTCTTGAATCAGGAACGCCGCTTGCCGACCTCGCAGAGCACTCGCCCACGCCGCGCCATCGACCTCATCCCAGATTCCCTGCGTCATCGCCAGGGTGTGCAGCGCGCTGACCTGACTGCGATAGGTCGACTCGAGCAGCGGCGCCAGCATCGCAAACAGCAGCGACTTGGGAACGTAGTGCGTCCACGCCGCGCCGGGGACATTGAGCACTCCGTACCGCAGCTTCGGATCGGCGCTGACCGCCACCAAGCCCATGATTCCGCCGAGTGAGCCTCCCGCCCACAGCAGCTTGTCATCGGTCGGCCTTCGCCCCGCCGCTGGATTGACCTTGCCACCGAGCAGCGGCGCCGCCAGAGCGTCACCGATTTTTGTCGGCAACAGCGCTTGCACCGCAGCCGCATCGGCCTGCGCCTGCATCAGCATCGCCGTCGCATAGTGCGAGCCTTTCACGATCTGCAGGATTCCCGCCAGCGTCTGTAGCACCTCGCTCTCTGTCCAGCCATCGAACTGGATTCCTACTTTCGCGGCGCCACTTCCAGCGATCTCGGTATCAAATGTATCGTCCAGATAGGTGCCGCCAGTGCCGTGTCCGAACATGATGAAGCGGTAGCTGCCGGTTCCCGCCGGAATCACAATCCGGAACGGAGCCGAGCGCGTTCCTTTCACAATCGGGAGTCCTTGGGAGTCAAAAGACAGAGAGCTTCCCGGCTGCGACTCGATGTACTTTGGGATTCCTTCCAGGTGGCCAATCACCGTCGCTGAGATCGCTGGATTTGGGGAAGACTTGACCTCATCAATGTGAACGCTTACGGCTCCGGAAGTAACGGCAGAAAGAACTCCGGCACGCATCGTGGCCAAGCTCTTCTGCGCATCCTGTTCCGATCGCGTCGTAAAGTCCCACACCCGCAAGACTCGCTGGGGATCGATGCCAGCACGGCGCAGCACCGCCCGGGTCGGTGCGTGATAGGCGGCCAGCTCGGCCTCTGTCTGCGTCGCGGGTGCTGCGATTCCTAGCGCGACTTGAGTCCATCGCGAAGGCGCAAGCAGAGTCCTTTGGGAGTCTGTCCGGACCGGCAGATCATCAAGAACCACCGCTACATAATCCGATCCAGCAGCGAGCGGACGGAGCGGATAGGCAAATAGGAAGGACTCGGTTCGGCCTCCTGTTGCGACGTTCTGCTCGACGGAGAAGCGCAGCGGAACAGCTTCACCAAAGCCACTTGCACCCGGCTGAGCCAACAGGAGTCGCAGCGGACCGTCCCCGTTTTTTGCAACAGGAAGGGGTGGAATGTCGGCGAAAAACGCTGTCACCAGGGGTGTCACTTGGGAAAAGCCATCGGCACGGAGGAGAGCCGCCGGATCGTCGGCGACTTCCAGTGAATCGGCAGCAATGGCAACGCGCAGACCGGTCTTGGTGCTTGGATCGCGGACGGTAAAGACACTCGATGGGAAGGGTAGAAGACAGCGCGTCTCATCCATCGGATCGCACGGAGCAGACAGCGGCGCGCGCACGCCAGCCGGTCGATCGGGAACCTCAAAATGTGGTACCTCTCCGCCGTCAGAGCAGCCCACCCAAAGGAATCCGCAAAGGAGTCCGCCAAGGAGTCTGAAGTGCGTGGAAAGGGAGTGAGCCGCAGAGTGTTTTTGGTGCATGGGTCGGAGTCTCCGCCATCAGGTCCTACCTTGACAAGGCGTGAGGTGAGAAAGCTGGGCGGTTTAGGAGGGCGACTCTTCCGCTTCATCGAGTACTGCCAATAAAGATGCGTTTGATACTCCTGTTATTCCGGTGCCATCAGGGCTCAGGTCGCGGCTTGGATAAGTCGTCGAACCACTGACCAAGTTGTTTGGTGCGCGAAAACGAAGATCGCAGCTGATCTTTGCTGCCACGGACAAGATGTGCTGCGTTATTCTGGCGCGATGGATGATGCCCTAGCAGCCTTGAGAACGGAGTTCCGCAATCGAGGCTGGAACCAACGTCCCGTACTTCCGGTACTTCTCGAACTTGCGGTTCATGTCAGCTTGGCGCTGGGTGGGATCGCGATCTTCCTTTTCACAGAGCCGCTGTGGTTGCGGATTCTCGGCATGCTGATCTCGACGTATGGATCGGTGGGAGTCGGAACCAATACTCACACCGCTACGCACTACGGAGCGAGCCGTCATCGCTGGGTCAATGAAGTCCTGGCGTACTTCGGATACCCGTTCTTCCTGATGCTGGGCGCGACCTTTTGGCGTCACCGCCACATCACCTTGCATCACGCCAATCCCAACGTCATGGGCATCGATGGCGACTGTGATTTTCCGCCGTTTTTTGCCAGTACGGATCAGGAAGTGGCAAAAGGAATCGGCTACTTCGGACGCTATCAGCACTTGGTGTTTCCGTGTATGGCGTGGCTGAACAGCTATCTGCGCCAGATCGGCAGCTGGCGTCATCTGTTTGCGATTCTGCCCGACAAGAGTCGGAGGCGGATGGCGCACTGGGCGGACTTGGTGGTGATGCTGCTCCACATCGTGGTGTGGTTCGTGATTCCTTCGTTCTTCTTTCCAGTGCCGAATGTGATCGGCTTTAACCTGATGCGGATCGGACTCCTGGGCTATCCGCTGTACTGGGTGCTGGCGCCGGGACACTATCCGGCAGAGGCTCTGTGTATCGCGAAGGGAGACTGGAAAAAGGACTTTGTCCTGCTACAGACAGCGACGACGATTAACTTTCGTACCGGGTTTTTCGGCTCGCTGGTCTGCTCGGGTCTGCAGTACCAGATCGAGCATCATCTGTTCCCTGGCTACAGTCACATCTACTACAAAAGGATGGCGCCGATGGTGCAGGAGTTCTGCATCAAAAATGGCTATCCGTATCGGATGTTCGGCTGGGCAGAGTCAGTACTAAAGACGTTTGAGATCTTTGCGAAGCCCAAGCATGTGTACGCGAACGTCGAAGAGCTGCGGGCCGCAGTGAAACAAGAGCTCTCACAAACGAGCGCTCCGTAACGCGAGGATTTTGGGGACATCATGGTCTTACGTGTGAATTCGGATGAGGCCCGCCGCGAGCGTGCCGAGGGAGTTGTCCGCGAGCTTTTCACCTCTGCTGGCATTGGCTTCGAGGGGAAGAATCCCGGGGACATCGTGGTAAAGAATCCGCTGTTCTATGAGCGACTGCTTGCCGAGGCGTCGATTGGCCTTGGGGAGTCGTACATGGATGAGTGGTGGACGTGTGAGGATCTCGAGCTGTTTTTCGAGAAGATCCTGCGCGCCGACATGACCAAGAAGATCACCGGTGACTGGCGGATGCGGCTGATCACGCTGCACTCGATTCTGTTCAACCGGCAGAGCCGCGCGCGCGCCTACGAGGTCGCCGAAAAGCACTACGACATCGGCAATGATCTCTACAAGGTGATGCTCGACAAGCGCTTGGTCTACACCTGTGGCTACTGGAAGAACGCGAAGAACCTTCAGGAAGCCCAAGATGCGAAGCTCGATCTGATCTGTCGCAAAGTCGGACTGCAGCCGGGAATGACGGTGCTGGATCTGGGCTGCGGCTGGGGCGGACTGGCGATGTATGCGGCGGAAAAGTACGGCGCCAAAGTAGTCGGTGTCACCGTCGCCAAAGAGCAAGTGAAGCTCGCGCGGGAGATGGCTGGGAATCTGCCCTGTGAGTTCCGCCTTCAGGACTACCGTGATGTCTACGGACAGTTCGACAGGGTGTGGTCGATAGGACTCCTAGAGCACATCGGACACAAGAATCACCGCAACCTGATGGAAGTGGTGCATCGCAACCTGAAGCCGGAAGGCGTGGCGCTGCTGCACACCGTTGGCAACAACGAGAGCCTGCGGCACGGCGTTCCTTTCATCGAAAAGTACATCTTCCCAAACGCCTGTGCTCCGTCGGTGGCGCAGCTTGGTAAGGCGATGGAAGGACTGTTCGTGATGGAGGACTGGCACAACTTCGGGCCGGACTACTATCACACCCTGATGGCGTGGTGGCAGAACTTCAAAGATGGCTATCACCTGCTCGATCAAAAGAAGTATGACCGGCGCTTCTATTTGATGTGG
This sequence comes from Myxococcales bacterium, assembly GCA_016794465.1. Taxonomy (GTDB): domain Bacteria; phylum Myxococcota_A; class Polyangia; order Palsa-1104; family JAEUJZ01; genus JAEUKA01. Next base: position 201,436 of record JAEUKA010000024.1, on the reverse strand, counting down.
CAGTGGTATCTGCTCTCAGCCGCAGGCAGCTCGCTCGCGCGTGATGGTCAGCTGTGGCACATCGTGATCACCAAGCAAGGCCGCAAGCAGCCCGACTGCCGCTTCTCCTAGCCACAGTTCCCATCCGGAAACTACTGCCCTTTCATCCTCGTAAGCTGTCCTACTTCCGCGCGAAGCTGTTCTATTTCATTGGCGAGGTTGGCGGCGTTCCGTAGGAGCTCTCCATACTTGTCTTGCTCCGTCTCGGTCGGCTGCGCGGCAGGAAAGGAGATGTGACCCTCGTGAAGCTCATACGGAGTCACTTGCTGCCAGTGCAAAAGGATCGTGGCCGCGTCCTTTAGGTGTGCTGCGGACAGAGCGATTTTTCCAGCGATCTCCCGAGCCTTCGGCACGGAAGAAGTCGGCCCTGTGTGACCGCGTTGTAGGCCATCGACGAACGCTTTGGTACTCTGGGTCTTCTCCTCATCGGCATGCAGCGCGTCACAGAGCTCGTCCCACTCCTTTTCCGATTCCAACCTCTCCGCAAGCAGCCGGAGCTTTTCTGCATCGCGAACAAATTGTTCGAGCGATTCCTTTCCTGCTCCCGATGTCACAAGCGCGCCTAAGGCTGGCTCGAGCTTGTAATAGGAGTCGTTCATCTGCTGCGTCTGCTCGATGTAGCGATGGTTGTAGTCGAGCGTGGCCGTGGCGATTCTGCCAAGTGCGGTCTTGGGAAACTGATACGACGGCTTCAGGAGTGTGCCCGCTTGTACACTTTGCTGAATGTTTCGCAGCTGCCGATCAAGTTCCTGGATGATGATGGGCTCTTGCTTCAGCTCCTCCCGCTGCTGGTTCCACCACGCCAGCGCAGCGCAGGACAGCGTCGCAAACAGCAGAGAGAGTCCGATACCCTTCCATCCATCGCCAGCGATGTGAACACCCAGTCTCCGGCGAGTCCGGACCAGCAACCAGGGACTCACCACCGTATCGAGTAGCTTCGCGATCAGCGCGATCGCAAAGAGGGACTCATTCCGCTGGACGATTCCTACTATGCCACAGGGCACTGCGACACCGAGTAGCAGGAATCCCAATCGGAGATATTGCGCATGAAGCATCCCAACCGGCAGCGGAACCACGATGGAGAGTCCCAGCAAGGTGATGAGCGAAGGTGCGCGGGGAGAGTCTGACGGCTGCTCATCCTCCGTCGCAGAGTCGCTCTCCGTACTCTTTGTGACCGCCTGCGCGGCTTGCAGATCCTCCGATGCCACCCGTACTTCCCAAGCATCGGCGGTGAGCATTCCCAAGTACGGATTCCCTGGTACACGCTGGATCTCTGCAGAGATGTCGTGCTCAGCTAGCAGCTGAACCAACAGATCGGCTGCACCACGATCAGGAACTGTCACCAGCACTTCGGTTGTTGTCACGCTCTTGTCCCTCTCGCTGCGCTGGTCAGTGTACGCAGCGCCACCGTGACCAGCTTCGCCACGAAGGTCGGCGTCTTCATCGAGAGGCGCTTACTTCTGGGCTCTTCCGGATGGTGAGAGCAGGACCTCTCCGGAGATGGAGAGTGCATAGGCAATTCCGCTCTGGAGATTGCTGCGGGTATTCACAGGCAGATCGACTCCCAGACTGACCAGAGTTCGAGCGATCTCGGCGCGGATTCCTGTTAGGACAACCTCTGCTCCAATCAGGCGCAGCGCCAGCGCCGCTCTGACCAGGGTTGCGCCGACGCTGGTATCGACATGCTTCATACCTGTGATGTCGATGATCACCACCCGCGCGCGCCGGCTCTCTGCTCCCTCCAGCGCAGCGGTCAGAAAGTCCTCTGCTCGGGTGGCATCCATACTCCCAATCAGCGGCATGACAACGATTCGTTCCGTCAGCGGAATGATCGGCGTCGCCATGGCCTGAATCATCTCGCGCAGCATCGTCTGTTGCCGGAGCAGCTCCTCCTGAGTCTGTTTGTACGACTCAATCGCGCTGAGATCGCGCATGACGGTACCAAAGCCCTCGATCTGTCCGTCCTTGCTACGGAGCGCCACCATCACCTGCGAGACAGGAATCAGGTGTCCGCTGGCATGGGCCAGCCAAGTATCGCCGTTCCAGCTGCTCTGGGAGCGTACGGTCGGAATGACCTCGCTCAAGATTCGCTGCTGATGATCCTGCGGATGCAGAGCCAGCAGCGGCAGCTCCGCTGGCAGGGCGTCTTCTCGTCCGATCATGCGCAGACCAGCAGGATTGACGTAGGTCATTCGATAATCGGCGCTGAACATTCCGACAAAATCAGACGTACTGTCCGCCAGCGCTTGAAAGCGTCCGAGCGCCGACAGAGCCTGCTCTTTTTCCTCTGCCAGTCGCTTCTGCACCGAGATATCGCGCGCGCAGCAGAAGATCATGTTGTCTTCCAGAGACACTCCTCCGCTCCACGCCAGCCAGCAATAGGAGCCGTCTTTGCGACGGTAGCGATTCTCAAAGTGGAACACCTCTGCGCCACCGAAGACCTTGGCCACTTCCTGGTTGGTGGCTGCGATGTCATCAGGGTGGACAAAGTCGAGGAACGGCCGCGACTTCAGCTCCTCTAGGGAGTAACCAAGTACTTGCGTCCAGGCAGGATTGAGGTGCTGAAAGAACCCACTGGTATCGGCCGTTGCCATGAGCTCAAGAGAGCGGGCGAAAAACCGATCGTAAATCGTATGCTGAGTCATGGAACGCGACCTCTCGACGCGAACAGAAGAACTTTGATTTTAACATAGCTTTGCCAAAGGGAGCTACTCAAGCCACCAGGCGAGCCAAGTATCGATGCGTGCGCCGAGCAGCGGAATGCTCTCTGTTCGCTCCGTAGGCGTGGCCGCATCGCCGTAGCGCGTTCCGAGCGTAGAGAAAAAGCTGATGATGTAGTGGCGTCGGAAGGGAGCGATTCCGTGAGCGATGCCGGTGCTGCTGGCGGCGACATTGGTCAGTCCCGGCTTGTGTAGGAAAGCAACCTCGGCCTTTTGCTGACACGGGAGCAGATCGGCGCCCCGCTCACCTGCGCCCGGTCCCAGATCATCGACCACCTGCGGATAGGGATGGTCCGCAAAAGGAGTCCGCAGCTTGCCGTTTTGGAGCCACTTTTCAGGTACCCGCGTGAGGATTCCGGGCTCCTTCACCTGACCGAACCCGGGACTCGCCGCACTGTGCTCCGCCGCGTAGGTGGGACGGGGGCAGTGGTGGTTGTTGCTCAGCTCTGTTCCCGAATAGGAGTCGCGCAGGATCTCTCGCAACAGCTCTCTGTGTCGCGGTGACACAAAGTCGCGCCACACCGGCTGACCGGGGCGCACTTCCCACTGCGGTCTTTGTGATTCCGGTAGCTCATCAAACAGCCAGAACAGGCGCGCGGTATCCCAAGAGGTCATGTGGTTGTTGGCAACAGAGGCGGTGAGCTGTTCGTAGTTGTTGTCCGGACTGCCCCAGCGACCCAGCTTGGCCATCGTGCGGTTCATCTGCAGAGTGTGCAGTCCCAGCCCCGCAAGCTGCTCATTCAGGAGATTTCTCGTCGGTGGAGCGGTTGGGAATCCGCGCGAGTCTGTCTGTTCACTCTGGATGATCTCTTGGTGTTGGTGAAGGAAGCGAACCAGCCCAGCGGTCGCACAGTTTCCGCTCCACTGCAGCATTGTCTCGAGCGCTCTTTGCAAGGTCAGAGTTCGCGCGACTTCCGGACACGCCGGTACCAGCGACTTGGGCAGCAGCGGAATCGGAGTCTCTAATGTAACGCTCGCACCGTCCTGAGCATGACCATCATCCAAGAGCTTTAGGAAGCGCGTCGCCACCATCATCTTGAACGAGCTGGCCGGCCAGGGAGCCAGAAAGTCGATGCTCGGCTCGTCGCTGGGCGCTGGCTCGGGATGGAGCAGCGAGTCCGCAGAATAGGGGGACTCCCAAGTGCGCTCTGTACCCGGCAGAATCAGTGGGTTCGTGCTCGCTCCGTCCTCCTGTTGTGCACTGCTGGCGGTCGTGGGAAGCGCATACTGGCCACCATTCCAGCGCGCTTCATCCCACTTGCGGAAGCGGATGTTGCGAATTTGCAGCGACTTGGGATCGTGCTGTCCGACAAAGCCATCCGGATGACTGCGATCAAAGACCACCGTGGCCTTGGCGTAGGACTGCGCACAGCCTGGCGGATTGAAGGCGATCAGCGACAGATCGAGCTGCGGATGTCTGCTCTTTCCCACCCGACCAGAGAGCGTCTGACACAGACTCTGCTGGGGATCGGGACAGCCGACTCCGTACAGCGGACCTTGGTCAAACACCGCCGAAAAATCGACGCTCTTTACAGCGGCAACAATTCCTTGGGCAAGGAGGTCATCCGAAAGACAGCGGACTCTCTGCTTGGGCGGACGGGGAAAGTGATCGTTTAGGAGCTGCAAGCGACGACGCCACTCGGGCTGACCCGCGCAGCCGACTATCGAGACAGACAGGAATAAGAGGAGTATTGTGCGCATCTTTATGAAGGCCCAGCAGCCATCACCTGGACCGAGTGGGAATAGACCGTAACGCCACCACGGCTGTCGCGCAGCACCGTCCACAGCATCACCGGACCGGCTTGCTCGGGAGCGATCCACTCGTTGTGAATCGTGTGGGAATCGGCAGCGTCGTGAGTGGTGGCCGAGCGCAGAAAGCTCCCTTGCCCAGCGAGCCACGACACCCGCAGCTGCTCTGGCACAAGCTTCAGCTCTTGATCGGTCGGATCGAACCACAGAAAGGACTCGCGACTGTCTTCCGAAACGGCCAGAGCAAAGCGGATCGAATGGCCCGCAGGAACTGCCGCAAGCGAGATAGGAGTCTCCTCTTCCGTCGCTGACAATGGACCGCCGCTGGGATTCCGATTGGGCAGGTAGCGGGCGCGGAAGGCTGCTGCTGTCTCTTGGCTGGCACCGCTCAGCCCACAGCGAATCCGCACAAGTCCAATGGCAGTCAGACCCAGGACTCGAGCGCGGACCGGCTGATAAAATCCACCGCTGTGATCCGGATCGCGCGGTCGCGGCACCATGTCTCCAGCTGCGGAGGGCGGCAGCTCGGGACCGAACAGCGCGCACGCATCAACAGGAACTTGAGCCATCACCGCGAGTCCGTGGCCGCCGATGGAGCGGACTTCATCGCGCAAGCAGCGGTCGCTGATGACGTTGTTTTCGGTCGGTGGTTTGGGGGCGGAACAGAACGCCCAGTCGACGCTGGCGGTGGTGATCGGACCGGTTCGATCGGCGATGGTGAGGTCGAGGCGGACCGACTCTCCGGGATAGACTTCGGCGGGCTCACTGCGCATCGCCAAGACCCGTGGACCGTCAAGAAGCGAGGCCGGCGGACCCACTTCCGGAATGCAGCCGAACAGGAAAATGAATAGGAACGTGATTGGGAATGCGGTTGGGAATGCGGTTGGGAATGCGGTTGGGAATGCAGTTGGGAATGCAGTTGGGAATGCAGTTGGGAATGCGGTTGGGAATGGAAGCTTGGGCGGGGACATTGGGTTTTTTAGAAGTACGACAGCCGGGCTCCGAGCACTGCGACCGTCGGTAAGCCTGTGATGTAGTCGTGCTCGCTGAAGTCGTAACGATATACCAGCTCTTCGGCGTTTTTTCGATTGGTGAGGTTCTGGACATCCAGCCAGATCGCGAGCGTGACTCCGCTGCGCAGCTGAAACGTCCGATCGAGCTGGGCATCGAGTGCCACAAAGTCCGGCAGGCGGACTCCGTTGTGGGTTCCGAACACCGGCTGAAACTGATCATCGCGCGCGCTGTAGTAGGAATCGATCACCTCGGTACGCGGCAGCCCCGAGGTGTAGCGCAGCCGCAGTCCGATTCCGAACCCACACAGGACATAGCGCGCCCGGACTTGCAGGATCTGCGGCTGGTCAAAGTCGGCCAGCCGGAAGGGCAGCGACGGGGCATCTTGACGCTCGGCGCGACTGAGGGTGTAGGAGACAGAGCCGCTGAGGTTGTGCCACGGAGTCAGCTGCAGCGACGCGGTTCCGCCAAAGCTCTGACCGCGACCGTCTTGACTGAGCGCACGGGCGAGCGGTGGTGTCTCAAGCGGACTGCGCGCCGCGAGCCCATCGAGATAGCGATAGAATCCGGCCAGCTCGATCCGCAGCGACGGAAGGGGAGTGACTTCCGCCGCCAGGACCGCGTGGACCGCACGGGCCGGGGACAGCGTCGGGTTGCCAAAGACCGCACTCAGATCGGCAGCGTCGGGCGGCTGGTGATACAGCCCCGTCGCGATGAGCAGGGTCAGCTTCTGCCACGGCTGATAGCGCACAAGCAGGCGCGGCTCGACGGTGAAGACCAGGCGACGGGAGCCAATCGGCGGCGCGGCCCCGACCCTGGGCAGAAGACGACTTACGTCGAGCAAGACTCCGCTGGCTCGCAGACCGGGCTCGATGAGGACGCGACCGAGGCGCAGCACCAGCGACAGAAACGGCGAGTAGTCGGCAAGGTGGGTCGAGTACTGGTCAGCATTTTGCTCAGCACTTGGACTCTGTCCGAACACGGCGCGGTCCCCCTCGCGCGGCGGACGGGTCAGGGTCCCTTGGCGGCTCAGCGTCGAGAGCGTGCCCAGGACATCGACCCCGACGGAAAGCGACACGCGCGGGGCGACCACGGCAGCGTAGGCGGCGCGCAAGCCATAGCGAGTGTCCCGACGGCTGAGCCTGGCTGGGCTGTCGCCAAACGCCGCTTGGTAGTCGCTGTCATCGAGTCCTGCCCACGGGGTGATCGTCACCTGTCCGTCATTGTGCGTCCCTGTCTGGTACTGTAGCCCGAAGCGGTACATGGTGCGATGCCAGGTTTCCGACTGAGCGGCTATCGCTTCGGCTGGCGCTCGTGCCCGGCGCAGCTCGTCGCCCGCACCCAGCACCGTGGCGGTCAGCTGCTCGCCGGGACGCAGCCTCAGCCGCGCCCGCGCCTGAAAGTCGTGATAGCGCGGCAGGGGAAAGTAGTCGCCGAGCGGCTGACCCGTTAGCGTCGCCAGTGCTCGATCAAAATAGCTATACCGTCCCGAGGCGCTCAGCGTCAGGCGCTGACCGAGCGTCGCCGACAGAGTCGCACTGACATCGAGCAGATCGGCGGCCACTTCACCGTGAATCCCGTCGGGCAGTGGCTGCTCGTGAAGCAGCAAAAGTCCCCCGAGCGCCCGTCCATACGCCGCCCCGTAGCCGCCGGGCAAGAGCGTCAGACTCTGCACCAGGCTCGTCGGAACGATCGTCCGCAGTCCGCCCAGGTGGTAGAGCGCCGGAAGCTCGATGCCGTCGAGGAGGATGCGCGACTCGGCCGGCGCTGCGCCCCACACCGAAAGCTGACCCGAGCCGAGCGCCGGGCGCGTCACCCCAGCGAGCGACTCGACGGCACGCACGGCATCGCCAGCGACGCCGGGCAGGGTGCGGGCATCCTCCGTCGAGAGCCGGGTCGACAGCGGTCCAAGACTGGGACGCTCGGCCCGGACCACCGTCTCAAACGGCGGCGACGTGGCGGGCGTCGGGTTGGCTCGTCCCGAGGCTGCCGGCCACCCCAACAGAATGAGCAAGATCCAGTCGGCACTGCGCTTCACGGCACGTCCAGCTCCAGCGCGAGCACACCGGCCCCAATTCCATGATCGCCGCGCGTCGCTGAAGGCAAGCTCTGACCACTGGCTTCGGCCACCCGCTGCCCGGCCAGCCACGCCGTCACTCGCCAGTAAGCCGTTGCCTGTCCACACAGCGAGAAGGTATCGACGCGCACGAGGTAGCGGCCCGACGACGGCAGCTTGGGATAGATCACGCTCTCCTGCTGCCGCCCGTCGATGATGCACAGCCCATTGGAGTCGATATCCAGATAGCCAGCGTCGGGGCCTGGCGGTGGTCGCCCCGGAGCCGGCGCGGTGTTGCCACTCTTGCGACGGGAAGAGAGCTCTTGGCCGCTCGGCTCCTCGACGTGCAGATCGAGGTCGGCGGCGCGCTCCCAGCGCAGCGAAAAGACCAGCGCTCCAGTCGGGGGTGGCGCAGGCTCGACAGTGAGCTGCAGTGTCGTCGCCGGTCCATAGCGCCCGCTGTCGTCCGTCGCCTGGACTTGCAACAGCTGTGGCCCGAGTGGCAGCTGCGGGGAAAACGCCAGCCTCGTGAAGAACGTCGGCTCGGTGGGCGCCGTCAGATCCGGGGCTCCGGCTGGCACGATGTAGTGGCCGCGATCTCCGACCAGAAACAGCGACACTGCCGTCGAGCTTTTCGCCAAGGTGCCACTCAGCGGCTTGCGGTTTTGCCCCGGCCACACCGTCGCTTGAAGCAGCGTCACGCCTTGCACCGAAGGTCCACTCTCGTCCAGCGGTGGTGTCCCGAGGACAAGCTGCGCGTTTTCGACCCGTAACAGCGACGGCAGGTGGCTCTCCGACGAGGCACTGTCACAGCTCACCGTCCCGAGCAAGAGCAGCAGCCCCAGCGTCACCGTCAGACCACAGCGACTTTGACCACCGTGACGCATCAGAAGGCCACCTGCGCGCGCAGCACCACCGAGTCTCGACCGAGTGTCGTCGGTGCGCCCGCCGCCGTTCGCCCCAGGGCGTTGCGCTGGTTGCTGTACTCGACGGCGACGCGACCGTAGCGCGGATGCTGCACCGCCGCCGTCACTGCCAGCGTCGCAAACGCCACCGAGATAGGCACGCGCTCAGGACCGCGCTGCTCTTGCCGGTCCGCGTCGGGATCATAGAAGTCGTAGCGCAGTCCGACCTGCAGGTACGGCGTTATCGTCTGTGACACCCCGAGGTAGTAGCCGAGCTCACGCAGATCTCTTCCCGTCGCCACCGGGTCCGCCGGCATCAGGCCCCGATCGAGGTTGCGGGCCCAGATCAGCTCGCCGCTGAGCTGCAGCGCACCGACGAGCGGCACCGCGATCGTCAGCTCTCCGTCGATTCCCAGCGCATCGCGCGAAAAGTTCTGACTCATCGTCGCGGCGCGGCCTCGGATGACCTCCAGCTCGCTCGGCTGCACCTGTCCGTCGTCGTTGTCGTCACGAAAGGTCAGCACGTCCTTGCTCGGCGGGCTGCCGGGGCTAAAGCCTTCGCCGTACAGCCCCGAGATGCCGGCCCGCACGACCGCCACCGTCCCCAGCCGGCTGTCGATGCCGACGCGCCCGACGAGATCCTTGCTCTGGTTCGGATCGCGCGCCGCAAAGGCCTGCTCTCCCGACGGCTGACCGTTCATTCCGGCCAGCGTGTAGCGCAAAAATCGCCAGCCACCCGCCAGCCGCACCCCCAGGTCGTACTCGCCGGGAAACAGCGCCCGTATGATCTGACTTCGCTCGAGAAACAGCCGCTCAGGGTCGTACTGCAGGACCTCGCGGCCAAAGGGAATCTTGAACATCCCGACGGTGGCGCGCAGATACGGCAGCGTTCCTTGCCGCTGCGGCCACTGTAGCCACGCCTCGCCACCGAGCAGCCGGACCTGCGTGCCCTGGACGGTGTTGCCGTCGATCTCCACCGTCGCACCGACATAGGTCGCTTCCGCCTCGGCCCGCAGCCGGGCCCGACGAATCACAAAGCGCGTCTCGTTGAGCGGCTGCCCGGTCGCCCCGTCGAGCTGATCGACAGAGTCCTGGCGATACAGCACCGCATCGGTCTGCACAAAGCCCGCCAGTCGCAGCGCAAACGGTCCGCGACGCAGCAGCTCGTCCCCGGTCGGCAGCCGCGACGACAACAGCGACTGAATCTGGGCCTCCAGCTGCTGAACACGCTCGGCCAGCGTCGGCTCGGCGGCCAGGGACAGCGTCGGAAGCAACCAACCCAGCACCAGCAGTACCAGCGAGCTACGGCAGAGGTGGAAGCGTGCCATCGGCGGACAACAGTGGCAGGACCGGTCGCTTGTCGACGGACTGAGCGGTCGTGCAGGCATTCAAAATTTCGACATGACTGACTGGTGCAGCGAAGCAAGCCAGGTCGGGCGAGGCCAAGTCACGCAGTGGGTCGTCACGGTCCGGATTGCCACCGTCGGGACAGCCACTCAGCAGCACCAGCGCCAGCGCCAGGGACTTTTTCGTCTCTTGCATGGTCATCGCTCCTCGCAGAAGCCGTGGCGACAGGTGCCGCTGCCGCACGTCGAGCTGTCGACGCAGATCGTACAGCGAGTGCTTCCCGTCGCCCGTGAATCGAAGTGGCAGCCACACGGCTGGTCGCTCTGGTAGCGTGAAAAGTCGCCCCCCTCGCGGCTGCGCTGCACCTTCATCGCACAGCGAGGAATCAGTCCAACATGTATGGCACTGTCGAGCGGCTCAAAGCGCGGCGCTGGCTGTACCGTGTTGCCGACGAGCAGATCGATCACCCGCTGCGCCAGCGGCTTGCGCGGCTTGCCCATCGCATCAAGTCGCGTAAGCCAGTGTGTATACGACCAGATGTGGTAGTGCCCGTCGCGGACATTCTGCTTGTCAAACGCGTTCTGCGTCGAGTCGGGAAAGTACGCGCGGTGCTGCTGAAACGCGCGAAACGCCAGTGCTTTTAGCTGGGCGCGATAGCCGTCGTAGACCTCGCTGCCGAGGATGCCGAGCGCCTTGCCCGGGTCCGGCGCGGCGGCCAGCTGACTGGCCAGATCCTGCGACAGGTTGAGCTTGGTGCCTTGCCACTTGCCCGCCGGGACGCCAATCGACGCGCCGATGCTGATCACCGTGCCTTTCGTCGCTGGCCTCGACAGCAGCAGGTTGTTGTCCAGCCACGGCGCGACCTTGCCGGCCTGACCGAAACCGAACACAAAGTACGCTTCTTCGGCTGTGATTGCCGTCTGAGCGCTGGCCAGCGGCACCGCAAACACAAATGACTGCACTGGACCCAGCGTGTCGAGCACGTCCGTCGGCTTGGGCGTCGGACAGCCCTCTAGAAAGACAATCGAGTTGGCGATATCGGCGGGCACACCCGGCGCGGGCACGGTGCAGCTGGGCGCCGTCGGCGTTGTCTCTGGATCGTAGCCAGCTGGAATGTAGGAAAAGTTGCCGCTCATCGGTAGATCGCCGTAGAGCGTGTCGAGGTTGGAACACGAGCCCGTTGCCCGCCAGATGAGCGTAATTTGCTCGTGACGGCGCAGCTCGGCACCAAGTCGCTGCATCAGGTTTATTTGGGTATCACCGACGGTAAGATAGACCGGATTGGGCAGCTTGGTCGCGTCCGCACAGGCCGGCTGCGCCAGTGCCGATGAACTCAGTCCAAATACATGTAGCGCCAGAACTGCCAGCGGCCCACGCGCCACGGTAAGAAGTGCATGGGTCATGAAGCTGCTCCTTCCGTCACTCGATCGCCGCTGTGGCTGGTGTCATAGCCCAGCGACGACAGCTCGCTGCGAAAGGCCGCCGTCGTCAGCAGCTCGAGCAGCCGCACCAGTCGCCGATCTTGCAGTCCGGTGCGCGGAATCACCAAGTCGTAGCGCTCCTCGGTCACCGGAATGAAGTCGAGCCCAAACGCCAGCGCCGCATCCCGGGTCGCCATGCCCACGTCCGCCGCGCCCATCGCAATCGCCGCCGCCACTTCCAGATGTCCGCGCACCTGCAGCGTCCCCGGCTTGGTCAGCTCTGCCAAAAGTCCCGCTTGGGCTAGCTCGCGGTCGAGCAGCCGTCGCGCTCCCGAGCCGGGCTCACGCACGCACAGTCGCAGCCCACGCTTGCCCAGACTTGCCGTCGAGCGAAGCTGCTTGGGATTGCCCGGCGCCGTCAGCAGCCCCGCCTGCCAGCGCGCCAGGGTGTAAATCGCCACCGCTTGCTTGCGCGTATGCCGTCGGACATCGGGCAGGTTGGCCTCGCCGGTCTGGTCGCAGGTCAGGTGTACGCCCGCCAGGTGTGTCCGTCGCAGCGCCAGCGCCGCCAGAGCCTGGGTACTAGAGCGCGGCAGCCACAGAAACCGGCCCGGCCCCGTCCGCAGGTTAAGCCGCTCGGCCAGCAGTCCCAGCGCCGGCGCACAGCCCATCAGCACCATGTTGTCGAGCGGCGACTCCTCGGCGTGAAGGAGCGCCACCTTGACCCGTCGGCCCCGCGACGCCGTGATCAGCGCATCGGCGGCCCGCCCGATTCCTTCCCGCACAAGCGGATAGGACAGCCAGCGTCCCCCCAGGTGGGCGAGCGCGACCCGCTGACCGCTCGCGCTGCTTCCTTCCTCTGCCGGAGCGGTCCATAGGGGTACAGGTGCCGACTCTGTGGCAAACAGATCTTCAACCCGACACGCCAGTACCTTGGCCAGCCGCAGCGCGACATCGACTGCAGGAGTGCTGGTTCCCGATTCAATGGCGAAGACACTCTGGCGCGAGATTCCGGCGCTTTGGGCCAGCGCAGCTTGAGACAGACCACAGGCCGTTCGCCGTGCTCGCAGACAGTTTTCAGCGGAAGTAGTCATGACAAGCGCACTTTACAGCACGTCAAGCAAGCTTGTCATAAGGGAAAGCGAAACAATGAACGCGGCGAGTGGTCGCTATTTTTCGCTTGGGCGAGGAATCGCGAAGCGGTCCGTGGTGCGGCAGTAGCCATCGCCGCCCATTCTGCCGATGTGGTCGAGCTGCCCGGGATCGAGCTCTCCCTGTGCACCGCACACCGCATCATCGACATGAACAAGGACAATTCGACCAATCACCAAAGTCGCTGCGAGCGGTCCTTCTCCGACGGGAACTAGCTGGTGGAGGACACACTCCATCGACACGTTCGCACCTTGGACGCGCGGTGGTCGGATGCGCTCCGAAGCGACTGCGGTCAGGTTGCAGTGCGCAAACTCACTCACTTCGTAAGGCAGATCGGCAGAGGTCGCGTTCATCTCTTCCCGCTGCGAATAAGACACCGTACTCACCGTAAACTCTGGCACCACCAGGATGTTGCGCAGCGTGTCTTTGGGAGTGCCATCCCGACGGTTGGAAGCAGAGAACACCACCGTCGGAGGACTGGCCGCTACTCCGTTGAAGAAGGAGAACGGCGCCAGGTTGGGAATTCCCTGTCCAGATACCGTTCCCACCCAAGCAATCGGGCGCGGCGTGATCACGTCAATCAGGAGCCGATACATCTTGCGCGGAGAGAGAGTCTTGGGGTCAATCAGCATGACGAAAAATATACGCGAGAATGACCGCCAAGAGCCCTCTTCGATCCGGGGCCAAGTCATGGGATAGTAGGACGATGGATTCCGCTGAGCATGAGGCGCTGTGTCGACGCTGTGGGATGTCCTGCCACTTCGCGGTGCCGGTCAATGGCCTGGCGGTGGTCATCGATGCGCTGCGGTGTAAGTTCCTGGCGCGATCATCGGGGTCAGGCTCGGACGCTGTTGCCGGTCAATATCACTGCACGATCTATGCGGATCGCTTTGCGCAAGCGCCCTGGTGTCACACGGCAGACAGTGCGCTCGCCGCAGGATTTTTGGCCCAAGACTGTCCGTATGCCAAAGGAACGCCGGGATATCGGGGCAAGGTGCGGCTGTCGGCTTCTCTGTACCAGAAGGTGTTGCCGGCGATTCGAGCAGAGATTGCGCGGGTGGGAGTTCCGATCGGAGCCGCCGTCGAGCCGGTGCTGGCCCTGCTGACCGAATCCGGAGGCAAGTGGAGTCATTCCGTCAGCGCAGATGGCAGTCGCTATCTGTTTGTCCGCAGCGATGCAGAGACTCCCAACCCAGAGACTCGAGTCCGTCCTGTGTCCCTGCGGGTTTTGTAAACCCCGCGCGAAGCGTACAGGTTGCGGCTTGTTGGGATTGGGGGACTCGCGATACGATGCAGAGAGTATTCGCAGAGGAGAGTCCCGATGTCCGACAGTCCAGAGCTTCGCCAAGTCCTCGATCTGATCGCCGCTGGCAGAACCTCGAACTTGACCTGTCCGTTTTGTCAAAAAGACAAGCTCAAGAAAGGCTGGGGAGACTACGGTCCAGTCTTTACGTGTCCAACCTGTAAGCGGTTCATCGAAGCGCCAATGGATGAATAGTCAGCGGGTGGCGCGCAGGTTTTGCAGGCTGGCTACTTGTCACCGGCTCACCACGACCTAGGTTCATGGAAAGCAGAGTGCGGAAGGTACGGTGAACATGTTTGGTCAGCGCGAAGATGGTGGAGAGGTCGAGAAGGACTTTCTGAAGAGGCAGGTGCAGCAGCTGGTCAAGGCGCTGCAGCGAGTCCTCCACTTGGCGACGGTCGAGCAGCAGCAGGAGGAGGCCGATGAAGCGCTGCAGCGGGCGGCGCGGGCGTCTCTGAAGCTGGAGCTGTCCTTTCTTTCGGCAGTGGACCCGAGGTCCTGTGCGGTGATCTTGGGCAGCAGTGATCGCATTCGCAGCTACGCGCGGATCTTGCGGACCCAAGCAGAGCTTCTGCGGCTGCGCGGCCAAGAAAAGGAGTCGGTCGACAGGCTCCGGCGGGCGTGGACGCTTCACGAAGAAGCTGCGCAGCGCATGTCGCCCGGTGAGCCGCTACAGGAAGAAGATCAGCAGGAGCTGGCGCTGCTCCAGTCCCAGCTGGGGCCGCGCTAGGAGCCGCGCTAAGATCGGTTACTTGGTTACGGCCAGAGCGGACGGCTGGTTGTCGCGAACGGCGAGGCTGTGACAGCGGTGAAGGAAGTCCTCTAGTCCGCCGTAGGTGATGTTGACCGGACCATCGATGCCGATCACGGTGTCGCTGATCGCGCCGCGCGTGCGTGATACCCCGAGCGACACAGTGGTGCGATCGTTGCGGTAGGTCCCGAGCAGGATCACATCTTGGCGGATCTGACTCTCATCAATGTAGCAGTCAGCGTCGGGACCGGGGCCGTCTTTGACCCACACCGGCAAGCGGAAGGAGCGGGCAATCGCTTGATCGTCCATCACAAACGCTCCGACGCGAAGCTGCTTGACTTCGTGACGGGCCCACGCCACCAGCAAGGCGAGAAGGCCGGGCGGCGCCTCCATGTCGAGGTACATGGAGAGGTGCTTTTCGATAGACGGTCGCTTGGGTCCCTGCTCGATCGCCTGCACGAGGGCACTGGTGAAAGGCTGGGCACTGGGATTGGGCTTTTCGTTCATACGCAGCCCCATCATAGATCGCCCAAGGTGTCGCAGCCGAGTACTTTGTCGTACCAGCTTTGCGCCCAGCCAGACCGTTGCCGGCAGGATGCAATCTGTGCGACGATAAGCGAGAGCCGATGTCGAGATCTGTCTACCTTCACAAAGTCCTGGCCAAAGTCCTGATCGCGGCGGTGCTGCTTCTGTCCCCGCCTGCGGTCATCGCGAAAAACGTACCCAAGGCGACCAAAAGCGAGCCCAAGGCGACGACCCCGATCTGTTCGATCAAGTGTCCTGAGGGCTATCGCGCCGCGCTGTTCACCTGGGAGCTGCATCCAGAGCGCACCGGGTACGACGAGGCGGGCGTAGAGATCGTCCCGGCTGACGGGGTGTGGAAGGTCAGCTGCGCTGCTCGCTGCGAGCTGAAGGTCGAGGGCGAGCCCACCAAGGTGACCACCGAGAAGAAGGAAGTCTGCGACAGCGGCGAGGAGCCCGGTCCCTTCACCGGTCCATGGCGCATCACCAGCAAGTGGGTTCGGGAGTGCGCGGCGATCTACGACGATGGCTGCGGCCTGCACTGCTATCCGATCAAGATCAAGAAGCCGCCACCACCGCCCAAGAAGAAGCCCGCCAGCAAAGGGAAAAAGAAGTAGATCAAACGACTAATATTTGTGCCCCGCTCTCTACGGGGCGAAGCTTAGCTCGACATCGACCGGCATGTCGTTGTCGATCTTGACGAACATCAGGCTCGGGCGCTCGACCTTAAAGTCCTCGACCTTCAAGGTGAGGCGCGCTTTGGCCTTGATGCTGGTCGCGCTCTCGTAGGTGAGCTGGACCGGAATGTCGAGGTTCTTTGTCGTGCCATGGAAGGTCACGTCGGCATTGAAGGTCCGCTCAACTGTCGCCGGAAAGGTTGCCGGTGGGGTGGCGTCTCCGGTCGCTTTGAGCTCGACCAGTGGGAATCGCGCCGCTTCAACGGTTTCCTTCATGTGGGAGTCGCGGTTCGAGTTGCCGGAGTCAAATGACTCGACCTTCGCCCGCACCATCACCTGGGCTTTGCCACTCGGCAGAATGCGCACCTTGCCTTCCGGTTGCTTACAGACACCGTCAAACTTGTGCAGCTTGTG
This sequence comes from Myxococcales bacterium, assembly GCA_016794465.1. Lineage (GTDB taxonomy): Bacteria > Myxococcota_A > Polyangia > Palsa-1104 > JAEUJZ01 > JAEUKA01. The sequence goes on along the minus strand of JAEUKA010000024.1, from coordinate 185,369 downwards.
AACCAGATGGTAGGTGATGGTGCCACTTTTGGCCGAAAGCACAGTGGCCGCCGCCGGGGCTGCTGACGGGCCTGGCATCGGGGGCGTCTGTGCCAAAGCGGGGGAAGCACAGAGCAGAAGCGCGAGCAGAAGAGAGGTACGCATCGTGTCTCCTTACAGTCGGTAAGACGTGGTCTGGGGTCGAAACAGTCAGTGTCCCTAGGATACCCAAGTCGCCGCTGCCGTCGCCAAAAATGTAGTCTAACCATTTTTCCAACTGATCGCCTACGATAGGGATTCTGATGGCTACTTCGTTCAGTATGGAGGGGGCCCGCATGAGGGTCGGTCGCAACGGCGCAGCGTTCCAGACACCACAGCTTGTGCGGTGGGTCCTGCTCACGATGTGGATGATGGGAATCTTTCCGCACGCGGCGTGGGCAGGCAACGCACTCATCGTCGAGCCGCAGCTGGAAGGAGAGCTGGCTCCCAGCGATCCGGCGATGCTGCGGACGGCCACCGAAGCGGCGCTCAAGTCGCAGCAGCTGAGTCTGATCGCTGCCGGTGATCTGGAAGCGACGCTGGCAGGCGAGGCGCAGCTGCAGGGCTGTCACACCGAGCTGTGTTACGAGCGACTGGGTCGCCTGCTCGACAGCCAGCTGGTCATTCGGTATCGCGTCAAGCGCCTGGCCAGCGGCAAGGGTCCTGGGCCGTGGAAGCTCAGCGTCGAGGTCCTGGATGTCGAAGTCGGCGCGATGGGCGCCAAGCTCACCGAGGAGTGCCCAAGCTGTACCGAAAAACAGACCGCCGAAAAGCTGGGCGATCTGGTGAAGCGAGCGGTGATTGAGTGTGTCGCCAAGCCGCGTGGCACCCTGGACATTCGCTCTGAGCCTTCGGGGGCCGCTGTGTTCGTCGATGGCACCGAGCTGGGAATCACTCCCTACAAGCGCGTGACCTTTGTCGGGACTCACAAAGTGGTGCTGCGTCACGTTGGCTTCCGCTCCGAGCAGATCGACGCCGTGATCGAAGATGGTCAAAAGAACAAGATCGAGCGCAAGCTGGTCAGCGGTGCCGATCCGGTGGTCACGGTGGAAAAGACGCCGCTTTATAAGAAGTGGTGGTTCTGGGTCGCGATCGGCGGAGCGGCAGTGGTCGCAGCGGGCGTGACGGCGGGCGTGGTGATCGGAACGCGCACGGGCGGTACCACTCCTGAAGTGCGGATGGTTCCCCCCAATACCTATGTGTTTACGTTCTGATCCGGAATCGATTTTCTTAGCGTAAGGAGGATGTGCGATGGCAAACCGTAGCCGCTCTGTCTGGCTGTCTCGATTCCGCAAGCTGGCGCCGCTGTGGCTGGTGCTGCTTTTTGTAAGCTCCTGCGGGGACCAGACCACGACGATGGTACCGACGGAAGGACCGCTGGTCAGAATCCACGTTGGGCCCGTTCCTAGCGGCACCGTGGAAGCCGTCCTGACTGTGACAGCGCAAGATCCAACCATGATGGAGAAGGTCGGTAACAAGTCCTTTACGGAGGCTCCGTTCGATCTGCTCGGCGTTAGCTTTCCTCCTGGAACACGCGGCACAACGACCTTCAAAGTCGATCTGAAGGGCGCTGCGGCTTGTCTGCTCGCCACTGGAACCGCGACACTCACCATCGACAGCGACGGCGTTCTGGAGCTGACGGTCAACGTCACCCCGGTGCAGTTCTGTGGCAACGGCGTCACGCTGACCGTGCAGGTCGCCAACATCGCAGGTGCCCGCGGCATCGTGCAGTCCACTCCGAGCGGAATCTCCTGCGACGGCGGCGGCAACGGCTGTACGGTGACGGTCCAGAAGGGAACGATGTTCTCTCTGGCCGCAACAGAGATCAACGGCACCTTCAATGGCTGGTCGGGTGGTGGCTGTCCGAGCAGTGGCCTTACCTGCGCCGTCACCCTCAACCAAGACACGGTGGTACAGGCGGTGTTTACCCTCTGTCGCGGCTGGTGCAAAGACATGCCGCCGACGGGAGTCACCGCCAACCTCAACGCCGTCGGTGGAACCGTAACCAGCAATGTGATCGCGGCCGGAGACAACGGCGTCGCGGTCGCGTGGGATGGTGCAACCTGGAAGACCGCCAGCACCAATAAGACTGGGGCCCTGCGCGGCGTTGCGGGACGAATCGGTGGGACCGCGATCTATGTTGTCGGCGACGGGGGAACCATCCTCAAGTGGAGCGGCAGTGGCAGTATCTCTTCCTTCTCCAACATCACATCGGGCTCTACTTCCAACCTCAATGGCGTCGTCATCGCTCCAAACTTGATCACGTACATCGTGGGTAGCGGCGGAGCCGGACTCATTCTCGCCACCAACGGAACGGTTACCGCCAAGACGTTGGCTCTCGGCGTCAGTGATCTGCTCAGCATCTCGTCCCTTGGCAACAGCGATCTGCTGGTGGGAGGAACCAAGCCGATGCTCGCCACTGGTGGCTTTGCCGCGATCTGGGATGGTGCCAACAAGTCTCCGCAGCAGATGGCCACAGGCACCAAGATCGCCGGCAACATCAACGCCGTGCTCGCCGGCACCGCCTTCCACTACGCAGCCGGTGATGGCGGGATGATCGTCCGTCGCGCTGCAGCGGCTGGCAATGACAACACCTGGACGCAGGTAGCCATGGGACTTACCCCCAACACCATCCGCGCCCTGTGGTCGAGCGGTGACAACTTCATCATCGCAGTGGGCGACAACGGCACCATCCTCAGCTCTGATGGCAACACCTGGACCAAGATGACTTCCACTGTCTCTGTTCATCTGCGCGGAGTCTGGGGAACCGGCCCAACCAACATCTTCGCCGTCGGTGACAGCGCCACCATCCTTCGCTATACCCCGTAGCTTGCGGCAGCCCGTTAGCGCAGCGCGAGAAGGCCGCTGCCGTGCAGATACCACAGCAGCATCGCAAACAGAATCGTCAGGACATTGAGCAGGAGTCCAAACCGCACCTTTGCTTTGAGCTTGCCGGGAAGCACTCTGTACATCAGTGCCACCGACAGATAGCCACCGAGGTGTGCGGGGCGATCGACAGAGTCGCGCGCCGACTGCCACAGCGCGAGCAGATCGCCGGCCATCGCGAGCCAGCCAACCAGAAACAGCGGCATCGGAATCAGCGCCTCAAACGTCACGGTCAGCGGGGACAGAAGGACTCCCAAGGCGATCAGCCCGGCCACCGCGCCCGAGGCTCCCAGCGTCGGAACATACTGTCCGGCCAGACCCTGCGCCAAGAGTGAGCAGAGCGTCGCCGCCAGCGCCGCGATTCCGTACGCGGTGAGGAGTCGCCACGGTCCGAGCAGCCTTTCGACCACTCGACCAAACACAAACAGCGCCAGCATGTTCGACAGAAGGTGCGGCAAGCTGGCATGCGCAAAGACATGCAGCAGCAGCGGTAGGAATCGCCCTTGCCACAGCGCTTGCGGAGAGAAAGCAAACGTCGCCAAGAAGCGCTCGGTCGGCCACTTTTGCAGAAGGACTGTCTCGATCGCAAAGCAGCAGACATTGAGCGCGATAAGGGTCGCGGTGGCGCGGGCCGACAGCACAAACTGCCAGATGCGCTCGAGCGGCAACAGCGCACCACGAAGCTCGACTTTTCCCAGGAGCAGCAAGATCACAAATGCCGGTGCGCGCAAAAGATCGTAGATCAGTCCCCACAGCAGCGACAGCTCGCTCGACGAGGACAGCTTCCGCGAACGTCGCGACTTCGGCTTGGTCTTCCGCGTAGGAGTCGGATTGGGAGCCCGAGTAGGAGCCCGAGTAGGAGCCCGAGTAGGAATCGGATTGGGAGTCCGAGTAGGAATCCGATTGGGAGTCCGATTGGGAATCGACTTAGGAGTCCGATTGGGAGTCCGATTGGGAATCGACTTAGGAGTCTGTTCAGGAATCGGATTGGGAATCGGATTGGGAATCGGCAGATCGTGCTGGATGACCCGCTGCTGGGGCTTGGCAGTCGGCTTCGCAGTCGGCTTGTTCACGGGCGGCTTCCGGAGGCTTTGTCGACAGGTTGGCTAGTTGGTCAGCTCTAGCTCGAAGCGGCGTCCGTCGGAGCCGCCGCGCTCGTCCTGCACCACGACCCACAGCGAGGAAGTCGTCACACCATCGGGAGGCGGACGGGTCTTGTCGCTGTTCCAGGTGTTGTCGGGCTGGGTATCGCCGGTGCGCTCGCGCTCGAACTCGCCGTCGGTGGAAAACCAGCTGTAGCGCAGCGACTCGCTCTGTTCGCCTCGGCCACTGTCGTCCTGCGGCGTGTACTTTTCCACCGAGCCCGGCTGCGCACCACCGACCAGGAACAGATCCGCTCCTCTTGGCACCTTGTTTTTCGGACAGCTTGCGGTCGTACACGGCAAGAGCGGCAGCTTGGCACCGTCCTTGTCGAGCCCCGCCAGCAGATCCCCGAGCGCCGGATTTCGGTTCGGCGGCGGCAGCACCATCCCCGGCAGCACCACCCACGTCCGCAGATAGGTAATCGCCACTTCCGAGTCGCGAATGTCGTTCTTGTCACCGCCATCGACCCGGACTCGCAGGATCAGCGGCAGCAGCAGCGCGATCGGCTTCTCCGGAAGCTTGATCATGCCGCCGCCACCACCACCCGGGCCAACGCCGAGCAGGATCTGCAGCGCGGCCCCCACGACCTCTTTGAGCGTCTGCGTCGGCAGGCTATAGGTCTGTCCCTCCCCAAGGTAGCGCAGCGCCCGGTTCTGCATCGGATCGGGATCACTCGGCAGCCACTTGCGACACCCCTGATCGAGCGTACCCGGACTAAACAGCGACGCCGGCCCGACGCACAGAAACCACTCGTAGCGGAGCGGTCGCGGTGTCAAGAGTCGCCGGCCCGGTCCCGTCGGCGCCCCGATGTTGGCGCTCACATCAATGTGGTCGGTCGTAAACTGTAGGTCCAGCCCACCGAGCCCCGGCTTTACCTCGGCTTGGGCTTCGGCAGTGCTCTGCGGATCGCTACTTCCCATGCGCAGCGACAGGACCCGCAGCTCGCGAACCAGCGTATCGGAGTCGATGTCGTTGTCGCAGCCCACAAGTGCAGCGCAGAGCAGCGGAAGAAGGGCCCAGCTTTTTTTTCGCGTCATCATGTGCCGCCCTCTCAAAAATCGGCGCGCAGGCCGACGTTGGGGAAAAACGGAATGCCAGAGATCAGCGACGACTGGTACTGCTGCCGTCCGCCGTAGATCACCTGCTCGGCATTGCTCCGGTTGTAGAGGTTCTGAATGTCCAGATACAGCCCCAGCTTCCAGCGGTTGAACACCCAGGTCTTGTCGAAGCGCAGATCGAGCTGGTGAAAGTCGGGCAGTCGCTCGGAAAACACCGGTCCCTGCGCCGAAATCCAGGTCTGCGTCAGGGTGTCACGAATGCCGGCCACCGTCGGGGTATACAGTCCGCCGGTCACATAACGGAAGCGCACGCCGACCTCGATGCCCCACCACGGCAGCTTGTACGACGCCACCGCCGTCAGGATGTGGGTCTGGTCGTACCGGAACAGCCGCCACGGATCTTGCGGAGTGCTGCGCCGCTCCGACTGCGAGATGGTGTACGCCAGCCAGCCAAACAGCCCTTTCCACAGCTTCTGCCGCAGCAAAAAGTCGCCGCCGATGACCCGTCCCAGCCCTGAGTTGGTGTACTTGAGCACCGGGTCCGCGACGATCAGCGCCCGCAGATCCTTGTAGAAAAACTGGCCTTGGAGAAACAGCGTCGAGGTCGGCTCACTCTCGAAGCCCGCGACGTAGGTGGTGGCGCGCTGCGGGTCGAGGTTGGGGTTGCCAAACGACCGATTCAGCTCCTGCGGCTGCCCCAGCTGCGAGTACGAGCCGATGCCGAACTTGAGCATCAGGTATTTCGGGACAATCTGGCCGCTGATGACCAGGCGCGGCTCGGGCGAAAACACCGTGCGCGACACCTCCCCATCATAGGAGCGAATGTAGGCCGTCTCGAGTCGCAGCTGCGGGGACACCGTCAGCCGCTTGTCGAGAAAGTCGAACCGCGCGATCGCGTACGGCGCCGTCCGCACGATGTGCAGCACCGACTGATCGCGCACCGAGCCCAGCTGCGTAATCGCCGAGCCAGCGCCCTGGTTGTTGCCTTCACCGCTCGACCCGCCACCACCGGGAGGAATCGGCGGCACCACCACCTCGAACGAGCTACGCGAGCCCTCGAAGTCGACACCACCGACGACGTTCAGCCACGGCGCGAACCGATGGCGCAGCTCACTGCGGAGGTTATAGCCCAGCGTCAGACCTTCCAGCTTGAACTGCACCGTGCCAATGCCGCCGTCGCCGGTATCGAAGCGCGTCACATCACCGCCAACCGACGGCATCACGATAAGCTGTGTCGCCGACGAGAAGCGGTGCGTCCAGCGAATCCGCGCCCGTGAAAAGTACTGCCGACTGTCGAGAGAGATGTTGATCGCCGGATCAGGATCACTGACCCGCGCTTCCAGGTTGTCCGTCGAGCCGAAGATGAACACATCAATGTCGTCGGCCTTCGTCGGGCGATAGCGCATCGACAGCTGATAGTCCCAATAGAACGGCGACACCTGAAACTGTGAACGGTTAAAAATGGGTAAAAACACCGAGATCCAGCTCACCCGCACCCCACCAGCGAGGTAGAGGTTCTTGGTCACCGGACCTTCCAGCGTCAGCGAGCCGTCAATCAGATCGAGCGTCACCGAGCCGTGGATGCGATCACTCTTGGGCGTGCGGGTGGTGACATCGATCATGCCGCCGAGGCCTCGTCCGAAGTCGGCACCGTACGCGCCGGGCTTGAACGACAGCTCCTCGACGAACTCAGAGTTGATGGTGCTGCGGAAGCCGGCAAAGTGAAAGATGCGTGGCAGCTGCACTCCGTCGGCGTAGACGCGGGTATCGGCGGGCGCCGAGCCCCACACCACCAGCAGACCACCGCCAAACGGGGCCCGCGCGACGCCGGGAAGGTTCTGCACCGCCTTGATCGCGTCGTTTTGCGTGCCGGGGATGCGCTTCAGCTCTTCGACGGACAGGACCTGCTCGCTGACCTCTTTTTTGACCGGATCGGCGCGGACCACCAGCTCGAACTGGTTCTGCCGTCGCGGCGCATAGTAGGTAATCGAGGTCTTCTTGCCCGCCGCCAGCGTCTCGATGCTCTCGGTGCGCTGAATCTGTCCACCCCGCAGCAGCACCTGATAGGTTCCCGGCGCCAGATCCTCGACGGTGAAGTTGCCTTCGGCATCGGTGGTGACTTCGATCGGCTCGCCCGTCACTTCGCCGCGCGGCTTGGCTTTCTTCCCCGGCTTGGCATTCGGATCGGGCGGTAGCTCTCGCCACGGCGTCACCGTCACCCGAGCCCCGCTGACCGGGTCGCGCGAGCCTTTTTCCCGCACCACGCCCGCAAACGGCACCGCATCCTTGGGCTTTTGGCGGCCTCCGTCGATGGTAAAGCCCGAAGGCGGCGGTTCGACCTCACCATCGCTGCTCGTCGGCTCGTCGGCCCAGACGACCCCCGTGACGAGCAGCAGCGCCACACCCAGCGCAGTTCGTACCAACATTTCTGTTCGACGCAGTCCGCCGCCGCTTTGCTTCAGCAATCGTTGCATGCAGCGCATCAAAGTAGCAGGAAGGTCGCGCAGCGGCACCTCTGTATGGAACTCACTCAGCTAGACTGGCAGTTCAGCGACGGGAAGCGGGGGTGATTTTGTCCGCGACTTCCGCGACTTGCAGACGACGCTTGCTGCCTCACATGGGCTTTCCTAGTGTGAAAGCTAGAGAGGGGCAAGAGCATGCTGGAGACAAGAGTTGCGACCGCAATGGCCGACGGAGATGCAGCACAGGCAGCGGACAAGCTCATCGCCAAGGTTCGTGCCGATCTGGCCGACGCTGTCCCGGCGCTGGTGATGGTATTCGCGTCGACCAAGCAGCCGCTCGCAGCGCTGATGCCGATCGTGAGCGCCGCGTTTCCGACCAGCACCGTGCTGGGCGCGTCGACAGCCGGCGAGTTCATCGAGACGGGCGATGCCAAGGGCTCGGCGGCGATCTTTGCGCTCTGCGGGGACTATCGAATTTTTTCGGGCCTTGGCACCGGGCTCAAAGCCTCGGCCGAGCAGGCGGTCCAGACCGCGCTCGAAGGCATGCCGACGCAGGTCGTCGGGTTTCCCCATCGGACCGCGATCCTGCTCCTCGATCCGCTCGCCGGCAGCAGTGAGGAAGCGACGCTGATGACCGCTGGCCTGATGGGCTTTGACCTACGCCTTGCCGGTGCTGCTGCGGGTGACGATCTGGCGCTCAAGTGTACCCATGTCTCTCTTGGAAATCAGGTTGTCACCGACGGACTGGTGATCGCGACGCTGTTCTCGAAGCAGCCGCTTGGCGTCGGCGTCTGTCACGGTCACGAGCCGCTGTCGGTCCCACTTACCGTCACCCGCGCCGAGGGCAGCGTCGTCCACGAGATCGACGGTCGGCCCGCCTGGCAAGTCTGGGTCGAGCACACCCACGAGGCGACCCGCAAGCTCGGCTTCGATCCGGTGCAGCTTCCCGCCGCCGAGGTCGGTGGCTATCTGCTGCGCTTCGAGGCCGGCCTGGCGCAAGGCGAGGCCATCAAGATTCGCGCGCCTCTGTTTCGCGTCGGGGATCACTCGATTGGTTTTGCCTGCGGCATCCCCGAAGGCAGCGTCATCCGCATCACCGAGAGCGAGCCCGCCCGCCAGATTGACAGCGCTCGCGAGGCGGCCCGTCGAGCCCTCGCGCAGGTCGGTGGCATTCCGCTCGCCGGGGCGGTGGTCTTCGACTGCATCTGTCGCAACCTCATCCTCAAGGACGAGTTCAAGACCGCCATCGCCGGCATTCACGCCGAGCTGGGACGGGTGCCGCTGGCCGGCTTTGAGACGTACGGCGAGATTGCGCTGGATGCCGGGGATCTGTCGGGCTTTCACAACACGACCACGGTGGTACTGGCCTTCCCGAAGTGACCGAGACACCGTCAGGGGGGACACGTGGAACAGGCAAACATCCAGATGACGGAACCAGGCGTGTCGCGAGCGGATCTCGCCAAGCTGCTGGCTCAAGCCCTCGGCAACGAGAAAGCCAGTGATGTGGTGCAAAAAGCGGCCAGCAAGCTGGGGATTCGTCGTGATCCGCTTGACAAAGGCCAGGCGTTGAGCGTGCTCGAACAGATTGCGCAGACTCCTGGCCTGGTTGGGATCACCGCTCGCTTTGCCAAGAGCCGTCTACACCTGCGCTAACCGAGTGAGCCCACCCAGGTTCGATAAGAAATAAAGACCTGAGAGCCGATCTTCGGACGGTAGTTGTTCCCGAAAAACACCACCGCTTTCGACGCCGGATCGTAGTCAAAGCCGTCGATCCGTGAGCGTGGTACGTCCGTGGTGCCGATCGTGACCTTGATCGTCGACGTAATCGGGGTGCGGGTCAGCTTGAACTGGCTCGAGGCGCCGGCGATGGCATCGACCAGCTTGTTCATCGCCGCCGCGATGTCCACGTCGAGCGCTTTGTTGATGTCGATCCACGCGCCGCCCAGGTTTTCGACCAAGCAGCGCGGCAGGTCGTTCGAGCTGTTGGCGCTGCACTCTCGGGTTGCGAGGTAGGGCAGGGCGCCGAACGCCAGGATCTGATTCTGTCGGAAGTAGTCGGCGATGCCGTTTAGGACCGCCGGCGAGTACGTGGCGCCCCACTTCTGGCCTGTATCCGGGTTGTTGGTGGTCGAAAAGTAGCGCAGCCAGTCGTTGTTGTACTCGTCGGTGACGAAGAACGAGACTTTGGTGACACCATCGCGCCACTTCCAGTCGGGATTGCTGACCCCCGCGATGCCGTTTTTCTTGAACAGATCGTTGATGCGGACCACGGCGGCGGCGGGCTCCTCGCTGACGTTCGAGCCGCTGGTCGGTCCGAACGGGCCGATCGGGTCGTTGGTCTTGTTCAGGTCCTGGGGGCAGTAGCCGTTGGCTCCCGAGGCCGGCGCGGTGACCTGACGGCAGACCTGATGCGGTCCGTTGGGATCGGTGCCCTGGATGAACTTGAAGCCGCTGCCCCAGCCCGGATAGGTCGTCAGTCCCAGCTGCGGATCAGTCGGTGCGGTGGCGGTGAAGATGCCGACGCGGAAGTCAACGCCGGCGGCCTGTAGGCGCTTGAAGAACTCCTGCGCGGTGTTGGCCAGGCGCACCTGATTGTCACCCATCGAGACGGAGACATCGACGGTCCAGACGATGTCGGCGGTCGAGTTGCGGGTCGTCTCGATGCCTTGGCACAGGAAGCCGAGCTGCTTTTGACTGACCGCCACACCCGAGGCATTGGTCAGGTCGTTGGCGCGAATCGCGGTGGACTTGCTGCGGTCGTCGTAGAGCGCGGTGGGTGAGACGGCGATGATGACATCGTTGCTCGGGCCCGAGCTGCGCCTGACCACCGTCAGATCCAGATAGAATGGACCGACGCTTGGGACCGTACCGCCACCGGGTGCCGTCGCCCCGCTGAGGCTGGTGATCACGTCGTCGCGGGCCGTCGAGGCGCTGACCGCCGCTTTGGTGATGCGGAAGGTCGACTGCGTCGCCTGGTTCTGCTCGTGCGTCTGGAACTTGCGACCGATGAACACGCCTGTGACGGTGTAGCCCTTGCCGGTGAGCGCGGTCGAGAGCTTGCTTTCGATGTCGATGCGGTCCGCGTCGATCGTGCCGAGCGTGCTCGACCGAGAGATCACCAGGCCAGCCACCGACGCGGCGGGGTCGTCGAATGTCAGGCCGCTGCCGCTCGCACCTTGGAAGGGCTTGGCTGTCCCCAGTGCAGGGTCCGCACCCACCTGGATGCTTGCCTGCGGCACCACCGTCTGATTTACCGTTGCCAGTCCGTCGGGACGACAGATCCGCGACCCCGAGAACTTATCGGACAGGCCATCGCCATCGCTGTCGTAGAGGCGTGGGTCCGTCTCACCGCTGAGCACCGTGATGGTCGCGTCAAGGTTCTTGTCCTCCTCGGCATCGGCGACGCCATCGCCATCGGTATCCGCCTGACTGGGATCGAGCCCGCGACAGGTTTCGCCGGCCTGGCACTGATCGCCCGAGGTACAGCTTGCCGCCGGGCGACGCTGCAGCAGCGGATCTTGGGCGGCACAGATGCGCGGATAGGCCAGCTCGACGCCATCGCTCAGGCCATCGCCATCGCTGTCGGACTTGTTCGGATCAGCCCCGGCGGCGACCTCGTCCCCGTCTTTGGCGCCATCGCCATCGCTGTCGGGGTTGTTCGGATCAGTGCCGCGCAGACACTCGATGTCATTGGTCAGTCCGTCGTCATCGGTATCGGCCCCAGCAGCGCAGAGGTCCGTCCCGTCGAGCCCGTTGCCACTACACGTCGCAGTGGCCAGTACAAACAGTGGACCCAGTATCCAGCGGCGTAGCGTCTTGCGGTTCATCGTTCCCCCCAACATGTGATAAGCGAGCCATGGCGCTCAGTTCTCGACGAGCCCCGTGGGTCCATCATAGCCGCCGGGCAGCCGGCGCCCAAGCGGCGTAATTTCCCGCGCCACCACGCCGGGATCACGCGCTTTTGTCGTGCAGCTTTGCGGTAGCATGTAGCGATGTGGCTCGAGCGGCTGGCGGCACTTCTGGACCGAATCTGGCTCCCGCCGCTGCGCTTCGTCCTCGGCCTGGTGGAAGTGCTGGGTCAGCACCTGATCCTGCTGTTCTCGGTGCTGCGCTGGGCGCTGCGGCCACCGTATCGGATTGGCGTGCTGCTCGAGGCGATGGTGTTCATTGGCTTTGAGTCGCTGCCGATTGTGCTGCTGATCTCGCTGTTCGTCGGTGCCGTCTTTGCGCTGCAGCTGTCGTCGGCCCTGCGCACCTTCCGCGCCGAGGCCTTCACCGGAGCCACCGTCGGTCTGGCGCTCGCCCGGGAGCTGGCCCCGGTCTTCACCTCGATCGTCGTCGCCGCTCGGGCCGGTGCCGGCATGGCCACCGAGCTGGGCTCGATGCGCATCACCGAACAGATCGACGCGCTGGCGACCATGGCCGTCAACCCGGTGCAGTACCTCATCGTCCCCCGCGTCCTCGCCGGCACGATCATGATGCCGATGCTGGCGATGCTGTTTAACTGTGTCGGGATGTGCGGCGCCTACATCGTTGCCGTCGGCATCCAGAACGTCGATCGCGGCGTCTTCATCGAAAAAGCGCAGTGGATGCTCGACTCCGGCGACATCACCCAGGGCATGGTCAAGGCGGTGGTGTTTGGCTGCGTGCTGACGCTCATCGCCTGTCACCAGGGCTACACCGCTTCGGGCGGCGCCAAGGGTGTCGGCGTCGCGACCACCCGCGCGGTCGTCGGCAGCTTCGTGACCATCCTCGTCCTCGACTACTTTTTGACCGACATGTGGCTGACGCTGTTCGCCAAGAGAGGCTAGCCCATGCCGGTGGAAGGATGGCAAAAGCCCGACGACGACGCCAGCGTGCCCAGCGAGCGCTACCACATCCGCGTGCGCGGCGTGCAGAAGACCTTCGGGCCCCACCATGTCTTGCGCGGCATCGACCTCGACATCGAGCGCGGCAAGATCAACGTCATCATCGGCGGCTCGGGGCAGGGCAAGTCGGTGATCATGAAGCACCTGATGGGCCTGCTCAAGCCCGACGAGGGAAACATCTTTGTCGATGGCGAAGATCTGGTCCCGCTCGACGAGTTTCAGCTCAACCGGCTGCGCAAGAAGTTTGGGATGCTGTTTCAGTACGCGGCGCTGTTCGACTCCCTCACCGTCGAAGAAAACATCGTCTTTCCGCTGGTCGAGCACGGCGATCCCGACACCGACGGACTCGACGAGCGTGGCAAGCCTCGCAAGCGCCGCTTCTTTTCGCGGGCCCAGCTGCACCAGATTGCCGTCACCCAGCTCGACAAGCTGGCGCTGCCGCAGGTGCTTTTGCGTAAGTTTCCGTCGGAGCTGTCCGGTGGTCAGCGCAAGCGCGTCGGACTGGCGCGGGCGCTGGTGATGAAGCCGAAGATCCTACTTTACGACGAGCCAACGACGGGACTTGACCCGGTTTCGACCAAGAATGTCGATGACATGATCCGCGATGTCTCCAAAGAGCACGGCGTCACCAGCGTCATCATCAGCCACGACATGGCATCGACGTTTCGCATCGGCGATCGCATCTCGGCGCTGTACGGTGGCGTCATCTTGGAGAGCGGCCCGCCCGAGGAGTTTCGCCACAGTCGCCACAAGTGGCTGCGCGAGTTCATCGAGACGAGCGGCGCGGTGCAGATGACGCCTTGTGACGAAAAAGACCTGATCGTGGATGATGTCAGCTAGCGAAGGAGTACACCCATGAAGACCGCCAGCGCTGCGATCAAAGTCGGCCTGACCACCATCCTCATCGTGGTGCTGAGCGCAGTGGCCTATCGCTTCGTTGCCAAGGGCGTGCGCGGCCAAGAGGGTCCGGTGGTGTGGGCGCTGTTTCGGGACGCCACCGGCCTCGTTGACAAGTCGCGGGTGCAGATCGCCGGCCTGATCATCGGCGAGATTGCCGAGCGCCGGCTGCAAGGCACCTACGCGCGGGTCAGCCTGCGCATGCGGCCCGATGTCGAGCTGTGGTCGAACGCCGTCATCTACAAGAAGTCCAGCTCGCTGCTCGGCGAGTACTTCCTGGAGATCGATCCCGGCACGCCGCAGTCGCCCGATCCGCTGTCGGGGCAGCTGGTCAAGAACAGTCCCCTCAAGAGCGGCGATCAGGTCATCAACGTCGTCGAGGCGGTGACCACCGGCGACATCCTCTATCAGGTCAATGAGACGCTGCCGATTGTGCGCGACATCTTGCGCGACGTGCAGCGGCTGACCCAGGGGCCGGTCCAGGACATCGCGCGTGAGGTCAAGGACTCGGTGGCGCAGAACTCCGAGGCGATTGCGACGCTGCTCAAGCACGTCGACGGTATCGCCCAGGATGTGCGCTCGATTACCTCCGGTCCCTCGGCCAAAGATGTTCAGATCTCGATCGCCAACGTCCGCGAGGTCACCGAAGGGCTGCGCGATCTCGTCGGCAAGGGCTCCTCCGAAGTGGACTCGACCGGCGCCAAGCTGCGCCAGAACCTCGACAAGCTCTCCACCGCCGTCGAGTCGCTCAACCACGCGCTCGGCAACGTCGACCACATCACCGGCGACATCCGCAAGGGCAAGGGCACCGTCGGGCGGCTCCTCGTCGATGACGCCATCGCCAACAACGTCGAGCAGATCACCTCCGACGCCTCGGACTTGGTGCGCGGCATCAGCCAGCTTCAGACCATCGTCGGCCTGCGCAGCGAGTACTACATCCAGGGCAACGACATCAAAAACGCGATCGAGATCCGGCTGCAGATGCGCCCCGACAAGTACTACCAGATCGAGCTTATCGACGACCCCCGGATGTCCCGCAACTTCAGCCGCGCCATCACCACCACCGACGACCCCAGCAAGCCGCTGACGACCACCACCGATCTGGTGACGCTGACCCGCGCCTTCAAGATCACGTTCCAGTTTGCCAAGCGGCTGTTCCTTGACCCCAAGTGGTTCATCCTGACGCTGCGCTACGGCATCAAGGAGAGCTCCGGCGGCTTCGGCTTCGACGTGGACCTCCTCAAAGAGCGCCTCACCCTCAAGGTCGACGCCTTCGACTTCCGCAGCAACCTCTGGCCCCGCCTGCGCATCTACTCGACGGTACAGTTCTACCGCAACCTCTACATCCTCGGCGGCGTCGACGATGTCATCAACGACCGCCCCCCCGGCGGCCAAGGCTCCTTCGGTCGCGACTACTATGTCGGCGGCCAGCTGATGTTCAACGACGACGACCTAAAGTCCATCCTCGCCGTCGGCGGCTCCGCCATCGGCAACGCCCTGCGCTAGCGGCGATCGTCCCAATCGGCGATGAGCGGTGGTGCCCGCGAGGTGGTCTTTCAAGGGGGTCCCCGCTTTGGGCTTGAGTCTGAGTTTCATATCGCCGCCTTCCCCAAGAAGCAGTGTTAGGGCATCCTCGCAGCATGCAGAGCAAGGTGAGTCCCATTGCCGATGCGCAGAGCGAAGAGCAAGCTCCGGCAATCGGGCTTCTTGCTCTTCGGGAGGTCAAGAATGCCCGAGGCGAGTTCATTGATCTGAGCCCGCTTGCCCTGCTGCTGTCCCGTATCGAAGCGAAGTACCATCCGCAGCAAATCTGGCTGTTCGGCAGCCGCGCCCGAGGCGATGAGCGGCGGTGGAGTGACTGGGATCTGTTCGTGGTCGTCCCCGATGAAGTGCCAGAGAGTGACTTCAACCCCCTGGTCGCTTGGAAGCTCCAGCGGGACTCGGGCGTCCGCGCCGATGTCATTCCATGCCGGGTCAGCGAGTTTCGCGAGGATCGCGGCACTGTGAATACCATCTGTTACGAAGTGGCGACGGACGGAGTGCTGCTATATGAGCGCTGAGCGGCTGATCGCCAACCTGCTCCGGGTCGCCAAGCAGGATCTGGACGACTAAGCCGAGTGACTTATGCTCAAGTCACTCGTTATCGACATAAGGGATGCTTTCCGATGGCCCAGCTCCGCCGTGATCCAATCCGCCTGACACGACTCTCCATCGAGAACTTTCGTGGGATCGATCGCTTAGACCTGAACCTCACCGACAGTCAGGGCGTACCACTCGACACAGTTGTCTTGGCCGGAGCAAATGGCTGCGGCAAGACCACAGTGCTGGAATCGATTCCAATTGCAGTTGGGATGCGTCAGCTGCTGCCAGAGGATGTGGCACCCTTTTCTGAGCAGATTCGCTTTGGCGCAGAGCAGTGTGAAGTCACTGCAACAATTCAGACCATCCCGCCAGGGCCAGAGCCCTTTATCGAGAAAGAGTCGTGGTCGCTGTCCCAACCGCTGTTGAAACCGGGGCCAAGCCGCAGCCTGCGACTGGTCCGGCCGCAAATAGAGTACTTCTCGTCTCGGCGTGAGCCAGAGGCGCTTGGTGAGACGCCAAGTCAGAAGGGTAGGAAGTCAGAGCGGGAGGCGCGACGTATCGTTGAGCTGAAGAGACGGCTTGTCAGTGCCTACTTTCGTCGTCAGCAGGCCGAGCGGCGCGGACAGGTAGAGATGTTCGGAGAGGAGCCTTTTACGCGGATACAGAAGGTCTGGGATTACCTGTACGGTTCATCGGACCAGCTCGAAGTGATCCAAGTCAGCAACAATCCTGGTTCTGATTGGGAAGTGGTTCTGCGCGAGGCTGGCAAGCCAATTCCTCTCGATGTCACCAGCCTGGCACAGGCTCGTGATCTAGCCCCGGCCCGCTCTGATATTCCACGGATGGTTCCTCTCGATCGACTCAGCTCAGGCCAGGTCGCGCTGTTCGCGTTTGCCGGCCCCTTGGTCTTTAGGGATGAACCACCAGAGATTGTTCTGGTCGATGAGCCCGAGCAGCATATGCACGTTCTGTGGCAGCAGCTTTTCGTTGGACTTCTGCGAACAATAGCCCCTACAGCTCAGCTCATTCTGGCAACCCACTCTCCAGAAATCCTTCGTTCTGTCCGAAGCGATCAACGGTTTATGCTTGTACCAGACAGTGCATTCCATGCCACCACATCAACCAGCACGGCTCCTTCAACAGAGGCGTCATCGTGATTGCCGAACACGGAGACGGTGTTGCGCTGCGATCTGTCTGGTCGGCGCTTTACCAAGGCAAAGTGAACCTGTGGGTTGAGGACATGTTCACAGAGGAGCCTCTTCGGCAGTTATGGCTGGATGGCGATATCAGCCTGCTCGCAGCTGGCGGGACTGCTGCAGTGAGTCATCTTACATTTCAGGCGACCCCGGCGGGCCACAAAGCGCGGGTCTTCGCAGTTGTGGATCTTCAAAGTAACAACTGGCTTTCAACTTTCCCTGGGAAGGAGCTTCTGACCCAGGCACGAATTGCCATTGGTCTACGGGGAAAAGACGATAACAACCAAGATGTCGCACTTCGGCTCACTGAGGCAATGAAGAAGCAACCAGAACGGATTCCTGAACCAATCAAGAAGCTCCACAAGGTGCTCCGTCAGCGGTCCGGGCTTGCGCCCAGAGCACTTGGGTAATGGGCAAGGGCCCTCGCGCGCTGGGTGCTTGGCATCCCGGGTAGAGACGTGGGCGGGCAAATTCGTTATAACTAGGCCTCTCTTGGTGAAGTTTCCTTCGCTTGCTTTCCTTCGGCTTGCTCCTTCGCTGCTGGGCGTGGCGGTGCTGCTGCTTGCGCAGGTGGGGTGGGGCTTTGGCGGGCAGGATCGGCTGGCGCTCGGGCAGCTTCAGCTTGGGGGGCAGCCGGCGGCGCAGGCGGTGCCGCGTCCCGATGCGCTGGCGCGGCTGCTGTGGGAGCTGGAGAAGCGCACCTCGGTCGAGGTCAGCCCTGAGATCGCGCAGGTTCACCTTGGCGATGCGACGGCGCTGCACCGGCACCCGCTTTTGTACCTGGCGGGCGACCGCGCGTTTCCGCTGCCCAGTGACGACGAGCTTGCCAACCTGCGGCGGCACCTCCAGCTCGGGGGCCTGCTGCTCATCGACAGCGCCGAGGGTCGCGCCGGGGGGGCCTTCGATCAGTCGGTGCGGGTGCTGCTCGCCAAGCTGTTTCCGCAGGCGCCGCTCGCTCGGCTGCCCGAGGCCCACGTCCTGTTTCGCTCGTTTTATCTTCTGCGCGTGCCGGTCGGTCGCGTCATCGCACTGCCCTACGTCGAGACGGTGCAGCTGCGAGGCCGGGCCGCGATTGTCTACAGCCAGAACGACCTCGGTGGCGCCTGGGCCCGCGATCGCTACGGGCAGTGGCAGCACGATGTCGTCCCCGGCGGCGAGGTCCAGCGCGAGCAGGCCCTGCGACTCGGCGTCAACCTCGTCATGTACGCGCTCTGTCTCGACTACAAGGCCGATCAGGTCCACGTCCCGTTCATCATGCGCCGGCGCGCCTGGCAACCCCAGCTGCCCAGCATTGCTCCCGCTCCCACGCTTCCGATTCCCACGCTGAGCCCGAGCGCCCAGCCGGTGCCGCCCTCGCCATGAACCTCTTCGGCGGCGACTGGAATGAGTGGAAGCTGGCGCTGATGGCGCCGCGCAGCCTGTCGGGACGGGTGGTCGCGCTCGCGCTGGTCTTGGTGGTGCTGGTCCTGGCGTTTCGGGCCCTGCGCGGCGAGCAGCCGAGGCGGCGGTGGCTGCTGCTCACCCTGCGCACGGTGGGAATCTTGGCGACGCTGCTGCTGTTCTTTCAGCCGACGATTCGCCTGCGCGCAGTCAGCCGGATGCCCAACCACATCGCGGTGGTCGTCGATGCCTCGGAGTCGATGCGGCTGGCCGAGGAGGGCGGCGGCGAGCATCGGGCCGGGCGAGCAGCGGCGCACCTGCGGGCTGAGTCGGTCGCGCTTCAGAAGTGGCGTACCGATCACAAGGTTGAGTTTTATACCTTCGGCGACCGGCTGCAGTCCTCGACCTGGGACAGCGTGACCCATCCCGATGTGGCATCGCTGCGGGCTGACTCGACCCGGATTCGCGAGGCCCTGTCGGCGGTGCGGCAGCGCTACGAGGGTCGTGATCTCGCTGGGGTGGTGCTGTTTTCCGACGGGCTCGACAACGGACGACTCAGTGCCGGGACAAGTGAGCTACAGCCGGGGCAGCTTGGACTCGATGCCGACACCCAAGAGTTCCTGCGCGCGCTCGATGCACCGGTCCACACCGTCGCGGTTGGCAAGCCTGGGCTGCGCGACATTGCGCTGACGCGGGTCCTCGCCGACCAGTTTGCCTTTGCCCGCACCGCTGTCGAGGTCGAGGCCCGCCTGCAGGTCTTCGGCGCCAAGTCCGCCGGCTGGGGTGGTCGTCACCTGCCCGTGACCCTGCGACGCGATGGCGTCCCCGTGCTCACCGTGGACATCGAGATCCAGCCCGAGCAGCGCGAGTACCGCGTCATCTTCCCGTTCACCCCCGACCGCGTCGGCAAGTTCCTCTACGACATCAGCGTCCCGGTCCAGCCCGGCGAGGCCATCTCCGAGAACAACCGCCGCGCCTTCGTCCTCAAGGTCGTGCGTGAAAAGATCCGCGTCGTCCACGTCGCCGGTCGCCCCAGCTGGGACTCCCGCTTTCTGCGCGCCGCCCTCAAGAGCGACCCCAACATCGACCTTGTCGCGTTCTTCATCCTCCGCTCGCCGAGCGACATCGAGTTCGCCCCCTCCGAAGAGACTTCGCTCATCCCGTTCCCGTGTCAGGAGCTGTTCCAAGACCAGCTGCGCAGCTTCGACCTTTTGATCTTGCAGAACTTCAACTACAGCGCCTACTGCTCGCAGTTTCTGCAGCCGGCGATTGTTCCCTTCGTCGAAGGAGGTGGCTCGGTGGCGATGATCGGCGGCGATCTGTCGTTTAGCTCCGGCGGGTACTACGGGTCCGAGCTGGCGCAGATCCTGCCGGTGGTGCTCAGCCCCGATGAGCTGTCGGGCGGGACGGGCGCGCGGCTCATCGACAGCGAGCCGTTTGTGCCGAAGCTGACGCCCGCCGGTCGCAACCACGTCGTGACGGCGCTGCACCTGGATGTCAAAGACAACGCGCAGCGCTGGGGTGAGGTGCCGCCGCTCGACGGGCTCAATCTGGTGCAGAAAGCGCGACAGCAGGCGACGGTGCTGCTCAGCCATCCCAAGCTCAAGGACCAGGACGGCAACCCGATGCCGGTGCTCAGTGTCGCCGAGCTGGGCAAGGGGCGGACGCTGGCGCTACAGGCCGACTCGACGTGGAAGTGGGCGTTTACCCCTGCCGCTGCTCGTCAGGCGAGCGCGAACCGGACCGAGGGCGACGGCCGCAGCACCACCTACCAGCGCTTCTTTGATCAGGCGATTCGCTGGCTGATTCGTGATCCCTCGCTGCGCCTTCTGCGGGTCGAAGTCGCCGAGACAGAGCTGCGGCGCGGTCAGCCAGTGCGCGTCGAGGTGCGAGCGCTCGGTCCCGACTACCAGCCGGTCGGACGCGTCGAGGTGTCCCTGTCCCTGCAGCGCATTGCCGGCACCGAGTCGGGCGCGACCTCTGAGCCGCTGGCCGAGAGCGCCCTGTCCAAGACCATTCGCACCGATGACGACGGCGTCGCCAGCATTGAGTGGCCGCAGCTGCCCGAGGGCGGCTACCGGGTGGTCGCGCGCGCCGTCATTGCGGGCCGACCCACCGACGACAGCGAGGTCTTCCTGGTGCGCGGCATCGGTCGCGAGCTAGAGGCCCCCGAAGCCGACGACCGCCTGCTGCGCCTGGTCAGCGAGGTCACCGGCGGCGAGTCGAAGAAGCCCGGCGAGTCGCTCGCAGGACTGTCCTTCCACCCGCCGCACATCGAGCACGTCCGCGACCACCGCGACCTGCCACTGTGGGACAACCCGCTGGTGCTGGCGATTGCCGTGATGTGCTTCGGCCTAAACTGGGCGCTACGCCGCCGCTGGGGCTACGCATAGCAGCGCGTGGGAAAAGCGCGCTGCGGGCCCAAATTGCTGCGTTGTCGGTGCTCACGTACTGACGTACGTTCCGCTCCTCCGCCTTGCACTTTGGGCTCCTCGCGCACTTTTTCCACGCGCTGCCCTGCCGCGCTTTCCAAGAGTGCGCTGATACACTGGGCGCAAGGAGGGGGGGATGGACGACGCGCGGCGGACTGGGGGGTGGACGGGGCTTGGGGCGGCGGTTTTTGTGGGGGTGGTGGTGGCGGTGCTGGCTGGGCAGGATCGACTGCTGCTGGGGATGGTCGGGGCCGGGACGGTGGTGCTGGCGCTGCTTGCGGCTTGGGCGGGACGCTGGGTGGGGCCGCTCATCGCGGTGCGCTCGTGGCCGCTGGCGGCGCTGCTGGGCATGCTGACTGGGCTCGGACTGCTGCTGGCGCTGGCGCTGCTGGCATCCTTGGTCGGGCTCTGTTGGGGAATCTACGACGGGGTGCGCGGGCCTGACTGGGCGTACAGCTACCTGGGAAAGCCGCTGCTGGCGGTGCTCTTCTACGGCAGTGGGCTGGCGAGCCTGGTCGGCCTCTGCGCCGGGCTCTGTCTGCGCGCGCTGACCCGGACTCGGACGGTCGGGTCCTAGTGGGCGGGGGCGAGCACTTCCTTGGCGGAGCGAGCCGTCACAGCACGGCGAATCCACGTCTCCAGCAGCTGGTCATCGCTGCAAGCCAAGATCTGTTGCCGCAGCTTGGCCGGGACCGGAATCTGCCGCGCTTCGAGGACCGCCAGCAGGCTGATGGCTTTGCCTTCTGCTTTGCCTTCTGCTTTGCCTTCTGCTTTGCCTTCTGCTCGGCCTTCTGCTCGGCCTACCGCTCGGCCTTCTGCTCGGCCCGCCGCTCGGCCTTCTGCTTGGCCCGCCGCTCGGCCCTCTGCCAAGCCTTCTTGAATGGCGCGAGCGCGGATTCTGGCGTCGGCTCGCTGCCGCTCTTTTTCCATCCACAGCTCAAAGCCTTCTCGTGTGACCGCCATGAACTCTTGCTCCTTGTTGAGTCGGTCCGCTGCCTTGCGATTCTCTCTGACGACATAGCGTATCCAGCCGAGCAGGGCAAGCAGCAGTGGCCGGTCCGGATCGTCGCTCGCCAGCTTGCCAATCTGCGAAAGCGCCGCGAGCCGCGTCTGTCCGCTCCCAAGCAGTCGCAGCGCCAGCGTCTCCCGGGTCTGCGACAGCTCATCGAGCACCACAATCCACACCTTGTAGCCGCGCTGGCCTTGGTAGAAGCCCTGCGGCCAATCGGGCGGGGCGGTAAACCCCAGCTCTGCGAGGGCTCGTCGGGGCCGACTGGGTACCAAGATCCACTGCACCGGCATCGTTGGCCGCTGCCGACCCGCTGTCCGCCGTCGCGCTTCCACCAGCAGCTCATCGAAGACGCTCAGCTGCTTGCGCTGACTGAGCAGCACCAGGGTCACCGACACCGATGACGAGAACAGCTCGAACATACACGTCGTCTGCGTCATGCTGCGCAGCAGCTGCAGGCAGGGCGGCACGGGACTGCGCTGGGCTCGCTTCGCCTCGTCGGGCGTAAAGACCAGATCAATCCGCTGCGAGTCCTTGGGCGCGACCACTCGCTCTTTCTCGACAGTGCCTTCGTCTTCGAGGAGGTGTGCCAGCACATCCTTCCCAAGCGCATCGTGCTGGGCGCGCATCGCCAGCTACTTCTTTCGCTTGCTGCCGCTCTTCGCCGGCTTGGCTGGCTTTAGGGCTTCGCGCAGCTCTTGCTCGCGGCGGGCGACCGCTTTCTTTTGCTCTTCGAGGGCCAGCAGCTCTGCCAGCGCCGCTTCGCGCTGCTTCTGTTCCTCGGCAGCCAGGAGCGCTTGGGCTTCGGCTTGGACGATGGCTTGCTCGACGAGCGTCTGCTCGGCTTTGAGCGCGCTGTGCCGCTCCCGCAGCGACTGCAAGTCCGCTTCCTCCTCACGCGAGGTCCCCGAGCGACGACGGAAGGCGGCTTCGGCAAGTCCCGACAGGGTGCCGTCCGCCAGCTCCAGCTTGCACAGCTCACCGTACAGGCTGCGGCGCTCGCCGTTGACCTCGTCGAACAGCTTGGCCCGGTCCCCAGCATCGAAGTCGTTCCGCAGTCGCTGCGCGTCTTCCAGCGCCTGGAGCGCCTCACTCCCCCGCAGAAGCAGCTTGTCGAGCTTGGGGCTGAGCGCTTTCAGGAGGGCTTCCTTGGCCTCCTTCATCGACGCCACAAACGGGGTCATGAGCTTGATCTGCGGCTCCAGCGACAGCCGCTTGACCTCGGATGAGGTCGGCGCGCCGTAGTAGCGCTGATACAGCGGCGCCGTGAGGTCGTCTTTGACCAGCATCCGCAGCGTCGAGCGGTGCTCTTCCACAAAGCCATCCAGAAGGACGTTGGCGACGGCGATCTGGACCCGCGCCTCCTCGATGGCATCGACCAGCTCGGACTCTTTGGCGGCGGTCTTCTGGACTTTCGTATGCAGCGCATCCCAGACCGGCTGGAACTTGGGCGTCGCCGGGTGGGTGCGCACAAACAGGGTGGTGTGGCGAACGTGCGTACGCATCGTCGACAGCGCCATCCGAGAATCAAGCAAGACAGGTGCAAAACCGGGCATCTAGGACTCCTTTGGGATGAGAAAAGGGAACGCCAAAGAAGTTAGCAGCCCAGAGCGGGTCCGCCACCCCAGTGTGTGCAGATCGCCTACTTTTTTCGCCACCCTCGGAATGCTGGGTGCGGGCACCGCGCAAGCCGCTCGGACATGCCGGAATGCTGTATGCGGGCACTGCGCAAGCCGCTCGGACATGCCGGAATGGGTGTGCGGGCACTGCGCAAGCCGCTCGCACATGCCGGAATGGGTATGCGGGCGTAGCGCAAGCCGCTCGGACATGCCGGAATGGGTGTGCGGCGGCGGAGCGAGCCGTTCCACCTCCCGAATCAGTGTCCGCCGCCGCCGTCCGCCGCCGCTCGGCCCCGGAATCGGTGCGCGCTGGCCATGCGTCAGCCCCTCGTCCATCACCGAACGAGTGCGCCGGGCCGCGAGCCCTGCTTCCACAAAGCCAAAGGCAA
The DNA here is from genome assembly GCA_016794465.1 of Myxococcales bacterium. GTDB lineage: Bacteria > Myxococcota_A > Polyangia > Palsa-1104 > JAEUJZ01 > JAEUKA01. The sequence continues at coordinate 161,930 of JAEUKA010000024.1, read as the reverse complement.
CCCCCCCCTGCCAACATGGCCCCGTACGGGGGGCGGGCGATGGGTTGGGGCGGGGATTAGTGAGAGTGTGATAGTTCGCCGTAGCGCAGATGCCACAGCAGGAAGTCGGCGTACTCGAGCAGCGGCTGGTCGCTTGGATTGTCTGGGTCTAGGAGGGCGATGCGATCCTGTAACCGGCGCTCGCGATCGGCGCCTTCTGCCAAGTAACTCTTGAGCGCTCTCAGGGCCGCGACGCGCTTTTCTTTGATGTGGTCGAGGTTCAATCCCAAGACATCATCAAGCTGATCCTGCACGTCAAGGTTCCCATCGGCCCGATACACACCGCCATACTTATCGTAAGTCAGCGAGCCGTTCTCAAACTGCACCGGATCAAGTTCGGGACAAAGCCGGGAGTTGCCTTGTCGAGTATCACAGTGCTGAAGGTGGCCTGGGGTCCGTTCTCCCCCGTTGCAGGCTCCGACGATGTTTGTCCAGACGAGATCCAGGCGCTTTCCATCGACCAAGACCTTCTGCGGCACGATGTGCGCGAGCTTCATCTGGGTTTTCCTCCAAGCCATGAGGCCTTGGCAAAAGGCGCAAAGCTCGTGCTGTTCCTGCGTGACGAACTGGCGGGCATCGTCTTTCGGTTGATAGGGATCCCATACGTCTTCGTCCGGGAGTGGTTCCTTGAGGCTCTCTCGATACACCCTAAGCGACTCAGGCTCCTGTCTTTTCGAGATCCGTCGCATCGCCGACCCTAGGCAGGAGGCTTGTCGCTGGTTTTCGAGGCAGTGGCCTGACCTCGCTGCGCCAGCGCCAGACGTGTGCGGAGCTCGACCAGCTCCGGGATGTCGTTGTCGGTATCCGCTTCCAGTGAATCGATGAGGAGCGCTGCTTCGTCTAGCTTGCGCTGCTTCAGGAGTTCTCGCGCGTTTGCGATCACGGCGTGCAGCTTGTCCTGACGTGGGACCGTAGTCTGATAGTCCCGCAGGATGACGTCGCTGGTCTTTCCGTAAGGCTGATCGACGCTCGACACCTTGCCGTTTTCGAGCAGCCAGACCTTCGCATCCCGTATAGAGCCAAGGACGAGCGGTGAGTGGGTGGTGACGAAGAACTGCGCTTGCGGGAAGGCGGTGAGCAGGCCTTGCAGGACGGTCTTCTGCCAGCTCGGGTGAAGGTGGGCGTCGACCTCGTCGATCAGCACGACCGCGCGGGAGCTGCAGCCGAAGTTTGGCTGCTCGCGCTCGCCTTCGGGAAGCGGGTTGCTCTCCGCCATCCGTCGCGCCAGATCCATCACCAGCGCCAGGTGGGTGCGGAAGCCGTCGGAGAGTTCGTCAATGGCTAGGGACTCTGTCGGCTTGCCTGGCCCGTAGAACTCGAACTCGAGCTTTCGGGAGATCTTGCCAATGCGTGGCTTCCGAACGCCTTGTCCTTCTGGCGTCACTACGGTGGATTCGATCGTTCGCGATACTTCACGCAGACCGGGCCGCTCATAGCCGGGCCGGTCTTCCCGTTCTTGGAGCTGCAAAATGTACTCGTCTTCGAACCACTTCTTGGCTGGCTCAAAGAAGTCCTTCTTTGAAGCCAACGCTCCAGCCAGACCATCTAGGCGGGTTCGCTTTTCACCCGAGTTGGTCGCAGGCAGCGTGGCTTCTTCGCTGATCACCCGCTCTACGCCGTAGTACGCAAAGACCGGCAGCAGCACGCGGGGATCGCCGATGCGCAGCCGCTCGTTGAGCAAGTCCAGATAGGGCTGGAAATTGGGGCTCTCGCGATCCTGACTCTCGGCACCTCGGGCATAGCTGCGCTCGACTTGCCAGGAGAGCGGGGTTCCCCGGAATTGCTGACCCGATACTGCAATCCCAAGCTGTCGGGCAGGCAATCCAGCAATGCGATGAGGATCTCGCTCTTTGACATCTGGCCACTCACCGTTCTTTTCCGTTAGCTCCACCGGCAGTTTGGGTGCGAGCTTTCCCAGCGCAATCGCCAGGGCGTCGAGCAGCGTCGTCTTGCCGCTGGCGTTGCGTCCATACAGGATGTTGAGGCGGGGATGCAGCTCCGGCAGCGTCGTCTCGGCAATGCCGCGAAAGTTTTTGATCTCCAGCTTGGTCAGCGGAAACAGCGGCCCCAGCGTGCTTGGTTCTTGGTTCAGACCGTCCCGTTCGTTCCACATTTCGACTTGTTCCTGCCAGTCTCCCGCCGTCTCTCGATACGACTCTGCCAGCTTGTGACAGAGCTTCGCTGCTGTGGGCCAAGTCAGCGCCAGCTGCTTGGCACTCTCCGCACATTCTGTCGCCAGCTTCTGCTCTGACTCGATTCGCTCCACGACCTTCCGCATCTGCTGCGAGCGCAAGTCACGTCGTACAGACAGAAGCGCATTGAACAGAGCACTCGTTCCATTCCGTTGTTCCTCTTCCAAGAGCCGCCGCAGTGCGTCACACGGCCACAGTCCGTCACTCCCTGTGGGTCGCGCCAAGACCATCGCTGGGGCATCGAAGGCCCGTGGCTGTGCGGATGACTCAAGCTGCGTCAGTACCGTTTTCGCCCATGAGTACAGCCGCTCTTGTCCCTGCTCAGGAGTCAGACTGTCCCCGGGCCAGCCGGACCACAGCGTGAGGAGTTGTTCTGCGGTGTTCGCATGCACCAACTGAGCAAAGGCGTGCGGATCGTCCGTGACCCACGCAGGCACAAAGCGAGCGCGGTAGTGCGTGTCCCGTAGCGCTGGAAGCCAGGCTGCTTCCTCGCTGCGCGCCAGCGCAAGCTCGTCCGGGGTCTGCGGGTTCAAACTGTTCCACAGCTCGACCCAGTTCACTTGATACGAGAAGCCGGGCTTGTTGGGTTGCGTCAGCGCTTCGCGTGCGCGCCGCAGGAGTTCGAGCCGCAGGGTGGTGGATACCGGTTCCTTCAATACGACGGCTGCGGTCTTGGCTGTCTCCCAGCGACCGACATCCATGAAGTGGCGAATGGCTCGCTCGGTAGACTTCGCCGGGGCTGCCTCCGAGATCCGAAATACTTCAAGGTTCTGCCAGTACATCCGACTGGCTGGTTCGCCGAGAGTATCTAGCAAGGTCCAGAGCTGCGCATCGCGCTCTGCTCCCCCGCCGGTCAGAAGCTGTGCCAGAAGTGCTGCATCGGTGGGTCGTCCCTCTGCCTGCAAGCGCCGTAACCAGCCTTCCACTTCCGCAAAGTCACGGCTGCGTAGCCGAAAGGCGAGGAACCAGATGGCAAGATCTGGTCCGCACGCTTCAAGCTGCGGAAGCTGCTGCTCCAGCTCCTCTGCACAGGGACTCTCGGAGAGCAGGCGTGCCAGCTGCGGTAGAGCATGCACTCTGCCGCGTAACCGAGCGAGCAGAGCCCAGCGGTCGGCACTCGCTGCCAGATCTGTGATGCAGCGGCGCTGCGCCTCCACCAGCAGTTCGTACGCTTCCTCTGGCGAGCGGTGCCGCGCCGGGAACGAGGGGTGCGCATCGAACAGCCAAGCGTGCTTCGCAACGAAGTCGGACGGGGTTAGCTGTTCATACAGAGAGCGGGCGAGCGATTCCGTCCCATCCTGAGGCTGTTGGATCGTCTCGTCCTGGCCCTCATCTTTGTCGGCTGGGTCTTGCGGAGCTGGCTCATAGATGCTGAGCAGCGAGCGGAGGGCACCCCACAACACTTGCTGTTCGTCGTGAAGATCTGGGACCAGCGTGGCGACTCGGCGTAGTGCGGTCAGCAGCAGCTCGGGCGGAAGCCGTGGCCCGACTTCCAGGATCTCGGCCCACTTTTCGCCGTCAGTGCCCGCCAATTCCATGGCCCAGGACAGAAGCTGCTCCAGCTGTCCGTAGATCGCGGCCCCCGAAATTCCCCTGCGCATGGCGGGAACCGACAGCGGCAAGATCTGGGGGCGTGGCACGCTGAGCAACACCATGCCTCGTCCACCAAGCAGCGTCAGCAGCAGCGCCCACGCTGCCGTTGGTGCCTGTTGGATAAGCGGTGCCAGCGTAGCGAGTCGCTCTTCCGAAGTGGCGTTGGTCTTGGGGAACTGCGGGTGGAAGACCTCGTCAAGCACCTTGAGCGGCTGGGAGTGCTTGCGGTCGGCTTTCGAGAGGTTTTCCGACTCGAACAGCTTCGCCAAGACGAGCGCAACCTTGGGCAGGAGGTCGACATCCAGTGCGAGCAGACTAAGCGCGGAGCTGATGGCCAAAATCAGTGATGGCGCGGGGGATTCCTGCGGAGTCTGTTGATTCGGCTCCTGCGCTAGACCCTGCTCGATGCGATGCAGGAATGCTTCCGGCGATGCTTCGGCGAGCAGTCCGAGATGCTCACGCAGGTGTTCCCACTGCGGCAGGCTCCCAGCTAGCACCTGCTCGACAATCTCGGCGGCGCGGCGGCTGGGCGGCGGCGAGACAGAAACCCGACCATCGCTGTTGCCAAAGAGTGCGAGCGAAAAGCAGAGCCCTCGGCACATGGCGGTCGAGCCCTGACCAGAGAGTGCGGCGTGGCAGGCCGTCGCAAAGCGATCCCAGTCCTGCGCGCTCAGCAGCGGTGCCAAGTGGCGAAAGGCTTCCCGATGGTTCAGCCACGACCAGAGCTGGCCCGACTCGCCCAGCGGGACCCAGCGCTGGCGCCGGAAGCGGATGACGCCGGCCTGCTGTCCAGCTTCACAGAGCGCGACGACGGATGCGCGATCGGTGCCGAGTAGCTGAAGAACGGTCGCATCTGCCTCTGCGTGCGGACTCGGGTCCCACGCCCCGACCAGCACCATTGCAGTCAGCCCAGCTTGCGGCAGCGACTGCGCCCAGGGGGGCACGGCGGGCTTGGACTCGAGGTCTGGCGATGGAGACGGCACGCTTCATCGCTATCACAGGCAGTCGGGGATGGCCACTTCACGAGCGCCCGTCAGTCCTGCGTGTGCAAAAAGCGATCGCCCGAACCGGCGGGGATGGACTTGTTGATGGCGGACTAGCGGCAGGTTTCGGGGAGCTGGTAGCCGGGGCGGGCCATGGAGAGCATCTGGACGGTGCTCGGGACCTGCTGAAGAGCGGACTGGCAGCCGCGAGGGTCGTTGCCTTTGACCTCGGCTTTGAACTGGCACTGGGTGCCGGGCTGACAGAAGTCGCGGGCCAAGATGGAGTAGCAGGCGACCAGGCGCGCGCAGGGATCGCCGGACACGGGGCCAGGGGCGCCCGGGCTGGCGGCAGCGGCGCCTTGGTTCATGGCGGCGGCGCCTTGGTTCATGGCGGCGGCGCCCATGTTCATGGTGGCAGCGCCCATGTTCATGGTGGCAGCGGCCATGTTCTGCATCGCCCCCGCGAGGTTGCCCTCAGGCTGCCCTGGTCCGCCCGGCATCATGCCCATCGGCGGTGGTGGCGGTGGCTGGGTGGCGCAGGCAAACAGCTCGTCGCCCTTCTGCTTGGCGGCCATGGCATGCGACTCGCGCTGCGGTTCGGGGATGCCCTTGCCGACGATGATGACCATGTTGAACGCGTCGCCCTGGATCATGTACTGAATCCAGGTCTCGGGGTCGTAGCGGACGTTGAGCGCGTCTTGGTGCTCGACCGACTCGAGGTGCTGCTGGGTGGCACAGCCGGCCAGCGGCAGGAACGTCCCGCGGGCGGCATAGCCCGGCACCGGCAGCCGATACTGCTTGAAGGTGCCACAGCCCGGCAGCGCGAGCAGTGCCACCCCCAGGCAGCTACCGAGGGTTCGGGCAAGCGAGGAAAGCTGGTGGTTCATGGCCGCCCCCTACTCCCTTCCATACATCGTCATAACGCAGGCGCCGCCGAGGCCTAGGTTGTGCTGTAGGGCGACCTTGGCTCCCTCGACTTGGCGCTTGTCGGCTTGGCCGCGTAGCTGCCAGGTCAGCTCGGCACACTGGGCGAGGCCGGTGGCGCCGAGTGGGTGGCCCTTGGACAGCAGACCGCCCGAGGGGTTGGTGACGTACTTGCCGCCGTAGGTGTTCTGGCCGTCCCAGATGAACTGCTCGGCGCCGCCCTCGGGACACAGGCCGATGGCTTCGTAGGTGAGCAGCTCGTTGGTGGTGAAGCAGTCGTGAAGCTCGACGACCTGGACATCCTGGGGACCGAGGCCGGCTTTCTTGTACAGCTCGGCGGCGCAGCTCTTGGCCATGTCGTAGCCGATCATGCCGATCATGCTGTCGCCAAAGGCCGAGCCATAGTCGGTGCTCATGTGCTGGGCGAGGATGCGGACGGCGCCCTTGGCGAGGCCCTTGCGTGCCACGAAGTCTTCCGAGGCGATGATCGCAGCGGCGGCGCCACAGGTCGGCGGGCAGCACTGGAAGCGGGTCAGCGGATCGAACACCTGCTCGGACGCCATGACCTCTTCAACGGTGAGCGGCTGGTTGAACAGCGCCAGCGGGTTGCGGCTGGCGTGGGTGCGGGCCTTGCTGGCGATCTTGGCGAACGTCTCGCGGCGGGTGCCGTACTTCCAGCGGTACTCGCGACCGGCGCCGCCGAACATCTGAGCCGTCGGAGGCGCCTGGTTGAAGCCCTGGGTGCGGTTCATGACCTCGACGTGCTTGTCCATCGGGTTGGTGCGATCGGTCCACTTGCTGCCGAGCGCGCCCTTTTCCATCTGCTCGAAGCCGACTGCGAGCACACAGTCAGAGTCGCCGCCCGCCACCGCCTGCCGGGCCAGGAACAGCGCCGTCGAGCCGGTGGAGCAGTTGTTGTTGACGTTGACGACCGGGATGCCGGTCAGCCCCAGCGGGTAGACCGCGCGCTGTCCACAGGTGCTGTCGCCGAACACGTAGCCGGCGTAGACCTGCTGGATGTCAGTGTAATCGACGCTGGCGTCCTGGAGGGCGGCGCGGGCCGCTCCCTGTGCCATCACGTCGTAGGTGTCGCTCTGGCCCGGCTTTTGGAACTTCACCATGCCGACGCCAATGACATAGACCTTGCGACCCATCGTGCCTCTCTCCTTTGGTGGAAGCCTGAAGCTCCACGCTGCTGCGATCCTTCTTGGGTACACCAAAGGTTGCCCTGTGCGCCACTCGTTTGTAGCCTCAGCGGACATGACGACGACCAAGCCGTGCCCAGCCCTGCAGAGCCGAATCGCCGCGTTTGCGGGCCGTGTCAACAAGCTCGCGACCAAGGTGCCGCCCCGTCGGGCGCGCTTTGCCACCGATGCCGAGCTAGAGCTTCCGGACCTGTACACGCCGCTCGATGCTCCGCACACCCAAGCGGACGAGCACGACGGCAGCAGCGCGTACCTTCTGGGCCTGGGGCTGCCGGGGGAGTTTCCGTTTACGCGCGGGGTGCAGCCGAACATGTATCGCGGGCGGCTGTGGACGATGCGGCAGTACGCGGGCTTTGGCTCGGCGGCGGACTCGAACCGGCGCTATCACTACCTGCTTCAGCGGGGGCAGACCGGGCTGTCGGTGGCGTTTGATCTGCCGACGCAGATGGGCCGCGATCCCGACCATGAGCTGTCGCACGGAGAGGTCGGGCGGGTCGGTGTCTCGATTGCGTCGCTGGCAGACATGCGGGTGCTGCTGGCAGGGCTGCCGCTTGATCAGATCACGACCTCGATGACGATCAATGCGACGGCGACGACGCTGCTGGCGCTGTATGTCGCGGTCGCGGACGAGCAAGGGGTGTCGCGCAAGCTGCTCGGCGGGACGGTGCAGAACGACATCTTGAAGGAGTACATGGCGCGCGGGACGTATATCTATCCGCCTCGGCCGTCGCTGCGCCTGATTACCGACCTGTTTTCGTTCTGCCACGCCGAGCTACCGCAGTGGAACACCATCAGCATCAGCGGCTACCACATTCGCGAGGCAGGCTGCGACGCGGTGCAGGAAGTGGCGTTTACGCTCGCCGATGGGATTGCCTATGTCGAAGCGGCGCTGGCGGTGGGATTGAAAGTCGATGAGTTTGCGCCTCGGCTGTCGTTCTTCTTCAACGGCCACAACAACCTGATCGAGGAGGTCGCGAAGTTCCGTGCCGCCCGTCGCCTGTGGGCGCGGATCATGCGCGAGCGGTTTTCGGCCAAAGACGACAAGAGCCTGATGCTGCGCTTCCACTGCCAGACGGCGGGATCGATGCTGACGGCGCAGCAGCCTTTGTGCAACGTGGTGCGCAACACGGTGCAGGCGCTGGGGGCTATTTTGGGTGGCTGTCAGTCGCTACACGTGAACTCGTATGACGAAGCGCTGGCGCTGCCGAGTGAGCCGTCGGCGCTGCTGGCGCTGCGGACGCAGCAGGTGCTGGCGCATGAGTCGGGGGTGGCGGATCTGGTGGACCCGCTCGGGGGCAGCTACGCGGTGGAGTCGCTGACCGACCAGATTGAGGCGCGGGCGCAGGACTACATTCGGCGCATCGACGAGCTGGGCGGCATGGTGGCGGCGATTGAGCAGCGCTATCCCCAGCGCGAGATCGAGCGGCGGGCCTACGAGTATCAGCGACAGGTCGAGAGCAAGCAGCGGATCGTGGTTGGGGTGAATGACTTCGTCATGAAGGAACCGCCGGTGCGGGGGCTGCATCACCTCGATCCGCAGGCCGAGGCCGATCGGGTCAGCGAGGTCCGGGCGCTGCGGGCGGCCCGTGACCAGCAGCAGACGCACGAGTCACTGCGGGCGCTCGCCGAGAAAGCCAGTCAGCCTGCCGCGAGTGACCGCAACCTGACCTGTGCGATTGTCGCTGCCGTCAAAGCCCAAGCCACCGTGGGAGAGATCGCCGACACCCTGCGCACGGTCTTCGGCGAGTACCTTGGGTAAGAGGTTTGCTGGAAAGGGAGGCCGCGATGAGTACGGAATCGGTGGGAAGCCCGGCTGCTGGCTCGGGACGACTGTTTGACATCACTCGGGCGGAGCACAAGGCCGATCCGTTTCCGTTGTATGCGCGGCTGCGCAAGGACCAGCCGGTGTTCCGGGCGAAGATGGGACGCATGGAGGGCTGGCTGCTGACGCGCTACGACGATGTGCTGGCGGCGCTCAAAGACCCTCGGCTGGCGAAGAGTGTCCGGCAGGTGGAAGGCGCGGTGGAGCAGTCGAAGCGGCCCTGGATGCCGGCGTTTCTGCAAGCGCTCGAAAACAACATGCTCGACCAAGATGACCCGAACCACGCGCGGCTGCGGGCGCTGGTGCATCGGGCGTTTACGCCGGCGCGGGTCGATCGGCTACAGCCACGGATTGCGGCGCTTGCCGGTGAGCTGATCGACGGGGTGCAGGCTCGGGGCGAGATCGATCTGGTCCGTGACTTTGCGCTGCCGCTGCCGCTGACGGTGATTGGCGAGCTGCTCGGGGTGTCAAAAAAGGACAGCGTGCGGTTTCAGCGCTTGTCGCAAGCTGCGCTGCTGCCACCAACGACATTCAATGTGCTGAGGATGCTGCCGGCGATGTGGGCTCTGACGCGGATGGTGCGGCAGCTGCTGGCCGAGCGGCAAGTGCATCCCCAAGACGATCTGCTGACGGCGCTGGTGCAGGTGGAAGAGGGCGGCGACCGGCTGACCGTGGACGAGCAGGTGGCGATGGTGCTGCTGCTGCTGATTGCCGGGCATGAGACGACGGTGAACCTGATCTCGTCGGGAATGCTGGCGCTGCTTCAGCATCCCGAGCAGCTTTCGTTCTTGCGCGCCCATCCCGAGCAGATCAAGCCGGCGGTCGAGGAGCTGCTGCGCTTCGCCAACCCGGTCGAGACGGCCACCGAGCGCTATGCCAAAGAGGACTTTGTCCTCCACGGAACGACGATTCGGCGCGGTGAGCTGGTGCTGGCGGTGCTGGCGTCGGCCAACCGGGATGAGTCGCAGTTTCCGCAGCCGAACGAGCTTGTGCTGACGCGGACGCCGAACCGGCACCTCGCCTTTGGTCACGGCGGTCACTTCTGTCTGGGGGCACCGCTGGCGCGGCTGGAGGCGCAGCTGGCGATCAACCTGCTGCTGGCGCGGCTTCCGAACCTGCGGCTGGCGGTGCCGGCGGGCTCGCTGCGCTGGCGCAACACCCCGGTGGTGCGGGGCTTGTCGGCGCTGCCGCTGCGCGTTGGGCCGTAGCCAAGTCGGTCTGGGCGGGCGCTAGTTCTGACACGACAGCTGCAGCGTTCCGTCCCGGTGGCACTTGAGGCAGACCCGGGCATTGCGCGACTGCAGCGACTGACAGCGGCCCGATTGAATCCAGTCGAGGCCGTGCGGGCTCTTGCCCTGCGCAAACCGTCCCCCGGGCAGCGAGCTGTGGCAGTCCATGCACGTCTCTTCACGGTGACACGAGGCGCAGGTGCGCAGGTTGCGCTGGGCTTCCCACGAGTGGTGGCCGGGGCCGGCGGTCGGACTGGCCCAGCCGTCGGGATGGAAGCGGCGCGAGCTGCCGGGGAAGAAGGAGCTGACGGGCGGGCTGGTCGGGAGCGTGCTGTGGGCGACGACGCCGAGCCGCTCATGACAGCCAAGGCAGAAGGTCTGGCGGCGGTGACACGAGCCGCAGTCGGGCTGGTTGCGCCGCGCCTCGATGGAGTGACGGCTGACGTAGTCGCCCCCGTGGAGGTCGAGCGGGCGGACCACGCCGTTGTGACACGACTGGCACCACGACTGCTTGTGGCAGGTCGCGCAGTACTCGGGGTCGGCCTGCGCCGGCTGCCGGTGGTTGTTCTTCCAGTCCATTCCATGGATGTCGCCGCGCAGCATTCCCGACGGGGCCAGCACGCCACTGGGGAAGCGCGTCGCCAGAAGACCGTCGGACTGTTGCAGGTGACAGGTGCCGCAGCGGGGGCTCGGACCGCGAGACACTCGACCGGACAGCAGACCGGACTTGCTCTCAACCGGCGAGGGCCGGGCCGGGTTGGATGCTTTGCTGCTCATCGGCATGCGGCTGTCGTGACAGGCCAGGCACTGCGCCATCGTTGGTAGCTGCGCGCGCGTTGCCAGATCAACCTTCGACAAGTCGCCGTGACAGGTCGCGCACGGAATCTGCTTATCGAGGTGCTGCTTGTGATTGAACTTCAGGTTGGGATCGGGAATGACGATCCGTGCCACCAGCGACTCGAAGTCTTTGCCGGCGGCGGGCGTCTCGGGGCCGGGCTCACTTGGTACACCGACGTGACAGGTCGAGCACGCCGCTTGGGCGCCCACCGCTGTCTTTTTGTACGGATCGGCGCGGTCGATTGGGTGACAGACGGCGCAGTCTTCCTCGGAAGGCAGCAGTCGATCGCGGGCACTGGTCGAGCTGAGCGCGGCTTGGTGACAGCTGTCGCAGGCAATGTCGCGGCTCAGGTGATTGCGGTGCGAGAAGCGCAGCGGCAGCGTCTGATCGGGATAGATGACCCGCGACCGCTCACCCCGGCTGGTCGAGTGCGGCGGCGGCAGGTTTTTCAGCGACAGAAGCTGCGCCAGCTGCAGGTTCTGCGCCGGCGTGGGCTCGGTCACTTCGGGCTTGGGCGGCGGTGGAGGCGGTGGCGCTTCGACGACTGGCGGAGGAGGCGGCGGAGGAGGCAGTTCCTTCTTTTTGCGCGCGTCGGCATCCCCGAGCAGCGTCGTGACGACCAGCAGCGCGGTCAGAAGGCCCCACAAGCGACGCGCGTGACGCGAGATCATCGCAGCACCCCCGCTTGCGGACCGAGTGGCGGATAGCTTCCTAGACCCATTTGCAGCAGTCCGGCGGGCGGCACTCCGCCTCCGTTTGGACCGAGCAGGTACGACAGATCCAACATGGCCAAGACCCGCAGCTGAGAGTTGTAATATCTGTCGATGTTGTTCTCGGCGAGGATGTGGAGCAAAAGCCCGTTGATGATGGCCCAGCGCGCGCCCACCTGAAAGCCAAACATGTGACTGCGCAGATCGACCTTCTGATCGTCCGCAAAGTACAGGTAGAGCAGGCGCCCCTCGAAGCCGAGTCGGTTGCGCCAAACCAGCAGTCGTCCCGACAGATCGCTGCCGGCGCGCAGACCACCGTAGCCACCGTCGCCGTACGCATCGAGCCGGAGCAGGCCATTTTCGCGCTGCCAGCGGACGCCGGCACTGCCTCCAAATGCGGCGGTGAGAGGACCCTTGCCGCGAATCGCTTTGCTCTCGGTGCTCTGGAACATGCGGGCAAAGCCGTGGGCGTGGACGGTGAACGCGCCGAGTCGCCGGTTGCCGCTGTCGTCGAGCCCGCCGCGCAGTCGTCCGTCGTAAGCCAGCCGCGCATCGTGATAGGGCTGGGACGAAAAGACGTTGAAGATCGAGTCGCCGTCCCAGGTCGGTGCGGCGTAGCGATACTCGGCGATCAGGAAGTGACCCGCGCTCGGGGTGCCGCGTACTCCGGCGTGACCGTCGTCGAGCTTGCCACTCACGAAGTCGTAGCGAAAGCCGCCAAAGCCCTGCAGTCGGCCTTGCAAAAGTCGGCCGTGCAGCGAGTAGGCGAGCCGTTCCTCGATGGTGCCAAAGCCGGGCGCACAGCTTCCCGGTGGCTGGTTGGGATCGGTCTGACAGCCGGCTGGGGTCAGGTTCTGCGTCGCTGAAAACGTCCGCCGATAGGCCAGCCGAGTCTGGATGTCGCGCAGCCCATACGAGCGAAGCGCGAAGCCCACCGTCGGCTGCATCGCGGCATTCTGCTGCTGCTCATCGCTGATGCCGGCGACACTACGGCTCGTACCGTCGAGCGCATAGATCGGCGAGTCAATCGGCAGCGTGCCATTTTGCGACAGCCCTCCAAACACCTCGGCGGCAAGGTAGATCGGGGTCCGCGCTTGCAGCCACAGGCCGTCGAAGCCGCGCAGGTCGAACAGGTCCCACTGAATCTGCCGACCGAGTCGCAGGTCAACCCAGCCACCGAGGCTCTGGCCTTCGATGTAGCCCTCGAGGATCTCGGGCTTGTAGTTGCTCAGCTCGGGGCGGAGGCTCTTGCCGCCCTTGTCACGATCGAGACAGCCGAGCTGCGCGCCGTACGACGACCGACCAATCGCGCACAGGTAGTCCCCGAAGTCGGCGTCGAAGCGCATCTGGAAGTGGACCGCGAACTGGTTGCGCCAGCCGGGCAGTCCGTCGTCGTCCTTGGGACCAAGGCCGCTGATGTGTAAGCCGAGGTAGGTGGTCAGGCGCCGCCGATCGACGAGCCGTGCGTCCGAGCTGCCGGCGTCGGCGGTGCGCAGCTCGTACATCTGGCCGACGATCTGTGAGTCGACCTCGACGTTGGCAGCGCGACCGGACGGGATGCCGCCCAGCGCAAAGCCGAAGGCAACCAGCAAGGATGACTGCGCCGGGAGGCGACGGAGCACGGCAGGGCGGGGCACGTTCCAAACATCGTAAGCGTGTTGCTACGGCAGGGTCAATCACCGCGCCCACTTGCAGCCTACGGGAAGAGGTAGGTTCGTGCGTGCTATGGTAGGCCGCTTTCGCCTAGGGCGAGCCTGGTCATGTCACACGCTTCCCGTTTGTCCGCTACCCCGAAAGACTTCTCTACGACGCTGGTGAGTGAAGAGTCACAGCCGGAGGGCGCGGACTCGCTTGTGGCCACCCACGACCCGCTGGCAGCGACGGCGCTTGCCCATACCCTGCCGACTCCAAGTGGTGCGGTGACGCCCAAGCTCGGGCCGTCCAGTGGCGCGCTGGCTGGCTCGGAGCAGGGCTCGGGGCAGAGTCCTTCGTCTGGATCGGCCAAAGCCAGCGTGAGTGCGTCGCTGCTCGACTGTGAACAGCCGCCGCCCGCCGAGGTCGAAGGCTACGAGATCAAAGAGCCGCTCGGTCGAGGCGCGTATGGGACGGTGTGGCTGGCGATTCAAAAGAACACCGGCAAGAGCGTCGCCATCAAGTTCTACGCCCACGCGGGCGGGCTCGACTTTCACCTGCTGCGGCGCGAGGTCGAGTCGCTGGCCTTCCTGTACACCGAGCGCGACATCGTGCAGCTGCTCGCGGTTGGCTGGGACCACAGTCCGCCGTACTACGTGATGGAGTATCTCGGGCACGGCTCGCTGGAGGAGCGGCTGCGCAGTGGCCCGCTGCCGATCGCCGAGGCGGTGAACATCACGCGAGTGGTGGCGCGGGCGCTGCAAAAGGCGCACGGGCGCGGCATCTTGCACTGCGATCTCAAGCCGGCCAACGTGCTGTTCGACGGCAACGGCAAGCCTCGGCTGTGTGACTTCGGTCAGTCGCGGCTGTCGACCGATCAGAAGCCGTCGCTGGGTACGTTCTTTTATATGGCGCCGGAGCAGGCCGATCTGCTGGCGGTGCCGGATGCGCGCTGGGATGTCTATGCGCTGGGGGCGATGCTCTACGCGATGCTGGTGGGAGCGCCGCCGTATCGGGAAGGTCCGCTGACGCAGCTTCTGCGCCGGGCGACAACCCTGCCGGAGCGGCTGCGGGTCTATCGCGAGTTTCTGCTCTGTAGTCGACCACCGGATGTTCAGCATCATCGGCGCGGGAGCGGTCGGGGCGGTCGGGGTGGTTGGATTGATCCGGCGCTGCACAAGATTGTCACGCGCTGTCTGGCGGCGGACCCGGCGCAGCGCTATCCGAATGTGCAAGCGGTGCTGACGGCGCTGGAGCTGCGGAGTGCCCGTCAGCAGCGGCGACCGCTTCTTCTGCTGGGGGCACTGGGGCCGGCGCTGCTGTTGGTGGTGACCTCGCTGATGGCGCTCAAAGGGGTGCGGGTGGCGGTGCAGACCTCGAGCGTGGCGGTGACGCAGCGAGCCCGCGAGGCCAGTCAGTTTGCCGCGCGCTTTGTGTCAGAGACGGCCGGGCGCGAGATCGATCGGCGCTGGAATGTCCTAGAGCAGGCCGCGCTCGATCCGCAGCTGCTGGCGCTGCTGAGCGCGTCGCCCAAAGGTCTGAGTGCGCCGAGTCCAGCCTTGCAGCGCTGGATTGCCGACCTGTCGGCCAACAATACCGAGTTGGCAGCGACGAGCTGGTTTGTCACGACCAGCACCGGCCTACAGGTGGCGCGGGTGCCTCGCAGCGACACCATTGGCAAAAACTGGGCGTTCCGCGACTACTTCCACGGACTCGGGCACGAGCTGCCGCATGATGTGACGCCGGGATCGGTGAAGCCGATTGTGCGGCCCCATCGCTCGGTGGTGTTTCCCAGCCAAGCCACCGGCACGCGGCTGGTCGCTTTTTCCGTTCCCATCTGGAGCACGCCCGGACTTCCCAACAGCCCCGAGGATGCAGCGGACGCGCGGCCACTCGGGCCACTGGGGCCACTGGTGGAAGACAAGCCGCTTGCCAAGCCGCACCAGCGACGGGTCATCGGTGTCCTGGGCATGACGGTCGAGCTGGGCCGCTTTGGCGAGCTTCACCCCAGCTCTGGCAATCACGAGCGCCAGATTGCCGTCCTTATCGACGGTCGCGAAGACTGGACGGGGCGCAAGGGCTTGATCTTGCAGCATCCCCAGCTGTCGGCCCTGCTCGCGCGGCGGCTGCCCCTGCCCCTGTATCGCCTGGACGACGAACACCTTCGCACCATCGAGGCGCTGCGCAGTGGCGTGACATCGGGCGCGCAGCTGCCGTTCGAGCTGCTGTTCGATGCGCACTATCGCGACCCGGTCAGCGGGCCGTACAGCGGGCAGTGGCTGATGACGATGCGTCCGGTGCTGGCGCGTGGCCGGGACACCGGCTGGGTGGTGCTGGTGCAGGAGCGTCTGACCGACATCACTGAGCCGGTCGCGGCCCTGGGCCACAGCCTGCTGCGCATCGGGATGATTGGCCTCTTGCTGATGGCTGCGGTGTGGCTCCTATTGTGGTGGCGTGTGAGTCGTAGCTGGGGACGCACGACCGAGCCGACCCGCCACGTGCCCCCTGAACCAGTCCCACCGAGACACACCTAAGGAACCTCCAAGCGTGCCTAGGCGTGCCTAGCAAAAAACCGGCAGCCTTGACTCCGTCTCGTATTCTTTTAGGCTGTTACCTTATGACACTGGGTTTGGTTTGCGACGCTTGCGACACGCTTAGCCCCCTCTCGGCTACGCTGTGTTCGGTGTGCGGCGCCGCCCTGGGCAGCAAGTCCATTCCGGGGCCGCAGAACAGCCCTCGCAGCTGTCCCAACTGTGCTTCCGAGATCCCTGGACAGCATCGCTTCTGTGGCTTCTGCGGGACCCGTGCCGATGGCGCTGACCTTCGTCCGGTGTGGCTGTCTGGTGCCGCCTCGAAGACTCGCCTGGTGCTGGTCGGTTCCGATGGTCAGGAAGGGCTGTCGTTTCCGCTCAGCGAGGGGGAGCATGTCGCCGGTCGACTCGAAGGCTCGATCATGTTCCCCGAGGATCGGCTGCTGTCGCCGCGTCACGCGACGTTCCTGTTTCAGGCCGGCAAGCTGTGGGTTCGCGACGATGGCTCATACAACGGCGTGTTTGTGAAGCTGCGCGCTCCCAAGATTGTGCCGTCGGGAACGCTGCTCTTGATCGGGGAACAGCTGCTGCGCATTGATGCGGCCCAGCCCGACATCCTGCCGTATCCGGATCAGGAAGGGACGTACTTCTACTGCTCGCCGCATCGGCCGGCACGGCTGACGATGGTGCAGTTCCTGGTGGGTGGTGACGTGGGGCTGCTGTATCGCTCGCGGGGCGACACGGTGACGATTGGTCGCGAGATGAACGACGTGAACTTCCCCGAAGATCCGTTTATCTCGGGCCGGCACGCGCAGCTGGTCGCGCTTGAGGATGGGCGCTTTCAGGTCACCGACCTCGGCAGCAAGAACGGCACGTACGAGAAAGTGCCGCGCATGGTGCAGCTGACCAGCGGGGATCAGATCTTCCTGGGCCAGCAGCTCTTGCGCGTCGAGATTGGCTGAGTAGGGCAGCGCCGACTGTGGAGAATACCTCGTGGTGAATTGCAGAAACTGTGGCAAGGCAAACCCTCCGGGCAGCCGCTTTTGCCTCGACTGTGGGGTCGGACTTCCAATGGAAGCCGTGCCCCGTGGCGCCCTGCGTGGTCGACTGGTCCTGGTCCGTCCTGACGGCAGCGAAGGCGGCGCCCACCCGCTCTTCGAGGGCATCAACGTCGTCGGTCGCGGCAGTGGCCCGCTGTTTGATGCCGACAGCTTCCTGTCCCCGGTTCACCTCCGCTGCGAGATTGCCGGCACCCGCTTTGTGATCCGTGACGCAGGCAGCCTAAACGGCGTGTTCCTGAAGCTGACCGAGGAAGAGCCGCTGTTCGACGGCGCGATCATGCGCATTGGCCAGGAGCTGCTCCGCTTCGATCCGATGCGTCCGCCCAAGCTGCTTCCCGATGGGACAGAGATCATGGGCTCGCCGCATCCGGGCTACTGGGGCCGGCTGACGATGATCATTGGCCGCGCTCAAGACGGCAAGATCATCGAAGGTACGTCGTTTCCGCTGGCCGGCGAGGCGGTGGTGATAGGTCGCGAGCGCGGCGACATCCTGTTTTCGGAAGACGGCTATGTCTCGGGCACCCACGCGCGGTTTTCGATTCGGCAAGGTCGTCCCTATCTGCAAGACCTGGCCAGCTCGAACGGCACCTACCTGCGCATACCTGCGGAGCGCGGGGTCGTACCCGGTACGTTCCTACTCCTCGGTCAGCAGCTGTTCCGCCTGATGGCTGCGTAAGCCCGGTCGCAGCGCCCAGCGCGGCAGAGATGATCTCCAACTCGGTTAGAGATGATCTCCAGCGCGGCAGAGATGATCTCCAGCGCGCTTACCGCAGCTTCCTCCGTTCTTCCAGAGTGGCAATGAGGATCGGCACGGTCATGCGATCCTTGGGGCGCCCTGCTGCAGTCTTCACGGCAATCAGCGTCGGCAAATCCAGCAGACGCAGCCGCAGGTTGCCGTGCGGGAATTCCTCGGTGTGGGGCAGCAGCTCGTCGTAGCCGCGCGCGTCAGATACTTCGCACAGGACATCGAGCCGCCCCATGCTGGTCTGCATATTCAAATGACCATGCCCGGCCAGATCGCTTTCCCTCGGTGGCAGCCGACGCTGCGCCAGATCGGGATGGAAGTAGGCACCGAGCGTGCGCAGCACGTCCAGCAGCTTGGCAATGTTCTCCGGTGTGCGCCGATGCACGATGTCCAGATCCATCGTCGTCACCGGGGCACCATGCAGGATTCCGGCCGCGCCCCCGATGACGATGAACTCCACGCCAGAGCTACCGAGTAGCTCCAGCAACCTTGTGATCTGCTCCATCGGGACTGGCATTTAGGCCGCGTTTCTCGATTCCCGTAGGCTGGCGGCCATGGCGTCCAGCTCGTAGGCCATCTGAACCGCGCGGTGCAGGCGCTCCAGCGGCGCAAGCTCCAGCATGTTCCAGATCAGCCCCCGGTCCACATCCGCGACTGCGGCGAGGACATCGGGATCATGCTTGGCCAAGTAGGCCCGAACCTCTGCGATTGGATCGTCGCCCATGCGGCCAACGTGCCACGAACGGGTAGGTGGGGCAACTGCTGGATGCGGACGGCCTAGAAGAAGCGGCGCAGGTCCATGCCTTGGTAGAGCTTGGCGACCTGCTCGGCGTAGCCGTTGAAGGGGAGGGTCTTGCGGCGGCGTAGCTCACCGATGCGGCGCTCGCTGGCTTGGGTCCAGCGCGGGTGATCGACCTCGGGGTTGACGTTGGCGTAGAAGCCGTACTCGCTTGGCCCCTGCTTGGCCCAGGTCGTGGTGGGCTGCTCTTCGGTGAAGCGGATCGCGACGATGCTCTTGATGCTCTTGAAGCCGTACTTCCACGGCACGATCAGGCGCACCGGCGCGCCGTTCTGGTTCGGCAGCACCTCGCCGTACACCCCCAGACACAGCAGCGTCAACGGGTGTATGGCTTCATCCATTCGCAGCGCTTCCAGGTACGGCCAGTCGAGCACCCAGCTCTTCTGTCCCGGCATCTGCGCGGTGTCTTTCAGCGTCACAAACTGCACGAACTTGGCGCGACTGGTCGGCTGCACGATCTTCGCCAGCTCGGCAAACGAAAAGCCAATCCACGGAATCACCATCGACCACGCCTCAACACAGCGGAAGCGGTAGACGCGCTCTTCCAGCGGGGCCAGCTTGAGCAGCTCCTCAATCCCGATGGTGCGGCCCTTGGCGACCTCGCCTTCGATGCGCACCGTCCATGGCCGCGTCTTCAGCGTATGAGCGTTCTCTGCCGGCTGGTCTTTGCCGAGCCCGAACTCATAGAAGTTGTTGTAGGTGGTCACGTCTTTGTAGGAGTTCGGCTTCTCGTCGACCGAAAACTCGGCGTGCCGGGGTGCAACCAGCTTCTGGATGCTCTCGGCCTGCGAGTTTTTGCTCTTGCCAAACAGGTACGCACCCGCGCCCAGGCTCAGCCCAGCCATCGTCGTGCCGGCCAGGAAGCGGCGCCGGTTGAGAAAGTGATCGCGAGGGGTGACTTCGGACTCTGGGACATCGGGGGGCTGTTTGATGAGCATCGGCGAGTAGGCTCCTTTTCGGACAGCAAAGGTCAGGCTCTCTATCTTAGATACCGCAGCGGGGGGGCGCACACTGTCTTTGCGCAGCGGCGGGTGGTAGCGTTCGCAGCACACAGCCAAAGGAGTCGTTATGCGCGGAGTGATTCGACGGTGTCTGACCTGGATCGGCGGACTTGCAGTCATCTATCTGATCGTCGCGGGGGTGATTTTCCTGTCGATGACGCGGAAAAAGGACGTGCCGAACAAGACGATCTTGGAGCTTCACCTCGAGCGCGAGGTCGTCGAGTACACCCCCGATGATCCGATTGCCAAGGCCACCGGTCGCGATCGTGTGGTCCTTCACGAGCTGACGCTGGCGCTGGAGAAAGCCGAGAACGATCCGCATGTCGTCGGGCTGGTGGCGCAGCTCGGCGCGACCAAGATGGGCATTGCGACGGTCCAGGAGATCCGCGATGCGATCGTCCGCTTTCGCCAAAAGGGCAAGTTCGCGCTGGCGTTTTCCGAGACCTACGGCGAGTTTTCAAACGGACTCGGGGCCTACTATCTGGCGACGGCGTTCGATGAAGTGTGGATGCAGCCGTCGGGAGATGTTGGCCTGGCCGGTCTGTTTCTGGAGTCGCCGTTTCTGCGCGGAGTGCTCGACAAGGTGGGCGTAAAGCCTCGGATGGATCAGCGCAAGGAGTACAAAAACGCGCTCAACATGTTCACCGAGAAGTCGTTTACCCCGGCCCACCGCGAGGCGATGACCAAGATCGGCGACAGCGTCTACGGGCAGCTGGTGCGGGCGATCAGTGATTCGCGCAAGCTCTCGGAAGCGGAAGTGCGGGCGACGATTGATCGGGGGCCGCTGCTGGGGGCCGAGGCGATGACGGCCAAGCTCGTCGACAAGCTCGGCTATCACGACGAGTTCTATGCGGCGGCCAAGCAGCGCGCCGGCCAAGGGGCCGAGCTTTTGTATCTGCACAAGTACCGCGAGCGCGTCGAGCCGCTGCACAAAAAGGGTCCGAAAGTGGCGCTGATCTATGGCGTCGGTGGGGTGGCGCGCGGCAAGAGCTCGTATGATCCGCTGTCGGGGGATGTCTCACTCGGCTCGGACACGGTGGCGGCGGGCTTTCGCGCCGCGATTGCCGACAAAGAGGTGAAAGCGATCCTGTTTCGCGTCAGCAGCCCCGGTGGTTCCTACGTCGCCTCGGATGTGATCTGGCAAGAGGTCGGTCGGGCGCGCAGAGCCGGCAAGCCGGTGGTTGTCTCGATGGGCAACGTCGCCGGCTCGGGCGGTTACTTCGTGGCGATGGCGGCGGACAAGATCGTCGCCCAGCCGGGAACCATCACCGGCTCGATTGGCGTCCTGGGCGGCAAGCTGGTCCCGACGGAGCTGTGGGAAAAGATCGGGCTGTCGTTCGACGAGGTTCACTTTGGCAAAAACGCCGGCTTCTTTTCGATGAACCGCGACTACTCCCCCGAGGAGTGGGCCCGCCTGCAAGCCTGGCTCGATCGCATCTACGACGACTTTACGAGCAAGGTCGCCGCCGGTCGCAAGCTCGACAAGCAGAAGGTGCTGGAGATCGCCAAAGGTCGCATCTGGACCGGCGAAGATGCCAAAGGGATCGGGCTTGTCGACGAGCTGGGCGGACTGCATACCGCGCTGGCGCTGTGTAAAAAGCTGGCCAACGTCGGGGACGCGCAAGATGTCGAGCTTTTGACCTATCCGCGTGACAAAGGGCCGGTGCGAGCGATTCTCGACAAGCTGACGCACAAAGATCCCGACAGCTCGGACAAGGAAGGGGCGCCGGTGCAGGTGCAGATCGAGTCGCTGGAAGCGATGCAGAAGCTGCTACGGACGGCGCAGAAGCTGGGAATCTACGGACAAAACGACGTGCTGCAGATGCCGCTGCTCGGCGACGGTCTGTAGCAGTGCGAGCGGTTGGCGGTGCTGCGTCAGGGTGAAGCGGGAGCGGGAGTGGTGGACACGGCTTGGGGAGTGCCGCCGGCCTGCTCGATGGCCTGAAGCACCGGCTGTAGCTTGGGTCGATCGAACATGGTTTCGCCGATGTAACGCCAGGTGACGCGGCCGGTCTTGGCTTCCAGCACGAACATGCTGGGAATCGCGATCTCGCGACCTTGCATCTCGACGCCAAACTTGCGGATCAGCGCCAGCTCTGGATCGGCGACGACGGGGAAGCCAAGCTCCAGCTTTTTGGCCAGCCGCTGCGCTTCTTCCATCGGATCGGCACTTACCGCCCACAGCGTTGCGTTTCGCCGGTCAAACTCTGCCAGGTTTTGTTGCAGCTGCCCGAGCTGCTTGCGACAGAAGGGTCACCAGTGGCCGCGATAAAACAGGACCACCAGCGGCCCTTTCTGCAGCGCCTCCTCGGCTGACTTTTTGCCAAGGTGGGTGTCCACCGCAAACGAGGCCATGGTCATCTGCGTCGCGATTGGCGGTGACTTCGGCTGTAGGCTACAGGCGGTGCTGGTCACCAAAAGCGACAGGCCAAGCCCACACAGGACCTGCGGCAGCCGACGGCGAAGGCGCGGAAACGGGAACAGGGAAGGTGCGAACGTCACGGGCTCCTCCTCATCACAAGCGATGGCGCTTGCGGAAAAGCCTTACCACGCAATCAACCCGCCGGACTGATCCATCTGGAGCATTTACGGTGAGATGTTGGCAATCAAGAGGTAGGCCGGCGTCTGGTTGCTGCCGACGAGGAGATCGGCGGTGCCATCAAAGTTGACATCACGCACAAACAGCGCCTGCGCCGGGCCGCTTAGGTTTGGACTGAGATTGATCTGCTGGGCCGGTGCCAGCGTGCCACCGCCTCTGTTTAGCAAGAGTCCCAGCTTGCTCTCGGTGGTACTGCTCGCCAACAGATCCGTCAGTCCATCACAGTTGACATCCACGGCAGCAAGCCAGCGCGGCTCCGTCCCAGAATAAACTCCGTCGCAGCAGACGCCAAAACCGGCGCGGGGGAAAGAGATGGGAATCTGTGCGCGGCTACAGCCGGTCGTGCGCGCGGCTACAGTCGATCGTGCGCGCGGCTATAGCCGATCGTGGAAGATCTTCACCGTACACAGCGGACGGAATCCCAGCCGCAACAGAATCGGCTGCGACATGTGTCCGGCTTGGGTCAGCAGGTGTGGCGTTCCTCGTCGACAGGCCTCTTCGTAGCGCGCGGAAAGGAGGGCTCTGTAGACTCCGTGACTGCGATAGGAAGGAAGGGTGGCACCACCGCACAGCACCGCCGCTTCCGGAGTAAAGACTACGTCCCCTGCACCGACTATGGCTCCCTCGATCGAGGCCGAAAAGCGGGTCCACAGCGGACTTCCTTGGTAACAGTCATAGTCCTTGCGAACGGCAGTCTCAAAGTCGTCAGGAGTGTAGCCAAAGCACTGCCAGAACACGCGCTGGGATTCGCGATAGGAGTCGAAGTCCTCGACGCGCTTGATGCGAACCGAGTCCGGCCATGGCGGCAAAAAATCCGGTGCCGGATTGGAGAGCAGCAGTGACACAGTCTGGGGCTCCAGCGCAAACGGAGCGACTCCCAGCGCGTGCAGCTGTGCCGGCAGATCAGCTGGAGTGGCCGAAGGACCCACCTCAAACAGCGCTTCCGTTCGACCCTCCTTTCGCATCCGCTCGCGGATCTCTGCCAGGGTCTGCGGGACCTCAT
The DNA here is from genome assembly GCA_016794465.1 of Myxococcales bacterium. Lineage (GTDB taxonomy): Bacteria > Myxococcota_A > Polyangia > Palsa-1104 > JAEUJZ01 > JAEUKA01. The sequence goes on along the minus strand of JAEUKA010000024.1, from coordinate 139,024 downwards.
CTTGGGCCATCCGGAAGCGCTGCACCACCGTCCCATGCGGGCCCTCTGTGGCACCAAAGATGATGGTGTAGCGACTGGTCTCGAGTCGAAAATCACCCGGTCGCAGCGGCATGTTGCTGTTGAGATCTTCGGCCAGGCAGAGCAGCTGTCTTGACGGCGTGTCCATCGCCACTGTCTACCACAGCTGTGCGCGACTCCTTTACTGATTCGGACTCCGCAGGAACTTGCCGTGATCTTCCAGCTCGAAGCCCAGCACCGTGCCGTCTTTTGCGGTGAGAATCGTACCCAGACAGTGGCCTAGCTCTGGATCTTCAAACTGGACGCGCAGCTTCTGCGGCTGCCACGGGGAAAGCGTCGCTCGCAGTGACTTGGCAGTGCGCAGAGACAGTCCATCCTTGCTCGGGCTTGCAGAGATCTCGGCGTCACCAAACATCGGTGAGGAATACTTGCCAATCAGTCGCTCGACGGGAATCGGAAAGGTCGTGCTGGTCTTGGTTCCGTCTTGGGCCGCCCGGGCCGCTGCTTGCCGGGCACGACTCTCCAGCGACATCTTGAGCCGAATGCCGCTCCAGTCTTTGCCGATCTTACCAGCTTTACCGATCTTACCAGTTTTATCTATCTGGTTCAGTTGGTTCATTTGGTCAGACTTACCTGGTCTGCCGATTTGGCCAAGCCCTTGACCGAGCCAGTCGTCAATCAGCTGAAACACCATCGCTTCTGGGAGTCCGGTCCACGGCACATTCGTCAGGACGGCCACCCCGAACTTTTCTTCCGGAAGGACGGCCAAGGAACAGGAAAATCCGTCGAGTCCACCGGTATTCCAGGCCACCATCCGACCGCGATAGTCCTGCAGCATCCAGCCCAGTCCGTGGGCCAAAAAGTGACTCTCTGGGTACAGTGCCTTGGCCCAAGGTCGCAGACCAACCAGCATCTGCGGCGTCATCATCAGATCAATAAGAGTCCTGCTAAGTACCGGTTTTTCCGTGGATTTTCCGTCGAGAGCTGGCGTGTGTAACCAGACCTTGAGCCAGCTGGCAAGATCGGTAGCACTGGCAAACAGCGCGGCAGCCGGCGCAATGTTGTCCACCGCACGCGGCGCAATCGCGGTGATGACGCCTTGTCTTTGGGTATGTGGGTGCGCCACATTCCCATCGGCAGCGGTAGGAATCCCAAAGCCGGCATCGGTGAGGTTTGCGGGCGCAAGCAGACGGGTACGGACCAGAGATTCCCAGGGCTGACCAGCGACGCGAGCGGCCACTTCTCCGGCCAGAACATACAGGACGTTGCTGTAGCTAAAGCGGCTGCGCAGCGGACTGGCTTGCGGCACGGTTCGGAGTCTCTGTAGGACCTCACTCCGATCGTAGCCGGTACTGGTCCAGAGCAGGTCGGCGGACTCATCGATGCCACTGCGGTGGGACAGGATGTCGCGCAGGGTGAGCTGGCTGGTGACGGTCGGATCGGACAGCATCAGTCCCGGCCACAGATCTTTGACCGGCGCATCGAGCGACAGCTTTCCTTCTTCCACCAGAGTCAGCACCGCTGCCGCAGTGAAGGTCTTGGTCAGTGAGGCAATCGCAAAGCGAGTGTGGGCATCGACCACAGCGGGCTCACCCAGCTTGCGCTTGCCCATTCCTCCCACAAACAGAACCTGCTGATCATGGACGATCGCAATCGCCATTCCTGGGGCTTGCCAGTCGTGGAGTACCTGCTGCATCGCGACGGGAAGATCGGCTGCGGCCTGAGCAGAGCCGATTCCTAAAGCAGTTAGGAATAGGCATACAAGCAGGAGGGAAGGAAAGATCCCGCGAGAGCTTCCGCTGCGCCTACCGCGACATACACTTGTGCATGCACTTGCTGTGAGCGGTGGCGGACACAATGCCGCGACAGGAGGCCAAGCAGCGCTGCTGATGCGTCGGCGGCTTTTTGGCAAGGTGATGGGGCTCATGGGACGTTTCGACGCTCATCGCGAGCGGGTCTAGGGGCTGCTCTGCGCTGGGAGGGGCCAGGCTCTGGGCGTCGCTCACCGGCGAAGCTGTGGCAGTTGACACGGCGATCGCTGGACTCGACATGCTGGCGAGCAGCAACGCGGTCCCAAGGAGGAGTCCTGACAGGGAAGAAGGGATCATCTGGAAGGTTCGCATCCGCTAATTTCACCGGTTTTCTCCTCGGGCTTCAAGTGAACTTGGGAACTGTCTGATTTCTTTGGGAGTCTGGCGCTACGAACAGGAACCAAGCAGCTTTCTTAGCAGCTCGCGCTCTGCTTGCGAAAGACTCTGTACGATCGAAAGGGCTTCACTGCCATGCAGTGCTGCGGCCAGGCTGCGAAACTGGGCAGACAGGACCGCGCTGGGTGATGCGTAGTGCTTGGCGGTGATCGCAAAGGAGCCGTGTCCGAGCGCTTTGGCGACGGCATGGCTGGGGGCTCCGCCATCAATCGCGAGCGTGGCATACAGGCCGCGCAGAGCATGAGGACAGCAGTGCGGAAGCTTAAGCTTTTGGCAGTACGCGGCGAGCCGCTTGTACAGATAACCAGGCTGGGGCTGTTTCGTGCGAGCTGCCGCAAAGACTCTCTGCTCACCAGGACGCATCGCGCAGTGGCGATGAAGCAGCGCTGCCACCGGGGCAAACACCACGACCGAGCGGCGCGCGTGCTTGGTCTTGCCGCGCTCAATCCAGACCAGCGTGAGGCTCTCTGTATCGATGCGCTCCACGTCGCGGACAGTCAGTCCCAAGAGCTCGCTGGAGCGGAGTCCGGTATACAGCTGTAGGAGCAGCGCCAGGGCTCCTTCTTGCCCGCTCTGCGCGTCGGAAAAGAGCTGCTGTTCCAGTCGCTTCACTTCCTGATGACGGAGCTGCGACTTTCCGGACTGAATCCGACCGACGGGACGTACCTGCTGCCACGGATTGTCGTTACAGAGTCCTTGCTGCTGGAGCCACCGCCACAGCTCGCGGGTGTTGCGCAGCACCGCCCGATGAGTGGCCGCAGACAGAGGACCACGCGAGGTGCGCCGCAGCGACTCTGCTTGATAAAGAGCTTGAGCGAGCTGAACATCGACGGACTTCACGTCACACTCTGCGGGCAGAAAGCCGCGCAGACGCCGCGCCAGACAGCGAACAGAGGACTCCCGAAGGCCCTCCTGTTGCTTGTAGGAGAGGTAGGAATCAATCGCCAGGTGCAGCGGCCAGCGCGACTCCTTTTGCAGCTCTTGCTGTAGCACTGGAATCATCGCTGCCGCCAGTTCCTGTGAGGGAAAACAGAGGCTGCGACGTGTTCCTTTCGTACTCACCACCACGCGCCACTGGGTCTTGGGCGGGGTCGGAGCGTAAGGACCATAGACCGGCACCCGATCATGGTCACGCGGAGTCCGCCAACTTTCAACCCCTTTCAGTCTTTGTGATGATCCCCCTTTGCCCAGTCAACGGGCGCGACGCACACCCCGTAGAGGGGAAAGATTTCTTGACCGCAGCGACAGTGGGAAAGAGCCAGCGCGGCTCCACTCCAGCAGCGACTGTGGTGGCATTCCCAAGCATTCCCCCCGCTTGTCCCGCCAGCACCGCGACATTTTTTTGTCCCGCCAGGGCCACCACAAGATCGAGCTTGCTGTCGCCGCTCAGCTCCACCGCCAGCACAGAGACTGCGGGGCCAGGAACCGACTTCTGGACAAGTCGGGAAAAGGCCTTCGCGCCACTCTTCTGCCACACCTCTACCACCTGAGCACTCCCCCCCGGAACCAGCAGCTCCGACAGTCCATCCCCTGTCACGTCCGCGAGTGCGGTGAAGCCGGAGTCGGTGGGGAGTCCGGTGGCGAGCGTGTCGGGTCCGGTGAGTCCGCTGCTGCTCCCGGTCAGGAGGTACAGCGTGCCACTTCTGCTTACCACCAGCGCGTCCGCGATCTTGTCACCGGTCAGATCGGTCAGGACGACTCCGCGCAGCGGCTCGGGCATCGCCACACTCTGCGCACCAAAGACTCCCTTACCGTCGTTTTTTAGCAGCCACAGCCGGGGGTTGCTCTGATCGGTGATGACCACATCGAGCTCTCTGTCTCCGGTGACATCGCCGAGCGCGGCCTGAAACAGAGAGCCTCCCAAGCTCTGGGCGCCGCTGGTCGTAAATGAGCCGCTGCCGTCGCTGAGAAAGCTCCGTATGCCACTTGATTCGATGCCGATGATGTCGGGATCTCCGTCTCCGTTTACGTCGTCGGAAAGCAGCTGCTGCACCACTGTTCCTGATTGCGAAGGGAGGACCTGCGGCTGATCGTCAAACACCAGCGGATCGAGGGAATAGAAGAACGCTCCCTCTTGGCTCACGCGCTCAAAGCAAGAGCTGATCAGGGTAACTGCCGACGGACCACACGAAGCCAGCGAGGCGCCCAGCGTTCCCGACAGCTGACTCGAGGCTTCCACCACCACATCGGTTAGCTCGGTTCCGTCAATCTCGACGCGCATGCTGCCCTGGAAGCCGCTTCCGGTGATCGTGACTTTGCTCCCACCGACCCGACTGCCCGAGCTTGGGATGACGGACTCGAGTAGGATCGGCGGACAGCTTGGCGGTGGCAGCGGCTTACATGTCTCGGTGTAGTAGTCACACTCCTCAAAGTCACTACACACCGCCGGAGCGATCGCGCAGTTGCGCTTGTCTTCGAGGAGAGAGCTTGCCCACAGATCGGTGCAGCCGCTGGTCTGAAGCAGACAGCTGATTCCTAACACGACGGTCAGCGACCAAGTGCGAACAGAGAGTCTCATGCGGCGTACTCCTAAGCTGGCGACCGATTCCTTTCGATCATCCCGACCGTTACGGAGTCCCGAGCGGAGAGATGTTCACTTTGGATGTCGAGTCGGTGGGATTGCCACGCGTGATCAGCTTGGGCATGGTGTCCTGATTCAGATCGAGTACCAAGAACGGACCGCCAGCATAGCCCTGTGTATTGATCGGAATCGCCGGTCGGAAGCTGCCATTCCCTTTGTTCAGGAGTACCGATAGATCACCGTTGAGAGTGAGCCCGCGATTCACCAGCAGATCGGTGAGTCCGTCACAGTTGACATCCACAGCCTGCGCTCGCAGCGTACGCATCAGATCGATACCAGATAGAGTCGGCACGGTAGCGGTCAGCTTGAAGGTAGTCTCGTTGCGATAGAAGGACACCTTCTGGTCATCCTTATGCAGCACCGCCAAGTCCATTTTTCCATCATTGTCCCAGTCACCAGCGACGACGCCACCGGGGACAGTTCCGCCCAGGGAATAGGGTACAGAGGCACCCAACTTGGTGCCGATTGCGGTGTACTTTTTGAGCCCAACCTTTGAAGCGGTGATGACATCCGGGCTTGAGTCACCGTCAAAGTCCGCGATCACGACATACAGCGGACCCATGGCCTGCGGGATATAGGTGTCCCTAACGACCGTGATCGGAGGCGCGGACAGCGTGTACGAATACAGGACTCCGTTTCCAGCCCCATCGACGACACTGGCGACGATCTCATCTCTGCCATCGCGATTCAGATCCACGGTATGAATCTCCGTTACCATAGCACCTGAATCAACATCGAGCACAGCAGTAGGATTCGGGGAGTACTTACTGCTATTCCCATCGTTGGAATAGACCTGAATCTGTTTGGCAGAGGGCATAAACACAATCACATCGGGAAGGTTGAGATTGGTCACTCTACCGACGGCAACTCGCTCTGTAATGTTGTCGGGCAGCGGGGTATCAAGAAGACGCGGCGGCTGACCGAGCTGATTCATCAGCACCGAAAATCCCCTGTCATGACTGAAGACCAGATCCGGTCGTCGGTTCGGATCACCGTCCATGTTCGCGGTCAGGATGTCGTTCGGGAGGTTTGGGACAAGGCCCAGCAGACCGGTGTTTCCAGCACTCAGCGGCTCCAGTACGTAGCGGAGCTGCGCCTCCTTTTGGAGCTGCGCGCCATCCGCTCGCGACAGCCCGATGTCGACGAGTCCACAGCGATTCGGAGAGCGTGGAACGGTTCCGTGGATGAGATCTCCGGCGTCATTGAGAGTGGTCTGTTGCAGCGCTTGTCCTGCGAACTTGATCACGGTGTCTTTGGTGAAGCCGCGCCCGCGTACATCGACCGCGCTGCCCCCGCCAAACGGAACGACGTTCGGTGCGACGCTCGCGTATTCTAGCCCAACTTGCGGAATCACCGACGGGAGTTCGCACTGTCCAGAGACTTGGTTGCAGATCTTGGGAAAGCTACAGACCACCTGGCTGTCTTTGCTTCCGCAAGAGCTGGGATCGTCTTTGGCAAAGCCCGACCACAGTGAATCACAGCCGCAGAGCAGAGACAGAGCCAGCGCCAGCTTGTACTTGGGAAGGGAAGACAGCGTCGGGTTTCGCATAGGGAAGACTCCTTTTGTCGTTCTACTGCGGAGAAGAGGAGCTGCTAGGGACAGAGAACCCCTGCGCTCGCCCATCACGGAACCACTCCCAATCCGATGTTCAAACCTGATACCCCCAAAGCAGGCCGCAAAAACAAATCCGGAAGCCCATCACGGTTCACGTCCATCACCGCGAACGGGCCGCCTTGGGTGGGTTGGAAGTTACTGACGGAGATTAGGGTTGGTGGGGCTGTGAACTCGCCTTGGCCGTTGTTGAGGAAGACGTACGGGCCATACGCCGCGTCGTGACCGCTGAGGACGATGTCGCCAGCACCATCACAGTTGACATCGTAGATCTGTAGATCCATCCCAGCGGGACTGGTCTGCATGGCGGGCGGAATGGGAATGGAATAGCGATTCAACTGGGTAAAGTTGCTCTTTCCCAGTAGCACATACAGAGAGCTCTTGGAGGCAGCGTATGCGACGACATCGGCCACCGCGTCGCCATCAAGATTTCCGGTGATCGGCGCTTCCAGGCCATCAGGAGTCCCACTGACAAGCTGCGGTGGCCACTGCACTCCACCAAACGGAGTCACAGCAGACACTCCCAAACTATTAGGAGTCACGAGGAAGAGAGTGTCCGCTTTTCCATCCAGGTTTATGTCGCCACTCGACGCTGCCGTGATCTCTGTTCCGGTGGAAATGCTCGTCCTTTTAGAGATCGTTGGGTTTGACACCGGAGCAATGCTGATCGTTGCTGATACACCAGGATCGGCAATCACCATGACCAGCTCCTCATTAGGGTCCAGCAGTGCATCCATTGCAAAGGCATCACGGATAAGTCCGCTGGCGTCGTAGCGCCCTTTTTGGGAACAGGTTCCTTGCGCTCCTGATCCGGGCTGACAGGCTTCCACCGTTAGGGTCTTCCCTTGGATGGTGATGACATCGGTGTTTGGCGATCCGGTCAGCTTGCCGATGCGGATTTTTTCGTACGCCGCCGTGCTGCTGCCCGGGGCAATGTTGGCATTGCCTGCCCCGTCTGGTCCGTAGTAGACGCGAAAACCCAGCGGGTGGTGTACGACCAAGTCCAGTCGGCCATCCGGGTCCATGTGCGCTGGGAGCAGCTGCGAAACCTTCGAGGTCACTGCGTTAAATGCCAGCCAAGGCTGCACGGTAAACGGCTCAAATCGATACGTAAATGCCGCCGGAATAACGATCGGGGAATCACTGCCGCGTTGGAGTCGAAGGGGGAGGGGAATACAGACCTTCTGGGCCTTCGGAGCGGTCCCTTTGAGCTGAGTCAGTTCCGGATTGGTCGTGACTCCGGTGACGGCGCCGGAATCGATGGTAACGCGAGTGTCTGCAGTAAGCCCACTGCCGCTGATCTCGACCGGACCCCCAGCCATCGGCATAAACTTCGGGCTCAGATCTCTGAACATCAAGGGGCCGAGCGGAGTCGGTGGCTGCGTCGGGTCTTCACAGAGACCAGAGCTGTGATTGCAGACCTGGGACGCGGAACAGCCGGTATCGACGCAGGTCAGGGTGCCTTCCTTGACAAAGCCGCCCCACAGTGCATCACAGCCGGTCAGCGCGAACACCGACAGAATCGCCGAACCCAGAGGTGTGGCGCGACCAGAGAGGAGACGGAATCTACGTATATTAGTCATAATGTATGCCTCTATTTTAGGATCAGGTGTCTGGGAGGTTTACAATCCACTGCTTGCTGCGACTCCCAAACTTGGTAGGAGCAGCTGGATGCTCAGCTTGGGGCGCGACTTGCGGGAAGGAATGGTGGCAAACAGGACTCCGCCAATCGCGGTCAGGACTCCGCTTGTGACCAGTGCCGTTCCTTTGTCCTTGGTATCGTAATAGCGGCGGCAGGCCAGGACGCCGGGCGGCGGAGTGGGCACACAGACTCCATCCACAGACAGAGCCGAACCCCCGAAGCCGATCAGAATGCCACCTCCTACCAGCAGCACACTTCCGGTCAGAGTCCGCCACAGCGGCCAGCGATAGCGGCTCTCTGTGGGACGGGGTAGCGGTGCCAGCACGCTCGGTAGAAGAGCGGCAGGAGGCGGCTCAAACTCACTCGGAGGCGGCTCATACTCACTTGGAGGCGGCTCAAGCTCACTCGGGGAAGTCGCCCCTGTTTGAACGGGCAGGAGCTGTAGTTGAGAAGATGGCGCAGGCTGGTGCTGCGGGACCTGAGCGACGGCACCGCTTGCTGCGCTCGAAACGATAGCGAAAACCAAAGCGAGATCGCGCATCGCGTAGTGAGCCCCCTTCGTTCCCTACAGCGCACATTCTATGTTAGTGCGAGCTTTGCCGGTGTGCTGCTTGCCGTTGTGGGAATTGACATGGCGACGCAACTTCCCGCAGGCTGGGGCTGTGAAGATCTTCCTGATTCGTCACGGACACGCAGTGGATGCCGCCGAGCAGCTCTCCGATGGGGAGCGCTACCTGACCAAAAAGGGTCGTCGAGCGGTGCGTGAGGTCGGGCGGGCGCTGCGCAAAGCCGGGGTTGCTTTCGAGGCCATTGTCACCAGTCCGCTGGTCCGCGCGGTGCAGACCGCCGAGCTTATCGCCGAGCAGACCGAGTTTGCCGGGGTGGTCGAGGTGCTGCCATCGCTGTTGCCGATCGGTCCGATTGAAACCTCGGCCTCCGTGATTCAGCAGCGAGCGCAGACCATCGCGGTGGTCGGGCATGAGCCGAGCATCTCGGCGCTGGCCGGGCTGCTGATTGGAACTGGATATTTTCCGTCGCTGCGCAAGGCCCAGGTGATCTGCATCCAGGGTGCGCAGGCGGTGTGGACGGTCGATCCCGATCGGCTCGAGCCGCAGTCGCTCTAGCGCTTTCGTCTCAATCAGCTCTTACAGCGACGGTATTTCGTCGGGCAGTTCGAGCAGTCGCCACAGATACCAGCTGGCGACGCTGCGATAGGGCGCATACCGCAGTCCCAGCGTCGGCATCTCTTTCTGGGTCGGCGCTTCCGCAAGCCCGTACAGTCGCTGCAGCGCCTTGCGCACCCCCAGATCGCCCGCCGGCCAGACATCGAGCCGCCCGAGGTGAAACATCAGAAACATCTCCACCGACCACCGTCCCAGTCCCCGCACCTGGGTCAGCCGCGCGATGACCGCCTCATCGTCGTCCGTCTCGATCTGCGCCAGAAACTGCGGATCGTCGACCAGCTTTTGACATAGATCGCGCAGATACCCGACCTTCTGCCCCGAAAAACCACAGCCACGCAGCCGCTCGATTGGACAGTCCAGGATCTGCTGTGGCGACGGGAAATCGGCGTGGTCCCACAGCGCGCGAAAGCGACCATAGATCGTTGCGGCGGCCTTTCCCGACAGCTGCTGATAGACAATCGAGCGGCTCAGCGCTTCCAGGTGGGTACGCGGCGTGGGGGCCGGCATCGCAAACGGTCCCACGCGATCGATGAGCCAAGCCAGTCGCGGATCACGCTTGCGCAGCGTCGGTAAGACACCTCGCGGCAGCTTCAAAAGGGCGGGCTGTTCGGCGGCTTTCATGGCGTTCCTCGGCTCGGGTTGACAAGTGGGCGCTGATTCTAGCCTTGCGCGGGCGGCGTGGCTGAGGTACACGCCCTGCCAGCGATTTCTTCCGCCATGAGCGTCTCTACCCTGCAAGCAGACGGCGACGACTCGCCACCGCGTGTGTACTTGCCGGGCGAGCGCGCCCACGACGCTGCAATGATGCGTCTGGCGCTGGAGTCCGCCGCTCAAGCACGGGGCGCGACCAGTCCCAACCCGCTCGTCGGGGCTGTGGTTGTCGATGAGTCTGGTTCTGCTCCGGTGGTGCTGGCGAGCGGTTTTCACGCTGCTGCCGGGCAGGCCCACGCCGAGGTCGATGCGCTGCGACGGCTGACAGCGATGGGCGGTAGTGCCGTCGGCAAGACGCTCTACGTCAGCCTCGAGCCCTGCAATCACGTTGGCCGCACCGGCAAGTGTACCGAGGCGATCTTGGCCGCTGGAATTCGGCGCGTGGTCGTCGGCATGGGCGACCCCAACCCACATGTCGCTGGTGGTGGGGCCGCTTGGCTCCGCAACGCCGGCGTCGAGGTCCTCCTCGGAGTCTGTGAAGCCGAGTGTCGTCACGAAAATCGCGGCTATCTGCGCTGGCTGCACAGTGGTCGGCCGCAGCTGATGCTGAAAGCGGCGGTGTCTCTCGACGGAAGACTGGCTCCGGGGAGCGCGCCGGGCAGTGTCGTGGGTCCACGCTGGCTGACGGGGCAAGCGGCTCGCCAGCGGGCTCACCAGCTGCGCGCCCAGTGTGATGCGCTCCTCGTCGGGGCTGGGACTGTGCTCACGGATGATCCTCAGCTGACGGTGCGCCTCGACGGTCAGCCAGGGCAGAAACCTGTGACACGTCAGCCGCTGCGAGTGGTGTTCGATGGAGCGCTGCGCCTGCCGCAGTCCGCCAAGCTGGCGACGCAGGGGACGCTGCTCTTGACCAGTTTTTCGGCGCTGGCGGCGCAGTCCGACCAGGCGATGGCACTGCGTGATCGGGGCGTCGAGATCGTTGCGCTGCCGCCGCCGTCTTCGTCCGATGTAGCCTCTCGACGTGGCTGTGCCACCGACATCGATCTGCACGCGGCGCTGCGGCTGCTCGGTCAGCGCAACATCTTGCTGGCGCTGTGCGAGGGTGGCGGCATCCTCCACGGAGCGCTGATAGAGGCGGGTCTATACGACGAAGCGGCCCTGTTTGTGGCGCCGCTGTTTTTGGGTGATGCCGGCGTACCGCTGCTGCGACACCTGGCGATTCCCGACGTGACGGCGGCGAGCTGGCTGGACTCACCGCGTATGACCCAGCTGGGCCAAGACCTGCTGATCGAAGGCGCCATCCGTCGCGGTGGTTTTTCGCCGTCCTAGCGCGGCTTTCTGACGGGAGACAAGGCGTGTTTACCGGTTTGATCGAAGACATCGGACAAGTCACAGAGGTTGCGCCGCTGCCGCGAGGCAGTGGGCAGCGGGTGGTGATCTGCGCCAAGCTGCTCTCGTCGCCGCTGCCGCTCGGTGCATCGCTGGCCGTCGATGGCGTCTGTCTCACGGTCGTGTCGTCGTCGGTAGGACAAGCTGCCGTTGAAGTTGGCCCCGAGACGCGCAGCCGCTCGACGCTCGGTGAGCTGGCGACGGGACGACGGGTCCACCTGGAGCGAGCGCTGCAAGTCGGTGATCGGCTCGGTGGTCACATCGTCACTGGCCACGTCGACGGCATCGGCCACATCGAAGCGAGCCAGCGACGCGGTGACAGCTGGGATCTGCTGGTTGCGACGCCGGCGGCGCTGTTGCGCTACATCGTCGAAAAGGGCGCGATCTGCATCGACGGAGTCAGCTTGACGGTCAATCAAGTCTCTTCGCGCGGCTTTGCGGTGTCGCTGGTGCCGCATACCCAGGCGCATACACATCTTGCGGGAAAAGTCAAGGGCTCGGCGGTGAACCTTGAGGTTGACCTTATCGCCAAGCATGTCGAGAAGCTGATCGCGGCCTATCTGCCCGGTGGCTCGACGGGACTGTCCCTGGAAAAGCTGAAGGAGTTTGGTTTTGCAGGCGCAGAATAACAAGACCGAGCGCGGACAGCGCGTCGAGCGGGCGATCCGGGACATTGCAGCCGGGCGGATGGTGATCCTCGTCGATGATGAGGACCGCGAAAACGAAGGCGATCTGGTCATGGCCGCCGACAAGGTGACGCCCGAGGCGATCAACTTCATGGCGCGCTTTGGTCGCGGCCTGATCTGCCTGACGCTGACCGAGGAGTGGGCGGATCATCTTCAGCTGCCACTGCAGAGCTCGCGCGCCGGTGGGCCACCGCTCGGCACCGCGTTTACCGTCAGCATCGAGGCGAAGCACGGCGTGACCTCGGGGATCTCGGCGGCGGATCGTGCCCACACCATCCTGACTGCCGTCGCCAAACAGGCCCGACCCGACGATCTGGTGACTCCGGGGCACATCTTTCCGCTGCGGGCCAAGCGTGGCGGCACCCTGGTTCGTACCGGGCACACCGAGGGCTCGGTCGATCTGCTGCGGCTGGCGGGACTGACTCCGGCGGCGGTGATCTGTGAGATCATGAACGACGACGGCACGATGGCGCGGATGCCTGACCTGCTGCGCTTCGCCGAGGTCCATGGGCTGCTGGTCCTCTCCATCGCCGACATCATCGAGCATCGCCTGCAGACCGAGTCACTCGTCGAGAAAATCGAAGAGTTCGAGCTGACGCCGACCATTGATGGCGTCAAAGCCAAGACGTTCTCGGGCGCACTGTTTCGGACCGCGATCGAGCCGACGGAGTATCTGGCGCTGTGGCTCGGCAACCTACAGACCGACGAGCCGGTGCTGACGCGGGTGCAGACCGCCAGCCTGCCCGGCGACGTGTTTGGTGCGCTCGGCTGCGACAGTGGTGCTCAGCTTCAGGCGGCGCTGCGGATCATCGACGCGGCGGGTCGAGGCGTGCTGCTCTATGTCTTTCCGACGGGGCGCTTCAACGTGCGCGACGATCTGCGGGCGCATCTTCTGCGGCGGGGCGATGTGGGCTCGTCGGGAAGTAAGCTGCGCGACTTCGGACTCGGGGCGCAGGTCCTGCGCGAGCTGGGGGTCCAGGCGATGCGGCTGCTCACCAACAACCCGAAGAAGATTGCCGGTCTGACTGGGCATGGGCTAAAGCTCGTCGAGAGCATCCCGCTCCTGCCCAAGCTGCCGTAGCAGCCGACCGCGCTTCATTTCCACGAACGATTCGAGAGGACAGCGTATGTCTAGCGAAGAAATCACCAAGGTCAGCGAAGTCTCGGGCTCGCTGGATGCGTCGCAGGTGCGGGTGGCCATTGTCGCCAGCCGCTTCAACAGCTTCATCGTCGAGCGACTCGTCGATGGCGCCGTCGACACCCTGCGTCGCACCGGCGGCAGTCCTGCCAGCATCACCGTCGTGCGCTGCCCTGGCGCGTTTGAGCTTCCAGCCGTCGCGCGTCGCTGCGTCGATAGTCAGAAGTTCGATGCCGTCATCTGCCTCGGCGCGGTCATTCGTGGCTCGACGCCGCACTTTGACTACGTCGCAGCCGAGTCGAGCAAAGGCATTGCCCAGGTCGCGTCGCAGGCCAAGATCCCGGTCATCTTCGGCGTCCTGACCACCGACACCATCGAGCAAGCCGTCGAGCGTGCTGGTACCAAAGCTGGCAACAAAGGCGCCGACGCTGCCATGACGGCGCTCGAGATGATCTCGCTGTTTCGGAAGTTAGGCGAGGACCATGTCTCAACCAAGCGGTAGCCGTCGTCGGGCTCGCGAGAGTGCCATGCAGATCCTCTGTACGATGGAACGGCAGCCCGAGCTGTCCGTCGGTCAGGCGACGCTGCTCTATTATTCGCACCTGCTCGGCGACGATGGAGAGTCGACGACCAGCGGCAGTGGTCGGGCGACACCGGCGGAGCAGCGCTTGTTCGTCGAGACGCTGGTGTCAGGGGTGCGTCGCGCGCAGGTTGACATTGATACGCTGATCGGACGCTGCTCGCGCAACTGGCGGCTGACTCGGATGGCGGTGCCGGATCGCAACATCCTGCGGCTGGCCGGCTTCGAGCTGATGAGCTGTCCCGAGGTACCGGTGCGGGCGGTGCTCAGCGAGGCGATCGAGATCGCCCGTCGCTACGGGTCAAGTGATTCGGCATCTTTCGTCAATGGCGTCCTCGATCGGATGGCCGAAGAGCTGGGTCGTGGCGACGAGCCAATGCCCACCACGGCGAGTGATACCCACGTCCCCACCTGACCACCAGAGAAGGCCGATGCGCATGACTCGACTGCTGCTGATGATGGTTGTGCTGGGTGTCGCGTGTGAGCCTGCGCCGTATCAGAGCCCGAACCTGTCGTCGGAGCCGCCGCCGGAAAAGAGTGCCTTTGTCCATTTTCTCGTCGGCAGCAGTCCGGTGCCGCAGCTTGCGCTGTCGCTGTCGCAGAAGGTGCAGGCAGTCGTCGGCAAGCGTGAGGTCGGTCCACGACTGGAGCTTGCTGCCGGACAGTATCCGCTATCTCTCGACGGTGAGGGTCTGGCGCCGTATACGAGTGGCCTGCTGCTGCTCCCGGGGAGTGAGACGCTGCTCGTCGCCCATGTACTGCCCGGCCTGAGTAGCGGCAGGGTGCGGCAGGGCTTGTCGGCGTATTCGCTCGGGCTGCGCGACCCCAAGCAAGCGCGGCTGCGGGTCCTTCACCTGGCCGCCGATGCACCGCCGCTGGCGCTGGCTGGACCGACGGGCGAGGTCTTGCTGGACGGCATTGCAGCGGGCGCAGTGTCGGCCTATTCGTCGCTTGGAACTGCGCTTGGCAGCGACGGGAAGCTCCTGCTGCGAGCGCCACAAGACCAGCGCGCGCTGCTTGAGGTGACGATTCCAGATGGACTGCCGCTCGGCTCGACCTCGACGCTGGTTGCGCTGGGCGAGACGGACCCACTGGCGGAAGCCGCCGACGCGTTCGGACTGCTGGCCTTCGATGAAGCGAGCGGGACGGTGCGCCAGCTGCCGATCGAGCCGGCGCCGGGTGCTCCCGAGGGTCAGATCTATCTGTTTCACGCCTCCTCAGAGCTGCCCGGTGTGAGCGCCAAGACGACATCGGGAACACTGTGGGGTCCTGTCGCCTACCAGAGCGGGACGCCCCTGGCAGCACTGGCGGCGGGCCTGCACACCCTGTCGCTTTCTGAGTCGGGACTGGCGCTGTGGAACGGGACGCTGCGGCTGTGGCCGGGACGGCAGTGGCTGCTGCTCCTGCACGGTACGCGAAAGCTGCCCCGACTGTTGGCGCTGCCTCGGCCCGAGCGTGCGCCGCAGACGGTGTGGCGGGTGGTGAACTTGGTCGAAGGCCTGGACTCGTGCTATCTGCTCGACGGGGATGATGCGATGGTGAGCGCGCTTTCCTACGGCACTGCGACGGTGCCCAAGCTTGGCGAGCTGAAGCGACGAACGCTGCGACTGCGCGACGGGCAAAGCAGTGGCCTGTCGTGGGACATCGAGTTTGACGCGACGGCAGCCGGCTGGGCGCAAGATCAGGTGGTGACGCTGGTCCTGTCGGGTGATGTCGCCAGCAAGAGCTCGGTGACCGCGCATCTGCTGGTGGAGTCGCGGGCGGCGAGCACGATGGCGGTTCCGGCGCTGGTTCTAGCGACGACGCCGACCTTGTAAGGAGGACAGCTCAGCGTCGGGTAGGGCCGGTGGTCCAGCGTCGGCTGCGGTCGGCTGCCGTTGCCGATGGAGGTGGGTGGTATTCCGCATTGCATCGCCAGCTAACTCGGTGCTACCGTCTGAGCTTGGCACGGGAGCGGTGAACCAAAAACCCGTCGCTCACTGAGGCTGGAACGTCGATGCCGATTCAGCAAGCGCAACAACTGGGCCGCTATTACCTGCTTGACCGTGTCGCGTTTGGCGGCATGGCCGAGATCTTCCGGGCCAAGACCCGTGACGCCCAAGGCAAAGAGCTTCTCGTCGCGGTCAAGCGGGTGCTGGCTCACCTGTGCGAAGACGATGAGTTCATCCAGATGCTCATCGACGAGGCGCGACTGACGGCGCTGCTCAAGCATCCCAACATTGCCCGCGTCTACGAGTTCTCGAAAGTCGGCAGCGAGTACTTCATCGCAATGGAGTACGTCGAGGGCAAGGACATGCGGGCGCTCCTCGAGCGGGCGCGCCAGAACCAAGAGTGGCTCGCCGAAGACCTGATTGCCTACATCGGCATGCAGGTTGCGCTGGGGCTGCACTTTGCGTTCGAGCAGACCGACCGTGACGGCACACCGCTGCACATTGTCCACCGCGACGTGTCTCCCTCGAACGTGCTGCTGTCGTATGGCGGCGATGTCAAGCTGTGTGACTTTGGGATCGCCAAGGCCGAAGGCGCGCGGCAGCAGACCCGGACCGGCGTCATCAAGGGCAAGGTCAAGTACATGTCGCCCGAGCAGGCGATGGGTCGGCAGCTGAACAATCGCTCGGACCTGTTTTCGCTCGGGACGCTGCTGTACGAGATGCTGGCGCTGCAGGCACCGTTTACCGCTCAGACGGAGATTGAGCTGCTGTTTGCGGTGCGCGACGCGCGCAAGCGGCCCCTGCGGGAGCTGCGACCGAACATCCACCCCGAGCTTGAGCGCATCATCGACAAAGCGATGGAGCGCCAAGAGAAAAAGCGCTGGGAAAACGGCCAAGAGTTTGCCGAGGCGCTGGGGACGTTCCTGCAGTATCACTATCCGAACACCAATCAGTCGTCGCTGCTCCGCTGCATGCACACCATGTTTGCGCGCGAGATTGAAAAAGAGCGGGCGGCGATGGCGGAGTTTGTCATCGATGCCTCGCAGTTCGATGACAACGTCGGGCAGAACCTGCTCGCGGATGTGCTGGGTCCCGACGCGGAGTACACCCAGTTTACGGCGGCATTTGGGCGGCAAGATGTGGCCGATCCGCTGCCGAATACGCCGACCGGCCCGAGTCCGAATCAGATGCGGGTGCTCGCGTCGGTGAGCATGCCGGGAACGATGGACTTTGATACGCTGCAGACTGGCGAAAAGCCGCGCTTCGAGGCTGCTGGGCTGGCCACGTCGGTGATGCCGAACCCTGGTCAGCCGGGGTGGCAGCCGTCGGCGCAGACCATGCCGCGTGGCAACAAGCCGTCGGTGGCAGTCCCGCAGCTGCCGATGTTTGGCGACTCGCAGCCGAACGGGGAGAGCGGCTTTGAGACGGTGATCATCCAGCGCGACGTGGTGCTGGAAAAGCGTCCTGCTGGTCCGATGGCGTCGCCGCCGAGAAATGAGCAGTTTCACGCCGAAGAGACGCGGGTGCTCTCTCGGGATCAGATCGACTTTATGAAGCTGATGCCGCAGAAAGCGCAGAGTCCCGCGCCGCAGCCAGCTGCCAAAGTCTCGGAGTTTCATGAGCAGGCCACGCAGATTCTCGACGCGCGCAGCTTGCCGGCGGAGCTCCAGCAGCTCCTGGCCCGAAAGAGCTCCGAGCTGGCGACGGCCATCAAGAGTGCTCCGACCCCGGTCCCTGCGTCAGCGCCGGTTCCGTCGGGAAAAGCGCGCGCGCCCTCGATTCAGCTGCAACCGCTCGACTCGGACTTTCATGACGCAGCGACGGAATACCTCGACTGGAGCCCGATTGAGCCGTCGGCGATAGAGGATGTCTCGATGGACCCCTCGTCGGCCCACCTGGGTGCGATGCGGCAAGGGACTGGGGCGCATGCGCCGGTAGCGGTGCCACCAAGAAGTGCGACGGGAGCGCAAGCGCCGATTGCAGTGCCGCCAAGAAGTGCGACGGGAGCGCAAGCGCCGATGGGGCTGCCGCTGCCAGCAGTTCCACCCTCGGTCAAGAGTCCGCCGCCGCCGCTCCCACCGCCGGCCAAGCCGGTGATGCCGCCAAGAAGTGCGACGGGAGCGCAAGCGCCGATGGGGCTGCCGCTGCCGGCGCTCACACCGTCGGCCAAGAGTCCGCCACCTCCACCGTTCAAGAGTCCTCCGGCTCCGGCCCTTGCACCCCCGGCGCTGGCACCTTCCCTGCGGGCGGCGTCACCGACGGCTCGTCCGACCGGACTGCAGCCGATGGTGGGCCGTCACCAGACCCAGCCGCCGCTTGCGAAGCCTCCTACACCCGAAGCCAAGCCCGCTGCCCCCGCCCCTGGTCGCGTTGCCGCTGTGCAGCCGCCGGGTGAAGACGAGTGGGAAGCGCTGCCTCATCTTGACAGTACGATGCTGGCGCGTGGTGGCTCGCTGCCGGTGGTCCTGCCTCGGAGTGCGCTGCCCGAGCGACCCGCGCCCCGTTCCGAGACGCCCGCGTCCGGTCAGAAGTTCGATCCTCTCGAGCACACGATGCAGACCGAGGAGCGCGATCCGCCGACCGGCTCTGCAGAGCTAGACGATGACCTGCCGACGCCGGTGAGAGGAACTTCGCTCGCTGACATGGGGCTGGATTCGGACAGTGAGTTTGCCGAGGACACCGACAAGGGCGATGGCCCCAAGGGCTTCGGCAAGCACGTCGATCCCTCGCTGACCTTTGAGGGCGACGAGATCGAGACGCTGGACTAGTTCCCCCGGGCGCTTGGGTTATGGCCCGGTGCTCTTGATGGGAACCGCAGTCACAGAGTTCTTGGGCGAGCCATCGACGAGCTTGTCTGAATAGACCAGATAGATCAGCACGTCGCGCTTCTTGTCGTGGAATCGCACCACCTGCATGGTCTTAAACAGCACCGAGGTATCTTTCTGAAAGACCACCTCGCCATCTTGAAACGGAGTCTTGAGCTTGATCGGTCCCACTTGCCGACAAGCAATCGAGGCGTCAGAGGTATCCGTCGCTACACCGAGTCCTCCCTTGATTCCGCCGCGCTTGGCACGGGACAGATAGCAAGTGACTCCTTCGACTTTGGGATCATCGAACGCTTCGATCACGATCTTGTCGTTGGGGCCGAGCATCTTGAAGACGGTGGACACACTCCCGATTTCTTCGGCCCGCACCGGAGCGGCAAGGAGGGTTCCCAGCGTCATCGCCAGCGTGAATAAATTCCTGTTCATTCCTAACCTCAAGCGGATGGTTGTAAGCCGACGGTAGCACATGCCCGCGTTCGATACAGAACGGAGCACAAGCGCTACTGCACTTGAGACGCTGACGGGAGTGCGCTGACTGCCTTTGGGCGAGCAAGCAGCGTAAACAGAGCGGGAATCAGAAACAGCGAAAGCAGGGTCGAGGAAGCCAGTCCTCCGACGACAGCCAGAGCGAGCGGACGATTTGATGCTGCCGCTTTTTCTAGACCCATGGCAGTGGGAAGGAGTCCGGTGATGGTGGCCAGGCTGGTCATGGCGATGGGAATGAAGCGGACCCGCGCGGCTTGCACAACTGCATCAAACATCTCGGTACCTTCCTGAAGGAATCGGTTCGCGGCATCGACCAACAGGATTCCGTTTGACACCGCAATGCCGACGACCATGAGCATTCCCATCAGCGCCGTGATCGAAAACCCCTGTCCGGCAGACAGCAGTGCCAAGACAATTCCGATCAGCGAAACCGGAATCGTAAACAGCATGATGAGCGGCAGCCGCAGCGACTGAAACTGTGACGCCATGATCATGAACACGACCATCACCGCCAGGGCGATCGCGACCCCCAGACCGGCAAAGGTAGTCCGCATCAGCTCGACCTGACCGACGAAGCGAAAGTGCAGACTGGCAGTACGAGGATCGTGATGAAGGCGCTCCTCCAGCTCTGCCGCCGCGCTGCCGACATCTCGTCCTTCGGTCTGTAGGAAGACTGTGGCGACGCGCTCCAAGCGATTGCGCTCGATCGCAATCGGTCCCAGCGAGCGACGAATCTGTCCATACGTTCCCAGCGTGATCGCTCGACCGGACTCACTGATGCGCAGCGGCACGGTGGTCAGTGAAGCCGGATCGCGAATCTGTTTTCCATCCAGTGCCGTGACCACGTAATACGATTGACCGTTGCTGCCGTCGATCCAGACACTGGGGCTGTTGATGTTGCCAAGCGTGGCTTCCAGCGTGGCCTGGGCCGCGCCGCGCAGGGTGACTCCGACCAGGCCGGCTTTGGTGCGCTCGGTTTCGATGCGTACTTCGGGATAGTCAATCTGGAGCTGCGGATAGATGTCGCGGATACCGGGCACCTCGCGCGCCACCTCTGCCACCGCTTGGGACTGTTCCGCTAGCTCGTCCAAAGAGTCACCCTGTAGCTCGATCACAATCGGCGCCAGATAGCCGTTCGAGAACACGCTTGCGACCAGTCCGCCGGGCCACTGTAGAAAGTCCACGCCAGGATAGCGACTGGTCAAGATGGCGCGGGCACGGTCGGCCAGCTCGCGCTGGGAAGGTCCGCGATGTTCCGCATCCGAGAGCTCCAGGCGGATAAAGCCCATGTGCGGACCGGCGTTGGGACTGTTCATCGCGGCGCGCGCATTCTGGGGACTCCCAACGTTGGACAGCACCAGCGAAACCGTTCCTTCCGGAAGCTCTCTGCGCAGGGTTTCGCCCATCTCGCGGATGCGCTGGGAGGCCTGCGGCAGCGAGGTTCCGGGCGCCAGCTTGACGTAGATCCGCTCCATACTCTCGTCGATCTCGGGAAAGAACGTGCTGGGCAGCCGGGTCGCGAACCAGCCACTCATGCCGATGAGCAACACCGCCGCGAGGATCAGCACCACCCGAAACGGCAGCACCGCCCGCAGCAGCGCCGCATAACGATCGGCCACCCAGGCAATCGCAGCTTCCACGCGGCGCGCCAGCGGACCGGGCTTGCGATGCGGATCACCCAGCAAATACCGGCACGCCACCGGAGTAATGGTCATGCTGATGAAATATCCCGCCAGCATTCCCACCGCGACGGTCAGCGCCAGCGGAGAGAACAGCTTCTTGGCCAGACCATACAGCAGCAGTACCGGAATCAGCACCGCGATCGTGGTCAGCGTGGCCGCCAGCGCGGGCAGCGCAACAGCATTTGTGCCATGCAGAGCGGACTCTGCTTCTCCTTGGCCCGCGTGACGCTTTCTGTGTACCGATTCCAGGACCACCACCGAAATATCGACCAGCGGCCCCATCGCCAGCGTCAGGCCTCCCAGAGTAAACGCGTTCAGGGTCTGCCCCGTCGCGTACAGGACCAACAGAATCGTCGCAAACGCAATCGGAATCGCAATCAGCGCCACCAGCACCGCGCGCACGTTCTGCAAAAACAACAGGATCACCAGTGCGACCAAAAGAAGCGCTTGAAAGACTTCTTTTCGCAGTCCGTCATAGCTCTGCCGCACGAACGTAGACTGGTCGAAGATCGCGCGCGCTTTCATTCCTGCCGGCAGCGTCTTCTGCATGTCCAAGATTGCTTGCTTGACCGCATCGACAATCGCAATCGTGTTGCCGCCCGGCACTCGCAGGACATTTAGATACACCGCTTGCTGTCCATCCACGGCCACCGCTTGCGTCTCGGGAGCCCCGCCATCTTCGACCCGCGCCAGGTCGCGCAGCAGCACCGGCTTTCCGTTCTTGAGCTTCACGACCGCATCCCCGATCAGCTTCACCCGATCCGGAACGGCGTTGGTATAGACGTTGGCGTCAAAGCCTTCGGTGAGAAACTTTCCCGACGGCAGCAGCGCATTGGTCTGCGACACAGCGGCCACCACATCGGCGGACGTAAGCCCGCGGGCCTGCGCGCTCACCGGATCGACAATCACATTGATCTGCCGCTGCCGACCCCCGTTGGGAGAGGCACTCGCGACACCGGGAATTCCCTCGATCACCGGCTCGATGACGTTCTGCGCATAGTCATACAGCTGCGGTCCGGTGAACGACTCTCCCGACACCGCAATCTGAATCACCGGCGCATTCGACGGATCGTACTGCAGCACAAACGGCGGCAGCACCCCGAGCGACTTGGGAACCGCCGCCATCGCAAACGCAACCTGCTGCTGCACCAACACCTGCGCCGAGTTCAGATCCGTCCCCCACTTGAGCCACACATACACAACCGACAGATCATTGCGCGAGACACTCTGGACGTGATCCACACCCGGCGTGGCGCTGACATATTTTTCGATGCGCCAGGTGATCGTCTTTTCGACATCTTTGGGCCCTAGACCGGGAGCCATCGTACCGACCACCAGCACCGGCGGGGTCAGCTCGGGAAAGGTGTCAACGCTCATGCGCGGCACGATCACGGACGCAAAGATGATGAGCGCCAGACTGACCATCAGGACTGCAATCGGATTGTGAAGGGAGAGCTTCGTCATGGTCGGTCCCCCTTTGCTGCCGCAGCCGGTGCAGCCGGAGTGACTGGCTTGACGTGAGTGCGCTCAAGCTGGGCGCTCACTGCATCGCCGTCTTTCAGCAGCGCGCGTCCTTCACTGACCACGTGCGTTCCCGCCGTCAGTGTGGGTTCCACAAACAAGCTCCCGCCCGCTTCCCCGAGCACCGCAACTTTCCGCTTGTGCGCCACGCCCTCTGTCACCACAAACAGAGTCGCGGAATCCCCGCGCACAGCAGCGGATCGCAGCGGAATCTCGGTGGCCGGCTGCGGCTCGCCGATCTCGATCGTGAGCTCTGCCGTGGTTCCTACCGGAATGCGTCTCTGCGCGTCCGCAAGATCCACCTCTGCATGCACCGTTCTTGTCGCCGTATCTGCAGAAGGAGCGCGCCGGGCAATCACTCCCTGCATCGTCGTGCCCAGCGCCACCACCCGCAGCTGGACCTTGGTCCCTTCGCTGACGTGGGCAAAGTCACTCTCGGGCACATCGACCAGGACCCGCACTCGCTCACGCGCGACCATCAGCAGGATCGGCGAGCCGGGCCGCGCAAAGCCGCCAGGATCGAGCATTCGGTCGGCAATCTCGCCATCAAACGGAGCATGCAGGATGCAGTCATCGACCTCTAGCGAGGCACGGACCAGCCGCGCATTGGCCGCCAGCAGCTCGGCCTGTTTGCTCGCACTGTCCGCAATCCGGCGCTCGACTTCATTGGGAGAGACAAAGCCCCCTTCCAGCAGCCCCGACATCCGACCCGCTTCGTTGGCCATCGCTTCCTGCGTGGCACTGAGCGCCCGCGCCTGCATCTGCATCGCTCGGCTCTGCGCCGAAGCACTCTTGCAGTCGAGCGTGGCCAGCACCTGTCCCTTGTGAACCGCATCGCCGGGCCGTACCAGTACCGTATCTACATAAGCGGCGGCAAACTGTGGACCAATTCGCGCCTCCAGCCATGGTGCAATCGTACCGACATAGCGCCGCGAGGGTCGATACTGCGAAGCCTGCGCCATCACCGTCGAGACACCCTTGGGATGGGCACTGAGTGCGACCTGATTGATCTCCGAGCGAGCGCGCAGATACAGCACGCCGGTCACGACTCCAATCAGCACCACTCCCAGTCCAATGCCGATAGGAATCCGGATCTGTGAGTGGGAATCTTTGTAGGTATGTACGGTCATAGAGAGCCTCTGGCCTATAGGCCACTTGCGATGCTGCGATGGAAGGTGGCGCGGGCACGAGCGATCTCAAAACGACCCACGGCGAGCTGGATTTCACTGTCGGTGCGCAAGGCTTCGGCATCGGCCAGCTCGACGCTGGTGCTCAGGCCGGCGCGAAAGCGAGCGCTGGCTTGGTCATAGTTTTTCTGCGCTGCAACCGTGGCCGACTGAAGTGCCGGCAGGGAGGACTCTGCGATCCGAAAGCTGGTGTAGGCACGCTGAATCTCCGCCAGCAGACGCCGCCGCGTGACCTCGACTTCCTGTTTCAGCACCTCTTCCTGCGCTTGACTCTGGCTCCGCCGCGCGAGCAGCACTCCGTCGAACAGCGGCGCTTGCAGGATCAGTCCAATGTCCCAGTTCGGTACACTGGGAAGCCAGCCAGACTGTCCCGATGGACCGCTGTTGGAAGGCGCCCCACCCGCACGCCCGCTCACCCCGGCGGTCAGCGTCAGGCTCGGTGCCCACTGACGGATGGTGGCGCGCGTCAGGGCTTGCTGACTGACCAGCTTTTCCAGCGCCGCCCGAACCCCCGGATCGTGGGTGAGTGCCTGTTCCAGCGCCTGGCCAAGCGGGGCCAGCGGAGCCGATTCCTCGACTGTACCCGACGCATCCAGCAGCGGCTCGGGCGCTCCTACGGCGGCAGCAAACAGTGCCTGCGCAGACTCGATGCTGCCGTGTGCGCGGGTTCGACCGACCTCAAAGCGGGTCAGATCAGCCTCAGCACGCGTCAGATCGATGGGCGGACGGAGTCCTTTTTCGACGCTGACTTTGGCCATGTCCCGACGCAGCGCGGCCCGCTTGTAGGCATCTTCGGCGGCCCGCTCGACGGCTTTGGCGGCGAGCACGGCATAAAACATCGACTCCACTTGCAGCGCCACATCCAGCTCTTCCTGCGCGGCGCGGTAGCGAGTGGCGGCGGCTTCTGCATCAGCGGCCATCGCCAGCGCTGCCAAGCGACCGAAGTCGTAGACGTTCTGTCGCAGGCCCAGCCCGATCACCGAGGACGGATACGCATCGGCCCAGCTCCCGTCGCTGCGACTGCCTCCGATGCGCGGCAAGTCAGTCGTCCGCACGCCCAAAAACATCGCGGTGCTGTTGTTCATCGTTCCGTAAAAGATCTGGGCGGTGGCGCCAAGCTGCGGGAGCCACTCGGCCCGGACGGACTGGGCCGCTCGCTTGGCCACTTCGATGCGGGCCTGGGCCGCTCGCAGCGTCGGTTGATGCTGGCGCGCATACGCCAGGGCCTCGCTGAGCGTCATGGTCGGGAGTGCGGTCATGGCCGACGCAGAGAGCGCCGGTTCACTTGCGGTGGTCGGAGGGGCAGCCATCACCGAGGACGCGGCCCACAGCAGGACCAGCGCGCTGAGGCGTGTCGGAATGAGAGAAACCCTGCACATATTGCGAAGGGAATGCAGCCGTCATGCCAGCGCGGAAAATCGAGCGACTGCGACGGCACCCAGCGTGACTGCGCCAGAAGTCAGCCCGGTCCGGGGTCGGCGGCCCGGGAAATTTTCCCGATCGGGGCTGGCGGAAGCGGGCTCGGTGGCAGACAACAGACGGCTATGAGCAGCAAAACGCTCCATCTGGAATCGGGAATATTTCCCGAACAGTCGGGAAAACTTCCGCGCACCACCGGCTGGGTTTGTAGCATCTCGACGGGAACCGCTGGATTACAGCTGGCCCGAAGCTTGCTCACTTGGTCCTCCATTCCATGGATGGACCCGCGTGGGTGCAGCAGCTGATGTCACGAGCCAAGGAGCAGCCCCTCATCTGGGTGGCATGGCTGCGCTCGCGCTCGGTGAAGCTGGTCGGCTGGACGCTGCTGGCGGTGCTGACGATCGCGGGCCTGGCGATGTGGGATGTCAAGAGGCGGCATGCAGAGTCGATGGAGGACTTCGGACAACATCAAGAGCGCTTGGCCCGCAGCCTGGCCGCCCACCTGGAGACGCTCTTGTCCGCTGGCCCCAGTCAGCCCAGTCAGCCAGGTCAGCCAAGTCCGACGGCAGCGACGCTGGCGGAGGCACTCAAGAGACTTCAGCAGCTCCAGCAGCCGGAGCGGTGGCTGGTCTTGGTCTGGGCGCCTTCTACCCCGGGATTTGTGACGCTGACCGGACAGCCGACCGACCCCCAGCTGCTGCGTGAGGAGACTCAGCACGGACTGGGCACGGCGCGGCTGCATCGTGATGCGGCGGCGGCGCTGGGACTCCCCCGGCGAGCGGCGGTGGTGGGTCTGGCCAGCTTTCAAGTGGGACCCCCAGGGCCGGCAAAGCGGTACTGGGTTGCGGCGGTGGCGACGGCGGCCCGGGCGCGGGATCGAGAAGCGAAAGCCAGTGCTCTGACGCTGCTTTCGATCGTGGTGGCTGCGCTGGTGGTGCTGGTGCTGGGGGGAATCGCGCTCCACTGGCAGAGACAAGAGCTGCGGGTGCAGCAAGCGCTGGCCGTGGAAGAAGCGCACAGCCGTCGCGAAGCAGAGCTAGAGCGAGCGAGTCGCGCGGCCACCTTGGGAACGCTGGCGATGGGAATTACGCACGAGCTGTCCACTCCGCTGGGAATCATCACCGGACGTGCCGAGCAGCTCGTTACCCGGCTTGCGTCCGACGAGCGCGGCCTGCGCAGTGCCCAAGTGATTCAGGAGCAAGCCATCCGCATGGGGCAGGTGATTCGCGGTCTGCTGGGACTGGTTCGGGATCAGGCGCCCAGCGCCAATCGGCTCTGTCCGGAAGACATCTGTCGCGGGGCCATGGACTTGGTGCGGCATCGCTTCATGGCGACGAAGACCGAGCTGCGCTTTGAGACACCGACCGGCGCCGCGCTGCCTGCCATTCGGGGCGAGCCGCGTCTTTTGGAACAGGCGCTGGTCAACTTGCTGATCAATGCCTGTGATGCCGCTTGGGAGGCGTGTCCTCTGCACGGTCAGGTGGTGCTGCGGGTGTGTGAGTCGGAACATCAGGTGCTGTTCCGCGTCACCGACAACGGCGCGGGCATCTCGGAGGAGGCGGCGGCGCGGGCGATGGAGCCGTTCTTTACCACCAAGCCCATCGGCCAAGGGACTGGACTCGGCCTGGCCATCACCCATGAGATCGTAAAGAGCCATCGGGGCAGCCTGCGCATTCGGGCTCTGCCTGCGGGTGGAACCTGTGCCGAGATTGTGCTTTTGCAAGCAGAGGAGACGATTCCCCATGGCAACTGACCTGAGCGGGCGCGTTCTCATCGTCGATGATGAGCTAGAGATGGCGCAGACCCTGTGTGATGGACTCTGTGACTGTGGCTTTTCTGCGGTAGCAGCGTCGTCGGGACGGGCGGCGCTGGCCCTGCTCACCGAGCAGCACTTTGATGCCCTGGTGACCGACCTGCGGATGCCCGAGATGGACGGTCTGACGCTGATGAACAAGGCGCGCTCCCATGCCCCGGATCGGCCCACGCTGATCATGACTGCGCACGGAGCCATCGACAGCGCGATCGAGTCGATCCGCCAAGGCGCGTATCACTATCTGACCAAGCCATTTGCGATCGATGAGCTGGTGATTTTTTTGCGCCGGGCGATTCAGGACTCTCGCCTGCGCCGCGAGGCCGATGCCCTTCGGACCACGCTGCGGGAGCGCTTTGGTCGGGCTGCGCTCATCGGACACAGTGCTCCGATGCGGGCGCTGTTTGATACGCTGGAAAGAGTGGCCGCCGCCGACGTACCCCTGCTGATAGGAGGGGAAACCGGAACCGGCAAGGGACTGTTTGCCCGCGTCGTTCATGCCGAGAGCCGCCGAGCCAGCGGACCCTTTGTCGAAGTCAACTGCGCCGCGCTGCCCGAAGGCCTGCTGGAGAGTGAGCTGTTCGGACACGAAAAGGGGTCCTTCACCGGGGCCGCCCGCAGTCGGCGCGGACTGTTTGCGCAGGCCGATGGCGGGACGCTGTTTCTCGACGAGATTGGCGACATTCCGCCGGCCCTTCAGGTCAAGCTCCTGCATGTCTTAGAGGAAGGTCAGGTGCGCCCGGTTGGCTCTGATCGCGCGAGCAAGATCGATGTCCGGGTGGTGGCTGCCACCCATCGGGATCTGCGGCAGTCCGTGCGCGCCGGCAGCTTTCGCGAGGATCTGTTTTATCGGCTGGATGTCGTCTCGCTGCAGCTACCGCCTCTGCGGCAGAGACGGGAAGACATTCCTCTTTTGACGGCGCACTTCCTTGAAGAACAGAGAGTCCGTCATCCCCAGTCGCCGGTCGTGCGGATCTCTCATCAAGCGATGAAGCAGCTCCTTGACTATGAGTGGCCCGGCAATGTGCGCGAGCTGTCCCACGTCATCGAGCGCGCGTGCGTGCTGTCACGCGGTCAGGAAGTGGAGCCGGAAGATCTGCCGCCCTCGCTGCTCTCGTCCGAGCCGAACCGGACTCCCTTTCTGGAAGGAGAGATCCTGCCCATCCGCACCGTCCAGCGCCGCTATGCCGCGTGGGCGCTGGCGCAGTGCGGCGGCCATCGTGCCCGCGCCGCCGAGAAGCTAGGAGTCGATGTCAAGACGCTCTACAACTGGCTCAACGACGCCCATGGAGAGGACGCGATGTGAGCCTAGCTGCCGCGCTCGGAGTTGCCGCTGGGGGCGCCGTGGTCACCGCCGCCGCCGCCGGGTCCAGAGCTGGGTCGGCCTCGGTCGGGGCCACGATCGCTGCCGGGGCCAGGGCCTCCACCGCGTCGGCCTCGATCGGGCCTGCCATCGCCGCGTCGGTCATCCCGAGGAGCCGGGCCGCGTCGCGCATCGCCTTCCAGGTTGCGCACGTACTCGATGAAGTGGGCGCGGTCGTCGAGCAGCGCTGGGAAGCGGCCTCCTTGCTGCGGTCCGCCTCGCCGGCCACCACCGTCATAGGATCGGCCCCGGTTGTCGCCGTACTGCCCCCGGTTGTCGCCGTGCTGCCCCCGGTTGTCGCCGTGCTGCCCCCGGTTGTCGCTGTGCTGCCCTCGGTTGTCGCCGTACTGGCCTCGGTTGTCACCGGGCTGGCCGTCTGGGCGACGGGGCCGGGCACTGCGGCGGTGCTCCAGCGAGGACGACAGCATCTCACCCGCCAGCTGACCGATCTCGACGCCCTCGCTCGCCGCTTGCCACAGCAGCTCGCGGTGCAGCCCTTTGCTGACCTTCACCGTCAGCTCGCCACTGCCGCCAGCATCATCAATCGCCGGTGGCGGCAGCTTCCCCTGGCTGGCCAGGTTGGCCAAGATCGCCTCCAGCTCTTGCTCCAGCTGGGACATCGCCTCGGCGCGGGTCGCTCCCTCGGCAGTGCAGTGGGCAAGCTCGGGAACGCGGGCCGTGTAGGTCTTTCGCTCGCCATCGAACGAGATGACCACCCGATAGTTCGGTTTCGACATCTGAAGTTTCCTTTTGTGCAAGGGGCGCCGGGCTGCATGCGGCAGGGCGCGTAGGAGAGGCCAAGTGTGTCGTTTCCGTCGAGCCGCTGTCAAGAGCCTTGGCGCCACCTCTCCCCACCCCTTTTGGGGCCAGTGGAGCGGGCCTTTCCGTCGCTCAGAGGCGTTCCGGTGGCACCGGAGCGGGTGTTTCAAAATGAAAGAGGCGATCCGGCGCCACCGGAGCGGGTGTTTCAAAATGAAAGAGGCGATCCGGCGCCACCGGAACGGGTGTTTCAAAATGAAAGAGGCGATCCGGCGCCACCGGAACGGGTCTTTCAAAATGAAAGAGGCGATCCGGCGCCACCGGAACGGGTCTTTCAAAAAAAAACACGCGATCCGGCGATTTCGGGGAATCAATCGGCGCACGGCTTGTTACTTGCCATGACAACCACTCACACCAGGAGGAAAGGTATGGCCAAAAGTTCCAAGCTCTCGAAGTTGGCGGCGAGTCGGCTCGCGGTGACCACCACCGTGACCAGCTCGGCGGCGATTCATGGGGCGCAGATTGCCGACGCCCTGCATGCGAAGCTGTTTCCCGACGGTCCGGTCAAGTCCGACCTGACGCACAAGTTCATCGCGGCGCTCGGCGGCCTGCTCGACCGGGCGGCGCTCGAAGTGCAAGAGGCTGACCTGGCCCATGCGGCGGAGCTGCTCGACGATGAGGAGCCTCGGCAGCGGCGCGATGATGCGCATGCGCAGCTGGTGGCGACGCTGCTCGGTCAGCGCGAGACGCTGGGGGCTCTGTACGGGTCGGCGACGGTGCGGGCGTATGGGCTCAGCGAGGCGCTGCCCGAGCCATCGGTGGAGCTTTTGCAGCGAGGCCGGGCGGTGGTGGCGCTGTATCGCAAGCAGCCGATTGCCGCCAAGCCGCTGCGCAAGGGGCTGACGGTGCGGACCGAGGCGCTGATCGACGAGCTAGAGCCGCCGATTGCGCTGCTCGACGCGGCGCTGGAAGACGTGCAGACCGAGTCGCGGGAGGCGCAGCTGTCGCAGGAGCGCAAGGCGCAGGCAGCAGCGGCGTGGCAGAACAGCTACCAGGGCGTGACCTATGCCTTTTATGGG
This sequence comes from Myxococcales bacterium, assembly GCA_016794465.1. GTDB lineage: Bacteria > Myxococcota_A > Polyangia > Palsa-1104 > JAEUJZ01 > JAEUKA01. Next base: position 109,274 of record JAEUKA010000024.1, on the reverse strand, counting down.
CTGTATCTGCTGGCGGGGCGCAAAGACCTGGCCGACCGGATCGAGCCCACCGCCCGTCGCCGCGCCGGACTCCCCGAGGTCGAAGACGACCCCCAGCCCACCCCCGTAGCCCCCGGCGAACCCGACCCCACTTCCCCCGACCCCACCGAGCGGTAACCGTGGCTACAGGGTAGAGACGACTTCGATCAAGCCGGCGAAGCGGTTGAAGTCGGCAGTGTTGTACGTCACAAGCTGCGGGATGTTGAAGGTGAGCATCGTCGCGACGATGTTCGCATCATGAATCTGCTTGCCACCGCACGGAACCTGCTCGAGCAGCAGATAGAGCTGCTGCGTCACCAAGTCGTGATCTTCGGCGACCACGAACTGATGCTCGTACTCTTTTGCGTTGTGGAGCAGCTCGGCCAGTGGATAGCGCTGTGCGAAGGACTGTGGCCGGGTCAGCGCCGACAGGAACTCACGCAGCACCTGACGACTCAGCCACATCTCTGCTTCCGAGCGCTCCAGCCGGCGAAGCAGGCCGCGAGCATGGAAGTACTGCGGGGACTCGGGCACGACCGCATTGATCAGGATGTTGGTGTCGACGAAGACTCTAGCGGCCATCATCGTCGTACAGTTCGCTGCGGCTGAAGGTCGCTTGTCCGGGCCAGCGGTCGACGTGCAGATCGTGCAGGCGATGCAGAAACGAGTCTTCGCCGGTGGCCTTGCGACTCTTCCGCACGATGACGGTCAGCTCGACATCACCCGGATCAACGTCGTCGGGAAGCTGAAGCACCACGCGGCGGTCGTCCGGGACGGAGACATGCAAGCTCAGATTCCTCATCGGTGGTTCCTTTGGCTCCGCTCATAGCGCAGCCGAACCCCCAGCGCCACGCAATTTTCGCAGCGGCAGCAGCGGGCAATGGGAATGGGCTTACGGAATGCCTTCTGGGGGGGCGAGGAGGGTGCGGTAGGGGAGCGTGGCGGGGGATAGCTCGGGGGGGCTGAGCATGCTGCTCTGGACCTGGGTGTTGAGTCGCGAGGGCTCGGCGAGGATGAGGTTGCGCTCGGGGCGGCCTCGGAGCTTGCTGCGGATGCTGCGGACGGACTCGGCGGCGGCGGCGGTGGCGCGGAAGCCGTCGAGGAGGCCGGTGGCGTTGAAGCCTGAGGCAGCCTTGCGGACCTGGGCGGCGATGGCGTCGGTGACTCGGCTTCCGACCTGGACCAGCACCGGGTTGGGAATGCGACCGCCTTCGCCGGCATCGTAGACCTTGCGCAGGGACTTGCCGACGACGGCCTGCTCGGGGGCGAAGACGCAGTCGGCGCGGCGCAGCACGACCTCGCTGACGGCGGCTGCCATGTCGGGGGCCGCCGGGCGCAGCTGGAAGAACGAGGTCTTGAGCTCGCCGTAGAGCAGCACGTTGCCGATGTAGCTTGCGTCCTTGCCGCCGGGCGCGACCCAGGCGAGGCGCTTGCCGGCCATGTCGAGGATGCTGCCGCTCGTCTCGTGGGTATACAGGCCCCAGCGCAGGTAGGCTTCCCCCGCCGCCGTCGCAATCGCCAGCACCGGATAGCTGGCGCCGCGCTCGGCTGCATACACCGGGTCAAGTACCGCCAGGTCGATGATGCCCTTCTTCAGCGCCGCCTCGAAGTCCTGGGGCCGGGCGAAGATCTTGGTCTGGACCTGCACACCCGACGACGACAGTGCCGCCGCCAGCTTCTCGGTAAAGGCATAGCGCGCTTCGGCGGAGGGCAGCGGCGCCGTCGGAGCATAGAACGCCAGCTGCAGCGGTCCATCGGCGGCACGGGCCTCGCCAGCCAGGGTCAAAAGTCCGGTCAGCAGCGACAGCCCAATGGCCTGCCCAACTGCCCGGCCCAGCGTCCGCCGGGTCATCCCCGCGAGAGTGTGGTGGCTCATGGCGTCTGCCCCGATCCGATCATGCGGTCTTTGGTGTCGATCCACTCGCGCAGCTTGGCGGACCGGGCGCCCTTTTCGGCGGCGCGCTTGTAAAAGTCGAGCGCTTTGCGGGCCTCGCCGCGACGGTCATGCAGGATGCCCAGGTTGACCAGCGACTCCGGGGGATTGGGCGCCAGCCGCTCCAGCACTTTTTCGCCGCTCGGCTTGCCTTCGATCAGGTCGGCGACCGCCAGGTTGTGCGACAGGACGGAGTCTTCGTCGCTTTCGGCGCGCTGCGGCAGCACCTTTTGGGCGTTGCGCAGCGTCGGACCGACCAGCTTGCTGCGCCCCATCAGGTGATAGTCGTAGGCCAGCGCCAGGTTGGTCGAGTAGAGCAGCGCCCGCAGCACCTTGAGCAGCGTCGCACTGTCGGTCCCGGTCGCCTTGCTCTGTAGCCGGGGCAGGGTTCGCAGCAGTGCCTCTCGCTGCATCGGCGCCGTCGAGGCCCGGTACTGCACAAACACCGAGATCAGCTCGGTCCCGAGCCGATTGTAGGGCGCGACCAGCTCACAGCCGTTGTCCTTGGCCTTGGCGATGAGATCGCGCGCGGTCTTAAACTGGTTCGCCTGCGCCCCCGCCACCGACCCGAGACACTGCGCGTAGCCCAGCTCGGATTTTTGCTCGAAGCCGCCCAGCTCGATCGCTTTTTGGATGTCGGCGAGCGCGTCTTCGGACTCTTTGGTGGTCTGGGCGGTGACGCCGCTGCGGCTGATGTGCGTCTCGGCTTCGGACAGGCGCAGCTTGCCGCGTCGCAGGTGCAGAAGCTGGAGGTTGCGCTGGGCCGCCTTGATCAGCTCTTTTCCGTCGGCGCCGCCCAAGCTCGTCAGATCGCGGACGGCAAGCTGCGTGCCGTCAATGCCGCTGTCGAGCCGCTCGCGATCCTTGGCGGTGGTGGGTGTGGTCCGCGCCGCTTCCAGGGCCAGGTACCGCGCCGCTTGCTCGATCCGTGCCGCCGAGAGCTGCTTGAGCAGGATCGGTCGCCGTCCGCCGTCCGCCCCCGGCAGGTTGTCGAGCTGCTTGCGCGCTTCCACGACCGCGCGGTCGGCTGCTTCGGCAGCCTGGGGGAGCTGCTTTTGTCCCCCGAGCAGGCGCGCCTGCACCACCCACAGCAGCGGATCGCTCTTGCCACTTCCCGCCAGCGCCGTCGCGACCAGCCGCTCGGCCTCGGAGCCGTTGCCCTGAATGATCAGGGCCGTCGCCAGGTTGCGCACAACCGACGGCGAGTCATCCAGCTTCTGGGCCTGTCGCAAAAGCCCCACCGCATTGCCCAGCGCCGTCTTTTGCTCGGTCACTCTGGCGGCGTCTTTGGCGTCTTTGGCCGCGTCGCTGAGATCGCCACTGCTCACAATCGCCAGCAGCGCCAGCTGTTCGAGGGTCTTGGCCAGGCCCAGTCGCGAGCGCGGCACCTTGTCGTCCAGCTGCTGCGAGTCGTGGTAGTAGCGCCGCGCTTTGTCGAAGTTGCCGGCGGCATAGGCGCCACTGCCGGCGAGCGCCAGGACCTTGGCATCCGACGGAGCCAGCTGCGCCAGCTTGTCGGCCTGACTGAGCAGCCCCGGGGGTCCACCGCCCGGCCCGACCTTGCCTTGGTTCATCTGCAGAAGCCGAGACTCCAGCGCCAGCGCCAGCAGCTGCACTTCATCGACCGTCGCACCCTCCGCAGCAGGCCGACCCGACAGCTCGGCCAGGGCCGCTTCCGCCGTCTGCCCGGCCCGCGTCGGATCATTGAGCTTCAGGTACGCCCGCCCAATCGCCGCCGGAACGTTGACCTTCGAGGTCTGCCCGGTCTGCTTTTTCTGTAGCTCTTGCGCCTCTTGGTAGCGCTTGATCGCTTCGCGGTAGTCGGCCTCGCGGTCGCCGGCTTGCTCGATCTGCGCCAGCAGGATCGCGCCACGCGGATCTTCGGGCCGCAGCCCCTGGTACGTCAGCGCCAGCTTGCGCGCCTCGTCCCGTCGCCCCATGTGTAGGTAACAGGTCGCCAGGTTGAACGCCACCGCCGGTCGCCTTTGCACATCCGACTGCAGCGGCTCGTACTGCGCCGCCCCCTCGGCCCACTTTTGCTGCGCGATCAGCACCGTCCCGAGCGTCTGCCGAACTTGGTTGTCACGTGGCCGGGCATCCTGCGCTTTTTCCAGCAGCTTGCGCGACTCCACCAAGTTGCCGGCCAGGTAGTACGAGGTCCCAAGCAGCAGCTGCGCTTCCCAGTCGTTGCGCTTGTCCTCGTCGGGACGGTAGCGAAAGAACTGCTCCAGCGCCTGGATTGCCCGCTGCGGATTCTGCCGCGCATAGTGCTTGCCAATCTGGAACTGCGCGCCGTGCGTCTCGGGCCTTTGCCGGGCCACTTCTTCCAGGTAGCCGAGTCCGCGCTCGCGCTGACCACTCTCGTACAGCGTCAGACCGAGCGCCGTCTTCACCGACAGGTCGCTGACCGACAGCTTCTCGGCGCGGGTGAGCAGCTCGATCGCTTGGTCGTACTTGCGCTCGCGAAAATACAGCGACGCGCGCTTGACGAACGCCTCGACGCGGTTGGGATCGAGCTTGATGGCCTGGTCGTACAGCTCTGCCGCCGAGTCGTAGTCGCCGTTTTGGAAGTGCTCTTCGGCCTTCTTCAGGATGGCCTCTTCCTCGGTTTCACTACCGGCTCGCCCCTGTCCGAGCGCCGTCTGTGCCGACAGCCCGATGCCCAGCGAGAGTGCGAGCGTGCCGATTGGCCGGAGCCAACGACGGAGAGAGGAGAGCCCACGGATCTTGCACCGCATGAGGCCCATGATACTCGCCAAAGGACTTGCCAAGCTATCTCGATACACGCTCGAGGCCGGGAAAGCCGCAGAGGCGGAAAATTTTTGCGGGCGGCAAGCTCGTGCTGCTAATTTCCCAAACGATGAAGCACTTGTCCCCCAGGCTCGGAGCGCTTGGTCCTCGCGGCGGGCTGCTGCTGATGCTGGCAGCAAGTCCGGTGCTGGCGGCGGGTCCAAGCGAGGTTCACACCACGGCGGGCGATGGGGGCCGCACCGCGATTGATCCCAAAGACGACCGGGTGCAGCGGCGAGCGATTCGCGGCGGACCGCTGGATGTCTCGCGAGAGTCGGCAGAGCTGCGGGAGCTGCGGTCGTTCGAGTCAGAGACGTTCCCACGTGCCGGTCTGCGCGACAGCCTGACCCGTCCGCCGGACCCAAGTGGCCTGCGAGGTGGCAGTGGGCCCGATGCGCTGCCCGATGGCCTTCACACGCCGCTGCCGGCGCGACCGGAGACGCCGCCGCCTAGCTCGTCGGTACCGTGGCTGCAAGCGCTCAAGCTGCTCGACAACCTGGGGCTGGCGCCGACGTTTGTGCGGTTCGAGTCCCACGTCATCAAGTACCTGGAGTTTTACAAAGACGAGCGGCGCGGGCGGTCGATCATGGCGTCGTGGCTGCGTCGGCAAGGTCGCTACAAGGCGCTGATTGAGCAGTCGCTCGACAAGTATCAGCTGCCGCGCTTTCTGCTGTACGTGTCGATGATCGAGAGCGGCTACGACCCGCACGATCGGTCGCACAAGGGCGCGGTCGGGCTGTGGCAGTTTCTGCCCGAGGGAGCGCGCATCTACGGTCTGCGCGTCGATTACTGGGTCGATGAGCGCCAAGATCCGCTGCGCTCGACCGATGCGGCGGCGCGCTATCTGGGGGACTTGAAGGCGCGGTTTGGATCGTGGCACCTGGCGCTGGCGGCGTTTAATGCGGGCTATGGCGCGGTGCTGCGGGCGATGCAGAAGTACAACACCAACGACTACTGGGAGCTGTGCCGGCACGAAGACGGCCTGCCGTGGGAGACGCTGCTGTATGTTCCCAAGGCGATTGCGACGGCGCTGGTGGGGGAAAATCGCAGCTTCTTTGGCTATGACGCGACGCTGCCCGATCCGCCGCTGGCCTATGACACGGTGTCGGTGCATGGCTCGGTGGGGCTGGCAGCAGCGGCGAAGGCGATTGGCAGCAGCAGCGAGGAGCTACAGCGCTTAAATCCACACCTGCGACGGGGACGGACGCCACCGCTCGGGCCGGGTGAGTCGTGGGAGCTGCGGCTTCCGGCGGGCTCGGCGGCGCAGTTTGTGGCGGCCTATGACTATCGCGGCGAGAAGCTGGAGCCGTACATTGTCCGCTTCGGCGAGCGCATCGAGGACATTGCCCGGGTGCGCGGGGTGTCGGTCAGTCGGCTTCGCACCATCAACGGAATCGACGATGCCGCCGAGGTCCGCGCCGGCCTGACGCTGCTTGTCCCGCCCAGTCGGGGCAGCAGCGAGCCGACCGCCACACCGACGCCCGGATCCCTGGCCGGCGACGAGATCGTGATTGTCGCCGTCCCCGACAAGGGCTTCACCGTCCCCGGCAAAAAGCAGATCTTTTATCGCACCATCTCGGGCGACAGCATCTGGTCGATTGCGCGCTTCTTTAAGGTCAAGGACACCGATCTTTTGCGCTGGAACAACCTCGATCCCGAAGCGACGCTGGCGACCAAGATGGTGCTGTCGCTGTGGGTCGATCCGCAGGTCGATACCTCGCAGGTGGTGCTGGTCGATCCGGCGCGGGTGCGGGTCGTCACCACCGGCAGCGAGGAGTTCTTCGACTTGGTAGAGACGCTGCGCGGACGCCGCCGGGTGTCTATTAAGGTGCAGGCCGGCGACACGCTCGAGAAGCTCGGCAAGCGCTACGGACTGTCGGTCGCCGACATGGAGCGCATCAATCGCATGGGCCGGCAGAGCGAGCTTGTTGCCGGCCAGACCGTGATTGCCTACCAAAACCTGTCAGCGGCAGAGCGTACGGCGGCGATTCGCAAGCTGCTCGCGGGGGAAGCGGTCGAGCCTGACAAAGACGAGGCCCCCGTCGAAGCATTTGGTCCACCGAGTCCAGCAGCCTGGACCGTCGTCAAGCCAAGCCCAGCCGAATCGTCAGCCAGCGTTGAACCAGCGGCCAAAGCCGAGGACAAGCCTCCTGCCACCTTGCCCGCGCCGCCGACTGTCCCCGCAAGCCCGGAAGTTCCGACCCAGCCCGAGCCAGTCCCAAGCGAAGAAGAGCTGCCCTGACAACGCCTCGAAGCGCGCCGCTGGCGTGCGATAGCGAACGTAGACAACCGGAAGCCTGTTTGGCAGAGTCCTCCCGCCGCAATCCGCCGGCGAACCTACGAGGACAGACACTGCGATGGGCTACATCTTCGACCCCGAAAAGCTGCACACACTCTCGAAGCGCGTGGTGGGGATGCCGCGCCAGCAGATGATCACGCAGCTGATCAGCGATCTTGCCGAGGCCTACCCCGGTTACATCGAGACGCGCCAGAAGTGGATCTTCAACTTGGTCGGTGGCGCGACCGGCAGCTTGACCGTGCTGCACGGCTCGCTCAGCGAGTACCTCATCATCTTTGGCACTTCGATTGGCACCGAGGGCTTCTCGGGCCGCTACAAGCTAGAGATCCACGACTTCATGCTCGAAGGCGAGATGTGGGTCTACACCGGCGACAAACCCCTCGAGCGCGAGGTCTTTGCCCCCGGCGAGCACGCCATCTTGAACCGCAACCAGACCAAGGCCTATCGCTGTCCCGACAGCGGCTGGATGTTGGAGTACGCACGCGGCAACGTCCCGAGCTGCTTGCCAACCGGCCTGGGCGGCGCGGTGTTCAGTGCGGTCGATCCCAAGATTGTCTGGGACACCGTCTCGACGTATGGCTGGCAGACCATTCGCTCGCTGCTCAAGGGCAAGATCTAGCCTCGACGAAGGAACGGTGACGCATGTCGCAAAAGCAAGTCCCGTCCGAAGGCCAGTCGCCGGTGCAGAAGCCCGTCGATCCCGAGGCGGAAGTCGAAAAGTACGGCTTTGGCTCGTCGTGGCTACCGCTGATGCTGCTACTGCCGCCGCTGGTCTACTACATGTGGATCTGCATGGCGGACCATCAGGGCGCGCTGTATCTGCCCACGTCGGGGGCCGAGCTGCTCGGACTGCTCCAGCGCGTGCCGGCGCCAACGATCGCGTCGGTCGCCTTTGTGGTGCTGTGGTTTGGGGGGCAGATCCTGCTGCAGCTCTACGCGCCGGGACGGTGGGTCGATGGGACTCCGCTTGATGACGGCTCGCGGCTTCCGTACAAGATGAACGGCTGGGCGGCGCTGTGGATCACGCTGCTGGGCGCGGGCTTGGTGTGCTGGATGGGCTGGGTGCCGGCGACGTTCTTGTGGGACGAGCTCGGGCCGATCCTCACCACCATCACGCTGCTCAGCTACGGGCTGTCGATCTTCCTGTACCGCAAAGGCAGGGCGTCGCCCGAGAAAGGCACGACCGGGCGGGTGATGTACGACTTCTTTATCGGCACGCAGCTCAATCCGCGCATCGGGCGCTTCGACCTGAAGCTGTTTTGCGAGGCGCGACCGGGCCTGCTGCTGTGGGTGCTGATCAACCTGTCGGTCGCCGCCAAGCAGTGGCAGGTCCACCACACCGTCTCGACGCCGATGATCGCCGTCTGCTTGTTCCAGCTGTTTTACATCGTGGACTACTACTTCCACGAAGAAGCGATCCTCTCGACCTGGGACGTGAAGCACGAGCGGTTCGGCTGGATGCTGTGCTTTGGCGACTTGGTGTGGGTGCCGTTTACCTACAGCCTGCAGGCGCAGTATCTGCTGTCACATCCTCGGGATCTGCCGACGTGGGCGACGCTGGGCATCATCGTGCTGAACGTGCTGGGCTATGTGGTGTTTCGTGGCACCAACCTGCAAAAGCACCGCTTTGGCCGCAATCCCGAGCGTCCGATCTGGGGCAAGCCGGCCAAGTTCATTCAGACCGCGCGCGGCACCAAGCTGCTGGCATCGGGATTCTGGGGGATTGCCCGGCACCTCAACTACTGCGGCGACCTGATGATGGCGCTGGCGTGGTGTCTGACCTGCGGCGTGAGCAACCTTCTGCCGTACTTTTACATCCTCTACTTTACGTGGCTGCTGGTGCACCGAGAGCGGCGCGACGATGCCTTCTGCCACGCCAAGTACGGCACTGACTGGGAAGAATACCGACGGCGAGTTCCGTGGCGCATCTTCCCCGGCATCTACTAACTACTAAGTGGTAACTGGCCCACGACTTAAAAGAAGCGATAGGCGGCTTGTAGACCGAAGGCAAAGCGCGGATCGAACAGCGGGCTGCCCAGGTTTAGCTCGACACCGGCCAGCTGAGCCCGGACTTCCAGCGACGGCGTGAAGCGATACGCCACGCTCACCGCTGGCACCGCTCGCAGCGCATAAATCGAGCAGCTCGACAGGTACGACGGCGACGCACACGGCCACTTCGGCGACACCGGCGCGTTTGCGCGATAGTCCTGCACCGCCAAGCCAGCATCGAGCGACAGCACCAGCTCCAGCGGCAGGCGCGGCACCGGCGTGAGGACGCCCCGCAGCGTCAGCAGCAGACCGGCGTTGGACCAGCCTTGCAGGAGCTCAAGCGGGATCTTCAGCCCCAGGTCAAACGCGCCGAGCCGACCTTCCAGCAGCCGATACTCCGCCCCCAGGCTGAGCGCGAGCTGATGCGGCGGGTAGTTGTTGCCGAGCATATCGACGCTTCCACCGACGTGAAGCACAACAGCAAGCTGGCGAGTGCGCGGCTTTTGGCGAAGCTCCTCGACCTGCGACGAGCTGACCAGGCCCTGACCGCCACCCCGCTCTTCCTCTAAGGTCGGCTCGAACTCGTAGCGCTCGCCGGGCACAAACTGCTGCTCTTTGGCCCAGAAGCGGTTGCCGGCGCGGACCTCGAGGCGGTGGTAGCCACTGTCCATGACCGCCGGGCTGGCCATCGGCGTCTGGTAGTACTCATGTCCGTCGACGAACACGTACGCCTTTTCCCCGGTCGAGAGGTGAACCTGACAGAGCAGCTTGCGCAGTGCCGCGACTCGCTGGGTGATCTGCTCCGCATCGGGGGGAAGTCCTGCTTTGAGGTACGCCTCATACGTCTCGATGGCGCGGACGTAGTACTCACCTCGGTCGTAGGCGCGAGCGGCGTTGAACAGCAGGTCGCCCTTGCGAGACAGATCGTAGGCTTCCTCGAACGCTTTGGCCGACTGCCAGTAGCGACCGCTCGCGTACTCACGCTCACCGACGGCGTAGCGCTTGCGGGCCTGGTCCATTGCGTCTTCAGCGCGGCTGCTGGCGGTCGCACCAAGTAGCAGCGCTGCTGTGACCAGGGCGGACAGGGTATGGCGGACTTTCACAGGTTCAATATACAAGGAACGTTACGAAAAAATAACGATTAGTTCGTCGCAGAGACTCGCCAGAGAGCGGCCCGCTGGCGCGCCTGACTCGGCGGAAAAGGCACCTAAAAGATGCTCGTTTTGTCGCCGGTTTTTTTGTTGACCGGGTAGGAGTCGCCGCGTAACGTTTTGGACATAGACTGTACTGGTAGTCTAATCGGTTGACGCCCCAACACGCTGAAGCGCTGGGAGCATCTCGACGAAGGAGCAGGGCCGCATGTCCGTATTTGTCTCGCCGCAGAGCACGCAGCGCACCGAGCCGGTGATGGTCGGCATCGATGTCGGTTCCACCACTGTCAAGGCAGTCGTGGTTGACCCGCAAACCAAAGAATTTCTGTGGAGCGACTACCAGCGACACCAGACCAAGCAAGCCGAGTTCGTACTCGACTTCCTGCAGCGAATTCGTGAGGCGTTCCCCAAGATCGCCCCCGAGGCGATGCGGATCTTCATCACGGGCTCGGGTGCGTCGCCGATCGCTCCGGTGATCAACGCCAAGTTCGTGCAGGAAGTAAACGCAGTGACGCTCGCTGTCGAGACGCTGCATCCTGACGTGGGCTCGGTGGTCGAGCTAGGCGGTCAGGACGCCAAGATCATCATCATCAAGAAGAACGAGAAGACCGGCGACAAGCAGGCCTCGACTTCGATGAATGACAAGTGCGCCAGTGGTACCGGCGCGACCATCGACAAGTGCATCCTCAAGGTGGCGCTGCCGAATGAGGAAGTCGTCAAGATCCAGTTTGACGACACCCGTCTTCACCACGTCGCTGCCAAGTGTGGCGTGTTCGCCGAGACGGACATCGTCAACTTGGTCAAGAGTGGCATTCCCGCCGTCGAGATCATGAACTCGCTGGCCGATGCGATCGTGATGCAGAACCTGTCGGTGCTGACCCGTGGCAACACGCTGCGCCCAAAGGTCCTTCTGCTCGGTGGGCCGAACACCTATCTGCCGTTTTTGCGCGACTGCTGGCGCAAGCGCATTCCCGAGACGTGGAACGATCGCGGCTTCCCGTATCCGAAGGACGTGCCGCTCGAGGAGCTGATCATGGTTCCTCAGAATGCGCAGTACTACGCGGCGTTTGGCGCGGTGATGTATGGGCTTCACGAAGCTCCCGACGTGGGTCGCTTCATTGGCGCCGAGCGACTGACCGAGTGGATTGCCACTGGCCGCAAGTCGCGACTCGGGGATACGGCGGGCGCACCGCTTCTGCGTGCACCGTCGCTCGATGAGAAGCACCAAGAGCTAGACGCCTTCCGCGAGCAGTATCGGATTCCCAAGTTCACCAAGAAGACGCTGGAAGCCGGCCAGGTCGTGCGCGGCGTCATCGGGATGGATGGTGGCTCTACGTCGTCCAAAGCCGTGCTGATCGACTACGACACCGCCGAGATCCTGACCAAGGAATACCAGCTCTCGAAGGGCAATCCGATCCAGGACACCAAAGAGATCCTTGCGCGCATCCGCCAGTATGTGAAGGACCAGGGCGCGACGCTGGAAGTGAAGGGCTTTGGAGCGACCGGCTACGCTGCCGACGTGCTCCAGGAAGCGGTCAAGAGCGACTGCAACATCGTCGAGACAGTGGCCCACATGATGTCGGCGGTGCACTTCTTCGGCGATGTCGATGTCATCTGCGACATCGGTGGACAGGACATCAAGGTCCTGTTCATGGAAAACGGCGACATCAAGAACTTCCGTCTGTCCAACCAGTGCTCGGCAGGCAACGGAATGCTGCTGCAGGCGATGGCCGATCAGTTCGGAGTGCCGATTACGCAGTACGCAGAGGTCGCGTTCCAGGCCGAGCTAGCGCCGAAGTTTAGCTACGGCTGCGCGGTATTCCTCGATTCCGATCGCGTCAACTTCCAAAAGGAAGGCTATGCGAAGGAAGAGCTGCTCGCTGGACTGGCGCAGGTGCTGCCGAAGAATGTGTGGCAGTACGTCGTGCAGATTCCGCGCATGGCGAGCCTGGGCAAGCGCTTCGTGCTCCAAGGTGGAACGCAGCACAACCTGGCCGCCGTCAAAGCGCAGGTCGACTACATCAAGGATCGCGTTCCCGGCGCCGAGGTCTACGTTCACCCGCACACCGGAGAAGCCGGCGCAATCGGCGCAGCGATGGAGACTCTGCGGGTCGTCAAGCGGCGGGGCAAGAGCACCTTCATCGGACTCGATGCCGCGATTGAGCTGACGTATACCTCGACCACCGACGAGTCGACGCGCTGCCACTTCTGTCCGAACCTGTGTCAGCGGACGTTTATCGATACCAAGACTCCTGATGGCGACACCAGCCGCTACATCGCCGGATTCTCGTGCGAGAAGGGAACCGTCGAGTCAGAAGAGGCGATGCTCGCGATTACCAAAGAGCGCAAGCGGCTGATGAAGGAGTTCCCAAACCTGGTGGACTTCGAGGCCAAGAAGCTCTTTTCGCACTTCTATGACGCGGCGCCGATGCCGAGCGCCGACACGATCATCGACGACGTGGAAGTGAAGAAGGGCCTGTTTAGCATCAAGCGCGTGCCGATTCGTCGTCCGTTCCAGCGCTCCTCTGCCGAGGCGTGGAAGCGACGGGCTGCGGTCCGGATTGGCATTCCGCGCGTGCTCAACATCTGGACGATTGGTCCGTTTATCCGCACCTATCTGGAGTCGATCGGAATTCAGAAGCACCACGTGGTGTTTTCCGATGAGACGACCGAAGAGATCTGGCAGGAGGGTGGCAAGTACGGCTCGATTGATCCTTGCTATCCGTCGAAGGTGGCGCAGGCGCACATTCACAACCTGCTGTTCCATCAGCACAGTGAAAAGAAGCCTCTGCACTACATCTTTTTCCCTTGCATCACCCACGTGCCGCCGGGACTGCACAAGGTGATGGACTCGGCCTCGTGTCCGATTGTGGCCGGTGCGCCCGAGGTGCTGAAGGCCGCGTTTACCAAGGAAGTCGACTTCTTTGCGACGCGCGGCATCAAGTACGTCGATCCGGCGCTCACGTTCACGGAGCACGCGTTCCTGCGCAAGCAGATGTTCGACTGCTTTGGTCCGCTGCTCGATCTGACGGAAGACGAGAGTGACTACGCGGTCGAGCAAGCGCACAAGGCGATGGACAAGTTCGACGAAGAGATCCAGAAGCGCGGCAAGGCGATTCTGGAGCAGGTCGAAGAAGACAATCGCGTCGCGGTGCTGATGATCGGTCGGCCCTATCACAGCGACCCCGGACTCAATCACAGCGTGCTGGAGGAGTTCCAGGTCCTCGGCTATCCGATCCTGTCGGTGCGCTCGATTCCGCGTGATCCACGCTGGCTACAGAAGTACTTCAAGGAAGACATGGACGCGGGGCGGGTCGACAGTCCGCTCGAAGTGAGCGATGTCTGGCCGGAAAACTACTCGGCCAACTCGGTGCAGAAGGTATGGGCGGCCAAGTTTGCGGCGCGTCATCCCAACGTGGTGGTGCTCGATCTGTCATCGTTCAAGTGTGGACACGATGCGCCGACGTACGGACTGGTGGACTCGATCATCGGAGCCAGCGCGACCCCGTATTCCGCGCTGCACGACATCGATGCCAACAAGCCCGGCGGATCGATCAAGATTCGCGTTCGGACCTATGCCCACAGCCTCAAGCTGCACGAAGAGCGGCTCGAAGATGTCGCCAAGCGGAGCGCCGAGCTGCACCTCAAGATTGAAGAGAAACGACTCGCACTGCTCGAGATGAAACAGCAGCAGCTGGCCGACCGGAAGCAACAAGATCCCAGCCTGCAGGCCGAGATCGAGAAGCTTCGGGGCAAGGTCGCAGAGTACGCGGCTCGCTTCACCCCGCAGAGCACTGCGGAGCGTGACAAGAGCCTGGTTCGCATCGGTGTAAAGAAAAAAGGCGAAGAGCAGGTCGTCCGCCTGTAAGCGCATTCCCGGTTCACCAAGTAAGGGAGAAGTAGAGAGCATGGAAACCATCCAGGTCGAAGAGAAGCGTCGCGTTCGGTTGCCTGTCATTGGGAAGCCGGAACAGTCGGGGGTGGATGTCGATGCCATCCTTCGCGAGTTTGAGGCGGAGCAGCGGGCCAAGCTGGGACTCGACAAGCAGCACGTGCAGTGGCGGGACGAGGTGCATCAGCGCTGGACCGCGTCGCAGCGCCCGCACACCACCATGCTCTGTGGTGGCCTGACGATGGCGCAGGACTTCCTGATCTCGGGAGCGCTGGAGGGAATCGGCTACCGCGTGGTGCCGCTCGATGTGCCCGATCAAGATGCGCTGCAGTACGGCAAGGAGTTCGGCAACCGAGGTCAGTGCAACCCGACCTATTTCACCGTCGGCAACCTGATCAAGCACCTGCTCTTCCTGCGCGACGTGAAGAAGATTCCGACCCAGGAGATCGTCGAGCGCTACCTGTTTGTCACCGCCGGCGCCTGTGGCCCGTGTCGCTTCGGAACCTATGTCACGGAGTACCGCAAGGCGCTGCGTGATGCCGGCTTCGATGGCTTCCGCGTCCTCCTGTTCCAGCAGCAGGGCGGCCTGAAGCAGGCGACCGGGGAAGACGCGGGACTCGACCTCAACCCGAAGTTCTTCGTCCGCCTGGTGCTTGGCATCATGATTGGCGACGCCATCAACGCCATCGGCTACCGCATTCGCCCCTACGAGAAGGTCGCGGGCGAGACGGACAAGACGCTCGAGGCGGTCAAGCAGATGATCTTCGAGACGCTGCGCACCAATGGCAGCATCGTCGCGGCGCTGATCAAGACGCGCACCATGCTGCGGCAGATCGCGGTCGATCGCACCATCGTCAAGCCCAAAGTCTCGGTGATTGGCGAGTTCTGGGCGATGACCACCGAGGGTGACGGCAACTACGGCTTGCAGCGCTTCCTCGAGCAGGAAGGCGCCGAGGTCGACATCCAGATCGTCACCAACTGGCTGCTCTACAACGTGTGGGAGCACGTCTACGACACCAAGCAGCGCATGAACCTGCGCAGCGAGGATCACGGTCGTCGCGGTCTGGCCGGCGTCGATCCGATCAAGAAGCTGGCGATCCTGTGGGTGGCTGACCGAGCGGTGCGCGTGATCTTCCAGGTCATCGCCAACACCATCGGGCTCCACGGCTACGTGCTGCCCAACATGGACGAGGTGGCGGACGCGGCCAAGGATCTCTACAACAACCACCTGCGCGGCGGCGAAGGCCACATGGAAGTCGGCAAGCTGGTGCTCAACGTCTCGCACAAGAAGTCGACCATGACGCTGTCGGTCAAGCCGTTCGGCTGCATGCCCAGCTCAGGCGTCTCGGATGGTGTTCAGTCGTTCGTGACCGAGAAGCACCCCGGCGCGATCTTCCTGCCGATCGAGACTTCGGGCGACGGCAAGGTCAACGTCTACAGCCGCGTGCAGATGATGCTGTTCAAGGCTCGGACCTTCGCCCGCACCGAGTTCGACCAGGCCTGCCAAAAGAACGGCGTCACCGCAGAAGAGGTCCGCGCCTTCATCGCCAAGCACCCGCTTCTGGCGAGCCCGTTCTTCCAGCCGGCGCACTACGTGACCCACACCGCTGCGGACGTGGTTCACCATGTGGCGCCGCTGATGAAGGAAGGCATGGTCAAGGGCACCCTCCGCTCGCTCGTGAACCGCTTCCGAAGCCACGACGCCCACGCCTCACACCCCGCCCCCGCCGCCCTCGGCGCCAACTAGCCCCCCAAGGTGCCCCCGCAGGCACCAGCCGCCAGACCCCGTTCAGCCTCTACCTGCTCTGGCGCGCACCCTCTCCAAATCCCTATCCCCCCAGCCTTGTCACGCCATACCACCTCTAAGTGATGCCTGGTTCACCTCCAGGTGATGCCTGGTTCACCTCCACGTGAAGGTCGGTTCACCTCCACGTGATGCCTGCTTCACCTCCTAGTGAAGGCCAGTTCACCTCCAAGTGAAGCCGGACCACCTCCAGGTGATGCCTGCTTCACCTCCAGGTGAAGGCCAGTTCACCTCCAAGTGAAGCCTGGTTCACCTCCAAGTGAAGCCGGACCACCTCCAAATGAAGCCTGGTTCACCTCCAAGTGAAGCCGGACCACCTCCAAGTGGTGCCTGGTTCACCTCCAAGTGATGCCCGGCTTGGCTGGAGGTGGTGGGATGTCGGTTTTTGTGAAATTTGGCCTTGCCGATGCGCGGTTGATGGCTAGACCAGTAGGACTCGCATTTCGCGAGATGTAGGAGAGATAGGACCATGGCCAAAGATCCCAAGAACCCTGTTCCCGGCGACCTTCAGATTGACTGCACCTCGATTGCGAGCCTGCTGGTTGACCTGCCACCGGGGGCGATGACCGGAATGCGTCGAGAGCGTGAGGGGCTCGACGCCGTGCTGACCGAGGTAGCAAGCCAGCAGAAGGCGCACGGGGCGCGGGCCGGTATCCTCGACAGCGATGTGCAGTCGCTCAAGAGTCTGACCGACCAGATCGCGCAGATTCGCAAGTACAAGGAGCCGGCGCGCAAGCTGCTTGAGCTGATCGTCGAGTCCGAGGCAGCACTGGACCACCAGCGCCACCAGCAGATCAGCAACATCGCGACCAGCGTCGATCAGCGCTCCAAGATGGTCGGCAACGCGGATCTGAGCAGCCTGTATCGCGCCACCCGTGCGTATCGCTCGGCCACCGGCAAGAAAGCGGCGCGCACCCGGCAGAAAGCCAAGCCGGCAGAGCCTGTGACCCCCGCTGCGCCGTAGCTTCCCCGCGTCGATGTTCCCACCGAAATCCCGGCATCTCCGCCGGAGCGCGTGCCCTGACTGTGGTCACGCGCATTGACGAGCTCCACTCGGCTGACCTAAGCTGGCTCTATCGGTTTCACTGATGCGTGCCCGCCGCTTGTCACATTCCTTCATTTTGGCCGCCGTGCTCGGACTTTCCGTCGCGGCGCCGGCCAGCTTGTGGGCAGCGGACACCGATGCTGGCAAACCGACACCACCAGCGGTCGATGCCAAGCTGGCGATCACCGAGCAGCGCTCGTCCGTAAGTCAGGTGATGCAGCTCCGCAAGTCCGCCGCTGATAAGGGCGACAAGGTCAAGGAGTCGTGCCTGTACGAGCGCTTGCGCGGTCTGCAACAGACGCTGGACAGCACCCTTGTGGCTGTCGCTGCACTGGAAGCGGCCGGGGCCCGGGGCGATCAGAAGAGCGAGCGAGCCGAGCGTGAGCGTGTCTCGCGAGCACTCGATCTGTCCCGTCAGCTGCGAACCGATGCCGAGGGCTGCGTCGGCGGCGAGCTGGTGACCGGATCACGTGCGACCTCTATTTCCGTCTCGGGAGGAGGGCAGGGCGATGATGCCAAGGCCGGCCCTGCCGAGCTGCAAACCATCCGGCCAGTGCGGCTAGAGCTTCCCAGCCGCCCGAACCCAGCCAGTGCGTTCCGTCCCGCTCGCTAAGCAGATCGCAGGGCTCTCTGCCTTGCTGCTCGTGTCCGTCACCGGCGTGGCGAAGGCGCAGTACGTGCCATATGGGCCGTTCGAGGTCTATCCCGGGACGCAGCTTCGCGAGGGACCAGGCTTCAAGGTCCTGGGCGATGGGCTGGTCATCCATCCCGGGATCGCGACCGAGCTGGGCTACGACAGCAACATGCTGATGTCGAGCCAGCCTGGCGGGGCGGGAGTCCTGCGGCTACGCGCCCATGTCGACTTGGCGACGCGACCCCCGCAGCGGCTCGACCTGGACACGCGTCAGTTTCTGAAGTTTCGCTTTGGGGCCGCCGTCGAGTATCGCCAGTTCTTTTCGCGGGATACCCGCATCGGCTATCCGCAGCAGGTCAATGCCCAGAGCGAGGCCGATCTGCGCATCAAAGAAGGCGATCCGCTGTCGTTTCGCCTCTACAACCAGTTCCTGGTGACCAACGACGCGCGCAACCTAGAGGTGGCAAGCACCCAGACCTTCGCGCCGCGCATCTTCAACCGGCTGAGTCTCTTGGGGACGTATCGTCCCTATGGCGGGCCGCTGGAGATCGGCCTGTCTGAGTCGCTGCGCTTTGACTACTACGTCCAGAGTGAGCTGTCGCGCAACCGATCGTTCCAGAACGACCTGGCGCTGTGGGGGGCCTACCGGCTGCTGCCGCAGACCCAGATCAAGCTAGAGGTTCGGTCCTCGTGGACGAACTACTATGGCGAAGGCGCGGTCATTCCCAACTCGGCCCCGCTGCGCATCACGGCGGGCATCCAGAGCCTGATCTTTCCGTGGCTGGGGGTGTCGCTCTACCTTGGCTACGGCAACAGCCTGCACTATGGGCTGTCCGAGACGCCGCAGCTCGTCGGGGATCTGTCCGCGTATCGCTATAACAACTTCGTCGGTGGCCTGGAAGGGCGGCTGCTGCTCGTGCCGCGAATGAGCCTGCGACTTGGCTGGGCGCGCGACTTCTTCGACTCGATCTACGCGACGTATCTGCGCGATGACCGGCTCTACATCTCGTATGAGCACAACCCGTGGCGATCGCTGTGGCTGTCGGCAGGGTTTGAAACCTACCTGCGAGCCTACGGACCGCTCGTGACCCCGGCGACGCTCTACTATCGTGCGTACAAGAATGGTGCGACCAGCCGCAGCGATGTCCTGGTCAGCCTCAATGCCGAAGCCAGCTATCGTCCGCTCAGCTGGCTTTCGGCGGGGATTAGCTACAGCCTGCTCGCCGACATCACCGACTTCGGTTTCGTTGACGGCGCCGGCACGCGGATGGATGCTGGCTTCCTGAAGCATGTCGTGCTGTTCAAGGCCGATATTTCCTACTAAGACGTGGGCTTGGGGTCGCACGATGGCGCTGCTCATCGGGCTCTGGGCCGTGCCGGCTTGTCCGGGGCAGCCGGCGATCGTGGTGCGAGAAGCGACGCCACCGCCCCATGTCGACATGAGCCTTGGGCCCGACGATGTCTTCGAGGTGCGGGTCTACGGCGAGGCCGAGCTGACCGGCATCTATCGCGTCTCTGCCGATGGGACGATTGACTTCCCGCTGATCGGTCGGCAGCTGGTGCGGGGCCAGACGACGGCGCAGGTGTCCGATGCGCTCACCGAGCGGCTGAAGGCGTTTCTCAAGCAGCCGCAGGTGACAGTCTTCCTCAAGGAAGTGCACAGCAAGAAGGTGGTGCTGATCGGTCAGGTACGCAGCCCCGGCACCATCAACTTCGTCGAAGGCATGACGCTGGAGCAGGCGATCAGCATGGTCGGTGGCCTGTCGCCGATGGCGGCGCGAGAGCGGGTGCGGGTGACGAGGGTGCAGGGCGGGAAGGCCGAGACGCTGGTGGTCAACTTCAAGGCGATCTCTGACGGGAAGCTGACCTTCTTTTTGCAGCCAGGCGATACCGTCTCGGTTGACGAGCGCCTGTTTTAGCCAGCGACTGTTCCTAGTAAGGCCAGCCGGCGGGGGGATCGGCGTAGCGGCGCGGTGTCACGAACGGCTCGGCACTGCGGCGCAGGTAGCTGTCGTGAAGGTTGTCTCCATCCCCATCGACATCAACGCCCATCGCAATCAGGCCAGATCGATCGTTGTAGCGAACGCCGAGGACCAGCGCTGGAGTCACGGGATTGTGACGATAGAAGACCACCTCTTCGACTGGAGACGAGACGCGCTCGCCAAAGCCGGTGCCCAGACCGGGTCGCTTGTCGCGGCGCAGAGAGTCACGCTCGGCGAGGGCGCCACCACCCACTCCAGCGCGATCATCCATTCCACCAAGAGGAGCACTGGCGGCTGGCGGCGCGGCATCGGCACTGGGCGCAGACTTGGCGGCGGGAGCATGCTGCTCGCTGCTGTACTCGTCGGCCCCCCGGTTGTAGAGCTCATGACGTGGCACATAGAGCGGACGCGGTGGCGGTGGCGGCGGCATGTAGCGCTCGGGGAAGACCGCCACGCCGATGACACCTACCTCGCGAGTCGAGCCGGTGCGACCGACATACGAGTTGGCCACGGACGAAAACCGGAACGCCGCCGCTTCTCCTTGCGACACCCGCCAGCCATCAACATCGACATAACCCCAGGGCTGGACCAGATAGCCGCGCTTGCTGCGGTAGTCGGCGGTCTTGCCATCGACCACATCGCGACCGTCCACCGACACCACGGCCTCGATCCGGCGACCCGAGTGGTTGTGGATCCGCAGGGTGTAGCGCTGGCCCCGCTGACCCATCACGTAGTTTTCGCCACTGTGGTAGTAGGTCGGCGCCTGGCCTCCATCGGTCATGACCTGCAGCTCGTAGGTTCCGGCCTGGCTGCGCAGCGGGGTTGCCGCCGCAACGTCACACAGAAGGGGCAGGGTCAGTAGGGGCAGTGCAAGCAGCATCTTCATCGTCAAACTCCTTGCTGACTAAAAACGCGGCTTGGCCCAAAAAGATCCGGCCCCGGTGAGTCGCTGGGCTTGTTACGTGGACGACGCGGTAACCGCCGGTAAGGTCAGGGCTTTGAGCAGCGTCTCGCAGACCCGATCGACATCGGACTCGGCCAGCTCGCTGTGTAGCGGCAGCGCCAGACCGCGATCGTGCAGGCGATCGGTCACCGGCAGGTCCAGCGAAGCGCCGGTCCCGGCAAAGCGGGGGGCACTGCGGTACGCGGCCAGTCGATGAAGCCCATACGAGGCAATCTGCGTCTCGATCCCTTGGGCCTGTAGCTCGGCGCGCAGGGCTTGGCGGCGGATTCCTTGGGGCAGCACCACGGCGAAGGTCTGCCAAATCCGCTCGGGATGATCGGCCTGAAAGCGCAGCGGTGAGTCAGCGAGTCGTCGCAGATAGTGCGCCGCCAGCTCGCGATGGCGGGCCGTCAGTGAAGGCAAGCGCCGCAGCTGGACCCGTCCCATCGCCGCCGCTGCCTCGGGGAGTCGGTAGTTCAGCCCGCTCTCTTCGAGCTCCATCACTTCCGCCCCGGGAACCGCTGTCAGGCCATGGGCGCGCAGCCGGCGAATGCGCTCGATCAGCTGCTCGTCATCGGTCAGGATCGCTCCGCCTTCCCCCGTCGTCAGGAGCTTGCGCGGATGAAACGACAGACACGCCAGCCGCCCCGCGAGCGCCGGCTTCACCGACACCGCACACGCCGCATCCGAGATCAGCAGATCATCAAGCCCCGTCGGAAGTGGCGAAGGATAACCAAACTGATGGACCACCATCGCGGGACCACGCCGCTTGGTCAGCCAGGCTCGCACCGTCTCGGTCGGCAGACAAAACGTGCTCTCATCGACATCGGCAAGGTGTACCTGTGGCGGCTGCGCCACAAACTGCGCGACATTCGCCGTCGCGGGAAAGGTAAAAGCCGGCGTCAGGATGGCGTGCAGCGGCTGAGGCATCGCCAGCAGCGACAGGTGGAGCGCCGCCGTTCCCGAGCTGACCGTCGCGGCATAGCGCTTGCCACACGCTGCCGCCAGCTCCTCCTCAAATGCACGGTTTTCCGGCCCGTAGACCAGCCAGCGGGAGCGCAGGGCTCGCTCGGAGGCTTGAACTTCTTCGTCGGTGATGCTGGGTCTACTGAGCTGAATGCGCGACATCTTGGGTCCTTGTAAGCGCGGCTTCGAGTCGAACCGGGTGTTCAATGTAGTCTTTGAGCAGATCGAGGCTGCGTGCGCAGTAAAAGCCGTCGGTGATGCGCTCGTCGAAGGTGTACTTGATGCTGATGCCGGGTCGAGTCTCGATTGTGCCCTCGGTGTCGATCACAAACGGCAGCTGCGCAATCCGCCCGAGGACCGCGAAAAACGACACGCTGCCGTACTCAAATAGGTGGTGATAGGCGCTATCGAGCCCGATCGATCCGAGGTTGGCGAAAAACAGGCTCGCATACAGTGGATCGGGAACAATCAGCGCCGACGGCAGCAAGTTCCAGGCATCGAGTCCTCGCTGCAGCCACAGGATGAGCCGCAGGAGCGGTCCCGGCAGCCGCGTCAAGATCGCCAGCTCGTGATCGGCCTGGCTCGGCTTGTTGCTGCGCCCTTGGGTGACGGCGCTTCGGGTCCGATCGGCCACGTCACTGACGCTGTCTTCCCCCGAGAAGCGCAGCTTGGTAGTGGTCAGCGCCCCTTTGTCGCTCCGCTCCTTTTTCAGCGCAAACGACAGCTCGATGTGCCGGCGCTGGTAGATCTTGCCGCCGGAGACGAAGCGGTTGAGCTCTGGCCGTTCCCGAAACACCCGCGCCGCCGCCGCGAGGATCAAGTGGAACAGGTTGACCTCATCGGCTCGGCTGCGACCCTGACGAGTATTCAGCTCGTGGAGGTATGGCAGCGCTTCACGGAGGTCGAGCTTCTGCTCAAAATAGACGCAGGACTCGTTGCGACTGGGCAGGATGTACGGCATCATCCGTCGCATCGGCGACAGGTTGTCGACGAGGAATCCATCCGGACGGCTTATCAGCATGGCGGGAGATGATACGCGCAGACGCAGCGACCGCAAATGGCGCGTTGGGGCCAGATCGCTTCTCGCTTTGACAGGTCTTTGGGTCGTGTCGTTCGTCGGCTGCGACAGCGCGATCCCTGAAGATGGCCTGTGCCAAGCCACCTCCATCGAGTCCAGCGAGTGCGTGGATGGCCGAGGCCTCGGCGCCGTGGTGGTCCGGTGGCGCTTGGCAGACTTCACATTGGGTCGGCTCCTCTCACGCGGGATCTGCTGCTGCAACCCCAATCCGAGCCGCGACGGCATAGACCGTCAGCAGTGCAGCAACATCGGCAGCTCGTGCCTCGATTCCCCGGCGTGGCTGGTGCAGCGGGTCCGGCTGACTCTGCGTAGCACCGTCGGCAAGCTCGTCTACTCGTGGGATGTACCCTGTACAGAAGGTGAGTACACGACGCTGTACTGCATTGTCCCCGGCACCTACGATATGCAGCTGACTGCGGATGTAAACACGCTGGCAGCCGTTGCTACGATGGGCTTTCAGTGTGCGAATCGCCAGGCCACGTCCCCGCCATCGATGCGGAGGACGGTGGTGGGTGGCCAGGCGACGAACCTTGACGCAGTGGTGCTGGGCATCAACGCTCCGTAGCCGCGCAGTGCCCCATCCTCGCCGGTCTGATCAGTTCAGCCACTTGCCGGGCGGTCGGGGCAGCACTCCTTCACGCGAGTCCGACGCTGCTTCTTCCTCGCCAAGCTCCAGCCCCTGCCGGGTGAGTAGGAAGTGGACGACGCCCTCGCCCGACTCGGTGCTGATCTCTGCCTCGAAGGCCGGCCCCACGACGCTGCCAATGGCGAGGTCTTTGTGCAGTCGCACCACCTTGCCTTGCAGCAGGTCGCCTTGCAGCCGCTCGACGTTTTCGCCGCTGCGATGCAGCCGAAACGCCGCTTGATATAGACGCAGCGACACTTCCGGACGCAGCGGCAGCGAGCTAGACAGCACAGCGATCAAAAGCCAGTACGGAGGCGGCGAATCGGCAGAAGCCATGGATGCAGCCTAAGAGCGCAGGTTGGCGCGAGCAACGCAAGGCAAAAAAAAACTCGCCAATAGGTTGGCGAGCTTCGTGGTGACCCCAGCGGGACTTGAACCCGCGTTTTCGGCGTGAGAGGCCGACGTCCTAACCGCTAGACTATGGGGCCGAGATGACTTTGGGTTTCTATCATCGGCCCTGTGGGAAGGCAAGGCCTCAATTCGCCCAAAATGCTGTTCGGGGACTAGGATTCGAACCTAGATAGCCAGAGTCAGAGTCTGGTGTCCTGCCGTTGGACGATCCCCGAGCGATGTCAAAAACAGCAACGGGGGAGAGATTACTTGCAGCCGGGCAGGAGTCAACAGTTTTTTCGGTGACTTGCCGCGTGCAAACACCCAGCCTTCGCCAGAGCTCTCCGTACCGTGCTTCCGTACCGTGCTGATGGCCGACTACCAAACGACTTCGCTACTTGCGGTGCGTCTTGATGTAGTTGATGGCGTCTTGGACGGTCTTGATCTGCTCGGTGTCCTCGTCTGGAATCTCGATTCCGAACTTTTCTTCGAGCGCCAGCACGAGCTCTACTACCGCCAGCGAGTCCGCCTTCAGATCGTCGATGAAGCTGGCTCCTGGAAGCACCTTGTCCGGCGCTACGTCCAGCTGCTCACAGACGATGTCTTTGACCTGTTTTTCAATGTCCTGGTTCATAGTTCCTCCACTTTGAGTAACCGGGGGGCGCCAGCGTTTCTCGGAGGTTGTTGCCGTCGGCAACTTCGCCAAGCCGGTGCCACGAATGCGCCATTTTGTACCGATGTTCCCCGAAACACCAGACGGAAAATCGAGCGAAAACCGGTTCTATGGCCGGTCCTCTGGATGGTGCAGTGCGCAACGGAGGGTCGATTTGGGCGCGTGCGAAGGTTAAGCTTCTCCGTCGGTCGTGAGCGCAGTCTCATCGATACCGGCCAGGGACTCTTGGCTCGCCAGGCTGCGCACGACTTTCCAGCAAGTGCCCATGGAAAACCCCGCGCGCTGGAGCTGTCGCAGAATCCTTGCCGTCTCACGCGGGTCTTTCGGAGGCCGGAGCCGCTTGCGATCGACGAACGCCTGCGCGAGTGCGACTTCATCGACCTCGGCGTAGGCGCGCTCTACGGTATCACCGACGAGATCGGCCTTCACGCCTCGGCGTAGCAGCTCTTGCGAGACACGACGACGACCGAGGTGCGCCTGTTTCTGCCGAAGCTCGACGAACTGCTCGGCCAAGCGGGCATCCGACAGATAGCCAAGCTCGTGGAGTCGCGCGACCACCTTATCGATGCGTGGGCCTCCCGGCTCGGTCAGCTTCTTCTGTAACAGCCGTCGCAGCTCTGCCTCACTTCGCGATCGAGAGGCCAGCGCGCTGACTGCTGCAGCCAGTAGCTGTTCATCCGTGAGAGGCGGACGGGCGACCTTCTGACGAGAGCCTCGGGAAAACATGGCGCCGACCATAGCATGGGCCTGGGCGCGCCGCCCGTGGGGTTTTGACTGTAAGTTTTTGCCACGATCGCGGCCTAAGATGATGCCGTGACTGCTGCATCATCCATTGCCAGTGCGCCACCAGGGACGAAGGTTGCCTCGATCTCAGAGGTCTACCGGCTTCACGCGGGGGATGTGGCACGGTGGGCCGCGCGTCTCGGTGGACCGCAAGTCGATGTCGAGGATGTGGTGCAAGACGTATTCCTGACGGCGCATCGACTCCTTCCGGAGTTTCGCGGCGAGGCCAAGATCACGACCTGGCTGTTTCGGATTACCCAGAATCAGGTTCGACATCGCCTGCGACGCGTGCGACTGAGACGGCTGTTTAGCAGCAGTGAAGAAGGCGACATCTTGGCCGAGCTGCCCTCGGGGACGCCGTCGCCGGTTGATGACCTAGAGCGCAAGGAAGCGCGGGCGACGGTCTACCGCATCCTCGACGGCATGAGCGACAAGTACCGCACCGCCTTCATCCTGTTCGAGATCGAGAAGCTACCCGGCGAGGAGATCGCCCAGCTGCTCAATCAGAAGGTCGCCACCATTTGGGTCTGGCTGCACCGAGCCCGGGCGCAGTTTCTCGACGGCTTAGCGAAGCACAACAAGAGCGAAAGATCATGAAGTCGATATCTCCTGTGGCCAAGAGCGGGACTGAGGGGCCCCTACTGCGTCTGACCGAGCAGCTCTCCGCGCCGGCGGCTGGGTTGTCTCCCATCGAGCGTCAGGCGGCCGAGCTGCTGACGAAGCTGCCGGTCCCTGGGCCGCTGTCCCCGCAGGCACAAAATCGGATCGGTGAAACGCTGGCTCAACCACCTGGGACCTCGGTCGGCTGGCTGATTGGCGGTGGACTGGGGCTGGCTGCGGTGGTGGCGGCGGCAACGCTGCTCGTTCCTCGGATGACGGGGCACCCGGCGGATAACTTACCGGTGCAGTCGAGTCAGCCATCGTCAGCAGCGGAGCCGATTGCGCCCGCCATCCCGATTGTGCCCGCCCCAGCGGTGGCGATCGCTCCTGTGCAACCGCTCCAGCCGTCTTCGGCCAGCGAGCCGCTTCGGGCGGGGCCACGACCAGCGCGCAAGCATCTTGGGACGACCGGTAGCAAGCCTAGCTCGATGGAGCCTGCGGACCCGAGCAGCTTGCCGGTTCCGACCGCCGCGCCACCAGCCGAGGAGAGCGCACTGGCTCTTGAGTCGCGACTGCTCGGTCTGGCGCTGCGGGAGCTTCGTCAGACCCGCGATGCCAAGCAAGCTCTGATCCGGCTAGATGAGTATGCGAGTCGCTTTCCCAGTGGCCTGCTCAAAGAAGAGGCGCAGGCGGCGCGTGTGGATGCCCTGATGGTCTTAGGTCGGCGGCAAGATGCGCTGGTGCTGCTCGACCAGGCCACGTTTACGCGACTGCCGCGTGGTGGCGAGCTGACGGTGCTGCGGGGTGAGCTGCGGGCTGCCAGTGGTCGCTGTCGGGATGCCCTGCCCGATTTTGCTGCCAGTGTTGAAGCCAGCTCGACCGCAGAGGTGGCCGAGCGCGGACTGTATGGTCAAGCCATGTGCCGGGCGCATCTTGGCGACCTGTCCGGTGCCGAGATCGACCTGCGGGCCTATCTCGCGCGCTTTCCGAGTGGTCGCTTCCGCGCTTCTGCTCAGACGACGCTGCGCAACCTCTCCGCCACCCCATAACCTGATCCGACGGCGCGCCTTCTTACCTACCTCCCGCGAACAGGTGTTGACAGCGCGCGCAGTTTGGGAAAAGACTGTCCCAAAAAATTAGAACGGTTTGTGGAGCCAGAATGAGCCTCGCTACGCTGCGCAAGAAGGAAATTGTCGCCAAGTTCTCCAAGCACGAGTCGGACACGGGCTCGCCCGAAGTCCAGATCGCCCTCCTCAGTGAGCGAATCACCTACCTCACTGAGCACTTCAAGAGCCACAGCAAAGACCACCACTCGCGGCGCGGCCTGCTCAAGCTGGTCGGTCAGCGGCGCCGGATGCTCGATTACCTCCGGGGCAGCAGCGAAGAGCGCTACCGTCGGATCATCGACACGCTCGGCATCCGTAAGTAGCCCACGTCGTTTCGGACAAGCCAAGCGGTAGGCTTGCGGCTTACGCCCACTCTCTCCCGAGGCGGACCCTGATGTCTTGATCCCGCACTTTCGCGGGTCAACGAAGGTTCGCTCGGGCGCTCGCTACCTGCCCTTGGTGGTGCGGCGACTCTTCTCGCACCCTGAGACGCACAACCTGACCCTCCACCGCTGGCTGCCGCTGGGTGGCTGGCCCTTGATCGAGCGAAGATGTACATCAAAGAATCCGTATTCCTGGGTGGCAAGGAGCTGTCCATTGAGACTGGCAAGATGGCCAAACAAGCGGACGGAGCGGTGGTCATCCGCTACGGTGACAGCATGGTGCTGGTCACGGCTGTTTCCGCCAAGAGCGCCCGCGAAGGCATCGACTTTTTGCCGCTGACCTGTGAGTACGTCGAGAAGACCTACGGTGGCGGCAAGATCCCCGGCGGTTACTTCAAGCGTGAGGGTCGTCCGACCGATGCCGAGACGCTGGTCGCTCGGCTCATCGATCGTCCAAGCCGACCGCTGTTTCCCAAGGGCTACCGGTTTGAAACCCAGCTGATCGCGTTCTCGCTGTCTTATGACCGAGAGAATCCGACCGATGTGCTGGCGATGACGGGCGCGGCGGCGGCGCTGCACCTGTCGGATGTTCCCTGGCACGGTCCGTTTGTCGGCGTCCGCGTCATTCGCATCGATGGTCAGTTCATCATCAATCCCACCTTTCAGCAGCGCGATCAGGCCGACCTCGAGTTCGTGGTGGCCGTGAGCCGCGACGCGATCGTGATGGTCGAAGGGGGGGCCGATCAGGTGTCCGAAGAGGCGGCGGTGGATGCGCTGTTCTTTGCCCACCGAGAAGCGCAGCCGGTGCTTGATCTGCTCGAGAAGCTGCGGGCGGCGATTGGCAAGCCGAAGCGGACGTTCACTCCGCCGCAGAAGGACGAAGCGCTGCACAAGCTGGTGCGCGAGATCGGTGCCGAGCGGATGCGGGCCGCAGTCACGGTGCGCGAAAAGCACAAGCGGCACGAGCAAGAGGCGCAGGTCGGGCAGCAGATCACGGCTGAGCTGTGCGGCGAGGGCATGCCGTACGCGGGTCGCAACAAGGAAGTCGCCGAGGCGATTGCCGGGCTGCACAAAAAGACCGTCCGCGACATGGTCCTCAACGAGGCGGTTCGCATCGACGGTCGCCGTACCACCGACATCCGCCAGATCACGACCGAGGTCGGGCTGCTGCCACGGGTCCATGGCTCGGCGCTGTTTACCCGGGGTGAGACGCAGGCGCTGGTGACGGCAACGCTTGGGACCAGCTCGGATGAGCAGCGCATCGACTCGCTGCTCGGGGACGTGACCAAGCGCTTCATGCTGCACTACAACTTCCCGCCGTTTTCGACTGGGGAAGCAAAAGCGATGCGGCAGTCGCGGCGCGAGATCGGTCACGGAGCCCTGGCCGAGCGGGCGCTGGCTCGGGTGATGCCCGGGGAAAAAGACTTCCCGTACGTGGTTCGCATTGTCTCGGAGACGCTGGAGTCGAACGGTAGCTCGTCGATGGCGGCGGTGTGCGGTGGCTCCTTGGCGCTGATGGATGCCGGCGTGCCGATTGTGGCGCCGGTGTCGGGCATCGCGATGGGTCTCATCTACGAAAAGGGTCAAGACGGCGCGGCAGACCGGGTGGCGGTGCTGTCGGACATCCTCGGCGACGAGGATCACCTGGGCGATATGGACTTCAAGGTCTGTGGCACGCGCAAGGGCATCACCAGCGTGCAGATGGACATCAAGATCCAGGGTCTGACGCGAGAGGTGCTGCAGCGAGCGCTCAAGCAGGCGCGCGACGGACGGCTGTACATCCTCGACAAGATGGCCGAGACGATCGCCGCCCCGAACAAGGAGATGTCGAAGTACGCGCCGCGCATCTACCGGCTGCACGTCAAGCCCGACCGGGTGCGCGACATCATCGGCCCCGGCGGCAAGATGATCCGCGCGATCATCGAGCAGACCGGCGTGGCGATCGACATCGAGGACGACGGCACGGTCAACATCGCCTCTCCGGACGGTCCGTCGGCGCAGAAGGCGATCGACATCGTCAAGGGCCTGACCGCCGAGCCCGAGGTCGGCAGCTTCTACATGGGCACCGTCCGCCGCATCGTCGAGTTCGGCGCCTTTGTCGAGATCCTGCCCGGCACCGATGGCCTGGTCCACGTGAGCGAGCTATCGAACGACCGCGTCCACAACGTCTCGGACATCGTCAAGGAAGGCGAGGAACTGCTGGTCAAGGTCATCGGCATCGACCGCACCGGCAAGATCCGCCTGTCCCGCAAAGAAGCGCTCGGGCAGCAGCCCGACCAAGTCCACAACCTCCGCTAGTCCTTCCACCGCTGTAGAACTGAGCGGGCCTCGCGGATGTCTCCGCTGTGGGGCCCCCCTTCCCTTCGAGACTTTTTTGTCGTGTCGCAGGCGACCCGAAAAAAAGCTCTCCGGCGACAGTCCCCGGCATGAAATGCGGGGGGTCGGCCCCACAGCTAGGTGTTCGGGCTGTCGGTCCTTTTTCTCACAAACAAGACTTGGATCATCCCGGGCGCCTAGTGGAAGGCGGTTGGGATGATTGGGATCATCCTTGGCGCCTTGGGGAAGGTGGTTGGGATGATCTGGATCATGGTGGGGCGCCTAGTGGAAGGCGGTTGGGATGATTGGGATCATCCTTGGCGCAAAGAAGAAGGCGGTTGGGATGACTGGGATCATCCCGGGGGGTTAGGGCTTTACGTCGGTCAGGGTGCGGGGCATGAGGGTGTACTGGTTGGCGAAGCCGCTGACGATGCCTTGGATCTCGGTGAGCGGGGTGCCGGGGGCGTACTTGGGAATGCCGTCGTTTTTGTCGCCATCGGTGAGGAAGTCGCCGACGCGGGTGCAGCCGGGGCTTACGCCGGTACACATCTCGGCGGCTTCATCGCTGACCCAGAAGTCGTCGTCGGTTGCCGAGATGGTGGCGCGCGCGGTCACGGTCTTGACGCGGACGAGCAGGTTCTCGAAGCGCTCGGCGGCGGACTGCTGGCCCCCCACGAGGTCGCGGGTCTTTACGTCGGCATACAGACCGGCGGCGGCGCCATCCATGCCGGTGATGACGACGCTGGAGACGCTCTCGATCTCGTCTTGCTCGCTAAAGACGGTGAAGTTGCCGGTGACGGTGACGATGTGGCCGACCTGCAGCGGGGTGCCGTCGGTGGCTTTGGGGGCTGTGGTGCCGCCCTGGAAGACCAAGATGCCGGAGTAGGGTAGGTCGGTGCCGACATCGCGGGCGTGGAAGCCGAAGCTCTTGACGCTGCGGAGGCCGACGATGAGCAGGTTCTTGATGGTGACCTTGGTGCCGCCAGGGGGACGGAGTCCGCGCGCCGGATCGCGGATGTCCTTGACCGAGAACTCGCAGCCGGCGCCGGCGGGGTTGGCAAAGGTTGCGCAGGCGTCGCAGACATCGCCCATGCCGTCCATGTCGCTGTCCTTTTGGTCGGTGTTGGCGATGGTCGGGCAGTTGTCGAGGGCGTTGTTGATGCTGTCACCGTCCTCGTCGTTGGCATCGGGCTTGCGACAGCTTTTGTGATCGGCGTCGAGCGGGCAAAGATCGCAAGCATCGCCGATGCCATCGCCATCAGTGTCGGGCTGCATGCCGCGATCCATGGGGCGAATGGCGTTGAACACGGTCGGACAGTTGTCTTGGGCGCCGGTAAGGCCATCGCCGTCGGGGTCATCCATGGTGCTCATGCCGGTGAACTCGCCGTCGCGGAACGGGACGCAGCTGGGCTCTTTGGGGGGGACGCCGCACGCGAACAGCTGGTAGATCGGCTTGATGGCAGCTGTCTCGAGGTCGGCGATCTTCTTGCCCGTCTCGCGCTCAGCGCAGAGCCGCTTTTCGATTCCGCAGACATCGACCGACTCACACTTGCCGGCGTCGTCATGACCGAGAGGGGCCAGGATGCTTGCGTCGCCGTACATCGGCAGGCCGCCGCGCAGCACCAGGGCGACATCCTCGACACCGGCGCGGATCACGGCCTTGTGCTCTTGGCGGTCGGCGGTGGCGATGAAGATCGAGAGGTCGCCGATCTTGCCGACAGCAATCTGCCCGAGCACGTCATCGGTGGCAGTCGCGAGCGCGGCGTTGTAGGTCGCCATCTGCCACAGGTCGCGCGGTGTGAAGAAGTTGCCGTACTGCTTTTCGTTTAGGTCAGCGGCGCAGTGCAGCTCGCGCAGGATGTTCATCGATCCCGAGGCGGTCCAGTCCGTACCGAGCGCGGTCACCACGCCGACCCGGGACAGCAGCGGCACCTGGGCGGTGTGTCCGTACAGCGAGATGTTGCTGCGCGGCGACCAGATCACCGCACTGCCACGCGCTGCGGCCAGCCAGGCATCACGGGCAGAGAGCCCGATGGCGTGGATGATGGCGGTCTTGTCTTCGACGAGTCGCTCGCCTCCGTAGAGGGTTGAGCTGGTGCACAGAAACTCGTTGCGGGCTTCCTCGCCGATGCCCTCGCTGATGTGCGGGGCGTAGGCGTCCAGGGTCTGTAGCGTCGAGGCTCGGTGGATCGACGGATAGTCACAGCCTCGGGTTAGCCGATCACCGCCGGTATCGCCGAGTGGGAAGGTGTCATAGTCGACCGGCTTTTCGGTCAGCCCCTCTTGGACGTTGGTATCGAGGTTGCGCAGCACGCCCTTGGCCGAGCCTGATCCGATGAGCGAGGTGGTGCCGGCCATGACCTGCCGCAGCTCGCCCCACTGAACGGCGGAGGTGTTGTTGCCGCCGGGGACATTGATCTTGGGCCGCTTGGGATCGCCGGTGACGCCAATGCGCCACTCGTGCCGGTGGTTGTAGCGGTTGGTGGGGTGGGTGCCGGGCTCGGCCTTGGTGTAGGTGATGTGGTCGTGGGCGTTGATCAGGCCAGGGGAGATGACGCCGCTTGGGCAGCTGACCTGGGCGGCTTGGGCGGCTTCCGGATGCGAAGAGCAGTCGCAAGAGACGCAGGCAATCTTGCCGGCGGCGTCGACCAGCACCTGGCCGCTCTTCAGTACCGAGTCGGGAAGCAGCAGCGTGCCTTTGAGGAGGATGCTCTTGCTGCCGCTGGGGCTGGGGGTGGTGGTGCAGCGCTGGCCACTCGGTGGGGCGGGCAGCTCGGCGCAGACGCCAGGGCCGCTGTCGGGGGGCGGCTCCTCGGTGACGTTGCGATCACAGACTGGCAACAGCAAGAGCAGCGTCAGCGGAGTGAGTCGAAGCAGGGGGCGCGTACGTAATGGTTTCATTAAGAGCTCCTTGGTGACGTGGACGCGGGCTCCATCGTAGGTCGGCCCTGGCTCACGCCAAAGTTACTTTTTCGTTTTACCGCCGGGAGCGCCGCAACTACACTGCCGCCACCACTCGGCTAGACATGAGAATGCGCATGCCCAATCGTCGCTCTAGTGCCCCGGCTGTCCCGTCGCGGGCTTTGTTCTTGCTTGTGCTGTGCTCGCTGCTGTCGTTTTGGCAGCACGCCGGGGCCGTCGGAGAGCTGGGCGGCAGCATCGGCGGCTTCGTCACCATCAAGGGCACCAAAGATGGGCTGAGCAGCGTGCCGATCTCGGTGGCGAGCAAGCAGCTCATCGGCGGCTCGCAGCAGGTCACCACCAACGACGACGGCAGCTACCGCTTCGTCAACCTGCCGCCCGGCGTCTACGAGCTCCTCATCTCGATGGAGGGCTTTGCGCCGATCAAGCAGGTCGGCATCCGGGTCAACGCCGGCCAGCGCTCCAGCGTCGACATCGAGCTAGAAGTCGGCGGGGATGTCGGACAGCAGACGACCAAGATCATCGAGAAGACCAACCCGATCCTCAATACCGAGAGCGCGGCTGCGGTCACAGCGATCAACAACCAACAGCTGACGCGGGCGCCGACGTTCCGGCAGGAAAAGGCGGTGGCGCAGTTTACCGCCGGTGTGACCTCGGGATCGGACAAGGTGTCGGTGCGTGGTGGCCTCGGGCGCTTCAACCGCTACTTCGTCGATGGCTTGGAGGTCACCGACATCACACTCGGCGCCTTTGGCTCCAGCTCGGCGCTCATCAACTCGGACTCGGTCGAGCAGTTTGTGGTGTCGGTCGGCGCGATGGATGCCGAGTACAACTCGCTCGGCCTGGTCCAGAACATGGTCACTCGCTCGGGTGGCAACAACTTCGTGTTCGATGCAACGGCGATCATCCAGCCGCCGTTTATGGCCGCGCTGACCCGCTATCCCACCCGAGGCCCGGTGCAGAACACGTCGCTGTTGTATGACGACCGGCCAATTCCGGATCGCTCGTACTACTCGGGGGCGGTGAACTTTGGCGGGCCGATCGTGAAAGACCGGCTGTGGTTTTGGACCAGCTTCCAGGCCAGCTTCAACCGCATCACCAACTCGATTGCCGATCAGCCTTTTTATGGCATCAGCTCGCCGTACGACCGCTATCAGGATCAGATTCTGTACCTCGGGCGGGTCAAGCTGACCTGGCAGGCGAACCGGCAGACCCGCGTCACGCTGTCGTACAGCACCGACTTTAACGACATCATCAATGCCTCGACTTCTTCGGCGCTGCGGGGCATTGACCCGAACACCCTGGCCCCCGAGGCCGAGCGGCGAGTCCAGCGCGGCGGTCACTGGGTCGGTCTGCTTATCGACTCGCTTATCTCCGACAAGCTGCTGTTTCAGCTTCAGACCGGTGTCTCGTACAAAGACTGGCTGGAAGACACGCTGCACAAGGTGAACGGCGTCCCGGACCGGCTGACGCCAGGTCACGTGCTGTCGACCGCCGACGCGGCCACCAACAACTTTGTCTACCTAAACGGCAACCGGCCCTGGGACGAGCAAGGCAAGTGGAACCTACAGTTTGCGCCGACGCTGCTCTACAACACGCGCGGGCTCGGCGGCAGTCATACGATCAAGGCCGGCTTCCAGTTTTCCTACATGAACTATTCACACCGCGTCGGGGTGTCGGGAGGGCAGCGCTATCTCGACAATGTCCCGGGGCTGCCGTGTGACCCGCAAGATCCGCGCACCTTTTCAAGCTGCAACCAGCTCGAGAGCTTCCCCGAGAGCGAGACGATCGACGGGCGACCGGGGGCGGGCTACCTGACGCGGGCGCAGGCGATCAACGCCGGGCTGTTCATTCAGGATCGCTACACCATCGGCAAGTGGCTGACGCTGGTGCCGGGCATGCGCATCGATACCGGCTACTTGTTTGACACCAGCGGCACGCGCATTCAGACGCTGGTCGGCTTTGGGCCGCGCCTGTCGTTGGTCTATGACCTTCTGCACGACCACACGACGCTCATCAAGGCGCACTACGGTCGGCACAACGACCTCGGCAACGCGGGCATTGCGGACTACACCAACCCGACGCAGACCTCGATCTTGCAGCGCTGGAATCCGGCGACGCAGCGATTTGACGAGGTGCGGCGCTCGGGCGGCCTGGGAACGCAGCGGTTCGCCACCGATGTCAACCTGTCGCCGCCGAGTGTCGATGAAGTCTCAGCGGGCATCCATCGCCAGATCCTCGACGAGGCAGCGGTCGGCATGGACTACACCTACCGACACTACGGCAACCTGTGGGTAAACGAAGAGGTCAACCAGATCTGGGACCCGGCCGGCACCCGCATCGTCGGCTATGTCAACGGCGAGCGGCAGCGGATCTTCGTCGCCAGTACCCCAAGTGAAGCCAAGCGGGAGTATCACGGACTCGACCTGTGGGTGCGCGGCAATCCCGGCAACTGGGACTTGATGGCGTCGTACACGCTCGCGTTCCTCAACGGCACCGTCAACGACTTCTTCGAGAGCAACGGCTTTGGCGCCAACCCGCGCTTAAACCCGCTCTACATGGGGCCGATCTCGGGCGCGTACCGACACTATCTGAAGGCGCTCGTCGACTACAGCTTCGACTTTGGCCTGACCATCGGCGGACGGCTGCAGTACTACACCGGCCTACCTCTTTGGAAAGTGTTCCGCAGCCCCGAGGATCAGTCGTTTACGCTCTATCGCTCGCCGCGTGGCAGCTCGACCGGCACCCGAGTCAACGATCCGACGACCTGGGCGACGTTCAACCTGCCTGACACCTTCAACCTCGACCTTCAAGTGGCGTACGGGCTGAAGAAGCTGCTCGGCGTCAACCTGGATGTGATCCTGATGATGTTCAATGCCCTCAACCTGTCGCCGGCTCAGGGCATCGAGGCGCGAGACGGCGCCACCTTCGGACAGGTGACACTGCGACCGGATGTGTTTTTCGCCGAGTTCGTGATCCGCTACCGTTACTAACACCGGGGCCCTGGGTGGGCCGCTACCAAGGTCATAGAGGGGATCTTCCATGCAGAACATTCGCACCGAGGTTTGTGTCATCGGCTCGGGACCGGGCGGCTACGTCGCTGCGATTCGGGCCGGTCAGCTCGGCAAGAAGGTGGTTTGCGTCGAAAAGGCAGTGGCCGGCGGCGTCTGTCTCAACGTCGGCTGCATTCCGTCCAAAGCGCTCATCAACGCCGCCAAGCAGTGGGAAAAGCTGTCGCACCTGGGCGCGATGGGCATCTCGGTCACGGGTCAGACGCTGGATGTCGGCAAGCTGCAAGACTGGAAGGGCAGCGTCGTCGACAAGCTGACCTCGGGCGTGCGGCAGCTCGTCAAGGGGGCGGGCGGACAGCTTCTCAGCGGCACCGCCACCCTGCGCGACAAAAACACCATCGAGGTCAGCGGTCCCGAGGGCAACTTCACGATCACTTGTGACCACATCATCCTGGCCACCGGCTCGCGACCGATCACCGTGCCGGGCTTTGTCGTCGACAACCAGCGCATCCACGACTCGACCGGCGGCTTGGCGTTCCGCGAGGTTCCGGGTCGGCTCACCGTCATCGGCGGCGGCTACATCGGCCTGGAGCTGGGCATCATGTGGAGGAAGCTCGGCGCGCAGGTCACCGTCGTCGAGTTCACCGATCAGCTGTTGCCAGGCAACGATCCCGAGCTGGTCGCGGTCGTGGCCCGCAAGCTCAAGAAGCTCGGCGTCGAGGTGTACTTGCAGCACAAGGCGCTTCGCTATGAAGACAGCGACGGCGGACTGAAGCTGTGGATTGTGCCGCGCAGTGCCGACGGACAGAAAGACAAAGAGCTGGCGATTGCCACCGACCACATCCTCGTCACCGTCGGTCGTCGCCCCAACAGCGAGAGCCTGGGCTTAGAGCAAGTCGGCGTCCAGGTCGATCAGCGCGGCTTCATCGTCGTCGACAAGCAGCAGCGCACCAGCGTTGCGAACATCTTTGCGATTGGGGACGTGTGCGGTCAGCCAATGCTCGCCCACAAAGCCAGCCGCGAGGGGGAAGTCGCTGCCGAGGTCATCGCCGGTCATCGCTCCGAGCAAGACGCCGTCGCCATCCCCGCCGTCATCTTCACCGATCCCGAGATTGGCTCCGTCGGCTTGAGCGAGCAGCAGGCGATTGAGAAGGGCCACAAGGTCCTCATCGGCAAGTACTCGTTTGCGGCGCTGGGGCGTGCGATGGCGTCGCTGGAGACGGACGGCTTCGTCAAGATTGTCGCCGACCAGGCGAGCCAGCAGGTCCTTGGCATTCACATCGTCGGACCCGCTGCCACCGACCTGATCAGTGAGGGGTCACTGGCGCTGGAGATGGGCGCGTTCCTGCCCGACCTGGCGCTGACGATTCATCCGCACCCGACGCTTGGCGAAGCGATTATGGAAGCCGCCAAGGCCGCGCTCGGAGAGTCGCCCCACGTCATCGGTGGCGGTCAGCGCTCCGCAGCTCGTCACTAACTTTCAAAAGGAAGAGGAGAAGCCAACCATGAACTTCGTTGCTCGCTTGGGATTGGTGCTGTTGCTTGGGATTTCACTGGCCGCGTGCGGTGACAAGAGCTGCAAGAACGCCTGCGACAAGCTGTCAAGCTGCGGGCTCAAGTCGTCCGGCTTCTCCTGCGATGCCAGCTGCGCCAGTCCCGAAGACAACTGCGCCGTCTGCCTCAACGACTACGCCTGCGCGGACATCGCCGCCGGCAAGTGTGCCGCCAGCTGTCCCAAAGCCTCCTTCACCAACAAGTAATCCGCTGCCTGCCGGCGCTTACGCAGCGCTCTGAGCTGCCCATTTGCCGCCCAAATCAGCCAACCGGCCAACCTGTAGATAAACATCCACCCTCGCCGACTCGTGGCCTTCCCATCGTGCCGATCGCACCGAGAAACGCACCGACCGACAAACCCCTGGTTTGGCTCCATGGTGACGTGAAAACGCCGCCCTGGTCACTGGAAGCCCGCCCGACGCGATCGTGATAGCCGAAGTGTTCCACAAGAAGACCCAAGCCACGCCGCACGCCATCCTCGAAACCTGCAAGCGGAGACTGCGCCGCTACGATGAAGCCACCGAGCAGCCCGGCGAACATGAAGCGGAGCGGATGAGGTAGGGGGCGGTGCGGAGTCGAACCGCAGCCCGACCGCCCGCCGACTATTTGGAACTAGCGAAGGGCTCCATCGCTCCGCTCCTCCCTCCAGCGCCGGAACCGACGTTGCCACTCACCGAATGCTGCGTGGGCCGTGTCGGGATATCGACATGCGAGTGCATCAAGCCGCAACGCCAACCGGCACGAGAGCAACTGCCTTACAAGAGGTACAGAAGCGGAGTTCTGGACTGCCCGAGTCCACACGTACCAGCGTCATTTTTTCGCAGTGGCCGCATTTGTTGCCTCGTCCTCCGCCACCAGTTGGCTGATCACTTGACAGCCAGCCTCGGCAGCCACAGCTCGAACAAAGCCGACCGCCTTCTTTCCCTGCATGGAATGTGTTCTTGCCACACGACAGACAGTTTTCACCCTCTTGCCAGTCTCAGTCCTCCCTGGGCTTGGGTTAGGGGCACAGGACCTTCCACATCCGCTCCACATGGCCGATCGGACCCCAGAAAAGCAAAAACCCCATCGGTCTTCACCGACGGGGTTTGATGTGGAGCTGACGAGGGTCGAACTCGTTACCTCTTGAATGCCATTTCCCGTCGCTGGCGAAATCCCCCGTCGCTGACCCCAAATAAATAGCGGTCACATCTGGTAGATTCCGGTCACAATTCCCGACGGTGTTTCCGTTGTGACCAAAGGCCATTTTTGGGGCACCGCTCAGACGGGAAAACCGACGCATCATTTCGCCTCATTCAAGCGCCCAAACCGGCCAACGGCCAACCGGCCAACCTGTAGACCTTGGCCGCGCAGCCCGGCCCGCTTGCGTCCTATGTCATTTCTGACATACTCGGAACCGGAGACAGCGCCCATGGACAAAGCGAAGCAGAAGCGATTAGAGGCAGCGGGATGGAAGGTCGGTACGGTGCAAGACTTCCTCGAACTGTCGCCGGAGGAATCGCTACTCATCGACATTCGCGCACGGCTCGCGCTGGTGCTGTCCGAGCGTCGCAAGGCGCAGTCCCTCACCCAAGCGGAGCTAGCCCGGCGCATCCGGTCGAGTCAATCACGAGTCGCCAAGATGGAAGCCGCCGACGGATCGGTGTCGCTCGATTTGCTGGTGCGCTCACTGCTCGCGCTAGGGACCACGCGCAAAGAGCTAGCCGCTGCCATCGCGGGCAAGTAAACATCCACCCCGGCCCCCTTTGTGGCCTTCCTATCGTGCCGATCGCATCGAGAAACGCACCGACCGACAAACCCCTGGTTTGGCTCCATGGCGAAGTGAAAACGCCGCCCTGGTCACTGGAGGCCCGCCGCGAGGCTGGGTTCCTGCTACGCCGCTTGCAGCTTGGCGATAAGCTGTCGCTTCCCTCATCGCGGCCCATGCCCTCGATCGGCCCTGCGGTGCATGAGCTACGGATCAAGGATGCAGGCGCAGAGTGGCGGATCATCTATCGGCTCGACTCCGACGCGATCGTGATAGCCGAAGTGTTCCACAAGAAGACCCAAGCCACCCCGCACGCCATCATCGAGACCTGCAAGCGCCGACTGCGCCGGTACGATGAAGCCGCCGAGCAGCCCGGCGAACAGGAAGCGGAGCAGATGAGGTAGGGGGGGCGGTGCTGGCCAGCGTCCAACGCCAGACCGAAGGGCCTAGCTGTCGGCCCGCTCTGGTTTGGCAAGCTCCCTGGTCGGGGAGTCGAGCGCAAGCAGCTCGGGCAGCGTGACCTCGAAAGCGGCGCACAGCTTGAGTAGCGTGCTGGCCTTCGGGTCTGTCTGTCCGTACTCGACCTTCTGCACGGACTTCCACGACAGCCCGAAGTTCTCTAGATCCTCTTGGCGCAGACCTCTGGCTTCGCGCAAGGAACGCACGCGGAGCGCGAAGCGACGCTGAAACGCCGAGAGATCCACCGCTGGGCATGGTCCGCGTCCATGCCTACACCTGTACACCTACCACAGTAGGTGTTAGGTTGCCCCGCCAGCCGCTTCCTTCCAATAAGCGAGGTTCACATGCCGACCCCTGAGCCGCTGACGCCTTACCCTGCAAAGAACAGAAGCAACGTCGCGATCATCGTAGGATGTGTGCTGTGGACGGGGGGCGTCGCGTGGTTCGCTGCCACGGTCGCCGGGCAACTGGTACTGGTAGCGCTGATCTTGGCCACGCTGGCGCTGGTTCTGTTTGGCAGGTATCACCCCAAAGCCCCGTCAGCGGTCGCGCAGCTCAGCAAAGTGTGGCTGAGTCACTGGAAATACAGCGTGACGATTCTTGCGCTGACGGTCGCTGGGCTCTCTGGCGGTCGATTGAAAGCGACCTTTGATGCCATGACCCCGGCGCAGCACCTCGAAGCGGCGCGAGCAGATGGTAAGGCCATGCCGTCGAGTGCCCGTGACCACCTTGCGGCCATTCCGAGTTCTGCGCCCGAGTACCAAGAGGCGCAAAAGCTGCTCGCGGAGCTTGCCCCCGCTACCAAGCGCCAGCAAGCCCCGCTGCCACAAGAGCAAGAAGCGGCGGCGCCGGTGAGGAACGTGGACGCCGAGCAAGCGGCCTTCAATGCGCTGACGGCGGCGCAACACCTGGCAGCCGCGCAACTAGCGATGGCGTACGGATTCGATCGAAAAGACCGGATCGGCGGAGATTTAGAAAAAGCAGAAAAACACTTGGAAGCGATACCAAGTGGAGCCGCTGAAGCAAAGCGTGGTGAGAAAATAAAAAATGAAATTTCAGAACGAAGAAAGCGCACTGCGATCGTTTGGTATCGCGAAGAAAGAAAGGCCATTGCTAATAAATTGGAACAAACATTTTTAGATCAAAAAATAGAGCTGAAAAGCGTCCAAGCTGTCGGTAAAGAAAATACGATTCTCCGCATTAACTACGCATTATGCAGCCGTGTTCTGATGAACCAATTAACGCAACCAGAAATCATCGCCGGTTGGCGAAGTAAAGGTTTTTCTCGGGTCGAATGTCGAAATGACGAAGGTTCGATTTGGATGGATTTGAATTAGTTCCCACAGCGACGAGCGAGCCTGACTCGGGTCAGGCTGTTAACGTCAGTTTGTGACAGAGCGAGAGCGAGCCCGGAGTACGCGAGTCGAACATCAAGAGCGGCTCGACCAAGTGGAAGCGTGGCTGGCGCAGCGACGCTCACGATCGGAAGTGCTGCGACTGATTCGGCAGCAATGGGGCGTTTCCGAACGGCACGCCGATCGGTACATCAGCGAGGCCACGAATCAGTGGCGTGTCCGGGTTGAGCCCGAGCGCGGGGAAAATCGAAGTCGCAACCTCGCGACCTGTGATGTAGCCATCGCCGACAGCTTCCGCGTCGGTAAGCTGCGAGATGTTGCCGCGCTGCTAAGGCTGCGGGCAACGATCGACGGCAGCTTGGCCACCCCGGCGACGCTGGTATCGGTCCCACCATCCGATCCGACACTCGACCAAAACCCCGCCGATCTCGTCGCGACGGTCGGCGGCTCATTGGTGACGCTACTGCGCTGCTCCGACCCAACGCCCGCGATACGGCAAAGCGTCGCGAGACTGGTAGAAGAACTCGGCGCGTACCTGGGAACCACGCCAGCCCCACCCGGATGATGGCGTTGCCTCTATGTGGCTTGCGGAATGCCTATAAAAATATTTCAGCGCCCGCTTTTTCTGTTTTTCTCCTCGGGAGCTTATTGGCTAACGCGCACGGCGGCTTTGAGCATGCCCAAATAGGGACATGTCCAATATTCGACCGCCCGCAGGGCGGACCAAATCACCTCAACCAACATTTAATCCTCGCCGCCTTCGGGCTGCTCTCGATTTACGGGGAAGCAGCATCGAAGCAGTCGCACGGGATGCGCAAATCAGTCCACGCCACGTCCGCTACTTCCTGAGCGGCGAGCGTCGCGCATCTTCGCGACTTTTGGACGCCATCCGAGCCGCTCTAGGTGACGCAGGGTGGGCCTTCGCCACTGGTCAGGCTGACGCATTGCGAGAGGAGGCGTCCCCCAATGCCACGGCGTGAGTCAGAACGAATAGCGGATCGCTTGCTGCGCGCTGCTCGACCGTGGCTTATCGGCCTTCTCGATGAGTCGTCGCCGGATGAGGTGGGGGCCGATGAGGAACTCAGTGCTGCGGAACAGGCCCGGATTGACTCATGGCTAGAGCGCAACCAAAAGCGCAGCGCCAAGCGTCCCAAGGTTCGCGGCGGAGGAAGGCGGGTGGCGAAGTGAGCCCCAAAAGCCCAAACATCGAGCCACGAAATTCCCAGACACCGAGCCTTCGCCGACTTGATGCCGGTTCGCTCAAATCGGCTCTTACGAACCCCGAGCAAGTGCTTGGACGGCTCGGGCTACTCGACGGTGCCAGGAGGCAGACAGACGGCTACATGATCCGCTGTCCCTGGCATAACGACAGCCATCCGTCCTGCTCCGTTCGGCTCGGAGCGGACAGGACGCTCGCGGTGCATTGTTTCGCGTGTGGCGCTGGCGGTGACGTGCTGTCGCTCATCGCCACGGCTCATTCTCTCGATAACCGTCGAGAGTTCGGTCGCATTCTTGAGCTTGCAAACGAAATCGCTGGTGGGGTTGCGCAGTGCTACCGCCCGCCCGAACGTCGAGCGATGCCAGCGCCACGACTTCCGCCCCCGGTCGAAAGCGTCGGCGCGCTGTGGGCTGCCGCTAGGCCGGTGACCGATGATGCCGACTTGGTGCGGCAGCTTCACGGGCGATGCCTCGACCCTACGATCATCGAGGAGCGCGATCTTGCTCGCTGTCTGCCTCATACAGGGTCGCTTCCCCGTTGGGCACGCTGTCGTTCACAAACATGGTGGGAATCGGGTCACAGACTCCTACTTCCGATGTGGAATGTGGAAGGGCGTCTCTGTTCTGTTCATGCTCGGCTCATCGAGAGCCCAACGGGAGACATCGCCAAGGGACTTTTCCCCACAGGCCATTCAACCAAGGGACTTTTCCTCGCAGACTCCTTCGCGCTGTCCATTATCCAAAAGGGAACCCCGGAGTGGTGGCGTAGGAGCGACCCGCCTTCGATCATCATCACCGAGGGTGCGCCGGACTTTCTCACGGTCGCCACGCACTACGGCACCACCGATGATGCGCCGGGCGTGCTGGGGGTATTGAGCGGCTCATGGTCTGACGGACTGGCCGCCCGCATTCCCAACGGATACCGCGTCGTGGTGAAGACCCATAGCGATGAAGCCGGGACAAAGTACCGGGACACGATCTGCCGCTCTCTGCGTGGGCGTTGTCGAGTGTTGATCGAGGCATCGGAGCCGAGCGATGGGTAAACCAACCAAGACGCCCAAGCGACCCGACGAAAACGACAAGCGGCGCAAGCTGGGCACCAACTACGACCCTGAAGCTGAGCTTGTGGAACTACCACCGGAGTTGCCGCCACCGGACCCAGCCCCGAGCACTGGAGGACAGCCCAAAGGAGTGCGCTGCATGGCAGACATCAAACCTGAATCTGTCCGCTGGCTGTGGCCGGGCTACCTCGCAGCCGGGAAGCTGGCGCTACTGGTTGGCGACCCCGGACTTGGCAAAAGCACGCTCACCTGCGAGATCGTGGCGAGGTTCAGTCGCGGGGAAGCGTTGCCAGGCGCCCAGACCCCAGCGGCCCCGCTGGTCTGTGGGCTGTGCTGTCCTGAAGACGATCCGGGTGACACCATAAGGCCCCGGCTTGATGCTGCCGCCGTGGATGTACAGCGAGTCTTTGTGCTCGACCACGTGCGGACCTTTCCCGATGATCTTGAGTCCTTAGAGTCGGAAATCCGTCGACTGTCGCTGGGTCTGGTGGTGATCGACCCGATCATGTCGTTTCTATCGGGCAAGCACGACTCGCACCGAGATCAAGACGTGCGGCGAGCGCTGACGCCACTGGTCGAGCTGGCCCAGCGTACCGGCTGCGCGGTGCTCGCGGTCATGCACCTAAACAAGAAGCTGGGAGGGCCAGCTATCTATCGGGCCGGTGGTTCGATCGGGTTTATTGGCATCGCTCGCACGGCGATGCTTCTTGCCAAAGACCCCGACGACCGAAAGCACCGGGTCTTGGCACAGGTGAAAAACAACCTTTCCCGCGAGCGCAAGGCACAGCGGCTAAGACTCGAAACCGCGCCCGGTCATGAAGTGGCGCGAGTTGTTTGGATGGATGAGTGCGAGCTGACCGCTGACGATGTTTGCGGGGCACCCGAGAACGGATCTGCACTTGAGGACGCTAAGGCGTTTCTCTGCGAGTTCCTGGCCGATGGCCCGAAGCCCCGAGCGGCAGTCCTGGCAGCAGCAAGACGCGAAGGACATTCAGATAGAACCCTTCGGCGTGCTCGCGCTGCGCTCGGGATACTGTCATGGGCTGACCCATGGGCACTGCCTGCGGAGCAGGCGCCAAAGGGGGCGGAGGGATGATGCTGGCCAACCTTCGCGACCTTGGCCGCTTGGCCACTTGGCCACTTGGCCGGTTGGCCGCTGCGATGATTGGGGGAGAGCGGTCTAGCCGTGGCTTGGCGCTGGCGATGCTGCCGCACGTCGCCGCCCTGGTAGCTCCATCGGCCCGAGTCCGTACGCGAGCCAGCCGGGGGACACGCCAAGGGCTATCGCGAGCGCTTCGGCAGTCGCAATGCTGGGCATGGTGCCCCGCTCGACGTTGCCGACAGCGGTATGGCTCAACCCCGCAGCCGTGGCGAGCGCAAGCACCGACAGCCCGCGATGGATGCGAGTCTCCCGAAGTCGCGAAGCCACACCTTCGCAGCGCAAGCCGGCTGTGGGCTGGCTGGCGTCCGCTTCGATGCCGTATGCCAGGAATGCAGGCGACAGCCCGAGCGCATGGGCAATCTTTTCGACGGTATCTAGACGGGGAACATGCCGCCGCTCTTCAAGTAGAAAGACCGTCTTACCGTCGGAAAGATGGGCCGCCGTCGTATCCAGGCTTGCACCCTGAGACTTGCGCGCTTTTTTCAGACGAGAAGGAAAGCCCAGATAGTCGGGATTCTTTCGACCGCGAACCACGCTTCCCGGTATCACGCAGACGCTCTCACGTTCCACTTGGGAAAATATCGCCTCGATATGTGGTGTGATATTGCAATCAATGGGAACATTAGGTAACAAGTAGGTACGGGTCGCGATACCCGGAAACAAAACAGGCTCGTCGGCGGTGTTTTGCCAATCGAGCCATTTACCCGCGCCGGACTGTGAAGCCCTAGCAAAGCCCAGCCCGACGCGAACGGAGGGATTATGCCTTGCCATGTCCGTAGTTCAAGTGTTTCTCGTCGTCGTCGTA
Organism: Myxococcales bacterium; assembly: GCA_016794465.1. GTDB lineage: Bacteria > Myxococcota_A > Polyangia > Palsa-1104 > JAEUJZ01 > JAEUKA01. Next base: position 64,580 of record JAEUKA010000024.1, on the reverse strand, counting down.
CCCTTTCACCGTCGGGCTTGCTATTGGGCCATCCGAAGCCGGCTGCGCTGCTCGACCTGCACAAGCCCGGTGAGCGCTATGTGGAACGCTTCCTGCGCTGGGCTGCGACCGGCCCCCGTCCGCTGTGGTCGCCGCTGGCTGTGGCGAGACGGGAAACGGTGCTGCTCGTCGCGGTAGCTTGGCGGGAATGGCCCCATGATGAGCCGTTCGGACTCGTCGAGATCTCGCTGGCTGGCGATGGGATGCGTTGGGAGTCGTTCCCGCTCGACCAAAAGCAGCGAATGATGGCGATGGTTTCCGACGGCAAACCCGCTGCGGATCTGTCGCTGACCTTCGGCGAAGTGCTGCGCCATCGCAGAGAGCAAGCCGGTCTGTCCCGATGGGAAGTCGCAGCGCTGGCCAAGCTGTCATGGGGCACCGTCCGCAACGTCGAAACCGGACGCACCGCACCGCACCCGCTGACCATTCGACGACTGCGGCAAGTGCAGGCACTCGGGCTAACCACCGATCTACCGACGAAGCCCGGTGAGCTTTCGCCGCCGTACGGTTTGGCGTCGGCTGCTTAGGGGGAATCATGGACTCGATACGTGTTACGGCACCGCTAGAACATCGACCGGGCCAATTCCGATCGCGTCTCATCATTGACGGACAGCGGCGCTGGGGGCCGATGGGCGAGACACCGAAGCAGGCGGAAAAGCTGGCGCAGCGGCTCGCCGTCGAGCTTCAAAGAGCAAAAGCGCCGACGATCGATGAGCTGATCACGGAGTATCGGCAGTACCTCATCGAAAAAGGGAACAAGTCGGCCAGCTACGACAACACGCCGCTTCGTCTGCGGCGCTTCTTTGTCTCCGTGATGTCTCAGACCGTTGCGGTGCTTTCGGAAAGTCGCTGCGCCGGGCTGTATGCACGGCTGCGCCAGCAAATCAGCGAGCGGACCGGCAAGCCCCTGTCGGTCGATACGCACCGCGCCTATCTGGCGGATGCTCGGACCTTCGGCGAGTGGCTCATCAAGACGAAGCGGCTGACCACCAACCCGCTGACGAAAATCGAAGGTGTCGGGCGACGGAACACGGGAAAACCGCAGCTACGCCACGACGAAGCCCGGCGACTGACCGGGCTGTGTATGCAGCTTGCCCCGATGGAGGATGGTGCGCTGTCGGTGCTGCTTGCGCTGCTCATGGGTTTGCGGGCGAGCGAGATCGTGACTCGGACGGTGCGCGACTTGGATCGGGATGGGACGATCCTATGGGTCGATTCGGTAGAGGACTGGTCGCCAAAGACAGCGGCAAGTCGTCGCCCGGTCGAAGTGCCCGCGCAGCTTCAGCCGTTTTTGTGGGATCGGGCTAAGGACAAAGCACCGACGGCGCTACTCATGCCAAGCAAGAAAGGACGGAGACACGATCGGGGTTGGGTTCGTAAAGAGGTGGCGCGGTTGTGTGAGCTGGCCGAAGTGCCGATCGTATGCGCGCACAGTCTCCGAGGCTTTCATGCCACGACAGCGGTAGCCGCTGGGGCCAGCCCTCACCTAGTCGCCGCCGCGCTGGGTCATGAGCGAGTGTCGATCACGCTGACCAACTACGTCACGCCCGCGTCGCTTGCGTCTGCCAACCAACAGCGAGCCGTTGCCGCCCTGCTACCTGCCGCACCGGGCCAGCACAAGCAAGCCTCAGCAACCCCTTCGCCCTGACCGTTGCGTTTGTGGTCCACAAAAAGTGGTCCACAGCTGGTCACAGCCCAAAACCGACCCCCCAGAAAGCAAAAACCCCATCGGTCTTCACCGACGGGGTTTGATGTGGAGCTGACGAGGGTCGAACTCGTTACCTCTTGAATGCCATTCAAGCGCTCTACCAGTTGAGCTACAGCCCCAACGCGACGTGCGAAGCAATCTAGTAGTCGGATTCCTATAGCGCGTCAACAGAGAAAGTTGGGAATTTTTCTTCTCGACGAGACTCGGACCGATCCGGGATGTTAGCTGGCGCGTGCCGCTACGGGCCGTCGTCGTCTTCGGGATCGGCGGAGAGGTCGATGACCGCCGGAACACCATTCATGCCCATGACGGTGGCTCCTCGGACCAGTGCGAGCATCAGCAGCTCACTCGCGCGGCGACGGGCTTCATCCGGACTATCGCAGGCTCCCGTCGGAGTAATCGTACCCTCGGCGAGTGCCGTCTGCTTGACGATGCCATAGGCGTACACGTCGTTGACGCGCACGACATATCCGAGGAGCGGCTCGGGATCGTACTCATAGGCTTTGAGCACGCGTCCTTCGGCATCCATCAGGCCCCACTCGCGCAGGCTGTCCTTGTAGGTGCGCTTTTGGAGCGGCACAAACTCGGGCGGCTCGACGCTGCGGGCCTCGGCCTCTTCGAGCTCGATGAAGCGTCGGGCAGCGGTAAACAGCCCGCCAGCCTCTGCTTCGTCGTCCGGAGGAGGCGCGAAGATCTGCTGTCCCGAGCGGGTTAAGATCCGAAAACGCAGCGTGCCGCCGGTCGCATCGTCGGCGAGTCGGACTACAAAGTGCTGGCCATCGATCTGTCCGCCTCGGCACAGCTTGATGGCAACATCCCAGGTCTTTTCAAACAGGCTTGCGGAGGTCAAGCGCTCACGTCCTATATGCGTTTGGTTTTCGCCCAGGTTTCTAGGCTACGGCATAGGTTGGAATATCTTCGCACAAAACGGCGGCATAACTGCAATCAACCGCGTAGCGACGAGGAGCCGCATTTTGGACCACTGTCATCGATCGCTAGTGGCGCAAGAACTCGTCGAGTAACGTGGCCAAAAGCTGCGGCTGATGGCGCTGCATCATGTGGCCGGCGTCGGCAATCTCGACGTGGCGGGCATTTGCGAACGCAGAACGGCGACGGAGTGCTTCTTCCGGTGAGTACCGAAACTCGCTCTCTTGGGCATCGACGAGCAGCGTCGGACAAGCAATCCGTCGCCACAGCGCCATCGCGCCATCGACCATAAAAAGCTGCGGACTCGGCGTCAGGTGCAGCGGGTCGTGCTTGAACTGATAGCGTCCATCGTCGCTGCGCACTGTCGAAACCTCGGCGATTCGGCGAGCCAGCTCCAGCGACATTTTGGGATCGGTGATTCGCAGGCGGGCCGCTGCTTCCTCGAGCGAATGGTAACGCTTGCTGCCACCTCGCTCGCGTGTCCGCTTCCAGGCGGCAATCCAGGCGCTGACGCGATCCGGCCACGACGCCCACTCTCCGTCGGGAGGCCCGAGCCCTTCGAGCATCGCCAGGCGTGCGACCCGCGTCGGATAGACGCCCGTGAAGTAAGCAGCGACGGAGCCTCCCATCGAGTGACCGACCAGCGAGACGCGCTTGCGCCCGACTTGATCGATCAGATCTTGGAGATCCGCCAGGTAATCCATGAAGTGGTAATAGCCGCCGGCACCGACGCGATCGCTGTCGCCGTGACCGCGCAGATCGGGCGCCACAAGATGATACTTGCCGGCAAGTCCTGCGGCTGCGACCGTCTCCCACGTCCACGACAGATCGAGAAAGCCGTGGATCAAAACCACTGTGTGATCAAGGGTCGGATCGTCGCCGCCCCACTCCAGGAAATGGTAGCGAAGGCCGGTCGACAGGGACATCCGCCGAGACTGAGGCTCTAACATGAGCTGTAGCCTGCAAGAATCAGGGCGGTTTGGGCAAGCACCTCGCAGTCGTTCCCGAGGGAAAGCGCCAGCCCGGAGCAGAGTACGGTACAGTAAGAAAATGCACCAACTCGGTCTTGGGATGATGGCCTGCGGTGACTGCGACCGGCGCGGGATGCAGACCGGCGCGGCCGCCTGCTGGCGTTTTGTGATGGAGGGGGGCGGACTTTCCTCCCTGTGGTCGCGATGAGTAAGTTTCCTCCGGTCGTTCCTGCCAACTCAGCGACACCGACGCAAATGGCACCGCTTTCGGTCGCGCAGACGGTCGTCTCGTCGAGCGGCCTCTCTACCTCGCTCGCGGGTGAGCCAACCAAGATCGTGAGAGATCTGGGTCTGGGCGCGGAGCAGGCCGGCTTGGCCGATACCGATCGTGGTGCCGCCGACGTCGCGAAGGGCCAAGACTTGGTGTCGACTTCCAGGGAAGTTCGGCGCGAGATCACGGTGCTGCCGCTGGTCGAGATTCGCGGTGAGCAGGTCGAGCTGGTGCGTCGCTCGAATGCTCGGTACGAAAAGATCAAAGACCTTGGCAAGGGCGGCATGGGCGAGGTCAGCTTGGTTCGCGACAACGACATCGGTCGCATCGTCGCGCTCAAGCGGCTGTATCGTCCCCCAACGGCGGATCAGTCGAGCCTGCTGCGCTTTATCAGCGAGGTCCGCACCGTCGGACAGCTCGAGCATCCCAACATCGTGCCGATTCACGACGTGGGGCTCGACGAGAACGGCAACTACTACTTCGTGATGAAGTACGTCGACGGCGAGACGCTCGAGAACATCATCACCAAGCTGGCCGAGGGCGATCCGTACTACCACCAGCGCTATCCCGTCGATGTCCGGCTCGAAATTTTCATGGGCCTGCTGCGCGCGCTCCAGTACGCCCACGACCAGGGAATTGTTCACCGCGACATCAAGCCGGCCAATGTGATGGTCGGGCGGTATGGCGAGGTGGTGCTGATGGACTTTGGCGTCGCCAAGCAGGTTCGGGGGAACGAGAAGCTTCCCGAGCAGCCGAGCCAGCCGGTGAAGCCGGACGCGCAGTCACGGCTGTTTCAGACGCGCAACGACCAGCTGATTGGCACGCCCGCCTACATGTCGCCCGAGCAGGCGATGGGAAGAAACGACCAGATCGACGAGCGCAGTGACATCTACAGCGCGGCGGTGCTCCTGCATGAGCTGCTGGCGCTGCGGCACTACCTGTCCGAAGTCACGTCGCTGCAAGGGCTGATCATGGCGATTGGCTGCGAGCCGTTTACCTACTGGCAGCTCATCTTTTTGCGGCATCCCAAGCATCCGGTGCCACGCTCGGAGCTGCTGCACTTCGTCGCCAAAGGACTGCACAAAGATCCCAACCAGCGCTTCCAGAGCGTCATCGAGATGATCGGCGAGCTGCAGCGGCTGATCGACGGGCGCTGTGCGGTGCGGTGTCCGGCGACGCTGGCCAAGCGCATGACGCGCGAGGTCACCGGCTTCATCGAGCGCTTTCCGAAGCTGTCGCCGTTTCTGTTTTACCCGATGCTGCTGTTCCTCATCTATTCGGTCGGCTTTACGCTGCTGCGCGGGCTCATGTAGGGTGCGGCGATGCCGCCTCGGCACCGCGTCGCCATCGTCTGTTCCCACCCAATTCAGTATCTGTCGCCGTGGTTTGCGCAGCTTTCGCAGGAGCCGCGCCTCGATGTGACGGTGCTGTATGGCTCGCTTTTGGGGCAGCGGCAGGCGGCGCAGGATCGCGACTTTGGTCAGGTGGTGCGCTGGGACATCGATCTGCTGGCGGGTCATCGCTTTGTCGAGCTGCAAAGTCACTCGCCGGCGCCGGGGCTCGATCGCTTTGCCGGGGTGGCGAGCCTGCAAGTGTTTCAGCTGCTCCGTCGCGCCCAGTTTGATGCGGTGATGATCTTGGGCTGGAACTATGCGCTCTATCCGCTGGCGCTGCTGGCGGCGCGGGCGGCGGGGCTGCCGGTGATCCTGCGAGGCGACTCGGTGCGCTATCTCGATGCGGAGGCGGTTGAGTCCAAGGCGCGAGGGCTGGCCCAGCTGCGGCTGTGGGCCAAGACCGGGCTGCTGCGGCGCTATGTGGGGGCATGTGCGGCAGCGCTGGCGGTGTCGACGGGCAATCGGCGCTTGCTACGTCACTATGGCGTGCCGGAGTCGCGGATCTTTGCGGCGCCCTATGCCGTGGATGCGCAGCGCTTTCGGTTGCCAGGGCCTCTCGTCCAGCTGGCTCGGCAGCGGCTGCGACGGGAGCTGGGCATCACCGATGATCGGCCACTTGTCCTATTTTGCGGCAAGCTCAGTCCGGTCAAAGCGCCGGGGCTGCTCGTCGGTGCGTATGCGCGGCTGCGTCGGCAGGGAACGGAGGCGGCGCTGCTCCTGTGTGGCGACGGGGCGCTGCGGTCGGAATTGCAGTCGCAGGTGGCGCGCGACGCGATTCCAGAGGTCCACTTCCTTGGTTTTCGCAACCAGAGTGAGCTGCCTGAACTGTATGCCGCCGCCGATGTGCTGGTGGTTCCGTCGCAGCGTGAGGCGTTTGCGCTGGTCGTTGCCGAAGCGATGCACGCGGGGCTGCCGGTGATTGCCTCGGATCGCGTTGGTGCCATCGAGGACTTGGTCCTGCCCGAGCAGACCGGGCTGACGTTCCCAGCGGGTAACGAGTCCGCGCTGACCGACTGCCTGACACGGCTGTGTCACAAAGACGGTGGGGCAGGGCTGCGTCACAGACTCGGGGTCGCAGCGGCAGAGCGAATGCAGACCTGGACCTATGTCGAGACGACGCGCGGACTGCTGGCGGCGCTCGATGCGGTGCATCCCGGGGGTCGCGAAGGTGAAGTGATCGAGTCGTGCTAGGCGCAGGGCGGACAGGCGTATCGGCCCGCTTCATCGTGGCAGGAGCCCGAGACACACGGACTCTGGTCAAAGCAGCCGCAGCTTGGCTCGGTGGTCGAGCAGTCATCGTGAACAGGAACGCAGCTTCCGACTGGACGGCAGCCGAGGGTTTCCTGTCCACCACTGCCTCGGCACCTGGCGCGCATGGACCCCAAGGGACAGCTAGAATCCGCGAGAGGAGCGACACAGTACAGGGTTTCGGGAGGGACTCCGTAACAGGCGCCAAGACAGGTCTGACCGACGGGACAGAGCTTGTCGCCACAGGCCACTTGGGAGCGATCAGGAGCGCCCTTCCAGCCGCCCCCGGATGAGACTCCACAGCCCAATAGGAATGGCAAAAGGAACCAGAGTCTGTCCGATTTGCGATCAGCTGCGCGTGTCAAAAGGACTCCTATTCTGAGCCTATTGCGTAAGCACCGGAGGCACCGCTCGCAGCGCTTCGCGAATCGCATACGCCCGCGCATAGACAATTCGCCGCAAGGCACTCATGCGTGGATCGGAAGCCATGGGAAGGAGCAGCGGACAGCGCTCGATCCAGGTCAGATCCGCGAGCCCGGCATCGACGCTGCGCGCCACACTCCGCACCGCCTGTTCATACTGTCCATAGGCACTCTGTAGCTCGGCGTGCATCTGGAACAAAAACGTATGTCCACGCGGACTGCTGCGATCGGAAGCAAGACCTGCGCTCAGTGCTTCCTTCGGATCAATTTGCTGCAGACCGGCCGCTACCTGCAGAAGGAGTTTGGCACGTGGATACTTTCCCTGCGTGATCTCTGGATGAGACAGATACTCCTCTGCGCGCTTGCGATCCCGATTCCACAGACAGAGTCGCCCCCTCAAAATCCACTGAATCGCAAACGATCCACTGTCCAGCGCCGGATCGGCCAGCAGCTTGTGCGCACGCTCAAAGTCCCCCAGCAGGGCATGCGTTCGAGCCTGCTCCGCAAGGGTACGGAACAGTCCGGGATCGAGACTCCGTGCGCGAATCAGCCGCATCAGTCCGTCGCGAATTGGTCCTGTCTCGACCAAGATTCGTCCCAGCAGCTCATGGGCATCCGCAAGATCCGGAGACAGCGCCAGCGCCTTCGCAAGTGCCTGCACCGCACCGAGCAGATCGGCACCCTGAAAGCGGACTCCGGCCAGCGCAAGATAGGACTCTCCGTGAAGGGGCAGCTGCGCGACCACTGCTTCCGCCGCTGGCAGGGCCTTTTCCGCTGCACCCGGATCGCCATAAAACCACAAGCGAGACAGGGCCAGGGCATAGCTCATCCGCAGCGTTGGGTCCGCAGGGGCACGCGCAATCACACGCTCAAACAGACCCACACTGCGGGTCAAGCTGGCTTCATCGCTGCGACCATATAGATAGCGCGCACGCAGATACAGCTCGACGGTATCGGACTCTGCTGGGACTCCGCTCGGCGGCTCTTTTCGATCGCTCCGTCCGTCTTGTCCGTCTTGCCCGGTTGGGCCGATCCGCAGGGCTCTCGCAATCGCTGCCACCAGCGTGTCACAAGCCGAGAGCGCAGAGGCCGGCGAGCAGTCGATCTGATCCGAAAACAGCGGACTCCGCTCCTTGGTCGAAACCACGCTCACCGTCAGTCGAAGTCGATCTCCGCTGCGTGAAAGGGAGCCCGTCAGGACAAGCTCTGCACCAAGCTCTTTGGCGATGGCCAGAGGCTCTTTGTTGCGAAACTGCGGTGAAGCGGTCGTGCTGTGACCAAACACCCGCAGCGTCCGCAGGGTACCCAGCCGATCGATCAGCTCTTGTGTGACTCCGTAGACCAAGTATTCGTCGTCTGCACCAGCCTGATTGAGCAGAGGAATCACAGCCACAGTCCGACTCGCATTCACTGTCAGCGGAGTCGACTCCGGAGCCGATTCATAGCCCTGAACAGAGTCCACGTTCGGAGTCTCTGCGGCTCTTCCTACGTCACTCTGTCTGACTTGGGAGTGTGCGGCTACGGACTCCTTACCAGCAGTCTGTCCATCCGCTTCTCTGTCACTCTGTCGACTCCTTCCGGACCGCTTCAGCGTCGGCTCGTTGGCGGCACTTGTCACCGCTTGTCGCAGCGCAGTGGCTAGCTCGCTTGCGCTCTGGAATCGCTCTTTGGGATGTACCGCCAGACAGCGAAGCACGATCTCTGCAACCGCCGCTGGCAGCTCGGGACGGACCTGGCGCGGATCGGGCGGAGGACTGAGCACCCGCGCCGCCAAAATCGCGAGCAGAGAGTCCCCCGAAAACGGTGGCTTCCCAGTCAGCAGCTCATAGATCACCGCGCCAAGGGAGTACAGATCCGCCCGGGCATCGATCTGCTCTCCGCCCACTTGCTCGGGAGCGACATACATCGGCGTGCCATCAAACCGTCGCGGATCACGCTTGGCCGGCGCACTCTGCTGCAGCGCGCGCGCAATCCCAAAATCGGTAATGACGACTCGCCCATCTTTGGCAATGAGCAGGTTATCTGGCTTTAAATCGCAATGAACAACGCCACTTTGATGCGCAGCGAGGAGTCCGGCACAGACCTGTTCGATCAGCTCGGCAATCTCTAGTAGTGGCAGCGGTCGCCGTGTTCCATCGACGGTGGATGTCATCCGGCGAGTCAGCGACTCTCCTTCGATCAGCTCCATCGTCAGATACTTTTCGCCCTCATATTCGCCAATGTCGTAGACCCGCGCCACGTTGCGACTGGTTACCCGCCGCGCCAGCCGCACTTCATTGCGAAACAGCGCAATCGTCTGCTTGTCTCCCACCAGCTCTTTGCGCAAGACCTTCAGCGCCAAAAACTCATCCAGCTCGACATCGCGCACCCGATAGACGCTGCCACTGGCGCCGACCCCGAGCAGCTCTTGCAGCTCGTACCGTCCCGCATACAGCGGCGTCGCGAGCGCTGACAGGTCGGCCAGCGCGTCATCCGTCGATGACTGCGACGAGCTTGCCCCGGGCCCAGGTCCATCTTTGCCGTGATCTTCTCGCATCTTGGCCAGCGTACTTCCCTACAGCGGCACCACCATCCGACCATCTTCCGACGGAACCAGCCGGACTTGGCCATCGCTCGCCATCTGGTTGAGGACTTCCGACAGACGGTCGATCGACTCGGCCAGCTTCTCGGCCAGCTGCCACTCCGGCATCGAGCTGCGGCCTTCCATCGCCGCCAAGATGCGCGTCGGACTGAGGCTATCGCTGCGGACCGGCACCGCCTGCATCCGCGCTTGCGTCGAGCGAGCCCCACCTCGAGCTGCAACCGCTCCTCCCGTCGACTGCGCCGCTGCCTTGGCCGCACCGGGCTTGACCATCACTACGCCCATCGCAGCGGTTCCGCGTACCGGACGAGCGGTCTTCGGCGGCTCCGCTTTGCTGCTCGGCTCACTGCTGCTCAGCGCACTCTCGTCGGCAGCCATTGCCAGCCATGACACCGACGGAGAGTCGGCACTTGGCGCGGAGCTCAGCTGCGTCCGCGACGGCTCGTCCCCGGCTCCGAAGTCGCCAAAGCCCCGTTCACCCGGAGGAATCACGATCTGGCGCGTCGGCTCAAAGTCTGTCGGGACCAGCGGCTTCGAGGTCTTCGGCAGCGGCTCGATCGGCTTCGCTTTGATCGGCTTGGCAGCCTCGGCGGCAAAGCTCGGGGCCAGCTCGGCACGGGCCGCCGCAATCGCATCGGCCAGCGGGTCATTGTCCCCGGCCATATCCAGCCAAGCTTTCGACGGAGAGTCCGCACTCGGCGCATGGGCCGGAGCCGGGTCTTCCGCAGGCTTGGCCGGAGCCGGACTCGCCTTTGCCGCCGCTGGGATGGACTTGACCGCTGGAGCCGGACTTGCTTTCGCTGCCGCCGCTGCCGGAGCCACACTCGCATTGCTGCCGGCCACACTCGCTTTCACCGCTGCTGGAGCCGTGACCTTGACCGGTCCCGCTGGAACCTTCAGGCTCGATTCCTTGCTCTTGGCGATCAGGGCCTCGTCGGGAACCCGGCGCACCGTGTCTCCAGAGTCCGCCCGACTGACCGGGGCGGCACTTGGCTTCATCGCCGCTGCTGGGGTCACGGACTTGGCGGGCACTGGGCTGGGCTTGGCTTCCCGTGGAACCGATGGTCCCGACTTGTCGACATGCGTCACGGAGCGCGGCTTTTCCACTCCAACCCCGTCGGCAGCAGCTTGCGCAATCGCATCGGCCAGCACATCGCCTTCTCCGCTCATCGCCAGCCAGGCGCGGGACGGAGTGGCCGCACTCTCTGGTTCTTTGGTAGCCGTCGGAACGGCGCTCTGCGGGGCGGCTTTGTCGGGGACAACCGACTTCTTCTCGCTGGCGGGCTTGCTGGCAGCCGGCACCACCGACTTGCTCGTCGCCACTGGCTTGACTGCACTCGCGGGCTCGGCCTTGGCCGCGAGTGACTTGCTGGCAGCCACGCTCTTCTGCGGTGTCGCGCTCTTGGCTTCTGCGGCGGGCTTCGCCTCTGCGACCGACTTGACCCCAGCCGGGGGCGTTCCCTTTGCCAGACGCTCGCCATACACCGAGGCCAAGCGCGACAGGGCTGCTCGCGGCGTATCGATCTCGTGCAAGAAGCCCAGATCCGACTCGACCAGCGGACTCAGGCTGCCCACCGGCCCCGAGCCTCCCGTCGCTGATTGCAGCCGTGCCGCCACCACCTCCCGCAGCTCCGACGGTGTCGCCCGTGACAGCGAGATCAGCTCCATGCTCTGTTTGAGCTGACTGGGCCCGGGCCGCGCCTGCTTTTCGGAAAACTGACCAAAGGTATCGGGCCGACACGACAGGATGAGCAGCGTCGCCGCGACCAGCCCGTGCAGCGAGCCAATCACCTCTGCCAGCGCATGCAGTCCCGGCTGACCCAGCCGTTCCAGCAGCTGATCGGCCTGATCGAACAGGATCGTGATGCTGGCTGGCCGCCGCACACTCGCCAGCCGCATCAGCGAGCACAGCACGTAGCGCGCCGTCGCTTCTTGGTTGATGGTCTGCTTGGCCCCGATGCGCTCGCGGTCTTTGGCAGCCAGCTCCTCGCCCGCCAGCCACGCCGTCACCAGCGCCCGCCGGTCCGCATAGGGAAACTGCACCAGCACCTGCCGCGCCGTCGCATCCAGCGAGTTTTCCGTCGGCAATGTCAGCAGATACGATCGCAGCCCCGGCTCGATCTGCGGCCAGATCTTCTGCGCCGACTCGGCAAAGTCCCCGAGCGCCCGGCGTCGCCCTCCATCGAGACACAGCGGCCCCAGCTGCTTGAGCACCGCCGTCGGTCCCTGATACATGCCCACCCGCGCCGCGTCGAGCAGATCGTAGGTCTGGGCGTAGATCACGTCCCACAGCAGGCGGTCAATCGGGCGCTCTAATGGACTGCCTTTGCGATCGACCCGACACAGCCCCGACACCACCTGCTTGAGGGTAAAGCGAAACGGCTGCGCCAGGTCGGGCAGCGCCGGAATCGCCACCACCAGCGACTCGGGCCGATGCTGCCGCTTGAGCCACCACAACAGATGGCTCTTGCCGCTGCCGGGATCGCCGACCAGCGCGACCAGCTGCCCAAAGCCTCGACTGGCTTGCCGAAGACTTCGCGACAGGAGCTGCCGCGCATCGGCATGAAGACCCGCGACATCAACCAGATCTTCGTGGTCGAGATCACTGACCGCTGTGTGCGCAAAGGGATGGGCCGCCGGGGCCTTGGGTGCGACTGGGGTGCTCATGAGCGAAGACGAGCCTCTTTACCGTCGTAGGCATCATACCACGACGGAGCCGGCACCGAATCGCCCAAAAACGCCACGACTGGGCGGATTTACCCGAGATCCAGATCATCCCTGCCACAAAGCGGCTTGCGCCCGGGATGATCCAGATCATCCCCGCCACAAAGATCATCACGCCCCGGGATGATCCAGATCATCCCTGCCACAAAGATCATCACGCCAAGGGATGATCCAAGTCATCCCCGCCACAAAGCGGCTTGCGCCCGGGATGATCCAGATCATCCCTGCCACAAAGATCATCCCGCCCCGGGATGATCCAGATCATCCCCGCCACAAAGCGGCTTGCGCCCGGGATGATCCAACCCTAGTTCAGCCACTTGCGGGCGGAGTCATCGTTGGGACGGCTACTGCCACCACCGCCGCCGCCGCCACCATTCAGGACCTCGAACTTGCGCGGGCGCCGACCCTTGCTTGGCAGCTTGCTGCGCAGGGTCTTCCACACTGACCACACCGACTGCCCGCCATGATCCGTCAGCAGTACGAACGTCAGCGCCAGGGTCACAAGGTTCGCTCCCAGCAGCTCCCACTGACCGCGCAGCACATCCGCACACAGCCCAATCGCGATAAAAAACCCCGCCAGCGTCCGCCCCGAGGTCAGCTGATCGACGCCCCACATCCGCACCTGCAGCCCGCCATACAGCTGCGCAAAGCCGAGCAGCACCATCCCAAAGATCGGCGCCCCTTCGATGGGAATCGGCAGCTGCCCCGCCGCCGACTTGGTCAGCGCGTGCAGCCGTCCCAGCAGCGCCACCATCAGCGAGGCCGTCAGCAGCACCGCCGCGCTCCACGCCACAAACCGTCGCGCCTTGATCCGCTGCTCAATCGCCGCGCCAATCGACCACAGCAGAATGCCGATGAAGATCAGCGCAAACGGACTCAGCACGATGAGCGGCGCCGTCAGAAGTCGCCACGGCTGCCGCCCAATCGCCAGCTCTGGCACGAGCAGACACTTGGACTCGATAAAGTCGCCCACCCCTGGCAGAAGCGACAGCAGAAACGTCGTCGCAAAGACCGCAAACACCGTCGCACAGCCGGGCAGAATCTTCGACCCCAGCCGAACCGAGACAAACCGCTGCGAGGAGTTGCTTTTCGACATGTCCTAGATGCCAAACAGGCGACGTAGATCCTTGGCGACCAAGAGCAGCATCAGCCCGAGCAGGATCACCATGCCGACCATGTGGACGATCTGCTCGATGCGGTGGTTGACGCGCCGACGGGTGATGACCTCGATGCTCAAGAACACCAGCCGCCCACCATCGAGCGCCGGCAGCGGCAGCAGGTTGAAGAAGCCGAGCAGCGCACTGATCTTGGCCGCTAGCTCCAGACCCTCGACGAAGCGCTGGCCCATCTGCTGCGCAATCATCTGCGTGATGCCGATGATGCTGACAAAGTCGTCCATCTTGGCCTTGTGACGACCGGTGATCATGCTGGTCAGCGCCGTTACCTGCATCACCGTCAGCCGCCACGGCTCAATCGCCGCCACTTTGGCCGCCGCCAGGAGCCCGAGCCGCTCGCGATCTGGACTCACCGACATCTGGATGCCGATGCTGTAGCTGCCCTGGTTGGCTGCTGGCGTGACCACCACCGTCTTGAACTCGGTACCGCGACGGACCTGTAGCTCCAGCGGCTTGCCACCCGAGCCGGCAATCAGCGGGCGAACCTCGTCAATCATGCCGACCGGCTGGCCATTGATGCGGGTGATCACGTCCCCGGACAGAAGTCCTGCGGCCTCAGCCGGCTGACCGGGAATCAGCATCTTCACCATCGTCCCCGGCACCCCGGCAAAGAAGTTGATAAAGAAAAAGACAATCACCGCGAACACGTAGTTGACGATCGGACCCGCCGCGATGGTCAAAAAGCGCTGCCACGCCGGACGGTTCGGATACGAGCGCGGATCGTCAGCAGCAATCGCCTCGTCATCGGGATTGAGCCCCGCGATCTGCACATAGCCGCCCAGCGGAATCGCCCCGACTTGGAAGGTGGTATCGCCGCGTACCGTGCTCCACAGCGCGGGCCCGAAGCCAATGGCGAAGCGGTCAACCCGCATGTTGCACCACTTGGCGACGATGTAGTGGCCCCACTCGTGGACGATGATCAGGACTCCCAGGGCCAAAATCGCCAGAGCGACATAGAACGCTGTAAGCATGCGCCACAGCTTAGCCTGAATCATTCGTCGGCGCCAAGCACACGCAGCGACCCGAAAAGCCAGCCGTTCCAGATGCTTTGCCAGCTAGGCCTGCCGGTGACAGAGGCGCCTCTCTTGCCTCGAACACGATAAGCATGCGATGCTGATGCGGAAGTCGTGCAGGACGCTCGCAGAGGGCCACAGTCGGGGGGCTGTGCTGTGACAGACTGGAGGTCACCCGCTTCCCCAGCCATTGCCGCAGGCCGGCAAGACCCAGCGGCCAAGTCGCTGGCCAAGTCGCACGCGAGCCGGGCTAAGTGGGCAGAAGCGCTGGCATTGTCAGTGCTGGTTGGCTGCAGTGGACCGCAGAGTCAGGTGGATAGCCACAGCACGCCGATCACGCCGCCCGCTGAGCAAGTGGTCGCGCTCATCGGCACCAGTGATCTGCACGGCTATGTCGAGTCGCGCCGCCAGTCGGTCAAAGATCAAGCCGGCATCGAGCAAGTCGTAGAGCGCGGCGGACTGCCCTTGCTCGGCGGCTACCTTCACAACCTGCGGCGGCGCTACCCGGTGCTCTTGCTCGATGGTGGCGATCTGTTCCAAGGCACGATGGTGTCGAACCTGGGCGAAGGACGCGCCGTCATTGATGGCTATAACGCGCTCGGTTACTCCGCGTCGGCTGTCGGCAACCACGAGTTCGACTACGGCCCCGAGGGTCCCAAGTCCGTTCCCGCTTCTGCTGAAGATGATCCGACCTCGGCCCTGAAAGCTCGCATTGCCGGGGCCCGCTTTCCGTTTTTGTCGGCCAACCTCATCGACAAGAAGACCGGCTTGCCGGTGGCTTGGCCCAACATCTATCCCTCGCGGATTGTCCATGTCGCCGGGATTCCGATTGGGCTCATCGGAGCCGTTACCGAAGACACCCCGCGCACGACCAACATCCTGAACCTGCGCGACGTGCAGATCGCCAGCATCATCCCGGCCGTCCGCATCCAAGCGGAGCAGCTACGCCGCAGTGGAGTGGCCGCCGTGGTGCTGACCATCCATGAAGGCGCCAACTGTAGCGACTTCCACGACGCCAAGGATCTCAAGCCGTGTGACAACGAAGATGGTCGGGTGCTGCCGATTGCCCGAGCGCTGCACGATGTGATCGATGCGGTGGTGGCGGGGCACTCGCATGCCGGCATGGCGCACTTTGTCGATGGCATCCCGGTGATTCAGGCGTTTGCGTACGGCCAGGCGTTTGCGCGCGCGGATCTGCTGTTTCGCAACACTCGCTCGGGCTTTGTGCTCGATAAGACGCGGACGGTGATTCATCGGCCTCAAGAGCTGTGCTCGGTGCAGGTTCCGCTGGAAGACGCGCCGCTGCCGCCACCTGCCGTCGCGCACAGTGGCGATGGTGCGGGCAACCGGGGAACGCCGCCGCAGCGAGTCTGGCACTGCGAGAGCAAGGTCCTTGCGGGCCGAGCGCTCCAGCCGGCGATCTACGAAGGCCAGCCGGTGGTTCAGCCACAGCCGGTCAAGGCCGCGCTGGCTCCGCACATTGCCCAGGCTGCCCAAAAGCGCGGAACCCTCTTGGGCGTCACCATGGCGACGCGACTGCCACGTCACTTTAAGGCCGAGTCACCGCTGGGGCAGTTTCTGGCCGATCTGACACGTGGGGCTGCTGCCCATCAGCTCGGACTTCCTGTGGACCTGGCGCTGCAGAACGGTGGCGGCATTCGCAACGAGCTGCCGGCCGGCAAGCTGACCTACGGCGATCTGTTCGAGGTCCTGCCGTTTGACAACCGACTCGCGCTGGTGCGCATGCCCGGCCACGCCCTCATCGACCTGTTCCGTCGCAACCTGCTTGGCTCGCACGGCATTCTCATCCCCAGCAGCGGCTTCCGCGTCGAGTCCCGCTGCGAAGGCGGCGAGCTTGTGGTCAGCCTGCTCACCGATGACGGCAAGCCCATCGATTCCAATCGCATCTACACCGTGGCCACCAGCGACTTCCTGGCCTTGGGTGGCGACAACTTCGGCGCGATCATTCCTCGGCTAGGCGAAGGCGCGGTCAAGGTCTACGAAGACAGCACGCTGCGCGAGTCCGTGGTCGAGGAGCTGCAGCGCTACCAAGGACCGTTTCTCAGCGGCGCACCGCCGATCACCCGGCTCAACATGCCGATGCCACGCCCGGTCCGCTGCCCGCCGTAACGATCGTACCGTTGAACATTCGCGGACTGTCGCCGACAGAGTCAGCGCGCTCCGAGGTCTTTTCTGGACTTCCTGGGAAGGCGCTACAGGCGCTCGATGCGGCAGAGGATGGCGGTGATGTTGTCGGTACCGCCGGCGTCGTTGGCCGCGCGGATCAGTCGGTCGCAGGCATTGTCGAGGTCGCTCTCGCTGCGCATGATCTCGGCGATCTGCGGATCGGTCACCATGCCCGACAGTCCGTCGGAGCACAGCAGGTAGATGTCCTCGATCTGCGGCTGGTCGATCATGGTGTCGACCTGCACCGACTCTTTCATGCCGAGCGCGCGCACGATGACGTTCTTCTGGGTGAAGCGACCGGTGTCTTCGCCCGACAGCCGCTTCATCCGCATATAGTCGTTGAGCAGCGAGTGATCCTCGGTCAGCTGAATCAGCTGATTGCGCCGCAGCCGGTAGCAGCGACTGTCGCCGACGTGGGCCACGATGACGCGATCGTCGTTGAAGAGCGCGGCGACGATGGTGGTGCCCATGCCGTGCTTTTCTTCGTCTCGCTGCGCCGTTTCGTAGATGCGCTGGTTGGCGTGCTTGATGGCGATCACCAGCCGATTGGTGTCGTAGCGAACGCCAGTATCCAGCTTGAACGGCCAGGTGACGATCGGCTGCTCGAGGGTGGCTTGCAAGTACTCGCCCACCGACGCAACCGCCATCCCCGAGGCAACCTCGCCGCTGGCGTGGCCCCCCATGCCGTCCGCGACGACGGCGACACGTTCGTAATCGGGAATGAGGAAGCTGTCCTCATTGTGCTTACGCTTCATTCCGATGTTGGTCTCGCCTGAGAAGCGGACCCGCATATTCCGCATGGGAAAGGATGAGGACATGCAGGTTGAGCATACCACGCAAGGCTTTCCCAAAAACACCACCGCTTTTGAGGCGCGTCTTCGGTCATGGCGTGTGCGGATTTCCTCGTCGCCCAGCAGCTCGATGAGCGCGCTTCCGCTGGCCCACCTACCAGTACGGTGAAGGTGGCTGCACGGTCCAAGGGATGCTAGCGTGCAGCGGATGTTCGACGGACTTCGCTATCCCCTCCCCACTGACGAGAGCAAGATCCTGGTGTGCCCCGCGTGCGAAGGCAAAAACCGACTGCCGCTCTGCCGCGCCTTGGAGCAGCCCGACAAAGCCCGCTGTGGCCGCTGTCAGGCCCCGCTGCTCGCCCCGCGTGATGCGCCGCTGCTGATCGAGGCGACTTCGTACCGGCATCCACTCGATCAAAAGGCGACCGAGGCGCTCGAGGCGATTCCCGGCATCAGCTCGCTGTTGCGCAAGCTCGTCGAGGTCACCAGCGAGCGCTACGATCGGCTGTTCAATCAGTCGAGCTACGTGCGCGTCTCTGACCGTCAGTTTCCGCACATTTTGCGGCAGTTCGAGAAGGTCGCCAGCCGACTCGGTCTGCGCGAGCTGCCCGAGCTGTACGTCTATGGCAGTGGCGAGGCCAACGCCTACACCAGCGGCGTCGAAAAGCACTATGTCGCGCTGTCGAGTGTGCTCTGTGACGCGTTCTCACCCGACGAGCTGAGCGCGGTGATGGCGCACGAGCTGAGCCACATCCTGTCCGAGCACGTGCTCTATAAGACAGCGGCGCGGCTGTTTACGTTTGCGGCCGCCGAGCTCGCCAAAGCGACGCTCGGGATCGGTCAGGTCTTGCTGATTCCGCTGCAGCTGGCGCTGCTCAAGTGGGATCGCTGCTCGGAGCTGACGGCGGATCGTGGGATGCTGCTTGGGACCTCGGACCCGACGCTGTGCCTGCGAGTGCTGGCCAAGCTTGCCTGTGGCAGTCGGCGGCTCTCGGAACAGCTGTCGCTGCCGGACTTTATGCAGCAAGCGCTCGCGGCCCGGCAGGCCCCCGAGGAAAACGTGCTCGACAAGATCTACAGCTTGATGCAGACGGCGTCGCGGACGCACCCGTTTCCGCTGTGGCGGGCCGCCGAGCTGTGGCAGTGGAGCTGTCGAGGTGACTATCTGTCGCTCTTGCATCCATCTCGAGTTCGCAACAGCACTCCGTCCCCAAGCGGCGCAGCGACTGACGATGGCAGCGAGGTCCGTGACGCAGAAACCGGCTCTTCGTAAATCACATAACCGATGCCACTGCCCGTCTGCCCCGCATATCCAGAAGTCGCGCAGCACCACTTACGCCATAGAGCCACATCGCGTTTCGCAGTAAGATGAGGGAGCCTTCCCATCACCTACCATGAGCGCCCAGACAGAGCCCAAAGCCGATCCGAGCCCGCTGATTGGCCAGAGCATTGGCAAATACCGGATCATCAAGCTGCTTGGTCAAGGCGGAATGGGCGCCGTCTTTGAGGCTCAGCACGAGACGATCAATCAGCGCGTCGCCATCAAAGTCCTGCATCCGAAGCTGACCTCCGACGAGACTTCGGTGCAGCGGTTTTTGCACGAGGCGCGGACGACCAGCCTGGTCCATCATCCTGGGCTCGTCAAAGTGCACGACTTCGGCCAGCTTCCCGACGGCTCGGCCTACATGATGATGGAATACCTCGAGGGTGAGTCGCTCAAGAGCCGGCTCAGCCAGCGCGGCAAGCTTGACAGCAAAGACGCGCTGCGGATCACCCGCCAGCTCGCCGCCGCCCTCGCCGCCGCCCACGAAAAAGGCGTAGTTCATAGGGAAGATTACAGTAAAAATGTGTTTTGTTCCCAACTGACGCAGCAAAGCGCACAGCTACCGTCAGTGCAACTGATCTGATGGTATTGTATTTTATCTTACTAATTTCGATGGAAGATCAGGGGTGGGATGCCGCCGCGAGCTGCCTGGCGTGCCAGGCCAACGCCGCGAGCGACTACGAAGTCTGAGCGAAAGCCTTGAACTCGCTGGTGCCAAGGACGTGATTGATCTCGAGCTTCTCCATGGCGGAGAGAGCTACCTCACCGCCTGCATCGACTACCGTACAGCCGAGATCGAAACCGACTGAAACCGCGTCCGCAACAGAGGAAAAGTCCATGGTTGCGACACTGGCGGCAAGAAGCAGTGCCTTCATCGCAACCACTGTGCCGGTATGCACCACCCCGATGACTTTGCTGCTCTTTAGCTTCGCAAGCGCTTCAAGCGCTTGTTCGGCTTCCGCTAGCTTGGTGTCTCGTTCTTCGTAGGCTTTATAAGCAGCTTTGACTTGCTTGAATAGCTTTGTAACTTTCTTTTGTGTCTCTACCATCTTTGCTGGGTTAAACCGATATTTCTTGGGAATGCTGTCCAGTGCGCCAGCAGCCTGGAGGATCGCCAGCTTGGTCGCGATTGCGTCTTGTTCCTTCATGAGCGCGTTGAGCTTTTCTGATAGCCGATGCAGTGCGACCTTTGTGCCATATAGCTTGTTGCGCGCTAGATCGGCCTTATGTTGGGCCTTTTTGACCGTATCGAAGAACTCGCCAAGACCAGATAGCTCATTGCCGATCGCGTTGAATATCGTCTCGGCCAATAGCTCAGGGGTGGAGATCCAGTCCGATCGCTTCTTCTTCTTTTCGACCTTTGCCAAGACACGCAAGGCATCCTCAATCGCAGAATCGACACCTTGAAAGCACTGTATAGTAAGCTTGAGCAGTGCAGCTGAGGTCCGCGCCAATCCATAGGCAGACAGTGCGATGCCGGCACCGAAGTGAAAGCCCGATGACGCAATGACCGCGACATTCACACCGACGGTAACTGCGATGCCACCGGTGAGGATGACGAACTTTGCCGCTGTCTGAAACTGATAGCGACTGTAGCCGGATTTGGCCTTCACAATGGCCTTCCAGCGCTTCTCCGCGCCGGCAACCATCAGCTCGCAGATTGGATCGGCATGGAGCTTGAAAGTCTTCTCAGAGAATGCGTTCTCAAAGAGCTCTTTGGCCTCTTGCAGCTGACCTTTCTTGGCGATTGTGTTGATATCTTCAAGTGCGCCGCCAAAGGCCTTAACGAGCGCCTTTCGCTTCGCCGCAACCGCGCCATCTTCTGCACTAACGACATCCCTGATCTCTTGTAGTAAGACCGGATCGTTGTGCAATGCCTTATCGAGGTCGCCCTTCTCAGTGCATATGATGAACATTTTAATCTGGAATTCTACGGGAAACCGATACGGGGCATATTCCGTAGGCTTGATTCCAGCTTCGTCATTGATCTCCTTCGCGAGATCAAAACCAGGCGAAAAGTCGTGTTCAACATTCTTGGCCATCGTGAGTTCCTTGCTTGCGGTTTACAGTCGGTACGCGCAGTGTTTGAACGTCCGTAGCCGCTCAAAATGCAATCCCTGTGCCTGCAAGCTCTGCGACGGAGCCGCACCCACGTGCCCACTCATCGGCTGCGCGAGCACAGCGCGCACACTGCTCGCGAGCGGTCGAACTGCATCGAGCACCAAGAACAACTTCCATCCCCTGTCAAGTTTGCCACTGGCTTGATTTGTTAAAATGTAATTAAAAGCACGTATAAATATTAATAAATGTCAATAATTACCAGCTGCTTACCTGGGTATAAACTACGGTTTATCGACAGAAATGTATGATTAGATTTGACAGACCTGAAGCCGGACAACGTGTATTTGGTGCCGGACTCGGAGTCGCAGGCGGGGGAGCGGGCCAAGGTGCTCGACTTCGGAATCGCCAAGGTCGTTGACCCGGAAGCGGGCGAGGTGATGAAGACGACGACGGGGGCAATCGTCGGCACGCCGATTTACATGTCGCCGGAGCAGTGTCGCGGCGGGATTGCGATGACCGACCGCACCGATGTCTATTCGCTTGGGATCATGCTGTACCAGATGCTGTCGGGCAGTCCGCCGTTTGTGGGCACTGGCGCCGGGGATCTGATTGCCCAGCACATCGTCGAGCAGCCGAAGCCGCTGCGGGAAGTGGCGCCGCATGTCTCGGCCGAGATCGAGACGCTGGTCCACAAGATGCTGGCGAAAAAGGCGGACGAGCGCCCGTCGATGAAGCAGATTCTCAGCGAGCTGGAGCAGCTGGGCCTCGGCTCGACGGGAACCGGAGCGCAGGTGGTGATTGTCCAGCCACCGCCGCCAGCACCGGCGCCGCGCTCGTCGGTTCCATTGCTGGCTATCGTCGGTGCGCTCTTGCTGGGTGGCGTGCTGGTGTTTGCGGTGACGGCACGGATGCCCAGGCACTCGCCGCTCCAGCCCGCTGCGCCGCAGCAGGTCGAGCCGTCGAAGCCCACAGTGACCCCGCCGGCTTCTGCGCCAGTCGCAGCGGGAGCGGATTCCAGAGCGGTCCCGACGAAAGTCCAGATCGCGCTGCGCAGCGAGCCAGCGGGTGCCCAGATCGTGCAAGTGTCCGATCAGCAGTCGCTCGGGACAACGCCGTGGCTGGTCGAGCGTGACCGAGGCGGTCCGCCGATCAAAGTGCTGCTGCGACTGGCCGGTTACGCCGAACAGACGGTGGTGATCGAGCTTCACGAGCAATACGATCGAACGGTGCAGCTCGTGGCGACGGCAGCTACCCCAAGCGCGAGTCCCGATAAAAAGAATGATCCGGTCAATCCACAGACTGTTAAGCAGACCGTCAAGCCGTCCGGGAAGCCGGTCCAGAAAGCCATCAGCAAGCCAGCCGCCAAGCCGTCGCGTGACAATGTCGATGACATCCCGGTGGTTCGCTAGCGTCATCCTGTTTGTTGCGGGTGTGGCGGCAGCGGAGCCTCAGGTCAGCGAAACGTCCGCTGGGAATCCGACGGTGACGGCGACTGCAACGGCTCCGGCTCCGGCTCCGGCAGCTGGGGCCAAGGACAGTCGCAGCCTGCGGGAGATCCTCGACAGTGCGACGCGGCTGTTTACGGCCGGCAGCTACGATCAGGCGATCGGCGAGTTTCAGCTGGCCTATCAAAAGCGGCAGCTGCCGACGCTGCTGTTTAATATCGCGCAGGCGCATCGCAAGGCTGGGCACTGGGCAGAGGCGCTGGCGCTGTATGAGCGGTTTCTCAAAGACGATCCCAAGTCGGCGCTGCTTCCCGAGGCGGAGGCGCATGCGGCGGCGATGCGGGCGCGCCTGGATGCCGAGAAGGCGTCGGCGGAGCGAGAAGCGGCCGAGCGACTGGCCAAGCGACGCACCGAGGAAGCCGAGGCGCTGGCGATTGCTCGGGAGGCTGAGCGCAAAAAGGCCGACGAGGCGCTGCTGCTCGCGGCCAAGCAGAAAGAAAAGCCGGTCTACAAAAAGGCCTGGTTTTGGGGTCTTCTCGGCGGAATTGCCGCAGCCGGAGCCATCACCGCCGGAGTCATCATCGGCGTCCGGCTTCGCGAGCCAGCGTCAGACTTAGGGGTTCGCGTCGTCGACTTTTAATCGCTTACGGACCGAGGGGGCAATCATGAGCAAAGCATCGCGCTGGGACCTTGTGGCCGGCTTGTTGGCGCTGGCTGTGACCAGCTGTTCACGTTCACCTACCATCCTGGTCAGCGTCGAAGATCTGCCGATGGAGGCCGCCTCGCTGCACGTCCTGCCGCTACATGCTGGGCTTGGTCCTCGCAGCGAAGTTGCGCCCTACGATCTGCCCCAGCCAGCGTCCGCCCGCAGCACGTTCTTGCTGCGACTGCCTGACAGCTTCGTCGGTGATGTGACGGTCGAGGTCGGCGTGTACAAAGGAGCCGGGGCGACCTCGTGCTTGCTCGCGACGGGCAGTGCCAAGCTGGCCGATCTCCAAGGTCAGGACAGCACGCTGCGAGTTCCCGTCGTGCCCGTCACCGATACCGTCTGCAGTGGCACCCGTCCGCTGCTCCTGGATGCTGCGCCACGGCTGGGGCTTATCGACGGCAAAGAGACGATTCGGCTGACCGGCTGGGGCTTTGCGCCCGGCGCTGTGGTGCAGTTCGCTGGCACAGCCGCGCAGACCACGTTTGTGTCCAGCACGCAGCTTGATGCGATCACTCCGTCGCGGGTGGCGATCGGCCCGACCGAGCTGAAAGTGCAAAACAAGACCGGCGCCTTCCACAGCCGCAGCGACCTGTTCCGCTTCTACGCCAGCCGCATCGACTTCGGGCCGCTCCCCGTCAACCCCGCCGGCTCGACCAACGAGGTGTCGGATCTGGTCATCAGCAGCCTGGTCCCGAAGATTCCCACTGCTGCCGCCAGCCTCGTCGCTAGCTTCCGCAACGATGACAACCTGCGCCTGGTCTGGACCATCCCCGCCCAGCCGATCCCGATGATTGACAGCCGCACCAGCACGTTCACCGTGGGCAGTGCTCCGAGCGGACTCACCGTCGGAGACATGAATGGCGACGGCATCACCGATGTCGTAGTCGCACTCTCGGGGATAGGCAAGGCGCAGATCCTGCTGAACGACGGAGCCGGCACGCTCACTCCAGAGCCCGCCCTGACCGTCGGTACCCAGCCAGAAGCAGTAGCGGTTGGAGACATGAACAGAGTTTAAGCCTGTCCCTACAGCGGCGCACTTGGCGCATGCGGAAGGGGTCTGGAATATGCGAAATCACCATGATCGGAATAATGTCCCAAGCGGACAGATTTCAGGGACGAGGACGGCCGTAGGATACATCCGTGTGAGTACCGACATGCAGGCGGCGGATGGGCTGTCTCTGGATGCACAGAGGGCAGCGATCAAGTCGTATTGTGAATCGGTCGGACTACGCCTCCTTCAGATTCATGAAGATGTGGAATCGGGAGGGAGAGCGGATAGGAAGGGTCTGGCTCGTGCGCTCGCCACGAAGGCAGACGTGGTGGTGGTGCTCAAATTTGATCGGCTGAGTCGTTCGATCAAGCACTTCTGTGATTTGTATGAAACGCACTTTGCGGATGGGACGAAGGAGTTGGTTGCGATTCGCGAGGCGATCCGTCTCGACTCTGCGCTTGGGAGAGCGCTGGTGAGCATCCTCCTGGTCTTCGCTCAGATGGAAAGGGAGGCGTGTGGGGAGCGTGTGAAGGAAGCGATCGGGCACATACGAGGGAATGGCTATCACTTTGGGAAGGCTCCCTATGGAAGCAAGGCGGTGCCGTCGCCAAACAATCCTCGATATCGCATTTTGATCGATGATCCCGCGGAACAGGTCATTCTGGCGCGAATCAAGTCGATGATCGAAGCACGGGTGAGCTACCGAAAGATCGCGGACCAGCTGACAGCAGAAAAAATCCCTCCTCCGCAGGGGGCATCATGGACTGTGTCTGTGATCTACAACCTGAACATTCGGAAAGGGTGGCATGTCTGTAAACCGGTAAATCAGCGGTCACACAGCGACGAAGAAGTGAAGCTCAAGATGCACGAGCTGCGCGATCGGGGGACTACGTATCAGGGCATTGCGAACATCCTGAACGAGCTGGGATACCTTCCGTACAAGGGGCGCAAGTTCACAGAGTCGAACGTCTACCAGCTGATGGCAAACACCAAGGAGACTTCGATTCTGACACCGCGCAAATACTGCGAGTCGCTGATTCTGCGCACAGGATCCAGACCGAGCTATCCGCAGCTCGCGAAGCTACTCAGCGAGGCGGGATACCTGACGCCGCGCGGGAATTCCCACTGGTGGCCCGCGCAGGTGCAGCAGCTCCTTTTGGGTCGTTATGATCAGTTCTACGCGAAGCGGAAGCGGACGCAGGATAGGCAGGAGCATCTGGAGTGAGCGGTTCTCTGGGCGGTGAGTTTCGGCAGGCTGCTGTTTCGCACTGGTCGATTACTTGGTTGCGACCACATGCGCCCGACGGAAGACGGCGCCATCTCGGATGTAACCGGAACGGACGACGGCGATGATTTGTCCGGCTGGATCGGCTCCTTTCGGAACCCAGTGCTGGGCGTGGTGACGAGCTTCGGAAAAGGTCTCATGCAGGGGAACGTCTGGCATCATTCCTTGGTTGCGCAGCCAGAAGAGGAGTCCGTGCCAGACTCGTAGGAGGATTCGTCTTGCAACGGAGCTGAGCGATTCCTTGGGCGGCTGTTCCGGGGACACAACGCCGAACAGAGCATCCCACCTATCGATCAGCGGAAACAGTCGCTGCTTTAGGAATCCATCGGTTTTGTCGGAGGGAAGGAGTCGCCCCTCCGCGTCGTAGGACAACATGTCCGCATCACGACGCAAGAGCCGGAGTTCCTTTTGCGTTTTGGCGTTCCAGCGTTCGAGGTTCGTCCGGGCTTTTTCATCCAGCTTCGCAGTGTCTTCATCCAGCATGGGAGTCCGGTCGGCGTGTTCGATGATCTGCGAGATGACATTGCAGAGCGGGCCCGCGCCAAAGTCCGGCGGCCACGCTTCTACCCGATAGAGACTGTCGGCTTGCTTGCGGGCGTCTTCCTCCTTCGACCGCGCAGTGAGCGCGCCCAAAGTCACTTGGGCCGCAATCCTCTCTGGACTCCAGAACGGATCTTCTTTGTGCGCTGATCGTGACTCTTCTATCGCTGGCGCTTCATTCTGTACGGGCGAGGCTTTCAGTTTTGGCTGTGGTTCTTTTGTCGGCATTGGCGCTTTCACATGATCGGTCGATTCACGCACAGAAGGCGCACCGATGGTTGGCTCCGGTGGCCCCAGCCAGAAACGGAGTCCTGGCAGCGAACCATTCTGTTTCGGTGGGAGGAGCTGTCCGTTTGCGCCGATCCATAGCACGCGATACATCTGCCCGTCGATCAGGTGAATGTCGTCCGGTTGTTCAAACGGGGAGAGGGTGTAGCTTCGGATCTGCCCCTTCTCATCGATTGGCGGAGAGAATCGCGGTAGCCGTTCCCCAGGAAACGGGGGAAGCACGAGTCGATATGTAGTTGCGCCATCTGGAGCCTGCAACAGAAGTTGCTGCTCCATTGGAATCCGCGCCATGGGAATGGGCGCGCTGCGATGATGCTTACGATGATTGTCCTGCGCGGGCTCGTGGTTTTCCGCAAGCGTCGCTGCCGTGAGCGATTCTCTTCCTGTGCGGTTATTTCCTATCGGTGTAGGTGGTTGTGCAGACTCCTTTTTCTGGCGTTCGCGACAGGCATTGCCACGGCAGGTGCTATCGCAGTAGTGCTTGCGTGGAGGCACTGGCTCGGGAAGCGGCTCGTTACAGAATAGACACTTCATCGTGGTCATCGTACTGCGCACGCGCGCAGCGCTGCAACCAGGGAATGCAGCGCTCGCAGCTTCCGTGAAGCACTCCGTTTGCAGGAGTCTGTGTGGTTTGCATCCCACAGGGTGCGCAGGCGTTGGGGCCGGCTGTGTTTTGGGAGTGATCCACGCGCAGCGCTGCACGCACTGGCAAGCGGGACGTTGTGCAGCGCTGCGACGATTCCACCTGAGTTGAGCGCAGCGGAAAAAGTGGAAGGAAGGACTCCGGAACCATCGTGGAGCGGTGGGACAACGGCCGGCGAAACGGAACGCAAGCGGAGTTTCGGAGCGCTCAGAATCACGACAGCAGATGCAGCGATTGGGATGCAAACGACGCTGGATTCAGGCCGCAGACTGAGTGCCCAACAGCCCGCTGCGCAGAACCGAGACACGGTCCCCCAAGTAGACGCTACGCGAGGACACAGAGTTAGACGCACGTTGCGTCTAATTGTCCTCATCGAACGGTAGCGAAACGCAAGCAAGATGAGAGCGCAACGCGAGCAAGACGCAACGCCAACGGTAGCAGCAATGCAGGCAGAACGCGGTGCATGACAAACCAGCGGCGGCTTTTCGCGTCGCTTGCGCGGCAGAGACTGCGATTGATCTCGATTCCCCATTGGATGAGGCGCGGCCTGTCCCGGTGGATAGCTGTGGCCCGCAGCCGGTCGATGAAACGCCGCGTGAGCGGCGACTATGTAGCGCTGCGGATGAGAAGATGGTGAAGCGCTGCAGGTCGACTCTGCACAACTCGATCTGATCCGGTTGACTGCCGCTCCCGTTCATGGGCGCAGCAGCGCTGCGTATCGGTGACCACGCAGCCGCTGCGGGGTCGAGCGCCCCAGGTGGGAGCTGCTCGGACGAAGTTGAGCTGTGCAGAGCGGCCCATCCCAGCGCCACAATGCAGCCCGCTGCAGGTCGATTCAACGCAACGCAAGCGATGATTATGCAACGCTGCGGATGCTTCCGATGCTGCGATGACACAGCGCTGCAGCTCGGCGCCGCACTACGCAAACGGCCCCGCTTACCGCTCGCGTTATGGCCGCTGCAGCGCTGTCAGCGGGCAACTTCGCAACCGAGCCGCATCGACTGATGCACAAACTTTCGATCCCGAGTGGATCACATCGCGTTCAGTGATGGCGCTGCAGTGGCCACCTGATGATCGAGCGGAGCTATGCAGCGCTGCCAATCGTTTGATGCGTGGCGTTTGGTAGTTGGCGCGAATCGGTCTGATTCGGCTCTTCCTGGGGCAATCTGCACGGGCACATTCAATCGAAATAGACGACGCGTCCTCGGTGCCAATCCACGAAGAGATCCTGGATCCACGGAGCGACTTGTCTTGCGCATTCACGCCTTCATGGAGCCCTAGATAGGAATCCCGGGGGAGGGAATACCAACGAAGAGCTCGCAAGGGCGCGAACATCGAAAGTGCCGATCGAGATGGCAATACCACACTTCATCAAGCAGTGTTGAGCGGCGCTGTACGTGGTGCCGAAGCACTAGTTGCCCAGGGCGCTAACGTCAATGCCAAAAGTCGTACTGGGCAGACGCCGCTGTCGCAGGCAAAGACTCGCAAGGATGATACGCTGATGGGTCTTTTGTCACGCAAGCCATCGCGCCCCCAAGGCGCAGACGACCAAGCAACGCCTCCACTGAACGATTGGAAATCACATCATGGCGCCCATGCTGCTCCGCCAAAATCACGTGCTACTGGGCACTTCCCCCTGAAATAGCACGATGGTGCGGGCGGACTTGGCAGTTGCACTGGCCTGTCGTGGACCTCCTTTGATCGGTTCATAGCCTAGGTATTGATGGGGCTGCAGAATCATGAAGCTGCTCTGGTCACGCAGCACCAGCTTCACCTCTAGGAAGGAGCCGTGGGCCGCCAGCGTCGGCAGGACATGCTCCTCGATCCGACGCAGGGCTTCGCTGGACCATGGCTCTCCGGTTCCGCAGGTGAGCTGGTCAGCAAATAGCTGAATCGCCACGGCAGACACCGGCACTTTTGAGATGCCGCCACATACAGAGCCGTCACCAAGCTCCCAAATCCCAAGCTCCATTCCACTTGACCGCATCTCACGCTCCATAATGGTTCGCGAAACCGCTACCTCAAGCTCTGGGAAGACCTGCGAAAATACCCAGTGGGTCGTGTAGGTGGAGCGAAGGCCAAGCAGACAGCGCAACTGCTGAAGCGCACGCGGCCAATTCCGAAATATTGCGGGGTCTCTCTCCGGGAAGGACGCAACTATGCCGCTACGGAACATCATATGACAGAATAGACCCAAAAACTCCGAAAGGGAGTCGTCCTGCTGCTCGGCCAAGATCATGCGAAAGTAATTCGGTAAGGCACTCTGCGGCCCGAGCCAGCCGAGGTTCAGCAGTACGACGACCCTCCGCCGTGGAAGTTTGTGAAACTTTACGCTGCCCACAAGAGAACACTGGTGCACCAGTGTATCGTGGCTGCGGTACTCAATATCCGATTCTTCATACCCCAGATGACGAAGCAGATCATGGAGTGCAGACAGATCAAACTTGTACGCCTGCTGCTCGATTCGCTTCTCGAGCTCCGCCCGGGTCGGGGTTATTTGGTTCTCTGACGTCGACTCCATCAGATTTTGCGCTTATCCAATTGACTAACTGTTTGCCGCGATGAAGCGATCCAAGTCCATGCGATATAGATCGATGAGAGCTTGGGTTGCGAAGTCGTTCTTGATATCGAGGACAGGCAACAGCTTTTCGGCATGGGTCACGATGTTGCTGCAGTACTCGCCAAACACCGACGGAAGGTAGAGTCGCGGGTCGAACTTTTCAATGTGCTCCTTGAGGTCTCTGTGAACAATCGCTGCCTGCTTGAATTTGCCAAGCCGCACCAGACGATTGAAGGCCGCAATCTTTCGCATCAGTTCATGCAAAGAAGGAGACAGAACGATGGTCAGGGTTGTTGGGACGCCGGGCACAGTTGCTGATTGGCCAGCACCCGGACTTCCCGTCGGATTTTCGTCCTTGAGTGGTTCCAGTTGACTCTGCATGTTCGACTCCCCTCCGTTCAGAATCTCGACATCTATGACTTGGCTTGACAAATCCGATCCTGCTGTAGCCCGGGGGGATCGCTGGCGATCGCTCACATCATCAACGGCGTGGGTGGTTGGAAAGTCCTTTAGCGTCTTGTGAAACTGCAACAAATTCCCTCTACTCAGAGCGCCCGGAAGGACTGCTTCAAGGAGAGAGGACACGCTACTCATCAGATCGAACACCTGCTTCTGGTCCGTCTTGTCCCACTGTGAAAGCCAAGCGGTCCAATGCGGACTCTTGACCTTTTGAGCGAAGCGAAACTGTCCCAGGATACCGGTGACAAGCCAGCGAAGTGCCACATCGAACTGTTTCTGTTTTCCGACTTTTGGACTGACAAACTCCCAGCTCTGCCCAAGTATGACGTTAACGGCAGAGAAGATGTCAGCTAGAGCCCCCATCCCTTGCTCAACAAAGGATGCAAGAAGGAAGACTCCCAAAATACGTACATCGTAGACTTGCTCTCGCCAGAGCCTCTCGGTTTGCTCTCCTGCAGCCACAAACTGACTGCGCTCTGCAAGTGCGAGAATCTGGTCAAGCGCGGGATCATTTTCGCCAAGTATGCGGCTCGATGGTGAGGTGAGTGGTGTCTGAAGGATCCGAATATTGACCATCTTCGCACCCCCTTGGCTAGGATATCCCCGGTGGAAAATAGGTGACTCTGGTACTCACCAAGGTCTGCACGCGAATCAGACCGCCCATTCCGCATGGGAGAACGGAGTCTGTGGTTAGCACGGGCAGTCCGGTAATCGTCACTCCATCTGCCAGAATAGTCCATGAAGCGGCGGGCTTGGGGATGCACAAGGGAGGCTGTCCCGTGAGAGCAGCCTGAGCGATGACCGCCGCTGCAGTGCACTGCGAAAACGGGAGGATGTTTGTACCCGGGAGTACGTCAGTGGTTGTTGCCAGCGGCACGCCACTTACGTGAAATGCTCCACGTGGGGGTGCCGAAAGCGTACTCAATCCGAGCCCGCAAGAGCAGCTGAGTTTGGCGCCGCTGGCCACGAGTTCACTCATGGGTTGCCATCCCTCTGCGTGGTGCCTGAGCCTGTGGCTTCCCCACGGTGCGCTGCACAAGCGGCGCGCAAGCTGTCCAGGAGTTGAAAGATGGGGTCCTCTTCTCGGGACCGAAGCGTCCCTTTGGCAAACTCGTGAGCACACCACTTGTGGTCGATACGACCATCGCGGAGTCGTGGATACATCGCATAAAGTTCGATGTTTGTGGGCTGGTAGCTTGGATCGATGCGAGTCTGAATTCGCTCTCGCAAAGTCGACTGACGTGCAGAAGCATACGAACGTGCCTCATCAAGAGGTTCCGGACCTGTGAAGATGAGTAGAGTGATGACGCCGCTGTCGCCTTCTTCGCAGACTGCAGAGATTCCCACGACGAAGGGAATATCCGATAGCGTCTCTTCGACCTCGAGGGTGGGATAGCAGCGTCCTTGCTGACTGGGGCGGAGTGTCCCTGCATAGAGGTATCCTCCATTGCTCGCTGCGAGAAGCAGGCCGGCTCCCAGGGGGACGGGGTCCCAAAGTGCCAGACTGCCCCGGGCCGAATCGCGCTGATTGCCAGGATGACGAAGGCGAAACGGAAGGCCCGCCGCTGCACGTAGATAGCGTGGTGGGCGGCCGAGACCACGCAGCGAAATCAGCTGACAGCCACCCGCTGCTGAGTCGTACCAAAGTGCGCTTGCCGCTACCGAACGGAGTGAGCACCGATCAATCAAGTCGTCCCACGATTCGCTGGCAGGTGTCAGAGCATCCCGGATCCAGAGCCTGACTCCCTTGGAGCCAAGGGGCTGTGCCTTTGGGTCCCTCTGTAGCAGTGTGTCACGCACTCGTTCTGTGATCAGCAACACATGAAGTGGAGTGGGCCATTTGTCATCAGGAAGATCAGCTAGCAGATCACTTGCGCCGATGTGAAGATACGTTGCTCCGTGCAGCAAACAGGTGAGCAGGAGTCCAGGCTGGTACTGAAGGAGGTCACTTTCAGGGGCCGCAAGCACGGTTCCAGATCGAAGCGAAAGATAGAATAGCCCGTCGCGCAGTGCGTTCTCGAGGACTGTCTGGGCTTCCAGCAGGCAGGGCTGAAGATCTTCGGTTACGTGGCTGTGCGGGGAAAACAGTGCCAGCACCGGCTGCTCGGCAGCGCTGGTCAATGAGCTTGTTGCCGAGGAAAAGACCACTCCAGGTGGAGGAAGATCTTCGACGAAATGGCAGCGTTTCACGAAGGGCTGGAGCAAGGACGCATAACGACTTTCACAGCTAATATGTGCACTGGGAATGGCTGCGATTCGCCGCGCCAGGAACTCGGGACCACTGGGAGGAAGTACTGTCACGGCAAGGCCCATGCGCAAGCCACTAAGCAGTGCGATGAGCAGTTCTCGATCCATCGAAGCAACGATGCAGAGACTGTCACCTGCCTTCATGCCTCGGGCTTCCCACTGCTGGCAGCGTTCGGTGCAAGCGCTGTGGAGAGCCGCATAGCTCAGGACATTCCATGCGTCGGACCGTTGACCTGCGCTTCGCAGCAAGCCCCTAATCGGGAGGGCCGCTCCTTTCGGCTCTCGACAGATGAATGCGGGTCTGCCGCCACCTTCGTTTTGGTGCCGGATAATCAGGTCGTGATACAGATCAATTCCGATGCCCGGAATGCTCTTGAATGGCTGCGAACTCTGCGTTGCGTGATGCTCGA
Source organism: Myxococcales bacterium (assembly GCA_016794465.1). Classification (GTDB taxonomy): domain Bacteria; phylum Myxococcota_A; class Polyangia; order Palsa-1104; family JAEUJZ01; genus JAEUKA01. The sequence continues at coordinate 32,167 of JAEUKA010000024.1, read as the reverse complement.
AAAGGAGTCTAAAAAAAGCCCGCGAATCATTGCGGCTCTGCTCCAGCCAGTCCATCTCGCGGAACACTCCGTCCCCGGGTTTTTCCAACACCAGGAGTGCGTTAGGAATGTTGATGTTCGTCAGAGACATCTTAGGACTCGGACCTCTCAGAAAGAAGTGAAGTGAGCGCATCATCCAGCTGGTCGATGAGCTGGTACAACTGGGTCGATGAAGACGGTTTGGTGTGGCCTGCTGGGCTCAACGATTTATTCTTTGCGGGAACCAGCATCGCTACTTCGACCTGTAGGGGTCTCCAGATGTGCAGCAGGGTGAGACTCTCATAGTGCAATCGTTCATTGATCTCCCGACCAAGTGCTCGCAGGACGTCATCAGGTCGGCTCTGCTGAATGTGCGTCCGCTCTGCCTGCAGCCGGTGTTGCTCAACTGGGTCGATCGACCGGGACGACTCTCTTGAGCTGGACTCCGTTGGTGCTGCTGGTTCGGTCGCACGGGCATGGGCGCCAGGAGAGCTGTTTGTCGCTGCGTTGGACTGCTTCCACAGCGTTCGCAGACGGTTCACATCGAACAGATCAGAGAGTTCCTTGGACATGTCACTGGACCCTGTAAACTCCGCGCGATCGATTCCCTTACAAGTTTGAAACGACCAGCATGCTTCCCACAAACAACACCAGGAGCAGCAGCGTTGTCAGATAGTACCAAGCCGATGAACGCTGACGCGGAGCGGGAGCAGGTGGGGTCTGCGAGGGGCGTTCTTCACGCTCAGATCTTTCTCGACCTTCCTTGCGGCGCTTCTTCTTGCGCACCGGGACCAGCGCTCCTGGGATCCTTTCGGTCAGCAGCGTCTTGTACCGAAGCACTTTGCTGCTATCGCTGCCGAATTTGCCAACGAAACCCGATGCCAAGCAGTAGTATAGAACTTCATAAACGACGGCTGGTGTGTCGGGTTTGGCAAAACGCTCATCGACGAAGTCGTAGAATACGTCACCGCCATAATTGATCTGAAACAGATCGGCTTGCAAGAGAGGCCACAGAGTCTGCTGCGGCTTCCCAAGATGACTCATCACCATCTCATCACACAGAAGCACCAGCGGAAACATCACCAGATACACTTCGCTCTCACCCATTTCACGAGTAAGGCTGTCTTTCAGTGAATCAAGTTGGACCTTGAGCTCACTACGCATCCTCTCCAGCGTCTCTTGTGGTATCAGCGCGGGGGCCGCTGTTCGGTCGCCGAGCTTGACGGTGTGCTGGATCGTGCGCTCGAGCAGGTTGGCGATGTCACGTCGGAGACCGATGACCATCTTCCAGAGGTTCAATCTCATGGACTGCTCCTTCGAACTGTGGACGTCGGCCCACCTGAGCCCAAATTCGGTGGAGACTCCGTTCGTACCTCAACACGAGCTTCATAGTCCCAGGCATCCAACACCTTGCCAAGCTGTTCCACAAAGCGGGCGAGCAGCGGAACCTCTTCCTTGTCGTGTGGGGTCAGTTCGATGCGGTAGACGTGTCGAACGCCGACTCCCGGGAGCTCGCCATCAGGAACGGTAGACAGACTCATGCGCCCGATCCGCTGTGAAATCTTGGCGTAGGGTCCCATGTCGATGGAACCGAACATGGCCAGTAGATCCAACAGCTCTTCTTTGTTTAGGGTGGGCTTCATCTTGAGCGAGAGCAGATAGAGCAGGCGATCTGGCTCTTGGCGCAGCGGACATTCCAGGGCGGAAGAGAGAGTCCCAAGGTGCCTCCAGTCGAGGCCAACTGCCACGCGATCTACGAGCGATACCCTGATGGGACCGCTGGTATTCGTCGCGAAGAACGGCTGATACCACAACGCTTCGACCAGCAGCTGCTGCGGCTCCGCAAACGCTTCCGGACGCCTAATGATCAGTGAGTACCCGGGCACTCCGGCCAGTTCACTACGTTCCTCAATCTCATAGCTCTGACGGAAGGTGCCCAGGGCAGCTTGGCCGATAGGTTCCAGTCCGCGCGGGGCGGCTCGATACACACCGAGCGTCCGCTCCATCGCATAGCTCGGATCATTCATCAAAAACCGGATCGGATAGGCATCTTGGGTTCCATCACACTCAATTGGTCTGGCAAAAGCACGGCGTCGATTGGCGACGGCCACGGAAAACGGACGGAAGACCTCGCGGTACAGTGGCAGCTCACGCGGATAGTCCATGTCCAGATCGAAGCACAGATAGAACTTGCTCCAAGTCTGGGTCGCCGGAGGAACTTTGACGTGGATCATCAGATCTTGCGTCGGAAAGTGAAAGAAACTGCGAACCTCTTCCAGTGGATTTACGGGGTTGTCTTCATAGGGTTTGTCGTAATAGACCCCGAAGGTGACTTCACACGGAATGCCATGTGTGTCAGCAGAAAAATTTCCATCATAAAAGACGCAGCAGGAGCGCAGGTGCTTCTGCAAGGTGTGGTGCAGACGTAGGGCCGCCAGGTAGTTGTCAAGATAGTTGAGGTGAATGGGAATCACCCCCAAGTCATCGGCTCGCGCATACAATGACAGAAAGGAAAGAATCAGACGGTAGCCTTGCTTGCTCATCTGCAGCTCAGTCCGCGCCAGATTGATCGGAAGCACGCGCAGCTCAGACAGCGTCTGAAAGCTCCCGATAGCGCCATCCAGCGTCGTTAGCTGCAGCATGGTTCCACGCGGCAGAATGACCGTATCCGTCATCTGCGGTGTGACCAGCGCTTGGGTCATTGTCATCGCTGGCAGCGGTTGTAGGATGAAGTGAAAGTAGCTCGACAAGAGTCGCTTCCAGGTCGAATACAGATTCCGCATGGTCGCTTGTCGCGTTCGAACAGCAGAGTATGCCAGTGCTTCGATCATGCGACGGACGTCCGGGTCCTCGATTCCTAGCTGGGCGGCAGGATGATCGAGCTGATAGCGTGACCGCTGATCATCGAGCGCTTGTAGCTCCGTGAGCAAGTCCTCTTGAATGCCGGTGGTGGGGCTCATTCGGACTCGTCTTCCGCATCTTCCACGGACTCGGTATCTTCCGCATCCGTGGCTAGCGCTTCGTGCAGTGGGCCAGCAAAAAGAGTAGATGCAACTGTGGCAATCAAGCGCAGAAACCGAAGCAACCGTGCCCAGAAGTCGGACTCACTTTCAGGGAAGCTGTTGGCGAAACTGGAGCCCTGTTCGGGGGTGAATTGCTGTGAAGGAGAATCGCCCGGCTCCTGCACGAGGCTGCCATCACGGGTCCGTTTCTGCCACAGCCTGCGCAGGCTCAGGGCTACCGGTCGTAGCGTCTGGGGAAGCTTTTCCGAATCCGCTGCGAGCCGTGCATCGATCAGTCGCGATCGGGTCTGCTCATCCGCAAAGATGATCCGCTGAGCCTCCTCCAAATCCGGTGCAGTAATGTCCGGAGGAAGGACTCCCAGGTGGCGCACCAAACTAGCCCCGAGAATCGTCGGTGCGAAATCATGAATCTGTCTACTCGAGATCTGTGATGTCGAGGCCGTCAGGCTCCGTAATCCCGAGCGAAGCTCGGCAATGACCTTCATTTTTGCCTCTACGACTGGAGGAGACTGGGCCAGAAATAAACCACGTTCCGTCTCCAGTCCGCGCAGAAGTTGCAGTGCTTTCCGCAGCTGTGCGAGGTCTATTCCCAATTTGGTGAGGTAGACCTGATTCTCTGCGCCCAGCGCTGGAATGCTCGATGGATCGGCGAGCTTCAGGTCTGCGCCCAGCTCGTCTGATGGGTCAGATGAGTGGGACGGATCTGCGGAGTCATCATCCATCTCAGATAATTCAAGGTCATCATCCAGATCGATAGGTGGAGACGACTCCCGCTGATCCGTTGCCGGGAGTTGCGGCAGCCCTGGGGGATTTTCTGTGCCTCCAAGTCTAAGAGTCGAGTCAGGCTCTTCCGTTTGATCAGTAATCCGGAGCCACGACTCAAGATCAGAAGACTCGCTCTCCGGAAGAGAGGTCGGCAATCCCAGCGTGTCCGTCTTCTGATTTGAGTCGGGACGCTTGCGGGACGTCAGTTCGAGCTTCTGGGCTTTGTGTAGTAGCTCTGTTGCAGATGGACTGTACTGAACCGCGATCTTTGAGACGCGCTTGGCAAGCTCGGACAGGCTGGGGGGGAGCAGACCCAAGGTTGCAGAGATTCCTCCAATGGCCAGCAGCCGAGCCATCTTGGGGTCCGCACGCAACAGCTCTTCTAGCGCGTGATGATTTTTTTCAAATAAATCTGGAGGGAACCCGGCATCATCTTCCGAAAGCACGGAAGCAAGGAGCGCTCGTAGGAGCTCTGGTCCATTGGATAGCGTGCCGCTGCGGACACCCTGACGCACTGCCTCTAACGCCGCCAACTCATCGTTGATGGGACTACGTGCAGAGGTCTGAGATTTGGTCTTCCCTGGGTTCAGACTTGTGTCCCGTGGAATGCTTGGTCCCGTAGCCTGTGGAGAGGTCGGAGGCGTTCGTTGTGGATTCTGTGCTGATGATGCCTGTGGCGTTGTCGACTCTGTGCCCAAAGAACTGTCCTGTCCTGCGGCTGGGGCCCCGCTTCCGTCGAAAGGTTCCTTGGGATCCTGTTCAGCGTCAGCGCCAGGATCTGGGCTTGCCTTGGCTCCGGCTCCAGATGCTGAACCTGAGATGGGAGTATCACCATCTGTGCTGCCCAAGGGGCCTTCAGAGGGGCTGCTAGAGGGGCTGCTCTGAGTCATGACAGGAGTCCCAACAGAAACCGAGCCAGAGCTTACCAGAGGATCTGCAAGAGGATCGAATTCAGGCAAACCTGGGGACGCTGGAGCAACGGGAGTAGCTGGATCCGTGAGAAGCTCTGGTCTGCGGATCTCGTTGAAGGACGTACCACTCGATCTTAGCATCGATATGAGCGTGTTTCTACGAATCTGAACGAGGGGACCGGCTGGTGGTTCTGGAAGAGGCTTTCCAGCCACAATGCGTGCGGCATACTGCAACACCTCCCGAACAGCCAGCAGCTCTGGCAAGCGCAGCAGCCCGCTGCCCGGATTCTCGGCAATCGTCAGAGCAGAGGATCTCGGTAGGAAGCCATTGTCTGCAGCTGCCAGCGCCAAATCAATCAGCGGTTGGTACCTTTGATTTGTGTTCGTACCATCCGAGGGCTTGGTATCTCGGGTCGAACCGGGAGTATCGGCCTGGGTAACTTGAGCGCGCAGCTCTGCAAGATCCAGATTACTCTGTACCGCCAGTTGCTGACCGGCGATTGCATGCGGTGCGATTTCACTCGGCAGTAGCCCGGCTTGGGCAGCGGTTCCCATCAATGCCAGCAGCACCGCCACATCGGTTCGTGATTCGAGGATTGACTCCGCCAGAACGAGCAGCGGAGCGCCCAATTCAGGTGTAAGTGCGCCGGCTTGTGCAGCCAGCGTTGCTTGCAGCACGGTTGGAATCAGCGAGGGATCCCGGTTGATTCGTTCATCCAGACTGTCTGATTGCAGAGAGGAAAGAAGGTCTGACACCATGGCGGCTTGTAGACCTGGGACTTCAGTGCTCTGCGGCTGCTGTGGCTTCGTTGGTTTGGGCTCAGAGTCCTCGGGCTGCCGGTCTGGATTCGACGACGAAGCTGTCGAAGCTGCTGCTGGGGGAGTTGCTGCACCATGCGCAGGGAGATTCCGTCCGAGCTCCTCCAGATATTGCTGGAGAGAACTCAAAAGCTGTTCTGGGGGAACTTCCGAATCCACGCTAGGAGCCCAGGCGGCATGATCAGATTTCTGTTGGAATGCGAGCAGTAGCTCGTGCATCTCCGCGAGGGGACGGGGTGCGGCAGCCGCTGCAGATTGAAATGTATGCAGCATTCCCAGCGGTGTTTGTCCGTCCCACGTCATGTGAGAAAAGAGAGAGATCAATCTGCGGAATACTTCGAATGGGCTCTGGGCAGAGGCACCGCGCTGCAAGAGTCCTCGGTCGTGATTGCCACCAGCGCCTGCATCGCCACTCTCGGTGGGTCTGAGCGCCGCGGATGGAGACCCCGCTGCTTGTAGCAATCCCGCGTTGACTTGATTCTCAGATGACCTTGCCGGAGCTGTTGGCGCTTGTGCTGTCTCAGGTGCCGAGACCTGTGGATCTGTGGCTGCGGTTTGGGGTTTTGGGTCGTGAGCGATTTTGTGTGCCTTCTGATGATGCGCCTTCGAGTGCTGATGATGCGCCTTCGAGTGGCGATGATGACTATTGGAATGACCCGCAGGGGGCGTTGCCCCAGGAATGCGCGAACTGCCGTGGTGATGCGGTGCCTCCTGAAGCGGATTGGTTCCATCCTCGGGTGGGGTGCGAACGGAGTAGCGGACTGACGTATGGTCGGAACCTGCGACCTGGCTTGGCGGCTTTGTTGACGTGTACTCAGCTCGCGGATTCTGATTTGCACCCTTCGTTGCATCCTGGTCGGAAGGTCTGGCAGAGGGTGGCTTCACAGCAGAGGAAATGGTGGAGGAACTGCTCGGACCCGAAGAACAGGCAGACACAATCGCCTCGATTTTTGCGATCTCAGTAGCAAGTGCACGCAGACTGCCTGGCTTTTGACGAGCCACAGGTCCATCCCGGTCAACAGGACCAAACAGAGAGGCTCCGATGCGGGCGGCCGCTTGCTCTACAGCGCTGGTGGAGTCCGATACAGTCTGCTTGAGAGCCGGGGTCTGCTCCGGATCTTGTGGATCTGTGCGCACAGGACGAGGCGGTTCATGCGGTCTGGGAGGCATTGGGGTGAGGGCATCACGCTGTCCAGACGGTACAAAATTCCGAGCAGATGGCGGTCCTTTTGGCTTTAAGTCCTGACTGTCCATCGAAGCATCGGATGACGGAGGTTCTTCGCTTGTTTGACCGAGGGACGTCGACTCTGAGCTGTGTCCCGAACTCTCATGGTGCTGCGCGCGGTGATCTGGTTGTGCCGACCCCTCTGCGGTAGTGGGCACTGACTCATCGGTCGGATCGACGCTCGAATTGGGAACTCCTCCGGGCTTGTCAAAAGGTGAGATCGGCAGGGTTGACTGTGTGTGCTCTTCCTCTGGACGGTGTTGGTCTCCGTGATTCCGCTTGTGATGATGCTTGTGTCCGTGGGGATGCTTGTGTTTGCGATGGTGAATCCGACCCCCAAGACCCGCAAAGCCATGTTCTGGATCGAAAGGGAAGACCTCTGCCGCATGCTGTTTGCTGTCTGTTTCCGGGTCGCCATTGCTTGGTGCCTGCGGACTGGCAGGCGACCCTGAGGCCTTGTCAGTGCCCTGTTCAGTCTTTGAGTCGAAGCTGGAGTTTGCAACCGAGCCAGCGCTTGATTCGCTGTCAGAACCAGAGCTGGCAGCCGGGCCTGAGCTCATGGGAGGCGGACCGATCTTGACCGTTGCCCCGTGCAGGTTTGTCGTGACCCCGGTCATTGTATTTTGCAGACCTGTCGAGCTGATCTCTGCTCCGAAGGAATGCACTCCCGGCCCTGCTGCAAATGTCCCAATTCCGCCCGTCAGTCCGAGCAAGCGAATCGTTCGGAGTGCATTGATAAGTACAGTCAGCGCATTGAGCGTCACTCCGTTCATCGCCGTGAGATTGAGACTGGACGGAGTCTGCACGGTCATGTTCGAGAGACTCGACAGCGTCATGTGCCCAAGGCTTTGATAGCTGGAGTGGGTCTGGGAGCGGACGCGAATATTGTCCGCGTCGATGGTAAATTCTCGGCAACGAATCGAGATGGCGTCCCCGTGCTGCTCGAAAATCGATTTGGCCCCAGCGACCTCGGTTTCGATCGTGACGCCTTGCTTTCCGATCAGGACGGCGTGCTTTGCGTCACCAGCTGGACTCTCCATCTCCAGTGCGGTGCCACTACCAGAGTCCATGCCGAAGCGACAGTTCATCGGCTGCTCGGGGTGTCCTTCGGTAGGCGTACCCGGTCTGGGAGCAGGCGGTAACTCTTCCCGGTTGCCGCCACCGCCGCCGCCTCCTCCTCTTCCCTTGGTCTTGTGAGGTGGTGGCTTTTTGCCCGCGCCGCGATCAGCATGCGAGTGCTTGCCCGCCGAATGAGACTTCCGCCCAGGAAGATCCTTGGGACCGGCATCTCTGGGACGCTCCGCAACTGCAACGTCGACGCCCATCGACTCGGCCTGGGCTTGTTCAGCGTGCCGCATCATGGTCCGAGCAGCGCCAACGTTTTGTACCAGAGGCATCGCCTTGCTTGGCGTTCGGTGCAGGGGTTTCGGAATCTGCTTCGAGTGGGTGAAGTCAGTTGAGACCGCTGCTACGGCGGCTGTCGCATGTACGGACGTTTTGGCTTGTACCTTCCCGCTCACTCGCTTTGCTCGAGCCCGGGTCGTTGACTTCGCTTCGGCCTTCGCGCCGCCACCGCTTCCACCGCCACCGCCGCCGCCTCCTCCAGCGATGGCTCCTGCTCCCCCCGCACACTGGATCTCAAGCGCCTGACTCGCTGCCAAGGTGGCGCGCTGAATCGCTAGGTCAACCTTGGGAGTCAGAACAACCGACTTCTGTTCGATTCCGCTCTGATAAAATCGAATAAACTGGACACTGCTATAACGCTGCCGCTGAATGATGTATTCTGGGACATCCCCTCCGTATATGAGGGTGTGTTTGGCCCCATTTGTGAAATCCTGTCCCAGCATGAGCTGGTTGCCCTGAATCTGACTGGGCAGCGTATTCATAGGACGCCAGTCTAGATAGCGAGCCAGCTCGGAGCGATCGTAGTACAGCTGGACGAGAACGCGTTCCTTGCGGTATGCGGGAAAAAAGAACTGCCCAGGCTGTTGATTCGGGACGAACGGCGTTTTGACCTGCTGACAACCAAACACCGGAAGCTGAATGACGTAGTACTGTTGGCCCGTGAGAAGGTCGGTCTGGTTTTCCCAGACCTGCGTGCCCGGCATTCCAATCATGGTGTAGACGATGCCCTCGACTTCCATCGGATAGCTAGGCTGGGTATACGTTGGTAGACGTGGCTCCGCATCGCGGCCGGATTGAAGGTGAACGCCAAGAGAGCAACGGAACATTCCGGTGCTTCTTCCCTTGAATCGTGGCAGGACGTCGGACTCAGTCGTCTCAATCTGGAGCTGCATCCGGGTGACGCGGTTGGTCTTCTTCGCATCCTTAGGAATGACGAATTTATGATTGGGAAAATCGATCGGATCGAGATGAAAGTCGATTCCTACTCCAGGCGGGAAGGGACGCGATGGGAATCGCTTAAAGTATAGTACAAATGAAGGTGATGGCTGCTTGAAGCTGGCAAACCGCTTGGCATACTCTGTCGCGAACTCCAGTGGTGTCGGTGTGTGAAACCACCGATCCTGACGCAAAGGCGACAGCGCCAGCAGGTTGAGAATGGGCTGGGTGGTTGCGATTCGGGCGCTGTCGTTCATCAGCGTCTCTTGATAAAAGCGACCCAGCGGACGCGTCGTGATGATCTTGGCAATGTCAGCGGCAAAGACTTGAAAAGGCTTTGGTCGCTTCGGTCGTTCGAACACTTGATAAATGTTCTGGGAGTAGTCGTAACTCAAGGTGTGGTCGGTCTGGTCCAGACGCCAGATGAGCCAGTCATAGAAGCTGGCACGTTCCGCTTGGCGATTCTGCTTGTTCAGACTGAGGAAGATCTGGTCCTGAGTCTGAGATAGCTGGCTGCTCTTGACCTTGATATTGATGAGCAGATTGGCGTTCTTCTTGATGACGTCCGAAACTGAGCTGTTCGTGTAGAGTGCGATCGGAAAGTGTTCCTTCCATAGCGCCTGGGCAGGGTCACCAAATTCGATGCAGTATTCCCGAAAACTAACGATGATGTCGGAGGCCTCATAGCTGGTATGTTCGGAAACCGTATGAGAAGTGATGACTCCCGTCAGCAGCATCTCAATCGGCACCAGAGGACCATTGGGAGAGATTCCAGGCTCCAGCAGCGTCGGAGTCCCTACGATGGCCGGAATCGGCGCGATGACCGGATCGAGCTTGGGGGGGAGTACGCCTGGTGGAGCGATGTTTTGGAGAGCCGCAAGCAGTGCGCTGTTGTTTGGGGGATTCGCCAGGCTTGACAGCTCCTCAATGTATCTTTGCTGCTGCTTGATCAGCTCCTGCTGCTTCTTGGCATTGGCAGCCAGATCCAGTTGGCGCTGCTTTGCGAGTATCTGCAGGTTCTGCGGAGTTTCAACTGAACCTGCGGGAGGGTGCGACTCCTGCATAATCGCCATCCGCTCTTGCTGATTCACCAGGAGCTGCTGTTGCACCACCAGGAGCTGTTGCTGGATCAGCGTCCGCTGCTGTTGCAGTTCGAGCGCTAGCTCTGCGGGGAGCTGCTGCAGTAGCTGCAGCTCCAGTGGAATGCTCTCATTGACCGGAACGACTACGGGCACCGGTATCTGCGTCACGACCTGCGGAACCATCACGGGAGTAAGCGGTGCCAGTCCGCGGAGATCACTATGCTCGGGCCGTATGCACAGCTTGAACATCAAGATGTTTTGGCTACGAAAGGCCTTCGCGACTTTGTCCTTGTCCTTCACATCACCGAGAAGCTTGGTCTCCGAGACCCGGAATCGCATCCGGCCGGTGAAGCCGTGTGTAGCCATGTCTACGGACAGTGACGTGATGTCGTGGCCCTCTATCTTGATCGGCGGGAGCTGGCCGAGGAAAGGCGGCATGATGGGACTCCCGGTCTGCACGGCCCCAGGGGGAGGTCGGTTCGGGGGCTTGGTCGCCAGCTCAATGTTGTCCATCTCGGTCAGAACGACCGGAGGCGGAGGCGGACCAGGCGCGACCATCAGCGGAACGACCTGGACAATCTCGAAGACAAATCCCAGCTTTTCGTGAAAGCGTGGGGTCTCACCGGCTAGCTCCTCATCAAGCGTTGGTGGCTCCTTCCCGAACGATTTACGATCCATCGCTCCCCTCAATGGTCACGGCGCCCGTTGGCATGTGGAAAAGGATGAGAAGCCGACAGGGAACGCCCCAGTAGTTTAGGAGGAGTGTCCCGCGCAGCTCGATAAAGAGTCGTAACGCACTGTCACGTCCTACCGTCTTCAGACTGAGGACCCGCAGCCGCGGTTCGTAGATCTGAATGGTATCTGTGATTTCACGAAGCAGTGTTTGTGCCGTCGTCCGTCCACTCAAGTCGCGAAGGTAGTCGGCAGCTCCGAAGCTGCATAAAAGTGATCCGAATCCGCGGCGTGAGTTGAGTAGATACAGGAGATTCCGGACGACACTCCGGAACTCGTCGTCTTGAGGTTTTTCTGGGAGAAAGCGGTTGAGGAACGACATCGACGCTCCGGTTAACGCCAGAACAGAAAGGCGTTGGCTTTCTCGAGGATCGGGTGAACATAAAAAGCGATCGTGGACTCACGGAGAACGTGGTTCCACTCTTCCCCGGACTGCAGCTGGTAGAAGTCTACTTCAGGGCCAAACGTATGTTGAAAGGGAGGACGCTCGACGTGTCGGAATGGAACGCCTCGCAGAACCAACCGATGGACCAGTGCGAGTCGCGACGTACACGAGACCTTCACCTCTGTGATGTCAATGCGCTCGTGCAGTGTGGCTCGTTGAATGAGCAGGTAGACCTCTTGGGAGTCTTTGACTTCTTCGGGTAATCCGCTCAACGAAAACAGACCGTTGCTCTTGAGGAACCGAAGGTGAGTCGAGCGTGTGTATACAGGACGCAGGTGGCGATTCAATTCACTGAGGAGGACGCCAAAGCAGAGTCCTAGATCATCATGCTGATACGGCAGATTGGGACGGTCTGGAACCACTTCGTGGAACGTGCATAGCTCCAGTAGGAGCCTGCGCAACAAAGAGAACAGATCATAGGGAGCGAGTGGAGTTCGGTGCCGTAAATCTGCTAGTACCGATAGGGTCTCATACATCGAAGCGAGAGCCCTCCGCATGGCTTGCAGGCGCTCCGGACGCAGAAACGTGTCCTGAAGCTGACCAACCATCTGAGGCTCTAGATTGCTAATGCGGGCTTCTAAGTCTGAGAGTACCCCGTGAAGATAGGGAGCCCCACTGACTTGCAAAAGTGGCGGCAGATAGTTGGGGGCAAGTCGCCAGCTGCTATCTGCTTCCTTGCGAAAATCTCCCAGTTTGAGAGTTCCGACAGCGCGATCGTGCTTGTCGCTAATGCTCAGATAGGCGCGATGGAGAACTCGCTCGACCACTCGCGGGTCCTTGTCATACACGCGATTCCCTTCGCGTCCGACCTGTTCATCCGTGAGGTGCAAATACACTGGTAGTTGAGTCGCTGCTGTGGCTCGCAGAGAGAGTGGTGAAATGGTTGCATTGCCGGGAACACTCACAACCTGACCATCAGGAAGAATGATGGTCAGCGAGCTGATGCTGAGAACTCCATCCGCGAGCAGAGGTTCACTCCAAGACAGCTCGGCAACGCCGTAGCAGGGGCGCCCCATGAAACGTGAGCGCAGGTCTGCAACGGCATCGCCGTGGGACTGCAAGGCCTGAAGGTGCTCGGGCAGGACAGTCTGCCCGAGAAACCAGCGCACCGGAGCGGTCTTGATGGTGCTCATCGGTACTACACAGCGTTCGTGCGGCCCCACATCTTGGTGATCGGCGCAAGCGACTTGGCCGCCAGCAGAATGGTCTGGTTTAGGCCAAACGGCACCACCTTGATGGAGAAAGAGTAAAAGGAGTTGTCCTGAATCGTCAGCTCATCGTTGTCGTTGAGCTCGATTGCCAGCTCGCGGTCTCCTTCCTTGAGAATCTTGCCAACGAGAGTGATGGCATCGAAGCAGGGATAGTACTTCTTTTGTGCTGCTACCGGATCGTACTCAAAAACCCGGAGTCCGAAGTTGACCGTAATGTCCGTCAGACTTGCGTACAGTGCGGACACCATGGCCTGCTTCAAAACGATGGGAACCAAGCCTTCGATGATCAGAGGATCGGTCGCGCCAAGGTCCCAGCGGAGTCGAGTGAGCAGTGCCACTGCGTTCACGGTACCGGCTGCTTCGACACCGGGTGTTGCGGCTGCGACCGTTGGATCCTTGCAGTAGATCATCGGTGTCGTGGGGGTGGCACCAGTCAGATCCATCTTGACCATATAACCAAAAGGGGCCTTCGAGTTTGGCTTGTGATTGATGGCCTGCTCAGGTGAGAGTTGCTTATTAAATACAAACATTCCTAACTCCTTCTGTGTGCTCGTGTTTCTGATTCAATTTTGTGCTGACCGCGTCTCCGTGCTCCAACGCGGTCCGTCTCTCTTGCTTAACCGAGGCGCGAATCGAGCCGCAACTCGATGTCCATCCCTTCGAACAGACTGTGCGGCAGGATGGCGACCTTGCAGTCGTAGTATCCGATTCGTCCTGGCACTGGCTCGACCTGAACCTCTGCAGCCTTGAAGGGGAAGCGACGCATCGTCGCATCATTGGGACTCACCGACTTGGTGATGTACTGCTCCAGCCACGCTGTCAGCTGCTCCTTGAGCGACTTCGCATCGGAGTTGTCACCAATGTTGTCGCGGACGATGCTCTTGAAGTAGTGAGCGATGCGCGAGACAGAGAACGTGTAGGCCAGGTTGGCCACCAGTTGAGAGTTCTCGGTGTCCTTCGGGTCGCGGAATTCCTTCGGCGCCTTAATGGCAGGAACGCTGAAGAACACGGCTTCCGCCGTTCCCTTGCGATGGACCAACGAGCTGATGCCGTTTCGTGCAAACTCTAGCTCGCGGTAGTCCGGAATATACATCTCCACCGGAATCCGGACTTCCTGCTCGCCCCGGACGTTGAAGGTGTCCACAGGGAGTCCCTTGATCTGACCGCCACCCGCTGGGCCGCGAATGTACTGACACCATCCAGACTGCTCGAACGAGCGGATCAGGTTGCGTCCAAGGAGCAGTGCAGAGTTGCCCCACAGATATTTGTCACGCTGACCCGTGGTCACCTCTGTGAACTGGAGGCCTGGGCTCTGATTTGTCTCTGGGTTCCAGGGCAGTCGCACCACATAGCGCGGGAATGCAAGTCCGACGTAGGATGCCTCTGGCGTGTCGCGAAGTGCTTGCCATTGTCCGAACTGCGGCTGGTTAAATACACCGTCGAGGTCCCGAATCGCCTCGACCTCCTCAATCGATTTACAGCCAAAGAATGCTGCATTCGCCGCGGTGACAAAGGGAGCGTGGGCAGCTGCGGCTACCTTAGACATGTTGCGCAGCCAGAATAGATCCGATGGGTTGGTGCTAAACTCGTACAGGCCGATCATGCAGCCATAGGGCTTGCCGCCGTACTGATCGTACTCTGTCTTGTACACCTTGCTAAACAGCGCCCCACTGAAGACGTCAGTCGAGTTCGAGTCGAAGTCCTGATGGAGCTCTTCTTTGCTGACATCAAGGAGCGCAATTTGGATGTTTGAATCGAAGTTCGTATTTTCTACCAAGCCGTTGATGCCGCGCCAGGTCGCTTCAAGATCCTGAAACGTAGGATGATGCAAGATGTCATTTAGCTGATCATTGATCGTCTGATCAATGCGGCGTACGATGTCGAGGACCTTGCCCTTCTCGTACTTCTCCTGGGACTCATCCAGGTTGTAGAGGATCGCCGCGAGACCGGACAGCAGTCTTTCCTCGTCCGACACGTCTTCACGGCTGGCGACAAAGCGGTCCTTGATCATGGGGGTCAGGCTCTTGACTTGCTTGTCAAGCTGAGCGGCTTCGAGGAGCCGACTCAAGATGCGCGGCTCCTTAGCAATCTGGGTTTCAGCCATGGTGTTCTCCTTTACAAATGGTCAGCCGACTAGGTCGACAGCTGTTCAAATGGTCGTGCCCATTCCCTGCGTTAGGTGACTGGTGCGCTCGCTGGGGCGAGCTCCTTACGAGCTGGCAGGCGATAACCGGCGTACGGTTCCAGTTCCTTGCGGAGCTGAGCAAGCTCTTCCTTGTTGGCGAACACCTGCTGCATGAGGTTGCGCACTTCCTTGCGGTTATCAACCTGAGCTTGCATCTCAAGCAGCAGCTTGCGCAGCAGCAGCAGGGCGCGAATCTGCGGCACCGCGTTTGCGACCTCCGCAGGATTAAACGACTTACGGTCCTTGATGGGAACCTCGACTGGGAGCTGCTCGGCTTCGGGATCGATGAAGTTCTTTGCTTTGAGGCTCAGCGTGATCTTCATATTGGCCATCAACTCATCGATGTTCTTTCCGTCGAGATTTCGCAGGCGACGCGTCTCCATGTCCAGCTCGCGGTCGGTGGACGATCCATGAGACAGGTCGGCCAGAACGATCACGCGGAAGGGCAATTCCACTTCCCTAAGCTGCCCTTCGACCATGGTGTGGTAACTCAAATTGACGCGAGAACGCGGGATCAGTTGTTGAATGGACTTCACGGTTTCCTCCTATGGGGGTCCTGGTTTGGGGCTACGCTCTCTAGCAGCGAACATGCCATCCGCCGGGCGGTCGCTTGCAGTGATGCTGACCACAGCGATACAACCACGGCGGCAAAACTCTGTGGAACTCCGTCGAGGAGATTGAGCATGTTGTATTTCAGTTGTGTGGGCGCACAATCTGCGCACGCTGTGCGCACGTTGCAGGACCCGCTGGTTCTGTGAATTGGTTGAGGAATAGTCATGGCAGACCTCGACCGAGCCGACATTCCTTCACGTCAGGAACCAGCACACCGTTTCGACCGAGCGGCACCGACACAGACCAGGGCAGTGGTGGGGGCAAGAGCATCTTCCAACTGCCGGTGGTCGCACTAAAGAGGAAGTACAGCGCCACCGGCTTGTTGCTCGGCGCCCTGATCCAGAGTCGACGCTTTTGACTGGGTTCTACCGTCACGACTCTGAGCACGCTGGGATCGGGTTTTATGAGCAGCTGGGCGAGTTCACCATAGGTCTCGGTCCGAAAGCTCTCTGCTTGCACACTCCGGACCAAAACCTGCAGGGGGCGTCCTTGATTGGAGTCCTCCATACCGCGGAGATTAATAAAGAATCGCCAGGTCGTGCAGCCAGTCTGCGCACACACAAGGAGACCAAGCATGACCACGAGCCAGAGGCTTCCTTGCTGCCGGTCTGCTATGTTTGAGCGTGTAGCGTGGCTCATCAGCGTGTCGTGATCCGAAACAGACTCCAGGGGTCGGGCTGAATCGCAAAGCGAATCACCTGTACCTCTCCTGCCCCGTCGTCGTTGATTCGCCAGGTGCTCTCTCCGTCGCCCTCAATCGTGCTCTTTTGCAGGAGTCGAAATAAGCTCCAGGAAGAGTCCGCCACTTCGATTGTCTGGGTGTGTCTTCGTCCAGACCGACCTGCAGTGCTTTCGATACCGACCACTGCCACGCCCTGATTCCACCAGTCGATGGAGATCTGTTCTCCAGTTGCGCGCTGGTTAAAACCGAAGACAGATGTCTTCCCCAGTTGTAAAAAACCCATGGTCGGCTGCACCGATTTTCCATCACCCGCTCTCTTCCCTGGTACACCTCGAACAGACAGACGCAGCGGCTGGCGTGCTCCTTTTCCGTCAAACAACAATCGTGCCAACTTGGCGACCCGATTGACGGTTGGCAGCAGATCCTTGGGAAGCGCAAACGAGCCCAGTGCTCCTCGTCGACTTACATAGTTTCCTCCCTGTTGCGCGATGGCGTAGTCGTAAAACGATCTGACATCCGCAAAGAAGGCTCCGCTGGACTCGCTGATCAGATCTAGCTCGGCCGGTGCGACTTCTCTTTCTGCCGCTTGATTGAATGGGAAGCGTTCAAACAGAGGAGTTACCATGGCCACCGTTTCTTTTTCCCAGTGCTGGGCCAGCGCACTCTCTACTTCCTGTGAACCCCGTTTGAACACTGCATCGAATGGTTCGATGAAGGGACGACGCATGGACCCGATCAGTCCCGTTTTGTCGAGGAAGACTTCCGCACTCTGGCGAGGAGAGAGCTCTCCTGCGCTGTCTTCTCGGGCCATGAGCAGAGCGCTCTTGCCCAGTGGACCGAGCTGGTCTGGAAGGCTTGATCTTTTTTCGGTCGCTTTGTCTGTTCCTTTGCCGGGAGCCGGTCCCCAGTTTGAATCCAGCTCAGTGGCCAGCTTCGCAATCGATTCAAGGTAGGGATCCAGACCTTTGTTTTGATCGTCTTCAGATGGAGCAGGGGGGTCAAGAGAGTCCTTCCGTCCTGTGGTCTCCTTGTCCGGAGAACTGCCCGTCCCTTGACCTGCTGCGGCCTCCTTCCCTGGGGTGCGATCTTGACTGTCTGAGCCTGAGCTCTTGTTTTCTTTTGGCTCCAGCACCCCTCCACTTGGCTTCGCACTCTTCCGCTTGAGCAGATCCGCATTCACCACTTTGATGAGTGGGCGGAACTCGGCCAAACACTCTGCCAGTGGCTTCAGATATGGATCATCGAGCCCAGCAAGTGCTGCGTTTTCTGCAACGCTCGACAGGTGCGATACAAAGCGAGAGCCGGGCTTGGTCAGATCCAGCAGTGCCGAATGCAGAGAAGTGACCGGACTCCCTTGGTCGTGCGCGTGAAAGTGGTAGCTCAGGTAGTAACGCATGAGCCCACTGCAGTACTTCCGCGCATATCCTTCGATTTCCGATCGTACGAGCCGAGTCAGCCGGATCTTTTCTTCCGGACCCAACGCCTTGCTCTCTGCCACGGCCTTACGTAGCTCACGTACCAGTGGTAGAACTTCATTATCGAAGACCGCGCGGTTGTACTCGTCTCCCAGGTGCTCGTTGGGGGTCTCCCCCTTGGTCATCAGGTTGGCGAGTCTGGGCCGCAGCTCTTCAGGACCAAAGGGAGGCAAATCCACTCTGCGACTCTCCGTCCGTGGGGGCAAACATGACTTCCGTTCAGAGTCATCTTCTGTCCGTTCGCATCGCACACAGTGCCGTCGCTTCCGGCGACTTTCCGACACACAATCGCAGCAGCGACGTCGATGGGAGTGTTTGTCGTGGAGCCGAACGTTGCTGATCTGATGCGACAGGAGCCAGCGCTTGCGGCTGCGCAAGAGCAGATCGAGCCAGCCCCGCTCGCTGATCTCGTACACCTTGCTGCTCGGGAATGCGAAGTGTACCAGGTCATTTTCGAACAGCGGAGAAATGCCAGGCCCATGCGCAAGCGCTTCCTTGCTGGCGCCGAGTGCATTCACCCAACGGAGTAGCTGATACAGACTCAGGTGGTCGTGGCGACCTGACTGGGCCGAGCTGTCACGGATCAGCTTGAGCAGGAGCTCCAGGTTGGCCATGTTGTCGGTGAGCCACGGATCGGGGGTGAGCACACCGACCTCTCCACCAAACAGCTTGTTCATGTCGATGGGCGTCTCTTCTGCCAGCATCTGATAAACGCGGCGCATCACGTGCGCCTTGCGCACTCGCTCTATCGTCTCGCGGAGGTGTTCTGCCTGCTTGCGTAGCCGCTCCAGCTGATCTCCTGCAATCGAAGGCTGTGGAATGGCACGAGCAATTGTCTGCACAAACTCTTGCCAAGGACGGAGATCGCTAGTCGGCCAGTGCGCTGACTCGGATGGCAAAGGAGGAAGCAGCAGCAGTGCCTTGTCGGTCCAGGCGTGCGGGCTATTTTCAACGTATGCACTCAGTACATCTGCTGGCAGACCCAGAGTCGTTGCAAAGTCGGTGCGCTGCGTCTTCACCAGCGTTCCCAGCGCGTTGTCTTGCGCGGCGTAAAGCGTAGCAAGGCTGTAGAGGATCTTGTCGCGTGCTCGTTGACGGACACCTGCTTCCAGCACAGGGCGCAGATACCCTTGTCGCAGTCCGTCCACAAAGTGCTGCCGCGCTTCATTTTTCTCACGAAGCAGAAGCAGTTTCAAAGGGCGCAGGCGAGTTTCTTCGTCCAAAACGAGCGAGAGCGCTTGCTCTGCTGCCCGTTCACTGGTACGCACTACGTCTGATTCACTCGGATTGGAGAGTGACTCTTGGGCACGGCGCACCGCTCGTTCAAACTCTCCGGCCATCGTGCTAGCGCGCTGAACCTTCTGGCCATGGCGGTGACTGACATACCAAATCGGGCCGACTCCGACTGCGAGTAACAAGAGACTAAGGAGTGCATGGATCGGTCGAATGCCAAGTCCAGCCAACCAGCGCAGCCAACGTAGAAACAGAGAGGGTGCTCGCGCCCCTTTATTGACCACGGGCTCGAAGGGATTGCCAACGTCTTCATCGGCGGGGAGTGAAAAGAAGTAGACACTCTGGACGTCAGGGCGCAGCGAAGCCACCGAGCCTTCGACCAGTGCGGCGATGAAACTGCGCACAGGTGTCATCAGCTCTTCAGCAGAGTTTAGGACCTCTATGCTAGCCTCAAAGGGTCCAACGGGCATGGTGGTCAGGGCCCGTGGCAGATGCTTTTCATAGGACTGAAGACTGCTTCCAAGGCTACTTTGGGCATCCCCGCTGGCATCGAGCAGCAGCGGGATCCGGTTCTTGTGGAGGAACCGAGAGAACTCGGAATAACCCGAGATGCGCTCCATATTGGTCAGGCACAAACGAGTCAGGATGGGCGCTCCGAACAGTTCTGCCAGCAGATTGATCTTTCCTCGAATCAGCTTGGCCTGCTGGCGCAGCACATCTGGGCTACTGTTCGCCAGGGTCGAGATCTTGAGAACGATGACAACCGTTGGCAAGAGCGCAGATGGCAGTGATCTCTTCCACAGCTTTCGAAAGGCCTCGTGAGCTTCCCGATTGGCCGCCTGCAAAAGCGTTGAGGAAACCTCTTGGACAATCGTGCGACTGCCCAGGTAGATCTGAAGCAGCGGATCGGCCGTATGGCTTGGCAGAAACTGACTGGCTTGCCCTTGCCAGTCCACACGTCGACTGATCAGCGCACTTTTTCCAACTCCCGGATCACCGAAGACGACGAAGTGATCGTAGTCCTGAATGGCGACCTGAACACTGACTGGGAGTGGCTCAAGGAACTGTCGCCAGATTGACAGAAGTCGCTTGGGGGTCGCTTGATTCTGGCCGCCCTGTGTCGGTCGCTCGGTCTGGCCACGCCGCCGAAAGATCAAATAGATCAAGCCGATGCCGGCTACAATGAGCAGCAGGAAGAAGAGCACCAGCACGACAAGGAGCCAAGTGCTCGGCAACCGCGGAGCCTCGCTACCTGTGCCAACTGATCCGTCCAGCGCTACCGCCCACCCAAGTACCATCCGGAACTACGAACCTCCGAACTCGAAGTCGATTCCTGAGATTATTCAAACGCTTGTCTGACTAGTGAGACCGAGACTTTTTCTCCTTCTTCGAAGCACGTTCCTTTTTGTGTCGCCGGGAACTTGGCCTTTTGATCTCGGTTGATGTGTGGCTATCGGTACCGGGCTCTGGTTCCACTTTCTTGTCCGCCGGCTTTGCCTGTGCGACGAGTGTCACCATCTGATTGATGTCTTTGCTGCTGTCACAGGGAACTCGTGCTTCGCTAAATCCTTCCTTGCGAATCGACAAGATTTCGACTGCGGTTCCACGAGCGTGTTGATGGACAAAAGGAGTCTTTCCCAGCATCTGCCCAGTGGCATCCAGGACATCGGCACCTGGCGGTTCACTTTGAATGCTCCAGCGGACCGGCTGGGGAACGGATGGCGCACCTGCGAGTATCACTCGTAGAATCACGACAATCCCGATGACTCCCAAGAGCAGCATGACACCGGCGCCAATGACCAGACCCCGGTTTTCCTGCAGCGGTTTGAGTACGGCAGACAGACCGACGTCCGATGCTGCGTCCGCGGTGGGCAATGCTCGATTGGTGTGTAATGGCAGAGGTATGGAGCCGGCGTCGATCACCTGCATAAGTCCAGTGGACGACCCTCCTAACCTTCCCAGCGTGGCGGCCACTTCTGCTGCGCTCGGTCGGGCATCCGGCTGCTTCGCGAGCATCCGATTGACCAGACCCACAAGGTCCGATCCTATTCCGGGAACCTTGCTGTCCAGAGAAGGCGCAGGTTGGCCGATGTGTGATGCCATCATGGCGCTGTCTGCCTTCAGTGCACTCGCGAATGGATGCTCGCCCGCCAGCATTTCGAACAGAATCAGCCCCAGGGCGTAGACGTCGCTTCGATCAGTTACATCTCTAGCGTCCTTGCATAACTCGGGAGACATGTACGCTGGCGTGCCCATCGACACGCCCACACGAGTCAGCGCCTTTGCACTTGGATCCGCCGCCAGCTTGGCGATGCCAAAATCGAGGATCTTGGGCCGTTCTCCATCAGCGTTGTCGGAATCATGAACCAGCAGAATGTTTCCGGGCTTCAGGTCACGATGCACAATTTTTTTCGCGTGCGCGGCTGCCAAACCGGATGCTACCTGCCGGATGGTCTTCATCGCTCGCTCGGGGTCCGTTCGTCCGCTCTTGTTCATCCGCTGGCGAAGCGTCTCTCCCTCCAAGTACTCCATCACGATGTAGGGCGAGCCATCCTCTGCGGTGCCAAAGTCATAAACAGTTACAACGCTTGGATGGTTGATGATGTTGACCGCACGGGCTTCGTTAAAGAAGCGCTGGACAAACTCTGCGTCCTGCTGAAAGTCCTTGCTCAAGACTTTGATCGCAGCTCGGCGTTCGATCTGGGTATTCATTGCTTCGTAGACGGAGCCCATCCCACCGCTGCCGATCAACCGAACGATCTTGTACGGGCCAATTTGTCTATCCACAAACGACTCCTTTGCTGCGACCATCCAATCGGTGAGGCAGCGACCAGAAGTGGAGTGCTTTTCGTCTCTCCAGAGCGTTCCTTCTACAGCGAATCTTGCGACTCAGCTGTGTGTGTTACAATTGCCCCCCGTGGCGATGCGACCGTCGTCCAGTCAGGCGAAAGCCCTTTGGTGGTGGCTCTGTAGGCGGCGGATTTGGGGGGACGACGGTTTCCAGAATCTTGGGAACCATTTGAGTACCTGTTGGCGGTGGCTCTACCGCAGGAGGCGAGGGCGGAACGATCAGCACAGGTCTGTGGACTGGCTTTCTTCCGGATCCGTCCTTTGCTGAGCTCGTCTTCGGAACTACCACCTTGTCGATTGTTGGCAAAAACAGATCTGGAGGCGCGCTCGCAGCCACTACCGGCTTGGCCGGCTTGATGAATGACAGGGAAAACGTCACAACTCCAAGCGCGAGCATCACGCCTCCGGTCGCCACGATTGCAATGCCTGGTGTCCGTGTCTGATAGATCTGCTCACACTCTAGCGCGGGAGCCACGGCGTCTTGCACACACCGTCCATGAATCCCCCAAAGGCCCGCACCTGCGCCAATGGCCCCCAGTCCCAGCACGCCGGTCGTGATGCCGAAGGGTCGAAGCCAACGCGGCAGAGGTTTCTCTTGCTGAACGTACAGGAGCTTGGTTTTTTCGACGACTTTCGGCGTGTACGCGAGGATTTCCTTTTCACGCGCTTCGGCCACGAAGGTGTCGAGTGACAGCGACGTCTCTCTGGGCATGTTGAGGTCGACGTGGCGATACAGCTCAAAGTAGACGCGGGCAGAGCTCCACTGCTCCATGCGACGGTATGCTTGGGCAATATTAAACAGCAGAGGGGGCAGTGGCTGTATCGCATACGCTGCCTGTAGTGCGTGAATGGCTGCAGCGAAGTCTCCGGCGGCATACGCCTTTCCGGCCTGGGCATACTGAATCTTGAATCGCTGCGCTCGTTCTTCCTCGGACTGTTCCTCTTCTGCCCAACATGGCGCTGCGAGGCAGAACCCACCGGCGATACATCCGGTTAGAAGATGGGAAATCCCGCTCATGCTATTTCCACAGATCGACTTGGAGCTTGTTTCCAGCCCCCGTCTTGACTGCCTTGTGGCTCGCCTTTCCAGACTTTCCGCTCTTGCTGTGTTTCCCGTTTGCAGCAGGATCAGTGGCTGTGCTGGGGGGAGGACTCGCGGGAAGAGTTGTCGACGGACCAGCTCCTGCATTTGTCCCTGCGTCTGGCATAGCCGCGGAGGGCGGTGGAGGCTGGATTCCATTCGTCACTACCGGAGGGGGTGCAACAGGTTGTCTGTTTCGCAGGATGAGTAGGACTGCAATCACAACCAATAGAAATGTTGCCGACAGAATGACGAGAACGAGACCTCCTTTCTTAGGCGAGGTCGCTGCAACCCGTTCGCCGTGGTCTGCTCGCCGCGGGTTGTTGGGAAGCTGTGCTCGGACGATCCCTGAGGTGGAGCCAATCTCTTCACCCTGGTTTGACCGGGCACGACTGCTAGCAACGCTGGGGCGGTCCTGGGCTGCCCCATCCTCAAGGCCGGTGCTCGTTATACTCTCCAGTGCAGTGGCCAGCTCCACCATGCTGGGCCGCGTTGCAGGTTGCTTCGCAAGGAGTCGATGTACGAGCTCATCCAGTTGGTCCGGAATCGCCGGGACTCGCTGCTTGAGGCGTGGTGGATCTGCAAACATCTGCAGCGCGAAAAGCTCTCCGGCTGATTCCGATGTAAACGGAGGCTCCCCGTAGAGCATTTCATACAGGATGATTCCGAGTGAATAGACGTCGGTCTTCTCATCGGGAGGGGCAGAAGCCCGGCACTGCTCGGGCGACATATACATCGGCGTGCCAATCAGTGTCCCAGTGCGAGTGGCTGCATTGGCAGCCTCCTTGGCACTGCCATCTGGAAGCATCTTGGCGATTCCGAAGTCGAGGATCTTGACTCTTCTTTTGGCAGGTGCAGACGGATCAGAAACCAGCATGATGTTGTCTGGCTTGAGATCTCGGTGGATGATCCGCTTGCCATGGGCAACAGCGAGGCCCGACGCC
Source organism: Myxococcales bacterium (assembly GCA_016794465.1). Taxonomy (GTDB): domain Bacteria; phylum Myxococcota_A; class Polyangia; order Palsa-1104; family JAEUJZ01; genus JAEUKA01. The sequence continues at coordinate 8,534 of JAEUKA010000024.1, read as the reverse complement.
ATCTGATGAAGGAGCAGGAGTGCGCTGCCGCCGAAGTACGTCTTGTCCTGTGCTTGGCGAAGCGACTCTCCATCGATGTACTCCATAACAATGAAGGCTTCGCCATCGGGGCTCTTTCCATGCTCGAAGATCTTCACCAGTGCGGGGTGTTCCAGCATGCTGGTCGCCTTCGCCTCTGTGAAGAATCGTGAGACGGCATCGGCGCGACTGCTAAGCTCCGGCAGCAGCACTTTGACAGCAGCGCGAATCCCGGACTCTAGATGCGTTGCTTCATAGATCGCACCCATGCCGCCTTGGGCGATCTTTCGGACAACGCGGTACTGACTCACGGTGCGGCCGAGCATCGGGTCCTGTTGACTGTTTGTGGCTTCGCCGCTGTCCACCGCGATCCTCGTCTTTGGCGAGCACCATTGGTTGGGTACTCGACGCCGTCCTTGGTAGAGCAAGCCCGGTGCCAGCTCCTTGGACCAAGGCGTTCAGCTCTGTGCGCGCACAATGAGACTGACGCGCATCTCGATATCACCCTGTGCTAGGCGCGCTGTGCGCAGAGTGCCACGTGCGCACGGCGTGCGCACATTGCGCGCACAATCGAACGTGATACTATTTTGGCTAGACAGCATGCTTTCTCCCGTTGCTCAGGCTCGTATGAAGGGATTGCCTATCCTAGCCTGGTACCCACGCCCGCCTTCTTTCGCCAGGAGAGAGTATTGGCGCACCACCGGACCGCACAGTGCCTTGTGTTGCCGCTCACTGCCTCGAAGTGAATGCGCGCTCAATTGGAACGACTCCTCGACGAGTCCTAACAAAACACGTTCGGCACAATGGTTGCTTCGAGGCCCCAACGATGCGTCAGCACGGGCGCGATATTACAGCGCATCAGCTCTCTCCATCAGCCACGACTAGTCCTGAACTAGAGGTGGATACTCGGGACAGGCAGCGGACAGAGTGCTTGGCGCTGGTCCTCATTTGGTCGGCACGGGAACCACACCGTGTCGGAGAGACTGCTCTATTGCGGCCCGACCACCCAGTTTACATCCTGGGTCGTGCACCGACAATCACAGGGGATGGTCTGAGTTCACCCATCAGCGATGGCCCACCAAGCGATCCTGGCTCTCAGATTACCCCAAGCGGTGATGTTCTTCCCGAGATGGAGATGCAGGGCGAACCGGCGAGGTTCTTCCGACAGCGACCGGAAGGAACGCGCGACGCAGGAACCTCAGAGCAGGGGTCCTCGCAGCTACTGGGAGAGAGTCTATCGAGGCGACAGCTTTCCATCTTTCTAGATAGAGACTCCCTTTGGGTGCGTAGTATTGGGAGGTGTCGGCTGTCCTTGAACGGTCAAGTCGTGCGAGAAGCGACGGTACGTGCGGGAGATACCCTCTATCTGCACCACCAACTTCTGCTGTACTGCACGCACCGGCCGCTACAGATTCCAGCGCTCAAGGCTTATCCACTCGATCGAGTTCCCGCGTTCGGGGAGTCGGACCGCGACGGCATGATCGGAGAGAGTCCGACAATGTGGAAGCTGCGCGATCGGGTTGCCGCGAGTGCTCGGACCAGCTATCACGTCCTGGTAGTTGGGGAGAGCGGCAGTGGCAAAGAACTGGCAGCACAAGCTGTACACCATCTGTCTGCGCGTTCGCATCGAAAGCTAATTGCCGACAACATCGCGGCCATTCCACCCAGCTTGGCCGCCGCGCTGCTCTTTGGGAACAAGAAGAACTTTCCGAATCCAGGCATGGAGGAACGAGTCGGTCTCCTCGGTGCGGCCAATGGTTCTTCCCTATTTCTTGATGAGATTGGCGACATGCCCGAAGAAGTGCAGCCGATGTTTCTACGCGTCACAGAGCGCCACGGAGAGTACTTTCGGTTGGGAGAAGAGAGCAAACTACAGCGCTCAGACTTCCGACTGATCGGTGCCACCAATCGTCCAGAAAAGATGCGTTATGAGCTGAAGCGTCGCTTTCAGCGCGAGATCCGGGTCCCTGGAGTGAATCATCGCAAAGAGGACATCCCGCTGCTCATCAGGCACCTCTTGAACATCCAGGCAGATACGGATGACCTCGATGCATCACGGTTTATCGTTGATGGTTATCCCAAGGTACACCCACTTTTGATCGAACAGCTGATCCATCACACCTACAACACCAACGTATCGGAGATCATGTTTTTGCTCGGACAAGCGATGGCAGAAAGCGATCACGATGTGATCATGCCACTCGGTTCGAGCATTCGCATTGAAAGCTCCAATCGCACGTCCCGAGGTGAGTCGGCACGGCGATCTTCTCCACGACCTTTGCCCACGGTGGATGATGTCAAGCGCGCTCTGAATGTCCACAAGGGACACATCACCCGCACCGCCAACGCGCTAAACATTTCACGCGACCAACTCAACCGCTTGATCCGCCGGGAAAACATCCTGGTCGCACCGCAACGGTCGAGTCGGTAAGCGTTGCTCGGTTTACTCGAACAGAGGACGGAGCAAAAGGCGGTCATACCCAACGTCAGTCACCAGCAGTTGGGTGCCGTGTGTCGTCAGACCAAGTGGAGTATTCACTCGCTCAAGCGGTGGAACGTCGGGATTGTTGACACGCGCGGTCACAAAGTCTGGCTGTCCAAGTACTCGATCGGCGGGAGCACCATTTTCCGTGGGAACTTGAGACCAATAGAGAACGCGTGCTTGCGAGCTGCTGCTGACATACAGATGGTTGTTGATGACGGTGATGTCTGAAGGACCCTCCAGCAGATTTCGATCGGGGCGAGGATAGGAGTTATCAAAGTCGAGTTGTCCAACGACCACATCAGCTGGATCGCCGCTTTGAGCGGGAATAGAATTCCAAATTAGCACCCGATGGTTTCCGTTGTCTGCCACGAAGACCCGTCCTGAATCCACTTTGACAGAGTAGGGTGTTGCCAAGGTGCTGTCCGATTGTCCTCCGGTGTTGACCGACCCCGTGGTGAGGTTGGGTTGTCCAATGGCGATCGTGGCAGCAGCATTTTGCGCCGTCGCAGTTGGGAAGACCAAGACCCGGTGATTGCCGGCATCTGCAACCAGCAACCTCCCCTGGTAAAATTGTATCCCAGTCGGATTGCTGAAGGTTTTTGGCGAGGTCCCAGTGGTGTTGGTCGCACAGCTTGACTGACCGAGACAGAGGTCGGCGGGTTGGTTGTTTTGGCTGGGAATCTGATTCCAGATGAGGACTCGATGGTTTCCCTGATCCACGACGGCCAGTCGACCGTTTTCAACTGAGATTCCGTTCGGTGTGTTCATCCCCGTGGCAGATCGCGCATTCCCTCCATTGGGCTTGTCTCCCTGCATGTCAACTTGACCTAGCACCACATCAGGGGCAGTTCGACCATCGCGAGGAAAGCTGTTCCAAATCAGCACGCGGTGATTCCCGCCATCGCTCACAAACAGACGCTGTCCATCGCTGACGGCATTCCGCGGCGTTCGGAACTGAAGAGGTCCTTGGCTGGGAAGGGTATTCGCGGTGTTGCTCATGGGATCGGGCTGTCCGAGCACTACGTCAGCGGGCTGCCCATTGCTGGTAGGAATGGTATTCCAGAGCAGCACCCGGTTGTTCGCAAAATCCGAAACGGCCAGATGGACGCCGTCCGTATCGACTGCGGCTGGGGTGGCGAGAGTATTGAGACCGGGGGCTCCGCCGCGATTGGCAGCTCCGCTAGATAAGTTTGCCTGGCCGAGGACCAAATCAGGAACAGTCATCGAAGTGGCGAGGGAGAATCGTAGCACGCGGTGGTTACTCCCATCGGCAACAAAGAGCTGTTGAGTGGTCTTGGATGCGGAGACGCTATTGGGATAGTGGAGACCGGGGGCAGCCAGTCCTCCCACGTTGGGAGAACCAGAGTTTAGATTCCCTCCCTGTCCGATGACGACCGTTGCGGCAGGGGCATTTCCGGTGATAGGAAGCGGGTAGCCAAGCACTCGGTGACAGTACGTATCATTCACCCACAGATAGCTGGTATCCCTGGTCACGTCGCGTGGGGAATACAGTCCAGTTGCGCTGCAGGCCGGTGCGACAACGTTAAACGCCGCTTGGCCTATGACAAATGATGGCGCCACCGCTGGCCCGCCTGGTGCATCCTTGAAGACCAGGACTCGGTTGTTCTGCGAGTCACTGATATAGAACTCGGTGCTTGGGCTTCGGTCGAGAAAGACCTTGGTACCGCGAATTCCGAACTGATTGGGGTCAGACCCGCCGTTGTCAGCCGCACTGGTGAGAAAGCTGTTCTGGCCCCACACTCGATTGGCAGGAATCGGGCCGCGCTTGGGCATCTGAGTTGGAATCGTGTTCCATAGGAGCACCCGATTGAGACCAACATCTCCGACCGCCATACGGACACCATCACTCGACATTCCCCACGCAAGCCCGATGCTAGTCTCATTCACGCCCCCGTAGGGACCGCTCGCCAGGCGAGTATGTATGTCGGGGGCTCCAAAGACCACATCGGCCGGGCGATTGGTGGTAGGGAGTGAGTTCCAGACCAAAACTCGGCGATTCTGGGTGTCGGCGACAAGTAGTCTCGCTTTGGTTGCATCGACAGGATCCGGCAGCAGGCGCAGCATCTCAGGATGATTCAATCCATACGCTTGCCCAAGGCAGCTCACTTCATCGGGTTGTCCGAGGACGAATGCCAGCGTTTCGCAGCTACGAGTCACTGAATTGCACTGCTGATCTGGAGCGCAGAGACTGGCATCGACGACGCAGTCTTTCGGAATGCAGCGATGCGTGGCAGTACTGCAATAATCTGTCGCCGCGCACAGCGTCGTGTTCACCGTGCAGTCGAGAGTCTGACAGCGCTGTGTGACCGCGTCGCAGTACTCCGTGGCACTGCAGAGGTTGGACACGCGCACGCAGTTTTGTGGATTGTCGGTCACGAACAGGTCGCAGGCCGACAATAGGAGCGCCAACGACCACAGACTTCTTTTCACTGGTCTCTCCTTGCTTCGATTCTTGTCGTGCAGGATGCTCCACACCGATTGTTCGGGCAGCGTGAAGTCAGCTCCTCGAGCAGGTCTGCAGGATGTGCGCCATGAGCAGTCGGCCAGCGACTACACGGATGCTCCGCTGCGGGTCGTCTTCAGCCAGGCTTTGGCTTCCCGATAATCCCAGGCGCTGACTAGACGTTCACCGTCAGTATCATTGATATAAAAAGCCGCGACCACAATTCCCTTCGGAAGGATATATACGAGAGGGTCTCCGTTCGGGGGAGAGTGAGCACTCATGATCACTCGCTTGATCTGTTGGTGAAATTCCTCACGTGGTCGCCAATTCCAGATACCACCATGCTGCGCTTGAAACGAATTTGCTCGCTGAAGTTTTTTCTGAACGGTGCTTAGATCAACTTGACTATCGTGAACCATGTTTCCGAATTCATGCTTTGTAAATGCAAATAGATCATGATCACCATATAAATGAGCCTTGGGTCTGGCTTTTAGATGGACAAATGGCCCGACGAGCTCGACCTGGTTTTTATATTTTCCTTCTCTGAAATCATGGTCTTCTTCCGCATATTCTCTCAAGCGGCTGATGAACCACTTTTTTAGCGTGGCAGCTTTGTCGTTTTGTGAATAATCTTCAACGCAATTTTTGCTTATTAGCGATGCCAGAGGATTGCTGAATGCTCGTATTTTAATTGTTGATAACTTCTTTCCCCACTCCCTCTCCACGAATACCGTAAAATCAGCTTCGGAAAAACCGTCCTTTCCGGGCAGTGGAGCGGGGTGCCAGTTCTCGGTCTCGGACGAGTGCCACCCCACTCGCGGGTCATAGTGAAGCACGGCACCCACCTCTGGAAAGGTCAGCTCCTCGCACAGGAACAAATCCATGTCTTTCGAGGTCTTATTTTTGATCTCTTGCGCTTTGGTAGGACTGCCTGATTCGATGCCCATATGGGCAAGCACGCTCGTCCCACGGACAGCGATGCCGACGTCAAATTTGTCGGCAATTTCTGCCGCTTCGAACAAGGCTCCTTTAACCATATTTTGTAAAAGGTATTCTTGCTCAGCATTTCGAAGTTGGCTGTTCAGCCTGTTCCGTGTCGAACCCAGTTGCTCAAAGAATGATGTCTGACTCCAGCCTATGCTCTCGGTTATTTCAGCTTGTTGGTAAATAACTTTTTCAATATTTTCGTTTTCAGTGTTGTCCTGAAAAAATGCATTTTCACGGGACTTCGGAGGGGCCATGACAGACACAATTGATTTTGCCATTTGGGCAGCATCTTTGAAGTCGCGGCGGAGTCTTGCATCTATCCAATCATAAATGAGATCATGAATAAAGTTCCGCGTTTGTGAGGTTGCAATTTTTTTACTATTTTTGTCTCAAATAGTTCATCTAGTAACGCGTTGGCGGCATATGCATTGGGTGATAGAATATTAGGTGAGGTTAAGACCTGTCTTTTGTTGATGAACAACGGCATGATGTTGGTGCTCCGCAGCCTCGCTTGGCGGGTTCTGTCCGTCCGACCATGCTAAAAATGTGCCACTATCGGAGTGGGGTTCCGTAGCGACCAAAGAGTTCGTTTCCAGTCGAGAATTGTCGATCGCAGCGCGAGACAGAGGTGGAGTGCGTAAGGTTGGTCGCGCAGCGGGCGCACATTGAGCGCTCAATGCTCGAACGCCAACGCGTGGAATTCAGCTCTTCGCGATCCAGCGTAGGTGTACAAAGGAAGCGTTCGCAGCAAGCTGATGAGTTCGCCAGCGTTGGGGCGTTGAGCCTCTTGCGGGCTGGCAAAGTGTGCCCATCGGGAGCTATCAGGGGGGGGGGCACCGCTCCGGAGTCCCCCGATGACCACTAGATCTCGAAGACCCTGTTTGTGTTCCCCAGATGGGTATTTCTTTCGGCTGCGTAGGAAACTGACTGAAAGTGCCGAACAACCTGTCAGGCTCACGAGTTTGCTCGGGCCTGTGCAAAGAGCAACATATCTATTCTCTCTCAAGCGTGGCGAAGAATAGCTCAGCCATGTGAATGCCAAGCACTGTCCAAGGGACCATCTCTCTGGCCGTGTGAAACACTAGGTGTGGTAGGTTCTTATAGATCGACTCGTACCGAGGGCCTTCCGCCTGAAATATCTCCAATATAGTATAGGTTGCGTTTCTGGCATCAGTGTATGCCTTCACGTCTTTAAGAGATTGCTGCCAGTTTTTGCGGCTTCCGTCCTCGTTTCGAACGCGTATGTCGCGCTTCTGCACGATGGTTGCCCTTGGAATTAGGGTGTAGTTCTTGATTTTTTTAAATAGATCGGTGGGACTATTTGTGAACGTAAATGACAAGGCTCCCAGATTCCGATCTTTGCTTTCGATGATGGGCTTCGATGGATGATCTATGAAGAATTTATAGATCGAGGATCGCCCACCAACAAAGAGCAGACTGCACCATGAGAAAATTTCTTGTGCTCTGTCAAGTTTTGAAACAAATGGATTTGTAAAATTCTGATAATCTTGTATGATTCTCATTTTATCAAAATGCATACAGGCTGGATCGGTGGGTGAGCCCCTGAAGAATTTTGGTTCCATCTTGCCCTTTTCTTCTGAGTGAATGGATTTCTTGTGTGACCTTCGCGCCGTTCTCCGCTGCCCGGCTGCTTCGTAGGAGCAGGCAAATCAGCAGCAACTTACGTGCCGGAGTGCTGTTTGTGCCGTGCGGTTCAGTCGTTCGTCACAGCGCTGTGACTCGGGCAAATCCTCTGGTGCGGCTTCGGACTGTTCGTGTAAGGCGGGCGCGCGATGTGCGCTCGCTGGGCGCACGGAAAAATGAGGGCCAAGGCGGCGAAGACTGCGCCCACATCCGCATGCAAGCCCAGGCATCCGTACGCACCCGAGTGAGGGCATCTTGTGCCGGGGACGGTTGCTTGGCAGAGTCGGCTGGGCGCGGTTTGGGCGGGACGGAGGCGGGGACTAACCCCCGTCCACTCCCAAGCTACCAGATGTTCTGTTTTTCCGCGTTCTGTTCGCCAGAATCGCGCTCTGTTCGGCACAACATTCACCATGATTACTGGCTGTGTTTGTTAGCTCTTTCTCGTCGCTAAATTTCTCCTCTGGCAGATTGGACAGACGTCTTGTTACGCCCTACGTAGGTGTCATGATTCGCATCGATTTGGCCCGCTGGTCTCTGTCTTTGGCTCTGCTTGGCGAGTTCATCACTTTTGCTGCTCACACTCGCACTCGTGAGCGCTTGCTGTAACCGCCCGACGCACCGCATCTTTTCGCCGTTGTGGACGTGGCGCAGACTCCTTCCCAGAAGGAGGAAGTTATGGATACAGAGAAACAGGAGTGGCGCAGTGAGCCGCAGCTGGAGCAGCTGCTGAAGCTGCCTAGGTGGACACTTGAGCAGGCGGAGGAGATGCTGCAGATTCAGCGGCGGAGTGGGCTGTCTGTGGTGGCATTTTGTCGTCGCGTAGGCATCAAGCAGCACCGGCTGTATGCGGGGCGAAGGAAGCAGTCCCAGAGGACTCCTTTGGCGGCTCTTCCGGAAAAGGAATCGCTTCCGCAACAGAGCGGACTGCCGCCGGAT
>JAEUKA010000011.1 GCA_016794465.1 Myxococcales bacterium | reverse complement strand
GAGGAACGGCAAGACGAGCGCTTGCTTGGTTGATTCCTCCCCCTTGATGAAGCCTTGCCGCTTCTTTACCTGCTCGGAGAACTGCCGCAGATCCTCATAGAGTCCCATGTCGTTTGTCTCCTGTCGTCGTGGGCCGCGATGTGCCAATCGTGGGTCGTGTAGTCGGGCGGATAATCGCGCTGCCTACAAAGCGAGGTCAAGCGGTTGCTAGGGCAGGTGACGTGGATCGGGCTTGCATGTGGGGCGGCATGGCGATGGTGGGTCCGTGCTCTCGCTGTCGGCTCGCTCTGTTGCGTTCCGCTGCGGCTTGGGCTACTCAGAAGCCAAGGAACGGTGTCCCATGTCCGCAAGTCGAGCGCTGCCGGTACAAGCTCCGGCGCAGAAAAAGCCCGCTTCTCTTGGTGCGCGCAAGCGGGCCGGTGACGGCGAGATGATGGAACCTGTACCGCCGCCGCTTCCGAGCGATCCGGTGGAACGGGCGGCGCTGTTCGCCAGCATTGAACAGGGAATCGCGGACGGGCGCGCTGGGCGGACCGTCGCTTGGGAAGTGCTCGATCTGGAATGCCGCCAAAAGCACGGCTTGCCGCCTGCATGAGAGTCGAGTTTACGGCCAAGGCTGCCGCTCAATATCGGTCGGTGTTCGATCGAATCGCAGAAGCAAACCGCTTTGCCTCGCAGCGCTTCGCGGCCCGCTTGGGTGAGCGGCTGCGGCAGATCGGCAGGTTCCCGCAGAGCGGCCACTTCGTTGCCGAGTTTGCGACCCTGCCCGTGCGCCAGTTTATCGTCGAGCCGTACCGCTTTTTCTACGAGATCGACGAGCGCAGCAAAGTGGTACGCATCGTGTCGGTGTGGCACGGTGCGCAGCTTCCCGCGCGGCCCGACCTTCACGCGCCCTAGAGGGCTGCGCCCACGATTCCGGGCTACCCACGTTCATTCTGTCGGTAGTCCCGGCGAGTCTGCATCGTGTCGAAGGGCTGTGCTCAAGATTCTAGCTGTCGGTCAACTTTCGTCGCTCTGCGGCTGCTCCATGAGCTGATGCGCGGAGGCTCCTTGCAGCATGGTTACTGCACTCGTCGCCGCGATCTTGGCGAGTAGCTTGTTTTGCTCTCCGAGGAGCCTAACGATTTCATCGATCTTCCAATACCAGAGCCATAATGATCGGAGCGCCAAGAATGCGATGGCACCGACGAATACTAGCAGCAGCGAAATCGATAGAAACTCTTTCACAGAGCACCTCCAACTGAAGATCGGACATGCTTCCGTGCATCCGAGTCAAGCGGCAAGCAACCCCGCGCAGCCCGACCTTCCCGCGCCCTAGCGGGCTGCGACCACGATTCCGTTCTGTGCCCGAGCATCCGGTCCGTGTTTCCCCTGGTAATCAGGGTCATCATCGCGGGGGCTGAGTGTCCCTCACTGTCCAGCCCACAGGGACACTGAAACGGGCAGGGCACCGACGGTAAACCTTGCAACTGTCCAACCGTCCAGACTGTCCATAGGGTCGGCTCGGAGGGAGCTACAGCCGCTAGAGCGATTCAGTCGAAAGCCGTGTTTTTGCTGGTGCTCTTTGTGGGTTTCTCGACGGTGAAGTGAGTTTCCCCCCGGCTGAAAAATCGAGCTTCTCGACGGGGCCTCACCTCTAGAGGGGAAATCTAGAGGTGGCATGTTCTCGACGGAAATTACCTGTTTTTAGCCGAGAATCGCACTCTAGAGGCCAGGGGTTCGACTCCCCTCAGCTCCACATCGAATTGCCCGTGCTTTTCCTCGGAAGTACGGGCTTTTTTGTTTTGGCACACCCTCGAGATAATAGTCCGTCACCTCGTTGCGACGAGGACCGACTCTCTGCATCATTGCCGGACATGGGAGACGAACTCGTCAATTCCGTCCGCGCCTTTCTCGCCGAGAACGACCCGGATGTGCTGGCGGCCATCGAGGACGTGGATCGATCGCTGATCCGGTCGGAGCTGCGACGGTCGCCGCTTGAGCGACTGGTGGCTTCGGTGCAGCAGGCGCGGTTTTATGAACGGCTCGCGGTATCACGTAAGTCGGCGCAAGGGGGCAGTCGGTGACGGGTCAACCCGACGATCCAATTGTCCGTTTGCTGTCGATGCTGCTCGAGGGGAACGTCGAGTTTGTCGTCGTGGGTGGCGCAGCTGCGGTTCTGTCGGGCGTGCCGATCGTGACCAAGGATCTCGACATCGTTCACAGCCGCTCGCCGGAAAATGTTGAGCGGCTGCTCTCGGCGCTCAGTAAGCTCGACGCGCACTTCCGACCAGACTTTGCCCAGCGGAAGCTGCGGCCTCGGGAGAGCGACCTCACGGGGCATGGTCATCTGAGCTACCACCTTGCCGGAGCCGTTCATCATCTCGGAGCCGCTGACCCGGCTGCGCGAGACTGCGATCCGCGCCGAATCGAAGGTGCTCGTCTTCACCAGGCTCTCTCTGCTGCGCTTTCTTTTCGGGATGTCTGAACCTCTGCCGGACGGGCTCAATGCTGCCTACACGCACTTACCTAACCTTGAATACAAGGTGCTTGGGGTGGGCTGAATTCAAGGTTGACCATGCGGCGTGACCAGCTCCATCAGAAGCTCGTTGACCGGCTTGAGCGGCTGCCCCCGCCCCATCAGGCGCACTATGGGGTGGTTCCGCTGCCCCCGCCCGATTCGATTCCCGTCTACGATTTGAACGCGGCCACAGCGTCCGCCATCGAAGCGATTGGTCGGCTCGATGCCATCGTCGCCACGTCGCCACAGCCGTTCCCGGCGACGCGCAGCCTGCATCGGCAAGAAGCGGTGTCCTCATCCGCCATCGAGGGCACCCAAAGCACGCTCGACGAGATCCTCGAAATCGACGCAACGGGCGGGGATTCCGGTCACGCAGCAGCGCGGCAAGTCCGCTGCTACTCGCTGACCTTGGAACACTGTTTACAGGTCGTGCAGCGCGACGGAAGAAGTGCTTTCACGGCGGACTTTATCAAGTCCCTGCATCGCGACATCATGGCGACCGATCCGGCCTGCGAAGATGTGCCGGGAGAGTTTCGGCAGCGCGTGGTGTGGATGGGCGGCGGGGGGCTCGATATCTCGCACTCGACGTTCAATCCTCCGCCCCCGGCGCGCATTGCCGATTGCATGGATGATCAAGTGCGCTTTCTGCGCGGTGATGGCGACGCAGTGCAGCCGCTGCCGCTGCCGATTCGGATGGCGCTTGGGCATGCGCACTTCGAGGCGATTCACCCCTTCCGCGATGGCAACGGACGGGTGGGGCGGATGCTGCTGCCGCTCCAGATGGTGGCGGAAGGTCATGCGCCGCTGTTTCTCGCGCCGTACTTCGAAGCGCACCGCCGCGACTATTACGGAACGCTGAAACAGGCGCAGCAGCGGCTGGTGTTCACTCCGCTGTGTGACTTGCTCTGCCGGGCGGTGGTGGCGGCGGTCAAAGAAGTCGAGGACACGCTGCGCGCTCTGCACACGCTTCGGCAAGGCTGGGCCACCACGCTGTCCTTCCGGCAGGGGTCGTCAGCGCGGCGGACTCTCGATCTGCTGTCCTCGTGGCCGGTGCTGACGGTGGCGCGGCTGGCGGAGCTACTCGGCGTGAGCTTCCAAGCGGCAAGTGATGCGGTGGTGCGTCTGGTGCAGGTGGGAGTCCTGATGGAGCGCACGGGCTACCAAAAGCACCGCATCTTTGTCGCGCCGGACGTGCTCCAGATCTTGAACCGACCGTTTGGGACTCCGCCTCTTTGATGCTGATTGGCCTCCAGAATGGAGGTCGAAAAAAGGGCCGTTTGGTCTGTCGGACAGAACGGCGGGTAAGAGAGGAAGAATGGGGGATAGTAGGCGCTCTTAGATACCCGGCGTCGGTGGATGCAGCACAGTACACAGACCTTGCAGGCGCCTTGAGATGTGGACTCGGTTTTGGGCATCGACCACGATCGCGCCCGCATCGGGGTACGACTCAATCAGCGGCAGCCCGCGCTCGGGTCCCAGGATCAGCACCGCATCATCGAGCCCATCGGCGGTGGTCGCATCCTTGGCATAGACCGTTACCGACCGTGCGCCGCGCGCCGGCTGCCCCGTCCGAGGATCCAAAATGTGGTGGTAGCGCATCCCCTGCCGAACAAACGATCGTTCGTAGTCACCGGCGGTAGAGAACGCGTGGTCTTTGACTTCACAGACGGCGAAGAAGTCACTGGGATCGATGCTGCGCGGATCGCGAACGCCGGCCTTGAATGGCTGCCCGTCCTTGCTCCCAAACAGCATCAGGTCGCCTCCGGCCTGCACCATGCCATCGACCACTCCGCGCGCTCGCAGCAGCTTCACCGCCGCATCGACTGCATAGCCTTTGCCAATCCCACCCAGGTTCACCGCCATCCCCACTTTGGCCAGGCGCACCGTCTTGTCCTTCGCAGACAGCTGAATGTTTCGGTAGTTGATGAGCGGCAGGCGACGGCGCAGCTCCGCAGGGTCGGGCAGGGTGGGCGTCAGGTCCTCGTCGAAGTGCCACAGTCCGCGCAGGGCATAGAACGAGACATCGAACGCGCCCGAAGACTTTTGCGCAAACTCCTGCGAGCGCGTCAGCACTTCAAAGACTTCTGACGACACCCGCACCGGACTCCCGCCGGCCTGGGCATTGATCTTCGAGATGTCGCTGTCCGGTCGCCAGGTGGTCATCAGTGCTTCGAGCCGGCGAATCTCGGCAATCGCGGCTTCCAGGTGGCGGGCCAGTTCCAGCTCGCGCGCCCGAGTCGGCTGAGAAGTCAGATAGGCGCGGGCCTGCAGCACCGTCCCCATCGCCGTTGTGCTGCGGGTGACGTAGTACCCCGCCGGAGGCGCTGAAACTTCTTCTGCCCTAGCCGTAGTCACCCAAAGAGCTGCGCCACAAAGTGCCAATCGCCACATCACGACGGCACCTTAGCACGGGCAAAGTTCCAGCAACGCGGGAGGCTGACTCCGCACGCTTTGGAAAAGTTCCAACGGCTGCGTAGGGAGGCTCCGGACGTTTTTGACGAACCAAAAGAAGGCGGTAGCGAGACTCCGGACGTTTTTGAAAAGTTCCAACGGCTGCGTAGGGAGGCTCCGGACGTTTTTGACGAACTCAAAGCGGGCGGTAGCGAGACTTCGCACGTTTTCGACGAACTCAAAGCGGGCGGTAGCGAGACTCCGCACGTTTTCGACGAACTCAAAGCGGGCGGTAGCGAGACTCCGCACGTTTTCGACGAACTTTTTGGTGAGGGCGCCGCGCTCCGCACCCGTTTGAACTTTGCAACAACCTGCGGAGTCAGGCTCCGCACACCTTGGAACAATGTTGCGGTCCCCAGGCCGGCCCTCCGCACACCTTGGAACAATTGTAGGTGTTGGTTTTGGCGTGGAGTCAGATTAGTGTCGCGCGCATGCAGCCGAAAACTCTGTTCCTCGTCGCGCTTCCGTTTGCTTTTGCCTGTCTGGGGGGCGATCCGCCGGTCGATCCAGAAGTGAGGCCGGACCTGGCGATGCCGCCGTCCCCGATGCCCGATGCGATTGCCCTGCGCGTGCTGTCGAGCCTGCCGCAGCATGTCTCTGGCGGCGATGCGCGGATTGCCGTGCTGGCGCCACAAAGTGAGCACAGCAAGATCGAGCTGTGGTTAAACGGGGTCAAAGTCACGCCGACCCTCAGCTCGCAGGCGACGCGGCTGGAAGGAGTGATCACGGGACTGGCACTCGGCGAAAACACCCTGGAAGTTCGTCACAGCGAGCGGGGCAAGACCGACGCCATCAAGCTAACCAATCATCCGATCACGGGGCCGATGTTCGCCGGTCCAAAGCAAGAGCCGTTTGTGTGCTCGACCGTGTCCGAGCTGGGCAAAGAGCCGCTGGTCGACACGACCGACTCGAAGTACTTCGCGGTCAAAGATCCGGCGGGCAATACCGTCGGCTACAGCCAGAACTGCTCGGTTGACTCCTTTGTGCAGTACTTCTACATGCCGGAAGGTGGAACGCGGGCGCAGGACTTTCTGCCGCTGCCGAGCGATGGCAGTCGTCCCGTCAACCTGGCGAAGACCCGCCTGCTTGATGGGCGAGAGGTGGACTTTGTGATCCGCTGGGAGCGCGGCACGATCAATCGCTTCATCTATCAGTACCTGATGCTTGCACCGCTGGGCGAGAACCCGAAGCAGCCCGACGTGAGCCTGTGGAACCAGCGACTTTTGTATCACTTCCAAGGCGGGGTCGGCTTTGGTCACTATCAAGGTGGGGCGGACAAGCGGATCGCGCTGCCGCACGTGCTGGGGAAGGGCTATGCGATTGCCTACTCGACCGGGAATCGCACTGGAGAGCACTACGACCTGATCCTCGGGGGCGAGACGGCGCTGATGACCAAAGAGGGCTTCATCGAGCGCTACGGAGTGCCGCTGTATACGGTCGGACTGGGCGCGTCGGGTGGAGCGATCCAGCAGTACGTGTATCCGCAGAACCATCCGGGCCTGCTCGATGCGGCGGTGGCGGTGCAGTCGTATCCGGACATGGTCGGGCAGATTCCGCACATCGGCGACTGCGAGCTGCTCGAGTACTATATGGATGTTACGGATCGGCTGAACGCCAAGTGGCAGACGACGAAGAATCGCTCGCTCTTGGTGGGGCTCAATGCCGAGGACGCGGTGCCGAATCCATTCTATGGACTGCGCGGGACGCTGGCGGCGCTGGGGTTTCCGGTTTCGATGGCGCCGGGATCGACCGAGTGTCGCAAGGCGTGGATGGGGCTGACAGCGGGGGCGATGAATCCGAAGTATGACGCCGATGACATTGGGAAGAAGGCGCAGGGGCGGATGAACCTGGCGGCTTTCGGACTGGTTCCGTTTGGTCACTACGACGACGTTCGCAATGTCTACGGAGTCGGGGCGGACGGCTATCCGCGCTCGACCTGGGACAATGTTGGGGTGCAGTACGGACTACAGTCGCTGAAGGAAGGCAAGATCACGACGGCAGAGTTCCTGGACCTGAACCTAAAAATTGGCGGCTGGAAGCAGCTGAGTGAGATGGTCGAGGAAGGATTTCCGTACAACGGGACGGACGCGGCGGAGCAAGCGAAGATTGGTCGTGATCCGCGCTACTTCGATCCGTGGGGCAGTCGCAACATGAACCAGTGGAATCCGGCGGTGCCCTCGATTCCGGCACCTCGGACGCACGGCGATCCGGACGCGATCAAGGCGGTGCTGGCTTCGGGGCTGGTGTTCACCGGCAAGACCGAGATTCCGACCATCGACTGGCACCCGTATCTGGAGCACAAGCTGGACATGCACAATGTTCATCAGGCGTTTGCGGTGCGAAAGCGCATCCGGACCAAGCTGGGCAGCTCCGATCATCAGGTGATCTGGTTTACCGAGGTTCGCGGCGCAGCGACGCAGTTCGATCAAGTGCCGATGGCGCTGTCGGTGATCGATGAGTGGATGACGAACCTGCGCAAAAATCCGACGCTGGGGGTGGTGAAGAACCGTCCGCAGCAGGCGCAAGACAGCTGCTTTGACAAAGACGGCGTGCTGATGGCCAAGGGAGATGGGGTATGGGATGGCGTGCTCGACACCCGACCGAAAGGAACGTGTACGCAGGCGTTCCCGATGTACAGCACGTCGCGAATCTTGGCGGGGGCGCCGATCGAAGGCGGGATCTTCAAGTGTCCTTTGAAGTCGGTGAGTGCGGCGGTCGCAGACGGCACCTACGGAAGCTGGAAGCCGACGCTGGCCGAGATCCAAAAGCTCCAAACAATCTTCCCCGAAGGCGTCTGCGACTATAAGTAGGGAACACGAATCCGCAGTGCCTCAAAAAGTGAGCAAGGAGCCCAAAGTGCAAGGCGGAGGAGCGGAGCGTACGTAAAAGTACGTGAGCACCGACAACGCAGCAATTTGGGGCCGCAGCCCACTTTTCGAGGTGCTGTTACGCCTGCGCGCGCTGGCGGGAGATTGGGGGGCGGCGGCGGGCGCGGTAGATGTAGTCGAGGCCGGGGCTGCCGGGAACATCTACGGGGACGACGATCTCGGCGATGTTTTGGAAGCGGCCTTTGAGTCGGTCCATCAGCTCGACCTCGCGCACAGCTGACCACAGGGCCAGCACGCCACCGGGGCGCAGTGCTTCTTCTAGATCCGCCAGACCATCGTCGCTGTAGTGATCGGCATTTTGGGGACGCAGCAGCTGACTGGGGCCCTCATCGAGATCGAGAATCACCGACAGATACCCGCCGCCTTCGAGCGTCAGGTCGGGAATGGTCTTGTAGCGCAGCGCCCGCAGGTAGGCCGAGAGGTTCATCTGATGAAGGTGGACGCGCGGGTCGGCAAGCGGCGGCTCTTTGTGCAGCGTCTGCAGGTGCGAGCGGTTCCAGTCGATGATGGCCGCAGAGTGCTCGACGACATCGACGCGGATGACGCGCGGACTTTCGAGCAGCGCCGACAGGACGTGACCCATTCCCAGGCCCGCCAGCAGCACCGTGATGTCGTGGCGGTCGCGCAGCGGCACCATTCCAACATTGATGAGCTCGCGCTCACTGCGGCGCAGCGCACTACCTATGACCACCCGGCCGCTTGCCAAGATCTCGAAGCCGTCTTTGGCGCGCCGTAGCTGGAGCGACTCTCCGTCGGGGCCTTGGGCGGTTTCGAGCACGTTGTGGGCACTGTCGTGGCTGTCGCTCATGTGGAACGGCGCTCCCTTTTGCAAACTTTCGCGTCGATCTTTTGTGATTGTCCTCTTCGCCGCGCCGCAGTGTGCTATAGAGCCGCACCGCGCAAAAAAAAGGACCGGCAGCCATCGTATCATGCTGAGCTGCTCCGAAGTAACGCCCACCTCGTCCGCTGCGCCGACTTTCTACCGAGGCCTACCGCCCATGTCCAAGCGAACAGACGTCCGCAACATCGCCATCGTCGCCCACGTTGACCATGGCAAGACCACCCTAGTCGATGGCTTGCTCAAGCAAGCTGGCTCTTTCCGTCGCGGGGAGGTCATCCACGAGTGCGCGCTCGACAACAATGAGCTAGAGCGCGAGCGTGGCATCACGATCCTCTCGAAGTGCACCGCGATTACCTACAACGGCACCCGCATCAACATCGTCGATACGCCCGGCCACGCTGACTTCGGCGGCGAGGTCGAGCGAGTGCTGATGATGGTTGACTCGGTGCTGCTGCTCGTCGATGCCTTTGAAGGTCCGCTGCCGCAGACGCGCTTTGTGACCAAGAAGGCGTTTCAGCTCGGCCTGCGCCCGATTGTCGTCATCAACAAGATCGATCGCGAGGGCTGCAACCCGCAGGGCACGCTCAACGCGGTGTTTGATCTGTTCTGTGCGCTGGATGCCACCGAGGAGCAGCTCGACTTTCCGGTCATCTACGCGTCGGGTCGCAACGGCTACGCGATCAAAGAGCTAGACGATGAGAAGAAAGATCTGACGCCGCTGATGGATATGATCGTCAAGAGCGTGCCGCCGCCGGCTGTCGACATCGGGTCGCCGCTGTGTATGCAGGTCGCGACGCTCGATTACGACGACTACCTGGGCTATGTCGCGATTGGCCGCATCTCGGCGGGAAAGATTGCGATGGGCGATCGGGTGCTGCTCAGCCATCGCAGTCAAAATGAGCAGTTCCGCGTCGCCAAGCTGCTGGCATATCAGGCGCTCAAGCGGTTCGAGATTGCCGAGGCGCAGGCCGGCGACATCGTGGCCGTGACCGGGATGAGCGAGCTCAACGTCGGCGAGACAATCACGTCGATCGAGTCGCCGCGAATCCTGCCGATGATGACGGTCGATGAGCCGACGATTACGATGCAGTTCATTGCCAACAACGGTCCGTTCGCGGGCAGTGAAGGCAAGTACGTCACCACCCGCAACATCCGCGAGCGGCTGTGGAAAGAGATCAAGTCGAACGTCGCGCTGCGGGTCGAGGAGACGGAGTCGGCGGATACCTTCAAAGTGTCGGGTCGGGGCGAGCTGCACCTGTCGGTCTTGATCGAGACGATGCGGCGCGAGGGCTTCGAGATGTGCGTGTCGCAGCCTCAGGTCATCTATCGCGACGGACCGGATGGCAAGCAGGAGCCGTACGAAGACCTGCTGGTCGATGTCGATGATCCGTTTGTGGGGGTGGTGATCGAAAAGCTTGGGCGCCGCGCCGGTCGGATGAAAGACATGGGGCCGGCGGGTCAGGGTCGGACGCGGATCGAGTTTACGATTCCGTCGCGCGGACTCATCGGCTACCGCAGCGAGTTTCTGACCGACACGCGCGGCACCGGCATCCTCAACCACAGCTTTCGGGAGTACGCGGCGTACGCGGGACCGCTCAAGGGGCGACCGAACGGCGTGCTGATCGTGCAGGACATGGGCGAGACGAACACCTATGCGCTGTTCTATCTGCAAGAGCGCGGCATCCTGTTTGCTGGCACGGGCGAGCGCGTCTATCCGGGGCAGATCGTCGGTCAGCATGCGCGCGACAACGATCTGATCGTCAACCCGAACAAGACCAAGAAGCTGACCAACATTCGGACGACAGCGGCGGATGAAAAGCTGTTCCTGACGCCGCCGCGCATCATGTCGCTGGAAGCTGCGCTCGAGTTCATCAACGATGACGAGCTGGTCGAAGTGACGCCGAAGTCGATTCGCCTGCGCAAGCGCTACCTCGATCACAACACCCGCAAGCGCTTCGAGAAGGTCGCCGCCACGGTGGCCGAAGAGTAGTCCTCTCGACCGCGCTTCCCTTTCCCATCCCAAGCTCAGGTAAGGCGATATCACTCGGTCCGCCGGGCACCGCTGTAGTCTTCTTGTGCCGTTGCTGTCCACGGCGGTCTGGCAAGGAGGAGCCAGATGGATGTCCTAAGTACGGTGCTCGCGCTCTGTTTCCTGATGGCAGTGGCCTATCGTGGCTACAGCGTCATCCTGTTTGCTCCGGTCGCGGCCCTGCTTGCGGTGGTGTTGCAAGGTCCGGGGCTGCTTCCGCCGATGTTCTCCGGCGTGTTTATGGAGAAGCTGGTCGGATTCCTAAAGCCCTACTTTCCGGTCTTCCTGCTCGGCGCGATCTTCGGCAAGCTGATCGAGCTGTCTGGCTTTGCCCGCGCCATCACTGAGCGGGTCACCCACATTCTTGGAGCGCGCAACGCCATCACTGCGGTGGTGACGGTCTGCGCACTCCTGACGTATGGCGGCGTGTCGCTGTTTGTGGCGGCGTTTGCGGTTTATCCGTTTGCAGCCGAGCTGTTTCGGGCGGCGCGGATTCCCAAGCGACTGATTCCGGGGACGATTGCGCTCGGCTCGTTTACGTTCACGATGGATGCGCTGCCGGGCTCGCCGCAGATCCAGAACATCATTCCTACGACATTCTTTCACACCACTACTTGGGCGGCTCCCAAGCTCGGTGTGGTCGGGGCGCTGTTTGTGCTCGGAATCGGGCTGCTCTATCTGGATCGTCGTCGCAGACAGGCCGCGCAAGCAGGTGAAGAGTATGGCGAGGAAGCAAGTCCGATTCCGGTTCCTGTTCAACCGACAGAGACACTCCCAAGCCCGCTGATCGCGTTCCTTCCCCTGCTGCTGGTCGGCGTCCTGAACCTTGTCCTGACCCGGGCGATTCCGGGCCTGTATCCGAAGAGCTTTGACTTTGCGCAGGCAGGAGTTCCGGGAATTCCGCCGCTAGATACCAGCAAGCTCTTCGCGCTGTGGGCCGTCGAGGGCGCGCTGCTCGCAGGAATTCTCTGCATTGTCCTTTTCGCACTGCGGCGCATCCGACCGCAGTTTGCCAGTGGCACCAGCCTGGCGATTGGGGGAGCGCTGCTCGCTTCGTTCAATACCGCTTCAGAGTACGGCTTTGGGGGTGTGATTGCGGCGCTGCCGGGGTTCCGGGTGCTGAGTGATGCGCTGTCCCATGCGATTGCCAATCCACTGCTGTCAGCGGCGGTGACGACCACAGTACTGGCCGGAATTACCGGCTCTGCTTCGGGAGGAATGAGCATCGTTCTAGCAGCCATGGGCGGAAAGTACTTGGAGCAAGCTGCGGCCCAAGGAATTCCCCCCGAAGTCCTGCACCGCGTGACGGCGATGGCGAGTGGAGGCATGGACACGCTTCCCCACAACGGCGCGGTGATCACGCTGCTGGCGGTGACGGCGCTGACGCACCGGCAGTCGTATCGCGACATCTTTGCGATGACGCTGATCAAGACCGCTGCGGTGTTTGTGGTGATCGCATTTTACTACCTGACTCGCATCTACTAAGCACATCAGCACAAGCAAGGAAGACGCTCACCATGAAGAACAAGGTTGTTTCCGCCGATGACGCAGTGGCGATCGTGCAAAGTGGTGACACGATCTGTAACTCTGGCTTCGTCGGCAATGGCACTCCGGATGAGCTGCTGGCGGCCCTGGCGCGACGCTTTGTCGCAACCGGTCAGCCGGCAGATCTGACGCTGGTGTTTGCAGCCGGGCAGGGCGATGGACAGAGTCGTGGTCTGAATCGGCTGGGCATTCCGGGTCTGCTGCGGCGCGTGATCGGTGGCCACTGGGGACTGGTTCCCAAGATCGCGAAGCTGGCACTTGAAGATCAGATCGAAGCGTACAACCTGCCGCAGGGCTGTATCTCGCAGCTGTATCGTGAGATCGCCGGGGGAAGGCCAGGTCTGTTTACCAAAGTCGGACTGGGTACGTTTGTCGATCCGCGCTTGTCAGGAGGCAAAGTCAGTCCGCGCACGCGCGAAGATCTGGTCCAGCTGGTGACACTCTCTTCGCTTGGGGTGCAGGCGACGGAGGGAGCGAGTACAGAGTGGCTGTTTTATAAGTCGTTTCCGATTCACGTGGCGTTCCTGCGCGGGACCACCGCCGATCCGAACGGCAACATCACGATGGAGCGCGAGTCGCTGACGCTGGACAACCTGGCGATGGCGATGGCAGTGAAAAATAGCAAGGGCTTGGTGATTGTGCAGGTCGAGCGGACGTGTGCAGCGGGCTCTCTGCATCCGCGTCAGGTTCAGATTCCCGGAGTCCTGGTGGACTGCGTGGTGGTGGCGCAGCCCGAGCATCACATGCAGACCTACGCGACGCCGTATAGTCCTGCGTTTTCCTCGGAGCTGCGGGTGGAAGTGGGCTCGCTGCCGCCGCCGCCGCTGGATGTTCGCAAGATCATTGCGCGGCGGGCTGCGCAAGAGCTGACGAGAGGTGCAGTGGTGAACCTGGGAATTGGGATACCCGAGACAGTGGCGGCAGTGGCGGCAGAGGAAAAGATCCTCGACCATCTGACGCTGACCACCGAGCCGGGAGTGATAGGAGGCGTGCCGGCTGGAGGACTCGACTTTGGCGCGGCGGTGAATACCGAAGCACTGATCGATCAGAACCAACAGTTCGATTTTTACGACGGCGGCGGACTCGACATCGCGTTCTTGGGAATGGCGCAGTGTGATGGCGCAGGCAACGTCAATGTCAGTCGCTTTGGCAAGCGACTCGCGGGGGCTGGTGGCTTCATCAACATCAGTCAAAATGCGCGCAAGGTAGTGTTCTGCGGCTCCTTTACTTCGGACGGAATTGAAGTCGCTGCCGCCGATGGACGACTGGCCATTTTGCACGAAGGTCGGCATCGCAAGTTTTTGGCTGCGGTGGAACAGATTACGTTCAGTGGTGCGGTGTCTGCGCAGCGTGGCCAAGAGGTCCTGTATGTGACAGAGCGGGCGGTGTTTCGGCTGACTCCGCAAGGAGTGGAGCTTACCGAGATCGCGAGCGGAGTCGATCTGCAAGACGACATCTTGGCGCACATGGCGTTTGCTCCGATCATTGCCGCGTCGGGTCCGGCCAAGATGGATGAGCGGATCTTCCGCGAGGAGCCGCTCGGGCTGCGCCGCGATTATGAATCGCAAGCAGAGGCGCAGCGCCAACACAAGGCGATCTAATCCTGTGATAGGCTGCGCAGCAGAGACTCCCTTCGAGCTCTGTTTCTACCCCCTCAAAAAGGAATTCCCATGCGCATCTATGGTTTTCTGCTCGCCTTCGCGTTGCTGCTTTCTCCGACGGAAATTTGGGCAGACTCAAGCGGCAAGTGCAGCTTTGATTCTGACTGTGGCGCGGGCGTAAAGTGTCGCAGTGGCAAGTGCGCGACCTCCGCCGGCGGCAGCTGTTCGTTTGATTCGGACTGTGGAGGAGGAAAGTGTCGCAGCGGCAAGTGCTCGAACTCTGCGGATGGTTCCTGTTCGTTTGACTCGGACTGCGGAGGAGGAAAGTGTCGCAGCGGCAAGTGTGCGGCAGCGGGTGGTGGCTGTTCGTTTGACTCCGACTGTGGCAATGGCGTCAGGTGTCGCAGCGGCAAGTGCGCGACTTCGGAGGGCGGCAGCTGCTCGTTTGACTCGGACTGCGGAGGAGGAAAGTGTCGCAGCGGCAAGTGTGCCAACTCTCCTGGCGGTAGCTGCTCGTTTGATTCCGACTGCGGTCCCGCCGGCAAGTGTCGCAGCAGCAAGTGCGCAGGAAAGTGATTCCGCTTGCGCTCTTCCCGCATCATACAGGTCGCATGTTCCGTCGCTGTGATCGGTCTTTTGGGCTGTCGTCCGGCCTCTGTGATCGGCATTCCCCAGACCTCCGATGATGGTGGACAGACTGCTGTCGATCTGGCGCTGCGGGACTCCTTCCCTGCGACACTTCCCGATGCAACGGGAGTCCGTCCCGACCTGCGCGCGCTGACGTTTAACACGCACTTGTTCTTCGATACCGTGTGTGACTCTGGACGCTGCGGGCCGAGTGACTTTGAGCAGGTGTCATCACCGCAGCTGCTGGCGGCGCGCGCCGATGCGGTGACGCAAGCGCTGCGGAGTCGATCGGCGGATGTGGTGGCGCTCCAAGAGATCGAAAACCAGAGTGCGTTCTCTGCGATCACCTCGCGGCTGCGGGATGTGTATCCGACGATGGTGCTTGGCGAGACAGGACTGCCGGGATCAATCGATGTAGCGGTGCTCGGCAAAGGCACTCTGCTCGAGGTTCGCACCCACCGCGATCAGATCCTGACCAGGCCGGATGGATCGAAGACGACGTTTTCGCGTGAGCTGCTGGAAGTTCACATGCTGCTGCGGGGACAGCGAGTGGTGATGTGTGCGGCGCACTTTCGATCCAAGGTCAGCGATGATCCGGGGCGACGACTTGCGGAAGCGCAGGCTACGCGCGACATCCTGCTTGCGACTGCGGCAGAGTTTCCCGATGCAGTGGTGCTGCTCGGTGGAGATCTCAATGACACGCCCTCCTCACCACCCCTGGATGCGCTGGAGATCTCTCCTCTATTGCTGCGGGTTGGCAAAGATCGGCCCCTGAGCAGCATCGCCACCTACTCTTGGAATGGCATGGATCAGGCGATCGATCATCTGTTGGTGGTGCGCAGCGCGCGGGCTTCATATCTGCTGGGTACCGCCGCTGCGCAGCATGATTCGACACGCTTTGGGCTCGCGGGATCGGATCACGCAGCACTCCTGGCGGACTTCGCGGTACACTAGCTCCGCCGTGCCAGTTTCTAACGATTCGACAACCCAGTCCCCTGAAAAAAACTACATCACCCCTATCGGCTTTCGTCGTCTGCAGCGCGAGTTTGAAACCCTACGTGGGAAGACTCGTCGCGAAGTCGTCGCCAAGCTGTCCGAAGCGGCCGCTGAAGGGGACCGCTCGGAAAACGCTGAGTACATTTATCGCAAGCGTCAGCTGCGCCAGATCGACAGCCGCATTCGTCACCTGATGAAGCGGATGGCCATCGCAGAGGTCATCGATCCCAGCCATCACAAGGGCCAGCGAGTGACCTTTGGCTGCATCGTCACCGTCGAGGATGAGCAGGGGAGGCTGATCAAATACCAGATCGTTGGCGTGGATGAGAGCGATCCGAAGGAAGGTCGCATTAGCTATCGTTCACCGATCGGCCGCGCACTCATCGGCAAAGAGATAGATGATGCAGTGATCGTCCAGGTGGCAGTCGGAACCCGTGAGCTGACGATTCATTCCCTCGAGTTCCCAAGTGGCGAAGCGGGTGGTGAGGGTGGTCCTACCATAGCGGATGCCATGCTCGCTGCTCAGCAGGCACTCGTCGACAATCCTGAGGATGAGTCAGAAGGCGGCGATGATTCCCTAGATACGGAAGATGCGGAGGTCTAACGAATGTTCCCGCGCGGAATTACCTTTGATGACGTACTGCTGGTCCCTGGTTACAACGGAATTCGATCTCGCCAATCGGTGACCACGGATGTCCAGATTACCGAAGCGCTGTCGCTGCGGATTCCGGTGATCTCATCGAACATGGACACCATCACCGGCTGGCAGATGGCCGCTGCGATGGCCAAGCTGGGGGGACTGGGCATTCTGCATCGCTTCATGAGCATTGAGCAGAATGTCGCAGAGTATCGTCGGGCCAGTGAGTCCGGTGCGGTCGGGGTGTGCGTAGGAGTCTCTGGAGATGCGATGGAGAGAGCCGAAGCTCTCGTCGCTGCCGGAGCAAGCATACTCTGTGTCGATGTCGCGCATGGTCACAGCAAGATGGTCAATCAGATGGTGCGGGCGCTGCGCGACAAGTTCGGCGACAACATCTGCATCATCGCTGGCAACGTCGCAACGTATGCTGGGGCAGACTATCTGTCCGCTGCGGGCGCTGATGTCATCAAGGTCGGAATTGGCCCCGGATCAGTCTGCACCACCCGCATCAAGACCGGCTTCGGAGTCCCGCAGCTGTCAGCGATTCTGGACTGTCGCAAAGTGGATCGGCCCCTGATCGCTGATGGCGGAATTCGTACTCCGGGCGATGCGGTCAAAGCACTCGCGGCAGGAGCCTGCTGTGTGATGCTGGGCGGAATGCTATCGGGAACCAATGAGACTCCGGGGGAGCGGATCGAGAAGAAGTCCGCCGACGGAAAATCGACCTTCGTGAAGGTGTTCCGGGGCATGGCTTCACGCGAAGCGCAGGAAGACTTCATGGGCGCGATGGCCGATTGGAAGACTGCCGAAGGAATCAGTACCGAGGTTCCCTCCAAGGGCTCTGTGAGCGATGTCATCGGCGATGTGATGGGCGGAATCCGATCAGGAATGACGTACTGCGGGGCCAAGGACATCAAGGATCTACAGCGCAAAGCGCAGTTCATGGAAGTGAGTCGCGCGGGTCAAGACGAAGGACTCCCGCACGCGGTCCTGCGATCGACCAACCGATAGCAGACAGCGCTGCCGATCTCAGCCGGTTGTCGGTGCGGCAGCGTGATGCTGGATTCAGCTTGCCGGGGCGGACTTTCCGATGAGCAGCTTGAAGCAGACCGGAAAGATGACTCCGCTGGTGATGGCGAGCAGGATCACCGCGCTACTTTGGGCGGCATCGAGAATCCCCAGGTCGCGGCCCAGCGCGGCAATCGCAACCAGCAGCGTCAGGGGAGAGGCAAGCAGGATTGCACCCGCCGCGATCTGACGCAGCGGTACTCCCAGAATGCGAATCAGCAGGAGCGGCACAGCCTTGGCAAGCAGTGACGCCCCGGCCAGCAGCGCGACTGTGCGCAGCAGCGTCATCGGGTTGGCCAGCGCCCGCACATCAAACGTCACGCCCACGCTGATGAAAAACAGCGGAATGAAGAACCCTTGTCCGATGGCCGACAGCTTGGCATCCAGGGCCCCGCGCTGACGAAACACGAACGCGAACAGTGCTCCTGCCAGGAACGCGCCAAGGAGGGACTCTAGTCCGACCAAGCTGGCCAGCGAAGCCAAGCTGAGCATGAGCACAAAGCCCGCGCGCACCCCGATTTCCGAGGGATCGTCGGCATGAACCAGCCGCTCGAAGTGATGCGGAGCCCACCACACCAGCAGTCGCAGCAGCGCCAGCAGCAGGTAGGCGACCACGAACAGGACCAGCGCTCGACCTGCTTCTAGCGCGAGCCGCCACCCGACGCCAAAGCGATGCATCAGGTTGAATCCGGCCAGGCTAAACAGAGTCAGGAACTCGCCAATCGCTCCGACCAGCAGCAGGAGCTGACCCAGCCGTGACTTCAGCTGCCCCGTCTCGACCAGGGCGATCAGCAGGATGCCGCACCCCATCGCTCCCAGCACCAGACCCAGATACGGTGGAAAGCCGAGCAGTCGCGCCAGTCCGATGCCGGAAAGGAGTATCCCCGCCGCCGCAAGACTGGCAATGATCACACTGCGCCGACCTTCGCGACGGATGTGATTGAAGTCGATCTCCGCGCCCACCAAAAACATCAGGAAGGTGATTCCCAGGTGCGACAAAAAGCTCGTAAAGGGAGTGGTATGGACAAGCTGTAGTCCAGAGATGCCGACCAGGAGTCCGAGCAGAATCTCAATGACGGCAGGGGAGAGTCGCAGGCGGGCCGCGAGCAGCGGGGAGACAAAGGCCCCGACGTACATGACCACCAGCGAGGCAGCATCGCGGCTCTCAGTCATGGCCTCACCTCGGCGCGAACACTGGGACGCGGACCCAGGACCAGGACCGAGCAAGCGGCATGCTCAACCAGCAGCGCCCCGACATCAGGATTGAGCAAAAAGCTGCGACGACGCCCGCCATGCGTGACCACCAACAGATCACTTGGGACCACAAATCGTGCGACCTCGCGCACCGGATTGCCGTTGAGATGATGGGGCGTGACCGGAACGCGATACTGCGCGGCGATGTCACGGACCGTACGCAGCACTCGCTCATGGACCTCGGCCTGATCTGCGCCCGCCACGAAGTCAGGGGTACTGACCGTGACAGCATGCAGCGGCAGTCCCAGCTGCCGGGCGACATCAATCGCCAGCTCCGCCGCCAGCGTCAGGTCACTCGACTCCGTTGCCGCCAGCACCACTCGATCATAAGGGGAGTTTCCCGCCGCCAGCAGCAGCGGACTCCCAAGCCCCATCAGCAGCTTGGGCCAGCGCGGGGACCACAGCCCGATCCGCTGTCCGAAGCTGGGCTGCGGCTTGGCCATGACCAGTACCCCTAGATCGAGCTTCGCTCGCTGCGTCGGCCAGTGATCATCAAAGGAAGCGTGTTCCTCCAGCGTGTGTACGGGTCGGGACCAGCTGACGGTGGGGCGCTGTCCGCTGGCAGACTTCACCGGCAGCAAGGTGACGCCATCGACGCGTGTCTTGTCGGCCAGATAAGCGGCCTCGCGCCAGACTCCTTCGCTTGGTGAGCCATCCTCTGAAAAGACCAGCTGCCGGCCGTACTGAAGCGGAAAGCGCGCCACTCCGGCACGCAGATAATCGGCAATGTCGGGCAAGATGTCGGGCTCGCCCGAGAGCAGCAGTCGGTCCCCCGCGCGCACCACCGCATCACCGTGAGGCACAATGATCTGGTCTTGACGATAGATGGCGGCGATCAGCCAGCGACGAGCCCGCAGATCGGCAACCCGCCTGTCAACCGCAGGCGAGGTGGGCAGCACCGGAATCTCCAGCACTTCCCCGCGACCGAGCCCCACGCTGACCGCGATCCGAACGCCGCGCTCGATCACATTGCTGACCAGGCCCGCCATCGCCAGCGGTCGCAGCAGCACTTCTGCCCCCAGCTCCTTGAGCTGTGACTGCGCGGCGAGGCTTTGAACCACCGCAACCGCTGCCGGCGGATGCTCGACCGACAAGGCAAGCCGACAGATCTCGACGTTTACTTCATCGGAAGAGGTCGCGGCAATGATCCACTCCGACTCGCTGACGCCGGCTTGCCGCAGGTTGAGCAGACTGGTCCCATCCAAGGTGAGCCGCTTCAGCGCCGCTCCCGGTGAGACCACATCCGACAGGGGCGAGAGCCGCTCCGAGTCGAGGTCCAGCACCGTGACGTTCCAGGTCGTACACAGCGACCGTGCCAGGGCGAGGCCAGTCTCGCTGGCCCCAACAATGATGACCTGCTTCCGAGGCGCACTTTGCGAAACCATGGTGTCTGGTTCCATCTTCTCTCAACGCCGCGTCCGTTGCCATCGGCTTTGCGCTGTGGGCAACGCACTCACCGGCAACTCGCAGACTTTTAGGAGGAGCCACTGTGAGGAGCTGCTGGCAGTTCCTGCTTGGCCGGATGAACCCGGATGCTACGGACTCGTCGCGGAGAAGCATCCACAATCTCTAATATCGTTCCATCTGCGGTCTTCAAGCGTGCGCCTTGCGCCGGAATCTCTTCTGCCAGCGTAATGCAAAGACCCGCGATCGTATGCCAGTGATCACTCTCGGGAAGCTCGAGCTTCAGCGCCCGATTCACATCGCGCACCGCAGCCGTTCCCAACACCAGCGCCGTACCGCCCGGCTCGGGCTGGATGAACGAGATCTGGGTGTCCTGTTCGCTGAAGATGTCCCCCACCAGCTCCTCGATCAGATCTTCGATCGTGACCAGTCCGTGCAGTCCTCCTTGCTCATCCACAACCAGGGCAATGGAGCCGCGCTGCTGCTGCATGTCTTGCAGCAGATCCAGCGCACGCATCGTCGCTGGCACAAACCGCGCAAGCCGTAGGAACTTGTCGACAGAGAACTCCTCCTTGCGCAGCGCGGGCAGGATGATGTCCTTGGTCGCGATGTAGCCCACGACGTTATCGAGCGTTCCTTCGTACACCGGAATGCGGGTGTGAACGTGGCGAACGAGCGCTTGCTGAACTTGCTCCGCAGTGGCATCGCGGGGAATCGCCAGGATCTGCACGCGAGGCACCATCACCGCCGCCACCGTCAGCTCTCGGAAGTCAATCGCCCGAGTTGCCAGCTCGCTGGCGTGCGGGTCCAGAGAGCCGGTCTTGGCCGCCTCCGCAACCATCTCACGCAGCTCTTCGGGAGAGAGTCGCGTCTCTGTAAAGCTGGTCTTGTCATGAAAAATTCGCAGTACCAAGTTCGAGCTGGCAGTCAGAAGCCAGATCACCGGGCGTGCGACATAGGACAGACCGAGCAGCAGCGGTGCCATCAGCATCGCGTAGCCCTCTGCAAAGCGCAGCGCCAGCGACTTGGGAACCAGCTCGCCGAGTACCAGCGACAGAAACGAAATCACCACCACCACCAGCGCAAACCCAAGCTGCTTGGCGTACGGAGCCAGTACGTTGATGTGCGAAAGGAGGCGCGCCAGTCGCTCCGCAAACACGTCTCCACCAAACGCCGCCGCTGCTGCGCTGATGACCGTGATGCCAGTCTGCACCGTCGCCAAAAAGCGCTCTGGCTGATCACGCAGTGCCTGCACCGCTCGGGCGCGAACCTGGCCATTTTCCAGCAGCTCGCGCAGTCGGGTCTTCCGCAGGGACAGCACTGCGATCTCTGCACCCGAGAAGACTCCGTTTGCCAATATCAGCGCAAAAATGATCAGTGCTTCGGTCATGGTCCGTTCCAGATGGAGCCATCATGGCACGGATTGGCGCCTTGTTTGGGTCCGACCCGCAGCGCCTACGATTTCCCTACATAAGAGAGATTCTGTAGGAGTAATTAGCGGCGGCTGCGCGGAGGGAAGCGGGCGGGGCGACTGGTGGACTCGTCCAGGTGGGCGAGCAGCCGGGGGCGGGCTTGCTGACCGCGCACAGTGGTCTTGCGGAGTGCGGACAGGACCTTCATTCCCAAGTGCATGGGAATCTCGACCATGGTGGTGGTGGCGAGGATCTCGATCTGACCAATCGCACGACCCGGAATGCCGGCTTCGTTGGCGATGGCACCGACGACATCCTGGGGACGCAGACCATGCTCAAAGCCGACCGCGAGCAGGAGTCGGGTGACCTCGGCAGACTCTGGACGCTGCGGACTGGGACGGTGCTCGCGCTCTGGTCGTGGCGCAAACTCGGGACGAGGAGCAGAGTCCGAGCGCGGCGCAAACTCGGGACGAGGAGCAGAGTCCGAGCGCGGCGCAAACTCGGGTCGGGCGGCGCGAGGGGACGGTGGACGACGCTCTGGACGAGAGTCGATCATCGGACGCTCACTCCCGAAGCGGCTGCGCTCGGGACGCGGCGGCGGCTGTAGATCATCCGGAACATGCTTGCGGGACGTACTGCGATCGGCACACTGCTGCGACAAAAGGAGTGCGGCCACCGTCACGGCATCCTGACCACTGGCCGCGACAATCTTTTCCGCGAGTGACACAAAGCGCTCTGGAATCGGAGTCGCCAGCGACGGCAACAGAGACGCGAGCAGACGCTCCTCACGCTTGGCCAGCACCGCCGCGCGGGTCGGAATCGTGCGTGGCATAAGGGTGCTGTGGGTAAACTGCTCAATGTAGCGGAGCCGACTGCGCTCACGCGGGGTCACCAGAATCAGCGCTTCACCACTGCGACCGGCGCGACCGGTGCGACCGATGCGATGCACGTACGTCTCTAGATCATTCGGTAGATCGAAGTTGATGACGTGGCTGATGTGATCGATGTCGAGTCCGCGCGCGGCCACATCGGTGGCCACCACCACCCGCAGTCGCTGGGAACGGAGCCGCTCTAGCACCGTCGAGCGCTGCGCTTGCGACAGATCACTGTGCAGGGCCTCGGCGGGCGTGCCTTCTGCCACCAAGGACTCGGCCAGCTCGTCGGCACCGATGCGGGTGCGGGTGAAGACCAGCGCAGCCTCGGGCGGATCGACCTCGAGGATGCGCAGCAGGGCATCGAACTTGTAGCGCTCATCGACGACAATGAAGCGCTGACTGATGGTATCGACGGTGCGGGTGGCGGCCTCGATGGCGATGTGCTCGGGGCGGCGCAGCTGGTTGGCGGCCACTCGTCGAATCGCCGGGGGCAGCGTCGCCGATAACAGAGCCGTCTGTCGCTCACTCGGAGTCCGACCGAGGATCGACTCGACATCTTCCAGGAAGCCCATCCGCAGCATCTCGTCAGCCTCATCGAGGACTACGAAGCGGACCTTATCAATCACCAGCGAGCCACGCTCTAGGTGATCGAGCACTCGACCGGGCGTTCCCACGACCACGTGCACGCCGCGCGACAGCCGACTGAGCTGCCGCGTCATCGAGTCCCCCCCAAAGATCGGCAGCACCGACAGGTGAGGCAGGTGCTTGGCATAGTCGTGAATCGCCGTCGCCACTTGCAGCGCCAGCTCGCGAGTCGGACACAGCACCAGCGCTTGCACTGCCTGGATCGTCGGATCGATCGAGTGCAGCAGCGGCAGCGCAAACGCGGCGGTCTTGCCGGTTCCGGTCTGCGCTTGTCCGAGCAGATCACGCCCCTGTAGGAGTACCGGAATCGCGCGGGCTTGAATCGGCGTCGGCGTGGTGTAGCCTTCGTCGGTGACAGCGCGGAGCAGCGGCTCGGACAGACCGAGATCTGCAAAGGTGATAGCGCTTGCTTCGGACGGCTCGCTGCTTCGCGCAGGGCTATGGGAAGTCGAAAGAGGAAGCGCGGTCTGCATGGAATGCACCGCAGCATTGCGCAGGGTGCGAGAAGTCGGAAGGGTCGCGGCAGCGACGGCTAAGTCGGTCAAACGAGCTCACTTTGCTAAGGGGGAGAAACAGGACGAACTGCTAGAAGGCTGCGCACTCTACACGGAGCGCGCGCAGCTGTCGCGTCTTTTCTTCAGATTAGTTGCGCGGGCAGTACAGGACTCCGCGATCGAAGACGCCGCCGATGACCAGATGACGGCCATGGGCAACGGCAACGCTGGAAGCAGAGAGTCTCTCACCAGGGTCGCGGAGCAGAGTCTGAAACGCGTGCGGACTCCCTTCCGCTGATAGCGAAAAACGCAAGACATCGGATGGCGCGTGCTGTTTTGCGGAGGTGGCATGACGCAGGAACAGATACGGACTGGGATGCGCAGCAACGAGGAAGTTCCCCTGTTCATCCAGAGAGAAGTTGTCCGGAGTCGTATCGAGCGGTGTCTCTGTCAGCAGGGTCAGGTTGCCCGCTTCATCGCGGCGGAAGGTCTTGATTCGGTAGGCGCTCGACTCTGCCACCAGGACCTGGCGGCGATCGGCGGACAGCTGCACTCCGTTGGCGTAACGGAGTCCGCTCGCCACGGTGCGCACCGACGTTCCATCAAAGTAGAGCAGCGAAGCATTCGACTGCAGCGCAAAGTCCTCGAAGACATGACCCAGACCGTGGCGGCGACCGTGATCATTGGTCAGATAAAAGGACTCCAGACCCACGCCCGCCACATCATTGGGACTGACAAACTGCGGTGCTTGGACAGAGCGGATCTGCAGCAGCTGTTTCTGTCCGGACAGGGGCCCCGCTCCCGATGAGTCGATACGGAAGATCACCACCGCTTCCCCGCGCGGACTGTGATGCACCACAAACAGCCGTCGCTCGCCGCTGGGATGAACATACAGCCCGAGTCCGTGCGGACGGAGTGCTTCCCCTATCCCTTGCAGCGGGAGCTTGGTCGGGGTCGCTTCCTCATCGGGATGCCAGCCAAAGATCGCGCCCGGATCGGGCCGACCGGTACCGCTGCTGCGACGGTTGGCAGCGGCGATGTAGAGCATTCCGGTGGCGTGATCGAACTCCATGTCCTCTGCCCCGACCAGGCCCTCTGCCTGCACGAGCCGACAGCCCTCGACACCGAGCGGAGTGGTCTTCACAAACGGTCGCAGATCTCGTATCGCCTTGAACGCCAAGACAGACAGACCAGCAGCCAGCAACACCCAAAACAGTCGACGAACTTTCATGGTTACGCTCGCAGAGTTGGAGGGTTAGGAACGTCAGGAAAATCAGGAACGCTAGGAACGTTAGGGAGTGGCAAGCCCGGCTCTCTGTCGTGCGACATCAAGCAGAGTCTGCGGGCCTGTGAACGGCTGGGCTTTGGCTTTCGCGGCTTGCCCGAGCAGGGCTTCGATGCGCAGTCGCTCGGCTGCCAGCTTGGGAACATCGGACTCGTCGACATCAGCCGGCTCGGGCAGCAGCTTCTGTGCCGTCTGCAAGTGGGGCAGGGCGCGTCCCGGCTGACCGATTCCCAGCCACGCTTCCCCCAGCAGAGCCCGCGACTTTTCGCGATACGGCAACAGGTAGATGAGCATGTCGCCGTACTTTATTACTTCTTTGAAACGCTTCTTTTCTGCATGGCCTTCCATCAAGCGAATCAGCGTCTCATCATCTGAGATCTCCAGCGCGGCAGCAGTGGCAAGCTCGTGAAGTGCCTCATCACTCTTTTTGTCCTGCTGATAGATCGCGGCGAGTCTCTCATACGGCTCACTGCGATCGGGATCGAGCGTCTTGGCCCGCTCATATTCCTTGATCGCAGCCGGATACTGCTTCTGCGCGGCATACAGATCGCCCAGCCGCTGACGAACGTCAAAACCATCACCACCGACGGAGATGAGCTCTTGAAAGAGCTTCTCTGCTTCGGCTTTTTTCCCCAGCTTTTGATTCAGCTCTGCATCCGCCAAGATCGCTTCCTTGCAGCGCGGATCGAGCTTCCGGGCCACCGCAATGTGACCCGCTGCTTCGGTTGGATCGCCTCCCGAACGCACCATCGCCACCGCCACCAGTCCGTGCAGCTTGGCATTCTGGGGCGCATTGCGCAGCTGTAGCTTCAGTCCCTCGAAGTCCGCGTAGTCCGAAGGCCGAACATAGAAGGTTCCTTCATAGGCAGAGAGCTGCTTGCGCAGGTCACTCCGGAACGCGGCATCCAGCGCGGCGATGCTCTGTCCCGAGATCTTTTCCAGCACTTCTTTGGTTCGCTTTCCGTCGCCAAACAGCCGCAGTGCTTCCACAATCTTGGCGAATCCGTACTGCTTGGCCAAATAGGAAATGACCAGCGCGGCTTGGTGATAGGCGACGACAATGTGACTCTGCGAGCGCGCGCGGGTAAAGCCGATGTTGAGATCGGCCATCGACAGCAGCTTGCCATCGCGCAGCGCCGCCGCGACCTCGGCATGGGTCCGCCGACTCCACGAGGGATGAAGCTGCAGCGTTTCCCACTCGGACAGTCCTTCGGTAAACCAGCGTGGCACCCGACCGCGCGACAGCTCGATCGCAAAGACATGGCCCAGCTCGTGCCACACCATCAGTCCCCACGGCACCTTGCCCTGACCCGGCGATCGACCCGTCACCACCCGACTGAACGTGACTCCGAGCATGCCGGGATCAGCCGAAGGGAGTCCGAAAGTCCGCACCGAAAAGTTGTCCGATTCCTTATACAGCTCCAGCGAAAGGGGAAGCTTCGGAGCAAAGCTGTAGCGACGGGTAAACTCGACCCACAGAGACTGCACCAGCGGAGACAGAATCGGCAGCAGCAGCGCTTCCTCATCTTTGTGAACGCGAATCCGCAGCCCCCCTTTTCCGGGCTGACGCGGATCAATGTCGACGGTGACGAGCTTGTAGTGCTTCTGGTGATGCTTCTCAAACAGCTCTAACAAGTTGAAGTTGCGGCGATTGTAGCGGTCCCCTTTCCACGCTTTTTGCAGCGTCTGATAGCTACGATCCTCGTCGCCCAGCTGGAGATACGCGCGCCCGAGATCTCCGACCGCGTAAAAGTCTTTGGGATTCTTTTGCACCGCTTCCTCAAGCACGGTCACCTGCTCTTCGTAGCGATGCTGAACCTGCAGCCGATCCGCGATGATGCGATGAAACTGACTGAACAGCGGCGAGCGCGCCAGTGTCTCGGTCTTTTCAGACTCATAGTCTTTGTTCCGACCGAGCAGGAGCAGAGCCGCTGCCCGCAGCGCCCGCGCCGGCAGATCGTAGCCATTTTTGGCCAGCTGCGGATCGAGCACCGCCAGCGCATCCTCATACTGTTCGTTGTCGATCAGCATCTCGGCGCGAATGTGCAGCGCGCGCGGATGACCGGGCTGGGTCTGTAGCGCTTCTTCGATAAGCTCACTGGCCGCCGCGACATCGTTGCCTTGCTCTAACGTGATGCGCGCGAGCAGCGCCTTGCCATCGGGATTCTGCGGATCGCGCCGCAGTGCTTCTTTGACCGACACTTCCGCAAAGCCAACCTCGTACTTTTCGATCCGCAGCTCCGACAGCGCCAGCGATGCCAGCACAAACTCTGCGGTGTGCTTCTTTTCTTTGGCGAGCGCGGCGGCACTCTGCAGCTGTTCGTACGCGTCCTGATACGAGCCAAGGTAGTGCGCCGCCAGTCCGAGCAGCCGCACCGCACGCGGGTCGTTCATGTCGAGCTTTTCCGCATCGTGATCGTCGAAAAGACCATTCCAAATCGCCCGCTCGCGGTCCCGCGCACCGAGCAGACGATACGCTTCCCCAAGCGTTAGCCGGCTCATCAGCGCCTGCGGAGCTTGCTTCACCACCGACTCCAGCGCCGTCACCGCTTCTTTGACCAGGCCTTGCCGAATCAGACTCTGTCCAAACAGAGACTCTGCTTCATCGCGCAGCTTGGCTTCTTTTAGACTGGGCCGCAGCTTGTCGAGCAGCTGCTTGGCCTCAGCGGGCTTCCCTTGACGCAGTGCGTTATGGACTGCTGCCAGTGGCCCCTCGAATCGAAACGGAGGCGCGGGCGGCTCGCTCTTCACCGGCGCTGCGACGCTGGGCGGCTTGCTCGGGGGACTGGCCCCAGCCGGCGACGTAGCCAGCACCGCCAAGAGTCCGATCATTCGTCGAGCAGAGGTTCCACCAAGCAGAGACAGCATCCCTGTAGTCTACAGCAGTTTCCTTCGCGACAGCCTCGGCAAAACTAGCGCGGCGACAGCCTCGACCACAGCTCGCGCGGACCGACGGGCACCAGCAGCTTGCGCAGCGGAATGCGGAAGTGACGCGCAAAGCCAATGCTGATGCACATGGCGCTGACGGTGTAGGCCCCGGTCGAAGCCAGCGCCGCCCCGGTGATGCCATAGCGCGGCAGCAGCCACAGATTCAGTCCAACATTGGTCAGGAGTGCCGTGGTCTGCGCAACAATCACACTCGTCGGATAGCCACTTGCGCCCGAGAGCGTCCCGGCCAGCGGTCCCGAAAAGCTCAGCGCCGTACAGCCGAGCAGCACCAGCAGACAGGGCACAAACGATCCCGCAAACCGCTGTCCATAAAACAGCACCAGCAGCGGCTTCCCAATCACCAGCATTCCCAAACAGCCGAGCAGTCCCAGATACAGACAGAGCTTGGCCGACCACAGCGCCTTGTCCGCGACATCCTCGCGCGCTGCCGCTTTGGCAAACAGCACCGCATTGAGAGTCCCCGGCAGCATCAGCAAGAGCTCTGCCACTCGCACCCCCGCTTGATACAGACCAAGGTCATGTTCCATCGACTGTTTGGGCAGCAAAAGCTCGATCAAATAGACATCGATGCGCAGCAGCAGCATGTCTGGCAAGATGTGAAAGAAGTTGCGAAGACTGACTTTATAAAGATGAAGCAGCGACGGTGAATTGACACTTTTAGGAGTCCCTAGAGAGGACTCTGTCTGCTGTGAAAGCCAGGTCTTAAGTCGCCACCCAAACGCGAGACAGAGTCCCCACAGACTGAGCGCTTGCAAAAGGAGTGCGCTTGGAACGACCAGCTCTCCGATCACAAACAGCACCACCACCGCGCCGAGCTGAGCAATCGACAGCAGCAGACCCAGTCGATTCTGGGCCGAGAAGCGCTGGCCTCCCCACAGCAGGGCATTGTGCAGATCGCGCCCGAGCTGACCGATGACACAGAGCAGCAGCAGAGTCGAAATAAGAGGAGTATGATATGCCTCTATTCTGTGCGGCAGCGCTGGATACAGGAGTCCGATTCCTATCCCCACCAGACCGGCCAAGAGCAGCGCGAGCAGAGTATGTCGGACTCCGAACCACCACAGCTGTCGGGTCGCGGAAGCTTGTCCTTGGGATTCACCGACGAGAACTGCCAGTCCGCCAGGAATTCCCAGGGCCAGCACGGTGGTGACAATGTTCACATCGACCAGCGTGGCACTGTAGCGACCGAGGCCCTCTGGACCGAGTCCCCGTGCCAGCAGCGCCCCCTGCAAGAGTCCCAGCGGCAGCATCGCAAAGCGCGTCGCCAGCGTCGCGAGCACCGTCCGCAGCAGCGCCGGACTCTGGGACCTATGGGAACTGTCGGTGGGAGAGAAAGACACGCGAACCTGCGACGAGTCTACCCGATGTCCGAACGGAAGGTGATGGACAGTCTGGCTGCGGTTAGGGCGATTCCTTGCTGTCGGCTTTGCTGTCGGATGCCTCACCCTTGCTGTCTGCTGGATCGGCGCTGCCTTCGGTCGCCAGACTCTGTAGCTTCACTTTGACATCGAGCCGGTCTTTGTCTCGCCAGTGGACGCGCTTGCGACCCTTCTTGTAGCCGTCGAGCAGCAGCTCAATCTTGAAGTCTTCACCCGGCGTACGATCCAAAAGGAGGAGCGGTGTCACCCCGATCTCCTCTTTGTCGACAAGAACCGTGGCCCCCGGCGGCTCGCTGCGAATCAGCACCTGACCTTCGCTGGGCCGCTGCTTGTCTTCCGCCGGAATCGCTCGCTCGGTTTTTTCTTTGGCCTGGCCTTTGGCCTTGGCCGTCGGAGGATTGCTCGGGGCTGGGGTCGTGCTGCTCGCCGCATCCACCACTGTCGCCAGATCGATCGGCTGCGCGAGATCCACCACCGTCGCCAGATCCTCTGGCGCGGGCTGCGATTTTTGCTGACGCTGCGGACTTATCACCAGGAACCACGTCAGCGCCGCCGAGATCGCAGCGGCTGACAGACCCGACAGAACGAACAGCCAGCGGCTGCGTGACTCACTGACCTCCACCGACGGCTCTGGCGGGGGAGGCAAGCTGCGCAGATCGGCAGGCGCTTCGAGCGCTTCATGGGTCATCTCCGTCGAGATGATATCGACCTGTCCCGACGGCTCTGCGACCAGCTCGACGGCGTTGCGCTCGCCCGTGTTCGGCGCCGGCTTGCGCTGCCGGGGGGCAAAGTTGTCACTCTGCGACAGCTCGACGGCGCGGCTGCGTGGCTGGGTATCTTTTTCTGCGTAAGAGGAATCGCTCTGCAACAGCTCCATCTTCGGCTCGGACAGACGCTGACTGGCGGGCTCGGCGCGCAGCTCTCCCGACGATCGCGATACCGGCTTGCGCGTTCGCTTCGAGCGCTCGACCCCGGGCGGAAGGATGCCCACCGGGGCCACCGCCGTTACGCTGTCCCCCACGGACACCGACTGAGCATGCGAGGACAGCGGCCCACTTGTCTCGCCGCTTCGCCGCTTCGCCGCACCGACCTGACCAAGCTGCGCTGGCTGTGGAAGCAGATCGGCGCCTTCGGTGAGCAGACCAAAGATTTCACCGTCGGGAGTGATGGCTGGAAAGACCGCTTTGGGCGGCGCCGCTTCATAAATTCGACCTGCGAGCCGTCGGTGTGTCGTCACATCCGAGTTGTCGCTGGGCCGCATGCCGCGTGCCGTTCCCGGTCGCCCATCGTCGTCGTCGTGATCACGCGGAGACTTCTGACTCCCTTTGCGATCGAGGAGCGCTTTGAGGTTCCCCGACTGAAAGAGCAGGCTGTTGTCGTCGCGTACCCCGAATCCGCGCAGCTCGTCGAGCTGACTGCTGTCGATGCCCATCGTCGGGCTGGGCGAGTTGTCGTCGTCGTCGCTGGCATCACTGTCGATCATGCTGCGCTTGGCGGCCTGCGACAGGTCGAGTGCGGCAGTGGGCTCGTCGGCACCGCGCTTCTTAATCGGCGTGGTCTGGATTTTCTCGACGAACTTGCCCATCTCAGACGGCGAGAAAGTCGGGGCCTGCCGTCGCAAAAATCCGTCGAGCGCCAGCGCCATCTCCTCAGCGGTCCGATAGCGATCTTCGGGTCGCCGCTTGAGCGCCCGCATCATGATTCGCTCTAGCTCCGGAGGCGTGTCGGGACGACGCTTGCTGATCTGCGGCACCTCGGCTTTGCGCACTTTTTCAAGCAGCCGCTCGACGCTCTGGTCAAAGTAGAGCATCTCGCCGGCCAGCATCTCGTACAGCAAGATTCCGCACGCAAAGATGTCGGTTCGCCGGTCCAGCCGCGTCCCCGCCGACTGCTCCGGGCTCATGTAGTAGTACTTGCCCTTGATGATTCCGACCTGCGTCTGCTCGGACCGACCCTCGGCCTTGGCGATGCCAAAGTCGGTCAGCTTGACCGCACCGTCATAGGAAAGCAGCACGTTCTGCGGCGAGACATCGCGGTGGACCACATTGAGAGGCTTGCCGTCGGCATCGGCCAGCTCGTGTGCAAAGTGCAGACCTTTGGCGACCTCACGGGCGACGTAGGCGGCAATCGGCACCGGAATGTTCATGCGCAGGTCCGCCCCGCGCTGCTCCAGTCTAAACAGGTCGATGCCCTCGACGAGCTCCATCACCAAGTAGTACTGCTCGCCCTCTTTCCCCAGGTCGTAGGTGGTGACGATGTTGGGATGCTTGAGCCGCACCGCCAGCCGCGCCTCGTCGAGAAGCATGCGGACAAAGTCGGGATCTTCGCTGTTGTTGGGGTGGATGACCTTGATGGCAACTTGGCGCAAGGGCTCGGTGTCGGGAACGATGGCGCGATAAATTTCGGCCATGCCACCGACGGCGATCTTTTTGACGAGCGAATATGGACCAAGCTGCCCGGTCAGCACATGAGTCCCTCTAGGATGCCTGCATGCCCCGCTCTGCCCTCGTCCCGATCCATCATTGTCAAACCATCGGGGCCAAAAGACCACCAGGGCGAGCGGCGACTACTCTTTGCTCGTCGGAGTGCCTGGATAGACAAACATCGACAGAGCCCGCAGCGGCTGACGGGTTCCTCGATCGAATGTGCAGACGACCTCGGTCGCCATGCCGGGCGCGACGTTGACCACATATTGGGTCGCTGCGTTCACAATCAGATACAGTCCGAGCCCCGCGCCGTAGGTCTTCCGATCAATCTGATCCGAGCTGCGCAGACACTTTTCGATGTAGCGCAGGATGGTCGCCTTTTCGAGCCGGCCAAAGCGGTCCCGCACCGACACCGCAAACTGATCATCAGCGACGGCATAGCGAATCGACACCGGCCGTGGTGACAATTTGTCAACGCGCTCTTTGACCTCGACGTTGTGAAACAGCGGGGTGCCGTTTGCATCCACTGGCGCATCGTAGAGCGCGTTCATCAGCAGCTCTTCGCAGACCTGGCCAATCGAGGCCCGCACCTGGCGACGCACGCCGGACTTGTCGGCAAAGGTCAGCACTTCATCGATGGCGTTCTGACGGCCTTGGAAGTCGCGCAGGCGAGTCAGCATGATCGGCGTTCCCGGCGGCAGGTAGCGCTCCACGCCAAACAGCTCGCCAGTGACAAACTTGTTCACCGTCACCTGCAACAGCCACAGCCCGCGCTCATCGGCCAGCAGGACATGGTTGCAGTGTGAATCGGACAGCAGCTGAACCTGCTCCCCGAGGTTGCGCTGCGGCACCATCGCGACCAGCTGAGCCGAGTCCCGCAGCCGCTTACAGACTGCACGCAGCCACTCGAGCCGACCATCCCAGCCCGCGATCACCAGCCGATAGGGAACCTGTGGCCCTGGGATCTCGGCGACTCCCGCAACGGCTACGGGCTGACCTCCGCCCGCCCGCACCGCTTGAGCAAGCCGCTCACGGAGCGCCGGGTCTTCGGCGACGACCAAGATTCGCTGTCCAGACACTGCCGACTGCAGAGGAGACTCCACCCTTTACGGGCATCGCACGTGGCGACTGTCGCTAAGCGTATAATTTTCAGGGGAAAAGTCAACGTACATCCTCGACGCTAAGCCGCCCGGATCTGGCGCATGCTGCGTGGAGCGGCGGCGGCCGGCGAGCGCTACTTGGCGAGGCGGATGATGATCGTCTCGTCGCTGGCTATGGAACTTTTTGGGGCAGGCAGGAGCTGTCGCTTCTCGGAGCGATGACGAGCGGCGGCGTCGAAGTAAAATAGCTCGACGGTGACCGGCCTATTTTCTATATGCAGGAAATAGACCACCTCGTCGCGGCTCGACTCACAGCGGAGCGATATCGTCCCGAGTGCCGTCGGTAGCTTTGTCGCGGCAAAGTGCTGGCCTGGCGCAAAAAAGCTCGGTGGCGCTGGCGCACCAATCAGCAGTGTTCCCGTCGGTAAATCATCTTCATCGCGCTCCTCGCTGACGAACAACAGACGCAGATATTGCAGCATCACCGCCGTTCCTGCTGAGCACGGGTCCGAGTCGAAACGACTCGGCTGCTCGACGAGAGCCCGCATGCGCTGCCGCCACTCCGACTCCCCAAACAGCACAACTGCCGTCTCAGGAGAGACGAAGGTGTGCGGATCACAGCTCAGCGCCACTTGTCCGAGCAGCCCCAGGTAAAAGCGCGCAAACTCTCGACGGTGAAGCGCACACAGCTGCGTCCCCCGTGAGTACTCTGCGTCGACGCCCAGCCGACCGAACCACTGGTCAAAGCGCGCCACGTGCAGCGTCTGCCGTCCCGTCTGTTCCAAGTAGTCGGTGATCTCGTGCGCAAAGCGACCATGCCAGCCAAACAGCGCCGTTTCCAAGATCAGCGACGCGAACAGCTGGTGATAATCGCCGGCACTCGGGGCATCACCGTGATCGTCGGTGCGAAACGGCAGATAGGGCGGTTTTCCGTCGGGACGAAAGCTTCGCTCGGCGGCACTATGCAGGTTGCGGCGGGCTTCAGCAGCGGCGTCAAGCCAGGCCTGCGCGCGCCCATCTCCGACGAGCTGCGCCAACCGCCCGGCATCGCGAAGACCACGCCAGCACGTCGAGCTGCCGTAGAGACTGTAAGCCGGTTCCGTCAGATCTCCGCCGTAGGTATGCTTCGGGAGCAGGCCGTAGTGAACCGGGCGCTGTCCGTCGACCAAGACCTGCGTGCTGCGGAACGACTCGACGATCCACTCGGCACTCTCGGCGATCTGCGGCCACAGCCCGTCGATAGGCTCACGATTCCCCGTCAGCGCCAACACATCGGCAGCATAGGTCAGCGCCAGCCCGTTGCGATATTGGTGGTGCTGGCCCTCTTTGGCGAGAAACGGCGGATCGAAGAACGTCCGACGGAGCGTCTCGGCGGCCTCCTCAGCATGTCCGTGCTGCGCAAATGCGACGATGTTCCAGCCTTCCTCGACGCCAAACAGGCCACCATCGTAGACGCCGGGAAACAGCCCATAACGGACGATGCCGTCGCGGACAAATAGTCGATTGTGCAGCAGCAGCGCCCGCCACAGCCGATCCAGCGTCTGATCAGGAATCGACAGCGTCGCCCCTCGCTGCAAGTACTCGTGACAGTCACGCTCGACGTGGCGCAGCGCTTCGTCGAATGGCCGGTGTGGCAAGTGATCGCCGAGTGGAATCGTCAGCTCGACGACGGTGTGATCGCCCAGCTGCTGCACCGTTCGCTGGCCAGCTCTCGTCGGCAACCGCAGTGTCTCGTCAGGTCCAGCGCTGGGCAGTCGGAACAGCGTCTGCGCCTTGGCCCGCTTGTGGTTGGTGCTCGTCACAAGTCCCGACTGAAACAGGTCTTCCAGCTCGTCCGTCGAGTGCATCGAGTCCGACGGCAGTCCACGCAGCATGTAGCGGGCCCGCAGCGCACCTTCGGCATCGACGAACGTGAGCTGGGACAGGCTGGCTCCCGTCGCAGCTTCCAGGTTCACTTCAGCAATCGGCAAGTAGCCGTGGCGAAGCTGCTGATCACAGCGCGACAGCGACGGACCCAGCCACTGAGTGGACAGCCGATAGAGTGTGCGATCACAGCCGTCGACGCCGTACTCTCGAAACAGCAGGCCACCGTCCCACAGCTGATAGGCCAGCGGTCCTTCGACCTGACCGAGCAGCGCGCCGCCTCGGAAGGGTAGGGCCAGCCGCGCGATCGACTGC
Source organism: Myxococcales bacterium (assembly GCA_016794465.1). Lineage (GTDB taxonomy): Bacteria > Myxococcota_A > Polyangia > Palsa-1104 > JAEUJZ01 > JAEUKA01. Next base: position 3,171 of record JAEUKA010000011.1, on the reverse strand, counting down.
AGCGTCGGTTCGCCTCGGGGGCCGAGCTGATCGCGAAGCTCTTGGGCGAGCCTGTCGCCGACCTTGGTCAGCTGCGGCTGGGCGAGCGGATACTGTCTCAGCGACGGGATTTGTTGCAGTGGAATCGAAGGAACGGTCAGCGGTGACTCGGGGAGCACGATCCGTCCCAGTAGGTGTGGTCCCGACGGAAAGCGCAGCAGCAGCTCGCTGGCGTTGTGAACCGGGGACTCCAGCTCTAACGAGATCACCGTCGCTGGATAGATCACCTTTTGTCCAACCGGCAAGGCATCGATCGACAGACGCACGCTACGGTGTCGCACGGTCCGTGGCTGCCCGTCGACCGTCAGCACAAGCGTGTCCGTGTCGGGTGGCCGTGGCGCGCGCAGCCAGCTGTTCCAGCAGTCGGTGACGCCGTCGCCAGCAAAGACCAGCTGGATGGCGGCGATCGTCGCATCGGACTCTGGTCGCAGGCGCAAGCCGGTCAGTGGCTCGCAGCTGAGGACCGCATCGCAGAACAGAGAATCTCCGACGAGAAAGGAGGGCGCATCGCTGACATCCCCGTTCGCGAAAAGACAGTCGATGTGGGCCTGCGCGGTTCGCATCCACACATCATCGCGGAAACGGTGCAGCGGTTGCGATCAGAAGCGCAGCGTCAGGCTTGGGACGAACGACGGATGGGCGGGCGGGGCGACCAGCTGGGGCACAAACGTCGGCGTGGCGAGCGGCTGGGTCAGCTGGAGCGGCTGCACCGTGAGCGACGAGCTGCCGACGGTAGTGCAGACATCGACATCTTTGCAGATCGTCTGCTGTGACAGCACCACCGGTACGATGATGGCCGTTGCAACCACCACAACACCGACGGCAGCGATCGTCCAGACCCACCACTTTTGGTACCACTTTACCTGCGGCTGCTTGACCAAGTACGGATTCTGGTCGGCTGGCAGCGGCTTTAGCTCCACGTCTTTGTCGACGCGCTTGCCGGGCTCGGCTTTGATCGAAAACGTCTCGGAGTAGTACCCTGGCCGCTCGACGCGAATCTGGTGATTGCCGAGTGGAAGCTCTGTCTCAAGTGGCGCCTTGCCAAAGAACTTGTCGTCGATGAAGACTCGGACCGCTGGGCCATCCTTGACGCTGTTCGAGGTGACTCCAAGTACGCCCGAGATCGGGGTGAGATCGACCTCGATCTTGGTCGTCTGACCGGACTTGATCTTGAACACGTCGATGTGCGGCGTAAATCCGAGCCGCGACACGCGAATGGTGTGCTCACCGGGAGCGAGGGGAATGACATCCTTAAAGGGCGTTTGTCCGATAAGCTCACCGTCGAGAAAGAGCTCGGCGCCTTCGGTAGGACAGATGACTTTGACGCCGCTCGTGCCACTGGGTGCTGTGGGAGTCGCAGGCGCTACCGCTGGGGCGGCAGCAGGAGGAGTCGCTGAGCGATGTGGTGGCGCGGCAAAGGTGCTTCCTCTCGGCACAACCAGAAGGAGCAGCAGGTACACAAGGCCGATCCAGACGCGCATCGGGATCATCTTAACAGAGAAGCTACCGATGCAGGTTTACGAAGTCGTACTGGACGCTGTAGCTGTCGGCGTCGCTTATTGCTCCGAAGCGCAGCGCCTTTACTGCCGATCGGACACAGGCGGCGTGGCTGTCGGCTCCATCGACGGAAACTTCGCTGACCTTGCCGCTGGCAGAGATGGTGACCTCGACGCTGATTTTGGTGGGCAGCGACGCTTCAGCTGGGAAACAGCGCCCAACCGCACCCGTGGCCTTGCGAAAGATGGTGGAAGCGGCACCGGCGGCCTCTTGGGTTGGGACGGGCTCGACGGACGAATCGGTGGGCGGGGTGGGCGCCTTGTTCGCTGGGGTCGCAAACGGGACTGACGCTGCTGGCGGTGGCAGCTCGGACGGGTCTACCCCTGAGGAGCCAGCGGCAGCGTGCAAAAACTTCGGGGGACCGAATCGCAGCGGGTGAGTCGGTGCTGAGCCCACGGCTTTGGCTCGTGGTCCTCGCAGCGGAAGCGTAGATGGACTATGCGGTCGTGGTGGTTCGCTTGGTATGCCGTCGGGTGCGGGCGAGGTTGTCGTCGTCGCGGTGGTCGCGATCGTATCTGCTCCTGCGCTCTTTTCAGACGGCGTGGCTGCGTCAGCCACAGTGACTGGCCCACCGATCGAGCTGGGTGGCTGCAGATCGGCAGTGACGGCCCCGTCTGACGCACTTGCGGATGTCCGGGTTGGCGCTTCAACAATGGCGGCGTTGCCAGTACCTACGTTGTTGGATTTGGTCCCAGCGGTGAGCGTGGGGTTCTCTCCGCTCGTCGAGAGCTTGTCCGGCAACAGCCCTGCGTTGGCGGTACCGATGGGCAGGCTCTGACGACTTTGCCACAGCGTATAGCCAGCGAAGCCTGTGAATGCGAGTGCCACCGTCGCCAGTGCCAGCGCAATGCCGACACCCGAGCGCTTGGGTTTCTCTCGGGCCGCTCGATCGGCAACCATCTCGCCGTTTTTGATGATCGATGCCGTCGAGTTGTCGGGCAGCATCGACTTCACAAAAGCTGGAATGACCACGACCTCGGGTCCGGAGCTTTTTGCTCGGTTGGGCTCGGTGGTCATCGTCTCAGCGATCGGCGTCGACGATAATGGAGACGGTACCACCACGACTCCACCCGTGATCCGCGCTCCCGGCGGCAGCGTATCGAGTCGTGGCGCCGGTTTGGGATACACCGCACTCAGCGCGCTCAGCAGCGCCGTCGCTGACTGGTAACGATGCTCGGGCAGTCGCTGACAGCAGCGGGTGATGATCTTCTCGATGAGAGGCGGCAGGCCCTTCTCGGTAAAGTGCAGCGGCGGCAGCTTCGCGCTCATGATCTGCTGCCGTTTTTGTTCGAAGTCGTCCGTCGCAAACAGCTTGTCAGCGGTCAGGCACTCGTACAGCAGCACTCCGACCGACCAGATGTCCGAGCGGGCATCGACGATGTTCGAGTCGCCGCGAGCCTGCTCCGGCGCCATGTACGAAGGCGAGCCAACCAGTCGTCCCGTGCCTGTGATCTCGACGCCATCGAGCATCTTCGACAGACCAAAGTCGAGGACTTTGAGGCAGAGATCAGGCTCGCCCGGCGCGGGATTTTCCACCGTCCCCAGCAATAGATTCTCTGGCTTCAAGTCGCGATG
>JAEUKA010000104.1 GCA_016794465.1 Myxococcales bacterium | reverse complement strand
TCGCTACTGCGTCTGGGGCACGTCCCCAAACGAGCCGACGTGTCGGCGCGTGCCTTCATCCAAGGCAAGCTGCTGACGGCGCTTTTGATCGAGCGGCTCCTGCTTCAGGCCCGCTTTTTTTCCCCCTGGGGATTCGACCTCTCAAAGACGCAGTCGCTGGCGTGAGTTCATCGAGGCACGCGATGCGGTCCTCGCGGTCTTGAGTCGCCCTCTCTTTCCATCCCAACTCCTTCGCCTCGGTCCCAAGCTCGGTCCCCTCCTGGCCAATCCCAAACGAAAGCGCAAACAATGGCATGAAAGTGCAACCTCTATCGACGCCTGCTTAGGTTAGTGCTTATGGGCTGCTCTCCCCCACACTTCGTGTCGGGGACTGACGCGGTCCTCCTCCTTGCATCCGAGGTTCCTCGCTACGTTCTGGAAGGTGTTGTCACTAGCAGAGTCAGGGTTAGCGACGGAGCGCGCTCACTCGGGCGGCGGAGTCTTTGTAGCCCGGAATCGACTGCTGGGCCTGCTGATAGAAGTAGATCGCTTCCTTGGGGTTGTTGAGCCGCTCGAAACACTGGGCCAGCTGGTAGTTCAGCTCGGCCAGGTCTGCATCAGCGACGGACGGCATGTAGAGGCCTTCCTTGAAGACCTCGACCGCCTCGCGCAGCTGCGACAAGTCGCGATAACACTGACCGAGCATCAGCGCCGCCCGCCCCGCCAGCTTGCGATCCTGCATCGCGACCTTGAACTCGCCGATAGCCAAGGCATGCTGACCCCGGTTGCGATGGGCGATGCCGCGCTGATAGGCCTCGCTGGGATCACGGGCCTCACCGATCGGACCGCTCTTGTCGCCGCTCGGGACACTGGTTCCCGACGGAGGTACGGGAATGCTGCGCGCTGACGCGAGTGGTGGGGCTTTCTTGGCCGTCGCCGCAGCGCTAGCGGGCGGAAACGAGACGCGGGGATTGCTGTCGGAGACGATCTCTTCGGGCTCTAGCTCGATCAGGTTCTCGTCGGATGAGGACGCCGCACCACCCAGCTCGTTGAGCTTGTTCTGCACCGTCTGACTGTGGGGATAGCGCGTCGCCAGCGACTTCAACAGGCGCCGAGCATCGTCGAGCATTCGCTGCTGCAGGAAAAACTCAACCTCGTCGAGCTCTTCGCGCAATGTGCCACTGCGCTGCGACGGCGCGGACTGGCGAGAAGCCGTCTCCTGCACCGATGGACGACTGGACGGTCCTGACGGAGCCGGTGGAAGTGGCTGCGGCTCACTGCGAGGCCCAACCGGCGAGTTCGGCGTCGTCGGGCCATCCTCGTCGGAGGCACTCATCTCGATCACCGGCTCGTCCTCGTCCGGCGGCGGGAGTGCGAGCGGCTTGAACTCTCCGCTGATGCGCCGCAGCTTCTCTGACGCTGCTGAGTCACGATTGTCGAGTCGCAGGATCTCCCGCAGATAGCGGGCCTGCTCCTCGTGGCTGACCGCGCGATCGGCCAGCGTCCGCAGCTCGGCAATCGCGGGCTTAAACTGGCCCAGCGACTCGAACACCTTGGCCAGCTTCTCGCGCACCTTGTGAAGCTGGGGCCGGTGCGACAGCGTGGCTCGCAGCGACTCCAGCGCCTTGCCCTTGAGCCCGAAGCGCACAAAAGAGTCCGCCTCGCTGAGCACCCGATCCTGCTCTTCTTCATCCGACAGAGGCTCGACGGGACGACTAACCGGCGGCATCGTTCCGTCGAGACGAACCCCAACCACCGGCGTGATGTCTGAGCTGGTACGTGCTGGCATCGCTGGAACCGCTACCGGTGTCGGTCGCCCCGCCGAGTTCGCAGAGGCCGGCAGCGGCGTCGTCTTCGACGCTGGCACCGGACCAGGGCTCGGTGAGTTCAAGATGAGCGCCGAGGTAAAGTTGGACTGGGTCACATTCGCTGCCGGCAGCGAGCCACCACCGAGGGCCGTTTTGGCATCGGCATCATTCGGATCGATCGCCAGCACTTTCCGGAAGACCGACTCCGCAGCTCGCCGATCGGCCGCCAGCCGCGCCAGCTCTTTGAGCACCGCGACGGCCTTGTCCGGCTTTTGCAGCCGCAAAAACGCCTGCGACAGCAGCTCCAGCTGCTCGCGATCCTGACGGTTTTCCTTGAAGCTGGTCTGTAGTCGCGTCAGCGCCTTGAGCCCGTCGTTCTGCGCCAGGTAGTGCCGGGCCAGCTCATTGGAAGCCGCCGTATCCGTCGGAGCATGAAACAGGAGCCGCTCCGTCACCTTCGCCCAGTCGTCGAGACGGCCTTGCTTCTTGAGCAGCCCGCCGGCCAGCCGAAACTCCCGCGCCGCCTCGGCAGGCAGGTTTTCCTTCGAGTACAGCTCTGCCAAGCGAATCCGCCTCGGCAAGCTCTCGGGAGCCAGATCGACCACCGCTTGCTCGGCACGCAGCGACGGTCCATTCTTGCCCACGCGTCCGTACAGCTGCGCCGCCAGCTCGAACTGCTGCATCGCCAGCGGCGCCTTGCCGATATCGCGATACAGCTCCCCGAGCGCCATATAGGTATCTGCTGACTTCGGATCTAACTGTAGGATTTGCTGATAGACCGATATCGCCTTGTCAGGTTGACTGCTCGACAGGTAGAGCTGGGCGACGCGCAGGTAGTTCGCGATCGCCTCGCCTTTTTGTCCGAGCTTGACATACAAGTCGCCGATCCGGACCCAGACCAGGACATCTTGCTCGTCCTCGGCGGCAACCTTGAGATATTCACGGAGCGCCTTATCAAGCTGACCCTTTTCGGCCAACTGCTGCGCTGCTTCGATGAGTTTTTCTTTGTTTCCTGGATTGGCCACGAAAACAAACCGCGTTTCGGAGGTTAGTAAGCGTCCTAGTGTAGTTTCTGCCCACGGAAAACGTCAAGCGGCGCCCGTCCCAAGTTACTCGGGCGGAAGCAGGTCGTTTTCGTCGGGAACTTGCGCTCGCCCCTGGCCAGGACCCTTGCGCGGGGGAAGCGGCGCCGGCGGTGGCAAGTCACCAAAGCTGCCGGCGATATAGTCGAGAAAGAGCTTGGCCTGGCCGACTCGATAGTCGTCAGGATGTTCGATGACCAGTCGTCGGAAAGCGTCGCGGGCCTCTTTGGGATCGCCCTGCTTCAAATACACCTGCCCGAGCAGCAGCAGCACCTCAGCATCGCGACGAGCACGCGGATACTCACGCACCACAAACTCGAGCCGCCAGATCGCTGCCTTGGTGCGACCGCGCTCCAGATAGTAACGAGCGACGTACAGCTCATGATCGGCAAGGCGCTGGATCGCGTCAGAGAGCAGCTTGCGACCCGCCTCGGCGTAGCTGCTCTGGCCATAGCGATCGAGGAAGCTGGTCAGCTCTCGCTGGGCATCGATGACCGGGCCTTGATCCTTTTCGTACGACGGTGGCAGCAGAAAAAAGTCCGACGAAATCTGCTTAAAGTACGACTCGCCGATCTTGAAAGCGCAGTAGCCGTCGACGGTCTTGGGGTGGCGCGGGTGGCTGGCGATGAAGGTCTTGTAGCCGTCGATGGCCTCGATATACGCCTCGCGACCAAACGCCGAGTCAGCCAGTCCCAGCTCGGCCCACGGCACCCAGCGCGAGGTCGGCCAGTTCTGCCGCACGTAGTTAAAGTACTTGCCAGCGTCGAGACTGCTCTCGCCTTTGAGAGAGCGAATGCCCCTTTCGTAGTTCTCTTTGGCGGTCTTGCCGTAGATGACGGGGCGGAAGTTCTCGACGAAGGCCGCGCAGCCTGAGCCAATGACCACGACGAAGAGCAGCGTACATCGCAGCAGCGTCGCAACGACCTGCGGCCTGCGAAACAGAAAGTGCATGAGTCTGCCCAATGTGATCCGCGAGGAGGCTGTCTGTCAACTCTTCCGACGAAAAACTCTGCGGAAACGGCCCCCACCAGCCGAGCTGGAACTGGCTAGAAGGTCACTTGCGAGCGTAGGGCTTGGTCGTCGAGGCGCCGGCGTCGTACTTGATGTGGAGGTAGCCGGTGGGCCTCGTGAACCAGGCGCAAAGAGACGACACGGCGGCGGTCCGATGGATGGTACGATCGGGACCCGATAGGAAGGGACCTGCCCAAGCAGGTCTTACCGAAAAACACCCTTTCACTGTAGGAGCCGACCATGCAGCGTGCGGATCTCGAAGGACAGAACGGACAGACGGCCAGCCAGTCGTCGGGCCGCAGGGCGCTTCCCGTGATCAACAACCTCAAGCCGCAGAAAAGCGCGCAAGAGCTAGCCATCGAGGAGGAGCTACGCCGCTTCGAGTCCGAACAGCGGGCCGCGCTGGGGCTAGACAGGGCGACCACGCACTTCACCGATCCCAATCCGCAGTTCTTCACACGGGAGCAGCGCCCCAAGACCACCGTCCTTGTCGGCGGGCTTACGATCGCGCACGACTACCTGATCTCGGCGACGCTGGCTGGCCTGGGCTACCGCGTCGAGACGCTCGACAACCCGGACTCCTCGGCGCTACAGCTTGGCAAAGAGTTCGGCAACCGGGGCCAGTGCAACCCGACCTATTTCAACGTCGGCAACTTGGTCAAGCGCTTGAACGAGCTACACGCGCAAGGTCTGTCGCCCAAGCAAATCGTCGACGGCTACGTGTTCGTCATGCCGGGCGCCTGCGGTCCCTGCCGCTTTGGAAGCTACGTCACGGAGTATCGCAAGGCGCTGCGCGATGCCGGCTTTGACGGCTTCCGGGTCTTGCTGTTCCAGCAGCAGGGCGGCCTGAAGCAAGTGACGGGTGACGACCCAGGGCTGGATCTGAACCCCAAGTTCTTCGTCTCGCTGCTGTTTGCGATCATGGTCGGCGACGCCGTGAACGCCATCGGCTATCGCATGCGTCCTTATGAGACGCAGCAAGGTGCAACCGATCGCGCGCTGGAAGACTGCAAGCGCACGCTGGCGGAGATGCTGCGCACGCGATCGAATCCGGTGGTCGCGCTGCTCCAGTGCCGCCGCATGCTGCGCTCCGTCGAAGTGGACCGCACGCAGGTCAAACCCAAGGTCGCCGTCATCGGGGAGTTCTGGGCCATGACCACCGAAGGCGACGGCAACTACGGCCTGCAGCGCTTTCTGGAACACGAGGGCGCCGAGGTCGACATCCAGATCGTCACCAACTGGGTCCTGTACAACATCTGGGAGCACTCGTGGGACACGCGTCAGCGCATGACGCTGCGCCAGGACGACAATGCGAACAAGGGCCTGGTCGGCGTCAACGCTCAGCAAAAGCTGGCGACACTGTGGGTGGCAGACAAGGGGCTGCGCCTGATCTTCAAGAGCATCGCCGGCATCCTGGGTCTGCACGACTACTACATGCCCAACATGGACGAGGTCGCGGAGGAAGCGCGCGAGCTTTACAACAACCACCTGCGCGGCGGCGAAGGCCACATGGAAGTCGGCAAGCTGGTGATGAACGTCAAGCACAAGAAGTCGACGATGACGCTTTCGGTCAAGCCGTTTGGCTGCATGCCCTCGTCGGGAGTTTCAGACGGGGTGCAGTCGTACGTGACAGAGAAGTGGCCGAGCGCCATCTTCCTGCCGATTGAAACGTCGGGCGACGGCGCCGTGAATGTGTACAGCCGCGTGCAGATGATGCTGTTCAAGGCCCGTGTCGCGGCCCGCGCCGAGTTTGAAGCGACGTGCCAAGAATACGGCGTCACACCCGATGAGCTGCGCCTGTTCATCGCCAAGCACAGCCGCTTTTCCAGCCCGTTTTTTTGGCCCAGTCACCGCGTCGCTGCGACGGCATCCGACCTCGTTCACGAAGTCGCGCCGTATATGAAAGACCCGCTGCACGGCGTCAAAAAAGTTGGACGACGCATCCTCGGTCTGTTTTCGCGATCCGCCACCGCCAGCCACTAGCGTCTCCGCTCCTCCACAGCGGATCGCGCGGTCCGCTACTTTCCGGCGAGCTGTCGCAGGGCAGAGGCCCAGTCCTCGACGTGATGTGCGACCACCAGCTTGCCATCCTTCACGGTATGGATGTCGATGGTCATGACCTTGAAGCTGCGCCCACTGTGCGGGACTCCGAAGAAGTCGCCCGCCGGAGTGCCGCTCGCCTCGCTGCGGACGATGATGCGATCACCGCTGACGAGGACTTCCTTGACATCCCATACCAGATCAGGAATGGCCCGTCCGAAGCCGATCACTTGAGCGATGAACTCCTCTCGACCTTTGCTCACGGTTTCGCCTGCGTAGGATCGCCACTCGGGAACCGCGATCTCAGAGACGATCGCGGCGACGTTCTTCTGCGACGGACGGGTCAGGACATCGTAAAACGGAGCAATCAGGGCGCGGGCAGTCTCATGGCTCAGTTCGTGGTGCATGGGAGTCCTCCAATCGGGGTTTCAGGTTTGCTGCAATCACTGGGCAGCTCGGCTTGGTAAGGACTAGGTTGCGGCCAACATGCAATCTGAACAATCCTGCTTGAACTTGAATCACTGTTCGGCAGAATCGAACAATCATGCAAGCTCGCGATCTGCCACTGTTAGCGGTCTTCGCCGCTGTGATCCGCCATGGCTCGTTTACCGCTGCCGCCAAAGCGCTGGATCTGTCCAAGAGCCTGGTCAGCGAAAACATCCGACAGCTCGAAGAGCGCTGCGGCGTTCGGCTCATTGAGCGCTCGACCCGCAAGCTGCGGCTGACCCAGGTTGGCGAGCAGGTGCTGGGAACCGCGACCGCGATCTCTGAAGCGGCACGCAGTCTCGATACGATCTTGGAAGAGCATCGCAACGCGCCGGTGGGAACGCTGCGGATCGCGACCACCCATGATCTCGGCTCCCTGCTGGTGGCCCCCGTGGCAGCACGGCTTGCACTGCTGCATCCACAGATGACCGTCGACATCGTCAGCGATGACCTGTCCCAAGACCTGATCGCGAGCCGGATTGATGTCGCGGTGCGACTGGGAGTGCCTCGGGAATCAGGCAACGTAGTGAGGCCACTGGCGCTCATCCCCGAGCCGATTGTCGCAGCCCCAGCCCTGGCCGCTTCCTACTCCGGAGTCAGTCGTCCGCGAGAGCTGGCCGGTGCGCCTTGGGCCCGTCACTCTCTTTTATCACGGAGCGACAGCCTCACCTTTCGGGGTCCCAAGGGAGAGACAGACACCGTGCCTTTGACGCTACGCGCTCAGAGCAATACGGGGGAAGGAGTCCGCGCGCTCCTGTTGTCTGGAGTGGGAATCGGAGTCCTTCCCGAGTACATGGTGATCGAAGAACTCCGACGTGGCGCGCTGGTGCGGCTGTGCCCCGGATGGATCTGGAAGCAGGTCACACTCTATGCCGAGCTGCCTTCCGCCAAGCGCAAACCTCGACGCTCGCAGCTCTTTTTGCAAGCACTTATCGAAACCATCTCCGCAACAGGAGCGGAAGGCCGCGCCGGAACAATCGGCTGGAAGCGCTGGACCAAGCTCACGGACAACAGCTAGAAGGTCAGCTTGAGCTTGTAGGGATTGGTCGTCGAGGCGCCAGCATAGTACTTGATGTGGATGTAGAACGTGCCGGCGCTGGCGGCCTTGTTGGTGGCGCTGGCAGAGTCAACCAGACCGACATCGTTTTCGCTCTTGGCGACGAGCACTTTGGACTGGTCGTAGATGTACAGGTCAAAGTCCGAGCCCGAGGGCGGCGTCATCGCGGCCTGGAGGGTCTTGCCGGCGCCGAGTGTGACCTTGAAGTAGTCCTTGTCCGTCGGCGAGGAGATGTAGGCGTTTACGGTCGTTCCCGAGACGCTGACGACGTTGCCCTGGTTGAAGGAGCCGTTCGGCTCGGCCTCGTTCTGGGTGGTGCCGCCGCCGCTGTTCGAGACGGTGACTGCAACGCCCGTCGAGGTGCCGACGTTGCCCGCGCCGTCCTTGGCCTTGGCGGTAAGGGTGTAGGCGCCGTTGGCGATGCCGGTGGTGTTCCAGCTCAGCGAGTAGGGCGAGGTGGTGTCCGTGCCGATCAGGGTGGTGCCGGCGTAGAAGTCGACGCTGGCGACTCCGACGTTGTCGGTTGCGTTGGCCGAGACAGTTACCGAACCGGTGAGCGTCGAGCCCGCCGTCGGTGCAGTCAAGCTAACCGTCGGTGCCACGGTGTCGCCAGTGCCGCACGGAGTCCAGGTGCCGAGTACGCCGACCGCATCCCACGCCTTGTGGGTGTTTACCCACTCGACTGAGCACGCTCCATACAGATCCTTGGCGGCCTGCGCGGTGGCGTTGCGCGCATCTTGGAACTTGGCCGAGCTTGTCAGGATCGTGGTGTTGGCGGCAAAGAAGATCTTGGTGGCCTTCTCGATGCCGATGCCGGTGACCGAGGTCGTGGTCTTGCTACGCGGGTGTGTGCCGCCCTGGGACAAAAGGTAGAACGCCAGGTTGGCGATGCCGCTGTTGCCGTGAACGCCGCCGTTGTCCGAGCTGCCGGTGAGTCGCTCGGGGTAGTAGTCCTTGCTGTAAGCGTCGGCGGTTGGGTTGTTCATGAAGCGGAGCGCGTTGCCGGGTAGGCCGCCGGGGACGGTGATCTCCTCGCCGATCTTCCAGGTGTTCGCGGTCGGGGTGATGCTGGCGGGGTTGCCGGTTGCGCTGCCGCCGGAGCCCTTCCACGCTTCCGCCGCAGCGCCAAAGATGTCCGACATGGCTTCGTTGAGGGCGCCCGATTCGTTGGAGTAAACAAGATCCGAGGTCAGATCGGTGACGGCGTGGGTCAGCTCGTGGGCGGTTACATCGACGGCCAGCGCGAGCGGAGTGAAGGTCGTGCCGTCGCCATCGCCGTAGACCATCTGGTTGTAGGGCGAACCGAGCCACGCGGCATTGGCACCCGAGCACGAGAATCCGGTCGAGAAAGTGAAGTGAACCGACGACTTGAGCAGCGCGCCGGAGCCATCGTAGGAGTCGCGACCGAGGAAGTGCTTATAGAACCAGTAGGTCAGGCCGGTGTTGGTGTAGGCGGCGTTGGCGACGGTGTCGGTGCTGGTACCACCCTCGTTGTAGAGCAAGGTGCCGGGAAGCTCGCTGCCGGTCGCGAGGCAGGCCTTCTTGCCGTCGTAGATCGAGCGATTGAGGCCGGTGTGGACGCGCGACAGGCGGGTGACGACCTCGCCGGAGTTGGCGTCGATGTAGAGGTCCTCAAACGCCAAGCCCTCTTGGCCCTGGTATTCAACCACTGAGTGATAGGTCAGCTGCGGCTTGCCGGACAGGCCGGTGTGGATGACCAGACGCGGTGACTCGTGCACCACCGACTTGCCCGCCTTCGCCAGCCGACCGAGCGCGCCCTGCACCGCCGACTCCGCCGCCAGCGCCGGACGTGTCGAGATCCGCAGCTCGGGAACTGGCCGACCGATCACGGAGTGAACCGCGCCGTCCTCGGCCACTTGCAGCGTCAGCTCGCCTTGCTCGACCGGCACTCCGCCATGGGTCTGACGCAGGCGCAGATAGCGATAACCGGCGGCATCGCGGCTCTCTTTGTGAAACACGAAGTCCGACTCCGGGGCCAGCCGCAGCGATCGCGAGAGGATGCTCACCGCAAAGTCGCGCGCCTCTTCCCGACTGCGAATCGCCGCTGGTACCCGTCCCGTCAGGTACACCGGCTGCAAGCTGTCTGAGTCCAGCGATGCAGCGACGAAACCAAGCGAGCGCAGCGACGAGCCCTTCACGGTCGCGGCGGTGGCGAGCAGCTCCTCTTCGGTAGTAACAGCCTCAAGCTCGGCGGGAGCACATCCCGACAGCGCCAGCGACGCCGAACCAACAGACAGGGCAACGTGGGACAGAAATCGGAGAGTACGTGTGCGGGTCATGAGAGTCCTTCCGGCTGGGAATCGTTTGGGAAACGGCCGTGCGGCGTGACAAACACGCAGCCATCATGAGCAGAGTTATGACTGGGCTATTTCCGTCGCGAAAGTGGGAAACGACTCATCAGGGGGTGGGGCTTTTTCCCCACCTACAGCGCGCCGAAGGACGCAACCAGTCCGAGTCAGATGGCTTGGGAGCAGAGTCTCCAGCCGACCGGTCGGCCCGATCAGTCCGCCGCAAGGGAAGCCGCGCTACCGGACTGGATCACCATCGCGCCGTTTACGGTGGCAGAGATCGTATCGGACAGCTCGAGGACATGCGCCAAGGTATCGACATCGAGGGTCGCGTGCTTCGGGCGCAGCGTCGAGAGCTGGCTCTGAAGCTGCTGTAGCTGGTAGCGCGCTTGCGATCGGGCGGGACGACTGTCGGGGGTGTGACGCAGCACCAGCTGTCCCAGCTGCTCAACGTAACGCAGCTGCAGCTCTCGACGTAGCGGTGAGATCGGTCCGGGCGTCGTCACATACAGCTCTGCAAACAGAGACTGGGTCAGCTTGTCGAGCAGCTCTCCCACCGTCAGTACAAAGTTGCGACCAAACGCCTGTTCTCCGTCGACCATTCTGCGCAGACGCGGCGCTTCGAGCAGTCTCTGCAGCAGCTGCACCCGCAGATCAATCCACTGCCGCATCACCGGTTGCTCGGTCTGTCTGCGCGTGCGCAGCGGTCGCAGATGATCCACGCCCAGCTGCTCGGCCAGCTCTGCCGTCATCGGTAGCGCCTGTTCCGTCAGCACCGCATCCAGCAAAAAAGCGAGCGCCGCACTCTGCTTGCTCTTCTCCACCGGACGCTGCGCCGGCTTCCCCCCCGCATCACCGATGTGATCGCGCGATCCGTAGTGGCCTCCCAAGTAAGGGGTAACGGCCGCCACGGTGCGCGCATAATCACGCAGCAGCGACGCGGCGGTCTGTGTCACATCGGCGGGTCTGTCTCCCGGTGCCAGCCGGCGCTGCCCCAGCTTTCGCCACAGCTCGCGCAGCAGAGTCGTTCGATCTTTGGCCCACAGGAGCGGCTCGCCACCCAGATCCCAGCGCTGCACCGAAGGGTCTGCTTCCGAGTCCGCTTCTTCGTCGCTGCCAAAGTCATATCCCCACTTCGCCGCTTGGCTCGCCAGGTGTGCTGCATAGGCCGCATCAGGAGTGTACGCATACGCAATGCTGAGCACATCGGAAGGGCCGATCGTACTTTGGTAGTACGGAAACTCGGCTTCACTTTTCAGCCCCGCAAGTGGCGGTGGCAAGTTGATCGACGGATAGTCCATCACCGACGACAGCAAAGCGTTCTTTTTGAACCACTCCGGACTCCCTAACTGCGCGGAAGGAGTGTGGGTACTGGCGCGAAAGTTGTGCCGCAGACCCAGCGCATGTCCGACTTCGTGCATCGCCAGAAGTCGCAGCCGCCGACCGAGCAGCTCGTCGAAGAACGGCTCTCCCGCTGCGATTCCCTGGTGTTGCAGAGTGGCGCGCAGGACCTCTGTCTGATGGCCCAGCACGGCTCCCAATTCCTCCTCATCCGCGTCAAGTGCAGCGCCAAGAGACTCCTTTCCAGACTCCTTTTCAGACTCCTGTTCTGACACGGGTCCGAGCACCGTCTTGCGCAGCCGCAGGTGTTGGCGCAGTGGATTGATCGATAGCAGCAGCGACGCGCTCAAGATCTCTCCCGAGCGTGGATCGATCACCGGCTGCGCCCGCCCATTGAGCGAGCCTTCCCCAGTCTCCCAGTGAATGACCGCCGCTCGCGGATCATCCGGCGCCACCTGTGAGGGCAGGACGGCTGCCCGCACCGCATCCTTCCATCCCGCCGCTTCAAACGCGCGATTCCACTGCCGTACTCCGTCGAGAATGTACGGCTGATAGACCTTCGGAGTCGCCGGATCGAGATAGAACACAATCGGCTGCTTGGGAACCAGCAGCGTGCCCTCTTTGTGGGAAGGTACAAGCCGCCAGCGCAGCACTGCGTAGGACTCCATGCGCGGCTGCCGACTGTGGAAGTCCCGAAACGCAGTGCTAAACGTCCCGATTCGATCATCTGCTTGCCGTCTTTGCATCGGGGTATCCGGCAGCTGCAGGAACGAATACGTCACCGAGACAGCATTCACAAGATGCCCAAGCTCTGTGCTTGCTGCCGTCGAGTAACCCAGCCGAACCCGCAGAGACGTACTGACCGCACTGCCACTTAATTTTTCGACATAGCTTAGGCGGCGCTGCGGTTTCTGTCGGTCCTTTCCAACGGGAACTGTCGCCGCCAGATCGTCCAGCAGCAGCTCATCCAGACTCACGAGCATGTCTCCGGAAGGACTCCCTCCGCGATCTTCTGCCACGATCGGAATCGAGGCAATCACCGTCGGAGAAAAGGTCTGTTTGACCGCCTTGTGGTGCGCCGGCTGATCCAAATAGGAGTGCGGCGGCTCGATCAAATACAAGCGATTGCCATGCCGTTCCAGCAGCAGCACCGCCTGTAGGAAGTTGGTGCTGGTCTGCGATCCGAGCGGGCCTCCTCCGACGAGCTGTCCGCCACCCTGGCTGACCGTTCCCATCAGCATCAGCGGCTTTCCGAGCTGCTGCTTTTGCACCAGCATGTACGACTTGGTGCGATAGGAGTACGTCACAAACAGCCCCGGCGTTGCCCGCGTCTCCTTGTCCTTCAGAAAATTTTTCAGCGGCACCGGTGGCGGAGTATCGCGCGACTCACGCGGCAGAGCCGACTCATCCAGCGACGCCGAGCCTCGCCACATACACCCTTCCAGCAGAAGCAGCGGCCACAGCACGAGCCACCGATTCACACGAGGCAGCATAGGACCCCCCTCTAGCGCCTTGCGCATAGGCTCCCATGTTGACACAACTTTTTGCGCAGCGGGCGGCATTCTCCTTGGGTTTTTCGACCCCGCAGCAGCAGCACGGAAGGCAGCTCTGCATGCGCCCTGTTCACTCTGTGGAAAACCGGTATAGGCTGGGGCCCATGAAGCGAATCGTGGCCCTGTTCTCCTCTTGTTTGACGACGAAGGCGCTGCCGCTGTGGATCTTTGTGGGCGCACTCCTGTTGACGATTCCGGCGCTCTATTCTGGGCTGATGCTCGACGACTATCCGCACCAGATGGGACTCCTTCCCGAGCTGCAGCGTGAAGGGGGCCCGCGTGGTGACTGGGATCTGTTCCGCTTCCAAGGTCCCGATCGCGCCTACTTTCAATACCAGCGAGAGCTGGGACTGTGGCCGTGGTGGACGACTCCGACGCTGCGGCTGGCGTTCTTTCGACCGCTGTCGTCTTGGCATCACGCGCTCGATTATCGTGTCTGGCCGGGACTCCCTTGGCTGATGCACTTGGAAAGTATGGTGCTGTACGGACTGATTGCGCTGACGATGGCGGTGCTGTTTCGCAAGCTGCTTGGGCCGACGCTGGTGGCGGGTCTGGCGGCGCTGCTGTTTGTGATCGATGACTCGCACTCGATGGTGGTGATGTGGATCGCCAACCGCAATGCGCTGTGGGCTGTGCTGTGGGGAGTCCTCTGTCTGCTCTGCTTTCATCGTCACCGCGAAGGAACATTTCCTGCGGGAGCCTGGCTGGGTCCCCTCTGTTTCCTGCTGGGACTCCTGTCCGGAGAGACTGCGCTCGGTGCTGCGGCCTATCTGTTTTCCTATGTGGTGTGGCTGGAAAAAGGAACCGCTTGGCAGCGCCTCCGGCTGCTCCTTCCCTATGTTGCGATTGGCGCGCTGTGGGCTGTGGTCTATGCCCTGCTCGGTTACGGAACGTCGGGGAGTGGGCTGTACATCGATCCCGCGCGCGAGCCCCTGACCTATCTGTCCGCAGTGCTGGTTCGCTTGCCGCTCCTGCTCTGTGCGCAGCTGGGTCTGCCGCCGGCGGATCTGTGGATGCAGGTGCCGCCTTCCGTCGTCCAAAAAGTCGCGATCGGGGCGTGGCTGCTGCTGACTCTGCTCGGCTTGGGAGTGTATCGGCTGCTGCGCGGCAGTCGCCAAGCGGCGTTCTTTGCGATGGGAATGGTGCTCGCGCTGTTGCCGGTCTGTTCGGTCTGGCCGATGGATCGGCTGCTGCTGTTTTCCAGCTTCGGCGCTTTCGGTCTGCTCGCGATGCTGTGGCTGCGCCTTGCGGAGCTGCTCCCGCAGGTGTCTTCCGCAAAGCGTCTCTCCTATCGAGTAGGAATCGGCGCGATCGTGCTCCTTCACGTTGTCATGGCGACGGTACTGTTGCCCTACCGAATCTCCTTTACCGCGAAGTCTTTTGGCCGCTTGGTACCGCGCGCCGGCCAGTCGCTGCCAGCCAGTGACATCATGGAAAATCGCACGGTGGTGATGGTGAACTCACCCGATCCGCTGGTGGCGACGTACTCGCTATCGTACCGCTACTTACAGGATCGCAAGATGATCGAGTCGCTACGGATGCTCTCATCGGTGCTGCGCGGAACCCTTCACATTGAACGAACCGATGCGCGAACGCTGATCCTGTGGCCGAGCGAAGGCTTCCTGCAAGAGCCGCTCAGTCGGGTGTTTCGCAGTCCGTCTCTGCCGATGGAGCAAGGAGAGGAAGTGCGGCTCAGCAACCTGACCGTGAAGGTGCTGTCTGTGAGTCCGAGCGGGATTCCCCAGCGCGTCTCCTTTCAGTTCGCAAAGCCACTCGAAGACAGCTCCTACCTGTGGCTGATCTGGAAGGATCGCGGATATGAGTCCTTTCATCTGCCTCTTATTGGTGAGAGTGTGACTCTGCCCGCCATCGATTATCGGGTGGCACTCGGCATACAGTAATGGAATCACCTGATATGAATCATTTCAGATACCTCTTATTGAAGAGGGGAGCCTCTCCTTTTCGCTCTGCCAAGGTGATGCTGGTCGTGCTTGCTTCTTGGGGGTGCAGCGCCGATCGGATGCTGCCGGGCAGCGACGATACGCGGCCTGACCTGGGCGCTCCATCGCCGCGCGAGCTGGAAAACTCCGACGGCTGCCGAGGCTTGCCGTGCCAAGAGCAAGTGGGCTGTCGCGACGGTGCCCGCTGTCTTCACGGCGTCTGTCTGCCCGACCTGGGCCGCTGTCAGTCTGGCGACGACTGCAGCAACGATCAGCGCTGTTACGACGGTGGCTGCATTCCCTTCGAGTCGTGCTCGCGCCTTGCTCCGATCGATGCGCGCTGTCTGGGCGGCTCGTTTTCGCCCGATCAGTTTCGACCGCCCGAGGTCTTCTGTCACCTGCCCAACCTGCCGGTGATGTCGACGCCGATCGTCGCGGATCTCGATCAAGACGGAAAGCCCGAGGTGATTGCCACGGCCTTCCCCGACATCCTGCTCGCGCTGCGGCCCAGTGACTGTTCGCTGCGGTTTCTCCACCGAGGCGTGTCGCTCTTGTCGCAAGGTCAAGCGCAGCTGGCGGCGGCGGATCTCGACGGCGATGGCCGGGCAGAGATCGTCACTCTCGACGCTGAGAAGCGGCTGGTGGTGTTCGATCACCGAGGCGAAGTGAAGGCCCGTGCCGATCAGCCGGTGCCCGAGCAAAATCCGACCGGACTGGACCTGTGGAGCGCGCCAACCCTCGCTGACCTCGACGGCAGTGCCCCGCCCGAGATCATCGCCGGAGCCCTGGTCGCGCGCCTGGTCAGCGGTCCGCCCGCGCGGGTGCAGGTTGTGTGGTCACGACCGAGCCTGTCCGCCGCCTGGGGATCGATTCCGGTGGTCGCGGATCTCGACGGGGATGGCTTCGCCGAAGTGATCAGCAGCGACGGCATCTACGACGGACGAAGCGGCGCTGACAAGACTCCGCCAGCTCTTGCGGACGATCCGTTTTATGCCCAGGTCGCGGACTTTTCCGGCGACGGCAAGCCCGATCTGCTGCTCGTCGAGTCAACTCGAGGCGCACTGACGGTGCGGGTGTACGACTATGCCGCCCGGCGCGTCCTGTTTGGACCGTATACGCTGATCGATGGCGACGGAATCTGGGGCGGCCCGGCGGTGGTGACCGACCTCGATCGCGACGGCGTTCCGGACTTTGCGGTGGCGTCGGCCAAGCGGCTCACTGCCTATGCCCTGCGCTGCGGCCAAGTCCCCAAGCCAAGAGGCTGCAGCGGCGCCCAGCCCGGCGTGCTGTGGTCGCGACCGATAGACGACTACTCCTCGGGCAGCGCCGGAGTCTCTGCCATCGACCTCAACAGCGATGGAACCGCCGAGCTGGTCCACCGCGACGAGTGCTGGCTGCGAATCTTCTCGGGACTCGATGGCCGGGCCCTCGCCGCTCGCTCGGTGATGAGCAGCACCGGCCTGGAGCTACCGGTCTTGGCCGACGCCGACGGAGACAGCCGCGCCGATCTGATCGTCACCAGCGACGTGCCCAACGACAACCTCGGCGCTTGTCGACGCGTCGGACTGCCCGAGTCGGACACCCGCACCCCGTGGGGCGGCGTCGGCGGTGGCATCTTGGTGATGCGCGATCCCCAGAACCGCTGGACCCGCACCCGCCCGGTCTGGAACCAGCACGCCTACCACCGCAGCCACATCAGCGACGCACTGACCGTACCGATTCCCACGCCGCCGTCGTGGCGCAGCCACAACTCGTTTCGCACCAACACCGCCGAGGTCTTGCCACCCGGTGGGATTCCCGCCCGCTACGATCTGACGGCGCGCTTCTTGACCCAGACCTTAAGTCCTGACTGTCAGTCGGCGTGGCGGCTGGCGGCGCTGCTCTGCAACCGAGGCGGAGCGACCGCTCCAGCACCGCTGTTTGGCACGTTCTACGACGGCGATCCGCGACTTGGGGCGCAGGTGGCGTGTACGGCCTCGCTCGGCCAGCCGCTCTCCTCGGGAGACTGTCGCGAGCTGGGCTGCAGCTTTGTCAAGTCGCCGCCAGGCCCGCGTACCCTGTATCTGCGCGTCGGTGATGATGGCCAAGGCCAGCGCGATCTAGCGCAGTGCAGCTCCGGCAACGACCTCGCCAGCTGGCCACAAGCAGCCTGCGCCCAGCAGCCGCACTAACCGCCAAGGATCGAAAGTCGATCGACTTCAGACGACTTCAGACGACTTCAGACCGCAGCGGCTACACGCAGGCGTTCATCGTGCAGGTCTTGCCACCGTTGCAGTGGCTGGTCTGGGTGCACTCCACACACATGTTCATGGACGGATCGACGTTGGCCTTGCACGCGGGGTTGGGATTCATGCAGCCAATGTGCGGCAGCGTGGCTCCGTTTACGCGACAAGGTACGCAGGTCTTGGTGGTGGGATCGCAAGCCGGTGTCGCCGCCCCGCAGTCGGCGTCGTTGCGGCAGCTGACACAGACGTTGAGCAGCGGGTTGGCATTGGTGACACAGAACTTGCCAGCGCCGCAGTCCACATCGCCCAAGCAAGGTACGCACTTGTGGGTGTTGGTGGTATCGCAGATGGGGCTTGGTGCCATGCAGTCGGCGTTCATCAAGCAGCCGACGCACGCGTTCTTGGTCACATCCATCGCATCTTTCAGACACTTCGGCGTCGCGCCCGCGCAGTCCCCGTTGACCAAGCAGGCCGTGCAGCGGTGCGTCGTCGCCAGGTCACAGATCGGCCTCACTCCCGAGCACTGCAGCATCGCGGTACACTCGACGCAGGCGTTCAGCGTCGGGTCGACGTTGGTCAAGCACTGGCTAAGCGGCGCCACGCACGCGGTCGAGTTGGTGGACGTACAGTTGACGCACTTGTTTGCGCCCAGATCGCAAGCCGGCGTCGCGCCCGAGCAGTTGATATCCGCCAAGCACTGCACGCAGCTGTTCATCGCCGGGTTGACGTTGACCTTGCATTGACCGTTGGGCGCGCTACAGCCAAAGCCGGCGACGCACGGAACACAGGTGTTGGTGGCGGTGTCGCAGGCCGGCGTGCCGCCCGAGCAGTCGGCGTTGGTCAGACACTGGACGCACTGGCTCAGCTTCGGATCGGCGTTGACCTTGCACTTGGGCGTGGCGCCATTGCAGCCAAAGCCGGCGGTGCAGGTCACGCACTGCTCGATGGTGCCGTCGCAAGCTGGCTTGGGATCGGCGCAGTCGGCGTTGGCGATGCACTCGGCGCAGTGATCCATGCCGCTGCACTTGGGCTTGGCCGCGTCTTTGCAGTCGTCATTCATCAAGCACTCGACGCATGACGTGGCGTTTTTGCAGATGCCGCGCGCGCCGTTGCAGGCGGGACTGCTGCCGCACATGCAGGCCTTGTTCACGCAGGCATTGGCCGTCAGCGTATCGCAGGCCGTCGAGCAGTCGCCGCAGTGCGTAAAGTCGGTGCCCACGTTGACGCACATCGCGACGTTCTTGCAGCAGCTCGAGTTGGCCGGCGTGTAGTCCGAGCAGTCATCGTCAACACCGTTACAGTTTTCGTCCTTGCCATCGCACAGCTGCTTGCTGGGCGGGGTCGCTCCGCCGCAGGTCAAGTACCGACGGGCTTCGTCGAAGGCCGGGACCACCGAATAGCCGCCGCCCGCCGAGAACGGATTGGTCTTGTTGTAGTCGCAGCCGTTGACGGTGCCAGCAACGCACTCGCCCGTGTCGACGCCGCAGTCCTCGCCGTATTCCTTCAGGTTCATGCCGTCGGGAGCATCGAGTCTTCCGTCGCAGTCCTGATCCTTGCGGTTGGCCACCACCGCTTCGCAGGTCTGCTTGCCTTTCTGCTGCGCGCCAAAGCACTTGGGGGCCGTCGCAGTTGTGTCGAGGGTGCCGGGGCAGCTCTTGCGCATCGCATTGGGGTCGTGGGCGCCAGGCTTCAGGCCGCTGCACACGCACCGTCCGGTCTTCAGTCCCGTCGTGGCAACGTCGCGGTTGCACTCGCCCTGATAGAAGTCGGTGCACGACATGATCACTTTTTTGATCGGAGCCACTTTCGTCGTCTCGACCAGCCGCGCGCCTTTGTCGTCGGGGTTCAGCTCGTCGATGAGCCCGTCGCAGTCGTTGTCCTTGCCGTCGCACAGCTCCAGCGCCCACGGGTGGGACGCTGCGTCGTTGTCATCACAGTCGGCCTCGGCGTTGTAGCCGTCGCCATCCTTGTCGTTGGAGCAAGGCGTATCAGCGACGCCGTTCTGCGCTTTGCCGTCGCCACAACGATCGGGCGCGCCGGGGAAGCTCTGATAGTCGCTGTCGAGGTTGTCTCTCGGCAGACCGTTGGGGTTGCAGCCAGCGGTGTTGTTTGGGAACCCGTCCCGGTCGGCATCGCAGGTGTTTGGGGTGGCCGGACAGCCGTTGAGCGGCTTCACGTCGCAGTCAGCGTCCTGCGGTGTGGTGCCATCGACCTCGGTGTTAAAGCAGAGCCGCCGCATCGCCGCCACCTTCGAGCCGCCGCCCTCCATCGCCGCCAGATCCATCATGCCCATGATCTGGCTGGCGCCGTTGTACGAGGTCGAGCCGGGGAACACGCCGCGATCGTTGTCGTCGCAGTCGATCTTCTTGCCCGAGGTTACGTAAGCCGCCGTCGGACAGATGCCGCCTTGGGCCTTGTCGTCGCGCTGGAAGCCGTCACCGTCGAGATCGCAGTCAACGCAGCCGCCCGACGGATTGCCGTCGCAGGCCCAGTCTTTGCTGGTATCGTCGCAGTTCTTCTTGGCGCCCGGATAAATGTTGGGGTTGGTGTCGTCGCAGTCGCGCTGACTGACCACGGGATCGCTCGGTGAATAGCCGTCGCAGTCCTCGTCGATGAAGCAAGTGACCCGCTGCCCCGAGCAGTCAAAGTCGGTGTCCGAGTTGCAGCGTGCCGGCATGCACGTCGACATGTCCTTGAGCTTGTTGTGATTGGTGGCGCAGCTGGCCTTGTCGGTGCACTCGCAGCAGTTGCGCGGCCGAGGGTTGCCGTTGAAGCGCTGGGGATCGTTGTCGTCGCAGTCGGTGCTCTCGGGATCGCCGTCGCCGTCCTTGTCCTGACACGGCGGCACGCTGTCGCCACACGAGATGTCAAACGTCAGTCCGCAGCGCGGCTTGGCCAGCGGGTTGATGTCGATCGCATACAGTCCCGTCGGTAGCTTCATCTCTGCCGGTCCGGGGTCGCGATCCACGCAGTCGAGCACGTTCAGCTTGCTCTGATAGGTGACCTTGGCTGCCGTCAGCGCCTCGGGCCACTTCACCGCGTCGGGAAAGTGGTCAAAGTCACGGTCCAGCATCGGGTCCACTTCCAGCAGGTCGGCATCCAGCTGCTGAGTGCCCGCGACGTTGACGATGCCCGCGAAAAAGAACTCGGACTTGCGCGTCGTCGGGATGACGCCGTCTGGAACCAGCTTGGCCTCGGCGGCACGGACGTGAATCAGGTACGAAGCCTTCTGCGACAGCTTGAGTCCAAGTCGCAGCGGCTCGGTAAACAGGTCCCGGCCTTTGCTGACCGCCGCGACCGGCTGAATGCCTGACTGATAGAGGATCTCGCGCTTGTCGTGATCCTGCACCGTCACCGCGTACTCGCTGATGGTAACGCCCGACGGCGGTCGGATTTGTAAGAGGATGGCGTCTTCGCTGGTACAAGCCGACAGAAGCCCGAGCAGACCCAGCCACAGCAGGCCAAGTCGAAGTGCGCCGCGCCGCGCCATGCGACTCAGTGAGCGAACAAGACGCTGCGAGCGCGGTCGCCCATCATGGCACGGTGAGGTCCCTACATCGTTGCCGGTGAGTCGGTAAGCAGTCATAAGCTCCCCCAAGCTACTTGCCTGCCATGTTAGCGCGTCTTACCGTCGCGCGTACAGTGCTGCTGCGGGTCTTGCGCCAGGGCCCTGTATGTCAGCCGCTTTTTGCGCGAACCGAGCTTTTCCGTGCAGGTTTGGCCGCTGGCGCCGTTTGGACTTGGCAAGCGCTGCCACAAACTGCTCTTGCGTGAGGTTTGCTGCAAACCCTACGAGGCTGTTATCCTGGCCGGGCACGATGGCAAGCGACGCGCCCAATCAAGAAGCTGCTCCGACGAGCTCTTCACCGAGTTCTCCACCAAGCTCTTCACCGAGTTCTCCACCAAGCTCTTCACCAAGCTCTTCACAGAGCTCTTCACCAAGCTCTCCGACGGCCAGTGAGCCGAGTGGCCCGATCGGTCGGCTGAAGCATGACCACATCGACCTTGACGCCGAAGAGCGCCGACATCGTCGCGACAAGAAGGGCAGTCCGCCGGTGATGGCGATCATCCTCGGGCTGACCGTCCTCACCGCGATCGTCTTTTACGTGCTCCATGTTCGAGCGGTCGCCAAAGAGACAGCCGAAGCCGAGCGTCGCGCAGCAGCGGCAGCAGCAGCGGCAGCACAACCGCCTGCGACTGCGCCAACAACCCCGGCTGCGCCTGCGACTGCGCCAACCGCTGCGCCTGCGCCAACCGCTGCGCCTGCGCCAACCGCTGCGCCTGCGCCTGCAACTGCACCAGCGACTGCACCAACCGCTGCGACTGCGAAGCCGCCCACCACTGGGACCGCCGACAAAGCGGCCCCAAAAGCGGATAAGCCGGCGGCTGACAAGCCCGCTCAAAAAACGGACAAGCCAGCCGGCAAGGCCAAAAAGAGCGACGACAAGACCAAGAGCCTCCCCCGCCTCCCGATCCTCCCCGAAGGTTAGTTGGGTAAGCGGGCGGCGCGGAGGGCTTCGGCCAGCGCAGTTGCTCGTGGATCGGGCCACAGTCCGAACAGCCAGGCCACCCCACGCACTCGCTCGCCCACCGAAAAGCGCCGCTCGGTCAGCGAGGGATGCGTATACAGCTCGACCCGCAGCGGACCGCTCGGACCGTGCAGCAGCGTCAGCAGATAGACCTGCAGCTCGATGCCCCAGAACTCGCAGTCGAAGACATCTTCCACCGTCGAATGGAACACAATCTCGTCCTCGGCTGCCTCGCCATCGGAGCTAAGCTGCGGCAGCGCCCCAAAGCCACTCAGGCCGCTCGACTGCTCCGCCGGCTCGTCAAACTCCAGCTGGTAGGCAATCGCACTGACCTGTAGGTCGTAGACCTCGCCGAGGGAGTAGTGCCGTTGGTTTTTGAAGTACAGCGTATCGAACACCGCAAAGTGCGCGCCGCCCGAGCTGCCGACCAGCCGCGCCTGCAAGCCATCAGGCGTCTCATCGATTCGATCGATCTGCACCGGCCAGCTGTTTGCCGTCTCGGCATAGGGGTAGATCGCCAACACCTCCAGTACCTCACCTTTGCGCACCAAGGCCGACAGCTGCAGCCGCCCGCTGTTGTCGACAAGGTGCCAGTACTTCCCCTCGCCAGTCGCTCGCGAGCCACTGCCCGGTGCCAGCAGCTTCTCAAACGCCGAGATGAGGAAGCGGTGCGGCTCCGACTCTCCCGCCAGCACCGCCCAGTGACGGCTGTGCAAGATCGGTCGGCGGAGGTCATCCCGCGCGTCGTCCTCGCCGGTAGCTTGCTCGTCGACTTCGCTGGCAGCCGGCGCTGCGGCAGGAGCCTCGGCACCGGCAGCACCGGCAGCTTCATCCGCTGAAGCATCGGCATCCCCCCGAGCACTTGCGGCTGCTGCGGACGAGTCCTGCCCTCCGACCATCGCGGCGGTGTCTTCCGGCTGCTGCGAGCGGCGCGTCCTTCGCCACAGCGAGATTGCCAACAGCCACACCAAGAACGCCAACGCAGCCACCCCAATCCAAGTCCACATGGGGCGGCAGTATAGCCAGGTGCCGCTGCGACTACACTTTTCGCATGGCCACTTCCCTTTTGTCCGATCGCTTTTCCGCTCACCGCTTTGTCGACCCGAGCGGCTTTGCCCTGCCCTACCGGCGGCTCGATCCACTCACGTCCCTCGCGAGCCCCGATCCGGTGCCGCTGGTGGTGCTCCTTCACGGGGCGGGCGAGCGTGGCGATGACAACCAGGCTCAGCTTGGCAACGGTGCCGCCGAGCTACTCGCCACGGACGAGCGTCGCGCCGCCTTTCCATGTGTGTATGTGCTGCCGCAGTGTCCGCAAGGTCATCGCTGGGTCGAGGTCGACTGGACCGCCGCCTCGCATCACCTTCCGCCACAGCCGTCCCAGCCGCTCGCTGCGCTGCTGGCCCTGCTCGACGTGCTGCTGACCGACTCGCGCATCGATGCCCGACGGATCTATCTACTCGGCCTGTCGATGGGCGGCTTCGGCGTCTGGGATCTGCTCGTCCGGCGGCCCCAGCTTGCGGCGGCGGCGGTGACCATCTGCGGAGGTGGCGATGAAGCCCAGGCGGCGCTGATCGCCCATGTGCCGATCTGGACGTTTCACGGGGAAAAAGACCCCGTCGTGGCGGTGTCACGCTCTCGCAACATGGTGGCGGCCCTTTCGCAGGCCGGGGCGACGCCGCGCTACACCGAATACCCCGGCGTAGGGCACGACGCCTGGTGGCAGGTCTGGGCCGAGCCGACGCTGTTGCCGTGGCTGCTGACCCAGCAAAACCAGAGGTAAACCTTGCTTTTCCGGCGTCGCGTACGATAGAAGCCAGGCAAGGCCATGGACAAGCAATCTCTCCTCGAAAAGCTGAAGCAGCACACTGCGCGCGTGACCGTGATTGGGCTGGGCTACGTCGGCCTGCCGCTCCTTGTCGAGGTCGCCCGCGCCGGCTTTCACGTCACCGGCTACGACATCAGCGAGGAGCGCGCCGCATCGGTCAATCAAGGCAAAAGCTACATCAAAGATGTGCCCGACCAGGCGCTCGCCGACCTGCGCGCGCTCGGTCGCATCGACGCCACCGCCGATCCCGACTGCCTGGCCCTCGCCGACGTAGTGATCATCTGCGTCCCGACCCCGCTCAACAAGTCCCGCTCCCCCGACAACAGCTACATCGTCACCGCCGCCGAGGCGCTGCTGCCCCGCCTTCATCCCGGCATGCTGGTGGTGCTCGAGTCAACGACCTTCCCCGGCTTCACCCGCGAGGTGCTGCTGCCGCGCCTGTCCGAGTCCGGGCTCAAGGTGGGCCGCGACTTCTACCTGGCGTTTTCCCCCGAGCGCGTCGATCCCGGCAACGAGCGCTTCCAGACCAAGAACACCCCCAAAGTCGTCGGCGGCACCACGCCCGACTGCCTGACCATGATCCGCGCTCTCTACAGCGAGGTCATGGAGCGCCTTGTCCCCGTCAGCTCGACCGATGCCGCCGAGATGGTCAAGCTGCTGGAGAACACCTTCCGCGCCGTCAACATCGGCCTCGTCAACGAGGTTGCGATCATGTGCGAAAAGCTCGGGCTCGACACCTGGGAGGTCATCGACGCGGCGGCGACCAAGCCATTTGGCTTTATGCCGTTCTATCCCGGCCCCGGACTCGGCGGACACTGCATTCCCGTTGACCCGCTGTATCTGTCGTGGAAGCTGCGCACCCTCAAGTACGAGGCGCGCTTTATCGACCTGGCCGATCAGATCAACACCGGCATGCCCGAGGTCGTGGTGTCACGGCTGCAAGATGCGCTCAATGACCGGCGGCAGGCGGTGCGGGGGTCGCGGCTGCTCGTCCTCGGGGTGGCGTACAAGCGCGACATTGATGATGTGCGCGAGTCGCCGGCGCTCGACGTGATCGAGCTGCTCTGGGGCAAGGGCGCCACCGTCGAGTATCACGATCCCTTTGTGCCCAGCCTGCGCATCGGTCACCACCAGCTTCACTCGGTGCCGCTCGGTCAGCTTGGTGACTATGACGCGGTGCTGATCCTGACCGACCACTCGTCGCTCGACTACCCGGCGATCTGCGGCAGTGCGCGGCTGGTCCTCGATACCCGCAACGCCACTCGCCGCGTCGACAAGCAGGCATCCTGTCCCATCGTCCGGTTGTGACCCATGAAGATCTCCGTTCGTTACTTTGCTCACCTGCGCGAGCGACTCCGCAGAGAGGTCGAGTGGGTGGAGCTGGCCGATGGAGCCACGGTCGCCGAGCTGCTCACCCAGCTGGCCCAGGCCGAGCCGCTCATCGCCGCCAGCCGTCGCAGCCTTCAGGTCGCCGTCAACCAAGAGTTTGCGCCGCCCAGTACACGCCTTGCCGAGGGCGATGAAGTGGCGCTGATTCCGCCGGTTGCCGGGGGCGCGCCTCACGCTCGGATCTCGCACACTCCGCTCAGCTACGACGAGGTCATCGCAGCCGTCTCGGCGCCGGGTCAAGGCGGGATCGTGCTGTTTTCGGGCCTGGTCCGCGACCACAACGACGGCAAGCAGGTGGTGCGACTCGACTACGAAGCCTTCGACGAGATGGCGGTCCGCAAGATGGCCGAGATCGTCACCCGCATCGAGTCCGCCCACCCCGGCGTGCGCGTCGCCATGGTCCACCGTGTCGGCTCCCTGCAGATTGGCGACCTGGCCGTCATCCTCGCAGCCTCGGCCCCGCATCGCGGCGAAGCCTTCACCGCCTGTCGCGCCGCCATCGAAGCCCTCAAAGTCGAGGTGCCGATCTGGAAGAAAGAGTTCTCTCCCGACGGCGCTGAGTGGCTAGGCCAAGGCGGCTAAGCACCCAGCTGCGGTCGCGGGGGGGTCTTGCATGACCCTCCAAGGCCTGTTTGCAGCCTCTTTGGGGTCTTGCATGACCCTCCAAGGCCTGTTTTCAGCCTCTTTGGGGTCTTCTAAGACCCCCGGGACATCGTTTGGCCTCCGTTTGGGGTCTTGCATGACCCCCCGGAGCAAGGCGTGGCTAGAAGAACTTGGCGGTGATGCCCATGCGGCCGTAGATCGGCGTGTCGTGGATGGGGAACAGGCGGTTGAACTTGTCCGTGAACAGCTGCCGCTCCTTCTGGAACGGTGCGCCCTCGAGGATGCCGTAGAAGCTGACATTCGAGGTCAGGGCCAGCTCGACCGCCGCCTGTAGCATGGCGCGAACGCCGACGAAGCGCTCGAGCACGCCGGTGCCATCAACCTGGAAGTCGGGGTTGTTCGCGTCGTACTTGGCGGTGCCGTTGTACTGGGTGACCCCGTAGATCGGGCTCGGGTAGCTGGTCTTGGGGTCATAGGAGCGACCGACGCAGCGATCGCCAGTGTGCTCGGCGCCACCGCCCTCGGAGCTGTCTCGCGGATCGCCCCGGCGGATGAACTCGTTGCGGTCGTTCTTGTATTGCTCGTTGATCGAATCGACCGAGGGGCAGTGGCGATCGGTGTAGACTTGGACGTAGGCCTTGCCGGTCAGCTTGACCATGCTGCCTGCGAGGATGGTCACCGGCAGGCCCAGCTCCCAGCTGAAGCTGTTGCGCTCGCGAGGACCACCGCCGCCGCCGATCAGCATGTGCAGGCCGAGAGCAAACGGGCCCTTGCGCAGCATCTGGAAGCGGATCGTGCCCGCCGCCTCGTGATCGCTAAAGAAGTTGCTGCGGAACTCGGTACCGATGTCGAGTCCCAGCTCGCCCAGGACGCTGTTCTTGGTCTTCCACACACCGACGGTCAGGCGCACATTGCCGAGCCACGGATAGCCGCTGCCGATGTCGGCCGTAAAGGCGCCAAACGGATTCGTCACCGCCGAGAACGACGACAGACCGCGCCGAATTTCTTTCTTGTCAGCCTCGGGCTCCTTGGTCTTCACGAGCATGACGCTGACCTGCTCCGTCTCACCCGAGCGGACGTTGAACTGCTCGGTCTTCTGGTCAAAGCCCGGCATCTGGAACTCCACCGTGTGCGGCCCCGAGGAGACGTTCTCCCGAGTCAGCGGCGTCTGACCGATCAGCTGGCGATCGAGCATAACGAAGGCGCCCTTCGGCTCCGACGCGATGTAGATCTTGCCGACGTTGCGCAGGTTGAGCGTCACCGTCTCCGTCGAGCCAGCCGCCAGCGTCAGCTCTTTGCTGTCCTGACCGAAGCCGTCTTTCTTGGCGACGACAATGACCTTGCCCGAAGCGATCTCGACCCCGGAGTCCGACAGCGCCGCCATCTCATCGTAGCGACGACCGTTGATGTAGTACTGAGCGCCGTCGATCGGGTTGGCCATGACGATGCGGATCATGCCGACCTTGCGGGTCATCGCGTCGCCTTCCATCTCGATCCGCTCGACGCGGGGCTTGCCGGCTTCGATCTCAACGACCTTGGTCACCGCCTTGTGACCCTTGGCCGTCACCGTGATCGAGTGCTGACCGGGCGACAAGCTGATCGGCTGACCGGGAGCGCCCTTCGAGACGCCGTCGATCTGAACCTCGGCTTCACCGACGCTGGTCACCACCATCAGCGTTCCGGCGGCTGGCGGCGGTGGCGTGGTGTTGGCATGGACCTTGGTCTGCTGACTGCCGACGACTCGCACGTTCTGACGCCACGGCGCGGCACCCGGCTCATTGCGACGAACCTCTACCACGTGCTCGCCCTCGGTGAGGTTGTCGACCACCACCGGCGCTTGACCGCGCGGCTGGCCATCGACCACCACATCCGCCGGCACATCTGCCGAGACGATCAGCCCGCCGGTGCGGACATCGCTCTGCATGATCACCCACACTGGACGAGTCTCGGCTGCTTTGACCTCGACCGTCTCGGTGTAGACCTTCATGCCCGGCTTGCGAACCTCGACCAAGTGACGGCCACCCGGCAGATCGACCAGCTGCGGCACCGTGCCTGCTGGCTGCCCATCGACGAAGATCTCGGCGCCCCGCGCTCCGTCGTTCGTCGCCGGAAACTTGATGTCGAGGCGAGCCGGCGCTTTCTCCAGCTGGAACGCAAACTTCTGCGCTGCACCGATGTTGAGCATCTGCTCAAAGGGGCGATAGCCCTCCAGCTCCAGCCGGACGCGGTGCTGCCCCTTGCCGATGCGAACCTTCGTCGCGGGACCCGTACGCTCCGCCTGCATGGCGCCATCGACGAAGATGGTGGCACCCGGCGGGCTCGAGTCGATGGTAATGCGGGGCGCCACCTGCGCCTGCGCTGTGTGAGGGTGGACGATGGCCAGAACGGCCATCAACAGAGCACATACCGTCATCCTGATGGGGCTAGCGAGCATCGGTACAGGTTCTCCTGCTCCAAAGTCGAGATTTCGCCGCGCCATCTAAAGGTCCCTGATTCATGGAATCTCTACTCATCGAGGGTCATCACGGGACTGGGCGGGCAGCTGTTAGCTTGTAATTTCACCAAATATTCCGCTTGGGTTCAACAGTAACGGTACGGACTGCCATTTATGTGGGCTCACCTGGGCGCAGCGGCTCCCCTGCCGGAAGGCGCAGGACACGGGCTCCCAGCGTCAGCAAAACCAGCAAACACGATCCCATCAGTATCGCCGTACACCCACAGTTGACCACTGCCTTCACCCGGTTGGGATCGCGGCTGAAGTTGGTCCAAATCGACAGCCAGCCCGCAGTCAGCGTCGTTGTTCCCACCACCAACATTGGGATCGCCGTGACCAGCGCGTAGCGTCGTCGCTGTGGGTGCATCCGCAAGATGACCGCCGTTCCCACCGCCAGTGCCGTCGTCGCCAGCAGCTGATTGGCAATCCCCAAGAGCGGCCACAGCGACGAGATCGTGCCGGTATACAGAAAGCCGGCCCAGAAGATGACCACCAAGATCGAGGCCAGCCACACCCCCGGTCCAAAGTCATGCCGAGAGAAGCGCGGATCGACGCGACCAAGCATGTCTTGCATCAAAAAGCGCGCCACGCGGGTGCCGGCATCGACGGTGGTCAGGATGAACACGGCCTCGAACATAACGATGAAGTGATAGAAGTACCCGAGCAGTGCCTTGGCCCCGGGCAGCTGCGAAAAGATCTGGGCAATGCCGGCCGCTAGACTCACCGATCCACCGGTTCGCCCGCGTAGCTGTTCACCGACGAGCTGCGACATCAGATCGATCTCGACCGGCGTCATGCCCAGCTTCTGGAATGCCGCCTCGGGAACGTTGATCGCAAAGTAGTCCGCCGGATGCAGACAGGCCGCCGCCACCAGCGACGTAATCCCCACCATCCCTTCGAGCAGCATCGCGCCATAGCCGATCGGTCGACAGTCCGTCTCTTTGTCGATCAGCTTGGGCGTGGTCCCCGAGGCAATCAGCGAGTGGAAGCCACTGATGGCGCCGCACGCGACGGTGATGAACACAAACGGGAAGACCTTGCCTTTGATGATCGGGCCGCCTCCGTAGACAAAGTCGGTGAAGGCGCCCAGCTTCAGCTCGGGGTTTACCACCATGATCGCCACCACCAGCACCGACAGCGTTCCCAGCTTCATGTACGACGACAGATAGTCACGCGGCACCAGCAGCAGCCACACCGGCAGCACCGACGCCAGCAGTCCGTACGCCGCCACACAGCCCACCAGCGTCCCAAACGACAGCGACAGGTACGGCGCCAGCCGCGAGTGCGCCACGGTATCGCCATAGATCACCGCGAAGATCAGCAGCGCCACCCCCAGCACCGACGCCAGCTTGAGCCTTGGGCCATGGCTCTCGCCGCGCATGATGGCTCCCATCCCGAGTGCGATCGGGATCGTCATCGCGATCGTAAACGTCGCCCACGGGCTGCCCTCGAGGATCTTCACCACCGCAAAGCTCATCGCCGAGATTGCGACTGTCACCGTGAAGAAGATCGCCAGCTGAGCGACGGAGCCGGCTCGCTCACCGAGTTCATTCCTCGCCATCGCCGCCAGCGACTTACCGCCCGAGCGCACGCTCGCCGACAGCGTCACAAAGTCATGCACCGCCCCCGCCAGCGTCACACCGATGAGAATCCACAGCAGGCCGGGCAGAAAGCCAAACTGCGCCGCCAGCACCGGCCCAATGAGCGGCCCAGCACCGGTAATGGCCGCAAAGTGATGTCCGAACAGCACCCAGCGACTCGTCGGTACGTAGTCTTTGCCGTCCCGCCTGGCGTGGGCTGGAGTCTGGGCTTTCCCGTCGAGAGCGAAGATCTTGGCGGCGATAAACGCCGAGTAGAACCGGTAGGCGATCGCCAAGATACAAATCGCAGCGAGGAAGATCGGTAGAGCGTGGACCCGCATGTCGCAGTGAGCCTCCCAAAGTGCTGTTACAGCCCGGCCAGCAAGAACCGCAGGGCAGCCGGCAGCCGCCGCGCCCACGCATCTTCATTGTGCGTGCCTCCCGGTTCGAGGACGTAGAGGAGGTTGGTTCCGTCGCGAAAACCGAGGCTGCGGTACGTCTTCACCAGATCTGCGGTGTTGCGCCAGTCATCGCCGCTCGCGCCACCATCGCCGCTGTCGACGTAGACCAGGCCGGGCTTGGCGGTGCTAGCAGCGACTTGGCCGATGATGAAGCGTCCATCCCACCACGTCGACGGTGAAAAGACTCCGAGGCGACCAAATACGTCGGGCCGCTTGACCCCCGCATAGGCCGTGATCAGCCCACCGAGCGACGAGCCAGCCAGCGTGGTCTTCGCCGGATCGGTCACCAGTCGCCCTTTGAGCTTGACCGGCACCTCCAGACCCGACATCTGCGGCATCAGCTCTTCGACGAGAAAGCGTAGATACAGGTCACCGCCTCCACTGTCGCTGTAGCTCGGCTCGCTGCTCTTGCTCGGGGTGTATTCGTACACTCGGCGGGCGGTGTTTTCCGGGGCGATCACCACCACTTCGGGCAGGCTGGCCGTCGGATCGAGCGCATCAATGCCCGCGTCGAGCGTCTGTGGCACCTGCCAGGTCCGCCCGCCAAACGCATAGCGCGGATCAAACAGGTTCTGACCGTCGTGCATGTACACCACCGGATAGCGCGCCTCGGGATTTTCGTCGAAGCTCGGCGGCAGATACAGCCAGACCCCGCGAGAGTTGCTCAGCACCGTCGAGCGCACCGCATCGAGGCGCAGATATCGACCCTTCTCCGTCACAAAGTGCGGATAGACATCGACCGTCTCACCGGCCTGCACCACAAAGTTCTTGCCCCGCGACCACGTCGCATCGTCGAGGAGCGGCTTCCACGCGATCGGCCCGGTCGCCCCGCGAATCCGCGTCTGAAACAGGCCATCCCGAACCTTGGTCATCGTCCGACCCGCCGTCCACGACAAGCCCGCACTGTCGCCGCGAATGCTCAGCCGGCTGTAGCGTGCGTCGCTGCGCGGATAGTGAACCCGCAGCACTGTATCGCCCGCCAGCACCGTCAAGTCCGAGCCATCGTCGGCCAGATCGCCTTCGCCAGGTTGACCTTGACGCAGGTCCGCCAGAGAAGGCTCCACCCGCAAGTCCACCGCCCCCGCACCGTCTGGCACACCCTCGCCGCCCCCCGCAGCACAGCCGACCGCCAAAACCCCCCAAAAAAGCCCAAACAATCTCAGGCTTGCCAAGCGGCTCATCGCCAAGCTCGCGTTCGCTTTCGGCCAAGCCCACCTACGGCGGACCGTCTGGCTGCGAACAGTCCGTCGACCTGCTCTTCGTAGACACTCAAGCGCTCGACCGTGCATGCGCCGCACCATACCCGCTTCCTAGGCAAAGCGAAAATCCTACATGTCCTAGGTTGTGGCTAAAGCTGCGCTTGTGTTATGACCAAGCCTGCTATGTGCGCAGATCTGTCACCGCTCCCACAGCGGGGCTTGCTGCGGCGGCAGGCAAGGCAAACGCATGGACAAGATCGTCATCAAAGGGGCTCGCGAGCACAACCTGAAGAACATCGACGTCGAGCTGCCTCGCGACAAGCTGGTGGTCATCACCGGACTGTCGGGCTCTGGCAAGTCGTCGCTGGCCTTCGACACCATCTACGCCGAGGGGCAGCGGCGTTACGTCGAGTCGCTGTCAACCTACGCACGGCAGTTTCTCGAGCAGATGGGCAAGCCCGACCTCGACTCGATCGATGGGCTGTCCCCGGCGATCTCGATCGAGCAGAAGTCGACCAGCAAGAACCCGCGCTCGACGGTGGGCACGATCACCGAGATCTACGACTACCTGCGCTTGCTGTACGCCCGTATCGGGACCGTCCACTGTCACTCGTGCAACCTGCCGATCGCTGCCCAGACGGTGCAGCAGATGGTCGATCGGGTACTCAAGCTGCCGCAGGGAACGCGCTTTTCGGTGCTGGCGCCGATCGTTCGCGGTCGGAAGGGTGAGTGGAAAAAGGAGCTCGACGGGCTGCGACGGCAAGGTCTGCGCCGCGTCAGCGTCGATGGTGAGCTGCTCGATCTGTCGGAAGACACCATCAAGCTCGACAAGAACAAGGCGCATACGATCGAGGTCTACGTCGATCGGCTGGTCGTCAAAGGCGATGTTCGGCAGCGGCTCACCGAGGCAATCGAGCTGTCCCTGTCGCTGGCCGAGGGAATCGTCAAAGTCTCGCCGGTCCTGCTCGGCGATGATCCCCTGCCCGACGGTGTCGGCATCACCGACGAAGCCGGCGACATCATCTTTTCCGAGCGCTTTGCCTGCATCAACTGCGGCGTCAGCTACCCCGAGATCACGCCGCGCCTGTTCAGCTTCAACAATCCCTCGGGCGCCTGTCCGGCCTGCGACGGCATCGGCGCCAAGATGTTCTTCGACCCCGAGCTGATCGTCCCCAACACCGATCTGTCGCTGCGCGAGGGTGCGATCGAGCCGTGGGAGAAGCGCAACGGGCCGTTTTTTCAGCAGATCATCGAGGCGCTGGCGCTGCACTACGGCTTTGACATGACGGTGGCGTGGTCCGAGCTGCCTCAGAACGTGCGCGACATCGTGCTGTCGGGCAGCAAGGGCGAAGAGGTCGAGTTCTGGTTCGAGAAGAACGGCCGTCGCCACACCTACAAAAAAGAGTTCGAGGGCGTGATTGCCAACCTCGAGCGGCGGCTGTCCGAATACGAGCGACGGCGACGCGAAGAAGGCACCGCTCCGGCGGGATCGGACAGCTTCGAGGCGGCGTACGAAGAGTTTTCGCCGTACATGAACAAGTCCCCGTGCGAGGAGTGTCAAGGCACCCGCCTGCGGCGTGAGGCTCGCTTCGTCCGCGTCGGCAACTTGCCGATTCACGATCTGACCGCCAAGCCGATTCGCGACGCCTACCGGTTCTTCACCGAGCTGAAGCTCAGCTCGCGCCAGGCCGAGATTGCCGAGCGAATCCTCAAAGAAGTCCGCGATCGACTCGGCTTTTTGGTCAACGTCGGCCTCGATTACCTCACGCTCGACCGCACCGCCGCAACGCTCTCGGGTGGCGAGGGTCAGCGCATCCGCCTCGCCAGTCAGATCGGCAGCTCACTCGTCGGTGTTCTTTACGTTCTAGATGAGCCATCGATCGGCCTTCACCAGCGCGACAACCAGCGCCTGTTAGAGACGCTGTTCCGTCTGCGCGACATGGGCAACACCGTCATCGTCGTCGAGCATGACGAAGACACCATCCGCGCCGCCGATCACATCATCGACATGGGCCCGCGCGCTGGCGTCCTCGGTGGTCGCGTCGTCGCTGCCGGTCCCGTCGCCGAGATCATGGCCTCGACCGCGTCACTCACCGGCGCCTATCTGTCGGGCCGCAAGAAGATCGAGGTCCCGCGCAGCCGTCGCCAGTGCCAAAACCGCTACCTTGTCCTCAAAAACGGTCGCGAGCACAACCTGCGTGAGGTCAACGTCCGCTTCCCCGTCGGCGTCTTCACCTGCGTAACCGGCGTCTCCGGCTCGGGCAAGTCGACGCTGGTCATCGACACGCTGCTCGCCGCACTCAAGCAAAAGCTCAATCACTCCAAGTGTCAGGTCGGCGCACACGAGGGCATCGAGGGCCTGCACCACACCGACCGCGTCATCGACATCGACCAGCTACCGATCGGCCGCACCCCGCGCTCGAACCCCGCCACCTACACCGGCGTCTTTACCCACATCCGCGATCTGTTCGCCGCCCTGCCCGACAGCAAGAGCCGAGGCTACAAGGCCGGTCGCTACAGCTTCAACGTCAAGGGCGGCCGCTGTGAGTCGTGTCAAGGCGACGGCATCCTCCGCATCGAGATGCACTTTTTGCCCGATGTCTACGTCGTCTGCGAGGAGTGCAGTGGCCGTCGCTACAACCGCGAAACCCTCGAGGTCAAATACAAAGGTGCCTCGATTGCCGACGTGCTCGACATGACGGTATCGCAGGCGTGTGAGTTCCTCGGTCACATCCCCAAAGTCCGTCAGAAGCTCGAGACGCTGCGCGATGTTGGACTGGGTTACATTGCACTCGGCCAAGCGGCGACGACGCTGTCAGGTGGTGAGGCACAGCGCATCAAGCTAAGCAAAGAGCTGGCCAAAAAAGGCACTGGCCGCACCGTCTACATCCTCGACGAGCCGACCACCGGCCTGCACTTCGAGGACATCAAGCAGCTGCTGGAAGTGCTCAACCGCCTCGTCGACTCCGGCAACACCGTGATCGTCATCGAGCACAACCTCGACGTGATCAAGACCGCTGACTACGTGGTCGACATGGGCCCCGAGGGTGGCGAAGGCGGGGGCACCGTCGTGGCTTGTGGCACTCCCGAGGACATCGCCCGCGTCCCCAGCTCCTACACCGGGCAGTACCTGAAAAAGGTGCTCGCGCTCAGCTAAGGCGACTGATCGATGAAGATCCTCTCTGTCACTCGCCTCGCCATCCCCGACGTGAAGGTGATTCGCTTTGCCCGCTTTGGCGACGATCGCGGCTACTTCAGCGAGCACTTTCGCCAGACCGACCTCGCCGGCCATCCCGACCTGGGACTGTTTGCAGATCAGTCGTTTGTGCAGTGTAACGAGGCGTTTTCTCGACGAGGGACGCTGCGTGGACTGCACTTTCAGTGGCAGCCGAAGATGGGCAAGCTGGTGCGGCCGCTCTCGGGTCGGCTGATCGACTTTGCGCTCGACATTCGGCCTGGCTCGCCGTCGTTTGGACAGATCATCGGCTACGACCTGCCGGCGCTGCGCGACCGTGACTTTGCCGAGTGGATCTGGGTGCCGCCCGGCTTTGCCCACGGGACGCTTTTGCCCGAAGAGACGGTGATCGAGTACTTCTGCACGGCGGCGTGGAATCCAGCGGCTGAGGCGGGCATCTCGCCGCTCTCGCCGGACCTCGACTGGTCGCTGTGTGATCCGCAGCTGCGGGCGCTCTATGCCGAGATCGTCGCCCAAGGTCCGCTGCTCGCCGACAAAGACCGACACGCACCGACGCTCACCAAGTGGCAGGCTGATCCCCGCGCGGCACTGCTTCAGGACTAACGACCTCACCCGAGCGAACGGACACTTTCGTTAAGGCGGAAGGGGGCCGGCATCGCTTGGGGGTGGCGGCAGCAGATCCGGTGGTGGTGGCGGCGCCCCCGAGGGCAGCAGCTGGAGCGACGCGGTGGCCAGGCCCAGCAGGGATCGCACCGTCGAGCCGCTCACAAAGCCAGTCACGACAAGCTCACGACCCTCGACTGTCAGCTGCAGGTGGTCGGTCAGGGTTGAGATGCCCATCAGCTTGAAGCGCCAGTCGCCGCGCAGCTTGTCCCCGATCGCCAGGATTGCCTCGCGCAGCTGGGCTGACTCCTCGGGAGAGCTGAGCACCAGCCGTCCATGAACCTGCGGATCGGTATCGGCTGACAGCGACAGCTGCACCAGCCGGGGCGTCGGAATCCCACCGCGCAGCTGCAGCCGGCCTTGGACGTTGAAGATCTCGGCGGCAAGCGGCGGTCCAGATGGCGGCAGCGAGCGACGCAGAAGCGGCAGCTGATCGGCCAGACGCGGCGCGGCGGACACCTCCGAGGGTGACACTCCAGCGTCTGGCCTTGACGCAGCGTCCAGCGGTGGCGCCCCCGGCGGTGGCAGCGGTCGGGGCAGAAAGGCCAGCAGGTCGGGGACAGAAAAGAGCAGCTCGCGATCATCCCACGACGGCACCCGCCGCGCGTTCAGCTGCTCGTACAGCGGTCGCAGCTTGCGGCCAAGCGCGACCAGCGCCGTCTGGCTACGTCGTTGCCCCGAGGGGTCCGTGGTGGCAATCACCAGCACCTCGGCGTCCCGCACCAGCGCCTCGGCCAGCGCCTCTCCCGTCAGCAGCGAGCTACCCGCCACCAGCAGCCGCGCATCTGGAAACGCCCCCAGCAGCGCCACCACCGACTGTCGGTGCGGCGAGCGCGCGATCTCCGCCGGACGCAGCACCAGTCGCACCCCAAGATCCGCCTCGATTTCCTTGGGCCCAATCCCCGCAAGGCTGCGCAGCGGTGGATTTTTTGGCGGTGGAGACTTCGACGGTGGCGCCGGCTTCCCCAGGCGTCCCCCCGGCTCCGGCCCCCGCGAGCGCAGAGGCGCCGGCTTTTCGTCCGCCGAGGCCTGAGGCAGCGGCTTAGGCACAGGCGGCGGCGACAGCAGCGGCGGCGGCACCGGTCGCTTGGCGGGCACGATCTCCCACGTCAGCGGAGGTGGCGGCAGCAGCTTTTCCAGGATCGACAGCGACGACAAAAGCAGCGCCGGCACAACATGGAGCCCGATCGACAGCAAGGCCGCCCAGACTCGCCGCTTCGTGCTGTGCTCTGCCTCGTCAGTCACCGTCTGCCCACCCTAGCAAAGCCGCCGGTCGACCCGCCACCTCGTTTGGCGTCTCAGAGTCGCGGCTTAGGCCAGCTCGGTCAGGCGCGTCAGCAGCTCGTGGACATAGCGAGCAAAAGCGGGATAGGTGAAGTGCTCGTGGAGTCGGCGATAGCCCGCCACCCCAAACTGCTGCCGCAGCGCCGGCTCGCTCAGCCGGTCGAGTCCGTCGCGCACTGCTTGCCAGGTCGGCTCGACGACCAGCCCGGTCTGGCCATGCAGAACAACCTCCGGCGCACCACCGACCCGCGCGGCCAGGCAGGGCTTGCGGTGAGCCATCGCCTCCAGGTAGACAATCCCAAAACCCTCGTTACTCGACGGCAGCACCAGGGCATGACAGCGCCCGAGCGCAGCGTGCTTGTCGGCCTCGGACAGTCGCCCCAGGAACCGCACCCGATCCGCAACGCCCAGCTTGTCAGCCAGCGCCCGCAGCGCCGGCAAGGCATCGCCCTCCCCGACCACCTCATAGTCAATCCGAGGCAGGCTCGGCAGGCTACGAAGCACCAAGTCGATGCCCTTGGGCTCGTCTGGATGCAGCCGTGTGATGCTGAGCACCCGCAGCCGCTCACCGCGCTCATCGGCCGTCTGCACCGTCGCTTCTGCCATCGCCAAGCTAGTCTCATCCAGGGCATTCACAAGCCTCTGACAGCGCGAGGGCAGCACCCCCTGCACCTGACACAGCGAGTGGAGCGTGTGCTCACTGACCCCAGCGGCCACCGAGGCTTGCTGCAAGGCCAGGCGACGCAGCGTGGGCAGCGGCGTCCACACGTCGGTCCCGTGGGCAATCACGCCAAAGCGACGAAACGGCACCCCAAGCGGCGACAGGTTGACATGCCCCAGCAAGAGCGGAGGCCGAGCCGGCAGGTGCAAGAGCAGCTCGTGGGCAAAGCGCAGCCGACTCCCGTGACAGGCAACATAGGTCGGCAGCGGACTCGGCAGCCCAGCAAAGAAGCCCGGATCGACCCCTGGCTGGTCCGTCAGCGCCACCACGTGCAGACGCTGGCGATGACGCTGGGCAAGCTCTGCCGCCGCTCGCACCAGCAGCCGATTAAACGACGGAATCCCTCCCGGCGCA
The DNA here is from genome assembly GCA_016794465.1 of Myxococcales bacterium. Classification (GTDB taxonomy): domain Bacteria; phylum Myxococcota_A; class Polyangia; order Palsa-1104; family JAEUJZ01; genus JAEUKA01. The sequence continues at coordinate 75,748 of JAEUKA010000104.1, read as the reverse complement.
CCGAGCAGGCTGCTGAGCCCCAGAAGCATGCCCTAGGCCTTGCCCAGCACTCGCAAAAGCCACAGCGACGCGCTCTCGACGTAGGTAATGAACAGCACGCCGACCGTCATGATCGCCAAAAAGGGCAGCGCTTGCCGATACAGGTACGGCAGCGGCTTCTGAAAGCGCGTCGCCGACAAGAACAGGTTCAGACCCATCGGCGGACACAGGAAGCCAAGCTCCAGGTTGGCCAGGAAGATGACGCCCAGGTGGACCGGATTGACCTCGAACGCAACGCCGAGCGGAGCCACCAGCGGCACCAGCACCACGATCGCCGAGTAGATCTCCAGCACGCTCCCCAGCACCAGCAGGCCGATGTTGAGGACCAGCAGGAACACCCAACGTGAGTGAATGTGCGCTTGCACCCACTCGACCAGCTTGGTCGGAACCTCGGCTTCGACCAAGTAGTTGGTCAGCCCGAGCGCGACACCGAGCAGCACCACCACCGCCCCGACCAGCGCCGCCGCGTTCAGCAGCGCACCCGGCAGATCGCGCCACGGATGAATGTTGCGGAACACCGTCAGCTCGACGATCAGCGCATAGGCCGCTCCGATCGCAGCCGACTCGACGATCGTCGCCACGCCCGACAGGAACGAGCCCATCACCACCACCGGCACCACCAGATCCCACTTGGCTGCCCAGACGGCCTCGCGCGCTTCCTTCCACTTGAGCGGCTGACGCGGCGCCCCCGAGCGATAACCTTGGATCATGCCGTACAGCGACACCAGCACCACCAGGCTTAAGCCCGGCACAAACCCGGCGATAAACAGCTGATCGACCGCAACCGGCGCCACCGCTCCCGGCGAGCTTGCCGCCACCGAATAGAGGATCACCGGCAAGCTCGGCGGAAAGAGCAGTCCCAGGCTGCCCGCCGCCGTCACCATGCCAAGCGAAAAGCCCTTGGGATAGCCGTCGCCAACCAGCATCGGATAGACCAACCCGCCAAGCGCCAGGATCGTCACCCCCGAGGCACCCGTGAACGTCGTAAAGACCGCGCAGACGATGACCACCATGACCGCCATGCCGCCGGGAATCCAGCCGAGCACGCTCTTGTAGGCTCGAACCAGCCGATGCGAGGAGCGACCCGCCGCCAGCACATAACCCGCAATTGTCAGCAGTGGAATCGCCGGCAGCTGCGGATTGGCGACCAGGCGCAGCGTCTCATTGGGCAGCGACGCAATCGGAGTGCCGGCCGCAAAGAACAGAGTCATCGCCAGCCCCGCCATCACCACAAACACCGGCAGCCCGAGCAGGAAGCCAATCCCCGTCGACAACAGACCCAGCCACTTGATCAGCCCGACCATCTTTCCCGTGCGCGCCACCAGTGCCTGCACCGCCGGCGAGCCGTCATGGGCAAAGCCAATCGCAAACATCACCACCGCAACCGCCAGGATGATGCCGCATACGATCCGGCGCACTTTCCGCCGCCGTGGCGACATCGCTGGCAGCGGCGTGGCACCGACCGGGGCACCGTGTCCGCCGCTCGCCGCTGGATCGAGCGCTCGCCAGGCCACGCGCGGCGCCATCAGCGCAAACACCACCGGGATGATGATTTGGATGTACCACTTGTGAACACCGCCCGGCAGAAGGTCGTTTTCGCCGGTCAGGCGCTCGACAGCAACCATCCGGGCACTGGCATAGGTCAGCACCAGCGACACCAGCACAAAGACCGTCGCGCAGAAGCCCTCGGCAGCACTACGAACCGGCCCGCGCGACAGAAAGCCCGTCGTCGACAACCCCAAGTGCTTGCCGCCCGCAACCGCCAAGAGCGCGCCCAAAAAGCCAATCCAGACCGTGCCGTTCTGAACGTACACCGACACCCAGGACAGGTTGGTCGGCACCAGCTTGTGCAGCACGAAGCCGAGCGAGTGGGTCAGAAACGGCAGCCGGGTCGACTCTCGCAGCAGGTCGGCAAGGCTGCGCAGGCTCGACAGCACTGGCAGAAAGACAATCGCCGCCGAGAGCAGACAGAGCAGCACTGTCTCGATCCGGCTGGCTGATGGTGGTCCTTCCCCAGTTCCTTCGGCGAGGCTCGGACGGTCCGTTTCGGGAGATGCCACCGTCTCGCCCGGGCCCAACGGCTCGCTGGAATCGGGGGAAGGTGGCGAGGCTGTTGGGCTTTGCGGCGAGGGATCGACCATAGGAAGTGAAAGCAGTATACCAATAGAGGACCTATGGTACAGTTCCGTCACGTATTGGGAACCAAAGGCGACAATCTATGGATGCTCTCTTCGCGGACTGTCGGCGCTGGCTGCGTTCGGCGGTCCTGCCGGTAGTCGGGCCGGCGCTGCTGGTCGTTCTGTCGAGTGGTTGTTCTGTCAAAGGCTACGCGCTCAAGGCGACGGCGGATGCACTGTCTTCGACGGGTGGCGGCTACGGGACCGAAGATGATCCGATGCTGGTTCGTCAGGCGGCTCCGTTTGGATTGAAGACCATGGAGACGCTGGCCGAGAGCCTGCCCGAGCACAGGCAGATTCGCTTGGCGCTCGCGAGTGGTTTTGTTCAGTACGCCTATGCGTTCGTGAACCAGGACGCGGACCGCCTGTCCGACAAGGACATCGATCAAGGCAAGCAAGTGCTGTTGCGGGCTCGGCGGCTGTATCTGCGCGGTCGCAACTATGCGCTCGATGCGCTGGAGCTTAGCCATCCCGGCTTCCGCAAGGCGCTTCTATCGGGCAAGCAAGAGGAGTCGCGGGCGGCGCTGCTGCGGCTCAGCAAGGAAGATGTGCCCTATCTGTACTGGGCGGGCGCGGGCTGGGCGCTGGCGATTGGAACCGCCAAAGATGACCCGAACCTGTTTGGCGACTTTCCGCTGGTGGGCCAGGTGATGGAGCGAGCACTCGGGCTCGATGAGTCGTTCGATGAAGGGGCGATTCACGAGTTTTTCGTCTCGTTCGATGCCTCGCGACCGGAGGATCAGGGCGGTGGTCCGGTGTCGTCGAAGAAGCATCTCGACATCGCGCAGAAGCAGGGCCAGGGCCGCAAGCTCGGCTCGCTGGTGTCGTATGCCGAAGGCGTATTGCAAGCGCAGCAAAAGAAAGCCGAGTTTGTGAAGCTGCTCCAGCAGGTCGTTGCGACCGACGTTCTGTCTGAAGATCCAAGCTGGAAGAAGCAGCGACTCAGCAACATCATCGCGCAAGAGCGTGCCCGCTGGCTGCTGTCGAAGCTGTCCGATCTCTTTGTGGACTAGCTTTCGCGTGAGCCCGCGCGATTCGACAAAATGTTTCCGCTCCGTTCTTCGTCTTATCCGATACAGACAAAAGTTCTGATGTAATGAAGCGATGGCTCCGGTGACTGTGAGCCTGCTCCCTGAAGGAATACCCATGAAGAAACAAGGCCTGCTCTCGCTGCTCTCGCTTGTCTGCCTCGCTACGGCATCCCCCGCACAGGCGAACGACAAGGTCGTCATCAAGTTCGCCACCCGAGCTCCGGTCGGATCGACCTGGGAGATCCACCTAAAAAAAGCCGCCCAGAGCTGGTCCCAGATCAGCGGCGGCAGGGTCGAGCTCAAGATCTTCGCCGGCGGCACGATGGGCGACGAAGGCGAGATGATCAAGAAGATGAAGATCGGTCAGCTCCAGGCTGTGGGCGTCAGTACGGTCGGCCTGCACGTGATCGCGCCCGATCCGCAGGCAATCGATCTGCCGATGCTGGTCCGTAACCGCGAGGAGTATCGCTGTGTGCTCAGCAAGACGGCGCCGGCTTTCGAGAAGATCCTAGAGCAAAAAGGCGTGGTGGTGCTGGCCTGGGGCGAAATCGGCTTCACCCGCTTCTTCTCAACGGATAAGCGCGAGACGCTGAGCGCCATGCAGGACTCCCGCCTGTTTGTGTGGGAAGGCGATCCCGCCAGCGTGAAGGCGTGGGAAAAGGCTGGCTTTAAGCATCCCGTGGTGCTGAGCAGCTCCGATCTGGTGCCTTCGCTTCAGACCAGCAAGATCGACGCACTGTGCTATCCGCCCGTACTGGTCCTGGCCGGCAACATGTACTCGAAGGCCAAGTACATGCTGGACATGGATTACTCGTCGCTTACCGGCGTGACCGTGGTGGACAAAGCGACTTGGGAGAAGATTCCCGCCGACCTTCGACCGCAGCTGCTCGGGGTCTTCCGCGCAGCGAGCGAGCGGATCGATACCGAAGTCAACACGATGGCAACAGAGGCGCTCAAGAAGCTGGTAGCGAATGGCGTCACGACGGTTCCGGTTTCGGAAGCGGAGCGCAAGACCTGGCAGCAGGCGATGGAGGCTGTCTATAGCACCGTCCGGGGCACCGTCGTTCCGGCCCAAGCTTTCGATGACGTGCAAAAAGCCGTCAAAGAATGTCGTGCAGCCAAAGCCGCCAAGTGAGCGACTCTTTCCCCACATCGCTCCGAGCCGGCGTTGCTAGCGCGGGTCTGCGCCGTCCACGTGGCCGAATCCTGGCGGTGCGCTGGGGACTCAATCCAAACTCCAGCTCGCTCGGTGTCGACATCACGTTTCTGCTGTTTGGTCTGTCGATCATCACGCTGCTGACACCGATCCTGGGTTTTTTCCTCCGCTTCTCTCGTCAGCGCTCCTAGCCTCTGGCTGCGTCCTGACTCACCCTTGTCCGACGCTGAACCTGGCCGCTGCAAGCCGACCGTGCGAAGCTAGATCCGCGCGCCCGCTGCCGCGTTCTATGCCCACAACGCCCGGCTTTAGGAGCAAACGTCGATGGAGCGCATCCGACCCGCACTTAGCTATCTTCTCGTTGGAACGGCCTCGGCCCTGGGACTGTGGGCCGCTTTCTCGCTGCCCCACAAGTCTCCACCTCCCGTCGAAAAACCGCAGCCCGTACTGGTCGCCACGCCGCCCAAGCCGGTGTCGGTGCAGCGCCCACAGGTTGATGTGGTGTTCGTCGTCGATACCACCGGCTCGATGAGCTCGCTGATCAGCGGTGCCAAAAAGAAGATCTGGGAGCTTGCCCGCTACATCGCACAGGGCCAGCCAGCCCCAGAGCTGCGCGTCGGTCTGGTTGCCTACCGCGATGTCGGCGACGAATATGTCACCAAGTTCTTTGATCTGACCGACGACATTGATGGGGTCTATCAAAACCTCACGTCGTTTGCGGCCGGTGGTGGTGGCGATACGCCCGAGCATGTCGCCAAGGCACTTCACGACGCGGTCTATCGCAGCAGCTGGGGACCTGGCAAAAACACCCTCAAGATGGTCTATCTCGTCGGTGACGCCCCTCCGCACAGCGACTATCAAGATGGCTTCGACTTCCGCACCATCGCACGCGAGGCTCGCAGCCGGGGCATTCGCATCAACACGGTTCGCTGCGGCAGCGACGAAGACACCCGCGCCTCGTTCACTGAGATTGCCAGCCTCACCGGTGGAGACTTTTCAACCATTGATCAGTCGGGCGGCATGACCGATGTCAAGACGCCGTTCGACGAGGAGCTAGCGCGGCTCAACCGAGCGCTCACCGAGACAGCGATTCCGTGGGGCGATGCCGAGCGCCGAACCAGCATCCGTCGCAAGGCCGAGTCGAACCTGGCCGCCCCTGCCGAGGCACAGGCAGCTCGCGCTGGCTACTTCGGTCTGGCCAAGGCACGCGGCCGCACTGCCGCTGTCAGCGATGGCGATCTCCTCGAAGATGTCGCCAACAACAAAGTTCGACTTGAGGCCGTTGCCCCCGCAGCGCTACCCGAGCCGATGCAGGCCATGAGTGCCGGCGAACGCAGCCGTTACCTCGAGGACAAGCGCAAGCAGCGCGACGAGGTCTTAAACCAAATCAACGGACTCGCAGCCAAGCGGGACGCCTACCTGAAAGACAGCACACCAGCCAGCAAAGGCGGCTTCGACGGCAAAGTACGTGAGTCCGTCAAGAAGCAGGCCGCCGACATCGGACTACTGTACTAGCCAGACAAACAGGCTATCTAAACGAACAGGCTGGAGATCGAGTCGCCGTGATGAATGCGCTTGATCGACTCGGCGAGAAGCTTGGCCACCGATAGCACCTGAATCTTCGGACAAGCGCGGGCAGCTGCAGACAGCGGAATCGTATCGGTGATGATCACATCCGACAGCACCGAGTCATTGATGCGCTGAATCGCAGGCCCCGAGAGCACCCCGTGGGTCACGCAGGCCAGCACGCTCTTGGCACCCCGATCGAGGATGACTTTGGCCGCCTGAGTCACCGTTCCAGCGGTGTCGATCATGTCATCGAAGATCACTGCGTGCTTGCCCTTCACGTCGCCGATGATGTTCATCACCTCGGATACGTTGGGCTGCGGACGACGCTTGTCGATGATCGCCATCGTGGACTCGATCCGCTTGGCGAAGGCCCGGGCACGCTCGACGCCACCCGCATCAGGAGAGATCACCACCGTCTCTTCCTTCGTCAGCCCCCGGGTCCGCAGATAGTCGATAAAGACCGGCATCGCGTAGAGGTGGTCGACGGGAATGTCGAAGAAGCCCTGGATCTGGCCAGCATGAAGATCGATCGAAACGACGCGATCGGCTCCGGCGGCAGTGATCAAATCGGCGACCAGCTTGCTCGATATCGGCGTCCGAGGCTTGACCTTGCGATCCTGCCGCCCGTAGCCGTAATAGGGGATGATGGCGACGATGGAGCCGGCCGATGCACGCTTGAGCGCATCGATCATGATGAGCAGCTCCATCAGGTTCTGATTCACCGGCGAACACGTCGGCTGAACCACGAAGCAGTTGACGTTGCGGACGTTCTCGCGAATCTCGACGAAGGTTTCTCCGTCGGAGAAGTTACTCACGAGCGCGGCGCCCGGTGAAACCTCCATCACGCTACAGATCGACTCAAACAGCTCGCGGTTCGCGTTACCAGAGAAGATGCTGAGGGCTTTGATCATTAGATGTGGTTCCTGGCCTAAGCGGAATCCCCCACGTACGGTCCAACCAACACCATGCCCGTAGTGCCCGCAGGCTAAGAACAGTTGGGGCGGTAGGATTCGAACCTACGAATGCGGGTTCCAAAGACCCGTGACTTACCGCTTGTCGACGCCCCAAAAGCGCAGGCGGGCTCATAACACCTGCGGAAATGACGTGTCAAGCGCTGCGTGTGGTCCTGCGTCGCACATTCCTGGCAGACCTGCCAGCTGGTAGGCCGATCGCGCCCATTTTGGCGGTCAGCGCCCGAAAAAGGGCAGCGTTGACCGGGTCCGTCATCAATCGGTACTATGGACGCGAGGCGCTCCGCCCGAGGGCCTCGTGGGGGGTGTTAGGTAGCCCTTCATCGTCATGCGGCAGATCGTCATTGATGAGCGGCTGGATCGGCTTCGGACGGGCGACGGAGCGGGGACACCGCCACCAGAGAGACATGTCAGACACTTCGGCGAAGGAAGAGACTGGAACTGAGGGCGGAGCGGGGTCGGTGCCGCAAGATGCTGGTGCGCAGCCAGCCAGCGGGCCGGGACTGCCAGGTCTCCGTGGTCCCGACGGTGGAGCCGTTCCGCCGATGCAGGGAAGTGGCAGCGGCTCGATCTCCGCGATGCGTCCGGCGGGAAATCTGCCCGGACTGCCGCCGCCACGAGGTGGCGCACTCGACGAAGAGCACGAGCGCTGGCTGATCACCAAGGAAGACCGCATGGACTACGGTCCGTTCTCGCTGCGGGATGTCAAAGCGCAGCTCGAGCGTGGATCGATCTCGGCGGAACACACGATCACGGATACCGATACGAACGACAAGCGTCGCGTCGCGGATCATCCGCTGCTTGGTCAGATGGCCCGAGAGTGGACCGCCAAGCACATGGAGCTCGACCGCCAGATGAAAGAGGAGGCCGAGCGCGCCAAGTACAACCGCGCCGTCGTCAAGATGCTGGCTGGCATCTTCGCGGCGGTGGTGGTGGCGGGCTCCGGTATCGGAATCTGGCTGATCACGAGGCCGAAGCCGCAAGTGGTCAAGCAAGCCGGTCCGCAGTTTACCGACGATCCGCTCAAGGGTCTGCAGATCGCGATGCAGCCGATGCCGCCGGCGCCGCCCAAGAAAAAGAAAAAGGTGGGGCCGAAGAACGGCGCGTTTGACGACTCGCAGAACGTCGATTTTAACGACGGTGGCGACACGCTGTCCGCCGAAGACATTCAGAAGACTATGATGTCGAAGTTCTCGGTGCTGTCGGGCTGCTTGCGCGAAGAAGCGGCGCGGAGTCCGACGACCAAGAAGATCGACCTCGAGTTCATCGTCAAGGGGACTGGAGCGGTTTCGTCGGTGCGTGTCAACGGCTCGACGAGCTCGCCGGTGGCGGCCTGCGTGTTCGCCAAGATGCAGTCGATCCAGTTCCCCGAGTGTAAGACCTGCGGCAAGACCGTCGCGGCCTTCTCGCTGACCCTCAAGTAAGTCAACCCGGCTGCGGATCTGGTCGACTGGCAGGGCCCAGCGAGGCCGTGCTTCGCCTTCGACTGTAAGGTCCGGCGCGCTCGTTCGTTGATACGGAGAACCACGCTCGTGCATCCCGATCGCACAGGCCCGGACGACTCGGCGGATAAGAGCGCCCTGCTGCTGCGGGAAAAGCGCGCCGTCGAGAAAGCCCAAGCCGGCGACCTGGCCGCCCTGGAACCGATCCTCGCCAGCCACGCCGAGGCGCTGTTCATGGGCATCTTGGGTCGCGTCGGTGAACGAGCGCAGGCGGAAGACATCCTCAAGGACACGTTCGTGACGGCTCTGGAGCGAATCTCGACGTACACGTTTCAGCAGCGCAGCATCTATCACTGGCTGCGGCAGATCGCCTGGAACAAGGTGATCGACTTTCATCGCGCGCAGGGACGGCGCAAGCGGCTGTGTCAGGCCCTCAAGGCAGAACTGACGGAGTCCGAGGAGGCCACTGCCCCGCTGCTCTTGTCGGCTGCCGAAGAGAGAGTGATCGCTCAGCGACGGATTGAAGATGTCCTCGCTGGCATTCATGCTCGCTACGCGACGGTGATCAAGCTGCGGCTGTGCGAAGAAAAGCCGCGCGCGGTGTGTGCAGCGGCACTCGGAGTGTCCGTCGAAACCTTTGATGTGCTGCTCTTGCGTGCCGTCCGTGCCTTCCGCAGAGCCTATGGAGAGCCCGATGCAGGATGATCGCGACGCCCCCGTCGATCCACAGGGAACCGCTGCAGATCCCGAGGCCCCGCCGCGCAGTGACGAGCTTCGCGCCGCTCGTGCCCTGCGCGACTCGCTGCGAGAAACTGAAGAGAGCCCAGACAGCGACGATGGAAGCGCGCTTCGAGCATCCAACCGACGTGACCCGGAGGCTCGCTGGCTGGCCGCTCACCTGCGCTTTCCGACGGAGCTTGAGTCACTGGGAGAGCTGCGCGGGCGGGGACTAGCGAGAGCGGCGCGTGAGGTCGTAATGGCCAAGCGCACGCAGGCAGAACAAAGAAGCTCGACGCTGCGCAGACTGGGCCGCTCGATTACCGGCACCGGTGGACTGCTGCTGGCGGCGGCGGTGCTGCTGATCTTTTCGTGGGCACTGCTCGATCAAGGCAGCAAGCTGCGGCAGAGTCCTCTCGGTGGCGAGCTAAGCCAGACCGCCTGGCTGCTGCGACAGTCTCTCCATCGCCGAGAAAGTCCGACCGAGCGACTCGACCTGCTCCTCAAGGAACGGCTACACCACCGTCGGACTCACGGGCTGCGCCACGGAGTGACTCTGGTCAATCGTCATCATCGGATTTCACCGTCGCTGGCAATGACCCCAGGAGGGCACCTGCCATGAAGCTCACCAGGGCCCGCCGGGGCAACAGTCCGCTATTGCTGCTGCTGGTGCTGCTGCTGTCGACGACCTGCAACCGTGACGACTTGAGCGGGCGCGCCGATGAAGCCATGCTGCTCATGCTGAGCGAAGCGCGGGCGCTGCAGCGACGGGCAGATCTCCACTTGCTGGACGGCGAGCTGGCGGCAGCGATCGCCGATGTCCGCGAAGTACTGGCGATCCGTTTTCCACCAAGCAGCATCGAGGGAGAAGAGACGCTGCTGGATGCACATGGCCGGCTGGCGCGGCTGCTGCTATCGCAGGGTGGCGAGGATGCCGAACGACAAGCGCTGGTGCAGATCGAAGCGGGCCGAAAGCTGGCGACGCGTGACAGCTTCTTCCGTGCCCACTTGGAATCGGTGGCCGCCGAGATCTACGAAGCACGGGCCAAGCGGCAGAGCGATCCGACCGCCGCGAAAGAATCTCGCAAAGAGGCGCTGCGGGCCCTGGAGCGCGCGATTGCCATTGACCGACACCTGCAGCGAGTTCTGCTCTCGCTACCCGACCTTCCCGAGGAACACTAAGGCTATGCAGCTTCTTGCCATGAAGAGCCCGCCCATGAAGTCGCTCTCGATGCTGGCGTCGATCTTCGCCCTCACCGTGACGGTCGCAAGCGGCTGCGCACACCGTCCGCAGGGTGCCTCGTCATCGGAGGCGGCCCGCAGTGAGCTTGCCCGTATGGAAGGCAACATTGCCGCCCGGCGTAGCCAGCTGCCAACGGTATCCGCTCGCGCTGCCGCCCCCGAAGCAGTGCCCTCGCTGTCTGCCAGTGCCACCCAGTCTGCTCCCGCGCCACGCTGTGATGGAGTCTGTCAGGCCGCCCAAGCGATCTGCGGCTACTCGCGTCGCATCTGCCAGCTGGCCGAGCAGATCGCCGACGAGCCGAGTCAGCGCAGCTGCAAAAATTCCGACCGCGAGTGCGCCGATGCCAGCGGTCTATGCGCCACCTGCCGATAAGCCCAGGCTCGACCCGGCGTTGACACACCGCACCGGCAAACCCCATACTCCGCGCTATGTTCGCCGGGCTGACCCAGAGTGACTTTGCGTGCTATGAGCCGCGCAAGTGGAAGTCAAACGTCTACAACCGTGAGCGCCTCGAGGTTCGGCAGAAGCTGCTCGCGCTGGGCCAGAGCTGTGCGGGACACCTGCTGGGTCCGGATGGCGCGCCGCTGTTCCTGGAAGCTTCTGTGGAGCATCCAGCGGTCTGGAACCACAAACAGGTCGATAGCCAGAGCATCTTTTTTTCGCGCAACGAGGCGGCGCGCAAGCAGCTTGATGGGTTTATCGATCGGCAGAAGCCGATCTCATCGCTCCTCGACGATCCGACGCCGCAGCGCAATCACCTGTTTTTGGGCGTGACGGTGCTGCACGAGTCGCTCGATGTGGTGCTCAAGATTCATCCCGATGCCAGCGTCGATCGGCAGAACCTCGAGCGCAAGCTCGACGAGCACTATGAGGCAGAGCGGCTACTCGGTCTGCTTCACGAGCTGCCAGAGGGCTTCACCATCGGCGTCCTGCCCGATCAGTCGGCGCTGAGTGCGGACTTTTCCATCGAGCAGCTGGCAGAGATCATGAGCGCTCTGCCGCCTCAGAGCGGCGCCGCCGGTGGCATGTTGATTCCCGGTCAGCCGGTCCACATGTTCGCGATCGGAACCAGTCAGCCGGCCACGCAGTTTGTGGCGATGTCCACCGACGAGCAAGCCGCGTGGGTCACCGCCCAGCTCACACTTCTGCTCCCGATCTATCGGTTCATCGTCTGGACACGCGACAACGACTTTGTGTCGATGGCCAAGGTGCTCGACAAAGAGAAGGCGGTTCGTCGCCAGCGCGGATTTCAGAAGGGTGATCGCGTGCGCATCGTTCGCGGTATGCTGGCAGGGAAGGATGGCGCCGTGGCGGAAGTGGACGCCAAGGGCCTTCTGAAGATCATCGTTGGTAAGATGGTGATCAAGATCGACGCCAGCGACGTGGAAAGAGCGAATGCATGACACCCTCTCGCGCCTGAGCCGAATTCCTATCTATCGACGAGTGTTTGCGCTGGCCCTGTTTTTGGGTCTGATCGTAGGGTTCCGGCACCTGGCGCTGGTGGGGGTGACGCTGGTCGTCCTCGTGCGCGGGCTCGGTTACCTGGGCGGCGTGCTCGGCAAGACCCTCGGGCGCAGTGAGCGCGCCGGCGTGCTGCTCTGTCTGCTCCTGATGATCGGGACGCTGGGGCTGCTCGGTTGGGGGATGTTCCACATCGGCACGCGCTACTACGTCGAGCTGATGGCGCTGCGCTCGGGTCGGCCACTGACCGATCTGATGACCGAGCTGCAGGCCGAGGCGGTAAATCGCCTGCCCGGCTGGATTCACTTCGAGGATCTCAAAGAGAAGATTCCCGAGCTGGTGACGCCGGCGATGACGTACCTGCGAGCGACGGGGCGAATGCTGCTGCATGTCCTGCTCGGGGTGATCTTGGCGATCATCTTTTTGCTGGATCGCAAGCCGGTCGACGACATGCTCGGCGAGATCGACCGCGAGAGCGTGCTGGGCGCACTGCACCGATATTTCAGCTTCCTGGGTGAAGCGATCGTCATCACGATCACGCTGCAGGTTGTGGTGGCGGTGGTGAACACGGTCTTCACGCTGCCGATCCTGATGGCGCTCGGCCTGCCGCACATCCTCGGCTTCTCGCTGCTGCTGTTCCTGTCATCGCTGGTGCCGGTGGTCGGGAATCTGGTGTCGGGCGCGGTACTGATCGTGGCGGCCTATGTCTACAAAGGACCGGTGGCGGTGGCGGTGTTTGTGGGCAGCACCTTTGTCCTGCACAAGGTCGAGGCCTACGTCTTAAACCCACGGCTGGCGGCGCGGCACGTCAACCTGCCCTCTTTTGTGCTGATCGTGTCCCTGGTGCTGTTTGAGCACGCCTTTGGGCTGGTCGGCCTGTTCCTGTCGTTTCCGGCGCTCTACATCGCGCTGAACGTGAGTGCGGACCTGAGAGAAGCGGCACCAAGCGACCCCGTGCTGGCCGAAAGCGAAGCGGCCTACCTGCACCCACAGCCGCCTACCGACGCCTCACCGAGCGGCTCTTCATCTAGCCTGTCGACCCGCGCAAAGCCGACTCCGGCGTCGAGAACCGCCCCACCTGCCCCCGCCAAACGGACTCCGCAGAAGAAGCGCCGCTAAATATCTGCACTTTCGCCGAAAGCGACGCATCGACAGGAGCCGCCGCGCCGATTTACCCTAATAGGAAGACTGCGAGTTGGGGAGCGGTTTGTCTTCTACGCTGACTGGAGCGACCAAGTCTATCGCCCGCACGTGTGCGGTATGTGGCAGCTCCTATCTGCAGAGCGCCGGACATGCTTGCCCGCTCGGTGGCTCGGCGGCCAAGCCCGAGGACGGTCTGGACGGCGCGGTCATCGACGATCGCTATCGCATCGACAAGATGCTGTCGAAGGGCGGCATGGGCCTGGTCTACAAGGCCACCCACACCGTGCTCGACAAGCCGCTGGCGTTTAAGGTGATGCTACAGCCTCAGGACGAGGCGGCCCGCCAGCGGTTTCTCCTCGAAGCCAAGCTGGCGGTCCAGGTGCGGCACCGCAACATCGTCGATGTCGTCGACTTCGGCGTCCTGTCGACCAATCAGCCGTTCCTGGTGATGGAGTTTCTCGTCGGGCAGACCCTGGCCGAGCTGATCGAGCAAGGCCCAATGCCGCCCGCCCGAATGTGCTTCATCGCCGCCCAAGTCGCCTGCGGCCTCGCCGAAGTCCACAAAAAGGGCATCATCCACCGAGATCTCAAGCCTGCGAACATCTTTGTGATCAAGCAGTCAGGGACGGATGTGGTCAAGGTCGTCGACTTCGGCATTGCGACGCAGACCGGCGGTAGCCAAGGCAGTGCCCGTCTGACCGCGCCCGGCATGGTGCTCGGAACCGCCGAGTACATGGCCCCCGAGCAAGCCCAAGGACTCCCCGTCGACCACCGACTCGACCAATACGCCTTGGGCTGCATTATGTGGGAATAGCTTCCCACGTCCTCTAGCGCCCGTCGCTGTAGCACGCCAATTGGGAACCGTGCACCTTTTGTGCGCCAGCCAGGTTTATCGGTGTCTCGCGTCACTGCACGAGGCCACGCCGCACTGCGTCCAACCAATCGGGTGCTTTGTCGCAGTCTCCGTAGGCGAGCCAGCAAGGCTCGACGCTAAGGGCGAGCGCAATCCGCGCCAGCTTTTCGGTCGTCACATCGTGATGCGCGTTTTCCAGGCCGGAAATCGTCCCCGGCGAAACGCCCGCTTTCTTCGCCAAGTCGCGATGAGACAGGCCAGCCTCTCGTCGGGCTTCAATCAATCGGGCAGCCAGCTCGTCGCGACTCACGGGGAGCCTCTTAGCACTTCCGTGTGTGCGTCTGTAGCTTGACGTATGCGTGAATAATATATTGATCTGATTGATATTTTGATCAAACGCTTGCGCTCGCCAGACAGACCCCACTAAGGAGCCTTGAGCCATGCGCAGCGCACCGACGAGCAGACTCGCAACACTGGACCTTACCGACGAGAAGCAGCGATTCATCTGTGAATCCATTCAGCGGATGCACTCGGGCCGCTGGCCCCTGTTCCGCATGCTGGGAATGAAGCAGATCGATGGCGTGATCTTCGAGGCTGCGGAGTGGGTACAGCGGAGCAAACATCAGGAGCGGTCCTTCTGTGTCATCCGCTGGAGCCCAGACACGCTCGGACTCTCGTGGAAGACCGCGACTTCCGCGAACGCGGCGCTTGCGATGCTCGCAGACCCCGCACCCTACTTTCGCCGCGCATAGCCCAGCCCAGCCCAGCCCAGCCCAGCCCAGCCCAGCTCAGCTCAGCTCAGCCCAGCCCAACAGCGGCACCAAACTTCCCAGACACTGCCCAACGGACCCGCACTGCAACCACACAGCCGCGAACGCTTGCCGTGCTGTTCACGGGATGTTGCCGTGATGTTTGCGGAAAGAGCCGTCACCGAATGTGACGGATCAGCGACGTTGTAGCCGGACCCGCTGCACGCTACGCTATTTCGGTCATCACGGCTGGGGGGTTTTGCGATGGCAAGAGGTCCGTGTCATGCGTGCGGTCGGTCGCTGCCTCGTGAGGGGCGGCGCGACATGCGATTTTGTGATGGAACCTGCCGGATGCGGGCGTGGCGGATTGGAGGCTACGTCCATTCACGGCAGCGGGCGCGGTTTGCGCGGCAGCCATCTCCAAAGTTTCACCAAAGCCCGGCCTTGCTCCGCGTGGCTTCACACCAGCGGCGCCGTGCGGAGGTTGCGGAGAAGTCCAACCAGGACTTGCAGCAGCAGCGGTCGGCGCTGGCACAGGAAAACGAGGCGCTGAAGAAAGAGGTGGACGAGCTGCGGCGACAGCTCGATGAGGCAAGACAAGCGCAGCAGGCCGCAGGGAAGGCGCCGGGCAGCGGACAAGGCCCGCATAAGGGGGGCGGACCACGAGGTGAGCGGCAGCGTGGTGCGAGTGCAGACCGCCCCGAGCAGGATCTGGCGGCGCGGCTCCGTCACTGTCAACAGATGTATCGCGAGCTGTCTGCTGTTGCGGAGGAGCTGCGCCGTATCCACGAAGCAGCGCAGAAGCGGAGCGCGGATCAGGATCGACTGCTTCAGGAAGCGCTGACACTGGCTATCGAGGGAGAGCCGCCCCTCTCTGGTGAGTGGTCCGCTGAGAGCGCCGCTCGAGTACAGCGGCGAGCGGCCATCCTTACCACTGAGAACACGCAGCTTCGCCGCAACATCGCAGAGGTGGTCGCTGAAAGGCAGCAGCTCTCCGCTCGCCTGCTTTCGATCCTGCTCCCTGGTCAAGCCGCCGCGCATGCGTCGGGGCTGAACTACGATGTCAGCCGCGATCCACTGATTCCACAGAAGCGACTCGAGCTGACGCTGCTCGATGCCTATGCAGTGTGGCAGTCACGGAATATGCGCCATGTCACGGCGCGAACGCTCGATCCAAACAAGCCGCTCGATGAGCAAGCGCTCGAGGCGGCACTGGCTGCACGCTGGCGACTCATCACACAGCCGCCGCTGGAAGTGCGGAATAGGAAACAGCCTCCGCGCTGGACTGCGATTGGTTTCTGCCTGGACCCTGCCAGTGAACGCTATCTGCTCCGCCAGTCGCAGCGACGCATGGACGAAATGAACGACAGAATGCGCACAGGTAGTGGCGGCAACGTGCCGGATTAACCCGATGACTCTAGGTCGGGACGGTTGAACAGAAGGATGAGCGAACCCGGATGTAGGATGAGCTTGCGCAGACGGTGCCGTTCCTGCGCGGTCAGCGGTGCCTTTGGCTCGACGGGCGGAGGCTCCCCTGACAGCAGCGCTGCGGAGCGCAGGAAGAGATAGTCGACATACGAGCGCTTGGCTGGTGTCGTCTGCACCTCGCGCAAGAGCTGTCGGTCTGACGCTCGGGGGCGTTCCGATTCCCGCAGACTCGCGATGTACTGATCAATGGCCTCCGACGAAGCCGACGAAAAGCTCTGCGCGAAGGAGTGCCCCAGGGCATCAAAAGGGGAACTCTGTTCCCTGCGTCTGACCCACTTGCGCTCGTCGCTGGACAAGCACGTCAGCGGATCTGGTGGCGGCGTACGTCCTTGTTCTTTGGCTGCACTCACGCGCTGCTCATACAAACACTGCGCCAGAAGTTCGATGCTCAAGCGCGGGACTGTCTCCTCAGGGAGTGAGGCAGGAGTGATACTCTCCTCCTCCTCGTTTCCTTCCGTCAGAACTTTCGGCAATTCACTCTGTGGTGATGTTGGAACCGCTGGCGCGCCTCCGTTGTCCGACAATATTTCGTCCGGTGAAGTCTCGCGTGCATCAAGCGGCCTATCCACCGACGAGGAATCAAAGAAGAATCTGCTATCAGGAGGCCCAAGGAAAAAGTACAGACTCGGGATTCCTGAATCGGGCGGTGGTGGAATCCGCTCACCCCCTTTGCCGAACCACAGAATCCGATACCACGTCGCATCACGCAGTCGGATGTCCAGTGGATAGTCAAATGGAGAGAGCCGGTAGGGAGTCCTCATTTCCCCCTTCTTCCGTCGAGGAACGATCTTCGGTCGTACTCCGCCTGTGGTCGCAGGCAGGACGATTCCGTATCCGACAGCATCAACCGGAGCCTGCCGAAGTACCTGCTCCTTCATGTCGATGCGCGGCGATGAGGACTTCGCCGTCTGCGGGCGCGCTTGCGTTGTCGAGTCGGAAAGCGCGACCACGGAACTGCGAGGAGAAGCGACGGGCTGAGTGCTGGGACTCCTATTCGCTTTCCGATGAGTCTGCTTGGTCGGTTTGTGTTCGGCAGAGACTGCATTCCCAGTACTTTGGGAATCTATCTGCTTCGTCCGCTTCGCCCTGTTCCTCGCACGGCTACGAGCAGCCGCACCACGGCAGTCATCATCACAGTATCGCGCCGACGCCTTCTTCCCCGACGGAAGAGGATCACCGCAGACAGCACACTTCATGTTGGCAGTGTACCGGAGGTCATCAGAAGGCCAAAGACTCAATGCGGTTCGTCGCGCTGCTCCAGCATGGATCGCCATGGACCGAGCCCCGCTTGACGGATCACCGTGAAGCGATCGAGTCTGAGCGCCAGCTCATGCAGCGTCGGATTCAACCACCCGATGAGCCGCAACAGCAGTGCGTGCTGTTCGTCCAAGTCCCGCCAGTGAAGGAGTCGCTCATGATGAAAGACGCGGTTCCGTAGGTTGCGGATGCGCTCGAGGTCGTTCTTCCTATCCTTTCGATTGTGAAGGCTCTTGGGAAGGTACGGAAACACACGCTTCATTCCGCTCGGAAGGAAGGGCGTACGCTCGTAGTGGGCCTCGAACATACTGGTCCAAAAGCCAAACTGAAGCTCTGCGACAACTCGACCCGGCGTGATCGGCTTTTGTGCCCGAGCAAGCTTCTCTTTGGCCTTCCGCACCTCGGCTGCTCCCCATTCGGTGAGCCGGAACGAAGGCTCGTCAAACCAGTCTTCCCGACGAAAGATCTTCACCAAATAGGAATGAATGGCATTCCGAAGCGCGACTTCGCAGAGCTGAAGCGGCACATACAGCCCCTGGGACAGCGCCATATTGAGCAGGTATCTGGCAAGGGCCGTCTGCTCATCGACTCCGTCGGTGGCATACACAGAGAGGCGCTCCGAAGAGATTGCGCTCTCGACCCGCTCAAAGAAATCTCGTTGCATGTAGGCCGCAGAGTATTGCATACTTCTCAAGTCAGCCCCGGTCCTCCTTCTCCCGTCCTTGCGGCGGTGTCAGGAGCCGGGGTTTCTTTTTTCTACAAAGCTCATCCGCTTCACCTCTGCCGCCACATGATCGGACGACAGATGGGCATAGATACTCGTCATCTTTAGATCACAGTGACCCAGCAGTTTCTGTAGCGTAAGGAGTCCGCCTCCGTTCATTAGGAAGTGGCTGGCGAAGGTGTGTCGGAGGGCATGCCAGGGACTTGCGGGCGTCGGAATCTTTGCAGCAGCATAGAGTGGGGCAAGCTCGGGACGGCGACATTTGCAAGCGTGCCAAACAGACCACTCCTCATCGCCGCGCACCGGACAGACTACGCCTTCGGGAGTCTGTGGACAGACTCCTTTCCAGTTCCGCAGAGTCTCTGCTAGCTCGTCGGCAAGTGGAATCTGTCTAGGCTTCCCACTCTTGGTGGTTCCTTCGTAACTGCGTGAAATCGTCATCATGCCGCGACCCAGATCGATGTCGCGCCAGCGCAGTCCGAACACCTCCCCTACGCGCAGCCCGGCATAGATCGCGAGCCGCACCGCGACCGCCAACACCTTGCCGCGTTCGTCGCTGCGCGCATCCACAGTCGCCAAAAGCTGCCGTACTTCGTCTGCCGTCAGATACTCCACCCGATGCTCTGCGCGCGGCTTGCGGAGTCCCGCAAACGGATTCCCAAGCACGATTCCTTTTCGCTGCGCCCAGTCAAACGCGGTTCCCAAGAACGTCAGCTTGAGCCGAACGGTATTCCCTTTGTAGCCCTGGCGTGTCAGCTGGTTGCGCAGCTTCTCGGCATCTTCGACGACAAAGCTGCCCGCATCACGCTCAGAAAGGAATGGCAAAAGGGTCGCGAGCTGCGAGCGGATCTTCGACTCCCAAGCCTCTCGACTGCGCGCACGCGGCGGATCGTACTCGGCATAGAACCGCTCGAGGAGCTGGCCGATGGTCAGCCGCTTCGGACGCTCAGCAACTCCCAGCTTCCCACGCGCCACCCGCGCTTCGATCTCTACCAGCATCCGCTTGGCATCGGCGACCGTGGGCTGTTTGCTGGCCCGCATCTTGCGTTTGCCGTCGACATCGACCCAGCGGATGTAGTAGCCGAGAAACCGCCCGTCCTTCATCTTGCGGATCACTTCGCCCATCTGCGCAGTCCCTTCCGTGCCCCTTCCGATCGCTTGGTTTGCTCGCCGGAAACGCTAGAGCTTGCTATGTGCGCGAAAACCTACAGCGACGGAATTTCGCAATTTCACTATATTTTTTGGTGTTTTGAATTACAAGTGGGAAATGTTGACCGGGCGGGTGCCGTTTGACGGGGGGCATCCGACGGCGACGATGCTTAAGCACCTGACCGATCGACCGAAGGCGCCGAGTGAGATCAATCCGAACCTGCGCGTGCCGCCGGAGCTGGAGCAGATCGTCTTGCGCACGATGGCGAAGGAGCCGTCGGAGCGCTTCCCGTCGATGACCGAGCTGGAAGAGGCGCTGGCGGCGCAGTTTGCGCAGCTCAAGCGGGGGTCGCCCTCGACGGCGGGCTTGCAGCTGATTCGGATGGCGCCGGGGCAGAGTCTGTCGACGCGGCTGTTCGCGGCGGTGTCGCTGGGGGCGGTGCTGCTGCTCGGTGGGGTGCTGAGCGTGCGCTGGCTGCTCCGCCGGCCACCGACGGTTGTCGCGCAGCCGATCGTGAAGCCGCCGACGGTGGTGCGCTGGCACGTCGACTCGCAGCCCAGCGGGGCAGAGGTGTTCAGCGTCGCAGATGGTCGCAAGCTGGGCGTGACCCCGTGGCTGCGCGAGGAGCCGATGGCCGGCGAGCAGCTGGTGATCGAGCTGCGCAAGTCCGGCTACACCGCCAAGCAGCTGACGCTGAGCAAGAAGACCGACGAGGATCGCACCGAGGCACTGCTGCCCCGCAAAGAGTCAAGAGCTGGTGCCAAAAAAAGCGGCAAAAAAAAGCGTACCAAAGAAAACAGTCAAGTGGACTTGATCACAGATTGAGTAGCGGCCATGCGCAGCAAATCCAGATTGCCAAACCAAGGTATCCAAATAAGAGGCATCCTATATGCCTCTATTGTGATGCTGGTCATGCTGCTCAGCGGCTCTGCACTTGCGGATGACTTTGACGGACTGTTCCGGCGCGGCATGACGCTGTACCAAAAAAAGGACTTTGAAGCGGCGATCGAAGCGTTCCAGGCCGCCTACAAAGTCCGACAGTTTCCTCGTGTGCTGCTGAACATCGCGCAGGTCTATCGGAAGATGGGCAACGCGCAGCTGGCGCTCGATTACTATCAGCAGTTCATCAAAGCAGAGCCGAATCCGCCGCCCAAGATCAAGGTCGATGTCGAGCAGTACATCGCGCAGACCAAGGCGATGCTCGAAGCGCCCAGCTTGCAGACCGAGGAAGAGCGCCGTCGCGAGCCAGCGCCGAACGGCTTTGACAAGCAGACCGGACAGATGCTGCCCTGGTATGTGGAGCTGCGCGCGAATCAGGCCTCGCGGAAAAAGAAGCTGATCATTGGCATAATATCCGGATCGATTGCCGCTGCCGCGATCATCGGAGTCGGCGTTGGCGTCGGTCTGCACTATCGCAACAAGCTTCCGGACGGACTTACGATCTTTGAATACTAGGTGGTTCACCATGCCAAAGCATGTCGGCATTGGCTCTGCGGTTCTCGGACTCTGTCTCGCGGTTGGCAGCGGATCGTGCGGCGAACACGTGGTCGTTGTGGATCTAGTAAACCTCGCCGCAGAGGCAACCACTGTCAGTGCGTACTACCGCATCGATGCCGACTCCTATCGCGCCAGTACCGTGCCGAGCGGACAGCTTCCGGCGGGCAGTCCCGCGATCGGAATCCGGCCACCAGCCTCGAGAGACGGAACCCTTAACATCCAAGTTTTGGCGTACAAGAGCAACGTCCCCTGTGCAATCAACAAAGGCGTCACTGATGTCGGTGTAGGAGCCAGTGGCAAGATCAGCGCCACCACTGTGCTTGATCCTGTGGCCTATAGTCCATGCAGTGCCAACGATGCTCCCGTTCGCTATCCGGCGGATGCAAAGGTCTGGGCCAGTGCCCCCAACAACGTCTGGATCGTTGGCAAAGATGCAGCGATTCTGCGCTGGGATGGCAGTCTGTTTCGCGAGTTCACGCTTCCTGCCAGCGTTCTGGGAGGCAAGCGACCGACGTGGAAAGCCGTTCGTGGCGATAACCAAGGGAGTGTCTGGTTGGTTGGCGATGGCGACTCTGTAGTGCGAATAGATGCGAGTGGGAATCCCACGCGCTTGCCCATCGACTTTGGCGCAACGGCCCAAGTTCCGCTCCTCTTTACCGGAGTGTATGCAGAGTCCGGCACGGCCTATCTATCCGGTACCACCGACGGAGATACCAACGGCTATATCGGCATCTACACCCCGGCCACCGGAAAAGTATCTATCAACCAAGTCGACAAGGCACCTATCAACCTCATGGGAAAGTCCTATGGGCTCTATGCCGTCGACTGCAGCTCACTCGCGGACTGTTATTACGGCGGTCCAGAGTCGGTGATCATCCACTACACCGGTGGCACCATGTACAAAATCGAGCCGCTCAAGAGCGACAAGTCGTGCGGGTCCGATCAGGCGTTTGTGAACGTGAGCGCCATCTACGCAACACCGACTCTCGCGACGGTGCGAATGGTGGGCACAAGCGGCAGCGGAGCTAGCAAGGGAGTCTTTATCTCTTACGAAAATACCGCCAGGTGCTTTTTCGCAAAAGATCAGGACGCGAGCGCGGCCTTTACGGTGGGAGCGCTGGTCAATCTAGGGGGTCGCCGTCCCGATGATCTGATCGTCGTCGGAACCGATGCCATGTATCGCTGGCGCACCGGCGATCCGGTCCGGATTATCGGAGTCGAACCGGGCGGGTGGCAGTCTGTCGCGGTCGTGCCGGGGGGATTCTTTGCTCTGTCGCAGACGGGGCGAATCTTCTACGCCGATGTGGCGCCGTAGCAGGTTGGGAGTCCTTCAGCCGCCGTCATCGCTCATCGAGATTCCTGCTCTCTCCAGCGCGATCAGCAAGCCACGGAACAGCGTGTTCAGCTCTGGAAGCCGTCGCTTCACCGCTGCCTCGTCTTTGCTGCGACAAGCAGACTCCAGGTCGCGACAGCGCTTGGTCAGGTGTTTGGCACCAAGCTCGAGCGCGCTTCCGGCCAAGCGATGGAGCGTTCTTTCCAGCACCGTCCACTCGCGCGCGGTCAGCGCTGCGGTGGCTTCGACGAGTCGCTCCTCCCAGTCTCTGCGGGCCAGGGCGCGACTCTGCTTGAGCATCGACTCATCAAAGATGCTGTGAAGTTCCGCCATCCGCGCCTTGATGCTGGTCAGCTCCTCAGCGATTTCCCCCTGCGGAATGTTCAGGAGCGCCTCCGCACTGCCCTCCGATGAATAGGACGGACTCTCTTGGGGCGCAAAGTGCGCGGGCAACCACCGCCGAAGTACCTGCAGCAGAGACTCTAGTGAAATGGGCTTGGTCAGAAAGTCGTTCATTCCTGCCGCCAAGCAGCGCTCGCGATCAGAACGGAAGGCATTGGCCGTCACCGCAACCACCGGCACCTCTGCCCGCTCAGGAGGCAGCTTGCGGATCTCCTTGGTGGTCTGTAGCCCGTCGAGCTCCGGCATCTGACAGTCCATCATCACCAAGTCATAGGGGAAGCGACTCGCCATACTCAGCGCCTCGCGACCGCTCGAGGCAACATCCACTCGACAGCCAATCCGCTGCAGCATGAGCGTCGCCAGTCGCTGATTGGCGGGATTGTCTTCCGCGAGCAACAGGCGCGGTGGCGGCACATCGACTGCCAGCAGGGACAGCGGCAGATCAGAGCTCTGCCTGCGCCGTCGCTTGCGCCTGCGACCATTGTCCTTGGTACTGCCCAGCTGTTCCTTCACAATGCGGAGCAGCCGCTCAAAGCGGATCGGACGCTTGAGCCGATCGACAAATGCCTCTGTTGGACTCTGGCTGGCCTCACTCATCTCCACTCCGGACACAATCTGCACCGCCGGGAGACTGGCCAGCTGCGGAGTGCGTCGCAGCTCCTCCAGCAGAGACGCTGCGCGCACCTCTGGCAGCACACTTCCCAAGAGAATCAGTCCCGGCTGATCGTGGTCGCGCGCCGACAGCAGCGTCAGCTCCGTCTGAACCTCAGCGACATTTGCACAGCAGAGCGCCTTCACACCGACGCTGGCGAACATCTGCGAGAGCTGCTCACGCGTGGGCTTGTGATCGAGAACGACGACCACCAGCTTGCCGAGCGTAAAATGCGGAACCTCGAAGCTGGCCGATACCGAGGGCGGCTCTTCCAGGAGCGGCAAGGTAAAGGAAAAGATGGTGCCGCACTCGCGACCGCGCCTCACCCCGATGGTTCCACCCAGGCTCTCGCAGATCCGCTGGCACAGAAACAGCCCGAGCCCTGTTCCGCCGTGACGCCGCGACATCGAGGCATCGGCCTGTGAGAACGGTCGAAATAGCTTGGGAATGTCTGCATCAGGAATGCCGGGTCCGGTGTCTTCCACTTCAAACAGAACCTGCGGCACACGCGCAGTCTCCGTCCGCGACACCCGCACAATCACATCGCCCGCTTCCGTGAACTTGACCGCATTGCCCACCAAGTTGATCAGGATCTGCCGCAGTCGCCCCGGATCGGTTCTGCACTGCTGCGGACAGTCGGGCGCGAAAAGATAGGTCAGACCCAGACCCTTTCTCTTTGCCGCCTCCGCCAAGATTTCGATGGATTCCTCGACGGCAGTCCGCAGATCGCAGGGAAGCAGCTCCAGCTCGAGCTTGCCGGCTTCGATCTTCGACAGATCCAGGATCGAGTTGATCTGGCTGAGCAGGGCATCTGCTGCGGTACGAATCGCCGACACGTACTCGAGCTGCTGCGGAGACAGCGCAGTGTCGAGAATCAGCGTCGAGTAGCCAATCACAGAGTTGAGTGGTGTGCGGATCTCGTGACTCATGTTGGCCAAGAACTCAGACTTGGCCAGACTGGCTGCTTGGGCTCCTCTCTCCGCTTCCTTGAGTGCCGTGATATCGACTGCCAGCGTAAAGAAGCCGGTGACTGCTCCATCGACCAGCTCGGGCACATAGGACACCAGCACTTCCCGATTGCGCACCGAGGAAGGAAGTACCATCTGGACGCGAACCAGCTCTCCCTTTAGTACCGCGTCAAATCGCGGCCGGGCGTCGGCAAACCACTTCTCTCCCAGCAGCTCGCGCAGGTGCTTTCCCTTCATGGCAGAGGGGTCCCAACCCAGCCAGTCCTGGTAGCAGCGATTGGCGAATCGACAGCGCAGATCAGTGCCCCAAAATCCGACCAGCGCATCAATGGTATCGAGCACGGTCTGAAGCTCGCGGCGGGTCTGGGCCATCTCCGCTTGGGTGCGCAGCCGCTCGGTGTTGTCGACGATCAAAAGAAGCAGACGCGGCGCACCATTTTCCACAAAGGCCTTAAATGTGTATTCCAGACAGACCTCTCGGCCACTGGTCGCGATGGTGCTGGTTTCGCCCTGCTGCGGCTGGCCACTTTGCAATGCCCGATCCGCCGCTTCGAGAAGTCCAGAGCGCTGCCACGACGGCAGCTTGCGAAAGTTGAGCCGAAGCAGCTGCTCCACAGACAGACCTATGATCCGCGCGGCGCTCTCGTTTGCGCGCAGAAACTCACCGCTCTTCGCGAAGATCAGCATGCCGACAGGGCTCACTTCAAAGATCCGCTGGTTGATCCGATTGGCCATGCGCAGCGACTCTGCTTGGATCTGGTTGCGCTGCTCGCTGTCGCGCAGATCCCGCAGGACCGCTCCGACGGGAAGCACCGTGGTCACCAGGCTTGCCAGGATCAGCTGTAGAAACTCGATGTTGGTGGGCAGATCCCAGCTGATTCCGCTTGTGCTGAAGCTCTTCCCTTGCAGAGCGAGCGCAAATCCGATCGAAGTGCTCAGCAGCGCCGACACGGTTGCACCCGCCATTCCCATTCGGAACGTCGCCAGAAGCACGGCAGGAAAGATCAGCCAGATCAGCTTGAACTGGGTCAGGCCGAACCCCACTCCCGCTGCCAGGGCCACCACCACCAAGATGGCTACTGACTCGAGCACGCGGGGAATGCCGAACAGAGAGCGAAGATCCCCGAGCGTTAAGGTCGCAAGCAGTGGCACCAGCGTCAGCATTCCCAGTGCATCGGCAGCGTACCAGCGGAGAAAAACCGGCACAAAAGCGGCAGATCCAATCAGCGAGAGCAGACTCGCTGCGAGCAGCGCAGAGAGCGCCGGAGTGACCACGCCACAGACAATCAAAAAACGCCACAGCCCGGACCAGCGACTGAGACTCACTTGCTGGGGAACGCCGACAAGACCCAGAAGGACTGCGGAGCAGAGTGTCTCCACAGCGTTGCAGCTGCTCAGCAGAACCGCCACCAGCAGACGATCGCCACCGACGAGATTGGCCGCCAAGTTCCCAAACCAAGCTGCGATCAGAATCGTGGCCCAGCGCGGTCGTGGCTGTCGCAACAGCACGGACAGCACCACCGCATTGGGAATCCAGATCGCGGCGATTCGCTGGCTCTGCCGCGTCAGAAGAAGTCCTACGTAGGCAAAGACAAAGACCGCAACCGCCACTCCGAAGGGAGTGAGTATCTGCCGCCAGCGCGAGGTCTGCTGCACCTGCTGGTTGTCCACCAACCTAGCATGCGCGATCTGCAGACGACTATCAGCTGTTCCGTCTCAAAATCTTGGCAGCGTGCGCGCAGCGTGTCAGGGAAACAGTGTGTGAGATCCAGATGGGAACACCTCACGGTGAGGCAACGGAACGGAACGGAACGCCCTGCTTGTGGTCACAGCTCCTGCTTCCTGACACAAGACGGCAAAGCTGCGGTTTGGAGAGGCGCAGACTCCGCTAGACTACCCGTCACTGACTGAGATATCCTCATTCATGAGGATTCTTTCTGACTATGTCGAGTGCTCCTTTCTTTGTCCTAGTGGTGGAAGATGAACCCTTTGCGCGGATGGTTCACTTGGGCGCGATCGCTCGGCTGCCTGGAGTCTCTGCGGTCGGTGTTGGCAGCGTCTCAGAAGCCCAGACGATCATCGCGCAGCAAGCGCCGCAGGTGGTCGTACTGGATCTGCAACTTACAGATGGTACTGGAATCGATGTGATGGCGCGGCTGGCGGAACAGAGAATCCCCGCAGTCCTGATTGTTGTCAGTGCGCATATTGAGACATTTCGGAATCGACTCCGACACGGTCCCCAGCTTCATCTTTTGGGAAAACCTACGCCGATCAAAGAGCTGCTGCGGATCATCGAAGCAGCCCAGCGCACCACGCTGGAACCGGGTCCGTTTTCTCCGCTCGATTACGTGCAGCTGGCGTGTATGGGACAGCACAGTGTGGTCATTAGCTGCGTCGGTAGAGAGGTCTGCGGTGAGATCGTCATTCAGCACGGAGTCTTGTGGTCCGCGCACGATGAGCAAGGCAACGGAGTGCAGGCGTTTACGCGCATGGTCCTTTCTGAAAAGGCGCTGATACGGGTCACTCCGAGCCGCTCGCTTACGACCCCACGCAGCATTGAAGAGAGCTGGGAAGGACTGATTCTCGATGCGATGAGAGAGAAAGATGAAGCGGCTCGCGTACGGCCAGCCAAGACTCGCAGTGAACCACCGCCTACCACCACCGCTGCACCGATTCTGTCTACTCCGGCTGCTCCCCCTTTGGTGATGCCAGAGACTCTGCCACCTGCACCAACAACTCCGTCCCCAGCGGCTTCCTCGACAAAAAGGACCGTGCTCTCAGACTCGGACCGGCAGCTGTTTGATGAGCATGTTGAGCGCGGAGTCCGAGCCGTCGTAGAGCGTAACTTCCCGATTGCCATTGCTGCGTTTGAAGAAGCCCAGCGACTGTGGCCCGACGCGCCGCTGGTCCGCCACCGCTTGGAACGACTCCGCCTACTTCAAAGCGCGAAGCAATCCCAACCGTGATTAGGAAGCGGAGGGAGAGCGGCGGCTGACGCGGAACTCATCACTTAAGGAGCCCGTCTCTGGAAGCACGGGACTTGGCTGCTGCGGCGCTGCCCGTGGCAACCAGATCACAAATGCGCTGCCTTCACCGGGTGTACTCTCGGCGGTAATGACGCCGCGATTCTGCCGAATGACGCCGTAACAGACCGACAGTCCAAGTCCGACCGAGCGACTGGAAGACTTGGTGGAAAAGAACGGCTCGAACAGACGCTTCATCGTCTCTGCCGACATTCCGATTCCGCTGTCTGTGACCCGCAGCTCAACATAGTCACCGGCTGGCAGTCCGTGTCGGGTGCTCTCTTCACCGAGCACGATGTTGCGGGTGGCAATCACCACCTGACCCTGCCCCGGAATCGCATCGCGCGCATTCAAAAGGAGCTGCACCATCACTTGCTCGAGCTGTCCTACGTCAATCGACACCGGCCACAGTCCATCATGCAGATCGAGCGAGAGCTTGATGTCGCTACGAATCAGCCGCTGCAAGATGTGATAGATGTCGCGCAGCACTTGGTTAAGATCCGAGGAGCGCGGAGTGCCGTTTTGGCGACGAGAAAACGCGAGCAGCTGGCGAATCAGTCCAGCCGCTCGATCCGCCGCTTGCTTGATCTCACGCAGATCCAGCTGACCAGGATGATCGGATGGCAGAGACTCTGCAAGCAGCTCGGTGTTGCCACTTATCACCACCAGCATGTTGTTAAAGTCGTGGGCAATTCCGCCCGCCAGTCGGCCCAGCGCTTCGGCCTTCTGCGCGCGCGCCAGCTGCGCTTCCAGTGAGCGACGGTCGCGGATGTCCCGAATCACCGCCAGGTGCTGCGCGATCTCGCCGTCTTCATCGAACTGCGTTGACACCGAAAACTCCAGCGGTAGCTCTTGTCCATCGAGCGCCAGAAACACGCCGCTCTGCACGCGCAGTTCCTCACCAACTTGTCCTTGAAACTCACGCAGGAAGCTCGGTCCGGACATCTCTTCGAGAGGCTTGCCGAGGACCTCTTTGCTCGTCACTTTAAACAGTCGCTCGGCGGCCAGGTTGACATAGGTGATGCGAAACGCCGGATTGACCGCCACCACCGCATCGGCCACATTGGCGAGGACTTCGGCCTGAAAGCGCAGCTTCCGCTCGGCATCTTTGAGCAGCGTGATGTCCGTACCGGAAACCACCAGCCGTCGCACTTGCTTGTCTTTGCCGCGCTGCGGAACGGCGGTAATGAGCAGTCGCTGGTGCTGATCCCCGGAGCGCACCCGATCTTCGTTGTGCTGCGGCTCGCCGGTCTGCACCGCTCGGCTCATGGTCGGCTCAGTCGCTTGCAGCTGGGCGCCGGACAGCACCTCTTTGTGGCGCTTGCCGAGCAAGGACCCTTTGGGCAGCCCGAGCAGCTGATACACCCGAGGATTGAGCGCCGCCACCCGCAGCTCGCCGTGCTCATCGACATCAAACACCGAGACGCCTATGTCGATATCACGAAATACATCAATAAGGAACGCCTCGCGCTCGCGCACAATCGCTAAAATGCAATCAACCACCATCCCGCCAATCGCCACCACACTGCTGCGCGCAAGCATCTGCAGCGCCAACACCAGCGATGACTGGACCTGCACCTTGGGCGAGATGTGATGTTGGTACAGAGTCCAAAACATTCCGGCTGAGATCGCCCACACCGTCGAAAACACCACGCCGCGCCGGCCAAACTGTAGACCGAGCAGCAGCATCGGCACCACCGCCAGAAACGGCCACGAGCGAGTCAGTGGCCCGCCGTGCAGACTCAGCGACACCGACGCCAAAATCCCCAGCGAGGCCACGATGCTGGCGTACTTGGCCGACTGCAGCTGCACCCGCAGCGCAATCAGCACCGAAAAAATCAACACCAGCGACTGCGCAATGATGAGCGTGCGCGACCATGTATCGACAGGCTGAAAGGCCAGCACCACCAGCGCCAGCCCGCCAAGCGCCAGCAAAAAGAGCAGGCTCTGACGAAACAAGCGATCGACGGTCAGACTGGCAATCGGCATGCCGTCGATGCTGCTGTGTCGCTCCCGTCCGTCGGCTCGCACGGATTCTGGATCGGTATCGGGTGGTGTGCTGGGCGGAAACGACGCACTCATCGCCAGCGCTCCGGTGGAATCTCGACAAACTGCGCTGCCGGACGGGCAAACCAAAAGCCCTGCATCAGGTCGCAGCCCAGCTCGCGCAGCATGTCGCGCTCTTGCGTGGACTCGATGCCCTCGACGATGACCTCGACCCGCAGCTCGCGACACAGCTGAACCAGCGACTGGGTCACTGTCTGACGGCGCGGATCGTTGTGGATGTTGCGAATCAGGCCCATGTCGAGCTTGGCCACCGACGGACGAAGCTGCAAAAAGCTCAGCAGTCCGGCATAACCGGCGCCCAGATCGTCAATCGCCACCCCGAAGCCGAGCTGCCGCAGCGCCGAGGCATGCCCTTCCAGCTCGCGCTGCCCCGAGATGTCGGCCCGCTCCGTCACTTCCAGGATCACCCGCGAGGCAAAGCTGCTCAGTGGCGCCGACGGTGAGACGATCTCGGGATCTTCCAAGTCCGACGGATGCAGGTTGACCAGCAGCTTGGTGTCGTTGGGCATGGTGTTGGCAGCGAGGGCAGCCAGGCCGCGCACCCGACGACCCAGCTCACGCAGCTGACCCAGCCGCTCAGCCGCCTCGAGCACCGACAGCGGCGTCGGCAGCGCCGCATCGCTTGTCCGCAGCAGCGCCTCATAGCCCCAGATCCGCTGTTCGCGCAGCGACACCACCGGCTGAAAGTGCAGCTGCATGTGTTCCAGCACCCGCAAAAACGAGGTCTGGAGCCCAATGCGATCCGCCGCCAGCGGGTGCCGACTGCCGAGCAGCGACATCGCCTGCTGCTTGAGCTCCGCCAGCCGATACAGCCGCGCCGCCTCTCGAACCGTCTCGACGAGCACCCGGTGATCAATCGGCTTGGTCAGGTAGCGCATCGCCCCCAGCTCAACCGCCCGCATCGCCGTCTCCAGCGACGGATTTCCGGTGGCATAGATGACCTGCGTGGCCAGGTCGCGCTGCCGCACCGCCTCGAGCAGCGCCACGCCGGACAGACCGGGCATCGTGATGTCGCTCAAGATCACGTCAAAGCGCTGCTTTTCTAGGATCGCCAGCGCTTCAAAGCCATCGCAGGCCTCGGTGACATCCATCTCGGCGCGACTGAGGAGGCGTGAAAAAATGCGCCGCACACCGGCCTCGTCGTCGATGACCAAGACGCGAATCGGCGCCTGGGCCGTGCCACCTTCGGACAATCACATACCCCCAGCCGTCCATCGTAAAAGAGATGTAGGCCAGCGTACAAGTTGTCATTTTGGCGCAGCCAGGCTGCGACCGAGCCAGGCCGGCAGCTTGGTCAGATCCGCGCGCGCCCGCAGTGCCGACAGATCGACGCTGCTCATCGTATTGATAAACAGGACGCGCTTGCCATCGAGTGCGCCGCTGTCCGCAGCATCGAGCAGTGCCGCCAGGGTCTTGCCGGTGTAGGTGGTTTCCAGCGTCATCCCACAGGCGCGGGCTCGCTCCACTGCGCGTCGAGAAGCGTCCGTCACCACCCCATAGCCAATGCCCGGTCCCACATAGCGACCATCGACGGACAGCCGAGGCTGTGGCGTAAGCGACTCACCCGCCAGCTGCTGCAAAAATCGCTGTGTTTTTTTCGCAAGCATTCTTACACCAAGCTCGCTTGCCACCGGCCACGGCACCACCCGAATCGCCGCCAGCGTCTTGGCCGCCTGTCCAAGCCCCAGCCACAGACCCGCCGCCGTTCCGCCCGTCCCGACGGTGACATAGACCACATCGAACGGTGGCTGTCGCGTCTGCGTAAGCTGCTCCGCGATCTCCAGTCCGCCTGCCACCCAGCCCAGCACCCCCGCTGTCGACGAGCCACCCGGCGGAATGGTCAGCACCGGACCGGGCTCTCCCAGCCACGCCCGCAGATACATCGGGACCATTCCCACCAGCGTCTGCGACGGCCACAGCCGCGCCTCTGCCGCCAGCTGTCCGGCCAGCTGCCGCTGTAGATACGGCGCCGTCTCTGCCGTGAGCGGCTGGGGAAACAGCACCGTATCGACGCGCAGACCCAGCGCCTGTCCATACAGCGCCACCGCCAGCGCATGATTCGACCCCCAGGCTCCCAGCGTCAGCAGCCGAGGCTTGCCCGGACCTGCAAGAGACTGCTCATCGATTCGCTCGTCGCCCAGCAGCAGCTCCAGCTTGCGAACCTTGTTGCCTCCGTACAGCGTCCCGGCCTGATCCTCGCGCTTCACCCACAGATCCACTTTGGGAGAACACAGACCCGGCAGAGGCTCAAGTGCCGTCGGAAACGCACCCAGCGTCCGAAACGGCAGCCGTCCGCGCAGTCGCGGAAAGCGTGTAAACAAAAGTGACATCCGTCCATCCTATGTGTTAGACGCTGACAAGTCCTGACCGATCCGCGCGTATCCATGCAGTCTTCCCCCGTCGCTTCTGATCACCAGATTCCCGCATTCCCACGCTCCTTTTGGGTTGCCAATGCGATGGAAATTTTCGAGCGCATGGGCTGGTACGGCTTCTATGCTGTCTCGACGCTGTACCTGACTGCGCCGATAGCGGAAGGAGGCCTGGGACTTTCTTCCAAAGATCGCGGCGTCATTCAAGGGCTGTCGACGTTCTTTCTGTATTTTTTTCCGGCGCTGTTCGGAACGCTCGCGGATCGCTACGGCTATCGGCTGATGTTCTCGCTGTCAGCGCTGGTGATGCTGCCGGGCTATCTGCTGTTGCACCTGCCGCACTCCTTTTACGGCTTCTTTTTGGTCTACATTCTCGTCGCCTGCGGACATGGAATGTTCAAGCCGGTGGTGCTCAGTACGATCGTCAAGACCACCAACGAACAGAACGGCACGCTCGGGTTCGGAATCTTCTACATGATGGTCAACATTGGCGGACTCCTCGGTCCGCTGATTGCTGGCATCGTCCGAGGCTGGAGCTGGGACTACGTCTTCTACGCCTCTGCATTCTGGATTGGGCTGATGGGAATTCTGTCGCTGCTGTTTTATCGCGAGCCGCCGCACCAGCGCAAAGAGGAGTCCCTAAACACAGTCCTTTTGCGAATGGTCGCAGTGATCGGCAATGCACGCTTTTTTGCGCTGGTCATCGGCATGCTGATGCTGCTGGTCCTGGGTAGCAAGTGGTGGAGCTTTGGCCGCGCTGCTACCGTCGCTGTCGGCTGGCTCCTGTTTCATCTTGTCTGGGATCTTTTGCTGCGACTTGGGAGGGCTCCGCAGCGGGCTCCGTGGTATCTGCAAAAGCTCTCAGTAGGAGAAGGTCGCTACCTTTTGTTCCTGCTGCTGATGAGTGGTTTTTGGACCTGCGAAAATCAGCTGGCGATGACGCTTCCGGAATACATCCGCGACTATGTCGACAGCAGTGATCTGGTGCGGACGTTCTCGCCGCTGGCCGGCTGGGTGAGCGGACTGTTTGCAAAGCTCGGCATTGATACCTCGTCGTGGTCGAAGGCGCTGCTGGCGCAGGGTCGCGTCAAGCCCGAGCACCTGATCAACCTCAACTCGCTCGGCATCATCTTCCTCCAGGTGGTGATTTCCTATGCCGCGCGCAAGCTACCACCGCTGGTCACGATTGTGAGCGGAGTCCTCCTCACCGCCGCCAGCTTCCTGCTCTTCGTTCCGTTCGGAAAACACGGCACTGGCTGGCTGGTTGTCGTCGGTGTCCTGTCCTATTCCGTGGGCGAGATGATGGCCAGTCCCAAGTCAAAGGAGTACGCTGGCCGCATCGCTCCGCCCGACAAAGTGGGCCTGTACATGGGCTACTTCTATCTGTGCGTGGCGCTGGGAAATCTGTTTGGGGGTCTGCTGTCCGGAACCGCCTATCAATACCTGGGTCCACGTGGGCTCGATCGGCCCGATCTGCTGTTTGTCCTGATCGCCACACTTGCCGTCGGAACCGCACTCCTTTTGTGGCTGTACGATCGCTGGCTGCGGTCAGCGCCGATTGCCAAATGACGGCCACTGCATCGCGACATCAGGCATAGTGTGCTCATGAAAATCTTGGCCCCACTGCTGGTCGTTCTCGTTGCGCTGGAGCATCTGTGGTTTCTCGTGCTCGAGATGTTTCTGTTCACCAAGCCGACGGGTCTACAGACGTTTCACCAGACCCAGCAGAGTGCCGACACCTGCGCGGTGCTGGCCATGAATCAAGGTCTTTACAACGGCTTTCTCGCCGCTGGCCTGGTGACTGCGCTGATCACCAAGTCGCAGCTGTTGCGGCGCTTTGTCCTGGTATGCGTGATCGTCGCGGGCATCTACGGCAGCGCCACGCTCGGCGACAAGGCGGTGTTCGTGGGTCAGTCTGTGCCGGCTCTGCTCGCTCTCCTCTGTAGCGAGTGGGCCGACCGCAGAGCGTAGTGCTTGGCGACGGGAACTCGCTATCCGACCAGCTGCATATAGAGCGCACCGAGACTCGTCACCAGCTTGTGAGCATGCGGCAAGATCTGATAGTGACCGCTGCCGAACATCTCGGCGAGCTGGGCCTTGGCCCGCGCATCAATCGCTAGCATCCGCACAAACATTCCCAGACTGCGCGCTTCGCGAATCGCTTGCCGACAGTCGGCGACTCCGTAGCGACCTTCGTATCGATCATAGTCGGTCGGTTTTCCGTCGCTGATCAGCAACAGGAGCTTCTGTTTTGCCACCACTTTATCGAGCACCTGGGTGGCATGACGAAGGGCCGGTCCGATCCGCGTGTAACCGGTCGGCTGCTGCGAAAGAAGTCGGGAATACACACCGCTCCACGGCTGCACAAAGTCCTTCACCGTGATGTAGCGACAGTCCTGCCGCGTGTTGGAGTGAAAGCCCGCAATCGCCACCTGATCGGCAAAGCCCGCGAGCACATCTCCGAGCACGATGATCGCTTCCCGCGCCAGATCCATCACCCGCTGATTTTCGATCCAGGAATCGGTGGACAGCGACGAGTCAATCAGCAGCAGAGTCGCCACATCGCGCCGCTGCGGACGCTGCGCCAGATACAGCCGATCGGGCGGAGTATGTCCGGACAGAAGACTCGCGTGCCGCTCTACGATCGCTTGCAGATCGATCTCGGGACCTTCGTACTGACGATTTTTCCAAGCGCGCTCACTGCGCAATGCGGACAGTCGCTGCTGGAGCTCGCGGATCGGGCGGCGATGCTTTTGCCTCACATTCGACAGGTATTTTTCCACAACTTCTGCGGACAGAGTCGCTTGCGCGCGACTCACAAACACACTACAGAATCCCGGCTTGTAGCGACGGTGGGCCTCGTCCCACTCGTCATACCGGAACGACTGCTGCGCCGGCTCCTCCGTTTCGAGATCCGCACACTCTACATCGAGCTGGACATCGGCGCGGTAGACCGACTGGGTTCGCTTGTGACTGCGCACCACCGCTCGCAGCGTCAGCTCCGACAGCGCTTCGGCATGGTCGGCCAGCTCATCGTCTCCGTCGAGCGGCTTTTGACCCCCGCGATACTCATCGGCAGTCTGCACTTTCTCAAAGACATGCGTGAGCGGATTTTCGGACAGCGTATTTTCCTTGATCTCGACCGTCCGGATCTGCTGACGGACTTGGCCCGGACGCTCGGTTCCCGACGGCAGCGCTTCGGCTGGGGCGACACTCCTCTTCAGCGGTGGCCGCGCCTTGGGAGTCTCTTTGGGAAATAGGAGTCCGGTCAGCTTCAGTACCTCCGCCACCGAGAGAAAGCGAGCACTCCCAAACAGCGGCGCAAACAGTGAACGCAGACCCGGAAGCTCGGCTTCCACCTGGGAAAGCAGCAGCGGCGCAGTGTAGAGCGAAAGGACAGCTTGCTCGTCGGAGCCAGCGGTCACAGCATCCGGCAAAGAGAGTCCGTTCACAAACAGAAGAGAGGAATAGATCGTCCGCAGCAGCAGCGCTTGCCGGTTCTGTTCTCGGTCTGCAAAGACATCCATGACGCGCGGCAAGAGCAACAGCTGTCCTTGCACTCCGCCGACTCCTTCCGCTTCCTTGATATCAACCGCATGGCCGCAGAGCGCGCGCGCCATCACCAGCAAGTGCGCCCGCTCGGTCGAGAGCAGCGCCGCATGCTCCAAGCTCTGCGGATCGGATCGCCCCCCGAGCCGTCGCCACAGCCGGTGTCCCCAGCCAAACAGCGCTTCATCCCAGCTCACAAAGATCCCCTTTGGTGGTGCGCGTTAAAAGTGCAGCGCCGCCAGCTCGCGCAGCGCCGTCACCACTTCCGCATCATCACTGAGCGGCTGAATCACCCCGACATCACAGGCCAAGCGTGGACCGAGTCCGGCGTGAATCAGGCGCGCCGTACTGACGAGCAGCCGCGTCGAAACCACCTCGGTCATGCCCAGCTCTTGCAGGTTGCGCAGCTTGTGCGCGAGCGCGACCAGCTTGGCGGCGATACTTGCGTCCACTCCGGACTCCCGCGCGATGATCTCTATCTCGATCGACTTTTCGGGATAGCCCAGAGAGAGTCCCAAAAAGCGCTGCCGCAGCGACGGCTTCAGGTCTTTTAAGCGCTGCTGATAACCGGGGTTGTAGCTGGCCACCAGCATAAACTCTGCGGGCGCGGTCAGTGTCTCATCCCTCCTATCCAAAAACAGCTGACGGCGATGATCGGACAGCGGATGCAGCACCGCGATCACGTCTTGTCGCGCCTCGGCAATCTCATCCAGATACAGCACCGCGCCCCGTCGCACCGCCCGCGTCACCGGCCCGTCCTGCCACACCGTATCGCCCCCTTGCACCAAGTAGCGACCGAGCAGATCCGCCGCCGCCGTGTCTTCATGACAGGCCACCGTAATCAGCGGCCTTCCCAGCCGATGCGCCATGTGCTCGACGAAGCGACTCTTGCCGCAGCCGGTCGGCCCTTTGATAAGGAGTGGCAGCCGGTTGCCATAGGCATGCTCGAAGACCGACACCTCATGAAAGACCGCCCGATAGTAGGGCGCCAACGACGGGGCGGTAGACATTTAGGAGTCGCTTCCAGGCTGCTCGGGCGTCACTTCCCCGACCGGGAGTCCGTAGCGGATGAAGTTCACGATATACGCCGCGATTCCCACCGTGAACAGAGTCGCCGCCAGCGTGAGTCCGAAGAAGTGAACTTGCAGCTCTTTTTGCACCGTCAGGAAGTCGAGTCCGACCCGCCGCTCCAGCACCACCTGACTGATTCCAGCGACGGCAAATGCCAGCGTCATGGCAATCATTCCGATGTTGGAGGTCCAGAACGCAAACGTCGCCGTGGTGGTGTCATGCAGCTTGCGCCCGGTCAAAAGCGGCATCGCATACGCAATGATTCCCAACACCAACATCGCATACGCTCCCCAGAACGCCATGTGGCCGTGCATCGCGGTGATCAGCGTGCCGTGCGTGTACAGGTTGACCTGCGGCAGCGTGTGCGCAAAGCCCAGGAATCCGGCCCCGACAAAGGACATCACCGAGCAGCCCACCGTCCAGGACAGCGCGTTCTGATTGGGATGCGTCCGGCCTCCTTTGCGCGCCATCGTGATCGCATAGATCGCCATTCCCAAGAACGCCACTGGCTCCAGCGCCGAGAAGACTCCACCGACGAGAAGCCAGTACTTGGGAGTCCCAATGTAGTAGTAGTGATGGCCGGTGCCGAGCACTCCCGAGAGGAAGGTGAAGCCGACGATTACGTACAGCCACTTTTCGATGATCTCGCGATCGATTCCGGTCAGCTTGATCAGCAGGAACGACAGGATCGCGCCCATGATAAGCTCCCACACACCCTCGACCCACAGGTGAACCACCCACCAGCGCCAGTAGGAATCGAGCGTCTGGTTGTCGGTGTCGATCATTCCCGGCAGATACAACAGCGCCGCCATCAGCAGCCCAAAGAACAGCACCAAGCTGGTCGTGCTGTGACGCTTTCCCTGCCAGATCGTCATGCCGATGTTCAGCAGAAACAGCAGCACATCCACCACCACCAAGTAGTCGAGTGGCCGGGGAATCTCTAGGAACTTGCGGCCTTCCCAGTAGTTGAAGTGGAAGCCGATGATGGCGACCACACCGACGATGACCAGGGCTCCCAGCTGGAGATAGGCGAGCGGAACGGAATACAGCTCGCGACCGGACTCTTCGGGAATGATGTAGTACGCCGCGCCCATGAATCCGGTCAGCAGCCAGACCACCAGCAGGTTGGTATGGGTGGTGCGCGCAGTATTAAAAGGAATGACGTTGTGCAGCACGTCGTAGCCCATGTGGGCAAACGCCATGATGAAGCCGTAGACGATCTGCAGCGACAGCAGCAGCATGCAGGTCGCAAAAAAGTAGTACGCCACTTTCTGGGATTGAAATCGCATCGGGTGTCTCCACTACTTCTGTTGCGAAAGGAAGGCCGTCAGCTCGGTGATGTCTTTGTCGGTGAGCGGCAGTCGGGGCATCCGCGTTCCGGGCTTCACCGCCGCCGGATCACGCAGCCACGCCGCGATATAGTCCGCCGTCAGTCGCTTGCCAACCCCGTCGAGCGTCGGACCGACCAGGCCGCCCTGCCCGCCCATGGTGTGACAGGCCACGCACATCTGATTGAACACAAACGGTCGATCGGAGGCCTGCGCAACGCCTCCACCCGTCGAGGTCGCCGTCACCGCCAGCTGCACCAGATGCGGCTTGGGCGGGAAGCCGTTCAGATCCATCTCGCCGATCCACTGGAAGAACGCGATCAGCTGATCGATCTCGGCATCGGTGAAGTTGTACTTCACCATCTTGCGCTCGCCCGGATACATCGCCTGCGGGTCTTTGAGGAGCGCCCGCATGAACTGTGGCCCCCGTCGCTCATACACCCGGGTCAGCTCGGGCGCATAGTAGGCCCCTTCGCCGAGCAAGGTATGACAGCCCATGCAGTTGTTTTTCTCCCACAGCTTCTTGCCGAGCTTGACCGAATCGGTCAGGTTCTGCGCACGGGTCTGCGCGGGCACCCTGCCGAGTGTATCGACGGTGAGCCCGATGAAGAAGGCCACACAGACCAAGGTTCCCACCAAGAAAAAGGATCGAGCCGCTGACTTCGATAACATCGCTACCTCGCTGCTCCGAGTATGTGCTCTATATTAGGCATAATTTCTACTTCATTTTACAAAATCACCGTGGTCTTGCCGCCAAGCCGTGCCAGAAGGTCACGATAGAACCCGAGCGCCCGATCGGTCTGCTCCTGATAGGAGAGACAGCCCCACACGATCGACAACGTGCGGGTCGTCGCATCGCTGGTCTTGGTTCGCTGCGCGTCTTTGACCGCGTTCGCGCATGGTCCCTCAGCATCGCACAGACACAGCAGTCCCGAAAGATCGATCGTCTGTCCCGAGGCATTGAACAGATACGACTCCCCTTCCTGAGCAATGCGGATCGACAGCGGCAGGGTCGCTCGATCGGTATCGATGACACTGATCGGGAGTCCCGAGTGCAGCGACACCACGTTGCAGGCATCGACCGCCGCATTGATGCTACCGAGGCTCCCTTCCGAGGCCGCTCGCAGCAGATATTCCGACGCTGGCTTGCCGCGACCGGTGGGCTTGTAGCCGCCGTGCCGCAGCAGATCCCGAATCGCCGATCGCAGCGCATCACTGGATGACAGCGGCGCACTTGCGGACAAGGACAGCTGCTCGGACAGCCAGCTTGGCGACGGCAAGCTAGCGAGCGGAAGCGGAAACTCGCTGACAAAACCTCGGGCATACAGGAGCGGATGGGAACAGACCGAAACCACTGGCGAGCTCATGCGCGGCACTATAACAGTGCCAACGGAACCACCAGCAGAGATTCACGTCGGCTCTTTGTCGTCGCTGGACTCGCCCCGCTCACTCCGCTCACCACGCTCCAGAGTCCGATACAGCGTCCGCCGATCGATTCCCAACACCTCCGCCGCGCGCTTTTTGTTGCCGCCCTCTTGCTGCAAGATCAGGTTGATGTAGCGCTGCTCCAGCTCGGCCAGCGTCGGACGATCATCGACCAGCGTCCCCCCCGATCGCGGCAGTCCCCGCGCCTCACTCCCCAGCACATCGAGCGGCAGATCCGACGGCAGCACAATCCCGCTCTTCGACAGCGCCAGCGCCCGCTCAATCACATTCTCGAGCTCGCGCACGTTGCCCGGCCAGCTGTAGCGCCGCAAAAGCACCATCGCTTCATCCGCGACACCCGCCGCTTGCCGCCCTTCCCGCTCGCCGTACTTGGCCAGGAAGTGCTCGACCAGGATCGGAATGTCGTCGGGTCGCTCGCGCAGCGGCGGCAGCTTGATCGTCACTACGTTGATGCGAAAGTAGAGATCCTCGCGAAACCGCCCCTTCTGCACTTCCTCATCAAGGTCACGATTGGTCGCCGCCACCACTCGCACATCGACGTGCAGCGGCTCGGTACTGCCGACGCGCCGAATCTCTCCCTCTTGCAGAACGCGCAGCAGCTGCGCCTGCATCTTGGCGTTGATGTCGCCGATCTCGTCGAGAAACAGCGTCCCACCCTGCGACTCCTCAAAGTAGCCACGCTTGCTGTGCTGCGCGCCGGTGAACGCCCCTTTGACGTGACCAAACAGCTCCGACTCGAGCAGCGACTCGCTGATCGCCGTACAGTTCACGGCCACAAACGGACCGTGCGCCCGCGTCGAGTGGTTGTGAATCGCCCGCGCCACCAGCTCCTTGCCAGTACCCGACTCACCGACGACCAGCACCGTGGACAGAGAGCTGGCCACCCGCGCCACCAGCTTGTAGACCTCGAGCATTGCCGGCGACCGCCCGACAATCTCGCGAATCTTGCCGCGCGCTTCTTTGGGCTTCTGCCGCCCTTCCTCGGCCAGCCGCCGCCGCTCGAGGGACCGCGCCACACACTGCAACAATTCCTGCGGCTGAAACGGAAACTTCGAGATGTAGTCGTACGCGCCCTGCTGGATCGCCTTCATCGCGTTTTCGACATCGCCAAACGCCGTCATCAGGATCACCGGCGTCTGCGGCTGATGCTTCTGAACCGCCGCCAGCACATCCAGTCCATCGGGACCATAGCCGAGCCGCACGTCGCTGATGATCACGTCAAAGGGCTGCTCGCTCGACAGCTGAATCGCCTTGTCACCGCTCTCGCACAGCGTCACCCGATAGCCCGCTCCTTGCAGGAACTCCCCCACCACCTTGCGAAACTGCTCCTCGTCCTCGACCACCAGCGCATGCGATGAAGCCATGGCCGCACCATACCACGCACGCTCGCTGCCGGCGCGGTGACATTCCAGCGGACGGGCGTGGAACTTGCTGCGAAGGAGCATGTATCTTGGGGCCGTGTCTCTACCCAGCCTGCAAGGACTCCGGTCGGTTCCTGTTCGACGTGTACTCCACGTTGGGCTCGTCCTTGTGACGCTCTGTTTGGGATACTTCCTGCGCTCGCAGCCTGGCCAGCAGCAGCGGCCTGGCCAGCAGCAGCGGCCTGGCCAGCCGCAGCAGCCTGGCTGGATCATCTGCGGTCCGGACGGCTACAACTACCTCAGCGCCGCGTCCGAGCTGGTCACGCATCATCGCTATGCCATGCGTCCGCCGCCGCAGCTACCCCAGCCCGCTACGCCGCCGCTCTCCTCCTGTCGTCAGCCCGGCTATCCGCTGCTGTTGGCGCTGTCCGCGCGCGGTCCTTCCTATCAGTATGAGGAGCTGTTTGCCCACGTCGCTCCGGTGCAGCGAGTGCTGGATCTGCTGACCTGTCTGTTGTGCTTTCTTCTCGGTCGCGGAATCGGCGGACTCCGTACCGGCTGGCTGGCACTCCTGTTCGCGGTTGGGAATCCGTGGCTGATCGTCTTTGCCAGCTCGGCCCTGACAGAGTCTCTGGCCACGTTCCTCTGTATGTTGACGCTCTTTTTGGTTCACCGCGCGGCTTCCGATAAGACCAGTCACAAGCACAGCCTGATCGCGCTGTGCGGGGCGGGAGTCGCGGTGGGACTGAGTGCGCTCACGCGAGCCGATGGAGTCCTGCTTCTCCCCTGTCTGGCGATTCCTGTGCTGCTTCGCTCCGAGCCGCTGCGGACCCGCTTGCAGAGCCTGGGGCTGTCCGTTCTGTGCGCGGTCGTGATCTTTTTGCCGTGGCCGCTGCGCAATCTTGTGCAGCTTGGGACTCCGCATGCGTTCTCTTCCCTCTGTGATACGCATGGCCGAGCGGTTCCCTATGCTGGCTATGGTCACTGGGTGCGAACGTGGCTCACGCAGGAGTCGCAGCTTGCCCCCTATTACTGTCTGCTCACTCCGGAGTGTCGGCCCAGCATCCAGCAGTATCCCAAAGAGGCGTTCGCAAGTGCCGCCGAGCAGCAGGAAGTCGCCGCCCTGCTACTGCTACGCGACACCCCCAGCGGAGCCACTGCCATCGACCAGGGCTTCCGCAAGCTGGCGCTTCGCCGCATCAAAGCGCGTCCGCTGCACAACCTCCTTACGCTCCCCCTTGTGCGCGCCTATCAGCTGTATGTCTATCGCAGTGACTGGCCGCTGCGGACGCTGCTCACGCGCATCGCGGCACCGCTGCGGACTCTGTGGCGTCCGGGCATGAGTGCGATCCTCTCGGGTGGTCTGGCGCTGCTGGCGGGAATCGGTCTGCTGCTCCTGCTGCTGCGCCCGCAAAGTGACGAGCAGCGACGCTTCGCCAGACTGAGCCTGCTCACCATCGGACTGCGGACCTCTGTCCTCGCCTTGGCCGGCTACGTCGAAAACCGCTACCTCGTAGAGCTGCACCCCCTGCTCGCGATCCTCAGCGCCCTCGCCATCACCCAAGTCCTCACCCTGCGTCGCGCTCCTGACCGGACTGCGACAACACCGTGACATCCCGCGAGCTATGCCCGCTGGAGTAGGCGTAGCTGGGATACCTCAGCCCTATCCAAGAAGCCGGTCTTCCACCTTCCGGGATACCTCGGCCCTATCCAAGCAGCCGGTCTTCCACCTTCCGGGATACCTCGGCCCTATCCAGGAAGCCGGTCTTCCACCTTCCGGGATACCTCAGCCCTATCCAAGCAGCCGGTCTTCCACCTTCCGGGATACCTCGGCCCTATTCCGACATGAGGTCGTGTCAGCCATCCTGTGCCGCTGTGGGTGGCGGAATGGGCTTGGGTGTACCGATTTGGCACAACTACAATGAACAGGTATGGGTCACAGCACAGAGCTCTACCGCGACGATTACGTAAGCATCCATTTGGAGCGCGAGGGCAAGCTCGTGCGGGTCATTCGCTCCTCCAAGGCCTACCCGGATATCGCAGCGATGGAGTATTCGTACGGCCAGCTGATCGATGTGGCCCTGTCCCTCCGCCGCAAAGACCTGGGTCTTTTGACCGACCAGCGGCTTGCCCCTGGCCGCAATGACCCCGCGTTCGAGCAGGCCGTGGCACGGCTGCGCAACCAGCTGTATCCGCTGTTCCGGAAGCGCGCGGTCCTGGTCCAGTCGATGGTCGGCAAGCTCCAGCTCACGCGGCTTAGCAAAGCCGATGGCCTGGCCCGGCTCGTGTCCCAAGACGAAGCCGAGATCCTCCGCTATCTGGAGGTGTAGTCCGCGCAGCTCGAAGGCTGAGCAACGCCGTCGCCGGGCCGATCGGACCGTGCTATACCGTCGGCCATGCCGATCGTGCTCCCCTGTCAGCTGGACCGTCTCGAAGATCACGAGATCCCGAAAGAGTTCGATGCCGGCGCGATCGAGGAGTTTGTCGCCAAGACGCGGCAGTCGGGTGGTGGCGAGCTGGCGAACGCGCAGAGCATCATAAGCGACCTGTGTCGGCTATTGCACGTGCCACCTCCGTCGCTGAAGCAGGCACAGGGGGACAACTCCTATTGCTTCGAGGAAGACGTGAAGGCGAGCCGCGCGCATCGGCGGATCGATGTCTACCACCGGGGTCACTTCGTCTTCGAGGCCAAGCAAGGCGTCGATCCCAAGGCCGCTCCCGACGCGATCGAGCGGGGACGTGATCGCAGTGGTCACTCTCAGCAGGTGCGGGGGGCCGGAGTGCGCGGAACCCAGGACTGGCTCGAGTCGCTGCGTGATGGTCGGTATCAGGCCGGACGCTACGCCGTTCACGTCACGGAGCGTCGCGATCCCAAGCCTCCTTTCGTCATTGTTGCCGATGTCGGCCACTGCTTTTGGGTCTGGTCGAGCTTCTCGTCGGACCTGCGCGATGACTACGGAGACTTCGAGCCGCTCGGCGCGTTTGCCTGGGCCGACCTGGGACGCCCGGAGGTGTTTCATTTCCTGC
Organism: Myxococcales bacterium; assembly: GCA_016794465.1. Lineage (GTDB taxonomy): Bacteria > Myxococcota_A > Polyangia > Palsa-1104 > JAEUJZ01 > JAEUKA01. The sequence goes on along the minus strand of JAEUKA010000104.1, from coordinate 32,485 downwards.
GCCAGATCTGGCTCGATCCGCAGAGTCTGAACGAGGAAGCGCGCGGCCAGCGCATCACCGCCACCATCGCCAGCCACATCACGGATCTGGCGGTGCGGCTAGAGCAGCGCTTTGCACCGGAAGCGGTCGGCGACTTCCTGATGAAGTGCGTCTTCACGATGTTCGCGGAGGATGTGGGATTTCTGCCCGGCAACCTGTTTACCGTCAGGCTGGCGCTGTGGATCGCGGACTACAAGGCTGGACACAAGGATCGCTTCGTCCGGGGGCTGCGAGCGCTGTGGACGCATATGCAGAAGGGCGGAGATCTCGAGTCCGGTGATCCGGTGCGCCGCTTCAATGGATATCTCTACCGCGATCCCGAGCCGCTAGCGCTTGATCTGGATGAGCTGGATGCGCTGTACAAGGCCGCTTCTGCCAACTGGCGACGTGTCTCCCCGGCGATCTTTGGCACCCTGCTGGAACGGGCTCTGTCTGCGGCGGAGCGCAAGAAGCTCGGCGCGTTCTATACCCCGGAAGCGTACATTCGGCGGCTGGTCGAAAAGACTGTCTTGTCGACGCTGCGGGAGGAGTGGATGATTGCGCGGGCAGAGTCCGAAAAGATCCTGCGCACCAGTCGGAGTGGCCGAACCTCGCAGAAGGCCAAAGCGCAAGCCACGGAGCGACTGCACACCTTCCGCAGATACCTGGCCAGCGTCAAGGTGCTCGATCCAGCGTGCGGCAGCGGAAACTTCCTCTATGTCGCGCTCAAAGAGATGAAGCGGCTGGAAGGTGAGGTTCATCGGGCCCTGATTGCAGCAGGCGACCAGCAGGTGTGGCTCGATCTCCCCGGTGACACGGTGCATCCGGCGCAGTTTTACGGCATCGAATGCAAGCCCTGGGCCGCGAAGATTGCCGAGCTGGTGTTGTGGATTGGCTACCTACAGTGGCAGGTATCGAGCGGGCGGATGAATCAGACTCCCGAGCCGCTGCTGCAAGACCTGCGGCACATCGAAAACCGCGACGCGCTCATCACGTGGGAAGCGGAAGCGGCGGTGCTCAATCAGCACAGCCAACCCGAGCTGGTGGCGCAGGGTGTTAGTAGGAAGCGGGGCGAGCGGTCGATGGTTCCGCTGACTCGACTGACGGGGGTGAAAGTCGCCGACTGGCCGACGGTGGACTTCGTGGTTGGGAATCCGCCCTTCCTGGGCAACAAGCGGATGAGCGACGTTCTGCGACCCTCCTATGTGAGTGCGATTCGTACGGCCTTCCCTGCGGTGCCAAAGACCGCAGACCTCGTGATGTACTGGTGGGCACGCTGCGCCGAGCTGATTCGCCTCGGCAAGCTGCGTCGCTTCGGCTTTGTCACCACCAACAGCATCACCGGCAAGTTCAATCGCCAGGTGGTCGCCAGCGCCATCGACCAGCAGGGAGTCCGGCTCTCCTACGCCATCGCCGATCATCCCTGGTACGACGAAGGGGCCGCAGTCCGCATCGCCATGACTGTGGGCGTGGTCCACAGCAGCCCAGAAACAGCCACCGTAGGAATCGTCACAAGCGAAGCGCGGACCAAAGCCGAGGAGCTGGAGCACATCGTAGTCGACGAACAGCCTGTCCCCGAGATCCATGCCGACCTCCGCGCTGGAGCAAAAATGGCCTCCGCTGGGCCGCTCCGCGCCAATCAAAACATCTGCTTTCAAGGCATCACCCTGGTTGGAGAGGGCTTTCGACTCTCGGAGGCAGCGATACAGCGACTCGGGATCAGCCTTCTTTGCCCGGTTCTGAAGCGGTACTTCATCGGTCGTGACTTGGTTCAAACGGCAGAGCAGCGCTGGGTGATCGATTTTCACGGTCTGTCCAAGCACGAGGCCAGGGAAGCGTACCCTCGCTTGTTTGAACATCTGCTTCGCACGGTAAAGCCGCAGCGCGATGTCCAGAATGATGCACAGCGACGTGAAAAGTGGTGGCTCTTTGGAAGGAGTGGTGGAGATCTGCGAGCTGCCATTCGAGAGCTACCTCGCTACCTTGCGACCTCGCGGACCGCAAAGCATCGCATCTTTTCCTTTCTTCCCGCAGACACCCTTCCGGACACCAAGGTCGTGGCCATTGCTCTCGATGATGGCAGTGCCCTGGCGACGCTCTCTTCCCGCATCCACATCGTCTGGGCCGCCCGCGCCGGTGGCTGGCTGGGGGTTGGGAATGACCCTACCTACAACCATGTCGAGTGCTTCGGACACTTCCCATTCCCTGAGCTTGATGAACCAGCTCAGCGGCAGCTACGCCAGCTTGGCGATGCCTTGGACACCCATCGCAAAGCACGCCAGAAGGAGCATCCAAGCCTCACCTTGACCGACATGTACAACGTCCTAGAGAAGCTCCGTGCGGGCAGTTCGCTCGACGCTGACGACCACCGTACTCGCGACCAGGGACTGATTGACACGCTGCGTCAACTTCACGATGACATCGATCGATCGACCTTTGCTGCCTACGGCTGGCCAGCCTCCCTCACCGATGACGAGCTCATCGAGCGGCTGCTGACCCTGAACGCAGCGCGCGCAAAAGAGGAATCCCAGGGCCACATCCGCTGGCTCCGTCCCGACTTTCAGACCCGCAGCGTGCAGACGAATCTCGCGAGTCCTGCCGCAGCGCAGGAAGAGTCCGCGCCTGCTACCCCAGCACAGCCGTGGCCAGACGACCTCCCCGGTCGCATCCGCGCCTTGATTCAGCTGCTCCAGTCCCAGGGTCGAGCCGTCCCAACCAGCGAACTCCAGACTGCGTTCGCTGCTGCCAAGCCGGCTGACTTGGAGCTGGTCATCCACTGTGCCGCAGCCGCAGATGCCGTGGTGAGAACTGAAGAGGATGCAGGAACAGAGCTGTGGGCCGCCAGGGCGTAACGCGTGGGTGAATCGACCGGTTACTTCGCGGCTGGGGCTTTTCCGGCGGGCGCTTTTCCGGCTGGGGCTTTTCCGACCGGAGCTTTTCCGACCGGGGCTTTCCTGACCGGCGCTTTCGGGCGCGCGGGCTCTTGGGGTGGCGCAGCGGGTACGGGCGCTTTTGCCATTGGCAGCGCGGGGTCCACGATCAGGAAGTCGACCCGCCGGTTGAGCGACCGACCCTTCACGGTCTTGTTGTCGGCCAGCGGCTTCGACGGACCATAGCCCTTGGCATCAAGCCGCGTCGCCTCCACGCCCTTCACAATCAGGTAGGCCATCACGCTCTTGGCGCGCCGGTCGGACAGATCGGTGTTGTAGTCGGCCTTGCCTTGGTTGTCGGTGTGACCCTCGACGCGGACCTTCTTGATGTGCGGGAACGCCTTGAGCGCCGTCGCCACCGCATCGAGCACCGGATAGCTGGTCTTCAAGATCGTGTCCTTGTTGGTCGCGAAGAAGACCTGCTTGAGGATCACAATCTGGCCGCTCTCGACGATGACCAGGCCGGGGCAGCCGTTCTTCTTCGGATCAGCCGATGGCGAGCCCTTCTTGTCGGGACAGGCATCGACCGGGTCGGCAATCGAGTCGCCATCGCGATCCGGCGACGGGCAGCCCGCACGCATCGGGTCGGGCATCAGGCCCGCGTGGACCTCTTTGCACTGATCTTGGCTGTCGAAGACGCCGTCGCCATCGCTGTCCTTGTCGGGGCAGCCCTTGCGGCTTGCGTCGGGCACTTTGCCCATCGGCTCCGTCGGACACAGGTCTTCCGGATCGAGCACTCCGTCTTGGTCGCTGTCACCCGCCGGACAGCCCTTGCGCGCTGGATCGGGAACTTTGCCCATCGGCTCCGTCGGACACAGGTCTTCCGGATCGAGCACTCCATCGCCATCCTTGTCGCCGAGCGGACAGCCGGGCCGCGCCGGATCGGGACGCTTGCCCGCCGGTACATCGGCACACAGGTCTTCCGGATCAACCACGCCATCGCGGTCGCGGTCATTCGGTAGTGGACAGCCGTGCTTTTTCGGATCTTTGTGGGGCGTACCCGGCTCGGACGGACACGCGTCGCTGTGATCGGCAATGCCGTCGTTGTCTTTGTCGGGCGCTTTCTCTGTCCGCCACGGCGCATAGGCGAGCCGCAGCAGCAGCCGCACATCGGGCGCACCGGGAACCTGCAGGAAGGTCGTGCCACCACCGACGGAGAGCTGCACTTCCTTGACGATGCTGTAGTGAACGCCGAGCAGGGCCTCGATGCCGGTCGAGTCGATCTGGAACGCTCGTCCATCGGCCACCACCGACGACACCAGCACTTCCGGACCGACCGCCAAGCCCAGGCCCTGGTTGGCATACAAAAGCGCCGCCCCCAGCTGCAACTCGGCGCCCATCGAGTTGCTATTCGAGGGCTGCAGCTTCGACAGCGACGCCGTGGGCCGATAGTAATAACCCGCCGTCAGCGACCACAGCAGCGACTTCCACAGCCCGCCGGCAATCAGCTTCGGCAGCAGCCGCACCCCGGACTCGCCGGTCTGGGCCGGAAACGGCGGTGGACTGGCAAAGGTATTGATCGGAATCCAGGCGTCAAAGCCCAGGCTCAGCGACGCCGCCCCGCGATAGGGTTGACCGAGCAGCCGCACCCGAGCGCCGATGCGCGGATCGCCCACCGCCGCTCCCGAGGTCGGCGCAATCCCGTGCATCGCATCGCCGCTCTCGAACATCGTGATTGGCATCGACAGCTGCAGCATCACCCGATCCAGGAACGAGCCCGCGATGTCGATGTGCCCGATCAGCTGGTTGCCGATGATCGCGCCCGACTGCTGAAACGAGCCGTCTTGGAACCGCAGTCCGTACGTCAGCGGGTTGTGCGCGTAGTTGAGCGTCAGACCCGCCGCAAAATAACGGGTGCTGCTGTACCAGGGATGCTCGACGAGCAGCGACCACTCCCCGGCGGCCGTCGGCTCGTAGCGGTTGACCTGGAAGCCGGGGCCCGCTTGTTGCGCATCCGCCAATACCGGCAGGCCACAGGTCCAGAGCAAAGCAAAGGCAGGCAAGAGTTTTCGCACGATCTACCCCTAACCATGTCGAGAGGGCCGGCTTCCGCGAAGACGGCGAAGAAAGCGAAGCGCGGTCGCAAGCAGCACCAGCGCTGAGACAGGATGTGTGGTGGACGGTGGTACAGTGTGGGCCGTTAGCGCACAGCCAAAGCCACCGCCCCCGAGCTGCGCCGGTCGATACGGCGGAAGGGACGGGTCATACGGCACCACCACCGTCGCCCGGTTGTTGGCCGGCACGTCGTCGGCCACCGCGCCACTGACCTCGGCGGAAAAGCGCAGCTCACTGGCACTCTCGAGCGGCTCGACCACCAGCAGCACGTCATGGGTCGTAAAGCGGCCAAGCTGCGACTCGCGACAGGTGTATCCGTCGGGCCCGCCGCTGCACACCAAGTGCTCAGAGCTCGGCGCGCGCACGACCCGAAAGCCGTCCGGCACCGCAAAGCGCAGCTCGACCTCGCGGCCATCGCTCGGACCCATGTTGCGGGCCGACACCACCACCGTCACGGGCTGACTCGGGGCGGCGGGCGTGGGCGCGGGCGTAATCAGCACCTGCAAATCGGCAGAGGGCTGAATCGGTGTCACCAGCGAGGCTTGGTTGTTGCTTAGGTCGCCATCGATACTGCCGCTCGGCGCTGCCACTGTTGCCTGATAGCTCAGCGATCCAATCGCAGCGGAGGGCACGGCAATCGCCACCTCATAGACCGCCTTTTGCCCCGGCGACAGACTGACCGTCGAGCTGAGATCTTGAAAGCCGCGACTGGCGCTACAGCTGGCGACTTCCCCGGCAGCGCTCGGCGTGGCGGTACAGGTCCAGTTCACCGACGGAAACGCGCCGGGACCAATCACGCTGGCGAGCGGCGTACCCACGGCCAGCTCGCTGCCGATGTTGGTCACGGTGACGGTGAGTAGGAAGGTGGTGCCGGGCACGGCGCTCTTTTTGGTGCTGGTGACGGTCACCGCGAGATCGGTCGGCAGGCACGCGGGCAAAAGGCTACCGGGCACAAAGACCTGCTCTTCGCCGTCGCCGCCGCGCGTGGCCCCGTTGACGGGAAACTCGCTTACTGCCGTCGCCAGCGAGGTCCCTGCCGCTCCACCCGGGCTGTCATGCACCACCAAGATCGGCAGCGTCTTGGGCAGGATCAGCAGCCCACCGCCACCACCACCGCCTGGACCTGCCGCGTCATTTGCGACCCCAGCCCCGTGATTGCCACCCAGTCCCCCGCCCGCTTGCAGCTTGAGCGTCCCTTCCACCACCGGGAGCAGCAGCGCCAGGGTGCCGCCTCCACCGCCTCCGCCCGCCGCTTGATCGTGGCTGGGACCGGTCGTGCTACCGCCGGGAAGGCCCAAGCTGCTGATGCGACCGCTGCCGGTAAGCCGACTGCCCCACAAAAAGACCAGGCCGCCACCGCTGCCACCGGGAGTGCCGGGTGCCGCCGTCTTGCCGCTGGAGTCGCCGCCGCCGCCGCCACCGCCGAAGAACAGCCGAGGCTCAGGGCTGGTTGGGATTGGATGGCCGCCGCGTCCGCCCCGCTCGCGTCGCTGGTTGCTGCCCCACGCTGCCGTGCCGGGGCCGCTGGTCAGCGCGTCTTGGTCGCTGCTGCTGCCGGAATAGCCGCCGCGTCCGCCGCCGCTGGAAGTCCTGAGCTTGCCGAGGCTGATCGTCGCCGGATCGAGGCTCCAGGCCGCTTTTCCGATGGCGTTTGGGTCCATCACGCCATGGCCGTCGTAGCTGGTGAGGATGCCCCGATTGGCGCCACCGCCGCCGCCGCTCTTGACGCCGTTGCCGCCGCCGCCACCGTTGGCCGGTGCGCCACGTCCAAAGCCGCCGCTGAGCATGGCGTACTCGACGGCGCTGCCCGCGATGCTCTCGCCCTTGGCGGCACCGAGTGACAGTTGGGTGGTGCGATAGCCGCTGCGGTCGGGACTCTCGTCGGTCTGGATGGTCAAGCCGCTCTGCCCAAGGCCGCCGCGAAAGCCCTGGCCGCTGACATCAATGGCGCCGCTTACGGTGATGACGCCCGAGGCGCGCAGTGCCACCACCCCGCCGCGCTGACCGTCCCAAGCGGGCGCGACGACGCTGGCCCCGGGCGCAATGGTCACATTTCCGACCTGCGGCACCCGCACCACCTGCGCGTGACCTTGGACGCTATAGGCACTGCGCAGCCCACCGCAGCGCGTATCGAGCAGCACCCGCGAGCCCGCTACATCGACGCCGCGCACGCGCACAAGCTCGTACAGCCCCGCACCTTGTAGGTTTTGCACCGTACCGTACTGCTCATCGTCGCTGGTCTGGATCTGCGCGCCCTGCATCTGGATGATCATCACCAGATCGTCGGTGCTCACTCCCAGCGTCGCCAGGCTCTGGACGGTGACGGCGGTATCGCCCGCCAGCGCGGCCACCGTCAACGGCGAGTAGCGATTGACCACCTGACCCGCTGTTGTGATCGAAAGATCGCCATCTGGATTGATCACCAGCTTGGCGGTCTGCGACGCCGGCGCAAGATGATCTTCGTCGGCAGTGCAGGTAGCCAAGGCCCACAGGCTCACGACAAGCCCCAGCGTCCGCAGGGAGCGGCAAGCTCGTCGAACCGGCTGGGTGGGGATGGGCGCTCTGGGCACGATACTCGGATGAAATTGTATCGTTGCCGATTTTGTATTGGCAATTGCTAAAGATTTATCCGCTTTTAAGTCCGCTGCGGCGACAGAACTCTAGGCCGTCCCGTAGCGTCCGCAGGGTGGTCAGCTGCGACAGATCGACGCCGGCCCGCACGATGGTATGTGCCAGCGCCGCCGCGACGCCGGTAATCACCGCCCGCGAGCCGAGCAGCCCGATCGCCCGCGACAGCCGCAGCAGCAGCCGCGCCCCTTCTTCGTCGAGGTTGCCGCAGCCGGTCAGATCCAAGATCACAAACGCGGCCCGCTTTTCCGATACCGCCGTCAGCAGTCGCTCGCCCAGCTCACTGCCGCGCGCCTCGTGCAGCTCGCCGATGATCGGCACCGCCAGCGTTCCGCGACCGACATCGAGAATCGGCGCCGACAGCGACAGGATCTGCTGCCGCTGCTCCTCGACGATGGCCAGCGAGTGGTGAAGCTCGGCGAGCAGCTGACTGCGAGTTTCGGCCAGCTCTTCGGCTTGGCGGCGCTCGGTGACATCGCTCTGCTGCAGCAGCATGCCGCGCTTGCCGGTGACCGGATCGGTGGCCGGTCGCGCCTCGACAAAGTGCCAGCGCTGACCCTCGCACAGCTCGACGGGCAGCTCGGAGCGATAGACCTCGCCATGCGCCACCGCTTGCTGAATCGCCGGCCACGCGGCTTGAAACCACGACGAGGGTGGACGATCTTCGCCCAGCCGCTGTAGCACCGCCGGGTTGTGGAAAAGTCCCTGGCCCTTGTCATCGAGCAGACTCACCAGCAGCGAGGTATGCCGCAGCGCCTCGACCCCGCGAATCATCGACTCGTCGAGCGAGCGATCCTTGAGCATCGCCTGAAACAGAATCGCCAGCCGTCCGTCGTCAAGCGATACTCCCGAGCCAAACAGCGTCATCGTCGCCGGCTTGCCTTTGGGATACAGCGTCCAGTCCTCGGCCACCTCTTCACCCTTGCGGATGTTGCGCATGTAGCTGTCGAGCCGCGCCTGCGTCGACGGTGAGTTGTCCGAATAGTCCCGTGCCAGCAGATCGTCGAGCGTCGGCGCCTTCCACAGGAGCAGGGCCTCGTGGTTCGCCCAGCGAATGCGCGCTTCGTCGTTGTCGTAGACCCACACCGCCAGCTTCGAGTGCTGAAGTGCGGAGAGTCGCTCTGCTAATGCCATCGGCTCGACGACCATAGCAGGACTTTTGCCCATTCTTCAAGGGTCCGCCCTGCCCACTTCCTGCCCCTTTTCGGGCGTTTTCGCTCGCTTTCGCGCCGTGTCGCTCCGTTTCGGGCGTTTCGGGCGGGCGACTCCTACCCTGGGCGAATACACCTTCCCTGGTCTGCGCCGGCCTCCTATAATTCGCCGTTCTCGACGCACCACCCGGAGACTTGAGCCGTGAGCACCCGAGCCGACCATGTCGCAGCAGCGACTCCTACTTCCCCGACGACTGCTGGCGCTGCTGGTCCAGTCGAAAAAGAGCCCTCCCGATCCAACTTCATCCGCGACCTCATCGACGCGGATTTGCAGAGCGGCCGACACCACAACGTCGTCACCCGCTTCCCGCCCGAGCCGAACGGCTACCTGCACATCGGCCACGCCAAGTCGATCTGTCTCAACTTCGGCATCGCCCGCGACTATCGGCAGCAAGGCCACACTGCGTTCTGTCACCTCCGCTTCGACGACACCAACCCGACCAAAGAAGACATCGAGTACGTCGAGGCGATCCAGCACGACGTAAAGTGGCTCGGCTTCGACTGGGGCGACAAGCTGTTCTTCGCCTCGGACTACTTCGAGAAGCTGTACGAGATCGCGGTCTACCTGATCAAAAAGGGCAAGGCCTACGTCGACAGCTCTACGCTGGAAGAGATTCGGCAGGGACGCGGCACGCTCACCGAGCCGGGCACTGAGAGTCCATATGCGCAGCGGAGCGTCGCGGAAAACCTGGATCTGTTTGCCCGGATGCGCAAGGGCGAGTTTCCCGACGGTGCGCACGTCCTGCGCGCCCGCATCGACATGACCGCCAAGAACATGCTGATGCGCGATCCGGTGATCTATCGGATTCGGCACGCTCACCATCACCGCACCGGAGACGCGTGGTGCATCTATCCGATGTACGACTACGCCCACCCGCTGTCCGATGCCATCGAGTCGATTACTCACTCGATCTGCACGCTTGAGTTTGAGAACAACCGCGAGTTCTACGACTGGGTGGTGGCCGAGGCGCAGGAGCTGCTCCCCCCGGTGGTGCCGCATCAGTTCGAGTTTGCGCGGCTGGCGCTCGCGTACACCATGATGTCGAAGCGCAACCTCCTCAAGCTCGTCGAGGAAAAGGTCGTCGCAGGCTGGGATGATCCGCGCATGCCGACGATTGCTGGACTGCGCCGCCGAGGCTACACCCCCGAAGCGATCCGCGACTTTGCCGACATGATCGGCGTCGCCAAAGCCAACAGCCAGGTCGACTACGAGAAGCTCGAGTACTGCATCCGCAACGACCTCAACTACCGCGCGCCGCGTCGGATGTGTGTGCTCGATCCGCTCAAGGTCGTCATCACCAACTATCCCGTCGGTCAGTCCGAGGATGTCGAAGCCGCAGACTTTCCGCCCGATGTCGGCAAGCCCGGGACACGACCGCTGCGCTTTTCACGCGAGATCTACATCGAGCGATCCGACTTTGAGGAGAAGCCGCCGAAAGGCTTCCATCGCCTGTCTCCCGGTCAGGAAGTGCGCTTGCTGTTCTCGTATATTATACGCTGCGAAGGTGTAATATCGGACGACTCTGGAAAGGTCATCGAGCTGCACTGTAGCTACGATCCTGAGACTCGCAGCGGTCACTCCTCGCGGCGCGTCAAAGGCAACATCCACTGGGTCGAAAAGGAGTCCGCCCTGCCCTGTGAAGTGCGGCTCTACGAGCGCCTGTTTGTGGCGGAAAAACCGGGTGAGGAGCACGACTTCCACGAAGACCTAAACCCGGATTCTCTGCGCCTCATATCCGGAGCGCTGATCGAGCCGAGCGTACACAGCGATCCCGCCGGAAGTCGCTATCAGTTTGCGCGTCAGGGCTTCTTTGCCAGCGACTGCCTCGACAGTCGTCCCGATCACTTGGTGTTCAATCGGGTGGTGACGCTGCGCGACTCGTGGGCCAAGCACAGTCATGGGGAAGTCGAAGCCGAGGCCGCCGATCCCAAAGTCGCAGCCAAGCCCGAGCCCGCCGCCGCCGCAACCAAAGACGACTCAGCAGAGCGTCATCGACCGCACAAAAAGAGCCGGGCGCAGCTGCGCAGTGAAGCGCGACAGAAGGACCCGGCCCTCAGCGCTCGTCATGCCCGCTATCTGGGAGAGCTTCAGCTTGGGGAAGAGGAGTCCGACATGCTCGCCGGAGAGCCGGCGGTGGCGGACTTCTTCGACGCGGCCTGCGCGGTGTATCCCCAGCCGCACAGCATCGCCAAGTGGATGATGACCGAGGTGCTGCGGGCGCTCAAAGACCGACCGCTCGATGAGCTGCCGTTCGCTGCGTCACAGCTTGCCGAGCTGGTGCGACTGGTGGATGAAGGCGAGATCTCCTCGGGGGCCGGCAAGACCGTGTTTGCGGCGATGATGACCGACGGCGGCGAGCCCCGGGCGATCATTGAAAAGCTCGGGCTGAAAAAAGTCGCGGACCAGGATGCGCTCGGGCCGATTGTCGATAAGGTGCTCGCCAGCCAGGTGGACAACGTCGCGCGCTACCGGGAAGGCAAAAAGACGCTGCTCGGCATGTTCGTCGGTCTGGTCCTCAAGGCCACTGGCGGCTCGGCTGATCCGTCGCTGGTTCGGACGCTGATCCTGGCACGACTCGGCGAGTAGGCGGGGGCGGGGTTAGTCCCCTTTGCGGATCTTGCGAAACAGCGGTCCATCGCTGCTCGGGCGCGGTGGTGGCTCGGGCGGCAGGGGCGCTGGCTCGGGTGGCAGCGGTGCCAGCTCCCCCGCTGACTTGTTGAGGTCCAAGATCCGCATCTCTCCCACGTAGGACTGGGTCTCATACAAGGTGATGCGACCGATCTTGCGCACGATATCGGCCATCTTCTCCGACTCCATCAGCAGCACGTCCGCGAAGCGATGCAGCTCGACGTAGTCCGTCGGCAGCCGCTGCTTGAGCAGTCCCGCATAGCCCATCACCGACGTAAGCGGCTGATTCAGCTCGTGCGCCGTCGTCCCCGCCAGCTCGACCAGCACCGCCTGCTTTTGGGTCTGCTCGAGCTGATGCTGGGTCTTGCGCAGGCTCTCCTCCATCCGCAGCCGCTCGCGCAGATCCTGGAAGATTCCCACCGTCGCCAGCTCCCGCGAGCCATCGCGAATCATCGCCGCCGTCAGCGCCACCGGTATCGGCCCGCCGCCTTTGCCCAAGATCGTCCGCCGCGCCTGCAACAGCCGTCCCGGTCCGCCGAAGTCGTCGCTGCGCAGCTCGGCCATGATGTGAACGGCCTCACGCTCGGGAAACAGCCGCCACACCGGCAGGTGCCGCACGACTTCCTCGGCGCTGTAGCCGGTGATGCGACTGGCGCCCTGGTTGAAGATCCGCACCCGACCGCGCAGATCCGCCACCACAATGCCGTCGACCGTCGAGTCAATCACCCGATCGAGGAACTCCTTGGCCCGCCGCAGCTGCCCTTCGAGCAGGCGCCGCTCGGTGACATCGCGGAACGTCACCACACACAGCCGCTGCGTCTCGGCAATCTGCGAGGTCGAGGCCGACAGCGTCAGTGTCTCCTGCGAGGTCGTGAGCAGCGGCAGATCGAAGTTCGACGGCGTTCGGCCCCGATGGACCTCGCGCAGCACCGCCGCAACCCGCTCGCGCTGCGACTCGGGCACCTGCTCCGTCAGCGGTCGCCCTGCCAGCCCCGCCGTCGCATAGCCGGTCAGCTGCTCGGCCACCCGATTGAGCCACACCACCTTCCCCGCCTCGTCGAGGACAATGATCCCGTCCGTGCTCGACTCGAAAAACTCGCGATAGCGGCCCAGCCCCGGCGCCCGCACCACCGGACTCAGCACTTCGACTCGCAGCGGCCGGGTGCGCTCGCGCAGCGTCTCATCCAGCCGCAAGCCCGAGATCGCCAGCGCCAGCACTTGCAGCAGCGGCACAAGCTGCGGCTCGTCCACCGGATGCCGCGCCGCAGACGAGTCCCCCGCACCAAGCAAAAGGGCCCAGCGCACCGACTCCCGTCCACCCGGCGCCATCGGCAGTAGACACGCCCACAGCCGCGCCGAGCGCTGCACCGACCAGCCCAGCGCACTGCGCAGCTGCGTCCCCGTACTCGGATCAGCAAGAGGCGCCATCGCCCCCGCCCGCAGCGCCGCCCGCAGCGCCAGCAGCGGCATCCGCCGGGGCGAAAGCGCCGGCTCCAGCTCATCGGCGGCAATCACCGCCGTCAGCGCGTCGTTCTCTTCCGAGACAAGACACAGCGCCGCGTGCAGATACCCCAGCTCCTCTCCCAGCAGCGACAAGCTGTGGCGCAGCCCGGTCAGCGCCGCCGTCAGCTCCTCCCCAGCATCGGCGACCGGCACCGGCGCATTTTCATCCCGATGTGGCAGCGCCAGCGGCAGGGGACACAGCATGCGCAGGACTCGATTGACCAGCTCACTGCGCGCCTGTCCGGCCTGCTCGCTCGGCGGATGGACGGGCGGGGCAGACTCGTGAACAGGCACAAACGGCAGGGTCAGAAACTCTGACGACGACGAGGAGTCCGGCACGGCGGCGAAGGGTAGCAAGCTTTGCATCCCGTGTCAGCGCACTCGCACCAGCCAAACCCCCCCGCAACCAAGCTGTCCCAGCGTAAGATGAGGGCGATGCTGATTCCCCACGGTGCTTCGCTGCTGCGCGTCGACTGGCTGGTTGCCGGTGAAACCTCGCTCATCGAAGCCCCGGGTCGCATCGGGCTGTCGGCCTGTCCTGGTCGGCCAGATCTAGGCGGTACCGTCGAAGCAGATGTCGCCAAGCTGGCCGCGCTGGGCATCTCGGTGGTGGTGACGCTGGTCGATGGTGGCGAGCTGTCGTTCTATGGCGTCTTTGGGCTGGACCTGACGCTGCGGCAGGCCGGGCTGTTGGCGGTGCAGTTTCCGATCGCCGACGGAGAGCCACCGACGGACCTTTTGGCGACGCGCGCCCTGTGTCAAGAGATCCTGCGCTGGGCCGGGGAAGGCCACAAGCTGCTGATTCACTGCATCGGCGGCTGGGGGCGGTCGGGGACGATTGCGGCGGCGCTGCTCGTTCACGAAGGTCACTCGCCGGGTGAGGCGATCACGCTGGTGCGACGGGCGCGCAGTCCTCGCTGTATCGAGTCGGTGTCGCAAGAGCGCTTTGTCGCCGAGTATGCCGCCGCACACACCCAGCTGCGCCGCTTCTTCGTCGTGCTGACCCCCGAGCAGCTTGCCGAGCGTCTCGGTGGCGAGCCCGGCAACCGGCGGCTCCGTCGTGGCAGTCGGCCCGCCCTGGCGCTGCTGTCAGCGTCCTCCCTGCGCAGCGAGATTGCCCGTCATACCGATCCCAGCCCGCTGTTCATCCTGTCCGGTGAAGCCCTCCCCGAGCAGCTCGACAGCGACCTCGACCTGTCGCTCGACCGCGCCTACGGCCACAAGTCCAAGTCTTGGCAGACTTTGCGCTTTGGCGAGCTCTTGTCCAGCCCAGCCGCGAGCTAAACCCCGTCACTCCCAAGCCCAGCTGCCGCGTTGGCTGGTGGAGGTGTACATGCGGTCCATCTACCGGGACCACTTCGGCCAAGTCAAACAAATGTGCGCTTCGGTAAGCGGGCTGAGGTCGGAAGCGCCCGAAACTCCCCTTCCATCCTGACTGATGGAATACCGGGCAGCTCGTTTCAAACACCGGGCAGCTCGCTCCAAACACCGGGCAGCTCGTTCCAAACACCGGGCAGCTCATTTCAAATACCGGGCACGTCGCTTCAAACTCCGGGCAGCTCGCTCCAAACACCGGGCAGCTCGTTCCAAACACCGGGCAGCTCATTTCAAATACCGGGCAGCTCGTTTCAAACACCGGGCAGCTCGTTCCAAACACCGGGCAGCTCGTTTCAAACACCGGGCAGCTCGTTCCAAACACCGGGCAGCTCATGCCAAACACCGGGCAGCGCCGCCCATTCCGTGGGGATAGTTAGCCGTCTGAGAGGGCGTCGGCGATGCGGAGGCGGGTGACGCCGCTGGCGGCAAGGAGGGCGGCGAGGACTGCCACGACGGACAGGAACACAAAGCCCCACGCGTATGCAGCATAGGAATAGCCGACTCGCAGCGGGATGGCGTCGGCGAGCAGGCCACCTTTGTAGGTAATGGTCGCGGTGTTGATGGCGAAGGTAACCGCGACGGAGCTGACGAGGCCGATGCAGCCAGCGAGGATCGCGAGCATCGCGGACTCGACCGCAAACAGCGCCAAGATGTGCCGCCGCAGGTAGCCGAGGCTGCGCAGGGTGCCGATCTCGCGGGTGCGCTCGCGAACCGTCTTCATCATCGTGGTCAGCACGGCGGCCCCGGCGATCACCAAGATCACGATGAACACCAGCCCTCGGAACACGGTCAAAAGGTCAATGCCGCGTCGCAGCAGGTCGGCGCCTTCGGTGTCAATCCAGTCCACCACTTCCAGCTGGATGCCGGCCTGCGCAAGGGCCGCTCGCAGCTCGGCGCGCAGCTTGGGCCCTTCGCTCGGGCGGTTGAGCACGATCATGTACTGCGAGACACCCCGCGTCGACGCCAGGTCCTGCGCAAAGCGGATCGGCACCCACAGCAGGTGCTCGTCGAAGTCGCGGGAGCCGGCGCGAGTCAGCCCGACCACGTCCGCCTCCAGCGCGTTGGTGCGACCGCGACCACTGGTGACGGTGAGCATCAGGCTGGGCTGCTTGCACTGAAACGGGCGCTCGATCGGTCGCGGCGCGGCAGTCACCGGGTCGAGCACCGGCTCCTCACTGGTCACGCTACAGCCGAGGATCTCCGCCAGCCCGAGCGCCAAGATGGTGCCGCTCGGCTCCGTCTCACGCAGGGGATGTCCGGCCCAGGTGTTCCAGGCCCACTTGCGGCGGGCGATCTGGCCTTCGGGAATGTCGTGCCCCCAGACAATCACCTGCGCCGAGCTGCCGCCCATGTGCGCCATTCCGATCAGCAGCAGCGTCCGCACGTTGGTCTTCACCGCCGCCTGGTGCTCGGCCACCCAGCGGTCGAGGAACTTCTGCTCGCTCTCGCTGATCCAGTACTTTTCGGGGTGGATGCGCGCCTCTCGCTTGCCCGAGCCCTGCTTCTGCACCATGACCTCGCCGATCATGATTCGCGAGTAGATGACATCGAGCTGGCTGCGCAAAAACGCCTCGATGTAGCCCTGGAACAGCGCGAGCGCGAGGAAGCCCACCGCCAGCGTGGCGAGTGCGGCGATGCTGTGCCTCCAGTTGCGGCGCACGTTGCGAAACGCCACCTTCACGATCAGCTGCGACGCATGCGGTACTTGAAGCGGCATCACCAATCACCCAGTCTGCGAGGTCAGGAGGTCCACCAAGTTGCGCTTCACCTGCGCGCGCACCACGATCCACGCGGCCAGGCCCAGACCGGGGATGACGATCGCGGCCTGCAGGGCGCAGATCCACGCGGCGGGCACGATGATGAGCGGAATCGTTCCCGGCACTCCGGGGGGCGCGAACCGAATCCCCGACGCATTGATCGCCAGCGATGCCAGCAGTCCCAGCAAAAGGCCGACGCAGAGCCCGAGCAGCGACAGGATCAGCGCCTCGCGGACTATGAGCGCCGTCACCTGTCCTCGGGTAAAGCCGAGTGCGCGCCAGGTGCCAATCTCGCGGGTCCGCTCCAAGATGGTCAGCGTCATCGCCCCGAGCACGGTCAGCGCCAACACCAGCTCGACCAGCAGGGTGATAAAGCCCGCGACCGCGCCCAGAAACGCCATCGTGCCGACGTAATACGGCTTCGAGCGCTCGTCGTGATAGGGCAGCGCCTCGACCGCTAGACCGTCTTTGGCCAAGGCAGCGGTCAGATCGCGCGCCACCGCTTGCGCATCCTTCTCGTTGTGTAGGAACAGCCCCACGTAGGTGGCCTGGTCGGTCGCAAACAGCGTCTGTAGCATCGCCAGCGAGGTGTACATCGTCCCATCTTCCCCGAGCGTCTCGGAGGGATGAAAGGTCGCGACCATCTCGGCATCGACCGCGTTGAGCGAGCCGTCGTAGGTAATCGCCGCCAGCTGGACGTTGGCATCGCGGCCCAGCTCATCGACGCGCTGATCGGTGTCGCAGTGCAGGATGAGCGGCGCCGGCGGCAGCCCCACGGCCTCGTCATGCACCCGTGGCTTTTGCAGCAGCAGCGACAGGCCTTCCGACACCGCCACCGCCTGCGGCAGGCTCGGATACGCGTCCATCCAGCGCCCCTTGACGGGCCGGGCAATCTCGTCGGACCACTTGGCGACCTCGGAGTGATGAAGGATTCGCTGGAGCGCGCTGGGCTCGATCCCGAGCAGCCGGGTCGGATGCGTACCGCAGCCATTGCCGGCCAGCCCAACGCCGCGTAGATAGCGCGCCGCGAACTCGACCCGCCGATCTTGCGCCGCCCACGCCAGGATCTTCTGCTGCGCCGCCGGCTTGAGCTGAAACTTCTCCGGCTCTGCCGAGGCTTTGTGCAGCCCGTTTTCCAGAAACACCGTCACATGCCCCGAGTGCTGCAAGTACACCGCGTTGGTGCGCAGGAACTGCTCGACCCGGTTGCCGTAGCAGCCGATGAGCACCAGCCCCGCAAACCCGAACGCGACCGCCAGCGCAGTGGCAAGGTTCCGTCGCCGATTTCGTCGCAAGTTGCGCGCCGCAACCGCCCACGCTCGCTCCATTACGCGACTCCATCCACGGTTCGGCCATCGCGGATGCGGACGATGCGCGGCACCCGAACCATCAGCTTCTCGTCGTGGGTGGAAAACAGGAACGTGACCTTGCGCTTCTGGTTCAGCTCCACCATCAGGTCGATCAGGTGCGCCGCCGTCTCGGAGTCGAGGTTCGCCGTCGGTTCATCCGCCAGCACCAGCAGCGGCTGCGTCACCAGCGCCCGCGCCACCGCCACCCGCTGCCGTTGCCCACCCGACAGCTTGTCCGGCCAGTGACGCCGAAAGTCGAGCAGCGCCACGTCCCCCAGCGCCTGCTCGACCCGCTCCCGCCGCGCCGCCGGAGTCAGCTCGGCATGGAGCAGCAGCGGCAGCTCGACGTTCTCGAACACATCCAGCACCGGCACCAAGTTGAAGCTCTGGAAGATAAAGCCGATGTTGCGGTTGCGGGTGTGGCTGCGCTCTTCGTCGGATAGGTGCGCGACATCCCGCCCCTCGATGAGGATTCGACCACGATCCGGCTCGTCGAGACACCCCACCAAGTTGAGCAGCGTCGACTTCCCCGACCCCGAGGCTCCCACCAGCGCCGTAAACTCGCCCTTGTTGAGCTGCAAGCTGACCCCGCGCAGCGCCCGCACCTCCGCCTCGCCCAAGCGGTAGGTCTTGTGGACCTCCTCGACCTGCACAAACGCGTCGCTCATGGCGTTCCTCTCAAGTGACCGGTTGAAGGCAAATCGTGCAGGCCCGCTGACAGCATCGGACATCGTTTCCACAAAGCCCGCCCCCGCGCAAGAGCCCGCACGATTCTTCTAAGTTACTGCGCTTTGAAGAGGATGGTGCCGCCGGAGCCGACGGTGGTGACCTGGCTGCCGCGCGCATAGACCTGAAACAGATCGTTCGTCGTCCCGCTCGCCACGCTGCGCCACAAGCCACTTGTGCGCCGCAAGATCTGGCCGCTGGCGCCGACCGCCCAGACTGCCCCGGTCGAGTCGCCCATGACGCCCCACAGCCGGCTCAGTGCGCCACTTGTCTCGCTCGACCAGCTGCTGGCGCCGCGATGCAAGATGGTGCCTTGCTCGCCCACTGCATAGGCGTTGCTCAGGTCCGCGCCGAAGACCGCCAGCAAGCCCGCGCTCGTGCCGCTCGACTCGACCTGCCACTTGCCACCGCTGCGATGGACGATCGTGCCCGCAGAGCCGACCGCCCACACGTTGCTGGCATCGACGGCCCACACCGCATACAGGTCGGAGCCGGTGCCGCTGACTTCCTTGATCCAGCTTGTTCCGTCGAAGCGGCTGATGTTGCCTGCACCGCCGACCATCCAGACGCTGCTGGCGCCGCTGCCCGAGATGCTACGGGGCGTCGGAACAGGTGCCGTCCGAGTCGACCACGCGCTGCCATCCCAGTGCAGCACGATTCCAGATGGCCCCACCGCCCACAGATCCGTCCCCGAGCTGCCCCACAGCGACCACAGCGGCTCCGTTGTCCCCGACGGAATGCGCTGCCATGACGAGCCTTTCCAGCGGAACGTCCCCCCCTCATCCCCCACCGCCCACACGTCACTACCAACCGCGAAGACTCCGTTCAGCGTCTCGATGTTGCCAGTCCGAGTCCCGCTACTGCTTCCATCCCAGGTGAGGATGGCGAACACTACAGAGCGCGCGGCGACGGGTATAGGTGAAATTCGCGGCGCGCAGTGGCAGGGCTCGCCCGGTCGTTAGGACAGCTGGCCGCTCTTGGCAATGACGATCTTGGCGGTCGGCTTGCCGCTCGGCGTGCCCAGGCCTTCGATCCGGGTGACCAGATCCATGCCGCCAATGACCTTGCCGAACACCACGTGCTTGCCGTCGAGCCACGAGGTCTTCACGGTGGTGATGAAGAACTGCGAGCCGTTGGTGTTGGGACCGGCATTGGCCATCGACAGAAGGCCCGGGGTCGTGTGCTTGAGGGTGAAGTTCTCGTCTGGGAACTTGTGTCCATAGATCGAGCGACCGCCGGTGCCGTTGTGGTTGGTGAAGTCGCCGCCCTGGAGCATGAACTGCGGGATGACTCGATGAAAGCCGCTGCCCGCGTAGGTGCCGGCTTCGTCACCGACGCATAGCGCGAGGAAGTTTTTGGCGGTCTTGGGCACAACGTCAGCGAACAGCTCGAAGGTAATGCGTCCAGCGGGCTGGCCGTCGATGGTGATGTCGAAGTACACCTGGGGATTCGCCATGGTCGGAAGTTCTCCTCGTGAGGGTTTGCGATTTTGAGCGCAGCCAGGATACCGCAACTCGTCGCGGCTGCGGTCAGGAATTGGTCCACCGCCCACGTTCACCCACCATGTACGACCAGTCGTCCCGGTGTCGCCACTGGCAATTCCCGCTGAGGATGGTTCCAAAGTCGCCGACCATCCACGCTTCGCTGCTGGTGACAAACACTCCATCTAGGCGATTGGTGGTGCCGGTGGGCAGCGATTTCCAGACATTTCCGTCGTACCGATAGGCCGCGCCGCTTGCTGCTGTCACGACGACATTGTCCGCCAGCCGACCGTGCACTGCTTCCAGCGACTGGGTGGTGCCGAGGCTGACCGGGCTCCACCCGCCCGCGACAAAGCGCAGCATCGTGCCTCGAGTTCCGCAAGCGAACGCCTCGGCTGCAGTCGCCGCGTAGATGCTCCGCAGCTCCTCTTTGGTGCCCGACATCTGGGTACGAAAGCCGCTGCCATCGTAGTGGAGGATGGTTCCCTGTGCGCCGGCCATCCAGATGTTGGTGGAGCTGCTGGCGTCGACAGAGTTCAGCTGCACTTGGACTCCGCTGCTCAGCGGCGTACAGGTGTTGCCCTGGAGGCGCAGCACCGTTCCTTGGTCCCCGACAATCCAGATGTCACTCGCAGAGATGGCACGGACGCCGCGCAGCATGACCTGGGTATTGCAACTGACCGTCGACCAGCGTCCGCCATCCAGCCGCAGCACCGTGCCCGCCTGTCCGACCGCCACCGCCGCCGTAGCCGAGATCGCCGACACCCCAAGGAGGCTGTTTTTGGTCGGACTGCGCGCCGACTGCCAGCCACTGGGCCCAAGCTGCCAGATGCTCCCGTGGTCACCGACCACAAAGCCGCTGGTTGGGGACAGCATCGACACGCTACGCAGCGAATTGCCCTGCGGGAGCGGCTGCTGCCAGCAAAAGTCGGTGGGCGCGCACTCTCCCCCGATGCCCGTCGAGCTGCCCATGTCAGAGTCAGCCGCCCTCGCTGGCTCACACACCTCGGTGGTCAGATTGCAGACTTCCGCAGGTCCACAGGCCGCCGGATTCGCCACGCAGTTCTCTGCAACCGGCTGGCGCAGTCCCTGCCACAAGCCATCACATCCGCCGAGCAAGCTAAGCAAAAGCAGGTAGTACTTTGGCATCCCGATCTCCTCCCCCAGGCGATCGCAGAGCGTGAAGTCCACGCGGAAGCCCCATCACGCCAATCGCTAAGTGTGAGGGAAAGACTGCGCGTCGCCAATCGTCCTTGCAACGCTGCGAGATCCGCCCCATTTCCGCTAGCATCACGCCCCGCTGATGCCAGGACCACATCCTGGTGAATTTGGACCACCTCATGGTGATGCCTGCTTCACCTGCTGGTGAGTTTGGACCACCTCGTGGTGATGCCTGCTTCACCTGCTGGTGAGTTTGGACCACCTCATGGTGATGCCTGCTTCACCTGCTGGTGAGTTTGGACCACCTCATGGTGATGCCTGCTTCACCTGCTGGTGAGTTTGGACCACCTCATGGTGATGCACGCTTCACCTGCTGGTGAGTTTGGACCACCTCATGGTGATGCACGCTTCACCTGCTGGTGAGTTTGGACCACCTGCCGCGTGCGAAATCCGCCCCATTTCTGCTAGCATCACGCCCCGCTGATGCCTGACCCACTTCACCGCTCGCTGTCGCCGTTTCTGTCCCAGCAGCTGGGGGAAGAGCGTGCACAGGCGGCGGTGGCGCTGCAAAAGCTGCTGCAGTCGGCGGGACTGGGCGAGTCGCTGTGGCCGCGCTGGATCGATGCCCGGCCAGGACTGCTGTCGACGATTTGGATCGATGGCGATGCCGAGCCGCCGCTTGGGCTGACGATGCCAGCGCTGTGTGTTCGCTATGGCGAGCTGCTCAAGGATGGGCTGGCGGCGCTAAAGCTCTTACTCGGGGCCAAGGAGGTCGGCTTCTGTACGTCGAAGCCAGCCTTGCAGGCCGAGCTAGAGCGGCTGTGTGCGCGGACCACGATCTTGGTCCGGACCTCGCTGATGGCCTTCCCATCCCAGCCCGAGCTTGATGCCCGACCGCAGCGTGGTCGCGCTTGGGTGGTGCCGGTCGAGCGGGTCGTGCAGGTTGGCGCGCTGATCCTCAAGCGTCCGCCGCCGCAGCTGTGCTCGGTGGTCGGGGCGGTCGCGCTGCCGCAGGCGCTGGATCTGACGGACGACGACCCCAGCGTGTGGACCCCGCGTGAGCTGTTGCGGCGCTGCGGTGGAAGCCCGGTGGCGGCGTGGGTGGCGCTCGTGGGTGGCGCGCTGACCGGCACGCCGTGGTCCGCCGATGCCAAGCTGCCCCGGGATGTCTCGCATCTACTGATCTTGCCCGCCGATCACGAGCTGCTCACGCGGCGCCGCCTGCTGCAAGACCCGCACGCCCGCATCGCCAACGCCTGCTTGAGCTGTGATCTCTGCAGTGCGTTTTGTCCCGAGTCGATCCAGCCGCACCTTTCTATGCAAGCGCTCGGTCGCCAGCAGCCGCTTCCGCCTGCGGGACTGCCCGGTTGTAGCGGCTGTGGAGCCTGCTCGGTGGCTTGTCCGGCGGGGCTCTTGCCGGCCTCGCTGCTGGCCGGTCCGCGCGGGTCGTGGCAAGCGACGATGGATGCTTCCGATGAGCCGCCTCCGCTGCCGATCGGTCGCCTGCGCATTCCCACCGAGCTCTTGCTGTCCCGCTTGGGTCTTCTGGCCTATCAGCACTGATTGACAGCGCCTCGGCTGCTGACGATGCTGCGGGCCGTGTCTGAACCCACCTCGGCGCGTAAGTCCCTACAAGCCATCCTCTACGCGGTTGCCCAGACCCTGCGCTGCAACAGTGCCAGCCTCGCGCTGTTAGAGGAAGAGCGGCAGGCGCTGCGGATGGCGGTCGCGGTCAATCCCCGCTCGGCGGGGGATCTTTTGCAGGTCGAGCACACGATCGGCTTTCAGATTGGCGGGCTGCACATTCCGCTCAAGCTCGAGCGCAGCCTGCTGGTGCGGGCGCTGCGGGAAGAGCGGGTGCTGCTGACGACCGATGTCGCAGATCTGGCGGGCGGGGCGCTGCCGGTGGAGATCATTGAGGCGATTCACTCGATCACCGGGCTGCGCTCGTTTGCGGTGGTGCCGGTGCTGGGGCGAATTCGTCCGCTGGGGGTGATGCTGGTCGACCGTCCGGGCAGCACGGGCTTTACCGGCCACGAGCGTGATCTGCTCATCACCTATGCCGAGCGGGTCGGCGCCGAGCTGGAGTCAGACTCGCTGCAAAACACCGCGCTGCGCCTGGAGCAGCTGGGTGCGCTGGCGGTGCCGCCGCCGCTGCTGTGGACCTGCGAGCTGTCCGAAGATGGCTGTCAGCTGCTCTGTCAAGACCCGCCGATGGCCGGGCAGCCGCTTCATCAGGTGCTGCGGATGCCATCGCCCGAGCCGCTGTGTAGCGCCGATCTGCGGCAGCGACTTGTGGCCGGTGAGTCGGTGGTGATCTCGGTGTCGTCGAATCGACCGAGTGTGGTGGCGGACATCACCACGCCGTGGCCGCTGCGGGTGTCGCTGCGCAGAGTGGCGGCGGCCCGGTCGGAAGGCTCGCCGCTGCTGGTCGCTTGTGCCGTGGAAGATCTGGGCTGGAGTCAGCAGATCCGGCGCGAGAGCATGCTCGCCAAAGAGCGGCTCGCCAAGGTGATGCGCTCGGTCGGGGATGCGATCCTGACGCTCGATGCGCGGGCGGTGATTCAGCAAGTCAACGACGCCAGTCAAAAGGTGCTGGGCCTGCCGCCGGACAAGCTGTGTGGCCGACCGGTGATGGAGCTGGCAGCCACGCCGCGCGCCCGTCAGCAGCTCAAAGATCTGCTGATGCGGCTGCCTCACACCGGGTTTGCCGAGGCCGAGCTGCGCCTGATCCGGCATGCCGAGTCGCGTCCCAGTCGGTTCCTCGGTCATGTCTCGGCGCTGCTGCTGGGGGATGAGAGTGGGCTGGCGGCGGGCGCGGTGTTTCGCATCCACGATCAGACCGAGCGCAAGCGCGATGATGCCGAGCGGCAGCGGCTGCGCCTGCGACTGCTCCAGACCGAGCGACTGTCGGCGCTGGGCGAGATGGCGGCGCGCATTGCCCACGAGGTCCGCAACCCGCTGGTCTCGATTGGGGCCGCAGCGCAGGTCATCGCCGAAGAGCTACCGGGAGACAGCGCGGTCAGGCCCGAAGCGGTGGCGATTGGCAGCGAGGTCCAGCGGCTCGATCGCATCTTGCAAAACGTGCTGCGCTTTGCCCGCCCGACCCGCGCAACCGTGCAGCGGACCGATGTCGTGGCGGTGCTGCGCGAGGTGGTCGATCTTTTGCGCGGCAAAGCCCACGGACTGCAGCTGCGAGTGGATGTCCCGACGCCGCAAGCAGACGGCGGGGTTACGGCGCTCATCGACGGCGACCAGCTGCGGCAGGTGCTGTGGAACGTCCTCATCAACGCCTGCGAGGCCGCGACGCCGGGCAGCGAAACCCGCTCCATCATCGAGTGCACCGTCCGCAAGCAGCGCGGCACCTCGCCCCACGACCGCCCGGTGCTGATCACCATCGCCGACAGCGGCGCCGGCATCAGTCCAGCGGTCCGGCGACGCGTCTTCGATCCGTTCTTTTCGACCAAGACACGCGGCACTGGACTCGGCCTGGCAATCAGCAAGCAGATCATCGAGGAGTCCGGCGGTCGCATCCGCCTGCTCAATCGCACCTCGGGCGGCACCCGCGTCGTCATCGAGCTGCGCGTCTCGCCCTACCCCGACAGCAGCGGTTCCAGCGGGAACGGTTCCAGCGGCCTCAGCAGCAGCAAGCGCTAGTGCGAGGGGCCGTCCACTGGCTCTGTGACATGGCGAGCGAGCATGAAGATCACCGCCATCCCAAAGTACGCAGCGACGAACGGCCAGGCCGGTGCCAGCTTCGTCATGGTGTCGGCGGGCCCAAACGCATAGGAGTGAATCAGGCCGGTCGTGCTCACCCCTGCCCCAGCCAGGCACCAGTAGCTGGCGCGCTCGAAGCGTCGCTCGATGACTTCCACGGTCGCCGCCGCCAGCAGCATCGACGTAAAGATGAAGCCTTGCTCTAGCGCAAAGGCGCCCTCGATGAAGGTGTCGGTGGCGTGAAAAGCGCCGTAGAGCTTGTCGGAAAACTGCGGACCGCCCGGGCTGCCATAGCCGCCGACGCGCAGACCGGTCTTGGCCAGCAGCGAGCCCCACGCCGCCACGCCCGGCAGGATGCCCAGCACCACCGCCGGCGCGTGCTCCTTGGGAGTCGCCTGAAACGACTGCGCGGTAATGACGATGCCAATCCACAGCACAATCGCCATCCCGGCATCGATCGGCACCGCCCAGGCAATGTAGCCAAGTGTCCCAGTCAGGCACACCAGCGTGGCGAACACCCCATTTAGGATCGAGTAGCCCGCGCGCGCGCCCATCGCCTTCCAGCCGGGATGACCGATGTAGATGGTGGTCGGAAAGCACGAGCCAAACAGCGCCGCCACAACCGCTCCCAGCCCGTTGGCCATCAGCGAAGGTCGGGTCGGATACGAGTCGCCTGCCGCCTCTGCCGACTCGACGTTTTGCAGCGAGCCAATCAGGTCAAACAGCGCAATCGGCACAATCACCGGCAGAAACTTCCACAACAGGCCGCCACTGAGCGCCGTCGTCAAGTCTCCCACCACCGGAATCGGCAGGTGCAGGCCCAGCTGCGTCACCGGCTGCCCCACCGGAGCCAGCTTGGTCGCCCACGCCAGCGCCGTGCCAATCCCCACCGCCACCAGCCCTCCCGGCAGCCCGCCCTTGAACTTGACCCGCCCAAAGTAGGTCAAAAGCACAATCGACAGCGTCGACAGTCCCACAATCGGATGCGCGAACGTCCGAAACAGAAAGCCCAGCGAGATAAAGCCGAGCGCAATGCCCGACAGCGTGGACAACAGCGCCGCCCGTGGAGTCGCTCGCCGGACCTTCTCGGCCACCAGCGAGCCGAGCAGCGTAATCACCCCCGAGCCCAGACACGCCGCCAGTCCCGCCTGCCACGCCAGCTGCGCCGGGTTGGGGTGTCCCGCTGCCTGCGCGCTGATCTTCGTCGGCAGCATCACCAGGAACACGTACGCCAAAAGCGACACCGTGTTGATGCCGTAGGGCAGTGCGCAGATGTCGGTGCGACCCGTCTCCGCCGCCAGCTTCAGCGCTTGCCGCGAATAGAAGATGTTGCCGAGGAGCAGCGACACCGCCGCCCCCGGCAAGATGCGTCCGTAGAGCAGCGCGTCCGGAAACTCCAGGACGTACTTGCACAGGGTGTTGATCAGCAGAAGCTGAACCAGATTGTCGAGCGCGAGTCCGAAGAACCCGTCGATGTCCCCGCGCACTAGCCAGCGCATGCGTCCCCCACTTAGCAAATCTCGATCAGGGTAAACCAAAGCGGTTTCAAAGGATATGGCCGCGCGCTACTCGCGAATTTCGACGGCGCCTAGCGCTTCGCCGACTTTCAGCCAAGCGAGCGTCCGTTCCAGGTGACTGCGCGAGTCAGCAAACGGACCGGCCAAGTGCCGTTGCAGGTGCTGCGGCAAGTTCGCCAGCGCCGCCGTCAGCTCGGGCTGGCTGTCAAAGCCCAGCTGCGCGGAAAGCTCACTGGCGCGAATCGACAGCCGAGGCAGATCCGCAGGTGGTGGCGCCGGATGCTTGGCCAGCCGGGGATCAATCGCCGCCGCCAGATCTGCCGCCGCCAGCATTCGCTTCGACGTGGCTTCGATCCCAAACCGCGTGCGCAGCGTCGCCCCGACAGAGGTGTGGTCATAGACCGTCGAGTCCACAAACCCCTGCCGCACCGTCGGTCCAATCAGCAGCGTCGGCACCCGAAAGCCCACCTGCGCGAAGTCCGGGTTGTCGTCCGGCAGCTTCGGCGGCGCCACGTGGTCGTAAAAGCCGCCGTGCTCGTCGTAGGTGATCACAAACAGCGTCCGTGACCACTGCGGGCTCTGCATCACTGCCGTCACCAGCGTCGCGATCAGCGCCTGGCCGAGCTGGATGTTGTGGCTCGGGTGGTCGTCGTTGGTCAGGTAGTCCGGGTCAATGATCGAAAAGGGCGGCAGCGTGCCGTTCTTACAGTCCTGAAAGAACTCGTCGATCTTCGCGGTCGGATTCAGCGACAGCAGCTTGCCGGGATAGCCGCCCCAGTACCACGCCGCCGGACCGACGATGTAGTTCTTGCCGAGCAGGCTGCGCTGCTTGAGCTTCTCCCACAGCGTCGTCGGGCCGCCGATCGCAAAGGGGCTGTTGTCCTTCTTGCCTCCCGACGAGCCGGCGTGAAGATAGAAGCGATTCGGCCAGGTCGGGCCCATCACCGACGCAAACCAGCGATCGCAGACGGTGAAGTGATCGGCGAGCGCGTAGTAGTACGGGATCTGGCTGCGGTCGTGATAGCCCATGACCTCGGGGCCGTACTTGTCGCCGTGCCGAGCGATGTGTTCCTTGACGAAGCCGTCGTTCTTGCCGCCGCCAAACTGGGTGTGACAGGAGTCCCAGCCGTGCGGTGGATCTTTGGGCTCGTAGTTGAGGAGCTTGCTCACCTTGACGAGGTTGCCCTTGCCATCGGGATTCGACTCGCTGCCGCTGAGTCCGTCGGGCCGCTTGCGACCGGGGTAGCGAGCGTCTTGGCTCAGCATGCCCAGGTAGTGGTCAAACGAGCGGTTCTCCATCATCAAGACCACCACCGCATCGATGCCGGCGAGCAGCTCTTTGGGCGTTCCCGGCAGCACCTCGGCCAGATCCGGCGACTCGCGCAGGTCCAGCGGCTCGCCGCCCAGGTCCGGGGCTTCGTCACCGACCGGGATCGGCGCTTCACTGCCCGTACTGGCACAGCCGACCGTCAAGGCCGACAGCCCCAGCCCCAGCTGCGTCAGCGCCCGTCGCCTGGAAATTCCACTGCCCTCGCTCCGCTTGCTCTTGGTCATGGTCGCTCCCGTTTGGGCCGGACCATAGGACAAGGTCGGACCCGGTAACAAGCGTTAGGTAGGCAGCGGGTGGACGCGATACGATGTGGGCTCTTGGCCAAAGGGGGTCGCGTGCAGCTTGTTTGCCAAAGTCATGTCTGCCAAGTGACGGTCCATGCTCGTGGAGCCATCGTTACTCGGCGCGTTGAGCTTCCCACCACACCGCTGCCTGACGGCGAGGTTGACTTGGTGATTGCCGATGTGACCGCGCGGTCCGAGCCGGGCAGCTTTCGCGCCCAGGTGGACGCCGGTCGGCGCAGCGTGCTGCTGGTCGAGACAGTGCTCGTGCCACCGTCCAGTCCGGCGCAGCAGGGGCCCAGTCAGAGCCAGCTCGATGAGCTGAAGCTGCGCATGGACCGCATCCAGGCCGAGATCGAGCGCCTCCAGTCGCAGCGGCAGCGGCTGGGCAAGCAGTTTCCCGACCCCGCGCTGCGCACCACCTCGCTGGTCGAGCAGGTGGACGACCGAATCAGCGACGCCCTTGCCACCGCCAGCCTGCTCGCCGAGGTTCAGCAGCAGCTGGGCGAAAAACAGCTCCTGCTGGAGCAAAAGCTGGCCGAGCTGGCGCAGGAAAAGGCTGCCGCCGAGCTTCGACACGGACAGGCGCCCTCTAGTGAGCGGCAAGGTCGCAGCCAGCCGACCCGGCGCGTCACCGTGCGCATCGGGGGCAGTGGCGCGCCGTCGGTGCTGCTGATCTCGTATGTGGTGCCGGCGGCGCGCTTTTTCCCCGCCTACACCCTGCGGTTGCTCGATGGCGGCAAGCGGGCGGTCTGGTCGGTGGAAGCCCACGTCGCGCAGATCAGCGGCGAGGACTGGTCCGGGGTGCGACTGTCGCTGTCCACCGCCGATCTGATCTTCGATGCCCGCCTGCCCGAGCTGCCCTCGCTGCGCTTTGGTCGGGCCCAGCCGCCACCGCGCCGGGGCTATCGACCGGCGCCAGCGGGGCTGGATCAGCTGTTTGCCGGCTACGATCGCGGCTTTGCTGGGGGTCAGGCGCCACCCGATGGGCTGCTCTCCGAGCCCAGCATGCCGTCCCTGCCCGAGCGAACGCCGCCCACCGACGCCCTGCACTTCGATGACAGCTTGAGCGATGAGCCGACCTGGGCCACCCGGGCCGAGAGCGCCGAAGCCGAGCTGGCGAAAAAAGGCGGTCTGCCCCCGATGGCCGAGTCTGTCGGCTATCCCCCGCCGCCACCCCCTGGAGCACCGCCTCCGTCCGCGCTGTTTGCGATGGCCATGCCGCCACCTGCCCCGTCTGCCCCCGCACCGCAGCGGGCCACGTCTGCCAACCTCGCGCGCAGCGGTGGTGCCCCGTCTCAGGGCGAAAAGGAGCTGAAGCGCCGTCCCGCTGCCAAGTCACTGAGCGCATTCGGCGGTGGTGGCGGCAGTGACGGGGCCTTTGATGACGAAGGCGGTGCGTCTGGTGGCCTGGGCGGAGCCGGCTTTGCCGAGGAAGCGCCCGCGCAGCCGGATGCCATCGAGCCGCAAGACACCTGGCTCGACTTCGATCAGCTCCAGCTGGGTGGGCCCGAGGATCAGGTGTTCCGAGGCAAGCTCAAGCGGCGCAGTGATGGCGAGTCGCACAGCAAGATTCAGCAGGCGGTGCGGACCCTGGAAAAGCTGCACGCGCCCGGCGGGCTGGTCGATCCGCTGCTGTCTCGCGGCCACTTTGACCACCGCTACGATGCCGAGGGGCTGCTGAAGATTCCCTCCGATGGCAAGCTGCACCGGGTCGCGATCCTGGCTGCCGAAGGGGCCCCGACCCTGCGCCTGGTCACCGTCCCCCGTGAGCGCGCCGAGGTCTATCGCGAGGCCGAGCTGCAAAACCCCTGTCCCGCGCCGCTGCTGAGCGGTCCGGTCGATGTCTATGTCGATGGCGGGCTGCTGACCACCGATGCCATCAGCCACGTCGATCGCGGCGGCAGCGTCCGCGTCGGCATGGGCGTCGAAGACCGCGTCCGCGTCGCCCGCAACGTCCGCGCCGAGGAAGAGAGCGCTGGCCTGCTTGGCGGCTCGACTGCGATGACCCACACCGTCACCCTGGAAATCCAGTCGTCGCTGGGGCAGCCGATCCAGATCGATGTCCTCGACCGCATGCCGGTCAGTGAAGACAAGTCGCTGTCGGTCGAGCTGATCTATGACAAGCCGGTCCACACCCCCTATGACCAAGTCGAGCGCGGCGCCCCCATCCGTCGCGGCCTGAAGTGGCGAGTGCCGCTGCCCGCCGGAGGCAAGGTCAAGATCGAATACCAGTACCGGCTCGTCTTCTCGGCCAAGAGCGAGATCATCGGAGGCAACCGCCGTGACTAACCCCACTGTGCCGACGGAAATGCCGCGCATCGAGCTTGCGACGAGGCCGCTGCGGGTCACGTTCTTCGAGGATCGCGCCGAGGTGGTCCGCACCGCGCGGGCGCAGCTGCCGGCGGGAACGGTGACGATCAGCCTGCAAGGGGTGACGCCGCTGGTGGACGACCAGAGTGTGCAGCCGGTCGTCACGGGTCCGGCCAAGCTGCTGTCCTCGCAGGTGACGCGCAGGACCTACGAAGCGCCGGCGGGCTCGGACAGCGAGCTGCGCGACAGTGAGTCCGATCAGAAGCGGGCGCAGTCACGGCGGGCGCTCGGCGAGCGGTCGCTGGAAGTGGCCCAGGTTCACGAGGGTCGGACGGCGGCGCTGCTGCTCACGTGGATTGTCGCGCTGGGGCGGGTGCCGCGTGGGGCGACGACCGGACTCGGCAGCTGGCGGACCGCGCTCGGGCAGCTGCTCGCGGCGCAAGAGCAGGCGCTTGACCGGCTGAGTGCGGCGCAGCGCGAGCTGGCGGACTCGAAGCTGGATGAAAAGCGGGCGCAGCTGCGCTACCACGCGGCGCGGCGGCTGCGACCCCGGCGCGAGTCAACCCTGGATCTCCAGGTCGAAGTGCCGGCCCCGGCGGAGCTGACGATCGAGGTCACCTACCTGACGCCCTGTGCGCTGTGGCGCCCCGAGCACCTCGCCCGCCTGACCACCAACCCCGATGGGACGCACAGCCTTCAGCTTACGACCTCGGCGGTGGTGTGGCAGCGCTGCGGTGAGGACTGGTCCAGCATCCAGTGTCTGTTCTCGACTGCCCGACCCGCCCAGCATGCCGCGCCGCCCCTGCTCAGCGAAGACCAGCTGCGCCTGCGACGCAAGACCGATGCCGAGCGCCGCACCATCATCGTCGAGGCCCGCGAGCAGAGCATCGCCGTCGCCGGACTCGGTCGCGGCAGCCAAAAAGTCGAGGAGATGCCCGGCGTTGACGACGGCGGCGAGCCGCTCCACTTCGAGGCCACCCGCCCCGTCACCATCCAGTCCACCGGCCACCCCCACCGCATCGAGATCGCCCAGGTGACGATGCCCGCCCAGGTCGAGCGCGTCGTCTTCCCCGAGCGCAGCATGGCCGCCCACCTCCGCGCCACCGCCACCCTCGTCGGCACGCGCCCCCTGCTGGCCGGCCCGGTGGTGCTGTCGCGCGGCAGCGAGCTGTGTGGCCGAGGTCGCATCCAGTTCGTCGGTCGCGGCGAGCCGTTCGAGCTCGGCTTCGGCCCCGACGATGGCCTGCGCGTCCGCCGCCAGACCAGCGAGGAGCGCGAGCAAGCCACCCTCACCGGCACCCAGCGCATCGCCCGCACCATCAAGCTGTTCGTCAGCAACCTAAGCGGCACCGCCCGCAAGCTCACCGTGTCCGAGCGCGTCCCCGTCAGCGAGATCCGCGAAGTCGAGGTCCACGTCGATCGCACCAGCGGCATGCGCTGGGATGGCAAAGACGGCTTCGCCCACTTCGACCTCGACCTACCCGCCCGCGCCACCCGCGAGCTTCTGCTCTGCTACCACATCGAAGCCCCCAGCCGCGTCCAGCTCCCCCCCCTCTAACCCCACGCCGTGCGGACCCGCTCGGTCTGGCACCTTGAGCTCTCGGTACAGATCCCCCACTTGCACCCAGCAAGCGGTCAGATCGTCGCTCCAGCCAAGCTGGATGTTCACCGCGCGCAGGTCCGGCACGTCTTCCGAGCGATAGACCTCCGTCTGCGCAATCACCCCTTGGTCCGGGGTGCCGTCCTCTTTGAGGATCGAGAGATACGCATGCTCACTATCGTCCACAAACTCGGCGATCAGGTTCTCCGGCCCACCGCTCATGATGCTCGTTCGATAGTGGGCTGGACGGCTGCTCTCTAAGAAGTACTCGTACCGCTCTAAGTCGAACGGCTCCGCAACATACGGAGCCAGCGCCGCTGCATGTACGGGACCGATGACATATACGTAGCCGACGAGCGGATCACGTTCCCACTCAAACTCTGCCTTGAAGAGGGCTTGAAGCAGGGTCAGAGCAACCGGACGAAGAGCAATGTCCTTGATGTGTCTGTCAGTCGCTCTGTCGTAGCAACCAATGAATCGCTTATGGCACATCGTCAGCGCTCGGCCTTTCTCATTGGATCAGCAGGTTTGAGCTGTTCTCCGGTCTTATAGTCAAACTCACCGCGATGACGGCCATTTTTTCCATACACTTCGACCGTCCCATGCCGACTGTCCCATTCGTAGATCCGACCTTCGTCATCAACCCAGCGGCGCCGGCGGTGTCCCCCGCCTTGAACTGTGGCCTTACTTTTCACTTTTGCTGCTGTTGGAAAAGCAGGCAGCTGGTCAGGCACTTCCTTGGGCAGATGTGCCATGGCGCGTCGGGCGGCTCCGGCATCGACATGCTCTGCGACATCATCGGCATGCTTCGCGGCCCTTCCTGCTTTGCTGAGCGTCTCTGCTTCCCCAACCACTCCCCCAAGGCCCTTGCCGGCTGCGCCCATTCCCAGCCCGACCGCCCC
>JAEUKA010000103.1 GCA_016794465.1 Myxococcales bacterium | reverse complement strand
CCCCGCACCACGGCTTCAGAAGGAACGCGATGCCCGACGTGACTGAGCCGCCCGACCGATGCAAGAGCCGAGTGCGGGAAAGCCGCACGCTCGGATCTGTGGGGGCAAAGCCAAATGGCCTCGCTACCCGACCAGTGCCCCTGTGGGTGAGGCTGTATGTTGCGCGGTGGTTGAGAGCCCCGATGCAGCGAGCAGACGGAACCCAAGAGGCGAGGACGAAAGGCACGCCGCAAGGTGGAGTCATCCGTCCGCTGCTGGCCAACCTGTATCTGCACTATGCGTTTGATGCGTGGATGCAAAGGAACTACCCGAGAATCCCATTCGAGCGCTATGCGGACGATGGGCTCGTGCACTGCACGAGCCGAGAACAGGCGGAGACGGTGCTTTTGGCGATCCGGAGTCGGTTTGCAGAGTGCGGACTGGAGCTTCACGAAAAGAAGACCCGGATCGTGTACTGCACAGATGACGACCGGAGAGGGAAGAACGAACAAGTCGCGTTCGACCCCCTGGGCTACACCTTCCAACCTCGACGAGCGAAGAATCGCTACGGGACGTTCTTCGTGAGCTTCCTGCCAGCGATCAGCAAGCGGTCCGCCCATGCAATTCGAGCCACCATCCGCTCGTGGCGGATGGCATCGACCAGGAACAATCAGCGCCTGGAAGACCTGGCCGAGCTGTGCAACCCGTCGGTGCGCGGATGGATGAACTACTACGGGCGGTACTACCGCTCCAAGTGCGTCACTGTCCTGCGGTACCTGAACGAGTGCCTCTGTAGGTGGGTGCAATGGAAATACAAAGACCGGTATCGAAACAAAGAGCGAGCCGCGATGCACTGGCTGGGACGCATAGCCAGACGGGAACCAAAGCTGATGGTCCTGTGGCAGCTCGGAGTGAAACCGGAGGCTAGATCGTAGGAGCTGGATGAGGCGAGAATCTCACGTCCAGCTCTGTGAGGGCTCGGGGGTGAAACGCCCCTGCGCTACTCGACTCATTGTTGGATTCCAACATCGCACCGACGCGGAACAGTTCTTACGCGAGCTGCGGCAGAGAATGCAGCAGTTTGCGCTTGAGCTGCACCCCGAAATGACGCGTCTCGTCGAATTCGGACGTTTTGCGGCCCAAAACCGCAAGCGAGTCGGGCTTGGCGCGCCGGAGACATTTTCGTTCCTGGGATTCGTACACATCTGTCGAGTCCATCGGAGCGGGAAGTTCCGATTGCAGCGCCAGACGATACAGAATCGGATGAGAGCGAAGCTGCGCGAGATCAAAGTCGAGCTGTTGCGCCGCCGGCATCAGCCGATTCCCGAACAGGGACGGTGGCTGGAGCAGGTGGTACGAGGCTATTTCGCCTACCACGGAGTCCCCGGCAATGAAAAGCGGCTCCGGACATTCCGAGACCAGGTCACGCGGCTGTGGCTTCGGGCTTTGCAACGCCGAGGACAGCGAGACGCAACGACCTGGAAGCGGATGCACCGCTTGCAGAGCCAGTGGATTCCTGCCGTGCGCTGGTATCACCCCTGGCCCGAGGAGCGCTTCGACGCCGGAATCCAAGGCAAGAACCGGATGCAGTAGCGCTGCCCGTCCGGATCTGTGCGGGGGGCGGCCCGAACCCAGTGGAGCTAAGGGCCATCTCTACCGCGATCACGTACGCCTCTCGTCATCACTTTTTCTGCTAGTCTGTCATATCCAACGTCGGCTCCGCGAGCATCGGTCAATTCAATCCTGGACAGTCATCGCGCGCCCTGGTATGAACGGCACGGATCAATCGTCGGTCGCAATAGCAACGAGGACAGCATGCCCGCCAGCACCACGCCCACCTTGGAAAATGGCGACTTCTTCGCCGATGCCACCTTCTCGGATTTGGCGATTGAGTCTGCCTCTCTCTCTGGTAAGGACTTCCAACGTTGCACATTTCGCCGTTGCAAGCTGCCTCAAAGCCAATGGGTCGAGACTCGGCTCGTAGACTGCGTGTTCGACGGATGCGATCTGCAAAGGATGGTGCCGAAGAAGCTGGCGCTACGCTCGGTGACCTTCAAAGATACCCGCCTGATGGGTGTGGACTGGAGTGATCTCGGGAGCCTGCCGTACGCAGAGTTCGAGCGGTGCGATTTGCGCTATAGCTCCTTCGTCAAGCTGAAGCTTCGCAAGACACGGTTCGTCCACTGCAATGCGCGCGAGGCGAATTTTATCGACGTGGACCTCAGGGAAGCGGACTTCTCCGGCACCGACATGCTGGGAAGCGTCGTGCAGGGCTGTGTCCTCGCCAAGACCAACTTTTCGCAGACGACCGGCCTTGTCTTCGACCCGCAGGCGAATCGGGTCAAAGGGGCATGCATCGCTGTGGAGACCGCCGTCGCCCTCGTGCAATCGTTGGGGATGGTGGTCGATGGGTTCGAGGCGCCCTGAACTGGCGCCCTATCGACAGAAAGGCTCGTTGCATGAAGAAGTTCTTTCGGTTTCAGTTACGCACCACCGACCTCCCCGCGGCGCGGGCGTTCTACGCGACGGTTCTTGGTGAGGGCGCCACCGATATCGTACCGCTCCCGGAGCAGGTGATTGCACGGGGCGTGCCCGCTCACTGGCTGGGCCACGTCGGTGTCGAGGATGTCGAAGCTACGGTGCGCGCATTCGTGGAACGCGGGGCTATACAGCTCGGTCCGACGCGCCAAACGAGCGACGGCGGACAAGTCGCGATCCTCCGCGACCCAGGAGAGGCGATCGTTGCCGTGGCGACGGCAACGGCGAGTTCGCCTCAGCCGGAGGTAGTCTGGCAGCATCTTCACGCCACGAACGTACAGCATACCGTCGATGCGTATTGTGATTTGTTCGGATGGCAGCTCGCGGCTCGGCGCGACCTCGGTGGCCTCGGCGTTCACCAGGAGTTCACCTGGCAGGCGGGCGAACCGACCGTCGGCTCGGTCGTGGACGTTGCGGCGCTCGCGGGGGTCCATTCGCACTGGCTATTCTATTTTCGCGTCGCCGCGCTTGAACCCGCACTCGCGGCCGTCCGCGCCGGTGGTGGTGTCGTCATCGGCCCTACGGAACTGCCGAACGGCGATCGCGTCGCGGTGTGCGAAGATCCGCAGCGAGGGGCGTTCGGGCTCTACGAAGGCTCGCCCAGACATAGCTGCTGACTGCCCCGTCCCCCGCGGTCTCGTCAGCGCGCCATCAAAGGTAGAGATCGCCTGAACGGCGCTACCGAAGGCGCGGCCGCTCCCCAGACCGGAAGGATGCTTCCCATCTTGTGGAGCTTCGCTTCGCAGTAGGAGAGGTTGTCCTCGTACGGCTTGTTTTCCATGAACGGCATCTGTGTCTGCCGTTCATGGCCGCGGTACCTCACCCGAAGGCGCGTGCCAGCGGCACCCTCGATCCCGAGTAGCTCCGACGCGAGCTTCGCGTGCTCATCGGGAACACGCACGAGGAGGGCGTCCTTCTCCTTCGATATGACCTCCACGCACTTTAGTATCCCTTCGCCATTGGTGATAGGCGTGTTGCTGTACACGTGAGGACGATTGAGGAGATCCAGCTCGAATAGGAACCTCAGCAGTTCATCCTCCATCATACCGAAGTTCTGCAGAAACCCGAGGAGCAGCCGGTCGAAGTCCCGGCGGAACTCGTGCAAGGTGACGTGGAAGATACCACCGTTGGCACTGAACTTCGTTTGACTGGTCCCCTCGATCACACTGCTTATGTACTGCGTATAGGGGTGGTCGGGATGCCGCTTGCAGTATTCCGAGAACGAGGAGATCAGGTCTTTGAAGGACAGCCGCCCTGCCATGTCGAGGTGCTTTCCAACAAAGCGGAGCGCGCGTAGGCTGTACATACTTGTGAGGTGATACCCGAATCGTACTCCCTCTTCATATTCCTCATGGCTGACGTCTCTCGTCGCAACGACGACTTGCGCCTCGCTGTTCGGATCTTTGTCATTCGCCACCTCAAGTTTGAATTCTGCACGCTGGTCGTTCATCGGCACGTTGTTGATCAGCAGCAGATGGTGAATGAGGATCGCGTCGGCGTCGTAGCTGCAGAGCTTGCCGATGCCCGATTTGAACGACTCTAGCGTCTCTCCTGGAAGAGGCCAGATCATCTCGACGAACGAGGAGAGCTTGCTGCGACGCAGCTCCTCTTGCAGGCTCAAGTAGCTGCTCTCCTTGATGTTGTGGCGTTTCACGCTCTTCAGTGTGTTCGCGTCCATAGTTTGGAGCGAGACGGGCTGGGTGGAAATCAAGCCCTCTCGGCTCATGATCCGCGTAATCTGCGTGACCCGGTCGGGAGAGTTCTTTGCCGCACTGAGCCACACGGTGAGTGGGTAACCATACGTCCGCTTGCATTCGGCCAGGTGCTCGGCGATTTCGATATCTCGATTCAGCATGCCGAAATTCGCGTCTGCGATGAAAATGTAGAACGCCCGGTTTTGACTGAGCCTGGTGATCTCCGCCTTGACTCGGTCGATATCGAACTTGAACACCCGCGAGTTGGTCGCCGCCCCCCAGTAACAGTAGGTACACTGGTAGGGGCATCCCCGGTTCGTTTCGAGGGGAGCCCACACGTACTTTGCGCTATCGAAGTAATTCTCGAGGTAGGGAGATGGGATCGCGTTCAAGTCCTGGATGCGCTCCTGCGGCTCGGTCGTGGTCAACTCACCGCGTCGGAAGAAGGAGAGCCCTTTGACCTTGCCAAAATCGGGCTGGGGGGAGCAGAGCTCGGCCAGGTAGTTCGCGAACGTATGCTCACCTTCACCATTGCAGAGCACCATCCGTTCGTTGCTCCGGTCCAGGTACTGCATCGCGTGATTCATCACTTGCGGACCGCCGAGGATGACGTGCGCGTTGGGCTTTCGGGCGGTGAGGGTGGGGAGCCACCGCTTAATGAAACCCATGTTCCAGACATAGCAGGAGAGCGCGTAGACGTCCGCGTCTATCTCGTTCAGCTTGCCTTCGACGCGGTCATCGTTGATGCAGAGCGAGTGGATCTCGAAAGTGCACGAATCCCTGATTTGGGCATTTTGCCCGGCCACGCCGCGCATGTAGCCGGAGGCCAGCGGATACACGCCGGCGAACACCGTCAGCTCTATGAACGCAACTCTTTGGTTGACCATGGTAGCTCCGCGCTGGTGTATTGGCAGGGTGAATCTACGCTAACAACGGGCTGAGCCCTTGTCACGACGAGTCCCGAGGTTAAGTCCCGCAGCGCGGGAAAATCAAGGATATTCCCCAGGGGATCGGGCGCTGTCCCTCAGGTTGTTGAAAAAAGATAGGCGGCGCACATTGATTCCTATGCTGCTTGGGTTTCGGGTGCAAGTCCTAAGTGACGGTCGTGGTCACGTAGGGCTTTGATGAGTGAGGGGAGACTGCGGTATCCTTTGAGTCGACGGAACCGCTTGGCGGCATCCATCGCTGTCGCACAGGTCCAGCGCAGCGCCATCTGTCCGTCTCTCCAGTTCTGCACCCGCGCGCTGAGTTTGCGGACACTCCCAATCAGATTCTCGATCAGGTTGGTGCTCGACAGATGGCGCACAAGTTCGTCTGGGAGCCTCAGTCGCAGTCGCATCACGGTCAGAGTTTCCGAAAGTCCTTCTCTCAGCGACGCGGCGGCACCGGGATGCTCGGCTTCCAGCGTGCGCGCCAGATTCGTAAGTTGCTTGGTTGCACGCACCGCATCGCGACTGGCGTAGGCCTGCCGCATCGTGTGGCGGACACTAGGA
>JAEUKA010000098.1 GCA_016794465.1 Myxococcales bacterium | reverse complement strand
TCGACCAGGAGCCCGAAGCGCTCGTCGAAGCTGAGCTCGGCCATCTGCGGGTCGCGCTGCTGCTCCTGCCACTTGCGGGCCATCTCCAGGAGGTTTAAGGACTGAAGCTGCTGCAGGGTCTGTTCGGTCAGCATGGGATTCCTTTTTCTGGGTACGCTTTGAGACTAAGTCCGTCGCTGTCAGCGGTAGTAGTGGGCGCCGCGGACGTGCTCGTGGTCAAGGACTGGTGCCGCTGCCGAGGCGCTGTCATCGAAGATGGGCAGTCGGTCGAGTCCCGCGAGGAGAATGTTCTCCATCGAGTGATAGGAAACCGCCCCGGTCCACAGCGCTCGTGTCGCTGCCGCCTCGACGCGCTCACTTCCGAAGCGCTTGCTCAGCCGCGCGATTCCAATGCACGAGCGATAGCCCTGCTGGGGAATGGTTTTGTCGACGATGATGCGCTCGCACAGCACCGCGGTCATCGGCCCGATATTACGAGCCCACTGCTGAATCTTCTCCGGCGACTGCGTAGCCTGGCCCTGGTGACGCGGCGGCATATGCTCCACGAGGGTGGTGAAGCGGCCTCGCTCGAAGCTGCGCTGGTGAATCGCCACTCGCTTGCCGTCGTGGAGCGCCTCGACGCAGGTCTGGGTAAAGCGCAGCTCGACCGATTGATGGACCAGGCGATAGGGGACGGAGTAGTAGTGGCCGCCGAGCTCGACGTGGTAGTCGAGGTTGACGCGCGCCTTCTTCCACTGGGCAAACTCGTACGGCGCATCGGGCAGCGGGCGCAGCGACGGAAGGTCCAGCTCCTCGAAGAGCTCCCGGCGCGACTTCTTGTACACGCGCATCGGACGGTTGTTCAGGTCCGCCAGCAGCCGTGAAATGTGCTCGTTGAGCTCGGTGAGGCTGAAGCAGATCACGTGGCGCAGCCGCGCCAGAATCCAGCGCTGCGCGATTTGCACGGCGACCTCGACCTTGGCTTTGTCTTTGGGCGAGTGCGGTCGTGCCGGCAAAAG
The DNA here is from genome assembly GCA_016794465.1 of Myxococcales bacterium. Lineage (GTDB taxonomy): Bacteria > Myxococcota_A > Polyangia > Palsa-1104 > JAEUJZ01 > JAEUKA01. The sequence continues at coordinate 3,848 of JAEUKA010000098.1, read as the reverse complement.
GACCGTGCCGTAGTGCTGGGCGAAGTCCAGGTACGAGGTGTTGGGCCCCGGCTCATAGCGGCAGGGACGACTGACGCCGCTGCGTAGCTGGTCGCTGACGACCGCCGCAGGCACTCCGCGGAAAAAGGCGAGCGCGCGGACATGGGAGGCGAGGAAGTCGGGCACTTGCTGCGAGAGGCTGGCCTCGGCGTAGGTGTAACTGGAGGCGCCCAGCGCCGCGACAAACAGCTCGCAGGCGACGCTATCGCCGGTAGTGGGGTCGGTGTAGTAAGCCTTGAGGCCGGAGTAATCGACAAACAGCCGGTCGCCGCCCTGGTGGACCTGGCGCATCGTCAGGCCGCGTGTCTTTTTCCAGGTCTCGTAGTGCGCGCAGAAGGCGGAGCGACGGTAGCCCTCGGGGTGCAGCGCCAGGTACTCCTGATGGAGCAGCTCGAGGGTGACGCCCTTGCGCCGCAGCTCCAGGTCGATGGTGACGAAGTCGGGCTCCGGGCGCAGCGTGCCTGCCAACGGCGGCGGTGGGTACAGCAGCCGCTCCAGCTCGGAGTCCAAAAGAGCACAGACAGAGTCCCAGCAAAGGCCCGCGCGCAAAGCCCGCTGGGTGGTGTCCGTGATGGCCCCATGGCTGACCTTCAGCGACGAGGTGACCAGGCGGTGACTGCTTCCCAGCAGCCACTTGTGACGAAGAATCTCTCGGGTATGACGCATACAAAGTCTCTCGGTAGGCATCAGGCTCCTTGGGAGAACCGATGCTGTAGAGACCCCACGCCCACTTCGCAAAAAACCACCGTCCCACAGCGGCCTCATCCATTCCCAAAAGCGGTCATGATGCCGCGGAATGACCGGTCACGATGCCGCGGAATGACCGGTCACGATGCCGTGGAATGACCGGTCACGATGCCGCGGAATGACCGGTCACGATCGCGCGGAGCATGCAGGAAGCTGCTCAGCGACGGGGTATGCCCAACTTTCAGACGCTCCTTGAGTCCTCCCCCCTTCCTGACCTCCGTCTGCGTCGGCGCGCTGCCGAGCTGGTGCAGTCGATGGTGCGCGGACAGTCGTCGAACAGCCTCGGCTGCCTCAGTCCCAGAGGCCGCACGCAGGAGTCTTTTACGCGCGGCGCCTATCGCTTTTTCGACAATGACGATGTGACGCGGACTGCGCTGCATATGCCGATGCAAGAGTCGCTCCGTGAGCTGATTTCTCCGTCGGAGAGTGCCTCTGTTGCGCATGATCTCTCGGTCCTCAACTACTCTGGACACAACCGGAAGGAGGACCTGATTCCCGTCGGAAATGACCGAACGTGGGGCTACGAGTTGTTTCAATCGCTGATTATCAAGTCCGGCGTTCCCGTCGGTGCGGCAGTTACGGAACTGCGCAATGCCCAAGGGATTCTGTCCTCCGAGCAGGATAAAGCGATTCCTTTCATCGATCACCTGGAGCAGGCAGAGCGCGCGGTAGATTCCGTCGAGAAACTCCTCCCAGAGCGACTCCTTACGCATCTGTTTGATCGGGAATTTGATGATGTAAAACTGCTGCGACACCTGGCAGCGCGCAGGTATGTGATTCGCTGCAGAATGCTCTCTCGTATCGTCGCTGTTCACGGAGAAAGGCAGTCGATTGGGAAGCACCTGGAGTCGCTCAAGTTGCAGCACTCTGGTGAGGTGACGCGTCGCCTCGCGCAGAGTACGCAGACCTACTCAATGTGGATCGGAGAGACAGAAGTAACGCTGACAAAACCGTCGCTGCGCGGGGTCCAGAAACGGAGACAGAAGCCACAGCCCGGAGCCCCACTGCGCGTGCGTGTGGTGGTGTCCGAGCTGCGACAGCCCGGGGAAAAACCACTCCGCTGGGTCCTCCTAACCAACCTTGCAGAGTCCGCACTTTCCGTCGTGGAACGCTACCTGGAGCGCTGGAAAATTGAGCGGCTATTTTTCTTTGAAAAAATCGGATTCCGTTTGGAATGTTGGCATCAGGAGAACGCAGAACGCATCGCCAAGCGACTCCTTTTGGTGCAGATGGCGGCCTCTTCGGTCTATCAGCTCAGCCAAGCCACCGACGACAAATCCATTCAAGTGATGCACGCACTGGCCAAGCTCGGCGGATGGTGCGGTCGCAAACAGACTCCCATCGGCCCCACCATGCTGATGCGCGGCGCACTCCTTTTCCTCGGCGCCATGCAGCTCATCCAGCTCCACACCAAAAAAGATCTCTTCGCCATGGCCCGTACTCTAGAGCCCTATCTCGGCCAAATTCTCCGACGGTGAGAGGAGATGTGATCAAGTGAAAGGATAGGTGCCACGGGTCTAGTGTTTGACCATAGCATTCTGGATGCCGCGCACCTCGCGCATACGCGCTCCGCTGTCGTGATTGAAGGCGCGACCCTGACCCGCGCACTCTGTGTTCGGTTGGGTTTGCCAAACTCGGGCACCCGCTGGTTGACTGGTGTTTTTTGTTGTTTTGGTGATCGAGAGATGCTCGGATGCAGGGATGTCGTTGGGGCAGGCGCCGCAGAGTGAGGATGTGGTTCGGTCGGAGTCGCAGTTTTGTCGAGAGAGACTGGCTTCCACCAGTATCTACTAGCTGTTGTTGTCGGGAGAGTCACCGGCTGTTTCGGGAGGAGGATTTTGCGGATCTGTTTGCCAAGATTGGGCGGGACTGTGTGCCTCCGCGAATCGTCGCCGTGGTGATGGTGTTGCAGGGGCTCGAGGGGCCTTCGGATCGCGAGGCGGTGGAGCGGTTCACGTTCGACCTGCGCTGGAAGTATGCGGCAGGCGGAATCGCGTATGGTTAGCCGGGTTTTGTGCATACGGTGCTGGTCGATATGCGGGCGCGGCTGCGACGGAGTGCGCGGCCCAATCGCATCTGTGAGACTGCGCTTTCGGTGGCGCGGAGGGCGGGTCTGGTCGGGCTCGAGAGGTGGCTGGATTCGACTCCTCTTTGTGATGCGGTGGCGACGCAGGATACGGTGACTTTGGTACGCAGCGCGATCCGTGCTGTGCTGGCGGTGGCCGCCGCGGAAATGGCGGTGCGACTGCGGACTGTGTGCCGCCGTGACGACGACTACCGAGCCGCCGGTTCTCCAGCAGCACCAGCGACTTCAAGAACGGCGACGTAATCATTACCAGGAGCAACTCCCACATCGCCATGATCTATGAGAGCGGCGGATCCTGGTACATCGTGCAGGCCTTGTCATCGGGGTACCGGCTGACCAAGGACAGCTCTTTACAGCCCGGCGACTGGGTTCGCTTCCGCCTGCCGACTGTCTAGCAGTACTACGTCATCTGTCTGTTGAGTCTGCTATCTCTTCGACGAGACTGCGAAATCCGCCAAATTGGGCAGACATCGCCACTTCGTCGGAGAGTAAGCGAACTCATCCTGTAGATGACGTAGTACTACTAGCTTGTCCCGCGCCACGACTGATTGCACCATCTCAAGAGCGTCCCACCGCCAACCATCCGCGTATTCCGTCTATCACTCCTGCTCCGCTGTCCTTTTGCATACCGGAGGCTGTTGGAAACTCGGTAGCGCTGTGGTCCAGCCGACGTGTGGAGGCGTGGACAGATGAATGCTGTCCGAAGGATTCTAAGATCTAGATTAGACGCACTTTGTGCGACGATAACTTACTGAATGGGATGTTTTGTATCGATCCGTACCCACGCGGACACAACGCCGACGGACAAGCTTGCGTTTTTTCTGCGATGTGATATTCGGGCCTCCTGGATGAGGCGATCGGTGTTGGCTTGCGCCTACCGTCCCATGATCAAGTTCATCGCGGCGCGCAGTTGGTCGTAGCTCAGTGCATCCTTTGCAAGGGCGAACTGCAAATCGGCCGTGATCTGGGCGAGGAC
>JAEUKA010000038.1 GCA_016794465.1 Myxococcales bacterium | reverse complement strand
GATTTGAAGCCTACCAACCTGTTTCTGCCGGGGAAGGATCTTGAGCAGGTGAAGATCCTGGACTTTGGGATTGCTCGTAGGATCGAAGCGGCGCGGGCGATCACGCGGACCGGCATGGTGATAGGCACACCGGAGTACATGGCGCCCGAGCAGGCCCGGGGCTCACGCGAGCTGACAGCAGCAGCCGACCTGTTTTCCCTCGGCTGTGTCTTTTACGAGTGTCTGGCCGGGCAGCCGCCGTTCGTTGGTGAGCACGTGGCAGCGGTGCTGGTACGCATTCTGTTTGAGGAGCCGGTCCCCCTTCGGCAGCGCTTGCCCGGCATTCCTGCATCGATCAGCCAGCTGGTGCAGCGGCTCCTGATCAAAGATCCGACCCAGCGGCTGGGTGTGGCGGCAGAGCTTGTGGCAGCGCTGGGGGCACTCGGCGAAGACTTCGCGGCGGCACAGCTGCCAACGCTGGCGCTTCAGCCACGCAGCCAGACCGTCCAATCGGCAGGTGGGGAACACGCGCTCGTGAGTCTGGTGATGGCGCAGGAGCACGAGTCGGAGCTGGATGCGGAGCCCCAGGACCCGTCAGAGGAGACGCCCGCAGGGGTGGCCGAGCTGCTGCGGCACCAGACGCTGCTGGAGGAGCTACGTCCGGTGGGCGTGGAGACAACGACTCTCATCGGAGGGGCACTGGTGGTGCGGGTCCCACCGATGGAAAATGCGCAAGACCAGGCGGCGCTGGCGGCGCGGGTGGCGCTGCTGGTGGCAGAGCGCTGGCCCGGAGCGCGGATTGCCGTGGTGACAGGTCGAGGACGGCTGAGTGAAGGGAATGTGACCGGTGAGGCGATTGATCGCGCGTGGCGGCTCCTGATTCAGTCCCAGACCAGCCCATCGGCAGATACCTTGCTCGCCCGAATCATCGTGGATGAAGTGTCGGCTGGACTCCTCGATGGACGCTTTGATCTGCGCAAGAACAGCAGTGAAGGCTATGTCTTGGCGGGGGAGCTGTGGGAAGCCGATGCCGAGCGACGCCTGCTCGGGAAGCCGACTCCCTGCGTGGGCCGTGATCGTGAGCTGGCCATGCTCGAAGGGGTGCTGACAGAGTGCAAAGAGGAGTCGGTCGCGCGCGCCATCTTGGTGTTGGCGCCACCGGGGCTTGGCAAGTCGCGACTCCGCCACGAGTTCCTGCGCCGCATCGAAACCCGTCGCGAGCCGGTGTGCAAGCTGCTGGGCCGTGGTGATCCGATGAAGGCCAAGGCCTCCTACGGACTGCTGGGCGAAGCGCTGCGCGGACTGTGGGGGCTGAATCCTCGTGACACGCGCAGCGAGCAGCAGCACGTGCTTGTCCGCGCTGTGCAGCAGTCCTTTCCCAATCAACCCGCGCAGTCCCAGCAGATCGCAGGCTTCCTGGGCGAGCTGTGCGGAGTGCCCTTTGCAGATGCCGAGAACCCCAGACTGCGGGCCGCGCGGCAAGAGCCTGCGGTGATGCGCGATCAGGTCGAGCAGGCGTGGCTTTCATGGCTGCGGGTGGCATCGACCGAGCAGCCGGTGCTGCTGATTCTCGAAGATCTTCACTGGGCAGATGCGCTGACGGTCAAGCTGGTTGATGCGGCGCTGCACGAACTCAAAGAGCAGCCACTGATGGTGCTGGCGCTCGGGCGGCCAGAGGTCAAGGATCTGTTCCCAAACCTGTGGGGGGGTCTGGTTCAGCCGGTGATGCTGCATGTGCTGCCCAAGCGCGCCGGGGAGCGACTGGTCCGCCAGATCCTGGGAACCAGCGAAGACCCGGCGACAGTAGCGCGGATCGTCGAGCAAGGAGCGGGCAATCCACTCCTACTAGAAGAGCTGATCCGCGAGAGTGCCGAGCATGGCGGCGCAGCGGTTCCCGGTACGGTGCTGGCGATTCTGCAGGCGCGAATGGCGCGCTTGTCTGCGGGTGCCAGGCGAGTGCTGCGCGCGGCAAGTGTCTTTGGTCAGACATTTTCGGAGAGCGGCGTACGCAGTCTGCTGCGCCTGTCCCCCACCCAGGACACCTCGCGCACCGAGTTCGATGAGCTGATTCACGAAGAGTTTGTGGAGATGCAGCGCGACTGGCACAGCGGACCAGGCCACGAGTATGTCTTCCACCATGCGCTGATGCGGGATGCCGCCTATGGACTGCTGACAGAAGAAGAGCTGGTGACGTGGCACTGCGCAGCGGGACAGCTTCTGGAATCAGAAGGAATCGAGCGACCCGGACAGCTGGCGGAGCACTTTCGACTCGGCAGACAGAAAGAGAAAGCCGTCACCTACTTTCTGCGGGCTGCGGAGCAAGCCCATGAAGCGGCGGATCTGGAATTGACGCTGACCTGTGTCGAGCAAGGACTCGGCTGCGGGGCGCAAGGAACCATGCGCGGAGAGCTTCTGTCTCTGCGAATTGCCACCGGGCTGTACCGCGAGCGGTTTCATGATGTCCTTTTGGAGAGTCCAGAGGCGCTGTCTCTGCTGCGACCGGGGAGCCTGGCGTGGTGCCGAATCTTTGTCGCCTACTTTCCAGCCGCCGCGTTTCTGGAGGGCAAGCTGCTGCCGGTGCTGATGCAGACGTTCTTGCAGACAACTCCCAGTCCGGATGCGCGGGCCACCTATGTCTACGGTGCATCGCTGCTATCGGTGATGAGCGGGATCGTGGGACAGAAGGAGAGCTGCCAGATAGTCCTTGCCCGGGCGCTCGAGGTCGGCGCCGCGCTTCACCAAAGCGAACACAATGCGCTCGCGGTGCTGCATGGCGCTCGGGCCAACTGGCATGAACAGATCGTCAAGCTTCCCTATACCAACTGGATCAACAACCGGGACGCCACGCTGGGACTGGAAGCGGCGGGGAACCGACCTACGCTGGCGTCTTTCGGGGTGTATCTTGGCAAGTCCTTGCTGGATCTGGGACAGCGGGAAGCGGCGCTCGTGGCCCTGCGGCACAACCTGGCACTGGCGGAGCAGCTTCGTGATGAGACGCCGCTGACGTACTCCCGAACCTATCTGGGGCGGGCGCTCGCGCTGTCCCACGATCCCCAGGACTGGCACACCGCAGAGCAGCTCGCGCAGCCGGTGACGACCTGCAAGAACGCCAGCATGCTCGGGCTCGCCCATGGCGTGCTGGCCCAGGTCGCGCTACAGCGTGGGGATCTGGTTCAAGCCGAGTCCGCCGCACAGACCGCCTGCGGAATCTTGCAAGCGTTTCCTCCCTACAAGCCCGACATCGTGGCGCTGCACGCGCAGATCCTGCATCAGCTGGGCAAGTCTGAAGCCGCCGTGACCACCTGTGAAGAGATGCTGCGGGAGCTGACTGCGCTCGACATCGAGCCCTATGGAGTCCTCGCGCTGTATGCAGAGCTGGCGATCATTCGTCAGGCCATCGGGGATGCGGTCGGCACCCAGGCTGCGGTGGTGCAAGCGCTGCCGATCTTACAGCGGCGGGTGAAAGACATTCCTGATGCGGCTGGGCGCGCAGTCTACCTGTCTCAGGTAGCCGAGAATGCCCGACTCCTTCGCTTGGCCGCAGCACATTCGATCGAGCTTCCGGACGAGCTACGGACTCCCTAACTACTCTCCCTCCTCCACCCGCTTATCGGCTTATGATGGGGCATGAAGCGCGCTGACTATGCTGCCCTCACGTTTGCTGAGCACCCCCACAATCCGCTCGTCCGTCCGTCGTTTCCGTCGCCCATCCTTGCGGACCCGACCTTTGTGCCGCCGGGTGAGTCTCCCGATGGGCGCTGGCATCTGTTTGCGCACTCTCTGTTTGGGATTCATCACTACACCGCCGCCGATGGTCTGCACTGGCAACGTCACGAGCGCATCTGTGGCAACGCCCTGCGCGCCTGTCTGCTGCACCATGGGGACGACTACTTCCTGTTCTACGAAAAGTGCCGACTGATGCTGCCGATTCTGCCGGGTCAGTCGTGGGCGTCGCACATCGAGGTCCGTCACTCCAAAGATCTGTGGCACTTTGGCGAGCCCCAGGTGGTGCTGCGGCCCACTCTCCCTTGGCACCACGAGCCCGGGCGCGGCTCGGCGGTGGGGAATCCCTGTGTGATCGCGACTCCGGGCGGATTCCGGATGTACTATAGCGCCGGCCTGGTCTATCTGCCGGACTGTGGATTCTGTGAGCCGCGCTCTATCGGAGTGGCCGAAGCGGCCCTGCCTACCGGACCATTCCTTCCTAGGCCGCTGCCGATCCTCACCGAGCAAGGGACCGCGCCGCAGCAGATCGGGGCCGGAGCGATCAAAGTCCTACCCGCTGCCGATGGTCTGGTGGGGTTTCAGAATGCGATCCTGTGGGACGCTGCGACCAAGCAATCCCACTCGGCAATCTGGCTGCTGGGGGCCGCCGCCGACAGCGAGGACTCCTTTGCCCCGCTGCGATCCGCGCCGATCGTGGCGCCCACCTCGGGATGGAAGCAGAGCCACGTCTACGGACTCGATGCGCGCTGGGTGGGTGAGAAGCTGTGGATCTTTTTCAACGCCCGCAACCACTCTCACTGGATGCGCGGTCGCGAGGCGATTGGACTTGTGCAGGCCAGTCAGCCAGCGGTGCGGTGACTATCCGAAGCTGCGGTGGGTGATGTCTCTTCGCTCTGCACTGCGAGAGTGGGGTCGGGGTCGCTGCGGTAAAGCAGTCCGCGCAGCAAGAGGGGCAGTACCGCCAGCATCAGCAGCGTCGAGGAAATGATTCCGCCGATCACCACCGTGGCCAGAGGTCGCTGCACTTCGGCTCCGGCTCGGGTGGAAAAGGCCATCGGCAGAAAGCCAATCGCGGCCACCAGGGCGGTGGTCATGATCGGTCGCAGTGCGCCTTGGGCACTGTCGGCCAGCGCCTGTGCCAGCGCGACTCCTTCGCCAAGTCGCCGCTTCAGCTCCGACGCCATCACGACACCGTTTAAGACCGCGACTCCGCACAGTGCGATGAAGCCGACCGCCGCCGGAATCGAGAACGGCAGACCCCGCATCCGCAGCGCCAGCACTCCCCCTACCACTCCCAGCGGCACGCACGCGAACACCGAGATCGCATAGCGCAGGTCCCCGAACATCAGGAACAGCATTCCGAAGATGATCGCAAGCGACACCGGAACCACCAACATCAGGCGATTCTTGGCGCGGGTGAAGTTCTGGAACTGACCGCCCCAGTCCAGCCGATATCCCGACGGCAGCTTGACCTGACTGGTCACTTTCACCTGCGCCTCGGTGACATAGCTGACAAGGTCCCGACCGCGAATGTTGGCTTCGACCATGACGCGGCGCTCGAGTCCTTCCCGGTTGATCACGGCGGGTCCCTCCGACTCGCGAATGTCAGCAACCTGCGCCAGCGGCACCAGCTGTCCTTGCCCGGTTCCCACCATCAGCTCGCCAAACGACTCGGGGGTCAGCTGCGCGGGCGGCAGCAGCAGGACCAGATCAAAGCGGCGCGGACCCTCGAAGATCTTGCCGACGCTGCGACCAACGCGTGACGCTTCCACCACCGACAACACCTCATCGGCAGGAATGCCGTAGCGGGCCAGGCGCAAGCGGTCGGCTTTGACATTGAGGAGCGGCAGTCCGAGCACCCGCTGCACCCGCAGATCCCCGGTGCCCGGAATCGTTCGCAGGATGCCGGCGACCTTCTCGGCCAGGCTCTTCGACAGCTGCAGATCGGGCCCAAAGATCTTGACCACCACATCCGCCCGCGAGCCGGACAGGAGCTGATTGACACGATCTTCGATCGGCTGCGACACCGACACAAAGGTGGCCGGAACCTCTCTCTCCACCGCGACTTTGATCTTTTCCCCAAGCGAGTCAATGTCATGCGCGGTGGTCCACAGCTCCTTCTCTTTGAGCTGCACCACCACCTCTGTCTCATCGGGTCCTACTGGCTCAGTGGCGACCTCCGCGCGACCGGTACGGGTGACCACGGACTCCACTTCCGGAAAGCGCGCGACCACTTCTTCCATCTGGACTCCCAAGCGCTGGGCCTCGGTGATCGAGACAGAAGGGAGTCGCTTTACATCAAACGCAAACTGGCCTTCCTCCAGCCTGGGCACA
>JAEUKA010000010.1 GCA_016794465.1 Myxococcales bacterium | reverse complement strand
GCCTTGCGAGTCCGGCCCAGGGACGATCTTCGGTGTCTCCGCAGGACTGCGCGCTGGGAGCACCAAGCGATAGCCCGCCGCGCCTTCTGGCTGCTGCTTGCGTAACTGATCCGCAAACGCGATCCGGGCCTTGCGAGGCTCTGTCTTCGTACTGGTCTGCCCGTCTGACTTGGTGGCTCTTTCCTTGCGACGTTGGCGTCTGCTTCGGGTTGGCTCGTCCGTGACGGTTTCCGTTTTTTCCGCAGCGCTGGTTTCCGTTGCGCTCGGTGGCTCTGGATGCTGCGCCGCTCGCGTCGTCTTGTGACGTTCGCGGTACGCCATCGCCCGACAAGCTGGACTGCAATACTTGGCACCGAACCGCGCATTGGGTGGCACCGCTCGTTTCCGACAAGCAACACACTTCATGCCACAGTTATCGGCAGCGCATCCGATGTGTTTCGCGTGATGCAGCAGGGGCAGAAACTACCCTGCCATCCGTTCCGAAAATGAACGCCTGCGACCCCTGCCTCAGCCGTCGATGGTTCGTCTTGTGGTCCGCTTCTACGCGACCGAACGCATCACGGGTAAACGAGGCGTGAAAGTTTGCTGAGCGTGACGGATGGGAACGCAGATACTAGCGTGAGCGAAGCGCGAGGGGGACACGACCACCCCAACTGATGTCCGGGCCAAGCCCATCATTCTTGGCGAGGCAGCAAATGGCTCTCTCTCGGGGGACCCTGAAGACAGAGATTCAGACACTCGAGCAGGCGCTCGGCGAAGTCGTGGCGACTCGGCAGCGGCTCGATGGAATAGCCGACCAACTACGGGCGACCTTCTCGGCGCTGCGCGTCGAGGTGCAGATCACCGAGCGGGCCAAGCTTGCCGCTGACGAGCGGGCCGCACATGCCCGAGAAGCCGCCGATAGGGCCGCGCAGCTTCAGCGCGAGCCACAAGAGGCAGACCACAAGGCCGCTGAGAAGGCCGCCGCAGCCCGCGCAGCAATCGATCGCCTGCTGCTGGAAGTGTTCAAGCCGCTGGTTGATTCGGGCGTCGCGCTGGCGCGGTAGCACCTCGGGAGGCAGCCCCAGCAGCGGCAGCCCTCGCAGTCACGCAAAACGAAACCGGCGACGAAAGCGGCACGGCCTAGCGGTCAGGGCTAGCCGTGCGCGGCGAACCGGGGCCGGAAATCCCCAAAACCGCGACGTTCGTTTACGAGTGGATCAACTACGGAAAGAGCGGTTGCCCGACGTGTGGCGGCGTGCGGCGCAAGCACGGCCCGTACTGGTACGCCAAATGGGAGACGGGCGGACGCGAGCGGGCCAAGATGCACGCGGCCTACATCGGCAAGGCCCCCGAGAGCGCCACGCCCGAGGAGCTGCGCGCCTTCTACGCCGCGAGGCAAGCACGGAAGGGCGGCGGGTCGTGGCGCAGCGGCAGCACGTCGAGCGGTGGCACGTCCGGCAGCACGGGCAGCGCATCGAGCGGCAGCACGTCGAGCGGCACGGGCAGCGCGTCGAGCGGCACGGGCAACACGTCGAGCGGAACCGGCAGCAAGTCGGGCCGGAATAACTCGGACTGCTTCAACAGCCGACGCCTACCGCCGATCGATGTGGACTTCGCGACGATCGGCAGCAACCGCAGCGCGACCTTTGAGCAGGCCCGGCGCGCCTACTACGACGCGATCCAGAAAGAGCACCCCGACCGGGGCGGCTCCGAGGAGCAAGCCAAGTGCATCAACGCCGCTTGGGACCGAATCAAGCGCTTCTACGGCAAACGGTGAACCATGGCCAGACCGAGAGCAGACCGCGACGCCATCCTAATCGCATTCCTCGACGAGCTGGGCGGACGACTGCCGCCGCACTTCGACCTCGAGCGCTTCGGTGCCGAGGCTGACCGCTGGGCCGCGCAAGGTCTGACGGTCAAGCAGATCGCGCAGCTTCTCGCGGAGCAGTGCCGCGCCTGCGAACCCCCGAAGCGCAGCCCGTCGAGCGGCTATTTCACCGTCGAAGCGTACCGTCCCGAGGGGGGACTATTCCGCGCCGTCGAGCACGTTCTAGGCTCAGAGGTGGCCGCGACGAAGCGCCGAATCAACCGCGACGCCCGGCAGCGGCTCGCCTATGCCCTGATTTCCGAGGGAACCACCCCGCGCCAAGTCCAAGGCCGCCTAGACTTCACACAGACCCCCGACAGAAAACGCGGCTAGGTCACACGAAGCCCTGCGAGCACCGCCCTCGCTTATCCAAGTCTTGGATAAGCACGACCGCCCACGCTCCGCCGCTTATCCAAGTCTTGGATAAGCACGACCGCCCACGCTCCCGCCGCTTATCCAAGTCTTGGATAAGCACAACCGCCGATGCCCCCCGCTTATCCAAGACTTGGATATGTACGAGTGCCGACGCTGCCGCCGCTTATCTAAGACTTGGATAAGCACGACCGCCGACGCTCCCCCGCTTCTACCTGTTAACAGTAGCCGATCTGTGGCTGAAGATGTAATCGTAGCAATTCTCCAGCAGCGCAGCAACAGGTGAAGTTGACCCAGATCATTCATAAGCACTGACGCCCATTACGTGCTTACGTGACGTTATTTTACGGTTAAGGTTCCCTTTAGCCCATGCAGAAAATATACTAGGGCACAAATCATAATCCACATCATCGGCTCAAGAGATTGAATTGTCTTCAACATCCCAAGGCGCCCATAGTAGGAAATCTGATTTTCGATGGCGATGTACTTATTCTCGCTTTTGTCATCTGTTTTTGCAAATTCCCGCTCTATGATCTGAATTTCCCGATTTCTTAGCATTTGGGAGAAGGCCCAGAAGCCACAAACAGTACCGACGAAAAGCACCACAAGCTTGTGCGTTAAGGCGCTCCCATTGTGGCATATAATTGTTAACATGATAGCCAGTCTCGATAGGATTCTCTCGGCATCATTCATAGAGCGTAAGGTCTTGATTCTATCCGTGTAAATGGATACAAGACTAGCCTGCATTTGAATTACCTCGTTCTGAGCGGTACGCCGCGCGCATTTTGGCTCCTATAGGCCATTAACTTCAGTGCTGCATGAGCTAGCTTTTCTCCAAAACCTTCTGTCTCGACTAACACGGTCAATTGAACAGCAATAGAGTTTCTTTGCGGTTCCGACAAAGAAGTTAATATCTTATTCGGAAGCGCCACCAAATTGTCATACTTAGCCTTGACGACATCAACTGGATACTGGTCAATTTTATTGAGTAAGATCATGATATTCTCAAGGCGACTTAGATTGTTCGGGTTGCTTATTAGCTTGTTGATTACTGTCAAAAAGGCGGTTACCCAAGCTATACACTCATCGTCTCCGTTTGAACCAGAATTCATAACAATGATCAATTCATTGGGGTTCTCTCGACGGACACGCTCCGCCTGATCTGCTGGGCTATCCTGGCCAATGGAATCCATCGTGGCCTTAATCTTAAACTTATAATTCCGCCCAAATTCGACCTGTCTTGAACTAGTGCTCTCTGGCTTATAGGTTTTATCGTGTGGTCCAGCAGGGCTCAATTGTCCATGTTTAATATAGTTTAAGAATCGGGTCTTACCAGCTCCAGAAGGTCCAACGATTAGTAACCGCTTCCCAGTTAGCCACGCGTTCAGAATTTTGAGTGGGTGTACGAGTTTTTCGTCGACAATTTTTAGCGAAATAGTTCCAACGCTTGTGCTGGCACTGATAATCGCGGTGATCTCAGCTGGAGTCATGAAAATAGAACCTCCCTCTGATACTGTGCCGCATGATGATTGCGAAATCAATAACTTTTCCTCCCCGATTGGTGAGTTCCATGTGGGAATATATGAAATATATGCGTAGATATGCTACAGGGCTCATCGCCCAAAAGAGTGGGTAGAGGCTGAGCAAGCGAAGGTCGGCGGCTGAGCCTCGGAGCGAGGGCGCTCAAGTCGCAGCAGTCGTCCAGCCAGGACGGACTGCGCAGCAGGAAGTCCTAAAGGCCAGGCGGCACGGTGGCGAAGGGCTGTCCAGGGTCGCGCAGCGTCAGCGAAGCGATGAGCGCAGCGAGCTTGCCCTTGACTGCCCGAAGCCACCGTGCAACCCACCTCCGCTCATTTGTTGAGTACGCTTCCCACGGAGTTGGGCGATGAACCTGCTACAGTGCGGCTTGTGGTTTCACTGTTTGAGACAATGATCTGTGGAGAGAGTTTGCTAAGTGCGGTTACTCTCAACGGGCGCTCGCGCACCGATACCGTGCGCTTCGACCCGGTCGAACGGCAGTGCATCCGCCGGTTTTTCTCCCCCGCTTATCCTCGTCTAGGATAAGCGCGCCGTCCTCGCTACTCCGCGATCTCTGGTCGTGCCCGCTCTTTACGGCTCGGCACGATCGCCCAAACCGCACCACCAACGGCGAGCACTCCACCAACCACCGAGAGCACGATCCCCCCGGTGTTTAGAGCGTTGCCTTTCTCATTGAGTGCGACCCAATCGGCGTAGCTTGTGCCGTCGGCTCGTGATTGATTGCCAGTCGCCCAAGCTCCCGCGAGCAGGCCGACACCCGCAAGGGCGAGCGCTCCACCGCCTACCAAAAGACCGATCGCGCCGGGGGGCACCTTGCGTGCATTGCTCGGCGGCGGCGGGCTTGGCGGGGCGCTGGGGGCCGTCTGGGTCGGGTCTGGGGGCTGGCTGGCTTGGGCCGCTGGCTTGGGGTTTGGCGGGGTCGCTTCCGCCGGTTTGGCGGGCTGCGGCTCGGGCGGTTTGGGCTGGGCTTGCTCGACGGAGTAACGCCCTCGCAAAAACTCGACCCGACGGCGGGCGCGTTCTTCTTCTTCGGTGCCCACGACGAGGGACTGATAGCGCGCGGCGTACTCGATCGCCTCCTTGAGCCTGCCCGCCTTTTCGCAGGTGCGTGATAGGTTGTAAACCATGTCCGGCTCACCGCTGAGCTTGTACGCGGCTTCAAACTCGACGATCGCCGCGTCGTATTGCTCATCATGGAAGAATTTCTGACCGGCTTGGTAGTGCTGCTGCGCTACGTCGCGCATAGGGCGCGACGGTCGCTGGAGCGGTGCCAGATCCTGCGCAGGCGGGCCACCTGCAAGAACTGCTGACGGCAACCAAAGGGAGGCAACCCATAGCCGCATGGTCTGGCTCTTAGTGCTTGTCGTTGCCGTTTAACTGGCGCAATTTCACGCCCGGCTCGTTTCCGTTGGTGAACTCGATCCCGGCTTCCTCAAAGGCGCGGCGGATTTTCTGCTGTGTGTCCTTCCGTGCTTTGTGCTTGTCGTGCTCGAGTACGTGAAGTGTCTGCAACGTCACGCCAGTACGAGCCGCCAGATCCTCGAGCGTCCACTGGAGGATCGCTCGGGCGCCGCGAATGTGAGCACCTACGAGCGCGATCTTTTTTTCTTGCATTGTGCGCCGGATTGTGTGTTTCTTGAACTGTTTAAGAAATTGTGATCGGCGGTCTGTTGGAGCAGACCGCCGATCGTGTCAGCCGGGAAACGACCCCAGAAGACGAGGCGCAGCGTATCCGCTGGGGGCCTATGGATCAAGTCTGCGCAGAGAGAGGGCTTTCATGCCTGTTGTCTCGTCGGTGCTGTGTGTTTTGCCCCCGTTTTGTGGTTTTTGTCTCGTCTGGTATCGGCTGCGCTGCCTTGTTCGACAAGTCGGGCGACTCGAGGAAATCAGCGTTTACGATCCATTGACGGGCCTTCGCTCGGGTCGGCTGTTTGAATCCGAGTGCGCGATCCTCTGTCGGGGGCCTAGTCCCGTCGCGGTGCTGCTGATCGATCTCGATAACTTCCGGCGCTACAACGACGGCGGCTATCGAGAGGAAGGCGATCGGGCGCTCAAGCTGGCCGCGCGCGTGCTGTCTGAAAGCCTGCGACGACGGGCCGATCGGCTGTATCGCCTGCACACCGCCGGGGATGAGTTTGTTTGCTTTTTCGCTGTCAAGACGGCCCGCGATGCCTATCGGCAAGCGGAACGGCTGCGCGCGGCGCTTGCGGCGGCGAAGGTTCCCGGCAGCATCGGGATCGCTTATGCGGAAGGCTTGACCGTGCGCGACCCCGCCAAGCTGCTGAGTCTCGCCGCGACGAACAAGAACGCAGCCAAACTACGCGGCGGCGACTCGGTGTTTCCACCGGATGATCCACCGCCTAGCGCCGTCGTTGCTGCGCCGATTCAAGACGACTTTGCCGCGCCGATCTGGGTCGGTGGGCCGGTGACGCCATGAGCGTTCATCCGACGGAATGCCGCTGTGCGGATTGCATCCACGAGCTACAGCACGACAGCGACAGAGCACAGGCGCAGACGCTTGGTCTGCTGGATCTGCTGGGCTCGCAGCGTCGGGACTTGCGACAGCTACAAGCGGACTTGAACGCGACGATCGATCGGATCTGCGTTCGGCTCGATTCTGCAATCGGGACGGAACAGAAGAAGGCCACCAAGACCGCTCGAGGATTTGCGCGACTCTCACCAGAGGAACGAAAGCGCATCGCGTCCATGGGCGGGACGACAGCCCAGGCGCGCGGCTTGGCTCACAAGTTCACCGTGGAAGACAACATCCAAGGGGGAATGAAGGGGGGCGCGCACTGGCGAGACAATCCCGGCCACCTCGCCGAGATCGGGCGCAAGGGCGGGCGCGCCAAGCTGGGCTACCGCAAGCGTCCCCAGCGGGCCGAGACGCCAGGCCATTGGGTACCAGAGAAGCCCAACCATGGCTAACCCCAGGCCACCGTCAGAGATACGGATCATCGTCCGCTTTGCGCGCCGTCCCGGCTGGAAGGGCTACGATGTTTCGAGCGAGGCCACGACGACCAAGCACGGCGGCGAGCTGATCCGTCTGCCGAGCGCGACAGACTGCACCTATTCGGAGAACCCTTTTTCATCGGGTGGGATCTCCGTCTCGGTCTGGCCCGTCCCCCCAGTCGAAGCCAAGTAAGCGTCATCAGGTGCGCGCGCTGGGCCGGTCGTGGTGGCACCGCCAAGGCGAACGCGCCAAGCCGCGCGAGCGACGCAGACCGAGACGCACTCCGACGTGGAGCACGCAGAACATCCGTCAGAGTAGCGACGGAACCACATAGACCCCGGAAGGGCTGCGCTCTGTGGCCCTTTTCATTCCAAACGACAGCAAGAAAGGAACAGGTGAGCACATGAACCGCTCGATCGATGCCGTTATGAAACAGGCCCGAAGGACCGGCAAGCGCGTTGCGCAGCGACTCAGGGAGCAAGAAACGCAGGCGCTTGCGCAGGTGTGTGCGGCGCGGGAACAGGGCAAGGCTCCACCGCCGACGCTGCGCGTGTGGGGACCGTATCAGGAAGGAGAACAGCGCTTCCGTCTGAAAGTTGCCGAAAGTGGCGTGGAGCGCAGCTTGATGTTTCGCAGTCTCGACGAGGCGGAAGCGGTCAAAGCCGACCTTTTGCGGCGGCACGGTGGCAGCGTGCGTCGTACCATCGGCGAAGTCGTCAGCGAGTGGCTCGCATGGTGCGTCGAGGTTCGCGGCGTCAAGCCAATCACCATCGAGAATTACAGCAAGATGACCGCACGACTTCCGCAGGGTGTCCTCTTCGGTCAAGTCACCGAGAGCGACGCCCGCGCGATCTATCAGCGTCAGATCGAGCACGTCTCGGGACACACCAAGCGGCCCGTTTCCGTGGCGACGCATCACCTGTTTTTGTGGGTCGCCAAGCGGCTGTGGGCGTTCGGTCTTTCACAAGGCTACAGCCGCGTAAATCCATGGGCCAAAATCTCGCCTGTCGGGAGAAAGCCGACGGGAAAAGCCCAGCTACGGATTGATGAGGCGCGGCGATTCGAGGCTGTCGCGCTGTCGCGGGCGCAGGCCGGTGACGTTCCGGCGCTTGGGGCGCTCTTGATGATGTATCTCGGGCTGCGTCAAGGCGAGGTGGCCGCTCGAGTGGCCCGAGACATCGACGACGGCGGGCGCGTGCTGTGGGTGCCGTCGGGAAAAACCAAAAACGCGAGGCGGCGGCTCAAGATTCCCGAGCACCTGCGGCCCCTCGTCCTTGCCGTAGCGAAGGACAAGCAGCCCGACGAGCTGATTTTCTACCCGACCCACCTCGATCGCCACCGTGCCCATTACTATGTGGTTCGGGTCAAGCGGATCTGCCGTCTGGCCGGTGTGCCCGAAGTCGTGCCGCATAGCTTGCGCGGCCTACATGCGACGCTGGCGCTCGAAGGCGGGGCGACGGCTGATGCGGTCGCCAAGGCACTGGGTCACAGCTCGTTTGCGATGACCGCGCAGCACTACGCCAGCCCGTCGAGCGTCGCCAATAGCCGCTCGAGCCGCGTGGCCGATGCGCTCAATGCCGACAACCCAGCCGAGTGCTTTGATGTGAGAAAATTACTAAAAAACATGTCAAAAAAAGACCTCGCGACGCTGCTAGCGGGTCTGGCTAGCATGGGACTAGGGTCGCACATTTCCGACGAAATTACCCCCACATAGAGTTTTCCCACCGACTTCCTGACAGTGGAATAAGATCGCGATTTACAGACGAAAAATATGTAATGAGAGATTCAGCCGGATAACATTTACCTGATCCGACGGGCGGGGACGGGCGATTATGTGAAGATCCTCGACTTCGGGCTGGCCAAGCTGCTGTCGGGGACCGAGGGACAGAATCACAAAACGTCGTCGGGATCGGTGCTGGGCACGCCGCACTACATGGCGCCCGAGCAGTGTGAAGGCAAGACCACCATCGACGGACGGGCCGATCTCTACAGCGTTGGCTGCATCCTGTATCAGATGCTCACCGGCGAGCTGCCGTTTCCGGGAGAAGGCTTTGCCGAGGTGTTGATCAAGCACCTGTCGGAGCCGCCACCGGCCGTGCGCAGCGTCAATGCGCAGGTTCCTCCGTCGGTAGAAAAGCTGATTCTGCACTGCCTGGCCAAGAGCCGCGATCATCGCTTCCAGACCGCCGAGGAGCTGCTGTGGGCGCTGCACGATCCCGAGACGTGGTCGATTCAGCTCGGTGACGACATGATGCGGATCGTCGGGCCCTTGCCGGGTCGCGCCGTGGCGATGCTGCCAGCGCAGATGCCGACGATGCACGCGGGTGGGGTTCCTCCGGCACTGACCGCTTCGGCCCAGCCGATCTTGCCCGTCACGACGATCAACATGCCCGCGCCGTCCTTGCCAGCCGCAGCCACTTCAGCCGCACATCCGAGCGTGCCGGTTGCCGCTGTCACAGCTGGATCGGTGCCACCGACGCCAGGACTTGGAATGATCGGCGGCCAGGCCGGTCCCGCTGCCAACCGACCCAGCGTCCCACTGGCGGTCTTGCCACCGTCGGCACTCGATATTCCAGTGATGTCCGGGGATGCCTCGCAGCTGGCTGCGCTCCCGGCGGAAGCCAGTCGGGCGGCACCGCAGATGGCAACGCTGATCAGTGACTTGTCGTCGGCGTCTCTGTCTGCGCTGCTAAGGCCACCGGCCAACCAAGCCGCGAGCGGCCATCACTTGCCGATGCCACCGACGCCGGCAGCCCCGGGTCCGGTGCGCGAGATGATGCAGAGTGACCAACCGTCGCCGCCCGAGGAGTTCTCGACGCTCGATGGTGGCCCGGTTGCAGGTCTGTCGGCGCAGCTTCGGACACTCTCACCGGGAACCCAGGCGGGCGCGGCCAGCGGACTGCATCCGGCGGCGCTCCCACCCCTGAGCCCCGCGTCGCAGCCAGGTACCGGCAGCCCGCTTGACAAGCTGAAGAGTCTGCCGCCGGTTCAGCGATTTTTGGCCCTGCCAGCCAAGCAGCGGACGGTGATCTTGGGTGCAGGAGGTGGCGTGCTGGCGCTGCTGCTGATCGTGCTTGCGGTGGTGATCGCGCTGCCGAGCACGGTCAGTGTCGAGATCCGGTCGACGCCGCCGACGGTGGAAGTGCTGCGCGATGGCAAGAGCCTGGGCAAGACGCCGCTGACGCTGAAGCTGGCGAAGGGCGAAACCGCTCGGCTGCTGCTGCGCAAAGACGGCTTCGAGGAAGTCGAGCGCGTCGTGTCCGCGTCCAATCAGAGCAGCGTCACCGTCGAGCTCTCCGCCGAGTCCACCGAAAAGCCGGTCGACCCGCCACCGAGCGGCGACAACACCAAGCCCGTCGAGCCGCCGAAGACCGACCCCGGCAAGCCCGAGGGCGGCGGCAAGCAGCCGGCCAAGACCCCCGGCAAGGTCATCAAAAAAGGCCCGAAGAAAAAGCCTGCGATCTTCTAGCCCCTAGCGCTCTGACGGCAGAGTCACGTAATCGTCACAATATTTTGTGGCTATCCTAACAAATTCACATGCTACAGTTTGGCGGTTTGGAATCCATCGACATGCGATCGCTCTGGCACATGGACAGCATTGTTCGCTCGGGGGCTGCGCTCGGCGCGGCACTCCTTTTTTTGGCACTCCTGGTCTACGCAGCCATTGCGATGGGCTCGGCGGATGCCGGGTCGATTCTGCACGACGTAGCGCCGCTTCCCGGTGACGGCGCGAGCAGTCAGCCCTGGCTGATCGCAGGCGCCAGCGCAGTGGCCATTTTGATTGGACTCGGAGTGACGCTTCTGGCCAGCATCTTCACCAAGCACTCTCCTTCGCGACCACCGGAATGAAAAAGCCGCTCAACATCCTCTTGCTCACCGCCTTTGCGCCGATCCTCATCGTCGCTGGCATCCTTGGCTTCCTGACCCCGCCTAGCCTGGCGCTGATGAGCGGAGCCGCCCCCTACAACCTGTTTCACATCTTTTTCGGACTTGTCGGTATCGGCCTGCTTTTGACCAAGCGGCTGCCGCTGGCCCGGGCGTTCAACGTCGGCTTTGGCGCCGTCGACCTGTACCAGGCCGTCGCGAGCTTTGCCGGGCTATTCCCGACCGCGCTGTTTGCCTACAAGCGGGCCGACGACGTGCTGCACATCGTGCTCGGGCTGCTGCTTGTCGGCGTGGGCCTGTTTGCTGACCGCAAGTCAAGTCCACCCGCCTAAATCCAGCCGTTTTCAGCCGTTTTCAGCCGCTTCCAGCCGTTTCCAGCCGTTTCCAGCCGTTTTCAGCTCAGCCCACCCGCTACGGGAGCGTGACGCCGTTGTCGCGACAGACCACGATGAGCTTTTTCCGATCGGCGGCGGCGACGCGATGGAACGTTCCCTGCGCCGCAAAGTTGCCCATCTTGCAGTGCGCCCAGGTCAGCTGCCGATACGCTCGCACCGTCGGCTGAGTAAACGTCGTCTGGTTGGCAAGCTCAATCGCTTTGGAGTAGTCGCCGCCTTGCAGGAGCTTCTCGACTCGATCGAGCTGTTCCTTGATCGCGGGCGGCTCTGTGACCGGAGTCGCGATCCCGGAGTGCGGACGAGAGCCAGTGCCCACAGCCGGTTTGTCTGCCGGTTTGTCTGCTGGTTTGTCTGCCGGTTTGTCCGCCGGTTTGTCTGCCGGTTTGTCCGCTGGTTTGTCCGCTGGTTTGTCCGCCGGTTTGTCTGCCGGTTTGTCTGCCGGGGTCACTTGGTTTGTTGGACTTGGACCGGCTGCCACAGCCGTCGGCTCTGCACCCGGGCCACTCACTACCGATGCGACCGGCGCCACCGGAGTCGCTGGACGACTGCGCAGCTTGGTCGAGCCGATCACGACCCCACTCACCGCCACCGCCGTCAGCATCGTCAGGCCCAGGACCAACGCCAGCGAGCGCCGATTTCGTGGCGCCACGATACCGCCCGCCACCGTCGGAACAATCGTCCCCCGCGCCATTGGCCGGGCATTGCGACAATAGCCCTCGCAGTCGGCCAGCGCCCGCTCCACCGAGGCAATGTCGCCATAACGCTGCGTCGGCTCCTTCTCGAGCAGTCGCATGACAATCCGCTGCAGCGGCTCCGGCACTTCCTTGGGCAGCGGCGGCGGCGGCTTGGTCAGGTGGCTCACCAGCACGCCCGTCACCGTGTCACTTGTAAACGGTACCGTGCCCGTCAGAAGCTCATAGAGGACAATTCCGACGGCGTACTGATCGGCCCGCGCATCGACTTTGCTGCCGCCCGCCTGCTCGGGCGCCATATACGCCGGCGTCCCAATGACCGCGCCAGTCTGGGTAAGAGAAGTCCCGCTCTCGTCGCCCAGCTGCTTGGCAATCCCGAAATCGAGCACTTTTAGATAGATCTGCCCCGTCGGTGAGTAGCGCTGTAGCCGAATGTTGTGCGGCTTGATGTCGCGGTGAACGATGCCGAGGCGATGTGCTTCCTCGAGGGCTGCGGCCAGCTGACGAACGATCGCAATCGCTCGCGACGGCGCCATCGGTCCTTCCAGCGTCATCACCTCGGTCAGCTCTTTGCCGTCGACGAACTCCATCACCAAAAACGGCGTACCGTCCTCGATGCCAAAGTCGAGCACCTGGGCAATGCCGGGATGAAGCAGCTTGCTCAGAACCTGGGCCTCGCGCTGGAACCGATCGTGAGAGTCGCGGTTCACCAAAATGTCGGCGCGAATCATCTTGATGGCGACGGTCTTGCCGAGTCCCAGCTGCGTGCCGCGAAACACGATTCCCATCGCGCCCTTGCCGAGCAGCGACTCGATTCGGTACAGCCCTTTGAGGACCCGGCCCACCATCGACTCGGGCTGCGACGGGCTGGCAAGTCCAGGCTCTTGGAGCGTCTCGCGCTGAGAATCTGCTGGCATGTGAACTTACGGTACTTCACGACGGGGCAATGCTCAACAACTCCCCACCAAAGCGCGATCGGCTACCATGTCGGACGATGCCAAGAAGATTGATAGCCTTGCTAGGTCTGACGGTGTGCGGCTTGTCTGCGATGGCGCATGCGGACTCACCGGCGGAGATCGCAGCAGCGGATCGTGCCAAAACCACTGTCTGTACGGATGGAAAATCCCACTACGTTGCGCTGGCACCCGACGAGCGGCTGATCTATGCGCTGTTTTATAGCGACGGCAAGCAGTGGTACCGCGTCCCGGCGGAGGAGTCGGGCGCGCTCTCCGGCGGACACTTTCTGGAGCCGCGCTTTATCGCACCGACGAAGAACTCGGACTTCCGTGGGCTCGACATGCGGATCTATTCCGAGGTCGTGTTCGACAAAGAGAAGCAGACCTGCACGCTCTTCTGCGGCGAGCGCAAGACCGAGCTGCAGATCGTGCCCGAGGCGAAGGCCACGCCGCTGCTCACTGCCGCCAAGTTCGTCGAAAACCCGCGTCAGTTTGTGCCGTATGCGCTCGCTCGGGACGATCGCGGCATGTACTACTACGTCGATCGTGGGGCCACACCGGTGTCAGCCAAGCGCTTTCGGCTCTTTACCGGTCAGCGCGGCAACCTCAAGCTGCAGCAGATGACCAACGTCGTCAGCGACAGTGAAGGCGATGTGTTTTCGACCAAGACCGGCAGCTTGAGGCTCATCATCGACCGTCGCGAGTCAACCTGGATCGAGGGTGAAAAGCCGCGCAAGCTGATGCTGGTCCCGGTCCGTCAAAACCTCGGCCTCATCTACAACGAGCTGGGCATCTACGCCGGCCAGCGACAAGGAACTCCGTGTGATGATCTCTAAGCACGCCTGGCTTGCCGTCTGCACGATGCTTACACTTGGCACCTCGGCAGCGACGCCGGCTTGGGCCGATCCACCCAGCCCGACCGTCGATGTCAGCGCCTATCGCGATCAGCTGGTCGTCCTCACTGATGGCAAGGGACATCATCTGGCCGTCACGCCTGTCCCCAACGAACAGCGCGCCCTGTTTTACGGCGACGGCAAGACCTTCTTCGAGGTACGCCTCGTCGGAATGAGCCGCAACGGCGAGCGCTGGGATCACGCCTTCATCGAGCCTCGCCTCGCCGAGGGTGGTCGCGAGGAAGGAACCGGCTACGTCGCCTTCGACGGCAAGAGCTACCGCGTCGACTGCGGCAAGCGAACCACCACCGTCACCGCGCTGCCCGCTGCTGACGCCAAGACCCTGCTCAGCCAGGCCCAGTTTTTGCGCAGCCCCCGCAAGTTCCGCCCTTATGCCCTCGCTCGCGACGATCGCGGCACCTACTACTACGTCGATCGCGGCTACCACCCCGAGGACAAGCAGCGCTTCCGCGTCTTTGTTGGACAGAAGGGCAATCTCAAGCAGCAGCAGATGACCAGCTTGGTCAACGATCCGTCGGGAGATGTCTTTTCCACCAAGACTGGTACGCTGCGCCTCGTGCTGAACAAAGATCCGCAAGAGCTCAAGTGGATTCACGGCAAAAAGCCGTCGCTGCTCACCCGAGTTCCGCTCGACTTCAACACCATGACCGCCAGCATCTACAACGAGTTTGGCGTCTACACCGGCGAGCGACTGGGCACGCCCTGTGACGATCTGTAGCGGCTCGGTCTTCGCCTGCCTTGCCTTATGAACGCGCGCAGTGAACTTCGCGTCATCGTCTGTCCGCAGCTGTCGTCGGTGTCATCGACTGCCTGGGACGCGCTGCTCGAGCCCGACGATGCGCCGCTTTTGTCCTGGGCCTACCTGCAAGGCCTGGAGGAAACCGGCTGCGTCGGAGAGCACTCGGGCTGGCTGCCGCTGCACCTGCTTGTCTATCGGGTGGACGACGCTCGTGCTGACGAAACGGACGGACTGCTGGTCGCTGCTGCGCCCGCCTACGTCAAGCTACACAGCGACGGTGAGTGGGTCTGGGATCAAGAATGGACGCAGCTGTCGTCGGTGTTTGGAGAGCACTACTATCCAAAGCTGGTGCTGGCGGTCCCGTTCAATCCCGTCACTGGCGGTCGACTGCTGACGCTGCCCCACCTGCCCGATTCCGAGCGCCACGAGCTGCGAGCGCTGCTGCTCCGCGCCGCCCAGCACCTGTGTGAATCCGAGGGGTTCTCCTCGGCACACCTGCTGTTCCCGCGCGGCCCCGGCTATCGCGACGACGTGGCTTCGAGCTTGGGCAGTCAGCTTGATGTCCTCGCGAGCGCGACGTTTTGGCCCCGTCGGCAGACGCAGTATCACTTTCACAACCCGGGCTATCGCTCGTTTGCCGACTTTCTGGCCGAGCTGCGCAGCCACCGTCGCAACACCATCCGTCGCGAGCGCCGCCAGCTTGCCGAGGCAGGAATCACCGTCGACACCTACTGCGGCTGGACGCCCGACGCCGAAGCGCACAAGGCCAGCATTGCCACACCGTCGCCACGCCGCTTCACCACCGCCGAGCTGGACCAGCTCCACGACCTGTACGTCGGGACCTCGCTGCGCTACACCGGGGAAGAGCCCTACCTAAGCCGCGCCTTTTTCCACCTGTGCGCCCAGCGACTCGGGGATCGCCTAGAGCTGGTCTTGGCGAGAAACCGCGACGGACAGCTGCTCGCCGGCGCCTGGAACCTGCGCGGCGACACCCGCCGCTATGGCCGCTACTGGGGCGAAGCAGAACACGTCCCATTTTTGCACTTCGAGGTCTGCTTCTATCATCCCATCGAGCGCTGCATTGCCGACGGATATCGCGCCTTTGAGCCCGGTCACGGTGGCGATCAAAAGCTGCTCCGAGGCTTTCGTCCGACCTTCACCTACAGTGCGCACTGGTTTGCCCAGCCGGCGCTGCATCAGATCGTCGGGAAATACCTGCAAAAAGAGTCAAGCTTCGTCGATGCGGTGCGCGGTTTTGAGAACCAGCGCTGTCCGCTCAAAGAGCCCCCTTCATCGGTCTTGGCGCCCAGAGACAGCGACGACGAAAGCGCTTCGGACTAAGTCGCAGCGAGCAAACCGAAATTACATGGTTCTCAAAACATGGCGGACTACTTACAATTGCGACAGCGTGCTGCACTCGTGTGTATGCCAGTCTGCTTTTTGATCCATCGCCCGCGACAGCCAGTGTGCTCCGGCCAGCTAGGGAGCCGGGGAGCCTAGGGAGAAAGTAATCAGATGCCCAAGCAAATCCTGCTCGTCGAAGACAGCGTGACCATGCAGAAGGTAGTCCAGATCGCCTTCGCTAAGGAGGACTACCAGATCGTCGCGGTTTCGAGCGCCGATGAAGCGCTGGCCCGCCTCCGTGAAGCGCGGCCTGACGTGATGGTCATTGATGCGGGTCTGACGGGAAAAAATGGCTACGACCTGACCGCTGCTGCTCGCGGCGAGGCCCATGGCAAAGATGTGCCGGTCCTCCTGCTGACCAGCAACTTCAACCCCTACGACGAGGCGCGCGGCCAGCGCTCTGGCGTCAGCGCCAACCTAGTCAAGCCGTTCGACACTCAGTCGGTGATCGACAAGGTGAACGCGCTCGTCAAGGGTGGAGCCGTCACTGCGCCCACGACTGCGCCGCCCGTCGTAAAGCCACAGCCCCAGGCCCAGGCCCACGTCCAGGCCCCGGTGATTCAGACGCCGCCGCCCGCAGTGCAACCCGCTCCACAGCTTGGCAACGCTGGCATGCGCCCACCAGGACCAGCCATGCAGTCTGCTGCCAAGCCCAAGGAGTCAGCCGCCGCGCCCATCGTCACGGCGCCAGTGACGCCGCCTGCTCCAACCGTTCGTCCCGAGCCCAGTGCCAGTGAAGGAGCCCGTATGCCGGAACCCATTCGTACCGCATCATCGAGCGCCCAAGGCGCAGGCATTCCCAGCCAAGTTCCTCAGATGCCACGTCCATCGCTGATTCCGCGTGCTGCGGTTCCAGCGACCGTCGTTGCCGCGCTCGAAAAGATCGCTGCTCGCGGGGCCGAGTATGAGGCCGTTGCCCGACTCAGCGCCGAGACGATTGCGCAGATCGCCTGGGAGGTCGTGCCCGAGCTGGCCGAGATCATCCTCCGAGGCGAAGCCGACAAAGCCAAAGAGCGCCGCGCCTAATTTTCCGTCCAAAGGTAGGTGGGTCACGACCAAACCGAAGCTGCTGCCGACATGTTGTCCGGCCATCACACAACGCGGACTACTTGTTGACACACGCGTCCCACCGAATAGAGTGGTAGAGTCTTTGCAGTTTGCTCTCCTCATTTTACCTGGCGCAGAGAAGCGTTTGGGCTATGAGAGAGTTCATGTGGCCAACGAAACTCCCAGCTGATGTGACTCCCAGCCGGATTAGCGGCCAACAACGAGGTATCGGAGTCCCTCCGGAAACGCTATCGAGGTAAGCAGATGCTAAAACGCTACTTATTAGCCCTCCCCGCTCTGTGTCTCGCTGGTTTCGTCCAGCCAGCACAAGCCCAGGTCGTGATCGACCCGGCACAGGCAGTCGCACCACCTCGGACCGACCCGGGTACAGGTATTTGCGCGACGACGCTCCACCTCCTTTCGGGCAGCTTCAATACCCCGGAAGACGCGACCCGCGTTCTGGACAACCGGGCCGATCCGAACATTGACAACAACCCGCCACCGCCGTCTCGGCTGTTCACGGCGATCAACCTCCGCAACAACGACGCGAACAGCGCAGGCGACTTCACCGGCGCCAAGTGGCCAGACGAGCTGATGTCCTACTCGCTGCCACCCGACGGCGATGGCTTCCGCATCGCGCTCCGCGTCCGAGGGTATTTCAACGTACCCTCGACGCTGGCTGGCAAGACGATTGCCTTCGGCCTCAACTGCGACGATGTCTGTCAGGTCAAGGTCGGCTCGAACAAGACCCTCCTCGAGAGGATTGCCAACGACGACGATCAGACCTCTCGCATCATCTACCCCATCAAGTTCACCTCGCCGGGCCTTTACCCAGTCGAGATCGTGTACTTCCAAAACGGCGCCGCCGGACACGCCGAGTGGGCACGCACCGATGTCGAGGTCAAAGAGTGCGGTCGGGACATGATGGGCAAGATCACCGGCTGCAAGATCTCCCTCACCGACCCGATGTACGGCGACAAGTTCAAGCTCATCGACAAGACGGAGCTGTACAGCTCGATCGTTGGTGAGAACGCCTCCTGCCAGGAGTGCGGCGCGCCCGGCATGAACTGCGCCCCCGGTTCGTACTGCGGCGACGGCCTCTGCCAAGCCTGTGACGTGCCGGATCACTGCGGTCCCAGCTGCACCAAGTGCCCTGCCGATGCCCGGCTTTGCTCGGCAGGTCGCTGCGTCCAGTGCACGGCTGACGATCAGTGCCCGGCGGGAACGACCTGTGACATCACGAGCGGCCGCTGCACCACGCCGACTCCTTGCCGCAAGAACGAGGACTGTCCCCCAGGCAAGATCTGCGATCCCGATGAGCAGATCTGCATCACCCCGCCCAAGCCCTGCTCGGACAGCAGCATGTGCCCCGCTGGCCAGATCTGCATTGCCGGGCTGTGCAGGACTCCGCCGAAGAAGTGCACCACGGATGCGGACTGCTCGGCGAGCCAGTACTGCGACACCAGCGTTGGTGAGTGCAAGTCTCGTCTGAACGAGCGTTACGTCGGCGGGCAGGCTGGTTGCAGCGCGGGCCAGAGCGGCACCACCGGTGGTGGCAACAGTGGTCTGTGGCTCGGTGCGGCAGCTCTCCTTGGCCTTCTTGGCTTTGGTCTGCGCAGCCGTTTGCGCAACGCCAGCAGCCGGCGCAGCTCTCGCGCCGCTGCGGCCTTGATTCTCCCAGTTTTTTTTTTCGCCCTCGGAAGTAGCGCCTACGCCCAAGCGCCAGCGCAAATCTCGATAAACGCTCAGACTTTTCGTCCCGCCATCGGTCCCGAGAACATCTTCACTGTCGAAGGCTCGCGGACCCCAGGGCGTTGGGTCCCAATGGCCAACGCCGTGTTCGAGTGGGCCTATCGGCCCCTCCGCCTCCTCAGCGATCGCGAGAGCATGACCGTCGCTGATACCGTTCCCAACATGGTCACGCTTCACTTGACGGGAGGCATTGGCCTTACCAACTGGCTGTCGTTGGGACTGGACCTCCCGATCGTAGTCTACCAAGGCTTTGACCGAAACACCCCTGTCCGCGACGTTCCGAGTGGCACTGAGCCGTCGCTGGCTGGCGTTGGCGACCTTCGCTTGGTTGGCAAGATTCGCATCATCGACAACACCGTGAGCGGCTTCGGCCTCGCGTTCGTTCCTCAGATTACGTTCCCGACCGGTGATGGCACCCAGTTCCGTGGCGACGACGCGTTCGGCTTTGAGCCACGCTTCGCCTTTGACTACCGCACCAAGGGCGGCTTCATCGTCGCCCTCAACGCGAGCGTCTTCCTTCGCACTGCCGAGCAGCAGGCTCGCAACGTCAAGGTATCGTACGCTGGCGCTCGCTACGGCCTCGGCGCTTACCTGCCGCTTCCCATGAACTTCGGCCTCGCTGGTGAAATCATCGGCGCGACCAGCTTCCTCAATGCGCAGGACATCTACTCGCCGCTGGAGCTGTATGCCGGCGCACGCTGGACCCACACCTCGGGAATCACCGTCAACATCGGCGGAGGCCCTGGTCTGACTCCCGTCGCTGGTTCTCCGCAAGTTCGGCTGTTCGCCAGCGTTGGTTACCTGCCGATGGCCCGTGCCAAGGAGCAGGTCAAGCCGAAGGTGGTCGATCTCGATCCCGATCGTGACGGCCTGATCGGCAAGTACGATCGCTGCCCGACCGAGTACGGTCCGCCCGAAAACCAGGGCTGCCCGGATATCGACACCGACAAGGACGGCATCGTTGATCGCCTTGATCAGTGCCCGAATGAGCCCGGTCCGAAGGAAAACAATGGCTGCCCAGACAAGGATCGCGATGGCGACGGTCTGATCGATCGGCTCGACAGCTGCCCGGATAAGCCCGGCCCACTCGAGAACAACGGCTGCCCGCTGATCGACACTGACAACGACGGCATTCCGGACAAGGACGACAAGTGCCCGCTTGAGCCTGGTCCAAAGGAGACGAATGGCTGCCCGCCGCCTCGCAAGTTCATCAAGGTCGAGGAAGGCGAGATCAAGCTGCTGCAGCAGATCCTGTTCGCGACGAACAAGTGGGACATCAAGCCGGCGTCGTTCGCGCTGCTGGATGAGGTTGTCTCGGTGCTGAAGTCGCGTCCGACGATGACCGTCGAAATCCAGGGTCACACCGATGAGCGTGGCAAGCTGCAGTGGAATATGACGCTGTCGAAGAACCGCGCTGAGTCGGTGCTCAAGTACCTGACCAGCCACGGCGTCGGCCCCGAGCGACTGAAGTCTGATGGCTTCGGCCCGACCAAGCCGATCTGCACCGAGAAGACGGCTGCTTGCTACGACAAGAACCGTCGCACGCAGTTCCTCGTCACCCACCAGTAGCCGTCAAGTGCCGTCTCTCTGACGGCACGCTTCCCGCCGAATCCGTCATTTCTTTCCCCAACATTCCTTAGTGGCAAGCCGTCACCTTCACGGGTGGCGGCTTCGCCCATTGTGGGCTTGCCGAAGCAGTCCGGTTGTGGCGATAGTAGGTGCTTCTCGCCACCGAGGAGTGGAGCGATGTCGTCCGTCCCGGCTGCCCTACCGCTAGCTTCGCCAGTTTGCGCTTCCCAGTCAGCTGGAGCTCTCGATGATGAGCTCATGGCGCGCTGTCGAGAGCTAGGTCCGACCGAGGCGATTGCTCGCACTCTCCGCAGTGCTCGCTTTTCCGACGAGCAGCTCGCTTCAGTCCTGGTCCGCTCCGTGCTCGCACTGGCTGTGCTGGGTCGTGGCGACACCACGGCGGCAGAGCAGCTCTTGGCGACGGGCGCGCCGGGACGCAGCATTGAAGAGACGCGCCTGTGGCTGGCCGCAAACCTCTATCTTGCCTGCTGGCGCACACCGACGGTTCCGGATGAGATCGCACGGCTGACCCAGTCGCTCGGGACGGCCTCAACGGTGGAAGCCGTGGAACAGACAGCGTGGTCGAATCTGGCGACGGGCTGTGCGGCACTGGCTTACGCCGAAGGTCTACTGCGCGTCGCTGATGTGGGTGCTGCCAGAAATCAGCTTGAGATCGTTGCCAATGGCGAGACGCTGCCGCGTGGCCTGGCCGTGGTCGCCCGAACGCTGCTGGCAGCCATTGAGCTGGGCGTCGGACGAAGCGATCTGGCCCTCGGTCACTTGCAAGTGGCGCTGCATGCCAGTACCGGCCTGGGTCACGAAGATCGCTTGCTGCGACTGCTGCTGATCGGCCTGTTGTTCGCGGAAAATCGTCGCTTGGCGCGCGCGATGCTGGACGATGTTGTCGCCGGTCGGTATGGCGCGCTCAGCTCGGAGCTGGGGACGGTGGCGCGACTGTTTCGGCTGCTACAGCAGATCGCGTATCAGTGTCCGCTCACTCTGTCAGCGACGATTGAGCTGCGACAAGACCTGGCCTGGTTGCTGGGACGCCATGCCAGCGCCGGCTGGTGCCTCTTGATCGTCTCTGTCGTGAGTAGCGCGCTCGTCGCTGCCGATGAGACGTGCGAAGGTTACGACGTGCTGATTCAGTCCGCCGCCGAGCTGCGCTGCCGACACATGGACGGAGTCGCGGATCTGCTGGATCGTCAGCTGGCGACACTGAGAGGACAGCTGGGACCGGATGGTTTTGAGCCGGTGGTACGGGAAGCCCAGCGACGACGAAAGCTGCGATCGACGAAAGATTGAGCAGGGAAGCTCACAAGTTTCTGTGCTATGCGTCGATCTATATTTTTCACCTAGAAAGGAGCGCGATTCTCGATGCACAAGGCGTTGGCGATGCTGGCGGCGGGTTACTTGGCGGTGGTGGGTGGTGTGGTGCAAGCCCAAGAGGGTGAGCTTCCGCCGGCTCCGTACGATTTCCGAACGATCGAATGCGGCGAGCTCGATAACGATGCGGGCTATCGTCCGCTGCGCCCGAGTCACGTGGCCGGTGAGGACACCGACATCCTGTGCAAGGTCACGGTGGCCCTGTCGGACAAGACCAAGGGGTCGGCGAAACCTCACACGGTGAAGCTGACGGTTAGCCATGGCACCAAGGTCACGTACGAGCAGGTCCGCGATGCTCGGGTGCTGTCGGTGGGCTCACGGGTGCTGCTGTTTGTGATCCCGGCAGAGAAGCTCCCGACGGAGCCAGGCAAAGTCACGATCCGGGCCGAGCTATCGAAGCCGGTGAACAAGCCAGGCTTCCAAGAGGTGACCTACACGCTGTCGTCAGAGGACTAAACACACTCTCGACCGAAGAACGAGGCGCGCTCGGCCCAGGCTTGGATCAGCGACTCGTCGAGAGCATCAGCAGCGTGGCGTCGTCTGAGGCCACCGAAAAGTTTGAAAACAGCGTTGTGGCCAGCTCTTCGAGAGACTGGGGACGCTGAAATGGCAGTCGTAGCTGGCTCGCCAGTCCATCGGAGAACAGCAGCAGCAGCGCGCCCGGCGTGAGCTGTTGTTTTTCGACGCGAACATCGAGCTTGCCATGAAAGCTGCCACGACCGTGACCGAGCACTGCGTCGGTGCCGCATGGTGCCCACAGCCGGCCCGTGGTCTGGTAGATGCCGACCCGCACATTGCCCACTGTGGTCGCCGAAACGGTCAGCGTCTTGAGATCAAGCTCCGCCATCCCAAGCGTTGCCCCACGCGTCGCGGCAGTCTGCTCGTGAGCGGCCAGCACCGCCTCTTCGAGACTCTCCGCCTGGGACGCCTTCAGCCAGCGAATCGCGACCTCGGCGGCCTCACGAGCCGCTGGACCATGCCCAAGTCCATCGGCCACCACCAGCCGCACCACTCCAGCGTGCCGGGCAACCAGGGCCATGTCTCCGCACATGGTTTCTCGCGGATGAGGTCGCTCTAGGTGCAGCACTTGCAGCGCTGGCTCGTCGCTAAAGCGAAAGCCCGACGCCCGTACCCGCGAGTACAGCGAGATGATCGGCAGCGCTTGCGACGAGCTGCCCACGTCCCGAGGACTGCTTGTGATTTTCGGCTCCGGCAGTGGCAGTCGCACATTGCTCGTCGTCCAGTCGAGGAGCAGGTCATTTTCGATGCGGGTAACGGTCAGTGTCGTCGGCTCGGTCTGGATGCGACGAATCCGCTGCAGCATGTCGTCGAGCTGCGCCAGGATGCTCGCGCGCCTCACACGGTCGAAGCCGTGCTGCTGACAAAACACCTTGATCGCCTCGCCGGCACGGGGAAAGTCGGCTGGATCGGCAAGCCGCAGCGAGAGCTGCTGACTGACCGGCTCGCCACCGTCCGTGGGCGGGTAGAGTCCGCTCTGAGATGGGTCGTCGGTCAGGGCTTAGTCCTCGTCGCCATCGAGGGTGGAAAGTGCCGTCAGCGCTGACTCCAGGTCGAGCGCCGTCTCGAAGCCGCCGGCTGAGAAGCCCATCTCCGTCAGGGTCATGGCAATCGCCGGCGTCATTCCCGACACGATCGTCCGCGTCCCCATCAGCCGCGCCATCTGCGCCGTATGCACAAACGCCCGCGCCGTATACGTGTCGAGGATGTTGAGCGCCGAGATGTCGAGCACCAGCCCGCGCGCACTCTTGCGCTCCAGCTCCTTGAGGATATCGCTCTGCAGCTGCTCGACGAGGATGTCGTGAAGATCGGCCTGGATGGACACCAGCAGCAGATCACGAATTCGCAGGATCGGAATGCGATCAATCATCGGAATGCCTCGGAAAGCGTTGACCTGCGAAAGCCAACGCGGATCAGCTGCAAAGACGGCTTGCCTCGTCGGTCAGGTCGTCGCAGCAAAGGATTGCAGCAGCAGCTTTGCATCGGGAACCTAGCGCTGCACGGCTAGATAGAACACCGCTCGGACCCGCGTGCCTTGGCCCGGCGCCGACTGAACCGCGAACTCTTGGGCGATATTTTTCACACCGCGCAGACCCATGCCGAGCCCGGTCTTCGAGCGAAAGCCGCCAGAGAGGACTTTATCGACATCGGGAATGCCTGGTCCACTGTCGCGGGCCTCGATGGCTAAGCCGATCCGAGGGCTTGTGACCACCGAGAGCCGAACCTCACCGACTTTGGCGTACATGACGATGTTGCGCGCTAGCTCGGAGACGGCAGTGGCTACTTTGGTGCGCTCGACGGGACCGAAGCCCAGCTTGGCCGCCAGCGTGATCGCGGATCGGCGCGCCAAGACCAGGGCGGCTTCGTTGTCGACCCGCATCTTGTCGTCCCGAGGCACCAGCGACAACACCCCGCTCGTCGCCTGATCGAGCTTGGTCAAGATGGGCAGGATGTTCTCGGTACCGGCAAACAGCGAGATGTGACGAACGATGCTCGCCGCCAGGTTTTCTATCTGCTCTCTGTTTTGTATAGAGAGAGACATAATTTCCTGACGTAACCTCGGCGGAACGCTGACGTTGGCCTCCAGAGCGGCCAGCAGCTTCGGCGGGATGTCCGAGTCGATCCTAGACCCCAGCATGCGTGTCTGCCTAGTGTATCACGCCAGTACATCGCAACGAATCATGGTTTTGCAAAACACAGTTCTGCTCATTCGCAACAACCAAAACGACCTGCCGAAAACCCCCGCCATGCCAAAAGCGCTGCCGTTGTGCGCACTTACGTATGGGGTATTCGTGATCGTTGGAGACAAGCTGCAGCTGCGGCCGCTGACCTGCGCCTGGCTCGTGATCGCCTCGCTGCTGATCTTGGTAGTGGCCTTGTGGCGAAAACGACTGCCCGGCCTTGGCTTGCTGCTGGTGCTGGCCACGACCGGCCTTTGGGCACAGGCGCGTCGGCCCGTGACGCCGCTGCTGGTAGGCGGAAGCGAGCTACTGGCTACGGAAGCGCGGCCGTCACCCGTAACGATCTCAGCGGTGCTGCACGAAGCGATGAGGCCGACCGGCACGGGCAGCGGCTACCAGCTCTCGGTTTCAATCTTCGCCATTTACGGTGCAGGTGGTGGTGGTTGTCTTGAAACGCCACTGCCGGGCACGCTGTTTGTTGGTGGGCAACCCCTCGCGGCGCTGCTCCCTGGCGATCTGCTTCGGGTAACGACCGTGCTGCGCGCGACCAGTGCCAGTCCGCAAGCGCCCTCGCCCAGCGAACCCCAAGGCCCAGCCTATGAGCGCGCCGTCGTGACCGGAAGCGCCCAGTTCCAAGGACTCTTGACCTGGCAGCCGGCGAGCGCGAGCGACTGCCGACCGCCACTCTCCGCGCACTGGGTCAGCCTGTGGCGGCGCCCGATCGAGCGACTGCGTGGACAGCTCCGCCAGCACATCGACTCGCTGACCGGCCCTGCGGCAGCCAAGGCCGTCCTGACCGCGCTGTGCCTCGGATGGCGAGGTGATCTCGCGACGATCGATAGGCAGCGCCGAGAAGCGGGTCAGCCGGCGGTCACCGAGCAGTTTACCGACGCGGGCATCGCCCATATTTTGTCGGTCAGTGGCCTGCACCTGGCGCTGGTCGGCTGGCTCCTCTATCGACTCTTGGCGTGGAGCCTAGCGCGCTTTTCCTGGCTGGCGCAGCGACTGGTCACGCAGCGACTCGCCGCGCTGGGGACGATCCCGTTTGTGTGGTCTTACACGCTGCTCACCGGGGCCGAGTCTCCGACGGTGCGCGCCGCCTGTGTGATGGGCCTGTGGCTGGTTGCGCTCGCCTGTGGTCGACGGGCGTCGCTCTCGCACGGACTGGCGCTGGCGGTGTTTTGCTCGGGTCTACCCATCCCAGACGGTGGTGCGCTCAAGCTGACCGAAACCAGCTGGCAGCTGTCGATGGCGGCGACGCTGGGACTGACCTACCTTCGGCCGCTCGATCTGTCGTGGCTGCGTGCGCGGCTGCCCCAACACCGATTCCTGCTGGCGCTGCTCTCGGGGCTTGAGCGTGCGCTGTCGGCCACTCTCGGTGCCACGCTGGCCACCGCACCGCTGGTCGCGCTCACCTTCGGACGCTTCGTCGCCACCGGGCTCTGGGCCAACCCGATCTTGGTGCCGCTTGGAGAGCTGCTGATCTTGCCGCTCGGCCTGTGCGGACTGCTGACGAAGCTGGTCTTTCCGACCCTCGGAGAGCTGCTGCTTCGCTGGGACCTTCACGTGGTGTCGCTGCTGCTGTGGCTGACCGACCACTTCGCACGACTTGGACTGAGCTGCGCTGTGCCGGCCCCGCCGCTGGCCTGGCTGCTGCTGTTTGCGATCGGCCTCATCCTCGCGGGGCTACATCGGCGCTGGGGTTACGTGGTCTGCGGCGTGGCGGTCTTGCTGTATCTGCTCGACTGGCAGCGGCCTCGACCCGAGCTGCGGGTGACAGCGCTCAGCGTGGGCCAAGGTGACTCGCTGGTCGTCGAGCTGCCCGGTCACAAGGTCATGGTCATCGATGCCGGCCCAGCCAGTCCTGATGGTCACGATGCTGCTCGGTCGGTGATCGTCCCGTTTCTTCGTCGGCAGGGAATTGCCAAGATCGACTGGCTGGTGGTGACCCACGCGCACCCCGATCACACCGGCGGACTTGCGACCTTGCTCGCTGAGCTGCCCGTCAGAGAGCTGTGGCTGCCCAAGCTGCCCAGCCGCGCCGACCAAGCAACGACCGCACAGCGTCGCAGTGAGCTTGTAGCTGCCGAGTCGCTGTGGCTGCACCTGCAGAAAGCTGCCGAGCGACGCCACGTCCAGGTTGTCGAGCCCTACTCGCTGTTTTGGAATGGAGTGTCTATTGACGTGCTGTCTGCTCAGCCGACGCTGCCGGATCGCCCGCTCAGCCTCAATGATGCCTCGGTGGTGCTGCGGCTGCGCTATGGCCAGCGCTCGGTGCTGTGTACCGGGGATATCGAGTCCGACGGCGAAGCGCTGCTGCTCGCCAGTGGTCAAGCGCTGCGAGCCGATGTGCTCAAGGCGCCGCACCACTGCAGTCGCACCAGCTCGACCGCGCCGTTTGTAAAGTCGGTGGAGCCCAAGCTGGTGATCTGTTCGGTGGGCAAAAACAACCGCTTTGGCTTCCCGCATCCGTCGGTGGTCGAGCGTTATCAGCAAGCGTCCAGCCAGATCTTGCGCACCGATCAGCTGGGCTCGATTCAGATCTCGATCACGGGCACAGGTCGGCTGGACGTAGCGGCTGCGACCTCTCCGCGATTTTTCTTTTGATCCAGCGAGTTTGGCCGTGATAGATATTCGGCTCTCGTTTGGCTGACCCCGACTTTCGGGGCAGAACTTGACTGAACTTCGGTCTACACAACTTCTCTGGCAAAACGACCATGGCAAATCGTTGCGATCTCTGTGACAAAGGCCGCCTCGTCGGCAACAAGGTCAGTCACTCGAACATCAAGACCAAGATGGTGCAGCACCCCAACCTTCAGCGGGTTCACGCGAAGGTCGGTGGAGTCATCCGTCGCATCCGCGTCTGCACCCGCTGCCTCCGCAGTGGCGCCGTGGAGAAGGTCTGTTAGCCAAGTCCGGCCGCACAGATTTTCTTTGTGGCCACAAAGTTCCCTGTGATAAGGGACAATCGTTCGGTCACTCGAACGACTTCGGGCGTTTAACTCAGCGGTAGAGTGCAATCCTCACACGGTTGAAGCCACTGGTTCAAGTCCAGTAACGCCCACTCCCCCTCGAAAGCCAGCTACGACCTAGCTGGCTTTTTTCATTTCTAGCGCCAGCGATCCGCCCTCCGTTCCACCGGCCAGTCCGCTGCCAAGCGGGACCTGGGCGCTGGTACAATGCGGCGATGATTGAGTGGCTGCTCTTCCCCGGCGAGTTCTCTGCGGATCTGCCGCGACGGCTCGTCAAGGTGTGGCGAGGTACGTCGCTGGTTTCGGTGCTGCGACTGCCCGATGCGCGGGTGGTGACGGTGATTGAGCCGCGCGAGCTGCGAGCCCTGCGGGAGCCGCGCTGGCCCGACGTGCTCAGTGACTGGGCCGACATCCATGAAGAGCCGATCTTTCCCTCGCCGCTGCTGCCGGTGGCCGGGGAAGCGCTGTCGGAGACGGGTCCGGACGTGCTGTGTATGTTCGCCGACCCCACCGAGCCAGAGCGAGTGCGCGGCGGCATTGCCTGGTACGAAAAGGGTCGGCTGCGCGAGCTGGAGCAGGTCGGGCGAGCCGCCGTGGCGTGGCAAAAGGGAGAGCCGCTCGGACGGCCGCGTGTCAGTGACCTGCGCTCGCAGCTGTTTTCGTTTGGACGCAAGCTCGCGGACTCGCGCCGGGATGCCGACATGTTTCAGCGCGCCGACAACGCCCGCGCGGTCACTGCTGAAGCCGTGGTTGCCCGTGCGCTGACGAAGCTGCTCAATACGGAGCCACCGGCCTTGCCTGACTTGGCGGCAGCGCTCGAGCGCGGTGGCCGGGCCAAGCTGACCGTCTAACCGACGAACCGTCTAACCGACTAATCGTTGGGCTTGGTCAGATCGACGGGCTTGGTCAGATCGACCGCCGTCATATCGAGGACCGTCGTGGTCGCGCCAGGAGCCTTGCAAAATCCCCCCTGGGCGCGGGTGTTGCCGGCCAGCTCGCAGTACAGTCCTTCGCCGCAGTCCTCGTCGAGCTGACAGCGCTCGCCCTCATTTTGCTTGCACGAAGCAGTCACAAACACGAACAGAAGCGCGGCCAAAAGCCCGCAGCGACGCAGCATGGTCTTCATCGTAGGTTCTCTCTATGAAGTCGCGTTCATAGCACGAGGCCGTGCATCTGTCGCGACCCGTTTTCGTGCAGCGCCCAGGCTCTGCTAGCATGGGGCCCATGAGACGACTGCTGGGGCTTTTGGGGCTGATTGCCTTTGTGTATCTGGCGTTGACGGTGCCGATCGGCAAACACACGCTGTGGGGTCACATGGTGCGGATTGCCAGGACGGCGGAAGCCCAAGATCTGGCCACGGGTGCCAAAGCAACCGCCCGCGATGTCGCGCGCAAGGCCCAACAAGAGCTCGACAGCCCCAGCGACAGCCCCAAGCCCGCCACGACCGACTCCAAAGCGCCCTAGCCGTCGCCCGCCAGCCGCCGTTCGTTGTGCAAAGTCCTGTCCTGGTCGACCTGCGCACCTCTTTGCTTTTGCAAAGTCCTGTCCAAGCGCTCCTGCGCACGACTTTGCATTCGCACAGTGCTGTCCTGGTCGACCTGCGCACCTCTTTGCTTTTGCAAAGTCCTGTCCAAGCGCTCCTGCGCACGACTTTGCATTCGCAAAGTGCTGTCCTGGTCGACCTGCACACGACTTTGATTTGACCAAGTGCTGCCAAGGTCGACCTGCGCACGACTTTGCAGCCGCGCCGCGCCGCTTGGATTGGGCTTGGGCCTGGTGCAGGGATGGAAGCTGGGCCAAGGGCTGGCCCGGGGACGACTGGGGGTCTGAGAGTGCCTAGCAAAACCGTAGCGAGGACCGCGAGATG
Source organism: Myxococcales bacterium (assembly GCA_016794465.1). Classification (GTDB taxonomy): domain Bacteria; phylum Myxococcota_A; class Polyangia; order Palsa-1104; family JAEUJZ01; genus JAEUKA01. Next base: position 64,126 of record JAEUKA010000010.1, on the reverse strand, counting down.
GACTGGCGGGCGAGCGCAGCAGCCTTCGGGCTGTGAGCACGGCCGACAGGCCAGATCGCGGCCGCAGTAGGTTTTGCTAGGCGCTCCTAGCTCTGGCGGACACGGCCCATGGCGAGGAGGAGGCCGGCGTGGTTGGGGTCTAGCTCGAGGCCGCGCTCGTACATGCCGACGGCCTTGGGTCCTTCGCCGAGCTTCTCGTGGATCTCGCCCAGGTGCAGGTAGACATCGGCCCGCGTCACGCCCGAGTTCGGATCGAGGTTCTGCAGCAGCATCGAGCGATAGATGCGGCGCGCCTTTTCCCAGTCCGAGTGGTTCATGTACAGCCGTCCCAGCGCAATCAGCGTCGGCAGGTGGCCGGCGTCAATCGCGTAGGCGGCGTTGTACTGCTCCAGCGCCTTGGGCAGCTCGCCTTCCTTCTCGGCAATCGAGGCCAGCCGGAAGTGAATCCGCGCCAGATCCTTGCTGCGCCGACCCTTGGCAGTGCGCTCGACGATGGTCTTGTAGAGCGGCAGCGCCTCGCGGGTGCGACCGGCGTTGAAGTAGATCTCGGCCAGCGGCTCGACGACCTGGATGTCTTCGGGCGCCAGCTTGTAGGCCCGCTGCAACACCGGCAGAGCGCCCTCGGGACTCTTCAGCTCGTTGACATACAGCCGTCCCAGCTCGATGAGCAGCGCCTTCTGCAGCTGGGCATCCAGCGACTGCATCCGCTCTGCCCGCACTTCGAGCAGCGCCGCCACGCGACGGAAGTCACCCCGCGCCCGCGCCTGCTTCTCCAGCGCCTCGGCGACCTCGACGTTGGTCGGATCGGCCTGCAGCGCCCGCTCGTAGTACGGCTCGGCGGCGGCATCGCCCTGACGCTCGGCTTCCATGCGCCCGAGTCGGTAGTACAGCTCGGCCATCTCGGCGTTGGTCTTGGCCAGGCGCACCGCTTTTTCGAGCGTCGCCTTGCAGCGCGCCCAGTCATGCTGCGACTCGTAGATCCGCGCCAGCGACATCAGCGCCCGGACGTGGTTGGGGTCCAGCTCCAGCACCCGCTCGAGCAGCTTCTTGGCCTGCTCGGGCGCCTGGACCTTGCCTTCCCAGATCTCGGCGGCGCGCAGGAGCAGCGCAATCACCTCGTCGAGCTTGCCCACCTTCTGAGACGCATCGGCGTGACGGACCAGCACATCGACCAGCTCGTACCACTTCTCGCCGGCCTCCAGCAGCCGCTCCAGGTCCGCCTGCGCATCGGGATCGCCGGGCTGAATCTCCAGCACCTGCTGTAGGTGCGACACCGCGTCATCGACCGACCGTAGCTTGTCGAGTGACAGCTGGGCCAGCTTGCGCAGCACCGCGACCTTGTCCTTGGTCTGCGGCACGGCCTTGAGCCGACGCCCCAGCACTTCCTGAACCTGCGCCCAGTCTTCACGCCGACTGTAGAGCGCTTCGAGTGCCGACAGCGCCTTGAGCGAGCCCGGCTGAATCCCGAGCAGCTCGCGGTAGACCTCGATCGCCTGCGCCGACTGATCCAGCTCCTCGGACAAAAGGTCGGCGATCCGCGCCAGAATGTTGGCCTTGGCATTGCCGCTGAGCAGCCGCGCCTGCGTGGTCAGCACCGACACCAGCTCCTCGAAGCGACGGCTGCGGTGATACAGCTCGGCCAGGGACGACAGCGCCTTGCCGTCCGTCTCGTCGAGTTCGAGGATCTTCTTCCACGCCTCGACCGCCTTGAACTCGTCGGCCAGCGGTCCTTGGTACAGACCCGCCGCTTCGGTCAGCAGCGACTTGCGCTTGGCGATGTTGTCTTCGAGTCCGGCGCGACGCAGCAGCATCTCGGCCAGCAGGGTGGCATCGCCGCGCTGACGATAGATCCGCTCCAGCGCGGCCAGCGCCTCGTGGTTGTCGTTTTCCAGATCGAGCACCGTCTGATAGCGCGTCTCAGCCCGCTGATCGTCCGACAGACGCTCCCAGATCCGCGCCGCCCGCAGCCCCAGCTCGCGCTGCATGTCCGCCGCCATCCGCCGTCCGCTGTCGCTCGACTTCATGCCAAAGGTGACGCGATCGAGCACCTCTTCCAGCTTGAGCGCCGCGTCGCTGTCCCGTCCGCACGACCGTGCCAAGCGCTCCATCTCATCGGTCAGCCGCGTCTCGTCCGGCGTCTCGATGAAGGCGCGACCGACGGCATCAAAGGCCCGCGAGGTGTCACCGATTTCCTTCTCGGCCAGGTTGGCCATCCGCTCGAGCAGCGCCGCCCGCTCCGGCTTGCCTTGGGTCACGCCAACGCGCACTTCGAGCAGCTCGACCAGCTTGCCAAAGTCGCGCTCTTGCTCGGCCAGCGGCTCGAGCAGATCGAGCGCCGCCACCGCATGGGCCGGGGAGTTGATGAGTCGCTCGACCGCCGCCCGCGCCGCCACATGCTGCGGGAAGCGCTCCAGGGCCTTGCGGAACGCTTGCAGCGCGCCATCCAGGTCGTAGAGCGAGCCGGTCTTGAGCTCACCCAGTCGGAACAAGAACTCGGCCTGCTCGGTCGGGGCATCGGCCACTTCGGCTTCACGCTCCAGCACCTCGGCCAGCTCGGCGAGCGCGCCACTCTTTTGCAGCAGCCGATCGAGCGCCCGCAGCGCTTCCATCTCATCGCCAGGCAGCTCGCGGACCCGCCGATAGCGCTCGATCGCCTTGCTGGCATCGGCCAGGTGCGTCTCGTACAGCCCCGCCAGCTTGAGCGCAAACACCCGCTGCACCTCGGGATCGCTCGCCGTCTCCAGCCGCTGCTCGAAGATCTGCGCCAGCTCGCCGTACTCGCCGCCGAGCTGCGCCAAGCGCTCCAGCTCGCGCATCGCTTCTTCGTCAGAGCCATCTTCGGAGAGGATTCGGCCCCAGGTCGCAAACGCGCTCGTCGCATCGGACAGGCCGGCTTCCTGCAGCCCCGCAATCTGGGCCAGGATGCGCCGCCGCTCGCTCGGATCAGCCGCCGACGACAGTGACAGCTCGAGCAGGTCGATGAGCGGACGCCACTCGCTGTGCTTGCGATACAGCGGCTCCAGCACCGCCGCCGCTTGGGCCCGCGTCTCCGGCGACTGCACCAGCCGCTCCAGGGCCAGCTTGGCATCGGCCTGCGTTCCCAGCACCGCCGCCACCGCTCGCTTCTTCGAGGGCTCGAAGGTCAGGATCTGCTCGTAGCGACGAATCGCGGCGTCAGACTCTTGAATCTTCTCCTCGGTGACGCGCGCCGCTTGCAGCCACAGCATCAGCCGCTCGCCGACCTGGCTCTCGTCGTCCTTGAGCGCCGCCAGCTTGTCGAGGATCTCCAGGTGATCCGCCCACTGACTTTCCTTTTCATACAGCCGACCGAGCGCCGTCAGGGCCTCGGTGTCGCTGGCGTTGCTCTCGAGGGCACTCTTGTACGCGCCCATCGCCTCGAACGAGTCGCCGAGCTTGTCTTCGTAGACGCGCGCCATCGCAAAGCGGAGGGTTCGGCGGGTTGCCTCGCTGTCGGCCTGCTCGATCTGCTGACCGTAGACCCACGTCAGGTCACGCCAGGCATCGCGGCTCTCGTACAGCCGACCGAGTGCTACCAGCGCGCTGCCATCGCGATCATCCAGCTGTAGCACCTGTCGCCAGGTCGCAATCGCCTTGTCGGGAGCACCCAGCACCGTCTCATGCAGCTTGGCGGCCAGGTAGAGCAGTCGCTTCTGCTCCGCCGAGTCACTGACGAGAGTGAAGCGCTTCTCGAGCACCAGCACCAGCTCACTCGAACGCTCTTCGGCAGTTAGCAGCCGCTCGAGGTTCTGCCACGCCTGGTCGTCTTCGTCATGAACGCCCGTGACCTTGCGCCACGCCTCGATGGCCTGGCTGCGGTCGGAAAGCTGCTCGTCTTGGATGCGAGCAATGCGCGCCCACACCCGCGCCGTCAGCTCGAAGTCGTACGAGCCCTCGACCGCCTTTTCCAGGATCGAAACCAGCCCCGCAAAGCCGGCAATCAGCCCGGCCAGTCGGCACAGCTCCTCGAACAGGGGCTGCTCACGCGACTCGCCTTCGCCCGCTTCTTCCAGCCAGGCCCGCGACAGCGCTTGGAACGCCGCCTGCGGATCTTGACCGCGCGACTCTTTGATCTGGGCAATCTCGCGCAGGATCTCGATTCGGCGCGGCTTGTCGTCAACAAACAGCAGCTGAACTTCCAGCAGCGCCGCCAGCTTCTGCCACGCATCGGCTCGCCGATAGAGCGGGTCCAAGATCCGCGTTGTCCGATAGCGCAGCGACTCACGCTCGGGCAGATCGGTCAGTAGCCGCTCCAGGGCCGTAAGCGCCGGGGCCGAGTGCTCGTCCTTGGTGATGACTTCTTCGTACGCGTCGATCGCCTTCGGCAGCTCCTGCAGCTTGTCTTCGTACAGGCCCGCCAGCCGCAGCGTAAGCTCGCTCCACTTGCCCAGCTCCGCCGCTCCGCCACGACCGGCCCGCTCGATGCGACCGATCAGCAGCTCGGCCAGATCTTGGTGGCGCTCGAGTGTGGTGTAGAGCCGATCCAGCGCCAGCGTCGCCGTCTCGTCTTCACTGTCGAGATCGATGATCTCGCGGAAGGTGCCAATCGCCGCCGTCGGGTCTTCCAGTCGCTCTTCCTGCAGCGCCGAGACTTTGAACAGCAGCGACTTCTTGCGATTCTGGTCGAGCGTGTCGCGAATCGCGTCGCGGTAGACCGAGTACAGGTCATTCCAGCGCGTGGCCCGCGAAAGCATCGACTCGAGCGGCTCGAACGCGGCCATGTCCTCGGTATTGACGGTCAGCAGGCGCCGGTAGCACTCCTTGGCCTGGTCCACCTGGCCGAGTCGCTGATCGTAGATCTCCGCCGCCGTGCGCAGCACATCGAGGGTCGCCGGCTCACTGTCGCTGGTCTGCTCATCGAGATAGCGCTGATACAGCTCCGCCAGCCCTTGCCACGACGACAGCGCGCCCGCCAGCCGTGCCAGCTGGTCGCGGGTCCAGGCGTCGCCCGGCTGCAGCACGAACACTTTTCCGTACCAAGCAAAGGCCTGGCCGAGATCGCTGACCTTGTCCTCGTACAGAGCGGCAATCGCTCGGCTGAACTCGATCCGCTTGTCGTTGTCGTCGGCGGCGTACAGGTGAATCTCGTGGGTGCGAATCAGGCTCGCCCACGCGCCGCGCTTCTCATAGATCGGCTTGAGCACCCAGGCCGCCGTCACCCGCTGATCGGCATCGTCGAGGAAGCGCTCCAGGGCGCCAATCGACGGCTCGTGCTCGCTGTCGACGTTGAGCGCGAGGCGATAGTTCTCGACGGCTCGCTCGGGACTCTGCAGCTCTTCCTCGAACAGCACACCGAGTCGATGACGCAGGTCGACCGTCTCGGAGTCGGCGCTGGCGAACTTGAGCCGCCGCTCGAGCAGATCGGCGAGATCCGCCCAGCGCATGCTGTTTTTGTACAGTCGCTCGAGCGAGTTGGCCGACTCTGGGTCCGACGGGAACAGCTGTAGCACTTGCTCCAAAAGCGCAATCGCCTCGTCGGCCCGGCCCAGCTCTCGCTCACACAGATCAGCGGCCAGGATCAGGTACTGCCGACGCTGACCATCGTCGCGACGATCCTCTCGCTGCGCCAGCGTCGCCCGCCGTGAGTAGATCTCCAGCAGCGACTCCTGCTCGCGACCTTCGGCGTAGATCTTCTCCAGCGCCTCGAGCGCGGTCAGGTGATCATTGGTGTTGTCGAGCACTCGACGGTAATAGTCGCGCGCCACATCGCGATCGCCGATGGCATAGGCCTCCTTGGCGATCTGGAGCAGCACCCGCTCTTGCACCCGCGTGTCGAGGATCTGGTCGCAGACCTCGCGATACAGGTCGATCAGATCCCGCTGCGCCTTGTGCTGCTCGACGTGGGCTTCGACCAGATCGAGGAGATCCGGCAGCTCACCCTCGGCCACCGCCAGCCGCACCGCCCGCGCCAGCGCTTCGAGTGCGCCCTTCGGCTCTCCGAGAGCAATCCGCAGCTCGGCCACCTTGCGCAGCCGGACGATCCGCTCGTGTACGTCGGCAAGATAGGTCGCAAACAGCTCGCTCAGCCGCTCCAGCGCCCGGGTGTCACCGAGCAGCGTGTAAATCGGCTCCAGCACCTCCGCCGCCCGCAGTCGGAGGCTGTCGTCGTCGAGCATCCGCTCCAGACCCTCGCGCGCCACCTGGCTACGAGCGTCATCGACGAGAACCTCCCGATAGGCTTCCAGCGCGGCATCGGTCCGGCGCAGCGCGCCTTCCAGCAGCCCCGCCATCTTCAGCCGCAGCTGCACCCGCTCGGGCACCTCATGCGTCAGCGGTAGCCGTCTTTCCAGCATGTCAAGCAAATTCGAGTGCTGCTCTGCCGATTCGTACAGCCGCGCCAGGGCATCAATCGCCGGCACGTCTTCGGCGCGCTCGCTCAGGATGACGCCGTAGCCGGTAATCGCCTCGTCGCGATCGGCCAGCTTGACCTCGATCACCTCGGCAATCCGCCACAGCAGATCGCGCCGCGTCTGGCTGTCAGCGGCCAGATCGACCCGCCGCCGCAGAATCCCGATCAGATCGGTCCACTGCTCCTTGGCGACATGTAGGGACTCCAGCGCATCGAGTGCCCGCACTTCCTGGGCATCCGAGTCAAGGATCTCGCGATAGGTCGCAATCGCGGCATCGCTATCCGACAGCAGACTCTGCTGAATCTCGCCGATGCGGAACAGCAGCGACTTGCGATCGTCACCCTGCGACCACTCGGCCTGCCGACGCAGCACATCGATGAGATCGCGCCACTGCTCGGCCTGCTGATACAGCCGCGACAGCGCCACCGCCGCCGGCCGCGCCGTATCGAGCGAGGTCGGATCAAGATCGAGCAGCCGCTTCCAGGCATCGCGCGCCCGCTCGGCATCGCTCAGCTTGTGGTCGTACAGCTCTGCCGCCCGTCGCAGCAGCTCGCCACGCAGCGCCAGATTGTCTTGATCGGCGGCCAGGAATGCCTCTTCCCACGCCGCTGCCAGATCTTCGTACCGACCGAGTGAAGTCGCGACCCGCTCGACGTTGCCCCGGTGCTGGGGGTCCGCCGGATCGAGCTTCAGCGCTTCCCGATACGCGGCCAGTGCTCCGTCGGGCTTACGCAGCTTCTCCTCGGTAATCTGAGCAATCCGCGACAGCAGGGCCGCCGCCTCGGGACTCCGCTCCATCGGCAGGGCTTCCCGCTGCACCGACAGCACCGCCACCAGCTTGGCGTGGTCCCCGTCTTGCTCCAGCAGTGGCTCCAGCGTCCGAGCGATGCGCTGCCGCAGGCCCGCGTTGTCCATCAGCCCTTCGAGTGCCCGTCGAGCGCCCTTGTGCTTGGGCTGCTCCGACAGTGCCTCTTCGAGAAGCTCGCAGGCTCCATCGGGATCGTCGAGCCGCAGCGCGTGCAGCTCACCCCGACGGAAGCGCAGCTGCGCCCGCTCGACCACCGAGTCGACATGCGGCACCGCCCGCGCCAAGAGCTCGTCGAGCTCCCGCCAGCGCTCGGCGGTCGTGTGCAGCCGCTCCAGGGCTTTGAAGGCCCGCGTGTTCGGCGGGTCCAGCTCCAAGATCTCGGCGTAATCGCGTGAGGCCGCTTCTTCGTCTTCCAGCACGCCTTCGTCGAGATCGCAGATCTGGAACAGCAGCTCCTTGCGATCACTCGGCTCGACGGCCAGATCCTTGCGTCGCTCGAGCAGCCGGCGCAGCTCACGGAAGCGCTCACCGGCCCGATAAATCTCCTCGAGCGCTCGCGCCGCACCCTCGTGCGTCTCGTCACTCTCCAGCACCCGAATGTAGGCCGACTCGGCTTTCTCGACCTCATGCAGCTGCTCACCAAACAGCTGACCCAGGTCCCACGCCAGGTCGCGCGCCAGCTGACTGTCGCCGGCCCGTCGCGCCGATCGCTCGGCATCCTCGAGCAGCGTCGCCACCGACTCTTGCCGCTCCAGCGTCTCACCCAGCTCGATCAGCTCGTGCCGATTGTCGTGATCGTAGGGAACCCGCTCGAACAGCCGCGCCGCAAACTTGTAGGCCTTCTCGACATCACCGAGCCGCCGCACCAGCCCCGCGAGGCGCCGCAACAGCTCCAGCTCCTCTGCCGCATCGACCGTCGCCGACAGCACGATCTCGAGCGCCGCCGCCAGCTTGCGCGTGTCGTCCGATCGCTCGTACGCCGGCACCAGCAGCCGCGCCACTTCGACCCGCACCGGATTGCGCGGAACCAGGAAGCGCTCCAAGGCCACCAGCGTCGGACGATGACCCGCCGTCAGCAGCAGCACTTGGCGATAGCGCTCGAGCGCCTTTTCCGGCTTGTCCAGCTGCAGCTCATACAGCTCACCGAGCTGGAAGCTGATCATGATCTGCGTCTCGATGTCGCGCTCACTGCGCTCGGAGCCGGTCTTCGACTGCGCGATGTGCTGCAGCTGCGCCTCGAGCACCTCGGCCAGCGACTCCGAGTCACCCGACTGGGTATAGATCTTCTCGAGCGCCCGCAGCGCCCGCATCGTCGTCGCCATCGACGACATCGTCGCCGGCTCGGCCAAGATCCGCCGATAGGTCGCCGCCGCCGCCCCGCGATCGTTGAGCTTGTTCTCCTCGACGTTGGCCATCCGGAACAGCACGTCGGTGCGCTTGTGTGGATCGCTCTGGCTCTCGACGCGCTTGCGATAAATCCCGAGCAGCTCCGGATACTTGTCCTGCGACTGGAAGATCTGCTCCAGCGCCGTCAGCGACTCCTCGTCGAGCGCCACCTTGCCGAGCACCTGCTCCCAGTAGCCGCGTGCCTCGTCGAGCTTGTGCAGCTTTTGTTGCGTCCACTGACCGAGCAGTCGCAGCCGCAGAAGCTTGTGCGGCCCGTCCTCTAGCTGCGTCACCTGACGGGCGTAGATCGCCACCAGCTCTTGCCAGGTATCCGCCTCGCCGGCCAGTCGCTTCAGCTCCGACTCCAGCTGCTGCCGAGGCTTGCTGTCGAGCGACTCACTCTCACGCAGCGCATACGCCTTCGCCAGCCACGAGAACGCCAGCGGCTTGGCCGACAGCTTCTGCTCCGCCAGCTCGGCAATCTTGTGCATGTGCTGGATCTTCTCGGCGTCGCTCTGCGCATGCCCGAGCAGCACTTCATACATCGACAGAAGGCGCGGCCACTTCTCCGTCGCCTGATAGATCGGCAGCAGCGCCGTTGCCGCCTGCAGATGCTGCGGCTCGACGACCAGCACGCGCTCGAACGCTTTTTGCGCCTTGTCCTGGCTCGACAGCTGCAACTTGGCCACCCGCGCTGCCCGCAGGTACAGGTCAATCCGCGTCGCCGACTGCTCGGCCCGCTCCGCCAGCGTCAGCAGCACTTCATACAGCTCGTCCCACTGCGCCTGCTGACCGTACAGCCGCTCCAGCTCGTCGTACTGACCGGCCTGGCCGTACAGCTCGCGCAGCGTCCGCATCGCCTTCTGGTGCGTCGGCTGCAGCCGCACAATCTCGCGATAGACATCGACCGCCGGAGCCGCCGCCAGCAGCTTTTCCGCCAGCAGCGTCCCGATCCGCTCGAGCAGCGCGACCTGCGCCTTGACATCCTTGCTGCGCGCTTTCTGACGGAGCAGCACCTCGATCAGCGCGGTAAAGCGCTTCTCTTTTTCATACAGGCTGGCCAGCGCCGTCAGCGCACCCTCGTCGGCTTCGTCGATCTCGAGCAGGCGATTCCAGATTCCGATCGCTTCGATGCTGTCGCCCAGCCGATCCTGTGCCAGCTTGGCCAGCTCGGTGAGCCGCGTCCGCCGCTCTTTCAGCCACGCATCCTGGGACGGCATCCGCTCGGGATGCGCCTCCAGCACGTCGAGCTGCCGTCGCTCCAGGTCCAGCAGCGATCGCCACGACCGCCGCTTGTTGTAGATGTCGCGCAGCCGCGTCACCGTCTCGGCATCGTCGGGATCGATCGCGTACAGGTCTTCCAGCGGCTTGACCGCCTGGTTGTGGTTCGAGAACTTGTCGATCCACAGCTGCGCCACCCGCTTGAGCAGCCGCGCTTGCTCGGGCCGCGCCTCGGGAGACTTCGCCAGCAGATCCGCCTTGCGCTGCAGCACGCCGATCAGGTCGTTCCAGCGCGCCATCGCCTCGTACTTTTGGCCGAGTGCATCGAGCGCGCCCAGGTGATCCGGCTTCAGCAGCAAGATCGCGCTGTAGGTGTTGATCACCATCGCGTCGAGCTTCAGACGATCGCGATAGATCGCCACCACCTCGAGCAGCCGCTCAATTCGCTCGGTGAGCTGCGCCTCGTCGTCCTTCGACAGCGCCTCAGCCTGCTCCTTGAGCATCTCGAGCAGCGCATTCCACTTTTCCGTCCGCGTATACAGCCGCTTGAGCGCCGCGCTCGCTTCACCGTGACCGGGCTGTAGCTTCAGCACCGACTTCCAGATGTCGATCGCTTTGTCGAGCCCGCCCGGCGACGACTCCGCCACCTGCGCCATCTCGATCCCGAGTACCAGCCGCCGTCCCGCGTCGTTTTCGACCTTCTGCGCCTGCGTCAGGACCGCCAGCAGCTTGCTGCTATCGTCCGCCGTCGGCTTGCCCGTCCCCTTGCCGCCATAAAACGAGCGATAAAAGTCGAGCATCTCGGCATGCGCCGGATCGACCTTGCGCACCCGCTGGTAGTACTCGCCGGCTTGCTCGAAGTTTTTCAGCTTGTGAAAGTACAGTCGGCCAATCTCAAGCACCGTCGGTAGCTCGCTGTCGGTCCGCTGCCGCACTTTCAGCGCCTGCTCGTACAGCTTGATCAGCGACGCAAAGTCCTGCTTCTCGGTGTAGAGCGCCACCAGCGCCGCCAGCGCCCGCCCGTTCGCCGGGTCGATCTGCAGCGCCTTCTTGTGCGACTCGACGGCGGCATCGTGGTTGCGCAGCTGCTTGCCGTACAGATCGGCCAAGCTGAGCAGCGCCAACACCCGATCTTCCTTCGTCGCCGCGCTCTCTGCACGCTGCTCGTAGGTCTTGATCAGCTCGGGCCACTTCTGCGCCGCTCGGAACAGCCGCTCCAGGTGCAGCGACGCTCGCCGGTTGCGCGGCTCGACGGACAGCGCCTTGTACCAGTAGCTCTCGGCATCGCCCGTCTCACGACTGTACTTGCCGTAGTACTCGCCAATGCGCGTGTACAGATCGGTGGTCAGCTGCCGCTCCGTCGAGCGCTTGGCTTCATCGAGCCACTTCTGCACCACCTTCTGCCAGTTGCCTTTGACCGCCTGAAGCTGCTCCAGCGCGTCCTGCGCCGTCTCATTCTCTGGGTCCAAGGCCAGCGCCGCCTGATACGCCGCTTCCGCCTGGCTCTCCGAGAGAAGCTCGTCGCAGCAGACGCGACCCTTCTCGATCAGCAGCTCGGCTCGCTCACTCGCGGTGGCCAGCAGACCGGACTCCATCAGTACGTCGCACAGCACGAGCCACAGTTCGGCATCGCCGCGCTCACGATAACGCTTCTGGGCCTCGCGCACGGCCGTCTTGGCCGCCGCTGCCAACTCACTCGAGGACTGGGCGGCGGCCTTCGCTTGGGTGCTCACCTTGTCTCGGGCTTGAGCTTGCGTCGGGTCGCTATCCAGGGTCGCGAGTGCCTGCACGATATCTGTCATGGGTATGGGCCTTTTGCGTAGGTATCTTTTGGGACCGCCCGATTCTACCTCTTGCGAAGTCCAAAGCACAAGCCACTTGCCCGCGCCTAGCTGCCAGGAACCAAACAGGAATTTGTCTGATCGACCCGGTTATTTGCCTAAAGTTCTACATGTCGATTTTTCAGTTTCGCGGCTCGAAAATCTCCAATTCATTGGTCAGACCAATCTCGCCGGCCCCCGCTGCGGTGGCCGCAAGACCTTCATGCTGGCTGGTTTCGGTAAGGCTGATCGCGGCTTGAAGAGACGAAAAGAGGCCGCCGCTGCCGCTGCCCAAAATTTAGGCGCCCACAGGAAAGTCCTTGGAAACCGCCAAGATACGACCTGTACCCACACAGTTATTCACAGGTTGTCCATGCTCCGGTGTGGAGCCCGGTGGCCCCTGGTCGTGACACCAGGATGCAGGTAGGCAGCTGTAGGGAAAGCATACTCCAAGTAGACCCGTTGCGGATGCGTAGGATGCTCTGGGCCAATGCGGTCCACCCACCGCAGTCGCGCCCACATCAAGATACAAAGGTGCAGCACGAGCGCCAGAACTCCTACAGTCTGCGCTTTATCTACTGGTTTGTTATGTAGATGAACGAAGTGCGTTACTGCGGATGCTTGTGCGATTGCGGGAACTCGGGACTGCTAGGCGGTATAGCGAACCGACGAGCCGAGCGCGAACCACGGCCGGAAGCTGGCGACCGCCGTCATCGGCAGGCTGCGCGACGCGGGATCTTGGTTGAAGAAGTCGGCCAAAAGCCCATACAGCTCGGGGTGGTGACTGCGCAGCCGCTGGGCGTCTTGGAAGAAGCTCTCGACGGACACCGCGAACAGCTCAGCCTCGTTTTTCAGTCCATAGGGATTGAGCACCGAGTTGCCTTCCATCAGCCGATCGCGCTCGACGGACAGCTGCTGGTGCCACTGCCTCTGCACCGACGGCGGCAACAGCACCGGCACGCCCGTCGAGCGACCCTGTTGACCAAGGAAGTCGAGGACGTGCGCAAACTCGTGCAGCCCAACGTGAGACTGCGCAAACTGCGGCGCCGCCTGGAACAGCAGCCCCGACGACAGATAGCTTGGCCGACGCGGAAAGCTGCGCTCGATGGCATCGATGGCAAACAGGATCGGGCCTTGGGCATGGACCATTCCGATGGTGTGGGCATTGCTCTCCATCGAGTACGTCTCTTCCGCAAACGACGACGGATAGACCACGATGTCGCGCTCGGTCGGCAGCCGCCAGTCGGGCCGCCCGAGGAGCAGGATCGCCGCGCTCGCCGCAATCAGCACCCGATGTTCGTCGGTCAGCCGCACCTGCGCGCCGTCCGCCGAGGGACCGTCGTCGAGCCCGCCCAGTGCATAGATCCGCTGCTCACCGAGGAACACCGCGACCTCCCCTTCAAAGCGGCGCTGCTCCGTCTCGGTCAGCTGCGAGTAGAGCGGCACCCGCCTCTGCAAGGTATCCCGCCACGCATCGGGAAAGGGCTGTCGCAACAGCTGCATGCGCCGCCGTTCCCGTCGAGCAAAGATCAGATAGTAGAGCCCCCCGACGACCAGTCCGAGCGGCGCGGCCCACACCGGCATCGCCGGAATCGCCGCCAGCGCCACCACCGCCGAAAGACCTACCAAGCTGCTCAAGATGCGATAGTCACGCAGCGCGGCACTGCCATGGGGAGACAGCGCGGTCAGTCGGTTGAAGAAAGAAGCCACGCGAGCGCCGATACGACGCTCTGAAGCTCCCGCTGTGACCTCGGGCTTGTGAACACTCGACATAAAGCCAATCTAAGCGCCATCCCAGCTTCCGCAACGGCAGGTTTGTCATCTCGCCGAAAGCGCAGCGATTGCGGGAAGATGCCCGATCGCAGCGATGGAACAGCGGTCAGTGGCCGGCGCGCTGGTACTTGTTTACCGCCGCTTGGTGCTCTTCCAGCGTCACCGAGAACTGATGCGTGCCATCGTTCTTCGACACGAAATAGAGGTAGGGCGTGGTATCGGGCGCCAGCACTGCCGCGAGTGCCGCTCGACCCGGATTGCTGATCGGCGCCGGCGGCAGCCCCTCGTGGGTGTAGGTGTTGTAGGGGTTGTCGGGGTCTTGCAGGTGGATGCGACGGATGCGGCCCTGAAACTGCTTGCAAGCCTCGCTTTTCTCGACGGGAACCGTGCAGCCGTAGATGATCGTCGGGTCCGTCTCGAGGCGATGCGGCTTGAACGTCGGCAGCCGCAGTCGATTGAGAAACACACCCGCAATGCGAGGACGCTCCTCGGGCCGCGCCGTCTCTTTTTCGACCAGGCTGGCCATGATGATGATCTCGCGATCGCCGAACTTGTACTGACGGTTGAGGACGCGCAGCCCCTCGAAGTACTGCGACTTCAGCTCACCGAGCACGCGCTGCGTCCGCTTGACCAGCGCCGGCAGCACCCGCGTACACGGCACCCCCGGCGGAAATCGATACGTATCTGGATACAAATAGCCTTCGAGTGAGCCGCCACTGAGCCCAAGCGTCAGCGCATAGTTGGGATCGCGCATCAGCCGCTCTGCCTCGGCGGCCTTGCAGATCCCCGCTTCTTCCAGGAGATGGGCAATCTCGATCATGTGCTTGCCCTCGGGAATCGTCACCGGCACATCCGGCTCGCGCGCCCCCGACAGCAGCGTGTCGAGAATCTGCCGAGGCGACATCCGCGCCGACAAAGAATACGCCCCAGCCCGAATCTTCGACGCCACACCCCGCTCGCTCGCATAAAAACGAAACCACTCGGGGTGATAAATGATGTCCTTGTCGGATAGCAGACGTGAGATCTCGGACAGGCTCATCCCTTTGACGATGACAATCCGCGCCTCGGCCGGCCCCGACGGAGGCCCCGGTCGATCGGGATAGCGGAACGCCTGCCACACAAAGTGACCGCCTATCCCGACGGCAGTTCCGACGGTCAGGAACACCACCAGCGCCGCCAGTCGCTGTCGCATCGCGAGAGACAGCCGGCTCATATCGGCTCCTCCTGCGTCGCTTTGGAGCGCGGACCTTCCGTATCGAGCCATGCTTGCAAGATCACCGCAGCCGCCAAGCGATCCACCACTTCCTTCCGTCGCGCTCTCGATAGATCGGCGGCCAGCAGCACTTGCTCCGCCTCCACGGTCGAAAAGCTCTCGTCTTGATAGTCAATGTGCAGACCCGTCGCTGCGAGCGCATCCCCGAGCACCCGCACTCGCTTGGCACGATGGCCCTCGTTGCCTTCGCAGTCATATGGCAGCCCGACGACGATCTGCGTCGCTCCATGCTGTTTACAGAGGAGCACAATCGTCTCGACATCCTTTTTCGTCCCCCGCCTTTGGAGCGTCTTCTGGGGATGCGCACACAGCAAAAGCTCGTCGCTGACCGCGACACCAATCGTCTTACTCCCCACGTCGAGCCCAAGGATCCGCACGCGGCGACCATGTACAGGGTTGCCCCCTTCGTCAAATTTCCACTGCCGCTGGCCGATGAGAGCGAGTACAAGTGGCCCATGTCCGAGTCGCTCCCGCCGACGCCGAATCCTGCGCAAACCGCCGCGCAAACCCTAGACGAGACACGCGCCGCCCTCCACCAGGGCTCGGTCGAGATGTATGAAGACGCCGAGCTATACGATCACGAGTTTTCGCGCCGTCGCCACGATGTCGCTTGGTATCGGCAGCTGGCGACCGACATGACGAGCGTCCACAAGCGAGCACTGTCGATCGTCGAGCTGGCGAGTGGCACCGGGCGACTGCTACTGCCCCTGG
Source organism: Myxococcales bacterium (assembly GCA_016794465.1). GTDB lineage: Bacteria > Myxococcota_A > Polyangia > Palsa-1104 > JAEUJZ01 > JAEUKA01. The sequence goes on along the minus strand of JAEUKA010000010.1, from coordinate 48,766 downwards.
TTCGCGACGGTCATCAGCTGATTGGAATCGATCGCTCGGCGCAGATGCTGTCTCGCTGTCAGGCTCGCCTGCGGGCGCTTGGGAAAAAGGCCGTCGGGCGCGCGTTGCTGCTGCAAGCCGACTTTCGCGAGCTGCCACTGCACGTCGAGAAAAACGATCGCTTTCGACTGATTGTCTGTCCGTTTAACGGTCTGCAGCACCTCTACCATCGCGAGGACCTCGAGCGCTTCCTATCGGAGGTTCGCCGCTTGCTTCATCCCGACGGGATCTTCGCCTTTGATGTGCTCAATCCCGATCTGGCCTGGCTGTCGCGCAGTCCGACGCGGCGCTGGTCACGGACGCGGTTCAAGCACCCGCGCACCGGCGAGAAGCTCATCTACAGCACCAACCACGACTACGACCCGGCGACCCAGATTCAGTGGATTCGGATCTTCTATGAGCCCGATCCAGCCACCCCAAAAGCTCAGGCGAGCGCGCCTCGGACCATCCATTTGAGCCAAAAGTTGTACTTCCCAGCCGAGCTTACGGCCCTTTTGCACTACAACGGCTTCCGCTTGTGGTACCGCGCTGGGGGCTTCGACGGACAGCCACTTAGCCCCGTCAGCGCAGAACAGGTGATCTGTGCTCGCGTGCGATGAAGAAAACCCCGTCTGATTGGCGGAAAATCGCCCAAAATCGCCATTCCGACGGGAAATCGGGCATCTCCGACGATAATTGGAATTTTCCCGAAGACGGCCCGCAACCGCCCGACGAAAAAAAGTGATCTTTTCCGCACAAAACGAATTGACAGCCTCGTCGAGCCTCAAATAGTGTCAATTCAAACCAACCCCTCTGAGAGATGGAGGAAAGTAATGGCCGAGAAAGTTGCGAAGCTGAACATCAAGCGTGAGACTGGTTACCTGTACTTCCTTCGGGGCACCGAAGTATGGAAGACCCCGATGAAGCGTGCTGGCCAGGCCTCCCCGGCTGGCAAGGCCGAGAAGGTTGCCAATGGCAGCTTCAACCGTGAGGAAGGCTACCTGTACTTCCTCGATTCGCATGGCGATGTGTCCCGCGCCAAGCGAGCGGTCGGTGGTCAGAAGCGCAAGAAGACCAAGACCGATAAGAAGCCGGTGACCAAGAAGGCCGCTCCCGCCGCCAAGAAGGCTGTCCCGGCCGCAAAGAAGGCCGCTCCGGCGCCTGCCAAGAAGCCAGCTCCGGCGCCTGCCAAGAAGCCAGCTCCGGCGCCCGCCAAGAAGCCGGCTCCGGCGCCCGCCAAGAAGCCGGCCCCGAAGAAGAAGTAACCCGTCGAGAATAAGTAGTCCATAAAGGGTCGGCTGCCATCGTGCAGTCGGCCCTTTGTGTTTTCAGGGTTACAGCTGAGCTCGTTTTGAGGCAGCGCCGTTGCGGAGAGCGTCGCTAGCTGGGATTTTTGGGAAGAACCTTGCCTGTCGGTGCAGAGGAGAGACTGCGCTGCGGCACACCATCGAGCCCTGGTCGCGAGGTCACTTGTTTGGCCGACCGCTGCATCGGCTCACCGACAAAGCCCGGATCTCCTTCGTAGGCTGCATCGCCGATGACAAGTGAGTTTAGGAACACCTCGCCACCCAGCTGGGCAATCTGGTTGCGGGTCTTGACGCGGCCCTTGATGCCCAGTACATCGCCACCGTCGGACACCGCGCGCTCGACGTAGAACGCCTCGGTCAGCCGAAACATGCGCCCCAGCTCTGGCAGGGTCATCTGATTGCCTTCGATGTGGACGCGACCCTCCTCTGTCCACTGCTGCACACGCTTCTGAGAAACAAAGATCCGAGGCACGGCGACTCCTAGAGGTACCCGCAATTATACACGAAGCGGCTGGCGATCTTTGCGGGCGCCGTGGATAAGCAGTGCGAGCAGCCCGAGCAGCCCAAGCAGCGACAGCGCGACCCCCAGCCGCAGCCCGCGATCGCGATACTGCATTTCGACCCGATGGACACCCGGCGAGAGTGCGATGCCTCGCAGTGCCAGGTTCACCGGCCAGAGCGGCTGCGGCACTCCATCGACGGTCACCGACCAGTCTGGATGATAGGTATCGCCGAGGACCAGCACTCCGGGTGCTTTGGCTTCCGCCGCAATCACCACCCGATGCCGCTCGTGAGAGAGGATCTGCGCTGGTGTGGGCGCTCGGCCCTGGTTCTCGACGCTGACCGTCTGCGGCGCCATCGGCATCGGATTGACGGGTCGCCCGAGGATGATCTCGCGGTGTGGATCAAAGTCGGGCCGGGCCACGAGCTTCGCTTCCTCGGCCTCGCTCGTCGCTGTCCGCGCTTGATAGGCCACAAAAGCACGCGGCATCACGCGGGTGTTCTCGAAGACCGCGAGCTGCGGGTCCCACCACGCCTCGTAACGTGCGCTCGGCGGAGTCCCCGGCTGCGGTCGAAAGCGCTCGACCCAGTGTGCCCCCGGTGAGGTCGCCGCAATCGCGTAGCGGACATTGAGCATATCGACGAGCGGTGAGCCCAGCTGCCACAGCATCGCCGCCGCCAAGTCCTCTTTCAGCCGTCGGTGCGGATACGGCGTACCGTGGTTGAGGATGTACAGCAGGTGCGAGTAGCGCCACAGCTGGATCGAGCCGTAGCCGGCGGCGCTGGGACGACCAATGGTTTCTCCGATGGCAAGCAGCCGAAACGGTCCGCGCGGATCAGCAACAAAGCGATCGTAGAGCGGCGACCGCAGCAATGGCGAGCTGTCCATTGCCGTCGCTGGTTGTTGGTTTTGCAGCAGCCACTGCACGGCCAAAAAGCGCTCCATCCCGTACGCGTAGTCGAGCGGCTGCGGATGCAGGTAGTCCCGGTTGATGCGCAGCTGATCCGCCGTCGTCAGCGCGACGAGCAGGAGCAGGGGTACCGCTCCTGTGACCCGACCCACCACGCGCAGCGTCACGATCCCAAGCACCCCCGCGAGGAACAGCGCCGCATGGGCCCGGGCCAGTAACAGCAGCTGCTGCGTCAGTACTTTTTGCGAGGCCAGACGGAGGAGCTGATCGCGCTGGTGAACTCCGACGGCAAAAATCCCGGCAGCCACCACCAGTCCCACGAGCGGCAGCCACCAGCGCCGGGCCAAAGCACCACTGAGCAGCCGATCGGCGCCGAAGCTGCCCAAAATCGGCACCGTCAGCACCAAGATCGACAGTGCCCGCGACGGACAGCGCAGCGCCGCATAGAGCGGAAAGTGCCGAAACAAAAACGGATGCAGCGCGCCCGCGTCCCCAAGGGCAATCGAGAGCGCCGCGATCGAAAGCAGCAGCAAGATCGGCAGTTCCAGCGCCAGCCGTGGATTCGCTTGGGTAGGCCCGTCTCCCACAGCAGATCGACCACGCAGAAGCAGTCCGAGCACCGCCCCCGGAATCGCCAGCAGCAGCGCCGCCACGCCTTGGTAGTAACCGGCGATCTCCCAGTGATTCCACTTGCCGACCCACGGATCCCCGCGCCACTCACCCCGCCCGGCCATGTCGGGCATGAGCAGCGTCTGCCAAAACTTCCACTCCGACCACGCGTACGTCGACGCAAAGTGATAGTCGGTACCGAGCGCCCTCCCCGTCAGCGGCAGCTGCACCAGCGTCGGCAAGAGCGCAATCGCCCCGATCAGCGACCCACACAGCGCCGCCGCCCCAAGCCACGTCACCTCCGTCAGCAGATACCGCCGTCGCTGTCCCGAAGGCTCGGCCAGCGCAAACGACAGAAGCCGCCCGCCCGCATAGCACACCGCCGGCAACAGCAAAAAATGGAGCAGCGAGTGCGCTCCGGCGAGGAGCAGCAGACCCGAGAACAGCGCCGCCGCCGCCAACGTCCGCCGCTGCTTCGTCTGCAAGTGATGCTCTATCGACCACAGCAGCCACGGCAGCCACGCCATCGCCTGCACAAAGATGATGTGGCGAATCCGCACGACCAGGAACGACGACAGCGCGAACGCCACCGCTCCAAACAGCGCCGCCGCCCACGACGTTCGCCGCCGCAGCAGCCACAGCATGCCGAGCCCGCCGATCCACATGTGCAAAGCCGCTGAGTAGCCGAGGCCCGACGGCACACCCGCCGCATCTCCCGAGGGTGGTTCGCCTCGCCGCGCCCCCAAATAGAACACGACATTGAGCGGATAAAAGTAGCCGTAATAGGGGTCAGCGAGCAGCGGCCAACCTGACATCGTGCCGTTTTCCCACGACGGCAGCGTCCCTTCTCGGACCGCTCGCAAGAACGCCACCCGCGCCGGGTAGTAGTTATCGGCGGCGTCATCCATGTGGTAGATCGCGTTGCCGAACAGGACCTCACGGTGAAGGGTGCCGGTGATGATCGTGAGAACGACCACCGACAGCAGCAGCGAGCGAATCGACGGTGTGATCCGATGGAGCATGGGCGCCGTCATCTTAGCGAGAAATGGCTGGGTTTTTGGCGCTTGCATCGCTTGCGCGGTCGCAGGCATGCTCTGTCCCGCATGGCCGACAAGTACCCAATGACCAAGAAGGGGCTCACGGCGCTGAAGGAAGAGCTCAAACAGCGCAAAGAGCAAGAGCGGCCCCGCATCGTGCGAGCGATTGAAGAAGCGCGGGCACACGGGGATCTCTCGGAGAACGCCGAGTACAGCGCCGCCAAAGAAGCGCAGTCTCACAACGAGGGCCGCATCGGCAAGCTCGAAGAGCTGGTGGCTCTCGCCGATGTCGTCGATCCCTCATCGCTGTCTGGGAACAAGGTGGTGTTCGGAGCCACCGTCTCGATCGAGGAAACCGACTCGGGTGAGCTTCAGACCTTCGCGATCGTCGGAGAGCACGAAGGCGACATCAAGGCGGGCAAGATGAGCTACAGCTCGCCGGTGGCCCGCGCTCTCATCGGTCACCGCGTCGGTGAGACGGTCCAAGTTCGTACGCCCCGGGGCAACCGCGAGTACGAGATCGTCACCGTCAAGTTCCTCCCCATCGACTAATCCATCGCCACTTGTATGACGCTGCCTGTGGAACCGCTAGATCGCTCCCCGTCACGGCTGCTGCTGTGCGACCTGGGTCTGGGCCTGGGGATCGCGCTCGCCGTGGTGGTGCTGCTGCTCTTTGCCGGGACCGAGGATCAAGGCTTCATTTACGTTGACTTTTGAGCGGGTTTTGGCACAAAAACGCCCTTTATACCCGACGAGAATAGGTAGGAGAGCCCATGTCTAGCTTCATCTTCACCTCGGAGTCCGTCACCGAGGGTCACCCCGATAAGTTGTGCGATCAGGTGTCGGACGCGGTGCTGGATGCCGCGCTGGCTCAGGATCGCACCTCACGCGTCGCTTGTGAGACGCTCACCAAGACCGGCTTTGTGATGCTGGCGGGTGAGATCACCACCAAGGCGATCCTCGATTTTCCGACGATCGTGCGCAACACCGTCAAGGAAATCGGCTACTCCGACTCCGGCATGGGCTTTGATTACAAGACCTGCGGTGTCATGGTTGCCGTCGAGCAGCAGTCGCCCGACATCGCGCTCGGCGTCGATGGTCACGGCATCTTCAACCCCGAGGAACAGGGCGCCGGCGACCAAGGCATGATGTTTGGCTTCGCCTGCGACGACACCGAGGAGCTGATGCCGATGCCGATCTCGCTCGCACATCGGCTGTCGCGACGGCTCGCCAAGGTCCGCAAAGATGGCACGCTGCCGTTCCTTCGCCCCGACGGAAAGTCGCAAGTCTCGGTGCGCTATCAGAACAACCGCCCCGTCGCGGTAGAGACAGTGGTCGTCTCCAGCCAGCACGCTCCCGAGGTCGCCCACAAGACCCTGACCGAGGCGATCATCGAAGAGGTGGTGCGCAAGGAAATCCCGTCCCACCTGTTTGACAAGAACACCCGCTTCCTCATCAATCCGACCGGGCGCTTTGTCGTCGGTGGACCGATGGGCGACTCGGGCCTGACCGGGCGCAAGATCATCGTCGACACCTACGGCGGCTGGGGTCGTCACGGCGGCGGCGCGTTCTCGGGCAAAGACCCGAGCAAGGTGGACCGCTCGGCCTGCTACTACGCTCGCTACATCGCCAAAAACATCGTCGCTGCTGGACTCGCGAGCCGCTGCGAAGTCCAGGTTGCCTACGCGATTGGCGTCGCCGCTCCGGTCAGCATCCATGTCACGACGTTTGGCACTGGCCGCGTCTCCGACGACACCCTCGAGCGGCTGGTGCGCTCGCACTTCGACTGCCGTCCCGCCGCGCTCATCCGTGAGCTGGATCTGCTCCGTCCGATCTACACCCCGACGGCTGCCTACGGTCACTTTGGCCGCAGCGAGTCGACCTTCTCGTGGGAAAAGACCGACAAGGCCCTCGCCCTCAAAGACGCCGCCAAGTCCGCCGCGTAACCGTGTAGACCCAACCCATGGCGCGCATCGTTACGCATGCTGAAGTAGCCAGCGTCTCCGACGGGGGAGAGCTGTTCATCGAGCCCGGCGCAGAGCTTACCCCGCTGGCCCGCGAGCGCGCCAACGCCCGCCAAATCAAGCTGACCGTCGGAAGCCCACGCGTAAGCGAAGACACCGTTCAGATTGCCGCGCGCGTCACCGAACAGATCCTGCTGCGACTCGGCAAGAGTGATGCCCACGTCGTCGAAAAGGTTGCAAGCGAGGTCCTGGCCGCCCTGGGCTCGGGTCCACCGACGACTGACAGCGCTCCGGGACTGCCGCCCAGCGCCGATTACTGCTCGATGTACCTGGAATCGGAGCGCAGTCGGTCGCGGCGCAAGGTTGTGATCACCTCGACGGGGCGCAACCAAAAGGGGGTGGTCGCCAAGCTGACCGCGATCCTCGCCGAGCTGGGCGGTGACATCCTCGACATCTCGCAGACGCTGGTCGGAGACTATTTTACGATGCTGCTGATCGTCGACATTGCCGAGATGCAGGTCGACTTTGCGCAGCTCAAGAGTGCGCTGTCCCAGGCCGCCGACGCGATGGGCATCCACATCATGCTGATGCACGAAGATCTGGTGCGCTCACTGCACCGCGTCTAACGAGAAACCGCCGATGATCTTCGACCTGGAAGAGACGCGCGCCATCCTGCGCATGATCGAGACGGAGCACCTTGACATTCGCACCGTCACGCTCGGGATCAGCCTGCGCGGCTGTGCGACCTCCGACATCACCGAGACGAGCCGCCGGGTCTACGAGCACATCATGCGCAGCGCCGAGCGGCTGGTGCCCGTCGCCAAAGAGGTCAACGCGGCCTACGGCGTGCCGATCGTCAACAAGCGAATCTCGGTGACACCGATCGCGATCGTCGGAGAGCCGACTGGGGCGGCAAGCTACGTACCGCTCGCCAAGGCCCTCGATCGCGCCGCGGAGGAGCTGGGCATCGACTACATCGCGGGATTTTCGGCGCTGGTCGAGAAAGGCATGACGTCGGGGGACTCGGTGCTGCTGGAGTCGATTCCCGAGGCACTGGCGACGACGGCTCGGGTGTGTAGCTCGGTGAATGTTGCGACGACGCGTGCCGGCATCAACATGGACGCGATTGCGCTGATGGGTCATGTGATTCGTGCACTGGCCCAGGCGACGGCGGATCGCGGCGGTATCGGCTGCGCCAAGCTGGTCACGTTCGCGAACATGCCCGAGGACAATCCGTTTGTGGCCGGCGCCAACCACGGCATCGGCGAAGGCGATCTGACGCTCAACGTCGGGGTCAGCGGTCCCGGTGTCGTGCTGTCGGCGCTGCGACGGCTGCGGGAGTCGGGCCGCAAAGTGACGCTGACCGACGTGGCCGAGACGATCAAGCGGATGTCGTTCAAGGTCACCCGGGCCGGCGAGCTGATCGGCCAAGAGGTGGCGCGTCGGCTGGGCGGCAAGGTCCGGTTCGGGATTGTCGATCTGTCGCTGGCACCGACGCCGGCAATGGGCGACAGCGTGGCCGAGATCCTCGAGATCCTGGGCCTGGAGCGCACCGGCTGCCACGGCACGACGGCGGCGCTGGCCTTGCTTACCGACGCGGTCAAGAAGGGCGGCGCGATGGCGACCAGCAGCGTCGGTGGTCTGTCGGGCGCGTTCATCCCGGTGTCCGAGGATCACGACATGGTCGCAGCGGTCAAGTGCGGCGCGCTCTCTCTCGACAAGCTTGAGGCGATGACGGCGGTCTGCTCGGTCGGACTCGACATGGTGGCGGTGCCCGGCGACACCTCGGCGGCGATGCTGTCAGCGATCATTGCCGACGAGATCTCGATCGGTACGTTCAACAACAAGACCACGGCGGTGCGAATCATTCCGGTGCCCGACAAAGGCCCGGGTGAGACGGTGGAGTTTGGCGGACTGCTCGGGCAAGCGATCGTGATGCCGGTGTCGCGCTATCAGCCCGACGGCTTCATCGCCCTCGGAGGCCGCATTCCCGCGCCCGTCATCTCGCTGCGCAACTAGCCGATACACAGACAAAGCGCGTACCAGACTGGCCGCGTCGGCGACTTGGTGTAAAGGACGGTCAGGCGACGCAGTGGCCCGGCGGAGCTGATGGTGATGCCCAGCTCGTCGAGTCGGACGCCGAGAGTGCCCTGTTTGCTGTCACTTTGGCTGCTGGCATAGCCGATGCGGACGACGCTGCTGCGCCGATGACCGACCTCGAAGTGACCGCCCGGCTCGACCGGCAACAGCAGAAGACAGTCGGTGCGAGTGGTGGGCTCGCGAGCATCGTGATAGAGGCTGGGACGGTCGCGGCCTCGACCCGGGTTGGCGAGCTCGATCTGCACCGTCTCGCCGCTCAGCAAGAGCTGTAGCTCCGCCGGCAGCGCATCCGGCGGCTCGACCAGCCCCAGCGGCAGCGTCGTCGGCTGCGGCCCGGACAGGAGCGGCACAGTGCGCAGCTGTAGCTCGGCCCCACTCGGCAGGCGCTGGAGCAAGGTTTCACCCGACGGCGGCAGCACCAAGCTCGCAGTCTGCACCGCCGAAGCCGGCACGACCGGGGCCTTCTGATTGGCGAGCAGCGGCCACAGTGACTCGGCAGAAGGACGCTGGCTGGGATCACCTTGCAGCGCCGCCAAGATCGCATTCTCGATGTGCGGCGGCACCCCCTGCTGGGGCGGCAAGCGCGGCACCCCCCGTCGCGAGCGCAGCGCTTGGGTCAAAAGCTGCAAGTCCCCCCCGAGCATCTCATAGGCGAGCACCCCGACGGCAAAGACATCGCTGCGATGACTCACCGGGGCGCCGCCATAGCACTCCGGGGCCAGGTACGGCATGGCCAGCAGCGGTCGCTCGATACCCGGTGGCAGCAGCGGCTCGCCCAGCAGCAGCTCCAGGCAAAAGTCGAGCAGCACCACCGCATCGGTCGCAAGACACAGGCCGACGCTGGCCTGGCGAATCGCCCCATGGACAAAGCGCGGATCTTGGCGATACAGCTCACTCAAGGCGAAAAACAGCCGCTCGACAATCGACAGCCGCTCCGCCGTGGACAGCTGGCCGATGGTGGGCAGGCGCCGCTCGCACAGCGGCATCACCACAAAGCTGGCGCCACTGCCATCGGGATCACTGTCATCGCGCGTCGGCACCGTCCCCAGCGCCAGCATCGGCAGGACAAACCTTGGCTCGGCAAGCGGTGGTCGTGCATCGACAAAGGCCTGTAGCTGCGCCCGCGCCGTCCCGGGCAGCGGCAGCAGGCTCTGACCCCGACCACACACCGCCACCGCCACCTGCTCGCCCCGCAGCCAGCCCGACTCCCGCGCCCTCCCCTCCGCCGGCCCGTCACTGAGCAGCTCCGCCTGAAAGTACAGCTTGGGATACCGCGCCTCGCGCTTCGGCCCCGAGCCAATGAAGCGCAGCAGGCGATAGCGCTCCCCCAGGACCAGCCCCGCCAGCCGATGCGGCTCTTCACACAGCGGCTGCCGCAGCGCCTGGTTCAGACTGGCACCGGCCCGCCCTGCACCCGGACTGCGCCGAGGATCAAGCTGCCACAGCGCCACCCCGTCACTGGAGCGCCCGAGCGGTGCCATCTCACCCGAGCGCGGCGGCAACGGCGGCAAGGAGGACTGCGACTCCCCGGCCTTGGCAGTACTCGGCGGACTGGGACTGCCGCTCGCCGGCTTGTCCACCGGCTGCTTGGTCGGCCCGCTCGGAACCGCAAACGTCTCCTCGGCAATCGCCTCTTCATCGACAAAGTCGGCGCTGCGTTCCTGCGGCTTGCGCCCATACAGCGCCTTGGGAACCTCGCTCAGCAGCGACGCCGGAGCCGCTTGCAGGTGAATCCCCAGCTCCTGCAGATAGCGCCCAATCGCCCCGATGCTCGAAAAGCGCCCACCCGCCTCCTCCACCACCTGATCGAGGTCACGGGCCAGCTCCGCCGCACTGCCGTAGCGCTCTGCCAGCGGTCGCGACAGCGCCTTGTGAACGATCGCCTCCAGGCGCGGCGTCGCCAGCGGACAGACCTTGCGCAGCGGAGTCAGCTCGCCCTTCACAATCGCGTAGAACGTCGCCGCCGTGTCATCGCGGGCAAACAGCGGCTGACCACTGCACATCTCGTACAGCACCACCCCCAGCGCGAACACATCCGAGCGCGCATCCAGCGGCTGCAGCGTGATCTGCTCGGGCGACATGTACGCCGGCTTGCCTTGCAGACCCTCCTCTTTGCGCAGCAGCCGGCTGTCGGCGCGCGCCACCCCGAAGTCGATTACCTTGACCAGCCCCTCGGGCAGCACCATCAGGTTCGACGGCGAAACATCCCGATGCACGACGTTGAGCAGCCGCCCATTGCCATCGCGCAGCTGGTGCGCCGCATGCAGCCCCGCACACGCCTGCGCCACAATCGCCGCCGCCAGATCCGGGCGCATCGTCTCGCCCCGCCGCAGAAACTGCCCAATCAGGCTCGCGACCGTGACGCCCCGCAGGTACTCCATCGCCAGATAGAGCACCCCGTCCTGCTCCCCGACATCGAAGATCTTGACGACGTTGTGGTGGTTGATCTCGGACGCGATGCGCGCTTCGTCGAGAAACATCGCCGAGGCATCGATGATCTCGAACATCTCGGGCTGAATCAGCTTCAGCGCCACCGGGCGAAACAGGCCCCCGAGGCCGGTCTGCCGCGCCAGGAACACCTCGGCCATGCCCCCCCCGCCGAGCCGCCCCGTCAAAAGGTAGCGCCCAAACGGCAGCGCCATGCCAATCCCCAGCAGACAGCGCGGCGAGGTCGCCGGCGGACCCAGCGAAACCTCCACCGTGCCGGTCGGCGGAATCGGCAGCTGCGTCACCTTCTGCCCGGTGGACAAGTCATAGACCCCAGCGGTGCTGCCGTGGTCGGAAAGGACATAGCCCCCGTCCGGCTGCCGCACAAGCTCGGCATGGTGACGCGACACCACCGCATCGGGAAACAGGACATCCGCCGTGGGATGGCGACCGAGCCGCAGCTCACTGGCATCGAAGAACAGCTGCTGCTCCCCGGCTCGGACCCCGCTTTGGATGCGGACCTCCAGAACCGTCTTGGCCTTGCTCATCCCCCCGTTATCCCACGCCACCGCACGCCCCGACAAACCCGTTTGCACGCCCGGCAGACCTCTTTGCCAGCCGGGCGAACCACTTCGCCAGCCGGGCGAACCTCTTTGCCAGCCGGGCGAACCTCTTTGCCAGCCGGGCGAACCACTTCGCCAGCCGGGCGAACCACTTCGCCAGCCGGGCGAACCACTTTGCCAGCCGGGCAAACCACTTCGCCAGCCGGGCAAACCACTTTGCCAGCCGGGCGAACCACTTCGCCAGCCCGGCGAACCACTTCGCCAGCCGGGCGAACCACTTTGTTCGACCGCACAAACCTCTTTGCTGGCGGACCTCGAAGTTTAGGCAAGTCCAGGTAGCGCAAGGGCATTGTGGGCTACGAAAAAAATCCGTGGTACGGTAAGCGGGCGGTAGTCCTGAACCTGCCGACTAAGTGTGGTCTATGGTCGAACGAAAAGAGCAGCCCGCATCCCTGAGCTCCGACGCTGAGGCGCTTCTGCAAGTCGCCCAAAGCCAGCGCGGAATGGAAGCCGCCCAGACTCTGGCCCGCGCCGCCGAGCTGCTGCGTCGCAAAGGCGAGGTCGAGCCGGCGTTTTTTGCGTACGAGCGAGCGCTGGCGGAGCTGGCGGATCAGATTGGATCTCCAACGGCTGCCAAGCTTGGGGCCGCGCTGGAGTTCGAGCTTGGCAAGCTGTGTGAGGAGGACCTGGGCCGGTTCGAGCAGGCGCTCCTTCATTACCAGCAGGCGTTCAAGCTGCGGCCCGACTACCTGGAGCCGCTGCGGCGGGGCCGGCTGATCTATCAGTCGCTCGGCGACATGGACATGGTGGCGCGGCTGATCGAGCTGCACCTGGCCAATCTGGTCGCGGGCGAGGCCCAGCAAGGGGTCGATCTGGCGCTGGAGCTGGGTCAGCTGAAGCTGCGGCTGCATGATCCGGCGGGGGCGGTCGAGGTGCTGCGCTCGGCGCTGCGGATGCACAACGAGGCGACCGAAGACACCGAGGTGCCCGAAGCCCTGCTGGCCACGCTGGCCGAGGCGTACATGTCGCCCGACTACCAGCCGGGCATCAGCGAAAAAGAGCACGCGCGCCGCAATGCCAGCGACATCTTTTTGGGCCTGGCCAAGCGCTATCTTGACGACGAGCTGCTTTCAATTCTGGAGCAGCTGCGGGCCGCCGAGGAAGAGGAAGGCACGACCTCGCCGCTGTCGGTCGAGCAGCTTTTGCACAGCAAGGACAAGCCGCTCACCGAGCAGGACAAAAAGGCGCTCGGCTTCTTCAAGCGGGCCCTGGAAGCGGACATTCGCAACGTCACGGCGGCGGTGCTGCTGGAAGCGATGTACCTGCGGGCGCCGGAGTCGCTGGGTACGCCGGAGCTTGTCAAGCTGTATCGCAGCGGCGCGCGGGTGACGCGGCGGGGACCGAAGCTGCTCAAGCTGTACGAGCAGTCCGGCAGTCCCGATTACCTGTCGGTGGCGGATGCGTGCCGGGCGGGCCTCGATGCGGTCAGCTCGATGGACGAGTGGCGCGAGACGCGGCAGGTGCTGGTCGATGTGCTGAAGAAGGCGGGCGACCAGCTGGGGCTGGGGCAGCTGCGCGAGGAAGATGCGCTCGAAGCGGCCCTGCCCGAGGAGCGCGCCGAGCTGATGATGGAGGCGGCGGACTACTACAACCGAGGCGGCGACACCGAGCGCTACATCGCGTGTCTGAAGCAGGCGTTCCACGAGCTGCCGCTGCACAGCGAGGCGTTCCGCAAGCTGTCGGACTACTACAAGAGCCGGCGCGACTTCATCGGCCTGGCGGTGATCCAAGAGAACCGCATGGCGGCGCAGTTCGAGACGGCGCGGCTCGACTTGCAGAGCTATGCCAAGCAGCTGGAAGAGCTGGGCGAGCTGTACGAAAAGAAGCTGCAAGACGTGGTGTCGGCGGCGGCGATCTGGCGGCGGATTGACGAGCTTCTGCCGAGTCTGCGCTCGCAGAGTGAGCGCAAGCGCCTGGGGCAGCGGCTGTCGCGCACCGAGATGCAGATCAGCGAGCTGGCCGTCGAGCTGGAGCGGATGGAGCCCGACGACCTGACCCGGGTCGAGTACCTGCGGCGGCTGGCGCAGCTCTATCGCGAGATCCACGAGCCGAAGCACGCGACGACGGTGCTGGAGCAGCTGCTCGACCTGGCGCCGGGCGACCTCGGATCGATCAAAGTGCTGATCGAGCTGGCCGAGCAGAGCGGCGACACCGCCAAGCAGCTGGAGCTGCTGCGGCAGCAGGCCGGCATCGCGCACGACAAGGCCGAGCGCCTGGGCATCTTGCGGCGAATGATGACGCTGTGTGATCAGCGGCTGCTGCGGCGCGACGATCAGTTTGAAGGCCAAGACAGCATCGAGATGATGGTCTGGGTGTGTCGCAGCCTGCTCACCGAGCTGCCGTCGGATCGCGATGCGCTCAAGCGGCTGGCCGATGCGCTGCACCTCGTCGGCAGCAAGAACGAGCTGCTGGAAGTGCTGGAGTCGTATCTAAAGGTAGCGCCGACCCCGCGTGAGAAGCTGACGCTGCACCGCCGGATTGCCAAGATTGGCGAAGACTGCGGTGACCTGGCGCGCTCGGTGTCGCACCTGGAGCGAGCGGTGCGCATCTGCCCGCCCGGTCCCGAGGCCGAAGAGGTGCTGTGCGAGCTGTCGCGAATCTACGGCGCGCAGGGCCGAATGGAGCTGGCTGTCTCGACGCTGGAGCTGGTGCAAAAGCAGAGCAGTCGCTCGGGTCCAGAGCTGCACCGGCTGCTCGGACGGCTGACGCTGCAAGCCGATGATCCGCAGCTGCTCGACAAGAGCCTGCGGGCGTTTCGGGAAGTGCTGGTGCGGCTGCCGCAAGACACCGAGGCGCTGGCGGCGCTGCAGAAGATTCATCGGACTCGCGGTGAGTGGAAAGAGCTGGAGCAGGTCCTGCGACGGCAGCTTCAGCCCACCGATCCGCCGCTGCCCCCGCGTGAGCGGCTGACGCTGGCGCTCGATCTGGCGGAGGTGCTGGGTCAGCACCTGGGCAGTCCCAAGCAGGCCGCCGAGCTGCTCGAAGCGGTGCAGGCCGAGACGCCGATTGTCGATCTGCGCGTCCACCGCCACCTGCGCGGCCTGTACGAAGAGCTGGGTGACGTGCAAGCAGCGGTCGCGTGCGAGGAGCGCGAGCTGCTGCTGACCGAAGATCCGGTGGCCCGCGTCGAGCGCGCGATCGAGATTGCCCGCCTGTGGCAGACCCGCAAAAAGGACAACGGTCGCGCCTATCTGTCGTATGACCGGGCGGTGCGGCTGGCGCCGGAGCTGCCGGAAGGGACCCCGGAGCGAGCGGCGGTGCGGCGGCTGATCACGCAAGCCCTGGAAGCGATGAGCCAGATGTCGGCGCAGCGCGGCAAGTGGGATGACGTGGTCGCGATCGGCCAGAAGCGGCTCAACCTGGCGGTCGAGCAAGACGAGGCGATGCAGGCGGCGGCGATCCTGGTCGAGCTGGCGCAGGTCTACGAAGAGAAGCTCAGTCAGCCGCAAGACGGCTTTGGGCTGCGCATGCAGGCGTTCGAGCTGGCCCCGGACCTGATGTCGCTCGATCAGCTGGCCGAGATTGCGCACAAGTACGGGCAGTGGAAGCCGCTGGCGGACCTGCACACCCAGCGCGTCGAGCGAGCGCTGACCGCCAAGCTGGAGGTGCCGCTCGAGTCGGTGCTGGCAGCGTCATCGATCCTTGAACAGAAGCTGGGCGATCCGATCGCGGCGTTTCGGCTGCTCAAGCGATCCTTGCCGGTGTCGGTCAGCGCGGCGATCTCGGCCACCGATGGGGCGAGTCCGCAGGGACGGCTGCTGCGCGAGATGGATCGGGTGGTCCGCACCGTTCACAAAAAAGGCAGCGAGCACAGCACCGAGCTGGCCCTGGAGTCGGTGTCTCTGGCGCGCGAGCTGACGCAGCTCTATCGGTCGCTGGTCGATGAAGTGGTGCGGATGAGCGATGCCGGGATCGAAGAGACGGCCCTGCGCGTCCATCGACTGCTCGGTGAGTCGGCCAAGGTGCGCGAGCAGGTGCTGTTCGATCCGGCGGGGGCGCTCGGGGACCGGCTGCATGCGTTTGCCGTGGGCGGCGAGCGCGATCACAGCGAAGATCCGATTGCCGACGAAGTGTTCGCAACCACCGTCGTCGAGATTCATCGCCTGGCGCTGCTGAGCGGTCAGATCAAAGAAGCGGTGTCGGTCGATACGCGGCGCCTGGAGCGGGCCCAGACCGAGCTGCGTCGTCAGCAAGTGTCCAGTGAGAGTGCCGGCTGGCTCGATGACTATGGAAGCGATCCGCCGCGTGCGCTCAAGGCGTGCCTCAAAGCGCTCAGCTTGGCAAGCGACGGCAGTGATGCCCAGGCCGAGCTGCGCGGGCGGCTGTTCCGACTGGGGCAAAAGATGGGGCTGCTGGCGTGGGACGAGATTGCCCGGGCCGAGCGCGCGATGGTGCAGAGCCAGCCGAAGCTGCTGCGGCAACGACTGCTGTATCTGGCGTCGCTGTGGCAGCAAGGGGCGGCGGACTCGGTGCGGGCGGTCGATGCGGCGGGACAGGCGCTGCGGATGACGTACTTCCCCTCGGGCGTGCCGACGAGTGGCAAGGCCGCGCAGCCGCTGTCGGAGCTGCTGGTTCCACAGCTAACCGCCGAGCTTGTGGCCGAGCAGGCGCACATTCGTACGGTCCTCGATGGTCTGCTGCGGGCGGCCCAGGGTGAGACGGAGCCGGCGGCGAAGCTGGTGACGATGCTCGACAACCTGGCCAACCAGCTGACCGAGGCGGGGGCAACGGCGTGGGCGGCTCGGGTGCTGATCGATGCAGCGCAGGCGGACGAGAAGCGGGCACGCCTGGGGCAGGCCGAGCGGCGCTACCAAGAAGCGCTTAAGCAAGGCGAAGTGGCCGACGAGGCGATGACCGGGCTGGAGCGGATCTATCGGCAGCAGCGACGGCTGGCGGATCTGGCGGCGCTGCTCGAAAAGCGGCGACCGCAGCTGGCGGAGTCGGCGCAGCTCAAGCTGCTGGTCGAGCTGGCCGAGGTCTATCGCGAGATCAACAAGTATCAGCCGGCGCTCAACGCGCTGCAGCAGGCGGTGGCGATCGATGACAGCGACGCCGGCCCGTACCTGTCGATGGCTAAGCTGTTCGAGGTGCAGAAGACCTTTACCCGCGCCACCGAGTCGTACAAAGCGGCGGCGCAGCGCTCGACCTCGGCAGTGGAAGCGGCGCGGGCGCTGCTGCAGGCGGCGGAGCTGCTCGAGCGCAAACAGAACGAGTCCGATGAAGCGCTGAGCCTGTCCCTGACGGCGCTGCGCAAGCTGCTCGGCGAGCAAGGAGCGCGACTGGCGAGAGGTGAGACGCCCGCCGTCCCCGAGTCCCTGCGCGAGCAGCGCGATGCCGCGTGGAACAACGTCGAGCGACTGCTCGGCAAGCTCCAGCGTCAAGCGGAAATCTACGATCTTCTCGACGAGCGACTGCAAGTCACGCCGATCGAGCTGGCCCAAGAGCGCGAGGCCCTGCTGCAGCGGCAGTACGAGCTTCACAAACAGCAACCGCAGAGTGAATCGACGCCACGCGATGACCACGCTGAACCCGGCGAACCGAGCCAAGCGCCGTCCGATCGCCTGCTCGGACTGCTGGTGGAGCTAAGCCGGCTGCGGCCCACCGACGATGCACTCCTTCATGAGCAGCAGCAGCTTCTTTTGTCCCGCAGCGAGCTGGCCAAGGCACGAGCCATAGCCGAGCAGCGTCGGGTGCTGGCCGAGCAGCAGGGGGCCGAGCCGGCGATCCTGGCCGAGCGGTTTCTGGCCGTGGCCCGTCTCGATCTGGAGCTGGGAAGCTTTGCGGCGGCGGAAGCGGCACTGGAACAGGTGCTGACCCGGGCGCCAAGCTCTGCTGACGCACTGCGGACGCTGGTGGACCTGCATCAGCGCACTGCCAACCACAGCGGCCTGGTCGCGGCGCTGGTGAGGCTGTCGTCGCAGCAGACCGACCTCGAAGCGGCGGTGGGCTCGCTCAAGCAGGCTGCCCAGGTCACGCTGGCGACACAGGACGATACCGAAGCGGCGGAAAAGCTGCTCGGTGAAGCGCTGCAGCGGGTCGATGCGGCCCCGGCGGTGACCCCAGCACAAAAGGAGCTGGTTCGTCGCGCGCTCGGTCAGGTGCTGGTGCCGCTGTTCGAGCTGGCTCGTCAGAAAGGCCGTACCGAGGAAGCCCAAGCCCTGGCGCAGCGAGCGATTCGCGAGGCCGAGCTGATTGGCAACCGGGCCGCTGAGCTGCAAGTTCACCTGGGACAAGAGGCGCTGGCAGCGGGGAAGACCGACGAAGCGATCGGGTTCTTTGATGCGGCGCTGACGGCCTCGCCGGGCCTGCTGGAACCGACGCTGGCACTGCTGGAGCTGCTCGGTCCAAGTGGCAACCATGCGCGGATCGATCAGCTGATCGAGGCGACTCTATCGACGGTAGCTGCGGGCGAGTCGATCCTGCCCGAGGTCGAGCGAGCGCGGCTGCGCAGACGGCAGGCGGCAGCCCGGCAAGAGCTGGGTCTGGTGGACGGAACGCTCGCGGCGCTGAAGGAAGCGGAGCAGCTGGTTCCGGGTACGCTCGCGGAGAAGCTGTGGCTCGGGGAGACGGCGTTTGCGCAAGGGGACTTTGCGACGGCGCTGCTCCACTTGGCGCCGCTGTCGAGTCTGATGGTCGATCGCGATGCGCTGCCGGAGCCGCTGACGCAGGCGAGACTGGCCGATCTGCTGGATCAAGCGGGACAGGCGGCGCAGGCGCTGGGCAAGCTCGACGAGGCACGCACGCTGTGGCAAGCGGTGCTGACGCTGGTTGGCGATCATGCGGCGGCCACCAATCACTATTTGGATCTGCTGCTCGCAGCGGGTCAGAGCGCGGATGCCGAAGAAGCTCTGGCGATGCTGAGTGGCCGAGCCAGTCAGGCCGCTGCCGCTGGGGATGTTCAGGCTGCTCGACGGGATTATCGCCGCGCTGCCGCACTTGCCGCCGGTCCGATCGCGGACAGCTTGCGGGCTCAAGATTTTCTCAAACAGGCGCTCGCGCTCTTGCCGCCACTTGGCGAAGACAGCGACGGAGCCTTGCGGGATGAGTGGAGCACTCTGCTCGCGCAGGTGTACGAAAATGCCGAGCAGCTCGGCGAGCTCAGCGATGCCCGAGGCTATGCCGAGCGACTGGCGCAGCTGGCCGAGACGGTCAAAGGCCAGAGCGTCTGGCTGTCGCGAGCAGCCCAGTGCGCGCTGCGCTGTGGCGACGGGACGGGGGCCAAGACTCTGCTGCTGCAAGCCTTGTCTGGAACCCCGGCGCAGCTTTCGCTGATTGGCGATTATCTGGAGCAAGCGACCGACGAAGAAGCCCATGAAAAGCTGCCGGGACTGCTGCAGGCAGCGATGGCGACTGCGACCAGCGCGACGACACCGCGCGGACCAGAGTGGCAAGCGCAGCTTCAGGGACTGTGGGTACGGGCCGCGACGATTCACTCTCGCATGGGCGACGGACCGCTGGCGGCCCAGGCTTATGAGCGGGCTCTGACGGTACTTGCGGATCAGACGGGCAGCGAGGCGCTCGGCCTGCGACGGGCGGTGCTGGAGGTGCTGCCCGACACCGAGCACGACCGAGCGCGTGGTCACCTGCATGCACTGCTCGCCGCCTCGCCGCGTGATGTGGTGCTGCTCGGCAAGCTACAAGCCGTCGAGGAGCGCGCCCACAATAAGGGTGCGGCGTCGCGACTTTCCCAGCTGCTGCATCTGCTTGACCCGAGCTTGCCGGCGCCACCTGCCCCGACGCTGCCGCCCAAAGATGCCAAGCTCGACGAGGCGGATCATGCTCGCCTGGCCGATCCCGAGTCACGCGCGATGGCGGACATCCTGTCGGCGCTGTTTGACGGCGTGTATTCGCTCAAGGCTCCGACGCTGGATAGCCTGGGCGTGCAGGGCACCGATCGACTCCAAGGCAGTGAAACTTCTCCCGACGAGCTGGCACGAGCGTTTGCGCTGTCGAGTCGTGTGCTCGGCAACCAGCGCGCCGGTCTGTATCGCCCCGTCGGTCACACGCTGCCGCTGCCGCGCATCATGGCGAAGCTACCGACGGCGGTGATTGCGTCGCCCCAGCTCGGCAAGCGGCCCATCGGAGAGCTGCTCTTCCTGGTCGCCCGCGCCGTCGAAGGACTGCGCCCCGAGTTCATCATGCCGATGGCAATGCCTGCTGACGACCTGACGCGGCTGATCGCGCTGGCGGTGCGGGCGTTCAGTCCGAAGCAGACGCAGAAGCCAGCCGACGACGTGGCGACGTGGAAGCGCGAGCTTGCCTACCGGGCCAGCAAGCGACTCCAAGAGCTGCTGAAGGATCAAGCCGAGCTGGACGCCACCTCACAGTCCTATCGAGTCGCCATCCGTCGCGCCCTTCAGCGAGCGGCCCTGCTGGTTTCCGGCGATCTGCTGGCGGCGCGGAGCGTGCTGCTGACTGTCGATGTGCCGGCTGCTCAAGATCCTGGCTCGGCGCAAGCAGGGCTGTATCTGCGACTCGGTGAGGGTGATGTGTCGGCACAAGAGGAAGCAGAAGCCGATCTTGCCGACCTGTGCGCATTCTTTATCGCCCCGCAGAACGCCGCCCTGTTCGATCGACTGCACCCCAAAGCGACCTAACGCAAAGTCCCCGCACGGCCCGCACGTCTTGCTTCCTTGCTGCGTCCGGTTGTGTATGCTCGCCGCCAGACTTTTTACCTGCGAGTAACCCTTGCGAACCAGCTCACGACTCGGCGTGCTCTCCTCGTTTTCTCGTCTGCTTGTCGGACTCACCCTCGCCATCAGCGTGCTCGGTGGCTGCCGGGAGCTGGACGATGGCTTCCCCAGTCCGCGCGATGCCGGCCTCGATGCTCAGGCGGATGCGGCGATCCGCGACGGAGCCGGCCTGGCCGATCTCAGCTGGCGCACCGACTTGGGCTGGCCTGCGCCGATGCCACCACCGGCCAGCTGCAATCAGCGCTACCCGGACGTGACCGGCATCCAGGTCGTCCTTCGCGTCGACCAGTACAAAGGTGTCCGCGACGGTCGCAACGGCCCCCACGAGATCGTCCACGGCACCATCATCAACACCCCGTGGGTCTACAAGGCCGCGATCGTCGACACCACCAACGTCGAGGTCGCCATGAACATCCAGACCGCCACCGATCTCACCGGCCTGCCGATGGAGATCCCGGTCAAGCCGCGCGACCTCATTGAGGTAGAAGGCGAGTACATCCCGAAGTCCAAGGCCAGCGCCTCGACCGCGCTCGGCCCCGCTGCGGTCATCCACTTTACCCACCACCACTGCGGCTACGTCGTCATCGAAGGCGTCAAGTACAAGTAGGCTTACGGCGGAGCATTCAGCCAGTCTCGCACCGCCGTAAGCTCGTCCTGCGTCAACGCCCCGGCCCCTTTGGGCGGCATCGGCGACGGCTTGGCATCTACGACGCGCTGCATCATCAGCGCCCGCCGGGTATCCCACGACTTGTAGGTCGATAGATCGAGGTTCGCGCTCCCGCCCGGCATGTGACAGAGGCTGCATAGGCGCGTAAACACCGGCTGTACCGTATTTTTCCACTGATCCTCAGCGGCACCGCCACCGGTGTCTTCGCCAAAGCGGCGCAGCGTACCTTGCGACAGCACCCAGATATCTCCCGTCGACGAGCTGAGCAGCTTGCCATCGGCGGGAAGCGCAGCCGACGGAGCCCGCCGGACCTCGCTCTCATCCAGCACCGCCAGGGTATCTCCGACCTGTACCCACACCACCCCACTCGAGAGCTGTAGCCCGCGCAGCGGCGCATCGCTCGACACGTACAGCTTTACCAGCGCCTTTTTGTCTTCGCGATACAGCGTGTCTGCCGTCGCCACCACCAGTCGGCCCGCTGTGTCAAATAGCGCAGCGACGGGCGAATCCACCGGAAAGCGCATCACCGCGCCGGTCGTGGGGGTAAAAACAGTGACTCCACCGTCGGACAGGCCGACCACGCGACCACTGCCCCCGGCGAGCCCATGCAGCGACAGCGAGTAGCGAGTGACCTTCTGTCCATCGGCCACCGCCAGCTTTCCGGCCAGCCCAAACACCGTCCGAGTCGTCGGATCAGCGGCCACCGCCTCTTCCACCACGTCGCTGCCGAGTCCGTAGCGATCCGAGACATCCTCCATCACCGACCGATCGCGCAGCCGCCGAATCCGACCGCTGCCGTCGATGCCGATCAGCCACGAGCCGGCCAAGTCTCCGGCGGGAATCACCGTCGCGGTCTTCCAGCTCTTCGCAACCGGATCGGTGCCAAGCGGCAGTCCGGCGGTAAACACCATCGCCCCAAGGTCGGAAAACACCACCGTGTCCTCGTTGAGATCGGCGACCGCAGCGATGTTCCCCGTCGGGACATCCTTCGCGTTCCACTTCACTTGGCGCAGCGCCAGCGGCCGCTCGGTCAGCAGGACTTCAGCCGGCGCGCTGTCCTGACAGGCTCCCCAAAACAGCAACCCACCGAGCGACAGGGCGCGAGCAAGGTTTGACATGGCAACCATGATTTTCCGTCTCAGCTCCGCCCGTCAATGGGCATTTCTGAGCGGGCACAGACGAGCCGACAAGCCAGCCCGCCGACAGGACTTTCCGCGCAGCCTACTTGTAGATGTCCATGATGTCGGTCAGCAGCTTGACGCCCTGCGCAAACGGCCGCTGGAACGAGTTGCGACCGATGATAGAGCCGTAGCCGCCGCCGTCGCGAATCGCCCGGATGTCATCCAGCACCGCCGCGTCGCTGTCTTTGGCTTCACCACCGGAAAAGATGATGATGCGCTTGCCGTTGAAGGTGCAGTTGACGACGTGACGCACCCGCTCGGCCAAGGTCGCCCGCGCCACCGGATGCGCGTCGTAGACCTTCGCTGCCTCGGCCTGCTCGATGCGATCTTTGGGCAGCTTGACCTTGACGATGTGGGCGCCAAGCTGAGCGGCAATGTGCGCCGCGTAGGCCGCGATATCGAGCGAAGTCTCGCCGTCTTTTGACAGGTTGGCGCCGCGTGGATAGCTCCAGGTCACGACGACCAGCCCGGCCTCTTTGGCTTCCAGCGTCAGGTCGCGCAGCTGCCGATACATGTCATTTCGCGACGACGAGCCCGGATAAATCGTAAAGCCAATGCCGACGCAGCCGAGCCGCAGCGCATCTCGCACCGTCCCAGTCAGCGCCGAGCACGGCTCCAGCTTCGCCAGCGAGTCACTGTTGTTCAGCTTGAGGATGAGCGGCACCTGCCCGGCAAACTTGCCTGCGCACGCCTCCAGAAAGCCCAGCGGCGCCGCGTAGGCTGCACAGCCCGACTCAATCGCCAGCCGAAAGTGATACTCGGGGTCCATCGCCTCGGGGTTCATTCCGAAGCTGCGATACGGTCCATGCTCGAAGCCCTGATCGACCGGCAGGATCACCATCCGCCCCGTGCCCGCAAGCCGCCCGTGCATGAGCAGGCGTGCCAGGTTGGTCAGCGTGCCGGGATTGTCAGACGGATAGTACGAGAGGATCTCTTTTACTCGGTCGGAAACGGCCAGCGTCATGGGAACTCCTTGCTGTCGGGAAAGATGCCAGTGAATCTGCCAGGGAAGCTGCGCGGCCAAGCATCGCAGCGCCGACGCGGACCGAGCATGCCCCAAGTCGCCCGATCCTGACAAGGCTCGCCAAAAGGTGGTTGCCTATCGGACGTTGTGTGTGGTAAGCAGCGTCGCGCAAGTGCCAAGGAGGAAGCGATCACCGAGAACAAAAAGAGCATGTGGCTTCAGGCCGCTAGCCTTAGCTACCTAGGCATTTTCTTTGGCGTTTCGGTCGTCATTGGGGCTGCACTCGGTGGCTTTCTCGATCGAAGATGGGGAACCAAGCCGTACCTGTTGATGGTCGGTGTGCTCCTCGGTATCGCGACCGGATTTAACGAACTTTGGCGCGTCGCAAAGCGCTACCAAAAGCAGCTTAAGCAGAACCCGTGAACCAACCTGCCGTGACAGAGAGCCGTGGGGCTCACTTTCGTGCCATCGAGCGCATTTCTCTTGTGCTCGGGGTGCTGTTTGTCGTGGTGGCGATGATTGGGTTTCCGCTTTTGATCCAGCTGTCGGTGTCGTACGGCGCGGTGCTCAGCATCGGCAATGCACGGGCGGTGCGCTTGTTTGGCGAGCGCTTGGCCCTTCGGCAGTCGGTGGGCCTTCTGGTCGTGCTGTTTCAGCTCAAGCTGCTGGTGCTCGGGGTGCTGATCTTTGTTGGACTAAAGCTGCTACGGCTCGATGGGATTGGGCTGTGCGTCGGCTTGTCGATTTTGCCGCTGTCGATCGTGGTGCGGGCCATCAAGTGGGGCATGTCCGCGCCCGTCTCACATGGAGATTTGGTGAAACATGGGTGAGGAATCCACTTGGTTCGATTACCTGCCTGGGCTGGCCAACCTGATCGCCTGGGCCAAGCAGTATCTGGGACGCGAAGATCCGTCGCAGGGCTTCTTCTTCCAGGGCGGGCCGTTTGTTGACTCGCACTTCAACCTGACGCATGTCTTTTCGGCGCTGCTCGTGCTGGCGTTTGTGACGCTTGGGGCGATGAGCTTTTCCTCGGCGATGCGGAGAGGCGGTGACGAGGCGATTGTGCCGCCGGCCAAGTTCTCGCTGCGCAACCTGTTCGAGGTCGTGGGCGACGCGCTGTGGAACCTGACCCGCAACATCATGGGCGAGGAGAACGGCCGCAAATACCTGCCGCTTATCGGCACCTTGGCTTGCTTTATTTTCTTTAGCAACGTGCTGGCGCTGATCCCCGGGATGGTGCCGCCGACCTCGACGCTGAAAACCAATGTGGCGCTGGCGCTGACGGTGTTTGTGATCACCCACATCGAGGGCATTCGCGCTCAGGGCATCGTCTCGTATCTCAAGCACTTCGCCGGGCCGATCTGGTGGCTGGCGTGGATCATGATCCCGATCGAGATCATTGGTCACCTGGCGCGGCCCCTGTCGCTGTCGATGCGTCTCATGGGAAACATGGTGTCGGACCACAAGGTCGTCGGCGTGTTCTTCTTCCTGGTTCCGCTGCTGGTGCCGGTGCCGTTCCTGATTCTCGGCACGATGGTCGCGGTGATCCAGACGCTGGTGTTCTGCCTTCTGTCGATGGTCTACATCAACATGGCCGTCGCCACACACGAGCACGACGAGCACGAAGGCCACGGCGAACACGCTCACGCGCACTAACTTTCACCTGGCGCCGCTGTGCCGCCGAGGTTGACCCGTTTCTGGCGCAGGAATGGGAAGATTGATTCACAACCGCAAGATCGGTAAAGAAACCCAAACGCTGCCTTTTCAAGGAGGAACTCGAAACATGACTACCAAGCTCTCCAAGTACATGCTCGCGGCCATGGCTGCGCTCGTGACCCTGATGGTTACCTCGGCTGCCTACGCCCAGTCGGCGTCACCGGACGTTGCCAAGGCGGAAAATGCTCGCTGGTATGCGCTCGCGGCAGCGCTCGGCCTCGGCATCGCGGCCTTCGGTGGCGCGCTCGGTCAAGGCCGGGCAGCAGCGGCGGCTCTCGACGGCATTGCCCGCAACCCCGGCGCCTCGGACAAGCTGTTCACCCCGATGATCCTCGGACTCGCCCTCATCGAGTCGCTGGTCATCTACTCGCTGCTCATCGCCTTCCTCCTGTACGGCAAGATCAGCTAAGGCTGGCGCGGCTCACTTGCTTGAGCCGTGACGACCTTCGCCCGCTGCGAAGGCCGATGCCCCACCGACCGTCTCTCCCGACAAGATCGTCTGCATTCCCAGCGAAAATTCACGCCGCAAGGCCTCGTCGATGGGCAGTGGCTCATCGACCTGCAGCAGCGTCGCCATTCGATCACTGCGCAGACAGCTCTGCGGCAGCCGTGCGAGCTGCGTCGCCAACGACTCGGCACTGCGCCGCGCCATTCCCGTCGGAACCACCCGATTTACGAGCCCCATCGAGAGCGCCTCACTCGCCACAATCGGCCGCCCGGTCAGGATCAGGTCCAGCGCCCGCCCAAGTCCGACAATCTGCGGCAGGCGAATCGTCCCCCCGTCGATGAGTGGCACTCCGAAGCGCCGACAGAAGACCCCGAGGATCGCACTTTCATCGGCCACTCGCAGATCGCAAAAGCACGCGAGTTCTAGACCTCCAGCAACGGCATAACCGGAAATCGCGGCAATCACCGGCTTTTTGAGTCGCATCCGCGTCGGACCCATCGGCCCATTCCCGTCGAGACTGAGCTGATTGGGCTTGCCACTGGCGACCTGCTTCAGGTCCGCCCCAGCACAAAAGTGACCGCCCTCGCCGTACAGCACCGCTACGCGCGCCTCATCGTCGCTGTCAAAGTCGACAAACGCCTGCGTCAGCTGGTCAGCTGTCTCGCGATCGACTGCATTGCGGACCTCGGGACGATCGATGATGACCGTCCAAAAGAGCTCCTGTTTCTCGACTCTCACCATCGCAACGCCTCCTACTGCCGCCGGACAGCCAAAGATTGTGAAGATAACCACGCAACCATTTTTCGGACCTACCGAACATCACCAGCAACCACTTGATAGGAGGACCCTATGTACGTTCGTAGCTCAAGAATCTGGTTCGGTTTTGTGGCGCTGCTCGGGCTGACGGTAGCCGTTTGCGCCCACGCCACCCCACGCAGCGACGAGGATCGTGCCATCCAGCGTGCTGCCGTCGTAGCCGCTGAGCTTGATCCGGCCCGCACCCGCTCGCTGCGTCTGCGACTTCACCTGGCTCCGCTGCTCCCCCAGCTGCGCGTGACCTTCGGACGAGGCTGGCAGCTTACGACGAGTCGAGACTTTCTGCTCGACACGCCGACGGTCGACAACGACCGCGTAAACTACGCCATCAGCGCGCACTGGGATCTGGCTCGGCTGCTCGTGCCTCACGAGGAGCTGCAGCTGGCCAAAGAGGAAACCCGTCGGGCGATGCTGCGGCTGCGACTGGAAGAACGAGTGGCGCAGCTGCTCGCCGAGCGCTGTTGGTTGCTGCGAGGGAATGGCGCGCGGTCGCAAAGTGATGAGCAGCGCCGGCTGGCGATCGAAGCGACGCTGACCGTGATCACGGGAGGCCAGCCGCTGCCACCGCTGGAAAAGGATGTCGGCTGCTCGGTGGCACCACTGCGCGACTCAGCGACACTGCGGAGCCCGGTAGGTGCAAAAGCGACGACCTCGACGCCCGACCCAAGGCGCGTGCCCAGTGATGCAGCCCTCGACCCCGGCGAACCATCCGACGGCATCAGCCCCGAGGAATAACCGCGCAAGTGTGGTATCTGTTTCGTCTCGATGATCGTGGGTGTTGGCCTAGACCTGTGCTTGATTTCACGGATGGCGCGGGCACTGTCGCGCAGCGAGGGTCGCTTTGCCGCGCGAGTCTTCACTGCTGACGAGCAGCTGTACTGCGATGCGCGGGCGGAACCTGCACAGCACTACGCGGCCCGCTTTGCCGCCAAGGAAGCGATCCTCAAGGCGCTGGGTGTACCCGACGGACTGCGCTGGCACGAGCTGGAGATTGTGAAGAGCGCAGGCGGCGGACCGCGCATCGTGCTTCATGGCGCAGCGCAGCAGGCCGCCGACCGCTTACACGTCGCGCAGCTACATCTCTCACTGACCCACCAGGGCGACGCAGCTTGTGCCGTCGTCATCGCCGAGAGCCTCGGAGGAGCCCATGATCCCGCTGCCAACCGCCGCTGAGATGCGAAAGCTCGACGAAGACACCATCACCCAGCTTGGCATCCCCGGCGGAGTCCTGATGGAAAACGCGGGGCGGGGCGTCGTCGCGGTACTCCATGAACTACATCGCACTCGACGCATCGATCTGTTCGCATCGCAGGTCGTCGTCGTCGCTGGCCCCGGCAACAACGGCGGCGACGGCATGGTCATCGCCCGCTATCTGCACCAGCAAGGCGTCACCTGCGAGCTGTGGATCGTCGCTGATCCATCGCGGGTGCGCGGAGACTCGCTGCTCCACCTCGCGGCTGCCCAAGCTGCCTTTGTCCAAGTGACCTTCTGTAATGGATCGACGACGACACTCTGCACGCGCTTGGCCTCTCTGCGACGGGACGATTTGATCGTCGACGCGCTCCTTGGTACCGGGCTCCAGCGATCGGTCCAGGGCCACCTGGCGTCGGTCATCCACAGCATCAATGACCGTCGAGCCCGCACCATCTCTGTCGATCTGCCATCGGGACTTGATGCCGACCGTGGGCTTCCGGAAGACGCCGAGGAACCTGCTGTCATTGTCCGAGCCGACTACACGGTCACGCTCGGCTTCCCCAAGCTCGGACTCGCGAGTGCGCCTGGTTTTGTCTTCGCCGGCGAGGTCTTCGTCGCTGACATCGGCATCCCTGCTTCCCTCTGCGCATCGAGCCGGGTCAGTGCCCAGCTTCTCGATGCACGGGTGCTGGAGCGACTGACGGCGCCCCGCTCACCGCTCGGTCACAAGGGCAGGCACGGCCACTTGCTGCTCCTCGCCGGCTCGTCGGGGAAGCTGGGTGCAGCGCTGCTGGCCACACAAGCGGCGCTGGCTGTTGGTGTTGGACTGTGTACATTGGCGCTGCCAGAAACTGCACTCGATGGCTCGCTGGGAAGTCGCTGCCCCGAGGCGATGACCGTGACCTATCCACTCTCTGCCTCATCGCTCGCCGACATCCTAGAGCCGTCCGTGGTCGGAAAAAGCGCGCTCGCCATAGGTCCCGGCCTGGCTCCGACCGAGTCGATTCGCTCCCTGATTGTCTCCCTGCTTTTGCGCTGCCAACAACCCCTGGTGCTGGATGCCGAAGCGCTGAACCTGCTCATCGGCTGCGAAGAGTCGCTGGTGGAGCGAGCACGCGCCGGACACACGACGCTGCTAACCCCACATCCAGGGGAAGCTGGACGACTACTCGGGGTAAGCGCTGCGGTCATTCAGGCGGATCGAGTGGCGGCGGTGCGTCGGCTCGCCGAGCGAACTTGCGCGGTGGTGCTTCTCAAGGGAGCCCGTACCCTGATCGTCGAGCCACCGACGGATGTGACGCTCGTCAAGCCGCCACGATTGGCGGTTGTTCCGACGGGAAATGTCGCGATGGGGTCAGGTGGGATGGGCGATGTCCTGACGGGAATGATCGGCGCCCTGCTCACGTCGGGCTGGCCCGCTTTCGAGGCAGCCTGTGCCGCCGCGTACTGGCATGGCTTGGCAGGAGATCTGGCCGCACGACGACGGGCACCCGGTAGCATCGTGCTGGCAACGGAGGTTCTGGAACAGCTAGACGAAGCGAGGAAGCGGGCGGGAAGTCATGCGAGCGAGCAGCCACCCTGGCCGATTCTGCCGCTCGCGTGGACACAGGTGGGCAGTTAGCTGCGCTTGCGCTCGTACTCGAACGGGTTCGCGCGGCCTTCGGGATAGTCGCGACGATCCTTGCCGGTGTAGATCTGGCGCGGCCGAGCAATCTTCTGCTCGCTGTCGTCGAGCATCTCGCACCACTGCGCCAGCCAGCCCGAGGTACGAGGAATCGCAAACAGCACTGGGAACATGTCGACCGGGAAGCCCATCGCCTGATAGATAAGTCCCGAGTAGAAGTCGACGTTCGGGTACAGCTTGCGCTTCACGAAGTAGTCGTCCTGCAGCGCGATCCGCTCCAGCTCGAGCGCGATGTCGAGGAGCGGGTTGCGACCGGTGACCTCGAAGACCTGCTCGGCGAGGCGCTTGATGACCTTGGCGCGCGGATCGTAGTTCTTGTAGACGCGGTGGCCGAAGCCCATGAGCTTCTTTTCGCCCTTGCCTTCCTTCACTTCCTTCACGAAGGCCGGGACGTTGGCGAGGCTGCCGATCTCGGCGAGCATGCGCAGGACCGCCTCGTTGGCGCCACCATGCAGCGGACCGTAGAGCGCCGCCGAAGCCGCCGCCACCGCCGAGTACGGATCGACCAGCGAGCTGCCCGTCGCCCGCATCACCGAAGTCGAGCAGTTCTGCTCGTGGTCGGCGTGAAGGATGAACAGCACATCGAGTGCGCGCTCGAGGATCGGGTTCGGACGATAGCGCGGCTCGCTCATCCGCTTCATCATCGCCAGGAAGTTGCCGGCGAAGCTGAGCTGGTTGTCGGGATAGACGAACGGGAAGCCCTGGCTGTGACGGAACGACCACGCGGCGATCGTCGGCACCTTGGCGAGCAGCCGCACAACATTGAGCATGCGGATGTTCTTGTCGTGAACGTGCTTGGCCTCGGGATAGAAGGTCGACAGCGCGCCAATCGTCGCCAGGAACATGCCCATCGGGTGCGCGTCGTAGCGGAAGCCCTCGATGACCGTCTTGACGTTTTCGTGAACGAAGGTGTGGGTGGTGATCTGCTCGACCCACGTCGCCAGCTGCTGCTGATCGGGTAGCTCGCCGTGGAACAGAAGGTAGGCGACTTCCAGGTAGCTCGAAGTCTCGGCGAGCTGCTCAATCGGGTAGCCACGGTACCGCAGGATGCCCTTGTCACCGTCGATCAAGGTAATGGCCGACCGACAGGAAGCGGTATTGAGATACGCCGGGTCATAGCCCATGATCCCAAAGTCCTCGTCGCCGGCCTTGATTTGACGCAGGTCGACAGTCCGGACTGTGCCGTCGGTGATGGGAACTTCGTAGGTCTTTCCGGTGCGGTTATCGGTGATGGTCAGCGTGTTCTTCGACATGGTCCCTCTTGAAGCCAAACAGGGCTGAAACGGATGATGGAGCCGCCTCGACGGCGACGGACCAAAGCAGCGTCACCTTGGGCTAGCCTGGCCGCAACAACCGGCCGGCAGTCTAGCGGAAGGGCTCACGCTCGTCACTATCTTGCGCCATCTTTTGTCGCGAATCATCCGCTTTTGCGCGCCGAGGACGAACCTTCAGCAGCCCGCCAAGCGCCGTCTTTTTCCTCGTTTCGATGCCGCGCTGGCTGGCCATGCGTCGATGGCTTTTGTTCGATGACGCACCGCGCCAAAGTCACGGCGGACCGCCGCTGGGCTTGCGAAAGTGGCCGACTTCGACCATGTTTGCCCGACCGATGTCCAGCCTCGAACCTACGACGACTCCATCCACTTCCCCGGTCACCGCTGCGAGCCCGACGCCGCTGCCTGCCGGGCCAGCACCTTCGTGGCTTACGACGCTGTCTCGTCCGGGTCCGGCGCTGTTGCTGCTGCTGTTGATCGCGGGACTGCTGCTTTTTCCGGGGCTTAGCAGCTTCGGACTGTGGGACCCGCACGAGGTCCGTCTTCTCGAGGGCGCCAGCGAGCCGATTCCGCTCGCCGACCTGTGGAAGCCGGGCAGTGCGATCAAGCCTCGGCTGCCGATGGTGCCGATCAAGCTTGGGCTCAAGCTGCTCGGTCCAGGAGAGCTGGGGGCGCGACTGCCGATGGCGATCTGCGGTCTGCTGCTGCTGGCGGTGATGATCCTTCACGGCACGCTGAGTGGTCGGGTCCGCGCGGCGCTGCTCGGTGGGCTGCTCCTGCTGACGACGCCGATGCTGTTTCTGGGTGCCCGACAAGCGAGCCTGCACCTTTTGCCCATGATCGCTCAGCTGCTGACGGTGACGGGGCTGCTCGGGCTGACCTGGCCGCGTCCTGGTCGGACGATCTTCGATCGAGTACTCGGTCTGTTTCTCACGGCGCTGGGCCTGCCGCTCGGCTTGTTGTCGACGGGAAGTCTGATCGGCATCGTGGTTCCGTCGCTGTCCGTCGGTATCGCCCTGACTCTGTGTGAAGGTCCGCTGCTCGGGGAGCTGCTGGCTGCTGCACTCACGGGGCTGGGCCTGATCATGCCGGTGCGGCAGCTGCTGGTGACGGTGCAGGTGCGAAGCTCGCTGCTTCTCATTGCGGCCGGGGTGCTGCTGGTCGTGGGGCTAGTGGGCACGCTGCGCAGTCGGCGTCCGATCTGGCTGGCGTCGTCGATTCTGGCGATCGGACTGTTCCCGGCGCTACCGACCAGCCTCCATGGCTACTCGGGCTGGCTGGCGGGAGTGCCGCACTGGCCGGCCCATCGAGAAGTGCAGGCCGACTCGCTGCTCAAGACGCTGGGCTTTGTGCTGTTTCCGTGGGTGGCGCTGGTTCCGGCGGCGCTGGCACAGGTCTTTGCCGATTCACCGTCGAACGGGCTGTCAAATGAAGTGACCGATGAGCCCAACGATTCACTCGGTCGCGATCGATTCACCCAGGTGCTGCTTTTGTCCTGGCTGGCCGTCGGCTACACGCTTCACACACTGCAGACGGCGCTCGTTCAAGAGGCGGCTTTTGCGGCGATTCCGGCACTGACCCTGCTCATGGGCGTCTACTTGGATCGGCTGCTGAGTGGTCACAAGCCGTCGCTGGCAGCAGTGGTGAGCACTGGCATCTTGGCGGTCTTCATCGCCCGGGACTTCTTCTTTGGGCCCGAGCAGTACCTGTCGGCGCAGCTTACCGAGCTGCTCAAGTGGCCGGCGGTACAGACGGGAACCGATCCGCTGATCAGCCAAGGCGGCCAGATTCTGAGCACCGTCGGAGTTGTGGTCGCGATGCTGTTTGCGCTCGGGATGTATGTCGGCAAGCCGCGCGCGGTGGCGCTGTTACCCGCCTCGGCGCTGCTGTTGTCGCTGTTTGCCATCCACGGCCTTCTGCCGGCGGTGACCCGTCACGTCTCGTACCGAGGGATCTACACCAAATATGAAAAGCTCGGCGGCGGCGCGCTGGGACTGTTTGGGGTGCAGCGGTCCTCGGCGCGGATCTACGGTCAAAACAGCGTCGAGATTCCATCGCTCGACGAGCTGTTCAAGTTCCTGACCAAGACCAGCGACAAGCGCTCTTTCGCGATCGTCGGGGCAGGCGAGATGGCGGCGCTCGATGTCCACTCGTTTTCCCACAACCTGCCGTACTACGTGGTCGACGACAGCAACAGCCAGTTTTTGCTCCTGTCGAGTCAGCTTGGGCCGGGCGAAAAAGACTTGAACCCGCTGCGTCGCTTGGTGTCGACGACGCCGCCTAAGCCGCAGGTCGAGACGCACATCACCTTCGACGACAAAGTCGAGCTCATCGGCTACGACATCCCGACGGAGGTTCAGCGCGGCAGCGAGTTTGTCATCCGTCTGCACTTCCGTGTCATCCAGCCCGTCGGTGGCAACTACCGAGTGTTCCTCCACTTCGACGGGACCGGCAGCCGCATCAACGGCGACCATATCCCACTTGGCGGCAAATATCCCACCAACTACTGGACGACCGGCCAGTTCATCACCGACGAGCACCGGATGACCACCTCGCGTCTCAACCAGAGCGCCGGCTATTATCAGGTGTTCACTGGGTTCTGGCCCGGCGGCGACGCGGCACGCATGCGTGTGACCCAAGGCCCGCACGAGCCGGACAACCGCGTCCGCCTATCGGCGATTAGGGTCAAGTGATGGAATGCAAGTCGCTGGCAGAGGTCGAGCTTCGAGACGCCACCTACCCGCTCAACCGCAGTGTCCCGTCAAATTTTTTGCCGGCGCTGCACACCGCCGCTCAGCTGCGTGAGCTGGTCGCGCTCTCGGTGATCGATCCGTCGCTGTCCAAGGTCATTGTGCTGTCGGGGAAGGTCGTCGGCGGCTGCCTCGTCGAGCGAGCTTCTGACGGTGCCGTACTGTCGGCGCTGGGAATCGAGCCCCTGGCGCAGCAGCGCGGTGGTGGCCGAGTGCTCCTCGATGGAGTGACGACGGCAGCCCGAGCGGCCAAGCTTCTCTGGCTGTCCATCGAGTCGAGCGCCGCCGATGCCAGTCAGCAGGCGCTGCTGCTATCGGCAGGGTTTGCGGTCCTGGGCTCACGCTGCCGGATGGCGCTGACGCAGCCGCCGAACCGCAGCTTGCTCCCGAGCAATGGCGATGGCTCCAGCGACTCGGCGACGACGGAAGCACTGGTCACGACGGGGACGATCGATGCCGCGCTCACGTTTCTGTCGAGTCAGCCCGACTGGCAGCCCGCGCCCTCGGCAAGTCCGTCGGTGCTGCGCAAGCTCGCGAGCCGGTTGACGGCGTTTTTTTGGGGAGGAGCCTCAGCGCCGCAAGCAGTGCTGGTCATCGACAAAGAGCGCAAGCTAATCGTCACGCTGGCGGGACAGCTGGATGCGCTGGCGGCTCTCGGTGTGTATGCGGCCGCTTATCACGGCGTGACCTTTGCGGATTCGCTCCCTGCGGACGGTGCTCAGCTCGGTGCGCTCAGCTTGTCGGGATTTACGATGGTGGCACTGCGCAGCGAGCTTCGCCTTTCGCTGAGCGCGACGGAATCCCAGTCTGCGCCATGAGGCCGAGCCGTTCTTTTCTGTGGTGTCGCTGGGCGCTCGGGCTGGCGCTGCTGCTGACCTTGTGGGGGCGCTCGACGCGAGCGGACGGCGAGAGTGTGGACCTTGGCGAAGCGGACACGCCACGACGGGCCATCGAGCGCTTCCTCGGTCACATCGCAGCCGGTCGCTATGCCGAGGCCGCCGAAGATCTGGAGCTGCACAGCCACGAGCAGACCGACCGACTGCGACTGGCGAAGATGCTGGGCGCGGTGATCGACCGGCGGCTGTCAGCGGACCCCGAGTGGCTGAGCCATGTCTCGGATGCTCCGACGGGCGATACCAAGGACGGGATTGCCGCCGATCAAGACGAGGTCGGACGGATTCCCGCGTCGCCGATTGCCGAGCCGGTGCGGCTGCGACGGATCTACTCACGAGAGCGGGGCGAGTATCGCTGGCTGTTTTCACACAAGACGATGCAGCGGGTGCCAGGCTGGTATCAGCGGCTCGACGACGTGTGGCTGCGTGAACACCTGCCCGAGCGACTGCTGCGCAAAGGACCGAAGGGCTTTGTGCTGTGGGAGTGGCTGGCGCTGCCGGTGGTGCTGACGATAAGCGGGCTGTTTGCATGGCTGCTGACGCTGCTGCTAGGGCTGCTTCTGCGGCCATTTGTGCGACGCAGTGCGGCACGCTGGGATGATCTTCTGCTCGAGCGACTGCGCCGACCGCTGCGCGTCCTGCTGGCGGTGGTGTGCTGGAGCCTGGTGATGCCTTACGTGCTCATCACCGGGCAGGCCGAGCGGCTGTTCGGCAACTTTGCGCGGGTCGGGTTTCTGCTCGGGCTGTTCTTCTGCGTGTGGCGCTGCGTCGATGTCGGGGTGCAGATGGTCCGCGAGTCCGAGTGGCTGAAGTCGCATCCGTCGGCGATGGGCGTGATTCCGCTCGGCTATCGGCTGGCCGAGATCACCGTCGCTACGCTGGCGGTGGTGACGACGCTGCAGGAGCTAGGCTATCCGGTGACGAGCCTGGTCGCGGGCCTGGGAATCGGCGGTCTGGCGGTCGCGCTGGCGGCGCAAAAGACCGTCGAGCATGTCTTTGGCGGCGTGATGCTGAGCATCGATCAGCCGCTGCGGCTTGGCGATCTGGTGCGCGTCGAGGATGTGGTCGGTTATGTCGAGCAGATTGGCCTGCGCTCGACGGCGATTCGCACCCTCGATCGCTCGCTGGTGACGTTTCCCAACGGCAAGCTGGCCGACATGAAGATCGAGTGTCTGCAAGCCCGCGACCACATGCGCCTACACAGCCAGATCGGCATCACCTACGACGCCACCGCCAGCCAGATCGACA
Organism: Myxococcales bacterium; assembly: GCA_016794465.1. Lineage (GTDB taxonomy): Bacteria > Myxococcota_A > Polyangia > Palsa-1104 > JAEUJZ01 > JAEUKA01. Next base: position 13,744 of record JAEUKA010000010.1, on the reverse strand, counting down.
CGCTGCGCGACGCCATCCACAGCTTCCTGTCCAACCATCCCAAGCGCTGGCCCGGCCTGCCGCTGCGGGTTCACTTTGTCGGCTTCGGAGAATCGTCGCTGAACCTAGAGCTGATGGCCTGGTGGGACGAGAGCGACTGGGATCGGTTCTTGGAACTCCGTCACGAAGTGCTGCTGCAGGTGATGCGCATCATCGAGCAGCACGGCGCCAAGATTGCCTTCCCGACCCACACCGTCCACCTCGTCGGGCCCCGCCCGTAGCGCCCCCCCGCCGAGAATTAGCGCGTCACTTCCAGGTTGTCGATGAGCCGCGTCCGCCCCAGGTGCGCCGCCGCCAAGATCACCAGCTCTTGGCACGTGTCCGTCGGAACCTGGAGATCTTGCTGCCGCCGAATCCGCACATAGTCGGGCCGAAAGCCGTGTGCGTGAAGCTCGCTCTGCGCCGCTTGCTCCAGGATCGATAGATCCTTCTGTCCGTCAGCAAGCCGCTGCGCCACCGCCTGCAAGCACTGATACAGTCGCGGCGCTGAGAGCCGCTCTTGCGCCGACAGATAGCCGTTGCGCGACGACAGCGCCAGCCCATCTTGAGCCCGCGCCGTCTCGCCCGCGACGATCTCAATCGGCATCCGCAGCTGTCGCACCATGTGGCGAATCACTTGCAGCTGCTGGTAGTCCTTTTTGCCGAACACCGCCAGGTCCGGCCCGACGATGTGAAACAGCTTGCTGACGACGGTGGCGACGCCGCGAAAGAAGCCCGGTCGGAACTCGCCTTCGTGAATCGTGCCCAGCGGTCCGGGATCGACAAGACAGGTCTGCGGCTCGGGATATAGCTCTCTCTCCGACGGACAGAACACCAGATCGACCCCCACCGAGGCCAGCAGCTCACAGTCGCGCGCCAGCGTACGCGGATAGCTATCGAAGTCCTCGTGCGGGGCAAACTGCAGCCGGTTGACAAACACACTCGCGACCACCACGTCGGTCTGGGCTCGGGCCGTCCGCATCAGCTGCAAGTGACCTTCGTGGAGGTTGCCCATCGTCGGCACAAAGCCTATCCGGCCTCGCCCGGCCAGCGCCTTCCGCAGCGCCGACACCGTCTCACAGAGCTGGGGCTGTTCACGCATCGTCACTCCGGTTGTCAAGAGAAATCGGTAGGGCAGCTTCGTTCATTTTGTTGAACTGCGTCTTATTTTCGGCGGCTGGGCGGGCACTTGTCACCACATACAGCACAAACTCAACATTGCCAGCGGGACCGCGAATCGGCGACGGCGTCACCCCAACCACCGTGCAGCCCAGGCGCTCGGCCATCGCCAGACAGCGCGCCACCGCCTGCTCGTGCAGCGCCGGATCACGCACCACCCCACCTTTGCCCACTTGGCCTTTTTCGACCTCGAACTGCGGCTTGACAAGCGTCAGCAGCGGACTGCCCGGCGCAAGCAGCGACACCATGGTCGGCAAGAGCAGCGTCTGCGAGATGAACGACGCATCACAGGTCGCCAGATCCGGCACATAGGGCAGATCCGCCGGCAACAGAAAGCGCGCATTTTTCCGATCGATCACCGTCACACGCGGGTCTTGCTGCAGCTTGTAGGCGAGCTGTCCGTAGCCGACATCGACCGCCGTCACCTGCGCCGCCCCCGCTTGGAGCAGACAGTCGGTAAAGCCTCCGGTCGAGGCGCCAATGTCGAGCGCTCGCCGACCCTGCACAGCGACAGAAAAATAGTCGAGCGCATGCTGGAGCTTGAGCCCGCCGCGCGACACAAACGGCAGCGGATTGCCCTTAAGCTGCACCTCCGTCTCGGGCCCCACTTTCTGTCCCGCTTTGCTGACCACCTGACCGCTGACCAGCACCGCGCCGGCCATGATCAGCGCCTGGGCCCGCTGGCGACTTTCACACAAGCCGTCAGAAACCAGCCTCTCATCGAGCCGCATCGTTCCCAGTTGAGTCACGCGGAAGTCCTTTCGTGGCACTGCAAGGTCTTGGTAGACTGCCGCCACCATGACGAATTTTCTAGCCTCTTACTCACGGACTCACTACTCCGGCGAGCTGCGCCGAAGCCACGTCGGTCAGGAGGTCGTCCTGCTCGGCTGGGTCCAGGGTCGCCGCGACTTGGGTGGCCGCATCTTCATCGATCTACGCGACCGCTCGGGACTGAGCCAGCTGGTGTTCGGCCCCGACATCTCTGCCACGGCCCACAGCGAAGCGGACGCCCTGCGCAGTGAGTTTTGCATCGGCATCGTCGGCACGGTCAAGCTCCGCAGCGACTCGGGTGGACAAGCCAACGCCAACCTCCCGACCGGCGAAGTAGAAGTGGAGTGCCGCGTACTTCATATCTTTTCGCGGGCAGAGACGCCGCCGTTCCAGATTGAAGATGATGTCGAGACGCGGGAAGAGATTCGCCTCAAGTATCGCTATCTCGATCTGCGGAGGCCGAAGCTACAGCGAAACTTTCAGCTGCGCAGCAAGCTGTACCGCGCGACCCGCGACTACTTTCACAACAACGGATTTTGGGAGTTTGAGACTCCCTTCATGGTGAAGTACACGCCGGGCGGAGCACGCAACTTCCTGGTTCCCTCGCGACTGAATGCCGGCAAGTTCTATGCGCTGGCAGAGTCGCCCCAGATCTTCAAGCAGCTGTTCATGGTGTCGGGAATGGACCGCTACTTTCAGATCGTGCGCTGCTTCCGCGACGAGGATCTGCGACAAGATCGCCAGCCGGAGTTCACCCAGATCGATGTCGAGATGTCGTTTGTGACTGAAGAGAGCCTCCAGACCATGATGGAAGGTCTGGTCGTGCAGATCTGGAAAGAGACGATTGGCGTCGAGATTCCGCGACCGTTTCAGCGCCTGCCGTACAAAGAAGTGATGGCCAAGTACGGAGAGGACAAGCCGGATCTGCGCAATCCACTGCTGCTCCATGACATCACCGCGATTGTCAAAGCGCACGACGGGGGCGGAGTGCCTCTGTTCAAGAGCACGGTCGATGCGGGCGGGATTGTGAAGCTCTTGCGGATTCCCGGTGAGCACGCGCAAAAGATCTCGGGAACGGAAGCGCGCAAGCTGGAAGACTCGGTCAAGGGTCTAGGGGCCAAGGGACTGGGAAGTGCGCGCCTAGAAGCAGCAGCAGCGACGGGAGCGGCGGCGGCTTGGACCCAGTCTCCGTTTGCCAAGACGCTCTCATCCGCGCTGCGGGAAGCGATTGCAGAGGCCATCGGTCTGACTCCGGGTGACCTGCTGCTGTTTCAGTTTGGGAGTCCCAAGCTGTGCAACACCGTGCTGGCTTCGCTGCGTCAACAGCTGGGCAAGCGGCTTGAGCTTATTACACCTTCTTGGCGCTTCTTATGGGTCACGGACTTCCCGATGTTCGAGCAGGCAGAAGGAGACAAGTGGGTCGCAGCGCATCACCCCTTCACATCGCCCCGTCCCGAGGATGTAGAGCTCCTGGGCAAGGACAACGGAGCGGTGCTGGCGCGGGCGTATGACTTGGTGTTAAACGGCAACGAGATTGCCGGCGGATCGATCCGCATCCATCAGCGCGAGGTGCAGGCGAAGGTGTTTGCGGCGCTCGGTCTGTCAGAGGACGACTTCCGCGCCAAGTTCGGATTCCTGCTCGATGCGTTCAAGTACGGTCCGCCGCCGCACGGAGGCATTGCGTTCGGAGTCGATCGACTGGCGATGCTGCTGACGGAAGCAGAGTCTCTGCGCGATGTGATTGCGTTCCCGAAGACGCAGCACGGTACGGATCTGATGAGTGACTGTCCGACCGAGGTCGCACCCAAGCAGCTCGACGAGCTGTTCATCCGCCTCGCCCCCCGCGCCACCAACTAACCCCCCAATTCCTACCGCACGTTTCGCCTGGGGCCCCCCTTCCCTTCGAGACTTTTTTGTCGTGCCGCAGGCGGCCCGAAAAAAAGCTCTCCGGTCGGCCCCAGGCTCGTTTCTAACGCTGTTGGTTTTAGAGGGTCGAAGCCGGTGCTGCGTCGTAGGCGGCGGCGAACTCTGCTTCATCGTAGAACTGTCGGGACCACTTGCGGAAGTGGCCGATGAGTCCGTCGCCTTCACACAGCTGCGGTCGCATCAGGTACGCCTTGTTTTCCCAGATCACCGCGTCTTCATCGACCGCTTTTTTGAACGTCGAAAAGTAGTTCAGATCGATCATCTGATCGAGCTGCTCGTTGCCGGTCTTGCGGATGCGATGGAGGAGTCGCAGATCGACATGCTCGGCATCGATAGGAGTCGTACAGCCGAGGCTCCACGACGAGATCTTGAGCTCTCCCACTTCGACAGTCTGATGAATGAAGCCGATCGAGAGTCCGTGCTTGGTGGTGTAAAGCGGCGAGATCACCGAGCCCGGCAGACCGAACGTACTCAGGTTCAGCTCGACATTCATTGTGACTTTGATCTGCGGACCATTCACCTGTAGCTCGGCGGTGGGCGTCGAGGCGGCGAAGTCATGCAGCACCGGCAGATGGCCGGCATCGAGATCATTTTCGGTGACATCCTGAATCCGCGCGCGCAGCTTCCAGCGCGTCTCTTTCCAGTCTGTCCAGTCGCCTTCGATCGCGGACGCTTCATCAGGAACCGACCAAGTCGGCGGCTCTCCCTTGTCATGGAACCAGACCAGGATCATTCCGGACACTTCCTCGACGGTCCACAGCCGCAGCCGCGCCCCCGGTGGGAGCTTCTTTCCGTACGGACTCGACAGCGCCTGTCCGCTGTCTCCATCAAACGTCCAGCCGTGAAACGGACAGCGCAGACAGGACCCCGAAACGACTCCGCCATGCCCCAGGTGCGCGCCCATGTGGGGACAGTAGGCATTGCTGACATGCGCCTTGCCATCGTCGGTGCGATACGCGACAAGGTGGCGTCCGAAGTAATACAGCGGGAGCACTCCAGAAGCCGGAAGCTCGCTAGAAAACGCGACCAGAAACCAGCCACGCGGATACGGAGTCAGGGGCGAACGGGGAATCTCTGCCTGCATCTTTGGCTTGTCCTTCCTTCCTTCCTCGCAACCTAGTATGTCCGTCTGTACGTTGTCCAGGCCGACTACCCCGGCGGCACTGGTCGCCATCGTCGTGTCCCTCGGCATCGCAGTTTTGCGACGACTCCGGCACAGCTGGTCATAAAAGCGGGCTAACATAGGCCGGATCGCTTGATGTCAACGACAGCGCCATCCGCAGGTGGCAAGGGGTGAATGACCGATGCTGCGCAGCTATGAAGATCTGCAGGCCTACTTTCAGCGTGAACAGATTCGCTTTGTCGCCGTTCCGGAACACCACGCCGTCGAGCTAGAGGTCAGCGTGCTGCCCGCCACCGGCACGATGATCATCTTTTGGCACCCGCAGCCGCAGCTCCTGCAGCTGATCTTCATCCTGGCGTGTCCGGTGCCGCCGGAGCGACTGGCGGCGCTAGAGAGTGCGCTGATTCGCTGCAACCACGCGCTGATGATTCCCGGCTTCGGCTTCAATCACGATGACAACACCATCCACTATCGGCTCACTCTGCCGCGTCAGCTCGACGGTGGGATGGAAGATGCAGAGCTCAAGCAAGCGCTCCACGTGGCGATGACCACGGTGCGAAACTTCTGGACTCCGCTCCAGCGCCTGCTCCACGAAGGACTCCCTCCCGAACAGATCCTGCCCTCCGCATCCGAAAAAGACGACCGCTAGCGTCCATCCCAGCATCCAAGCTTCCGCGAGACACCTTTTGGTCTTCGGACCAAGCTTTCAAGCTTCCACGAGACACCTTTTGGTCTTCCTGGGAAGCTTTCAAGCTTCCGCGAGACACCTTTTGGTCTTCCTGGGAAGCTTTCAAGCTTCCACGAGACACCTTTTGGCCTTCCATGGAAGCTTCAAAGCTTCCACGAGATACCTTTTGGCCTTCCTCCCTGTGGCCGCATCTTGTGGGGCCGCACTTTTTTCAGTTGGGCTTGCCCAAGCGGCTTCCCCACGACTCTAAGTAACCAGAGTCCGACTGCGGTGCAGTCATTTGGGGAGGACGACCATGACGATCCACAAGACCCTTTCAGTGCTTGCGATGGCCACGATGTCTGCGATGGGCTGCATGGAGTCGGCCCCAGGTGACCTGGACGATGTGCGCCAGCCGCTGCCCCAGGGTGGCAGCTACCTCAACGGTCAGGGCATCTACTCGATGATGTCGCACGAGTACGGACTGGCCCAGACCTCCGATGGCTGGCACCTGCTCGGCGTCAAGAACGGCACCAATCAGGTCTTCGCGGTCTTCAAGCTCACCGCCCAAGGACAGCCGGATCAGGACGCGCAGACCGTGATCCAGACCGCCGTGCAGGGATCGAGCCAGTTTGATGTCTACAATGTGGATGCGCAGAACTACGGCCAGACCAATGTCTACGTGACGCTCCGCAACCGCGCGACCAATCAGGTGGTGACCAAGTCCGGCGACGCGCTCGAGGGTCTGATCCTCAAGGTGACGTTCCCAGCCGGCGGACCTGCGGGGGTGTTTTCGATGCGCCTGCACAAGCCCGCCGGACTCACCGGGGACAGCTCGCTGAAAGGCTATTCCATCGACTACTGGAATGACGGCAGTCCCTCGCAGGTCAGCAACTACTGCACCGTCACCAATGGCGTGGCCGAGCCGGTGGTCTTTGTGCCCGGGACCAACACCCACCCGCTTACGGCCAGCCGCACTGCCGACACGAGCTTCGTCGACATGTCCTGCGCGAGCGGCGGCATCGTCGCCTGCATGCTCTGGGGCTACAAGCCGTGGGCAAACGGAGCGGCGGGTCCCGACCTACACCAGGCCTGCGTCCAGATGAAGCGAGCGGCGTACTGTGGCGACGTTCCCTACACGGAAGAGGGCCACACGATCTACGTTGGCGACAACCTGAGCCCGCGACTCAACAACGCCAGCGGCAACACCCGGGAAGCGTACTGGGGCGTACACGGAGCCCTGTGCCTGGACAGCCGCCGCGATACCAGCGTCACGTTCTCGGGCTGCACCACCGCCCTGCCCTCCTGCGCCACCGTGCCGAGCGGCTGGCTCCTCCGCAACGACTTCTAAGCTCTCCGCCGCTCCCTACGGACCCCTCTCCGCAAGCCGCTTCGCCTGGGCGAGATCTGCCGCGTACTGCCGCGCCAGCAGCGGGCTCTGCTTTTCAGCGCTCGCAAGCGCAGTCACCGCACGGGCAGCCTCTACCTGACGCTGCGGGCCGGGCAGCACCACGGCTCTGGCGAGCAGCAGCTGACCGCGTAGCCACAGTGCCCGGGCGGCGTGCGGCTCTATGGCCAGGGACTGATCGATCTCACGCAGGGCTTCCTCGATTCCTGGTCGCGATCCCTGTGACTGCTGACGCCGAACCTCGGCCCGCAGCAAGAACAGCTCGCTGTTGCGGCGGTCGATCGACAGACCTTGCGCAAGCCGATTCCACGCTTGGGCCAGCCAGATCGTGCCGCTGCGATGTTGCTGGCGATCGGACTCTGCTCGCAGGAGCAGCAGCCGCGCGGCGGTCAGGGAACAGTCCGCAAAGGGCGGGCGCAGCCGATCACAGCGGCTGACAGACTCTTGTCCCAGCTCAATGGAGCGACTCTGCGCCTCTGGATTCCCTTTCAAGGACTCGGCATCGTAGCGATGGGCCACTGCCGCCAGCAGCGGCTGGAGCGGATTGAGCGGGTTTTGCTTGATTCCCTGCTCTGCCACCAAGAGGACCTTCTGTGTCCACTCTGCGGGAGAGCGCCCCGCCAAAAGTGCCGACTCTGCCAAGCTCAGGTAGCTGGTCGCCAAGTAGTACTGCGCCCACGAGAGCTGCGGATCTTTGGCCAGCGCCCGCTGGGCATAGTCAATGGCCTGCTGGGCGGCTGCGCTGGGATCTTGACCCCACAGCAAGCGGTGGGCGGCCAGCACTCCGTACAGCTTGGCAAGGTTCCCCAGCGGAAACGCGTACGCGGGGTCCAGCTCGGTCGCTTTGAGAATCCACTGCTCGGCGGTCGCCACCTCCGCTTCCTTCAGCGCCTCTCGCTTCGCCATCTCTTCCAGATAGTTCACCAGGACCGTTCCATAGTCGTTGTACGCCCACGGGAAGTGCGGCATCACCTCGGCGGCGCGGCGCAGTCGGGCCATGGCATCTTTCCAGATCAGAAGCGGACTCCGTCCTTTGGCCTGCTCGTATTGTCCAAGACAGAACAGACCATCACCCACCGCATCGAGCGCATAGCCATCGCGCGGATCAAGCGCCAGCGCCTGGTCCCCGACCTGCAACAGCTGCTTCGCCAGTGCCTCTGGACTCTGGTCGGTGCCAAGATACGCGCAGCTCAGGTGAAACAGCGCATAGGCCTGCTTGGTATAGCCACTGCCCCGACGCGGAGCCGCTGTGATGGCGTGGTCGGCCAGCTTCCGCGCCTCCTCCAGCTGCGGCACCACCGGCTTGCCCAGCTCGCGATCGAGCTCGCTTTGGCGCAGCAGCACCTCGGCGGCTTTTTCGTACAGGTGTCCGGCGCTGCGACCGATGGCGATGGCGGCTTGGTAGTGCGCAAGTGCCCTCTCCAGCGAGGCCCGCGCCGCGTCCGCTTGCCCACCGGCCTTGGCGACAAGTCCGCGCGCTAAATGCGCATCTCCGGCCAGCTCCTCTGCTTCATACAGCCACGGCGCTTTTTGCTTGGCCTTGTCCGCCAGCGCCAGCGCCTCGTCCAGCTGATCCCGATAGAGCGCAATCAGCCCCTGCAAGTACTCGGGCGCTTGCAGGTCCAACCCGCGACTCTTTTCCAGCGAGGCCACCGCCGGCACAAGCAGCTCGGCCTGCAGCTCCCGGCGCCGCTTTTCCACCCAGGTGTGCTCGCCGCTGCGCCGCGCTTCTTCCAGTCGCTTTTGGAACAGCGCACCACGGGCTCGACCGAGCGCATAGTGAAGCTCGGCAGACTCATCGCCCGCTTGCTGCGCCTGCAAGAGCTCGGCAATCGCCGCTTCCACTTCATGCAGCGCCAGCCGGCCCAGCCCCAGCGCCCGATGCACCGGCGCCACGCTCACCCCCGGTAGCTGGTGCAGCTTGTCCGCCATCGCCGTCATCCGCCGCATCACCAGGGACTGCTCCAGCGCCGTATCGTGCAGCGGCAGCTCATACGCCGCCCGCAGCAGCCACTCGATCTCTTTGAGGTCCTGACCCAGCTGCCGCTCCAGCGCCGCCCGCTGCTGGGCCAGCGCTTCCTTTCTGGCCTGCACCACCGCGCTGCGCACTCCGTAGCCAACAAAGCCGAGCAGGCTCACCACCAGCGCCACCCCCAGCCCGGTCACCAGCCGGTTGCGGTGCGCAAAGTAGCGAATCCGATAGCGCAGGCTCAGCTTGCGGGCCAAAAGGCGCTGCGAGGACAGGAACCGCTCCAGATCCTCCGCCAGCGCCAGCGCCGAGGCGTAGCGCTGACTCGGCTCTTTGTGCAGACAGGTCGCAACAATCAGCTCCAGCGCAGCGGGAATCGTCGGATCAATCGTACGCAGTGGCCGAGGCGTCGCATCCACGACCTTCAACAGCAGGTTCACCACGGTTTCATCTTCAAACGGAGGCTTCCCAACCAGCAGGTCATACAGCGTCGCGCCCAGCCCATAGACATCGCTGCGCCGGTCGATGTGGCGAACGTCTCCCCGCGCTTGCTCCGGAGACATATACGCCGGCGTTCCCAGCACCGCCCCCGACTCTGTCAGCCCCTGGTTCTCCGCCTCCCGCGCCAAGCCAAAGTCCATCACCACCGGAGTGAATCCTCCCCCACTCCCCCGCTCGACCATAATGTTACTGGGCTTCAGGTCCGTCTCGTCTAATCATAAATATACGTCGAGAAATCGTATATTACGGCTTGGTAAATAGCAGGTAAGACTTGACTGTTGCTAAAACTTATAAGTGTTTCTGATTACATTCCAGTGATATCAATACAGTGTCGAACTTGGCAGGAAATGAACGTTGATCACTCACACGGAACCCAGCGAGGGCACGCGATGCACCGGCAGTATCAGCCCCGCTTCTTTCGTTCCTCGTAGGCGGCGATGATCATTGGCACGGCCAGCAGGTCTTTGGGACGCCCGGCTTCCGCCTTGACCCGTGCGAGCATCGGCAGATCGAGCACGCGAAGATGCAGCTCGTCGGCGTCAAGCTCTGCGGTGTGCGGGAGCAGCTCTGCATAGCCGCGCTCGCCCGTCAGCTCACAGAGCACGTCGAGCCTTCCGAGTCTGGTCGTCAGCAGCACATGCCCACGTCCCGCGAGGTCAGACGCTCGCGGCGGCAGCTTCCGTCGCGCCAGGTCGGGCCAGAAGTAGGCGTCCAGCTCGCCCAAGACCGTCATCAGCCGCTCGATGTTCTCGGGAGTCCGCCGATGGACGATATCGACATCGAACGTCGCAATCGGCACTTCCTGAAGCACCGCCGCACAGCCTCCGACGACGATAAACTCAGTGCCCCCCTTGCACAGCGCTTCCAGCAGCTTGCGAAACTCGATGCTGAGCATGGTTTGGCTCGTCTTGGTCTACGCGACAGGCTGATGCGGCTTGGTCCGCGACATCGCCTCTTGCAGCACACTGAGGTCACGCGCCATCCGAGCAGCGTTGTCGAGGTTCGCCAGCGGCGTGTTTTCCTGCATCGACCAAATCAGCGAACGATCCACATCTGCAACGGCGGCCAGCACAAGCGGATGATGCTCCGCCAGATAGTCGAGCAGCCCCGAAAGCTCCGGCACCATCGAGCGGTCCACAGGACGAAAAATGTCCTCGACGGAGACGCCCAGCTCAGCAGGAAGAACAATCGGCGGCAACAGCATGGCCCAAGGCTAGCAGGCAAGGTCGCCAGAGTCCAAGCGGATGTCGTCCCGTCCAGGGTGTCTGTCTCCGCCGCTGTAGTGCGTTCTGCGTGACGGGGAGACAGAACTTATTCTGTTCGTAAGCGTCCCGATGGATGATTCCTAGTTCGTGGGCGGTGTGGATGGCTCGGGCGACATCGCGGAGCAGCTGCACTTTTTCGGTCTGCGTGAGCGAGCGGCCTGCTCGATCGAGCGACTCCCCGGTTACCAGCTGCATCGCGATGTACGGCAGCCCCGCAACCTCGCCGACTTCGTAGACCTTGCAGACATTGGGATGGTCGAGGCGGGACTGGGCGCGGGCTTCTTGGATGAACCGCGCGGTGGTCTGCGGACTGGTCACGGTGATGAACTTGAGCGCCACCATCCGACCCAGTCGCTTGTCGCGCGCTTGGTAGACCGCCCCCATTCCGCCTCGCCCGAGCAGCCGCACGAACTCGTAGCGGTCCCAGTCACCGACCGGAAAGGCCGCCGCCCGCCGCACCACTTGCGCCAAGCCATCCGGATCAGCCGAGGCCAGCGTGGGAGCAATCGCCTCCGCCTCTGCTGACTGTCCATCCAGCGTCGCCTCCATGCCATCTGTCGCCGCAGGCCGAGCTTCCGCCATGGGGTCCAGCGTATCACGCAGCCACCGAGCGCTCCTGACCGCAGGCTGTGGCGCAGCGACATTCACCGAACCGTCAACACAGCCCAGCGGTGCGGCCAGTTGCCCCGGCAGACACCATCGAATACGGTGCGGCCTGGTGGGTTCATGGACTACGGCCACATCGTCGAACAGATCGCTCGCTGTCATGAGTACGCGCAAGCTCAAGCTGCCTCGGCAGTGAACGTCGCGCTGACCATCCGAAACTGGCTGGCCGGGGCGCACATCGTCGAATACGAGCAGCACGGCGAGGACCGCGCGAAGTATGGCACTCGGCTGCTCCCGACTTTGGCGAAGGACTTGAAGCGGAAGGGTTACAAGGGGCTGTCGCTCAGCAACCTCAAGAGCTATCGCCAGTTTGCGCTCGCTTACCCGAGTCTGGAAAAAGGCCAGGCAGTGCCTGGCTTTTTGGCAGCGACGAAGATTCCGCCCTCAAACCTGCTCGGTCCACTTCTCGGTGATGCCAGGGACACAGCGACAGCGTTGTCTTCCTCGATTCTGTTTCCCTCGCTGGCGTCGCGCACCAGCGATGCATTGCCCTGGCAGAACGGGGCCTACTACGACAGTCTGCTGCGGTGCCTGTCCTGGTCGCACTTCGTCGAGCTTCTTCGCATCGACAGTCCGCTCAAGCGCGCGTTCTACGAGATCGAGTCGCTGAAGAGTCGCTGGGGATCGCGTGAGCTGCGGCGGCAGATGGACTCGATGCTGTTTGAGCGCATCGGTCTGTCGAAAGACAAGGATGCCGTGCTGGCGCTCGCGAATCAGGGATTGCTCGTCCAGACGCCAGCGACCATCGTGCGCGATCCGTACATCCTGGAGTTCATGGGGCTGTCCCCGCAGTCCAGCTACAGCGAATCCGATCTGGAACAGGCGCTCCTCAATCATCTGCAGCGCTTCCTTCATGAACTCGGTCGCGACTTCTGCTTCGTGGAGCGGCAGCATCGGATCACCGTCGGTGGTCGGCATCACTATCTCGATCTGCTGTTCTATCATCGCGGACTGCGCTGTCTGATCGCGCTGGAGCTGAAGCTCGGTTCCTTCAAGCACGAACACGCTGGTCAGATGAACTTCTACCTGAACTACCTGCGCGAAGAGGTTGCCCGCTCCGACGAAAATCCACCGGTCGGAATCATCCTGTGCGCAGAGCGCGATGTGCAGGAAGTCCACTTCGCAACCGCCGGAATGGACCAGCAGCTCTTTGTGTCGCGCTACCTTGTCGAGCTGCCGAGCGAGAAGCAACTGCGAGACTGGCTGCGTCAGGAACAAGAGCAGCTTGGGAGCCTGCGCAATGCCAAGAGCGTTCGCGCAGGAGATGCCGCCAGTCCGTGACGAGGGCTGCTTTGCTCGGCCTTGGCGCGCTCACCCATACGGTTGGTAGTCCCCCGACCGCAGGTGGCCGGTAGCGAGACAGGACGTGGCCACTTTGGGACATCGGTTTGGTGCGCTCGCTTTTGCGGAGTCCGTATGATGTGTGGTGGGGCGATCAACCGCTGGGGGACACCATGAGCCTGAAAGAAGCGCTGCAGAAGTTTACGGACGGCATTGTCGATCTGACCAACCTGGAAGTGACCACCTATACCGGGAAGCTGGAGCAGGCGGTCGATGCCACCACCGGCCAGATCAACTGGGACGAGTTCAAGCCCAGCAGCGGCAAGCTGGTCTTGGCGGCGGCCACCTTGGTGCGACCGAACCTGAACACCGTCAACTTCCGCGCGGCAGAGGTCGAGCAGGGCGACCTTCAGACGCTGCTGGAGCTGCATACCGCCGCAGTCGAGAGCGCGCGCAATGGCCGGATGGCGCTGCTGAAGATGTTTGCGGGGCTGGTTCCTTCGATCTCGGGCAGCTAGTCGGTGTCGCAGGCGCAGCCGGACGAGCTTACGGACTTGCTGGGTGCGGTGGCCAGTCTGGGCGAGCATGTAGAGCGGGCGCGGGAAGTGCTCCCCAAGGCGCCGCTTGGACCCGGCGGACATCCTGACGGGAAGGGGCCGCTTTTGTCCCAAGCCATTGAGGTGTCACACGGGGCGGTGCTGCGACTGGCTGCGTTCGCGCAGGGCCACACGCGGTCGTTCCCCAGTGGCGCCACGCTGCGGCTCCACCGGCACGGGCACCGCGTCTTTGTGGAAGTGCTCGGGTCGCCGGCAGCAGGGGAGGTCCGCGCGTACCTTCAGGAGCTGGCGCGCATCGATCGCGGCTTGCTGGAATCGGCAGAGCTGCTGGGGCTGCTGCTGGGCTTGTCGGCGCAGTGGGTGGCGGCGGGCTTTGCGCCTCCGGTGGTGCTGCTGACCCTGTCCCAGAGTGC
>JAEUKA010000009.1 GCA_016794465.1 Myxococcales bacterium | reverse complement strand
CACGACCGCTTCCGCTGCACGCAAGTCGAGCTCCGCATCGTCGACTCGATATTGAGCGCCGGGCTTCGCGCTCAATATCGAGGCCGTGCAGATTGTGTCTCCAAAGGAACCGAGCGGCGGAAGTCAACGCCACGGACGGCTCGCCAGCAGATGAGCAGGCTACGATTGGGACTGCGGCGGACAACGATCTGGGCAGCACGGAGTCTGGGCAGTCCGCCCGTCAGTGGAAGCAAGAGCGCGCACCGACACGACCTGGCAAAGTAGGGAAATCGTTGGGATCAGGAATTGGGTGTTGGGGGCGGAAGAAGGGATCCCTTATGTATCCCGATGATTTCATCGCTTCGGCACCAAGGCGGCTGCTATTCTTGATCTGATGGATGACTCTGCGTGGGAACAGCGTCTGCTCGATCTGGCTGTGGCTCAGGGACTCCTAATCAGCACTGACATCCCGCCTCCAGTCGAGCTGCCTCCCGATGCCACACTCGATCCCACAGAGCAGCGGTTCGGCCTGCGCGTCGCGCGGCTCCTCAAAAGCGAGCGCCTGCGTACCGCGGATGTTGAACGGCTCGCGGCCACGCTCGAGTCCGAGCCGAACGAACAGCCTCGCGCAGTCGCTGCCGCTGATCCGCCGGTTGCCTTGGCGCCCACCCTACCAGGCAAAGCGTCGAAGGGCGGCGAGGACGGCGCCTTCTTCCCCGACTCTGCGCGGCTGTCCTCTTTTTTGCAGAAGGACTGGTACCGCTACGAATTTCTGCGCCTGCTCGGCCAAGGCGGCATGGGCGTCGTCTACGCCGCGCGCGACCGCAAGCTCGGGCGCAAGGTCGCGCTCAAGTTTCTTCTCGGCGTCGGTGAGGCGCAGACCCAGCGGTTCCTCCAAGAGGCCCGCGCCCAGGCGCGCCTGCACCACGCCAACATCTGCGAGGTCTACGAGGTCGGCGAGGTTGATGGCCGCTCCTATATCGCCATGCAGCTCGTCGAGGGCCAATCGCTCCAGCAAGCCGCCCCCTCTCTGAGTCTGGTCGACAAAATTCAGCTCCTCCGCGTTACTGCACTCGCCGTGCATGAAGCCCACCGTCTCGGCATCATTCACCGCGACCTCAAGCCCTCCAATATTATGGTTGAGCGAGTGGTGGATGGGAGCTTGCGGCCGGTGGTGATGGATTTTGGTCTGGCGCGGGAGTCCGGAGAGAACCAGGGCCTGACAGAGAGCGGCGCGGTCATTGGAACGCCAGCCTATATGCCGCCGGAGCAAGCGCGCGGCCAGAGTCGGCACCTGGATCGCCGCGCCGATGTGTACAGCCTTGGTGCCACGCTCTACGAGCTTTTGACGGGGGGCCCGCCCT
Source organism: Myxococcales bacterium (assembly GCA_016794465.1). Lineage (GTDB taxonomy): Bacteria > Myxococcota_A > Polyangia > Palsa-1104 > JAEUJZ01 > JAEUKA01. The sequence continues at coordinate 6,255 of JAEUKA010000009.1, read as the reverse complement.
TCAAGGGGCAGGAGGTGGTCGACGTCATCCTGGCAGTCCTCAATGAAGATCCGAAACCACTGCGAACGCTTTTGCCCGAGCTGCCCGCGGACCTGGAGACGATTACGCTCAAGTGTTTGGCCAAGGAGCCGGCGCAGCGCTACGACTCGACGCGGGCACTCGCTGAGGATCTGGAGCGCTACATCGATGGCGAGCCGATTCTGGGCCGCCGCCCGAGCCTGCGCTATCGGCTGCGGCGCTTCGTGCGCAGGAACAAGGGCCTGGTCGCTCTCAGTGCTTTGGCCGCGCTGATCACGCTCACGCTGGGAGGATTCGGAATTCGCAGCGAACTCGGCGCCCGCGCGCAGGCACAGCTTGCGCAGGAGCTCGGTCAGGACATAAAGGAGAGCGAGCTATTTATGCGCGCCGCCTATGGGTTGCCGCTGCATGATATGGCGCGCGAACAAGCGGTCGTCCGCAGCCGGATGAAACGTCTCGCCGACAAGTTGCCAATGGCAAACGCACGCTCGGCCGCGGCGCTGCGCTATGCCCTGGGCCGCGGCCATCTAGTCCTGCGCGAGTACTCTGCGGCGCAGACGGCTCTCGAGCAAGGCTGGCGAGCCGGCTACAGGACGCCTGAAGCGCGTCTGGCGCTCGGGCTGACGCTCGTCGAACGCTACAGACAAGAACTTGAGAGTGCGGAGCACACCGGAGAACGCAGCTTCATCGAAGCCCGCGACCGGGAACTCTCACAGCAGTACTTGGCGCCGGCACTTTCCTATCTCGAAGGAGCCAACGGCAGCGTCGAGGCGCCCGCATACATCGCGGGGCTGGTGGCGTTTTATCGAAAAGACTACGATCTGGCGCTGCGTCTGGCGCTGCAAGCGCAGCAGGAAGCACCTTGGCTCGCGGAACCCCTCAAGCTCGAGGGCGACGTGTACCGAACGAGGGGCAGCCAGCTCCAAAGGAGCGGCAAAACCCGAGACAGCCGACCACTGTTCGTGCGCGCCGCAGAGCGCCATCACGCGGCCGTCGCCATCAGCCGCAGCGACCTACGTCTTTACGATGCGGAAGCCGAGGACTGGATTCGTGTCATCGCCGTTGACGCAACGTTGGGCCGCCCGTTCGACGAAGCCACCACAGGTGTGCTGGCCGCAACCGAGCATGCCCTTGTCGCGAATGCGCGTGCCCCACACAGTCTCCGGCTGCGCGCCTATGCACACTCCCAGCTGCAAGCGAGGAAGCGTCTGCGTGGCCAAGATCCTGCCTATGACCTTAAACAAATGCTCGAGCTTGCAGAACGGGCAATGGCCCTTGATCCTTCGAGCTGGGAATCGCCTTACTATTACGGAATAGCCATCGAGATGCAAGCATCTGACATGCTCTATCATCAAGGCAATCTTGCGGAAGAACAAGTTCGCAAAGCAATCAAGCTACTGCAACAAGCTTTGTCGATAAACAAAAACCTTCCTTTCGCCTGGAGTGAAATAGGCGATGCATACACTCAAATTGTTTTTGGTAAAATAATTACAGGGGTCTTCGATCAAAAGGCCTTCGCAGAGGCAGCGTTTCATTATGCACGGGCCTTCGAGGTCGATCCTGGATTTTCGAGAGCATTGCTGTGCCAGGGGACCATGTATATCTCCGTAATTACGTTCCTGGCGAGTCATGGCGAAACCCTTGAGAAAGAATATGAATCGGCGATGAAGATCTTCCGGCAAGCACTCAATCTGAAAAAAGATGATTTTCAAATCTATCTATATATGGTTGGCATCCAATTGGTCGAAATTGACCATTTGATAAGCTCTGGAGCTTCTCCTGATCGAGTTATCAAAGAAAGTCTCCAAACCATCGCTCGCGTCCGCGAATTGAATCATGTAGATGTACTTGTCGATATCTATGCCGGTAACCTCCACAGCCTGCGCGCGCTTTCCGACCTGGAGGCGGGGCGCGATCCCATGCCCGCCGTTGAAGAGGGACTGCAAGCGATTCGAAACGGCATGAAGAAGCAAGACGCTCAGTATGATCTGTTGCGCTGCAAGTCGCGCTTGCATCTGATTGCTGCGCGCAGCCAGTCTAATCGCGAGCGCGCGGAGGCGCTGTTCGCCGAGTCGCTGGCGGCGTCCGAGCTGGCGGTGAAACAACGTCCCAAGATGGCAGATGCGTACGATGGGCAGTGCGAGGCCATCCGCTACACCGCGGAGAGTCGATTGAACGCGCCCGGGCTCAAGCCGGAAAAAGCCGCCGAACTCACGAGCTTCATCGATCGCGGCCTCGCTGCATGCTCCACGGCCTTGGTTTATAATCCCACCTCTGCCTATGCTCATGGCAACCGCGGTACCCTGCTCCTTCTTGCGGCGCAGCAGGCGACGAGCGCGCCGGCCCGCAAACTCGGCGCCACCCAAGCCGTTGCAGCGCTCGAAAAGGCGCTCCAAATCAACAAGTGGCTGCAGCGTGAATACAGTCCCCTGCTCGCCCAGGCCAAGGCCCTGGCCGATGCGCAATCACCGACCACAAAGGAAGGCCCGCGGCCAAAAGGCCGATGACGGCGTGCAGGGCAACGGCACGGCACCAAGCCATGTCCGGCTTCATGAGCCATGATTGCGTGGCACGCAAGTAACTATTTTGTGTCTGCTATCGATAGCTGTGCCGGAATGCTGCGGGCACTTGGGGATCCGTTCAAGCAAAAAATACACTCCGTCGGTGAGGCCCTGGTCGCGTTCGTTTTGGTGGGCAGGGTTGGGCTGGCTGAGGGTCTTGGATCGGCGTTCGGTTGGGCGGGGCTGGATTTGCCAGGTGCGCGGTTTTCTTAGGCTGTTGCCGTGACACCTACAGCGACGAAAAATTAGGGCATAAGGCATGGCATTAGCGGCTTAGCGTTATGCGCAATCGGGTTCAGCTAGGGTGCGATTCTGTCGGCCTGAAGTGGTCTGTTCCGATTGAGCCACGAGAAAACGACTGCGCCCACGGCAGGGAGTGCGGTTAGGAATAGGAGCACGTTCCTCGTCGGCCAGCTTGACCAGAGTGCGCCGATCTCACCGCCGATGAAGTAGCCCAGCGCGCCTGCTCCGTACCACAGTCCGGTGACGAGTCCGATGAAACGGGGCGGCGCGCTGCGCTGGAGGAGGGCTAGACCGAGCGGTGCGACCAGCAATTCAGCGAGGACGAAGAGCGACAGCGAGGCGGCGAGCCAGAGCATGCTGACGCGACCTGGCCAGAGAGTCGTAGGAAGGAGGACTGCGAAACAGAGCGAAGCAGCGATGAGACCCAGAGCAACAAGGCGCTTTGTGCCGATGCAGCTTTTGAGTCGAGGAAGGAGTGCGATCTGAACCGGGGCGAGCACAAGGACAAGGAGCGCAGGGAATGCCAGGAACCACGCGATAGGAATCTCGAATCCGAGGACAACGCGGTCGACTCGGTCCTTGCTCCAGAGTAGGAGTGCGCCCTCTGCTTGGGCTGTGCTGAGTGTGAACAGCAACATTGCCAAGACGAGTCCCGCGATAGTCCGTGTGTGTTGAGGCATCGAAGGAGCGTTATCTGTTGGTGTCTGTTCCAGCGTGCTCACAGACGAGGCTTCGTCAACTGCACGATCTGCTTGGGCTGGCCACAGCAAGGCGCATGCAACGCTCATGATCAGTGCAGCGCAGGCGTAGATCACGCTCCATCCTGCATGTAGCGTGAGGATTCCCGCGAGCAGAGAGCCTCCCGCTGCCCCGATGTTGGCGGTGAGGTGAATCAGCACTTGGGCACCCTCGATCTTGGCATCTCCCGTCGCGTAGAGGGCGGCCAGGATTCGCTGAGTGCTGGGCTTATAGAGAGAATGGCCAATGAAGAGAAGCGCAAAGGCGGCATACAACGCAGGTCGATACGGTAGCGACAAAATGGTGTAACCGAACAGTAGGATGAGGCTACTGACACCGAGTCCTCGACGAGGATCTGTGGTCCGGTCCAGTAGATATCCGCCGGGCAGAGAACCAACATAATTGGCTGCGCTCGCAATTCCTAACAGATGCAGTGCATCGGCTGGTGAGAATCCGAAGCGCTCACAGAGCATGAGCGCCGCCGTTGAGGTCAGCATGAACGCGGCCCAGCGCTCGCACAAAATGGCCCAGCACAGACGGTAAAACGCGGGCGGATGCTTCGATTCCTGCTCGTGGGAAGCGGACGTGGTGCTTGGTGTTGGGGTGGATGGATCAAGCAGTGGTCGAGATGCACAGATCGCGGGTGTTGCGTGTGGAAAAAGAGTGGCATTCATCGGGCAGCATCCTTTGCGCTGTGGCCATGTTTCGCAGTTGTGTGTGCAGGCAAAAAATAAGCGAACTCGACCGATTCACCGTCGGAATTACAGTGGCAATCGGGATGTTGCATGAGCCGGTGAAAAGACCGGGGAATGGAAACGAGTGGAAATCGAGGGGCAACGAGTTTTGGCAAACAGGAATCCGATCCTCGCGGGCCAGACGCATGATAAAAGCGGGTCATGTCCATGGTCGCTACTGCCGCTGAATCATCCTCGATGGAAACCGAAGCGCTCTCTGCTGATGAGGTTGCGGAACATTCGCCGCCGTCGGTGCTAGCGCAGCTTTTGCGGACGGTACGCCATCACCTTGCGCAAGCGACGGATGGAATCAGGCAGGTCGCAGCGCGGACCGGCGATGGAGAGTGGGAACAGCAAGCGACCCAACTGCGACGTATCGCGGCGTTTGTGGAAGACCAAGTGAGCGCGATGGACATCGGCCAGCGATCGTTTCTTCTGCCCGATCAGCTTCAGCGTTTTTCGACGCTGCTTCGGCAGCGAAGGGAGTCCGCGCACCTGACAGGAATCGAGCTGAGCCGACGAGCGGGACTGTCTTCAAGGACGATCAAGAACATCGAAAGTGCGCAGGTGTCACCATCGCGGGATACTGTGCTGCGGCTGCTTGGAATCGAGGAGCTAGGGCTCACTTGGAAGGATGTACTGGACGATCCCGCTGAGCAGAGTGGAAGCGATTTGGCGACGGAATCGAACTACAACTGCTACATACCGCCGGGCTATGACTCGATGCGGATGGTGCAGCAGCTTGTGCGGATGCTCAACGGACCCGGCGGTCACATCGAACAGACCAACGCCTATCTGGAACATCGCAGCGCGCTGGCATATGTCTCGATGTGTCATGACGTTGAGTATGTAACGGCACTCCGATCCAAGTACCCGCTGGATGGCCTTGCTCGTCGAGTCATGATAGAAGGTGGCCAAAGTCCGCTGAAGGTCATTGCACTCGGAGTTGGCGACGGTCATCTGGAGGTGCAACTGGTCCAGCACCTTCTGTCGATGCGCACCAAGCCCGACATTGAGCTGTTGCTCTTTGACATCAGCCAACCACTGTTGACGACGGCCTATCAACACGCGATCGACACATTCGGAGAGCAGTCTGCGGTCCACACGCTCCTAGTCCATGGCAATTTCCACGACCTTGCGCAGTACCCGCAAGTCAGCTATACGCCCGCCAGAGGCCGTCGGCGGCGTCTCTACACCATGCTCGGCTACACGCTGGCCAACCTGGACAGCGAGCCGCGATTTTTCGAGCACAGCCTCGCGCACTGTCAGCCCGGGGACATGCTGCTTCTCGACTTCCAGCAGCGGCCATCACCCGTGGGAACCAGCGAAGACGAGATTCGACGGACAGATCCGGCCTTCCACCATCCATTTAAGAAAGTTCATTCCGAGTGGCTTGGGACTCCATTCAGCGCACACTGCCGCGACTACATGTCACACGAATTCTCGCTCCAACTCGTGACGCAGTGCTTGATCCCCGGCAGCTACGCACTCGACGCGGTCGCCACGGTGCGCACGCGCAGCCACGCAGAACGGCGGTTTTCGATGTTTCGCTTCAAGCGCTACGATGAAGCGCTGCTTGCGGAGAGCCTGGCCCGATGTGGATGGGACAAACTCGTGTCGCTGCCGATTGGAGAGTCGGACCGAGCGCCGATGGCGATGCTACTTGTGAAGCGGTAGCGCAAGAGCCGAGACGGCCCGCAGAGGAAGAGCCGACGAGAGCAGAGCAACCGTATTGACGCCGTCGCATGGGCTGGAGCAGACTACAATGCGGTATGAGTGTGCTCACGGAAGGACAGCGACTGGGAGCGTATCGCATCGTCCGGCTTCTTGGCGAAGGCGGGATGGGGGCGGTGTACGAGGCCCGGCAGGAGCCGCTTGAGCGACGGGTGGCACTGAAGACGCTGCACGCGGACCATGCGAAGAGCAAAGAGTTCATCGCGCGGTTCTTCAATGAAGCCAAG
>JAEUKA010000001.1 GCA_016794465.1 Myxococcales bacterium | reverse complement strand
GATCCCCTGTTCCTCCTCCAACACCGTCTCCAAAAAACCAACAAATTACCTACATCGGGACCATGGTGTCGGGACCGGAGCGAGCTTCTGCGGTTTGGGGAAATCGCTCTCGGCCACCTGCCAGGCGAGCTTGTTCGGCTCGTCCCTGTCTCGGTATTTCGTCGCTTTGCGGACGTTCCTGATGCACCGGCTCTTCGCTGGCCTCTTTGCGATCGGACGCGTCGTCAATGGTGAGCTTGTTGGTACGTCTACCAGCATCTCGTCGGATTCTGCGCGCCAGCACGCCGGTCAGGCCGCACTCTGTCCAAGTCGGGCCGTGCTAAGAATCCGCACACGTCGCGCTGGGTCAGCGTCGGGCTCGACCGCTTCTGCCTCGGCTCTGGACCGAGTTGTGTCCCAAGCGGTCGGCTATTTCCGCTTGTGCTTTCTGTTTGCGCCGCCGCGAACTGGCGGGCGGTGGTTTTGGCTCAAGATGCCGAGTCTCGGCGGGCCGGTCTTTGGGCCGCTTGCCGGCGGTAGATTTCCGCCAAACGCCAGTCGTGGGATCACGATGGGGCTGCTCGGCGGTGTCGAATCAGCACCCTCGTCTGCGGTGGCTGCGTCAGCGGTCGCAGACGGCGCATCAGTCGCAGCGGGCGCAGCCTGATTCGCGGGCTTTGAGGCCAGCTCATCGCGCTCACGCTTGACCTCCGACAGCGTCGCGGTCAGCTCGGTTCGCTCGAGTTCTGCTTTCGTAGCCCGATCGTTGAGCGGGATGATCTGACTGGCCAGCGTTGCGTTCGCAAGCTTCAGAGCGTCGCGTTCCTCTTTCAGCTTGTCACGTTCATTCGTCAGACCCGCCTTGTCCTTCTCCAACTCGGTCACTCGGCCCTGTAGCTGCGAAAGTGACTGCCTGAGTTCTGTCATCTGTGCGTCTAGCGACCGCTTCGCCGCAGCTTCCAGACGCAACGAGCGATCGTCCTTGGCTGGCGGTTTGGGCATCGACGTGGCGCGCACAAGCTTCTGCTCCGTTTCCTGACGGAGCGCCCGTTCCTTGGTGATGGTCGCCAGCAGATCGGCCCGCTCTCGTGCATGCTCCTCTTCGATCTTCTTCACTAGCTCCGCATCCGGTACCCGCTGTGCTTGGGTTGCTGGCACCACCTCGGGAACCCTCGCGGTGCTCGGTGCTCGCTCGGGCTGTGGTCCGATCGCCGTTGCGGGCTTTCTCTTCTTCCTCTCCGTCGGCGGTTTGGGCGGCTTCGGTGCCTTCGGTGGAATCGCCTCGCCTTTCAGCGTGTACCGCTGGCCCGTCTTCTCGTCGTAGAAATGGACAGCCGGATACGCCTTCCGCACGTCTACATACTTGGCCGTCATCATAGGCGCAGTATCCCCCTCCAGCCACACCTTCACTTGATATAGACCGACCATCGGCACCCGAGGTGTCTCGAAGAACGCCGTGAAGTTGTAATAGGGGGCGTCGCTAAAACAGATCTTGCCCGTCTCATCGGGCGAGCGCTTGGTCTTCCGATCTTTCGGCGGGAAGATCGATTTACCGATCTTGTCCGCAAGCGGGAAGCTCGGGTGCTCCTTGAGCAAGGCGTACCAGAGCACTCGTTGCCCCATCCGTCCCTCGAACTCCTTGATTTGCTCGCGGATGTTCTCGAAGTCAGCGACGGTGATCGTGCTGGAGAATTGGCGGTGCGCCCGCGACCACACGAACGCCCGGCACTTCGCATTGCAGTACCTCTTGTTCAGCCGCTCCTGAGCGTCGATCGGTCGCTTGCATTTCCGGCACAATCGCTGGTCGCCGGGTAGCTGGTGGCTAGCAGCCGGTAGCTGGAAGCTAGGAGGGTAGCTGGCGCTGGTCGCTGGTAGCACAAGATCATCGTATCAAGTTCTAACCAATTTCGTCAACACCACTTTTCGAGTCGCTCAAAAATCCAGGGAAACGCCTGCTGCGCCAGTACCGTCGGTGCTTGCCTTTCGTTGACGTTTTGTCTGCCGAATATCGATGGAATGTTGATGGAATGTTGATGGAATGTTGACGTTTATTTGCTGATAGATTGACAAATGGTACGCTTGCTGTTGTTCGTTCAAGAAAGACCGTGGCAGTGGAGACAAGCTCCGCGCATGTACGGATTCGCATGTGGGCATTTCGACCACTGTGAACAAGACGCTGCTTGAATTCTTCGGGCTTGTTCTTCTTATAAATGACGTGGTAGATTCTCTTTGGTGGCGAGCGTCTGGGGCGGGAGCTTCTGGAAAAGAGTACGATGGTACTACCAGGTTTGATTCTCACCGGCTTTGAGCGAGTTCGGCGAAAGCTTGGGCGAAAAGGACATTAGCGATGATCTTCGAGGACGTTACCGTTCAAGACTGTCACCGGGAAGCCTGGCTTGAGTCACAGATCAAAGTGGCTCAGCGGAAAATCGACAGACTGTGCAAGCAGATTTCGTTCAAAGAAGAGATTGCTCAACGACTGATGAGTCCGTGGTTTTGTGAGCACTACGACAACGAGATCGGAACACGTTATCAGGAAATGGCGCAGCTTGAGGGAGCCGTGCGCGCTGCACAGCTTGAACTGGATCGACTGGCAGATAAGCGTTATGCAGACAAGGCGCGGCGTTTGGCAGCGATCGCACTCATTGAAGAAGTTGGAAAGAAGGCAACGGCTGGGACGACTCCTGCGTCCGCGCCGTCGTCCGATACCCGACAGAAGCAGCAAGACATGTTCTTTGGACCAGGGGCACCGCCCGCTGCGCCGCCCAAGTCCTCTTCGCCGTGCGTGACGATCGATCAGAAAGCGGAGGACGACATCGCCCGCGCCTTCGAGATTTGCCGCCGTGAGATTCCGCCGCCGGACCCCACGCCTGCCCTCGCGACTCCGAGCGCTCCCCCGAGCACTCCTACCTCCAGCGAAAAGCCCGCGGTCGCTCCCCTGACTCATCTGACTCTGGCGCGACTCGCGATGCCCGCAGCCATCGCAGAGCCGGACTCTGTGAATCGTTTGGAGGACTCTGCTGCCGATTCCTTTGCGCGAGCAGAAGACGCTCCGCATCAAGAGGAATCCGCATCGTTCGAGGAGTCAGACGCGCCATCGAATGAATGCGATTCTGCTGATGCACAGAGTCCGATCGGAATGCCCATGTCTGCGGCTCCGACGGACTCTCAAGGCGCTGTCCCAGATCGAACAGAGACACAATCAACTGGCGATGACAACGACGAAACTGAGCTGACCGCAGAGGATGAAGCGGAAGGATTAGAGTAGAAGAACAGACAGCCTTCTTCATCGCCAGTCGTCGCATCACGGAATCGATCGCCTGGTTGGCAGTCTCTCTGCGCAAAACAGGGCCGACGATTCCCGGCGGACACGTCGTGTCGTTGCGCAACGGTCGTCAGCCTACTCATGACGCATGAGCAGACGCGAGGACTCCTTGCGCTTGGTCTTCCCGAACCGGGAGCGTGCGACGATGTTGCGCGCTTCACTCATACTCGATTCTCTGGTCAAGGGAATGAAGCCAGAATGCCGACCCCCTTCCGCAACATACTGCGGTGGGAGGACTCCTTTCGCGTGGCACTGGCGCAACACTTCGATCTTCAGGAGGCAGGGCTTGTCTTCCCACTCCGTCTTGCGCGAGAGCTGATCGCGCCGGGCAATCCAGAGCGGGTCTTTCACAGAGGGGTTGCCGGTCGCCGTGGACTCGACATGGGAATGGGTCAGAGGCTCCAAGCGCAGCTCGAACTTCTCGGACGGCGAGGTTTGCCACTGCTCGACTAGGCTGCCAGGAGCGCCGCGCAGGCAGCGTTCCAGCGCGCCATGGCGGGCTTGCTCATCCGCGAGCGCTCTCTGCGCGAACTCGATAGCTTTCGCGTGGTACTGGCGCAACGACTTCATGGCCTGGAATCACGGAACCCCCGTTGCCAAGTCGACCTCTGACAGACTCCTTTCGGTGCTACAAAGCAGAACCAAAGCGTCTCGAAGCCCGGACGATCCAGAATCAGCAGGCTCTGCGTCCTCCCGCCACTGCGTCTATGTCATTCCGAACGGTGAAGGGAATGCGATCGTTCCCGCTGCGGTCACGATGCGATGATCACGGCCACGACTCCAGACGGAGTGGCCACGATATTGGGAGGGGAAGCGAAGACAGGACAGTCCGCGTTCCAAGCCGAAGGCTGCGGAGCGAAATGTCCAAATTCATCTCCAAACCGTCCGCACCCGCCGCCTCCTCCCCCTGTCATCCCCCCACACCTTCGACCGGACAAGACCCACAAAAAGCAATTTATCTTACATGAAAAAACTATTCATACTTCACTCCAGCGAGAGAGAATTAAGAAATTTTCGTCTGAATGTATTTGGTCCTTTACACGGACCTAAACAAAGATGGGAACCTTGATGTGGGGGCGGTGAATAGTGGGAGCAATGACATCTCGGTGCGGCTGGCGACTGGGCCGGCGACGTTTGGTGGTTCTATGAACTACAACAGCGGTGCCGACCCACGAGCCATCACCAGCGGAGACGTGAATGGCGATGGAGCGCCGGACCTTGTGGCGGTTAGTTATGGCTCGAACAACGTCAGTGTGTATCTAAACAAGAACGACGGATCTGGCACCTTCAATGCCCAGACCACCGCCTCTGTAGGAACAAGTCCACAGCATCTTGCACTGGGAGATTTCAACAAAGACGGCAAGCTGGATGTCGTGACCGCGAATACCAACAGCAACAACTTGACTGTGCGATTGGGAATGGGAAACGGGACATTTGGGAACTCGACAGCGGTAGGAGCCGGATCGAGCCCAGTATATGTAGCGACGGCGGACTGGAACAAAGACGGCAAGCTGGATGTCGCGGCGGTGAACAACGGAATCAATGCCGGTACCTACATGGTTTCGATTCTGCTTGGAGATGGCGCGGGAGGTCTGGGACAGGCGGTCAACATCGACATCGGCAGCAACACTGTGCCGCGCGGAGCGGTGGTCGGTGATTTCAACAAAGATGGGAATCCGGACCTGGCGGTGGCGGGCTATGGGAACAACACGCTGCCGGTACTGCTCGGGAAGGGAGACGGTACGTTTGAGCCAGTGGTGTCACTGAACGGACCGGCCAACCCGCAGTCGCTGGATAGCGCCGATCTGAATGGCGACGGCTGGCCGGATCTGGTCGCAACGACCAGCATCACCGGGAGCCAAAACGTGTCGATCCTGCTCGGCCAGTGTAAGTAACCGCCCAGCACCACCCACCTGGGCCGAAAAGAAACCTTACTCTCCGACGAAAAAGGCTGATATAAGGGCCGCTCGCTGAGGCCATGGCACACGACCAACCGTATCTGCCCTCCAAGAAGCCCCCGCTGGGCTGGCTGTCGTCCCTGTGGCCGCGTCGCCACGAGCTGCTCATCGCGGGGCGCTATCTGTTCCGTCGCTCACCGAGTCCCAGTCTGATTGTGGTGTCGCTGCTGCTGCTGGTCGCGACCTCGGCGGTGGAGCTGCTCTACTTTTTGGTTCCGGGCTGGCAGTCGCCGCAGCTGGCGATGGCGGCGCTGGTCCTGCCGCTCGTGACGGTGGTGAGCGGGCTGCTCAACGTTCTGTCGGTGTTTAGTACGGTCGCGGTGCTCGGGGTGCTGCTCGGCGTGGCGGCGCTGACGGTGGTGATGGCGGTGACCTCGGGATTTCAGGCCGAGATTCGCAGTCGCGTTGTTGGACTGAATGCACACATCCTGGTCCTCAAGTACGGAATCGACTTTCACGAGTATGAAGAGACGCTGAAGAAGTGTCTGAAACATCCGTCGGTCGTCGCTGGCTCGCCGTTTGTGTACAACGAGATGCTGCTCGCGAAGGAAGGGGCTCTCACGTCGGGAGTGCTGGTGAAAGGCATCGATCCCGAGCGGGCCAATGCGGTGCTCGATCTGGCGCGCTGGCTACAGCCGCTGCCGTCGGGACAGAAGCCGCGACTGCAGTCAATCAGCACCGAGTCCAGTCCGAACGGAGGTGGCCCGCCGCTGCCAGGACTGTTTTTGGGGCTGGAGCTGCAGCGAAAATTGAAGGTGCAGGTGGGCGACAAGCTGCGCCTGATCTCGCCGCAGATTGGACTCGACTCACTGACGGGAAGTGAGCCCGGACAGAGCCCGACGCCGCCCCGCGCGCAGGAGTTCCGGCTGGCGGGCGTGTTCTCGTCGGGGTTTGATGAATATGACCGTCGCTTGGTGCTGATTGGTCTTGCGCCGTCGCAGCAGCTGGTCGGTCAGGGTGATGTCGTCACGGGGATCGAGCTGAAAACCCGCAGCGTCGAGCGGGCCAAAAAGACCGGCGGCGAAGTGATTGCGCTCCTTGGTGGGGCACCGTACCGCAGCCTCGACTGGGAGGAGCTGAACCACAACCTGTTCACGGCGCTGGCGATGCAAAAAGCGGTGCTGTCCTTGGTGTTGTTCCTGATCATCCTCGTCGCTGCGTTTAACATCGTCGCCAGCTTGACGATGATGGTGATCGACAAGACGCGAGAGGTGGCCATCCTCAAAGCGATGGGCATGAGTAGTGCATCGGTGTCGTCGCTGTTTCGAGTGGCGGGAATGGCGATTGGGGCGCTCGGGGTGTCGCTGGGGCTGCTCATCGGTGTGCTGACCTGCGCGCTGATCGAGCGGCTTGGCTATCTGCTCGACGCGCATGTCTACATGATCGAGCGACTGCCGACGCAGATCTCGGCGGGCGAGCTGCTGATAACGGCTGCGGTGACGGTGCTGATCTCACTTTTGGCGACGCTGTATCCGTCGCTGCGGGCGGCGCGCCTACATCCGGTCGATGGCCTGCGGTACGAGTAGCCGCCAAGCCCACCTGCGCCGGCGTATTTCCGATGGCTTTCGGGGCGATAGAGATCGTAAAATGAGCCGCTACCCGCACACTGCGGGCTTTGCCCTTGGGGGGGCGGTACATGACGCGACGGTTCTTTTCGCTGGCGATTCCGCTTTCGCTTGCACTAGCGGTCGAGGCTGCCGAGGCTCAGACCACGGAAGCTGGCGGCCCAGCCAAGCCTTCTGCAGGTGAGCAAGCTCAGACGGCTCCCGTCAAGCCGGTGACGACCGCAGCAGCCCCAGCACCCTCGCCGACTGCCGCTGAGCAGACTGCCACGAAGCCTCAGCCTCAGGTCAAGCCCGTCGCAAAGCCTCAGCCTCAGCCTCAGGTCAAGCCCGTCGCAAAGCCTCAGCCTCAGGTCAAGCCCGCTGCAAAGCCTCAAGCTCAGCCTCAGGTCAAGCCCGCTGCAAAGCCTCAGCCTCAGGTCAAGCCCGCTGCAAAGCCTCCAGTCCAGCCTCCGCTCAAGCCTGCTGCAACGCCCGCTGCGTCAATGCCTGCGGCCCCGCCAGCAGCCGATCCGACCGCTCCAGCGCCGAAGCCAGAGGCGACTCAACCGGCGGCTCCGGCCATGCCGGCCAAAGCGATCGGCGGACCCCTCAAGCCCAGGCCCGCAGCGTGGGCCAAAACAGGCGCAGGCGCCGCAAAAGCAGTCCCAACCGCCAAAACGGTCCCGGCAGACAAAAAACCCGCTGAACCGGCGCCCGTTGCCACTGAGCAAGCCATCGCCAAGCCTGTACCCACGCCGACTCCGGTGGCTGCGCCCTTTCCTCCACCGCCTCCGGTCGCGCCGCCTCCGCCAGCCCCTGTCCGGGTCGAAAATCGCGTGCCTGCGACGGAGCTGCCGGCATTTGTCAACCTCGAGCAAGGTCGGCGGGCGCTGCTGGCCGGTCGCAACTACGAAGCCGCCCTGTATCTTGGCAAAGCCTTCGAGCAAGGCGTCGGTGAGCCGCTCGCGCTAGAGTGGCTGGGCGACGCGATGCGCCGGGTGTCGTCGCTGGAAAGTGTCCTCGTTGATCAGCAGGCGGACCTCAAGCTGGCGCGATTTTTCCCGAGTGGCCAGCGCATCCTGACCTTGAGCTGGTTTGGCTCGCTCTCGCTGTGGGATGGCACCACGGGCCGGCGCATTCCTCAGCCTGCCGTGCCGAGTCAGCCGATCGTCGAGGTCGTCGTTTCTTCCGACGGTCAGCGCTTTTACTCCATCGACAATCGCAGCCAGGTCCAGATCTGGGAACCGGAGCGCGGCGCTCTCGTCGCCAGCCTGCCCGCCGTCGATGTCAGCGTCGTGCGGATCAGCAGCGACGGGCGAAGACTGCTCACCGTCAGCCGAGGCGACCGCCCAAGCGATCTCATCCAGCTGTGGGACATGAGCACCGGCAAAGCACTCGCCGAGCTTCGCGGCAGCGACGCAGAAGGCACCACCGATGTCAGATTTGCCCCCGGTGGCCGCTACGTCCAGATCGAGCGCACCGAGGCTGTCCACAAGATTCGGATCTGGGACACCGTCGAAGGCCGCTTGAAGCTCATCGAAGAAGGAATGAAGGCCCAGTTCTCGGCGGATGGTCGGCGGGCAGTCGTTTTTGGGACTGGCACCCGTCCGCAGCTGTTCGACTTGACGACGGGAAAGAACTACGCCCAGCTGCGCTACCAGCAGACCGCGATCGTCGAGACGCAGTTCACTCTCGACGGACGCCGAGCGCTCACAATCCACAAAGGCGCAAGTCCGGATGGCGACGGCAGCGCGACGACAGCCTGCTTGTGGAACGTCATCGAGGGCTCATTTGTCGCCGTCCTCGGTGAAAAGCGCGGCAGTGTCCGCCAGATCGTTCAGAGCCCGGATGGCAGACAGGTCGTGACGCAGACCGATACCGGCACCGTCTCGCTGTGGGACACCGAAAGCGGTCGCAAGCTCGCAGTTCTCGACGACGATGACGAAAACGAAGACGGCAAGACCAAGATCACCTGGAGCGTCAGTGGTCGCCACATCCTCGTCCGCAACCCCAGCAGCGTCGGCCTGTACGAGTCCGCCAGCGGTCGCGAGGTCCAGCTTGGCGGCACCGTCGGAACCCTGCAAGATGTGTCGTTTAGCCCCAGTGGCCTCTATCTTGCGACGATCAGCACCGACGGCACTGTGCGATTTTGGGTCACCGCCACCGGCCAGCAAGTCGGAGTGGTAAATCAAGGTAAAAATCCAGTTCTCGACGGAC
This sequence comes from Myxococcales bacterium, assembly GCA_016794465.1. GTDB lineage: Bacteria > Myxococcota_A > Polyangia > Palsa-1104 > JAEUJZ01 > JAEUKA01. Next base: position 319,025 of record JAEUKA010000001.1, on the reverse strand, counting down.
AATGGAGCCCCGAGAGCGCCTACTTCGGCATCCTCGACCACAAGCATCAGCTCACCGTCTGGGAGGTCGCCGACTCACGCCAGCGCTTCACCATGTCGGTATCACCGCTGACCACCAGCATCGGCTTCGGCAGCGACGTGCGTTATCTGTCGTTTTCTGACAGCCAGCAGCGCATCGGGGTCCACCGAGTCGATCCCGGCATCGGCAAGACGCAGACACGAACCTTCAGCGAGGCTGCGAGCGGGCACACCGTCATTCCACTGTCGATGCAGCGCGCCGTCGAGGCTCAGTTCAGCGCTGACGGTCAGCGACTGATTGTGCGCGATGTCGGTCACAACGTCATCATCTGGGACACGCGGTCCGGGAAGCAGCTCGCCCGCATCCAAGGCAGCGGCGAGGACCGCGAGAGCGGATCGATAAGCCCCGACGGTCGCTACCTCGTCATGGTGCACACCGACGGGAAATCACGCCTTCATGACACCACCACGGGTCGGGCGCTCGCCGAAGTACCAAGTGGGACTCTGTCTTACAACTCGTCGAGCTCGCGGCTGGCCATCGGCGACCGTCGCGGCCGCGTCACGGTCTGGGATCTGCCACGCGGTCGGATGCAGAGCCAGAGCACCGGGCTCGGCGCCGAGCTGCGCAGTGTGCGCTGGCTTCCCGACGGCAAGCGCATCGCCATCGTCAGTGATCTGCCGCTGGTGCGGGTAATGGATGCAGTGACGGGACGGACGCTCGGGGAGCAGCGCCGCTTGCCCGCCAATGCCGCCGAGGTCGCAGTGACGCCCGACGGACGATTTGCTGTCGTGGCCGTGCCCGCAACCGCCAAGGTCCTGGGCAATGTGAAGCTGTATCCGTTTGATGGCTCGGCCCCAATCGCCGTCCAGGCCAGCAAGACCACAACGCCGCCGGTGGTGTTCGACTTCAGCCGCGACGGCAAGCAGCTGTTCATCGAGGCGCAAGGCAAGAGCCGCTGGCTGCGTCCTCTTCCGACGGGCGATATCATCTTCGAGCAGCTTGGTGGAGTGTTTGCATGGAGCGACGAGAGTCACCTTGTCTTCAGTGCCCAGTCCGAGCTTGCTCCCGTCGTCATCGATACCGAAACCGGCAAGAAGCTGTGGGAGCTGCCAGCGTCGATGCAGGACTTCCAGCGCGTCACCTTCGGGCCCGGCGGAAAGCATCTTTTGTCTTTGCACAACGACGACTCGGTACGCATCTGGGAAACCAGCAGCGGTCGCCTGGTGATGTCGCTGGCCAAGCCGCAGAGTCCGCTCCGTGATGTGAGACTGAGTCCAGATGGCAAGCGGCTCTTTACCACGCATGAAGACGATGCGATTCGGCAGTGGCACGTCGAGACAGGCAAGCTGATCGCGGAGTTAAAAGGTCTGGCGGCGAACAGAATCCTGATCAGTCCGGATGGGCGGACGCTGTTCTCCAGCGACGAGAACGGACGGCACCTGATGTGGGACATTCGCGCCGAACAGAGAACCTCTGCCGAGGTCGCCCGGTGGCTTCGCTGCTTCGTTCCGTTCCGGTTGGATGGCATGAAGCTGACCGCAAGCTCCGTCGATCCCAGTGAGTGTAAGTAGCTCGATCTTCGCGTTTTTCTGCGACGAATTTTGTGCAGCTGATATGAATCGGACATGGTGTTTTCAGCGGCTCCTCCTCCCTCTGCTCGCAGCGGCGATTCCTATCACTTTGGTCGCTTTTCCCGACCGATTCCGCTTCCCGACATCGTGGCTCCCGGTCTGCTCGGTCGCTTTCGCTTAAAGGAATGGCACTACCTAAGCGTGACTTCTCCGCGCTGGTTTTTCGCGTTTGCAGTGGTTCGACTGGGGTATGCCTGCAAGGTCTTTTCCTATCTGGTTGATCGAGAATCTCCGACGATGAAGTGGGAGTTCAGCCACCTGGCTCCGCTGTCTTTGGGAATGTCGTTTGCCGAGAGCTCTGTGCAGGGAAAGACCAGCTGGCAGAGCGGTCCAAGCTCGCTCTGTGTGACGTATCAACAACGTGAAAGTGGACCCGAACGTGGACAGCACGGCTGGCAGGTTGCGGTGAACCTACAGCTTGGGGAAAAGCACCTTCATGGCGAGTTTTTCGTCGAAGAAGCCGACTCCCTGGCGCTGCTCTACAGACTCCCAACCGGAATGCCGGCGTACACTCACAAGGCCTCTGGACTGCGTACCCGGGGATTCCTACAGGCCGGGAAGGAGCACATCGATCTTGGGGAGGCCGTGGCCGGAATCGACTGGACCCGCTCGGTGGCGCTAAGAGAGACGCGCTGGCAGTGGAGCGCGCTGCAAGGACGGACTCCGCAAGGGAGCCTGGTTGGGCTCAACTTGTCGGCGCAGGTGTACGACGACGAACAGGGCGACTCCCAAGAGAATGCGCTGTGGCTAGATGGTCGCGTCTATCTGCTCGGTGGAGTGCAGTTCGAGCTGCCCCACAGTCCGCGCTGCGAGCCATGGAAGATCCGCAGCAGATCGACTGGGAGTCCAGAAGTGGATCTTGTCTTTACACCCCTGGGAACCCGCGAAGAACAGCTCAACGCGGGAGTCCTAAAGAGCAACTTCATCCAGCCTTACGGCACCTACCAAGGGACTCTCTGTCCCAAAGACGGAGCCCTCCCTTCGATCTCTGTGAATGGCCTGTTGGGAGTGGTCGAGACGCATCACAGCGTGTGGTGATTCCCCGATCACACAGCTTTACAAAAGCGTCAGACCCAGTCCATTTCCCGTCGGTAACTTTAGCTGAGCAGAGTGTCCATGATAGGGACTGTGGCGGGTAAAGCGCTCGGTCAAAAAGAACGGCGTATCCAGATCACAGACTGAGATCAGGCCGGTTCCGCATACCGCATGCAGAGACGCAGTCATCGCGATCTCACTTTCCACCATGCCGCCAATCATCAGCGAAAGGTGACTCCGCGCGGCCAGCTCGGCCATCCGCAGCGACTCCCGAACCCCCGACTTCATAAACTTTAGATTCACCATCCGTGCCGCCCTAAGCTCGATGACGCGCTGCACATCCGCCACCGAACAGACTGACTCATCGGCACAGATCGGAATCGGCAAGCGCGCACCAAGACGCGCCATTCCGAGCAGATCCTCCGCCGCCAGCGGCTGTTCAAAAAAGAGTGGCTGAATGTCATAGCTGGCCAGCGTAGTGATGAGAGTCTCTGCTTGGGACTCTGTAAGACCCTGATTTCCGTCGAGACTGAGCCGCAGACCGGGCCCGACACAGCTCCGCAGCGCCATCACCCGCGCGACATCATCAGACAGCGCGCCACCACCTACTTTCACCTTAAAAAAGGGAAACTCATACTTCACAAAGTGGCGATGAAACGTCGTCACTTCCGCAGCAGAGAGACAGGGCAGTGTGATGTCTGTCTCGGCTCCTTCCCAGTCCGCAGAACCCCACAGCTTGGCCAGCGGAAGTCCCTGCTGCTGCGCTTGCAAGTCCCACAGCGCGATCTCGACGCCAGCGAGCGCGGTCGGAGTCTTCCCAAACGCCGGCCACAGCGTGTCATACAGCCGCAAGAGCGCCGCTTCAGGAGTCATTCCCACAAGCTCCCCCAGAAGCTGCTGACACGCCAAAAGTGCGGTCTGTTGCGTGTCTCCCGTCAGGACCGGAAACGGCGCTGCTTCCCCAAGCGACTCCTTCCCTTCCGCATCCTGTAGGACCAGAAGGACGTTCTCAAGCTGCTCCACTGAGCCTTGGGAGATGTGAAATGGCAGATGCAGCGTCGAGGAAAGTGGACGAACCGAAGCGGCAGAGATCGGACAAGCTTGCATGGAATTCCTTGCTGCGCAGCGCCCTAACAGTCTGGAAAGAACTCACGCGTAACGGCTGCACCCCGAGCCCACTGATCGTCTCCGCCCGGCAGCAGCGCCGCATCTTGGGAGATCATCACCACCGACTCCAAAAAACCGGCGTGATAGGACAGCGTAAAGCACGCCTTCCCAGAGCCAAGTCCCGTCGCTGAATTCTTGCGCAGATCGAACGCATTCGGCGCAAACGTCGCAATCTCTTCATCGCTCAGCTTGCAGACTCTCTCGGCCAGTCGCGCCAAGTTGCCCGGCGACAGCTTCGGACTATAGGAAGGATCGTTCTTGAGCGCCCACGGCGGCCCGGACGGATAATCGGCAAAGATGCCCAGCCACGGCGCCCCTAGTCCGTACAGCCGACGCGGTGTGAAGTGATACGCCAGCTGATTGATCGAGCTTCCCGAGAACACATTTGCGCGCAAAAACGCCATACAGGCCGGCCCGTCTTGCTGCTTGCGATCTCCCGGATGGAAGCAGGCATCAAACCCCGGAGCCGTCGGACCGCTCGGCGGTGCGAACTTGTGGAAGACATAGTCCTGACCCCGGTACTCGCTGGCTGCGTACAGATCTTCATAGGCGAGACTGCGACCGCTGGTAGCGAACTGAATCGACGCGCCACCGACCTCGATGATCGCGAAGCTGTCCCGCACGCTCGCCGGAATCTGCTGCGCCACACCCAGCCACGCCAGCCGCGCTTCCTCTAGGCCGCTGATCGTGCGCGCCACCACCTGTTCCTGCTTCACTTCTTCTTTGAAGAAGCGATTGATCTCGGCCCACACCGCCTGAAACTCCGGTCGCGGGTCCGGCAGGTTGGTGCTGGGATTGCGGAAGCCGCCCGTCCCCAGCGCCACGACTCCGTGAATCCGCTCGCGCAGCTGCAGGTTGCCCTTCTTCTGCGAGTCCCCGAGCGCTTCCCACGCCTTCTGCAGCTTCGGCCCGATCAGCGCTGGAACTTCCTCGGGAGAGTGGTTGCGAACCAGCGCCGCAATGCCGCCGCTGAGCTTGACACAGACCGGATTCTGCGAGGCTACCCGACAGCGCTTCTGGTCACTACTCCGCTCGCCTGCCCGCTCGCCTGACCGCTCGCCTGACCGCTCGCCTGCCCGCTCGCCTGACCGATCAATCGACACCGGATACATACAGAACCGCGTTCCCGACGAGCCCAGGTCCAGGGTCAGGTGTACCGACTCGGTCCTCTCCGGTGGGCGGGCTACTTCCGTCGGGGCACCCTCATCGGGGTAACCAAGCATCGCGAGCAAACAGACCAGTGGAACTGTAGAAAATAGGCGGAGTGGACGCGGACGCATGTCGCCTCCAAGTGCAAGCAAGGTGTAGTCGTTGTCGAAGCTGTCAGATAAGCGGCAGGCCGGCCACCGGTAGCGATACCGGTCTTACCAAGAAGTAGCCCAGCTGCCTACAAGTAGGGTTAGGTTTTTGTAGGTTCTTGGCTACGAATCGTAGTTTTTGCTGATTTTGTTAGTTCAGTGGCGACAGTGGCTGCCAGCGGGCCTCGATGTGTTCGCCACGGATCGCATACAGGTCTGATAGCGCGGCAAAGTTGTCGGCCTCTCGGGGGTGAAGCAGCACGACACTACCGACCTCCGCAAGGACGTGCTGGGAACCGGTGAGGAGCTGCTGATTTGGCAGCAGGTTGCGAATCGGCCCGTCGTTGTATGGCCCCGGTCGCAGGCCGAGCGGATAGACAATCGGCGCATCCCACGTGCCGCCGTACAGAAAAAATCCCACCGCCAGGTTCGGGTCCCAGAAGCGAAAAAGCCCCCATAGTCCGTCGAGAAATGGCAAAGGCGGCGCCACTTGCTTCTTGAGCACCGGCACCGCCAGCCACAGCGCCGGGACAAAATCCGCGAGCGCTTCGTCGGAAAAATGGGCCGGACGCACCAGCCCCGAGCCCATCGCCAGATCGTTTACCACCGTCGGCAGTCCTGCATAGAGCGGCAGCGTCTTGCTGCCCCCACTGTTGAAAGCCAGTCGAGGCGCATCTTTGGCTGTGGCAAACCACTGCGGCGCATGGGCCTTGGCCGCGTCGTAAAACTGCCGATAGCGCGTCTGCACCGCCACCAGCGCCTGCTGAATCGCCTGCCGCTTGTTCCAGCCCGGTGCATGCGGAACGTGCCCGTCGTAGCCCATGAAGCCACTTAGCGTCAGCTCACTGGGCGATGCGGCAATCTCATCGAGTAGCTCGAGTAGCTCGGCCTCGGTACGCACGCCGCCTCGGTGCAGGCCGACATCCAGCTCGATGCTGATCCGCAGGCGCAGTCCCGACTTACGGGCGACCTCGCGATACGCTCGGAGCCGCTGCGCGTCATCAATCAGCCAGCTCACCCGCTGAGCCGCCTCGGGAAGCTGGGTAAGCACCTGCTCGGCACTCGCAGCCGGCGCCGGCTTGCCCAGCAAAATATCGACAGAACCAAGGTCCGCCAGCTCGCGCAGCAAAAGCGGCACCTGCGGAGCGTGGAACACCATCAGCTCGCGACTGCCACTGCGCACCAAGAGATAGCGAATCAGTCCAATCGACGGCAGCGACTTGACGACGATGCGCAGCCGCTGATCAGCCGACAGCGCCGCCCGCGCCTTGGCCAGGTTGGCATCGAGCCGGGTAAGGTCAATCACCGCACAAGGCAGCGCACCGCTCGGCGAGGCCTGCACCAGCTTGGCGAGGCTTGCAAAATACTGCCGATCGACCGGTGACAGCTGCGCAGCCTCGGACTGCGCACGATCGACTGGCTTTGCCCACCACAGCGCCAGCGCAGTCGCACAACCACCTACCGCAAGCCCTATCCGTCTTCGGTGTCGGACCATGTCGCAGCCTACCACACCCTCGCCCTGGCCTTCGTAAGCAGCAAACGGGAGGCGGCGAAAACCGCCGTTGTATGGGCTGGCGATCTGGGCGATAGTAACGTTTGCGGTACTTTGTCGCCGCCGAGCCGACCGAGGGCTACATGCCGACCCACGAAGAGCAGCTTCGCCGCGAGCAAGAACTCTTCGAGAAGAGAGAAGAGCTGCGCGAGCACAGCAGTGCCCGACCCGAGACGGTTGTCCACGAGCAGGGCCAGCGGCTCATCGAGGAAAACCATCGCGTGGAGGGAAGCCAGCTGCTCGACAGCCTCAAAGGGGAGGCGTTTGGTCCAACCCAGCTCGCCGAGCTGCCGAGGCAGAGCGAGCCAACCAAGCAGGCGGTGGAGCAGCTGTTCCATCACCTCGTCGAGCGGAAAGACCTGCCACCGGAAGATGCGGAAGAAGAGAATCAGCGCACGACGACGCAGATCGACCGCAAGACCGGGCTGCGCTCGATCGAGCCGCAGCACCGCGAGCCGGATGACCTGTTTGCGACCGGGATTGAAGGGGACTTTGTGCCCAATACCAAAATCGCGGCGGCGAACGTGGATGTCCATCCGGCTCCCGACGACGGAATCGACTGGGGAAGCGGAACCCCTCGGCGGCGTCGTCGTGACTCTGCAGCCCCGACCCCATTTGCCAAAAAGAAGCCTCCGGGAGACGGCAAATAGCCGACCGAGGTCCGTAACTGCAAGGAGAAGATGTCGCCGATGAGCGCAGCAATCGAGTCTGACCGGCAAGCCGCCGAGCAGTGGCTGGCCGCCGAGCTGAACCGCATGTGGCTGGTCGCTGAGCGCTGTTTGCGCCAGTTCCAGCGGGCCCAGCTGCGGCCGCAGCCTGACAACCCGTCGCTGGCCGAGATCGAAGGCATCTTCACCGCTCGTCGCGCCGCCCGAGGTGGTCAGTCGAGCGGTCCGATGGATGAGGCCGAGCTGTCACGGGCCATCACCGACGTGGAGAGCAACTTGTATGCGCTCCGTCGGGCGGCGCCGCTCGGACGGATGATCGAAAACCTGGGGCTGTCACCGCTGGAGGTCGAGACGCTAGTGGTCGCGATGTCCCCGCACATCGACGCGCCGCTGTCGGATGTGTTTGCGCTGCTGCGTGGCTCACCGAGTCGGCGTGGCGTCGATCTGTCGCTGGTTTCCCAGCTCTATCAGCTGCGGCGCACGGATCGACTCTCGCTGCTCGACGCGCTTGACTCGGAGCGGCCCCTGCTGGCGTGGCGCATGATCCAGGTCATCTCGCCGGACTCGATGGAAGGCTATAGCTCGGTCAACTATCGCGCGATCATGCCGACGTTCGACGTGCTGTCGGCGCTGTGCGGTCGGGCCGAGCTGGCGCCGGCGCTGGCCAAGACCTCGAAGCTGATTCGCGGTGAAAAGCGACTGGACGATCTGGTGCTCGACGAGAAGCTCCAACAAAAAGTCGAGCGCTTGTGTGCGATGGGCGAGCAGGCGGCGCAGCAGCAGCAGATTCAGCACATGCCGTGGGTGATGTTTTTTGGGCCCAAAGGCATCGGCAAGCTGGAGCTGGCGACGCGGCTGGCGGCCTACTGCGGGCGACCGACGCTGTGGTTTGATCCGACGGCGGCGGAGCAAGGGGCGCTGGATGATCTGCTCCGTCGAGCACAACGGGAGGCGCTGCTGCGAGGGGCGGTGCTCTACATCGGACCGCTGCGGGGTGAGCTGCTTGCTGACAACGGCCGTGAGCTGGTCAAGCGCGTGCTGGCCTATCCGTCGATGCTGGTCCTCGGCATCGAGTCGGTGGTCCCGCCACGGATCAGCGTCGAGCACAGCCTGCAAGAAGTGCAGCTGTCGATTCCACCGGAGCCGGCGCGACTGACGCTGTGGCGGCGCGTGATTCCAGAGTCGATTCGCGCCGAGGACGTTCACCTCGAGAGCATTGCCCGAGCGTTCCATCTGGCGCCGGGTGAGATCATCGATACCGGTGCCGAGGCGCAAGAGCTGGCGTCCCTGAGTCCGACGGGGACGATTACCCACGACCAGCTGCGCTCGGGCATTGACCGTCGGCTGCGCAATGATCTGGGGGATATGGCGAAGCGGATCAGCGTCTCGGCGCGCTGGGATGATCTGGTGCTGCCCGACGAAGACATCCTGCGCATCAAAGAGTTCATCGGCCGCAGCAAGTTCGCCTATCGCGTGTATTCCGACTGGGGCTTCGGTCAGCGCGTCGGGTACGGCAAAGGCATGATTGCGCTGTTCTCGGGGCCGCCGGGCACTGGCAAGACGATGCTGGCCGGGCTTATCGCCGAGGCGCTCGATCTCGACGTGTATCAAGTGGACCTGGCGCAGGTGGTCAGCAAGTGGGTCGGTGAGACGGAGAAGCAGCTGGCCAAGGTGTTCGACGCTGCCGAGCGTGCCCACGCCGTGCTGCTGTTCGACGAAGCGGACTCGCTGTTCGCCAAGCGCACCGAGGTCAAGACCTCGAACGACCGCTACGGCAACCTCGCCGTCAACTACCTGCTGCAGCGACTGGAGCAGTACAGCGGTGTCGTCGTCATGACTACCAACAAAGAAGCGTCGCTCGACGAAGCTCTCCAGCGCCGACTGACGCTGCACCTTCACCTCGAAGTCCCCGAGCCTGCCGAGAGAGAGCGACTGTGGCAGTCGATGCTGCCGCCGACTGCGCCGTGGGCCAAGGACATCAACTGGAAGTCGCTGGCCAAGGACTACGAGATCTCGGGCGGTTACATCAAAAACGCAGTGCTGCGAGCGGCCTTCCTTGCGGCGGCGGCCAATACGCCGATCAACATGACCCTGCTGCGACGCTCAGCCTCGCTGGAAATGGAAGACATGGGTCGCCTGATTGCTCGCAGTGGCCGCGCTGGGGTTGCCGGTGTGCCGTCCCTGCTCGGCACTTCACGACGCGAGCCCAGCGACGGACCCGGTCCGGCCTAGCCTGGCGCATCCCAGACGACTCTGTGACTCGGGAAGTCAGTAGGTTGGGCAGTGACGATGTGTTAAGCTCTCGGAACACATGTCAGAAAGCGCTGTGCCTCAGGCCAAGCTGGCTGATTCCAAGGCCGCTGAGTCTGCTCAATCCCCCTCCCCGGAGGTTCGTCTGCAGGCCCTGGTCGGTCAGGCCGCGCAGCCGGTTCTCGATGACCTCCTGCAGCTCTTGCTTGCCGAGCTGAGCGAAACGCAGGACCCCACCGAGCACGCCGAGCTGGCAGTGCGGATGGCGATGCTGCTGTGGGATGGACAGAGCAAGCCCGACGCTGCGCTGGCGATTCTGGGCGCGGTACACCATCCGGTGGCTTCGGCACTACGACTGCAGGCGGCGCTAGAAGGTCGAAGCCAAAAGTCAAGTCTTTCCGACTATATCGACTGGGTCATTCGGCACGGCAGCAGCGATGAAAAGACCGAGCTTGGCGAAATTCTGCTGTGGCGCGGTCAGCTCGATACCGCGCAAAACCTGCTGGCCGAGGGCTCCGCGCCCCGAATCTACTCCCTGCTGCTGTCTTCGCAGGAGCTGATTGGTCGCGCGGCAGATACGCTCTCGTCGAGCAGCGATGGCAACGATCTGCTGTGGGCGGCGTCGCTGCGCTGGCAGAGCAGTCAAGGTAGCGCCGACCGTACAGCAGCGATGGTCGCGGTCGAACACCTGGCGCAGCAGGCCGAAAAGTCCATTTCTGCTGGTGGGCTGGCGTTCCGACTGCTCAAGCTGCGGGCGAGTGAACAGCACCTGGCGTGTCTGCCGTCGTATGGACCCGGGCAGTGGCAGCTTCTCAGCGAGCGCTTTGCCCAGCTTGGCGGCGATGATGCGCTGCGTGGTTCTTCTCCGTCGGTGGAACTGCTGGTGACGGCGCTGGAACTGGCGACTGCATCGATGAACGCGCAGGTGATGGCGACGGAGGCTGCCGATCTTCTCGTCAGTGTCAATCAGGTCACCAGCATTCATCCGACGCTCGCCGGGCAGGTCAGCCAGCACTGGATCGAGCGCCGCGCCGCCCAGCAGCTGGAGCGCGTCGGTCGCTATCACGAAGCAGCGCAGTTCTGGCAAACCCAGGCGAATCGACTGCTCGAGACGCTGCCGGCCCCGGCCACCGAGAGTGACACCGACCAGTGGACCCGCGCGCTGGCACTCGCTCACCTGTATCGCGCTGCCGAGTGCTGGGTGCAAGCCGTGCCGCAGCATGGCGACGAGGCGCGGACCCAAGCGATCGGACTGGCGACACGGCTGCTCGGCTTTGGAGTGGCCGACGAGGTGCTGGCACTCCGCATGACGACGCTGCTGCTTCAAGGGAGCGACCGTCGGGCCGTCTGCGACTGGCTGCTGTCCTGCGCCCAAGCCTGTCCGCAAGCCAACCCCGAGCGAGCCAGCCTGGTCATTCACGCCATCCGCGCCGCTGAAGCCCTGCAGGCCGCCGATCGCGAGTCCCAGCTGTCGCTGCAGCTTGTCACCGATCGCGCGACGCTGCACACCCTGGCTCGTCAGTATCGTCGTCGCGGAGAGCTTCCGAAGCTGCTGCCCATCTATCGGGCGCTGTCGGTCGTGATGAATCCTGCTGACGCTGAAGCGGTGTCTCTCGCGGCAAGTTACTCGGCGGTTTCCGTCACCCTGGCCGCGTGTCTGCTCCCGGATCAGCTCAGCGAGCCGGTGCTGGGTGAGACGGACCTTGCGAAGCTCCTCATCCAGCTGCTTGCCGTCGCTGAACCGTTCGAGGAAAGCGCCGCTGGACTCTTGGTATCCCTGGCGCGCGTGCTGAGCTGTCAGCGTCGGGATTCTGGCCCAGAGCTGGTCGACTCACTGGTGACGCTGCTCAACCGTGCCCAAAGTCCGCGCAACAAGCTCCGCATCCTCAAGCAGCTGGGACACCACGCGACGGAGGCGGGTGACCTACAGCGCGCCGAAGTCAGCTACCAAGAGGTCTTGGAGCGCGATCCGTCGGACGTGGTGGCGATGCACGCGCTGGCGCGACTGCTTCAGCAGCGCGGCGATACCCATCAGGCGATCGAGCTGTTGCGGACTGCCGTCGAAGCGGCGCTGACGCTGGGTGGCGAGGCCAGCTCGCCGCAGCCATCGACCATGGCGATGCTCTCGCCGCACAAGCTCGGGCTGGGCACGACCAATGCTCCCGTCGGTGCTCAGGCAGCGGCACTTTTGGCCTGTGAGCTGGGCGCGCTGTTCGAGCAAAAGGCTCAGAGCGGCGATGCCCGGGCACTCGGCGAGGCGCTGACCGCGTACGAAGGGGCGCTGCGTCGCGATCCGCGCTGTCGACCGGCCGCCCGAGCGCTGGTGTCGCTGTATCGAGCCGCCAACCGGCCCACCGAGCAGCTGACGGCGATGCGACGACTGCAACCGCTGCTCCGCGACGACAACCAGCGACTGGCGCTGCTCCTCGAACTCGGACAGCTGGCCGAAGCACAAGCCAAGCATCAAGGTGGCGATGCTGCCGCGCCGCTCATCGAGCAAGCCATCGACGCCTACAGTGAAGCGCTGACGCTCGACCCGGCGCATGAGCTGGCACTTGGCAGCCTGGTGGCGCTGTGTCAGCTCGACGGGCGGTGGGGTCTGATTGCCGAGACGCTGGAGCGCGCACCGAAGACGACGCTGTTCCTGCGTACGCTTGTCGAGGCCTATCAGCAGCTCGGTCAGCCGGAAGGCCTGGCCCGCGCACTCGACGACTTGCTGCCGCTGCTCACGGATCAAGGCGAGATCTTGGCGACGCTGCAGCAGCTTGCCGAGATGTATCAGCGACTTGAGCGGCCCAGCGACGAAATTCGTGTCTGGGAGCGCATCTACGAGCTGTCTCCGGAGCTGATTTTCGGTGACAGCAACATCCTGCTGCAGCTGGAGCATCGCTATGGCGCCAGCGGTCGTCACGCCGAACAAGCCAGCCTGCTGCAGCGCGCGCTGTCACGGGTGGATCGGCCAGTCAGTAAGCTCAGCCCGTCGGACGCCGATCACAAGCGGCAGCTTTTGCTTCGGCTCGGTCAAGTTCAGCACGAGTTTTTGCAAGCCAGCACCGAGGCGACTCGGACCTTCGAGAAGGTGCTCAGCGAGTGGCCAGAGGATCGGACGGCGCTCACCGCCCTGGTGTCGCTGCATGCGCAAGGCGATCCCGTCGAGCTGAAGCGAACGCTGACGACGCTGCTCAAGCTGGTGCAAGAACCGAGTGAGCGATCGCGCTACCTGTTCCAGCTCGGGGAGCTTCTCGACAAGCTGGGGGAAGCCGATAACGCCTACCGACTGTATGGCGAGGCGTTTTCTCTCGATGCCGCCAACCGGGCCGCGTTTACCGCCTACGAGCGTGCTTGCTATCGACGCCAGCAGTGGACCGAGGCGCTGAAGATTTACGAGACGGCGCTGCGGCTCATCGAAACCCAAAAGACGCGCTCGTACCGTCCGGCGGACCTACACCTGCGACGGGGGCAAGTCCAGCTTCAGTACCTGCAGCAAGTCGATGAGGCGCTGACGAGCTACCTCAAAGCGCTGGAGTCGGACGCCGAGAACGATGCGACCCAAGCGACGCTGGAGCGGATCTTCGCCGGTCGCAACCAGTGGAAAGAGCTGCTGTCGGCCTATGAGCGTCGGGCACAGCTGGTCCGCGACGACAGCAAGAGGGTCGAGATCCTGCGCCGGGCTGCTCGCGTGGCCACCGCCAAGCTGCGGGATGTCAACGAGGCGGTGCGCTTTTATGAAAAGCTCCACGCCGTCGATCCAACCGATACCGAGTCGCTCGATGCGCTCGAACATCACTACGAGAGCGCGCGCGACTTCGAGAAGCTGGTGGCGCTTTTGTCGACGCGGGTGACGCTGGCCAGCGACGAGCAGCAGATCATCACGCTCCATATGCGCATCGGCCTTCTGTGTGAAGAGGGTCTGCGCGATCACGATCGGGCGATCTCGGCCTATCGACATGTCGTTGAGGCGCAGCCGACCCACCGCGAGGCGCTCGACGCCATGGCGCGGCTCTTGGAAGCCAACGAGCGCTGGACTGAGCTGGTCGAGGTTACGCGACGACAGATTCGCCTGGTCACCGACCGTCAGCACAAGGCGCTGCTGTACTTCAAGTGCGGCTCCGTCACCGAGGCCAAGTTCGCCAAGGAGGACGAGGCGATTCGCTACTACGAGGCGGCGGTTCGGACCTCGGCGGCCTGTCTACCGGCGCTGCACAGCCTGCGCGACATCTACGTGCGCCGCGAAGACTACGCCCACGTGACGCAGACGCTGGAGCTGGAGTCCAAACTTTGGACTGAGCCCAAAGAGCAAGCCGGCATCCTCGCGCACATTGGCCAGATTTACCTCGATAAGCTGCACCAGGCCGAGCGCGCCATTGAGTATTACGAGCGAGCGCTGACCGTCGACAAAGACTGCCTGCCGGCCCACCGAGCGCTGTTCCATGTCTACTACCAGCGCGGCGACTTCTATCGCACCTATCAGACCGGCCAGGTCTTGCTGTTGCGGGCCGCTCGTGAGGGTGAGCCGGCGGAGCGCTCGTCCTTCCATGCCAAGCGAGCCCATGCCGCCTCGAAAGTCGGAGAGCTGCGCATCGCCTGCGAGTCGGTGGTGCTGGCCCTGGAGATCTGGCCCGAGAACCTGGCCGCGCTGGCGCTGCTGGTATCGCTGTGTCTGTCGCCAGATACCGGCTATGACTTTGCACCGACGTGTCGCGAGCTGGAAAAGCAGTACCGGCGACGCAACCTGCCCGAGCCACTGGCCCTTTTGCTATGTGCGCAAGCGGCGCTCAGCGAGCGAGCGGGCGACAGCGATACGGCCGAGACTCTGCTTGGCGAAGCGCTGCGCCAAAAACCTGACGATTCCCAAGTGGTCGAGCTGGTGGCCGCCGCGTACACCCGGCTGATGCGCTGGGATGCGGCCGTGACCCTGCTGCAGTCGTTCATCGAGCGGCTTCGTCAGTCGTCCTCGTCGTCGCTTTGGCCGCAGATTGCGCGCTGTGAGCTGCTGCTGGCCGGGCTGTATAGCGAAGTGCTGCTCCAGCCCGAGTCCGCCGTCCGACTGCTGCGTCAGTGCCTGGAGAGCGCGAGCCGATCCGACTCGGCCACTCCCGAGCTGATTGTGCAGCGGGCCCGCTTTGCCCTGGCGCAAGAGCTGTTTCGGATCGGTCGCTTTTTGGAAGCGCGGACCGAGATCGATGAGCTGCTACAGGCCGTGCAGCCCGAAGGTGAGCCGCGCGTCTCACAGGCCGTGCTCTGTCGGTTTTCGGACTACCAAGGTCGCATTCTGGAGTCGCTCGGCGATATGACCGGGGCGCAGCAGGCGTACCTCAAGGCGATTGACCTTGACCCAACGTATGCGCCGCCGGTGCTGCAGCTGTCGCGCTGGGGAGTGCTCACCGGCAACCGCGATCAAGCCGAGGCGCTGCTGCGTGATGCCATCGAGCGCTCGGGTGAGCGGACTCTCGGCAGTGCGTTCGATGAGCGCGCGTCCGAGATCTTCCTGCGCCGAGGCCTGGCCCGCCTGCTCACCGCCAGTGATCCGCAAGCCGCAGTGACCGAATACAAGCGACTCATCGACCTCAGTGCGGACGATCACATCCTCTTGCCACTTTGTTTCGATCTCACCAGTCCTGCCGGGCCATCGCTGCTGTGGGATGGCAAAGATGATCGGATCTCACTGGCCGACGTGCTCGTACACAACGTGGGCGATACGACCCAGGCCGAAGAGACGCTGCAAGTGGTGCTCGGTCAGGATCTGCGCTGTGCCGCCGCCTACCCACTTTTGGCCGAGGTCTACGATCGACGCAGCGAGAGCCTGCGTGCTCGACGCGTTCGGACCGTGTCAGCGCTGCTGGGCTATTCGCCGCCCGAAAAGCGTCCCCAGCGCAGCGGTGGCTATCGAAGCGCGCTGAATGATGATCTCCGCCAGCGGCTGCTGCTACCAAGTGCGCTCCGTGGGTCTTTGACGGTGGATCTGCTACACGCGATGGGGCCGGGACTGCTGCGCCTGTTCCCGCCGATGTGGCCGTGGCCGGTTGAAGCGACCCCAGCGAGCAAGGTCCCCGATGCCGGCTTCCAGAGCGCCGCCAGTGAAGTCCTGCGCCTGTTTGCCGTGGAAGCCGAGGTGATGGTGGCCGACCAAGTGCCGAGCGGAGCCCTCGCGCTGGAGCTGCCGACCGGACGGAAGGTGGCCCTTATCGATCAGTCGGTGCTCGCCATGGGCGATAGTGAGCGACGCTTTCTCCTCGGTCGTACGCTCGATGCGCTGCGCGGTGGCTATGCGACGGTGCTGCGGCTGTCTCCCAGTGAGCTGCTACAGACCAGCCGGCTACTCTCGATGTTGCTGCTGCCTACTGCCGAGCAGCCCCCCGAGAGTCGCGAGTTTATGCAGCTTCTGCCCCGGCGCTCCCAGCAGGTCTTCGAGCGCGCCGCCCAGAGCCGACCCACCCAGACCGTGGCCGAGGTCGTCGCAAGCTTTGCAAGCTGCGCAGATCGAGCCGGTCTGCTGGCCGCTGACGACATCACCACCGCAGTCCAGGTGTTGGTCAAGATGCAGGGTGATGAGGCGACGGCACTTGGGCTGGGTGAGCCAGCTGCCGGCACGAGCCTTGTACTCGGCCAGGCCGCGCACGGTGCCGAGCTGGTCCGCTACTTCCTTTCAGACACTTTCCATGAGCTTGCTCAGACGCTCCGAGAACCATCGCGCTTGTGATCTGCCCCCAGCAGAAGGTATTCTTTGGCCTTGATATGGTGGCAGTGGCGGTGGTTACGCAAGAAAGAGGGCGGACGGGAACATGGGTGCCAAGTTCAGCTCTGAGCTAGCGGCTCAAGGTGGGGTCGTAAGCCTCAAGCTACGGGGCGTTATCGACGAAGATAACGAGCTCACTGGCATTGAAAGCCAGCTGTCAGCCGGGGTCACCGTCCTTGATTTGGCCGACATCGAGCGAATCAACTCATGCGGCGTCCGCGACTGGGTGAACTGGCTCGGTCGCATCGAGAAGCTCGGCGCGCGGCTGGTGTTCGTCAACTGTTCACCGTCCATCGTCGCGCAGATGAACCTCGTTCACAACTTCTCGGCGAGCGGCATCGTCAAGAGCTTCTACGCTCCGTACTTCTGCCCGCGCTGCAACAAAGAGCGCCTGCTTCGCCTGGAAACTCGCGATCTTGTCCATCAGACGCCAATCACCTCGGCGCCGACCTGTCGCTGCGATGACTGCGACGGACCGATGGACTTCGACGACATGGAAGAGTCGTACTTCGCCTTCATGAACAACCTCAAGAAGGTGCTGAGCGACTCCGCCACCGAGGAAATCCTTCAAGCGGTAGCCGCAGCCAGTGAAGGCGGCGCCAAGCAAAAGACCAGAGGCTCGAGCGCTGGCATCACACCAGCGACGGGCCCTGGCCACACTCCGGCAACCCCCTCGACCGGAGCACCGTCCTCGCTGTCGCCCGTGCCGCGTACGCCCACCAGTCGCTCCCCGAGCGGCGCCATGCCAATGGCCAAGACTCCGCCAGGCAACGCGCTCTCGGGATTGGTGGTTCAACAAGGCGATTCGCCAGCCACTTCCAGTGGGAATCACCGACCCCTGCAGAGTGCTCTCGCGGGAGTAACGACCAACGCCAACGCGACGGGTTCAGACAAGCCAGCCACGGCCGGTGGTGCAGCGACAACACCTCCATCATTGGCCCGTACCGTCGGTGCTTGGCTCGGTCTGGCACTCTTCCTGATTGCAGCCATTGGCGTACTCATCTACGCCATCGCACTCGCAAAGTAAGCTCCGTCTGCGGCCCCATTGCACTGTCCTCTGCTTTGGGCAACACTTCCAGGCCATGCACGGAAGCGTACCGGGAGTTTCCCCTCGGCCCAGTGAGTCGGCCTTCGCAGGTCTTTCCGATGAAGATCTCCGCCGGCTGCTCAGCCTCGCGCTCAGCAAGGGCGGCGACTATGCCGACCTGTACTTCGAGCACTGCCTCACCGCCAGCTACGTCTTCGAGGATGAGCGCGTCAAGACCGTCGGACGCGGTATCTCGCTCGGCCTCGGGGTCCGGGTCCAGCGTGGCGAGGCGACCGGATATGCCTACTGCGAAGGTCTCGACGAGGTCGCCATGGCGCGCGCGGCCCGCACCGCCGCCGAGATTGCCGAGTCTTCCGCCCAGCCCGGTCCGCAGCAGATTGTATCGCGCGTCGTGCCGTCGTTTTATCGCGTCGCCGAGCCCAGCCTGCGCACTCCGCCACAGACCAAGCTCGATCTACTGCGTCGAGGGGACCGCACCGCCCGTGCCATCGACCGCCGCATCGTCAAGGTCGTCTGCAGCTTCTCCGAAGAGCAGCGCGCAATCTTGATCGTCACCGGCGATGGCCGTCGCTATTCCGACCAGCAGCCCTTGCTTCGCTATGGCATTCACGTCGTCGCTGAAGATGGAACCAAGCGACAGTCCGGCAGCAGCGGCGGCGGCGGACGCTACGATCTGCAATTTTTCGATCGCAAGACCCCCGAACACTACGCCCGAGAAGCCACCCACGTCGCCATCGCCATGCTCGATGCCGTCGAGGCCCCGGCCGGTCAGCTCCCGGTCGTGCTCGCCGCTGGTGACTCGGGAATTCTCCTCCACGAAGCGGTCGGTCATGGCCTGGAAGCGGACTTTAACCGCAAGCGAACCTCGAACTACTCGGGCCGCGTCGGCGAAGTGGTTGCCTCCGAGCTCTGCACCGTGGTCGACGACGGCACCGTCGAAAACAGTCGCGGCGCCATCAACGTCGACGATGAGGGCGCCCCCGGTCAGCGCAACGTGCTCATCGAAAACGGTCGCCTCCGCGCCTACATGCAGGATCACCTATCCGCGCGCATCATGGGCACCACCGCCAGCGGCAATGGTCGTCGCCAGAGCTTCCGTCACGAGCCCATGCCACGCATGACCAACACCTACCTGCTCGCCGGTCGCGATGCCCCCGAGGACATCATCCGCTCCGTCAGTCGAGGTGTCTTCGCCCGTCGCTTCTCCGGCGGTCAGGTCAACATTTCCAACGGCGACTTCGTCTTCTCTCTCACCGAGAGCTACCTCATCGAGGACGGCAAGCTCACCGCGCCGCTCAAGGGCGTAAACCTCATCGGCAACGGCCCGGATGTCCTCACCAAAGTCTCGATGGTCGGCCACGACTTCGAGATGTCCGACGGCATCTGGTCTTGCGGCAAAGACGGCCAGTCGGTACCGGTGGGCATCGGCACTCCAACCGTCAAAATCGGCGCCATCACCGTCGGTGGGACGCGCACCTAGGTTTCACGAGACAGACCTCGCATTTCGGAGAAGCACGTGTCGCACGGTTCGCACGATTCTATGAACAAGCAAGCTACGCTGCGGGCACTGGCCGAGCGAGTCGCCGCGCTGACCATCGAAGAAGGCGCCGACGCAGCCGAGGTCATCATCGGAGCCGGCCAGTCCCTAAGCGTAAAGGTTCGGCAGCGCGAAAAGGAGCTCCTCCACGAGTCGGAGAGTCACGGCCTCGGGCTGCGGGTGTTTGTGAGCCATCGCTCGGCGGTCTGCCACACCTCGGACCTGAGCGAAACGGCACTGCGACGCTTCGTGCGCGACACCATCGAGCTGAGCCAGCTGAGCGAGCCCGATGATCTCAACGAGCTGCCGGAGCGAAGCGAGCTTGTCTTGCCTGGTCAGCAGCTCCTCGATCTGGACTTGTGGGACGACCAGACCGCCCGCCTGACTGCCCCCGAGCTGTTCGACATCGCCAGTCGGATGGAAGCAGCGGCCCTGGGCTACTCGACCCGCATCACCAACAGCGACGGCGCCAGCTGCGATCGCAACGCCGGTTACATGGCACTGGCACTGTGCGACAAGTCCGGCCTCGCGTTCTCGGGCGCGTCACGTGGCACCTACTGCTCGTTCAGCGTCGAAGCACTCTGCGACGACGAGGACGGCAAGAAGCGCAACGCCTCCTACTGGTCCGCCAGCCGCTTTTTTGAACGACTCGCCACCCCAGAGTCCGTCGGACAAGAGGCCGCTCGTCGCGCCATCAGCAAGCTCGGCTCCCAAAAGCTGCCCACCGCCGAGCTACCGGTCGTCTTCGATCCCGACGCCAGTCGCGCCTTGCTGCGCTCACTCGCCTCGGTGGTATCCGGTGGCTCCATCTATCGCAAGAGCTCCTACCTCTGTGGCCGCGAGGGAACCCAGGTCGCATCTCCGCTCATCACCATCGTCGACGACCCACTGCGTCCGCGCGGACCCGGCTCGCGCGCATTCGACGGTGAAGGACTCCCCGCTCGACGCAACAGCATCGTCGAAGCGGGAGTGCTCCAGGGTTATCTACTAGACACCTACTCGGCACGCAAGCTGGGTCGCAAGAGCAACGGCTGCGCTGGCCGCTCCGTCGGAGGCTCTCCGCACGTCACCACCAGCAACTTGATCCTGCAAGCCGGCACCACTGCGCCGCAAGCTCTCCTCGACGGAATCGAGCGCGGACTGTACGTCACCGACATGATGGGCTTCGGCTTCAATCCGGTCACCGGCGACTTTTCACGCGGAGCAGCGGGCTTTTTGATCGAGCATGGCCAGCGCACCACTCCCGTCAGTGAGATCACGATCTCGGCCAACTTCGACGAGCTGCTCAAGCGGGTCGATGCGGTCGGAGATGACCTCGACGAGCGCTCATCGACGATGAGTCCAAGCCTACGCGTCACCAGAATGACCGTCGCTGGCCACTAAGGCACGGCTACAGCATCGGCAGGTGTGAGACGATCTCGTCGAGGCTCCGCCCAAAGAGCAGCAGCAGATAGACCACCGCACCGATCGCCAGAAACGGCCCAAACGGTATCGCGACATGACGCATCGTCTCCGTCGCGCCCCGTCGCTGCCGCACGAGTAGCCAGGGCACCGCCAACACCGAGCCTAGCACCGAGCCTGTCAGCAGGGACCACGGCAGCGCCTGCCAGCCCAGCAGAACGCCGATCAGGGCCAGTAGCTTGCCGTCGCCCAGCCCCAGACCCTCACGGCCCGTCAGTCGATAATACAGCTCTGCGATGAGCCAAATGACCCCGTAGCCAGCGGTCATCCCCACCAGCGACTCCACCAGCGTCACGTCGCCAAGCAGCCGCCCGAGCAGAAAAAACACCGCAATCCCCGGCATCGTCACGCGATCCGGCAGCAGCATGTGCTCCACATCGATCGCCGCCAAGGTTAGAAGCACCAACTGAAAGTGCCCGTAGACGACAAAGCGAGCTAGCTGAAGCGGCAGCTCCCCCGATCCGTGCAGCACCAAGCGACCGAATGCCAGCGCTGTCAGCACTGTCGCCAGCAACTCGACAAGTGGATACTGCCAGCTGATCGCCACCCGACACACTCGGCAGCGCCCGCGCAGCAACAAAAAGCTCAGCATCGGCAGATTGTCGTACCAAGCGATCGCAGCCTGGCACGACGGACAGTGAGAAGCTGGCCGCACCACGGAGAGGCCACGTGGCAATCGGTGGACACAGACGTTGGCGAAGCTGCCCCACAGCGCGCCCCACAGCGCAGCAAAACCCAGTCCCCACGAGGAACGAACAAACCACTCGAGAAACGGGATGGTATCTGGGGGCATAGAAAGCGGCGGGCGGTACTCTATTTACAAGTACCGCAGCGACGAAGCGACGCGAGGAAGAGCTGCGAAGAAGGACTTACTGGCCGCAGGTGCCATCCGAGCAGTGGAGCGAGCCACTCTTGCAGTCGGAGGCCAGCTTGCACTGCGGACTCACCTCGCGGTCGGTCATGCAATAACCGGTGCTGCAAACCGTCCCATCCGTGCAGGTCGCGCAGTCGCTGTTCGCCATGCAGAAGGTGCGGCACTGAGCGTTGGTACACTCACGACCCGTTCCACAGTCAGCGTTGGTCTTGCACTCGGGAACACGACGCTCGTCAGCGCGGCAGACGCTCGCGACGCAGATGTCGTTCTTGTTCACCGCTTGGCAGTCGCTGTCCTTGCTGCACGACGGGTGGCAGACGCTGTCGACGCAAGCCTGACCGGCGCCACACTGAGCACTGGTGATGCAGGCCTTGTTGTCGACCGGCTTGGGCGCGCAGTGTTGGTTCAAACAGGCGCGACCGGTGCCGCAGCTCACATCGCTGGTGCAAGCCTTCTGGCACAGCCCGTCGACGCAAGCTCCACCGGTGCCGCACTCGCGGTTAAACACGCAGTGGTTCGGAGGCACTGGCGCCTGCTTGCACTGCCCGTTGAAGCACTCGCTTCCCGAGCCACAGTCGGCCTGGACGCGACAGCTCTTCGGGGTGGTGGTCGCGGACTCCGGCTCGCAGGAGTGACGAGCAGCGTTACAAACGAAGCCGCTCGCGCAGTCCGCTTGCTTGTCGCAGTAACCAGCCTCGGCACACTGACGGTTGGTACTGCAGTAACAGCCCGGCGCGCACTCTGCTGAGACTGCACAGGAGGCTCCCGGAGGACGACCATCTTGGGCCACGCAGCCCGAGACGTCGCACTGGAAGCACCCCGTCGCGTCGCAGTACGTGTAAAAGCGGGCCTTGTTTTCCTCGGTGCAGCCTTGCTGTGTAAAGAGAGCAATCGCACCAAGAAGTGGCGTAACGAACGAAAGAAACCCTTGCAGCGGACGCATAGAGCGCATCGGAAGCCCTCCACGATTCGTCGTGTTGAACCTACCAAACACATTTACCATGCTTTGTGGCTCAGCAGCCAGTATGCCAGCCTTCTTTTGCCATCGGCAGCCGCAGAGCAGCTGATTTTTGCTGGCCTCCCGCGTAACCATCCATCGGAACGGCTCTGCCGGGTGCAAAGTGTGAACAACTGGTCACACACAGGGTGTATTCGCCAGTTCGCAGCTGACCGCGCCGGCAAAAACTTGACGCTCAGACTGACCGCTGTTCGGATGTCGGGCTGTCTATGGAACCCTGGGCCAACCTCCACCAGCCGGTGATGGCAGATGAGCTTCTCCACCTGCTGGCGGTGCGTGCGGACGGTGTGTACTGCGATGCGACGCTCGGCCTCGGCGGCCACAGCGAGCGAGTCTTGGAGCGGCTGGGTACGCTAGGTCGGCTCTTTGGCGTCGACCGCGATGCTACAGCCCTGGGCCTGGCGAAGTCGCGGCTGGCTCGGTTTGGCGAGCGCTTTGTGCCGATCCACGGTCCGTTCGGAGAGCTGCGTACGCTGCTGGCTGGGGCGCCGCCGCTCGATGGGCTGATCGCTGACCTGGGGGTGTCGTCGCTGCAGCTGGACCGGCCCGAGCGTGGCTTTTCGTTTCAAACGGCAGGCCCGGTCGATATGCGGATGGACTGCAGCCAAGGAGAAACCGCGCTCGATCTGATGGAGCGGCTCGATGAACAAAGCCTGGCTGCCATTTTGTGGGAGTACGGCGAGGAGCGGCACAGTCGCCGAGTGGCCCGCGCCATCAAGGTCACGCTCAGCAACAACACCATCGTCGACACGCTGACGCTGGCTAATGTGATTGCCAAAGCGATTCCACAGCGCGAGCCTCACAAGCATCCAGCGACGCGAACTTTCCAAGCCCTGCGGATTGCCGTCAACGATGAGCTGCGGCAGATTCACTCGCTGCTCTTGGCGGCACCGCTCGTGCTCGCGCCCGGTGGACGGCTGGTCATCATCTCGTTTCACTCGCTGGAAGATCGGCTGGTCAAGCAGCACCTGACTTTCGTGCCGGCCGTCGCTGATGCTCATCGCTCGCGAGGCTCGGGCATCACGCACAATCCATTTGTAGCGCTCGCCAAAGGGACGGTGACGCCGTCCGATGCTGAGCTGGCACAGAATCCTCGCTCGCGATCGGCTCGCATCCGCGCCGCACGAACGCTGACGGTAGAGGAACGCACGCAGTCCTCTCGTCGAGAGCCCGCTGCCCAGGAGCCGCCATGGCCGCACTAGCCGCGTCGAAGAAAAAGGGCAAGTGGCTACGTCGTCAGCTTGATCGCCTGCAGCGCATCGTCACCTGGCCGAGCCGGAGTCCCAGTTTTGGGCTCACCGTCGGGCTCACCGTTTCGTCGCTGGTCGTGATTGCGCTCCTCTATGTCTGGTCGCGGCTCGAGGTGATTCGCATTGGCTATGAGCTGTCGCAGCAGAGCAAGCTGGCGCGCGCTCTCGGGCAACACAACCAGCGACTGCGACTGGAGCTGGCCACCCGCAAAGATCCAGCGACGATCGAGCGCTTTGCTCGTGAGCGACTTCACATGGCACCACCGCAGCCGTCGGCGATTCGCATCGTCAAGGCAGCACGACCGAGCCAGTCGACCAGCCCAGGGAATACACCGCGATGACGCAGAAGACGGCTCGCACCGAGAGTGGCCCCGACACCGAAGCCTCGCGTTGGCTTCATGTCCGGCTGTGGGCGACGGGCGCGCTGATGACGCTGTGCTTGGGAGTGCTGCTCACTCGGGCATATGTGCTGCAAGTGCAAAAGCGTGACCTGTATCGCTCGCTCGCCGAGGAGCAGTACCTGCGTGAGATCGAAGTGCCACCGCACCGAGGACGAATCGTCGACCGCAGCGATAGTGAGCTGGCCGCGTCTGCCAGCATCGACTCGGTGTACCTGGAGCCGCAGAAGTTGCGCAGCGAGCTTCCCGATGTGCCCCGTCGAGAAGCCGCGCTAGTAAAGCTGGCTGCGGCGCTAGGGCTCGATCTTGGGGAGCTGCGACGACGAGCCCAGTCCGATCGCCACTACCTGTTCCTCAAGCGGCGCATTCCCCCCGAGGAGACGCAGCGAGTGCGTGCGCTTGCCTTACCAGGCGTTGGACTGACGCAAGAACCGAAGCGCTATTACCCAAACCGCAGCTTGGCTGGTCCGATCCTCGGCTGGGCTGGCGTCGATGCAATCGGTCTGGAAGGCGTGGAGCTGGCCTACGATCGCTTCCTGCGCGGCAGCAAAGCGTCGGTCATCGGCTGGCAAGACGCGCGCGGTCGCAAGGTGATGGTTGGTGGCATTGGCGACTCGGCCCGCGAGCGTGGTCACGATGTGCGTCTGACCATCGACAAGTTCATCCAGTTCCGACTCGAACAGGCGCTTGAGGAAGGGGTTCACAAGGCGCGCGCCAAGGCTGGGGTGGCGGTCGCGATCGATCCGCGCAACGGCGAAGTGCTGGCGATGGCCTCGGTGCCGTCGGTAAATCCCAACGATCCATCGGGAGCCCGTGAGCGCGGCGTCCGCAACCGCGTGGTCACCGATCCGTTCGAGCCTGGCTCGACGATCAAGCCGTTTACGATCGGCGCAGCACTTGAAGCAGGCGCAGTGCACCTATCCGACGAGTGGGACTGCGAAGGCGGCCAGTGGCGCATCGGACACGTCACGATCCACGACGCTGAGCCCGAGGGCATCCTCACCACCACGCAGGTCCTCGGTCGATCGTCGAACATCTGCACCAGCAAGATCACACGACGACTTGGGCGAGAGAAAACCTACCTATTCCTGCGCCAGCTCGGCTTCTTTGCTCCAACGGGAATCGATCTCCCCGGAGAGCGCAGCGGCCAGGTCCGTCCCGTCGCTGAGTGGGGCGATGTCGCCTTCGCCAACATCAGCTTCGGCCAAGGCATGACCGCCACGCCGGTGCAGATCGCCTCGGCCATGGCTGCTTTCGCCAACGGTGGCATCCTCTACCGTCCTCACGTCGTCAGCCGCGTCATCTCCGCCAGTGGCCAGACCGTGCTGGAGTCACATCCCGAGGGAAAGCGGGTCATGTCAACCCAAACCGCATCGACGATGCGGCAGATGCTGCGGGCGGTGATGGAAAAAAAGGGCACCGGCGAAAAGCTCGACATTCCCGGCTATCCCGTCGCTGGCAAGACTGGAACGGCTCAAAAGGTCGATCCGAATACCCGTCGCTACTCGCCGGACTTCTGGGCCTCGTCGTTCATTGGCTTTGCGCCGTATGACGATCCCCGCGTGCTCTTGTTCGTGGTGGTGGACGAGCCGCACGAAGGCCACTACGGCGCTGAGGTGGCGGGGCCGATCTTCGTCAAAGTTGTCTCGGCAGTGCTGCCCTATCTTGGCGTGCCACCACAGAGCTCTGCGACGGTGGTAACAGCAGCACCGACGCCTCGTCCATCGCCAGCTGAGCAGTATGGCCCACCTGTTCCCGTCGCTGTGCGCTACCCCGGAATTCCTGATGCGCAGCGCGTACCGAGCTTCCTCGGACTTGGACTCGGACGAGCTGTTGACTTGGCCAAAGCCTCGAGACTGCGGCTAGAGCTGAGCGGCAGCGGTGTCGTCGTCGCTCAGGAGCCTCCCGCCGGCAGTGCCCGTCGAGGTCCGCTCTGCCAGCTTCGACTCGCGCCTCCGCACTAAGACGCAAGCCGGCTGGTGTCGTGCGTGAGCAGCACCATCAGCGAAAACAGCTGCCGAGCCGTCTCCTGATCAGGCTGCACCCCCGAAAAATAGCGCTGCACCAGCTGGGCTGCATCGTCGTGGACGAGCCTGCGAGCAATGTCGAGCGCTTCAAAGTGTGGCGAAGTTTCCGACAGGCCGCTGCCTTCGATCGCCTGAAGGATGCGCAGGTACTCTCGCAGCACTGGCGCAATCACCGGCCGATCCAGCTGTAGCCGTCCCACCTCGGCACCAGCGTCGTCGCGTAGAGTAACCGCAATCGCACTTGGCTCGACGACGACCTGACCGTGCAGTGCGGTTGCCTCCGGCTCCACCGGCGTGCCTTCGACCGCAAACGCCGCATGCGCAACCAGCTCTTCGATGGCAGCTTGCCACTCTGCCCGTCGCGGCCGGGTCGCATAGCGCCAGGTCACTTCATCCACGGTGATGTCGCGCAGAACGGCTGGTTGCTTGGCTAGCGGCTGCATACTGCAGAAATGTAATCGCGGTCCGGCCAGCTTGACAATGCCTTTGCTGCACTGCGTCAATTCTCCGCCTGAGGTACCGCGCTCGTCGACACACTGGCTCGATTTTGGCGACGCCGCGTCCTCGACAACGGCCGCATCCCCCGCTAGCAATGTGCAGCAAACCGCACAACTTCTGCCCGCTCTGGCCGAAAAGCACAGGCATGACCATGACTCACTGGCTGGAACGCGGCTGGAATGCGCTCTGGGAATGCTTGGGTCCACGAACCTGTGCAGCCTGCGCGGAGGATCTCGACGACCAAGCGGCAAGCGGACAGCTGTGTCGGGACTGTCTTGCGCTCTGTGAGCCCTGCCCTCGCGACGTGACCGGACTGCCGCCAGATGCGCCGCGCTGTCTGTCGGGCTTCGTCTATGAAGGAGCGCTCGCGACGGCGATGCAGCGGCTAAAATGGCAAGGTCGCGACGATCTGGCACGTCCCCTGGGCCAGCTGCTCTCGCCGTTGCTCGCCGAGGTTGCGCAGACCTGTGACTGGCTGGTGCCGGTGCCGCTCCATCCACAGCGACTGCGCCTGCGTGGTTACAACCAAGCGACCCTGCTCGCTCGCGAGGCCCGCCGCGCCTGTCCATCGGCACAAGCGCTGCGTCTTCAACCTGGCCTGCTCACCACCACCCGAGCGATGGCGCCAGCGCACCAGCTGGGACGACAGGCCCGCTTTCAGCGCGTCGAGAGCCAGTTTTCCGTACCGCGCCGGATGAACGAGAAAGTGGCAGGCTCACGGATTGTGCTCGTCGACGATGTGATCACCACGGGAGCCACTGTAACGGCCTGTGCGACGGCACTAAAAACAGCGGGCGCCGTAGAGATAACCGCTCTGTCGCTGCTGCGGGTGATCAAAGCGTAGCGACGCCGCTGCTGCGAAGATGCTGCGCCAGCTCGTCGAGAGTCAGTCGCTGCTCACTGCGGGTCGAGAGCTGCTTGACGGGATAACGGCCTTGTTTGGCCTCGTCTTCACCGACGAAGATTACAAAGTCAATGTGCGCCGACTCTGCGTACTGAAGGTGCTTCCCCGGCGCCGTACTCCCGAGTGACAGCCGCGCCGGAACCCCAGCCTGGCGAAGCAACATCGCGACCCGCTCAGCGTCGGCAATCCGACCCGGCCCGAGCGGAGCAATCAGCACCGGACGCACCGTCTCCAGCTGACCGGCCACCTGTTCTTTCAGCAGATCAATGAGCCGCTCGACGCCAAACGAAAACCCAACCGCGCCCTGCGGCTGTCCACCGTAGAGTCCAATCAAATCGTCATAACGCCCACCGCCGGCAAAGCTAAGTGTGGTGCCGAACTTCTCGACGTGGGCCTTGGCCTCGAAAATCGGCCCGGTGTAGTAGTCAAGTCCTCGGGCCAGCGTCGGATCAACTGTCAGCCGCTCCGCAAAACCCAGCTCCGTGGCACGCTCGACGATGTAAAGCAGCTCGGCAGTCGCCTTCTTGCCTTCTGGATCGTCGGTGAGCAGTGCCTCCGTCCGTCGCAGATAAGCCAGGTTATCGAGCTGTGTCGTCGCATCCGCCGCCATGCCCAGCTGTTCGATGAATGCCACAAACGAAGGCTCGTCGAGTCCGTAGAACTTCGCCTCGTCGATGATCGCAGTACGGCCAATCTTGTCGAACTTGTCGAGCGCCCGCAGTGCATCGGCCTTCTTGTCGACAGGAATCCCCGCCCGCCGCAGCTGTGCCTCGAGGATCTTGCGATGATTGAGGACGAACCGATAGTCGTGAAGTCCGAACTCCTTCAAGACCGTCGTCGCCAGCAACAGCAGATCGACCTCGCAGTCCATCGAGTAGCTGCCAAGGATGTCGGCGTCGGCCTGATAGAACTCGCGATAACGACCAGCGGCGGGACGGTCGTAGCGCCACACTTTGCCGATCTGATAGCGATAAATCGGTCGCTTCAGCTCTGGGTGCGAGGCCGCAAAGCGTCCCGTCGAGCTGGTCAAGTCAAAGCGCAGTCCCAGCTTGCGGCTGCCCTTGTCCTCAAACGAGTAAATCTCGCGCTCGGCAGCAGGCCCAGACTTGAGGGTCAAGACCTCCAGGTACTCAAACGCTGGCGTGTCCAGCTCGTCGTAGCCGAAGAGTCGAAACGCCCGTCGCAGCCGCTCGAAGACCGCGTTGCGGATGCGCATCTCCTCGGGGAGAAAGTCACGCGTCCCCTTCGGAGTCTCAAATGTCCGCGCCATTGCGTTCCTGGTCCCGAGGAGACTGCGACGAAGCCCGCCGCACCCGCATGGCCTTGGTCCCGTCCTCGGTCGTGTACAGCTCGATGCGCTCTTCACGGACCAGCTTGTCAATAAGCCGTCGCCGCACATCGGGATCTGGATCGAGCTGACTGGCCTGCCAGCGCGTCACAAAAAAGTTCACCCCAACGTAGCCAAGCGGGAACTTGCTCTCGGCTCGTCGCACTTCATCGAGCAGAATCGTCGCGGCCTGCTCTTCGCCATCAGTGACCAGCGGCTGCGACGGCGAGCCCGGTTCTTCCGTCTGCGTCACCTGGGTCGTCCCCGAGATGATGATTGGCGCGCCGTTCTCATCGCCCTCACCCGTCGGCCACTGGCGCCCACACTCGACCAGCGAGTCACACAGATCGATGTGATCGAACGCTGCCCGACGAATCCGCCGAGACAGGCCGATTCCACCCCACGTGGCGACATACGCCTGCCGACCGAGCGCTCGCACGCCTTCGACGGCGGGAGCATGATCGGCATCACCCGACATCAGCACCAGGATGTCGAAGGCTCCGACCGCAGCGAGGCGAAGCATGTCCGCCACCATCGTCGTATCGACTTCGTTTTCCTGGGTGTAATAGTTTTCCGCTTGGCACTCTCGGCAGTGGTAGCTCTTCGTGCGCCGACTGAAGCGCTGCACAAAGTAGCCCGGCAGCATCTCGAGGTTGTCGAGAAAGCTGGTGAGCGCCGCCTGCCCCGAGCCAGCAACGGGATTTCCCGTCTCAATCCCGGTGTAGTAATACGCGCCCCACAGCACGCTGCCGCCCACTCGGCGAACCAGCCAGCGCGACAGCGCCGTAAAATCGAGCGGCTGACGACCAGCCCGCTCACGCCAACCTGAATAGAAGTTCTTTCCGTCGAAAAACAGTGCAACTTTCATCGCCGCGCATCCTACCAAAAAAGAGAGTCTAGGTTCCCAGCAAAATCGACGGTGCCCTGACCGCTTGCGACGCTTTCACCGCTGCGAGGCAGCCCCTCGCAGATTCACGTTTCGCCGCAGAGCCAGCCTCAGCCGAAGCCAATCGACTCTAGCTGCTCGTCGGAGAGGCCGAAGAAATGGCCCGCTTCATGGACCAAGGTGATCTCGATCTCATGCTCCAGCTCCTCGCGGCCCATCGTGACCCGCTCGAGGTTGCGCTGGAACAGCTGAATCGTATCGAGGTGCGGTACGCCACCGACGGTGGGTTTATCACCGTGCGGAATGCCCGTAAACAGGCCGAGAACTCGCGGATCGGTACCGTCCGCGACCAGCTCATACGACGGATAGTCGGTAGCAATGACCGGGACGTTGGCGATCAGCTTGCGAATCGGCTCCGGTAGCCTGTCGACGGAGTCGGCCACCAGCTGCGAAAACTCCTCGGTCGAGATTCCCCACGGTGGCGTCGGTAGCTGCAGATCCGCCGCCCGCACTTTTTGAAAGAAGCTGGTCATGCCCTTGCGATCGCCGCGCGCACTCGCACACAGGCCCAGTCCGTGAAGCGAGTCGGGATCTGCCGGCTCCAGCTCCAGAGCCCGCTGAAAATGCGACTCTGCGTCGTCGGGATAGCCCAGGTCGAGGAGCAGCCGTCCCGCACGCACGTGATAGCTGTGATCAGCGAGGAGAATGTCGGGCAGCTCGGACAGCGACGCGTACGCTGCAGTCTCCTTGCCAAGCAGGGCCTCACCCTCAGCCTTGAGCAGGAGCGCCTCGACGAACTCCTCTTCCTCCTCGGCGTGATCGAGGGCTTGCTCGCACAGCTCCACCGCTTTGTCGAAGTCCTCAATGTCCCACAGGTACAGCTCGGCCGCACACAGCATCGGCTCGACGTAGTTGGGATCGATCTCGATGGCGTGCTGGTAGTGCGAAAGGGCCTGCTCCGTCTCACCCTCGCCGGTCGCAATCATGCCGAGTAGGGTATACAGCTCTGGTGAGTCACCGTCGGTACGCAGCAGCTTGAGCGCCCGCCGCTTGGCCTCGTCGATATCGCCACTGTCCATGGCCTCCCAGCAGCGATCCAGCTCGGCATAAAATTTCTCGACGCTGCCCTTCGGTGGATTCGGAGCCGCCTGGTTCTTGTTGCCGTTCGGACGATGCCCGTTCGGCGGGGTGTTAGGGGGCTCGCCCGGGGTGCGTGACTTGGCCATGTTCAGTGAAAACTCCTCGGGCGTCATCATGCGCACCCTGTCGCGGATTACAAGCCATTTTGTGCGCCGATTCCCCACGCTGTACCACTCGCGAAAGCATCGGTCCGATTTGTATCGTGGCGTACAGATTTCTCCAACAATTGCTTTGACATCGTCGTCCCCCGTCGGTAGAGTGATCCCTCGAAGCTTCGTCGACAGGGGCCGGGCCGCAGAGTGACGCTGCCGCACGCCGTGATGAAGCTTCCCCGTTCGGTGGCCCAGAGAGGCTCGGCGAGCGGGTTGTAAGGGGGCAATCGCAGGCTGGATAGAAGGGGTCTATCCGGTCGGATATCAGCAAGGCTTTCTACCCAGACAGGTGGGGTGAGCGATGCAAGAACGCCGTACGATGACCAAGGCTGACATCATCGAGAATGTGTATGAGCGCGTCGGAGGCTTCTCGAAGAAGGATGCCTCTCAGATTGTCGAGGCTGTGTTCGACATCATCAAGGACACGCTGGCCCGGGGCGAGAAAATCAAACTTTCGGGCTTTGGAAATTTGGTAGTCCGCGATAAAAATGCCCGTATCGGTCGTAACCCGCAGACCGGTGACGAGATCACCATCTCGGCGCGACGAGTCCTGACCTTTAAGCCGAGTCAGGTCCTGAAAAACGCTCTCAACGGCTGACCGCAGACCAGGGACGGGCCTGGGGCGGTCTGTGCTCTCTGCTTCATGACTGCCAAGCTGCGGGCCGCTGCGTCCGCCAAGACATCTCCATCGACTGGCCGGCGCGCTGCGTCGAAAGGCAAGGCTGCGACAGAAGCGGCTCCCGCGAAGCAGCCACGAAAGCGGTCTGCAAAGTCACGTTCGGTCGAGAAAGCCACGACTCCAGCCGCAACGGCACCGGTTGCTCCACCGATCCCGGCTGCGGCTCCGCCTGAACCCACCCAAGCCATCGTTGTCCCGGAAGCCGTCGTTGTCCCGGAAGCCGCTGCCAAAGGTCGTCGCCGGGGACTTGGTGCCCAGTCGAAACATGCGCTGCAGCCCGTCTCTGCGCCGCTGACTTTGGTCACCCGAGCGCGATCGCGTCCACCGACGGAGCTTGCCGCAGTAAGAGTCCCCGCCGCCCTGCCTGACGACGCTGTGCATTATCTGCGATCCGAGCTGGCGGCGCTGCTGGCCTTGCTCGAAGAACCGTCGCCGTAAGCTGCGTCAGCCTCAGCAGTTAGATGCGAATCCCGAAGCTTCCCGCCACGCTCAGGCTGGTGCTCGGTAGGAGCGACTGACTGCCCCCCGGATGTCCGTCGATGTCGATCCGCAGCCACAGTGACAGCGCTTTGAGCACGTTCGACTGACGGGGATAGTAGTCGACGCCAATCCGCAGCAGTCCACCGAGGATCGCCGCGTCGGTCCGCGCATCCCCGGCTTGGTTGCCGCAGCACTGCCACAGCCTGCCTCCAGACGCACCAGCCGCCACTCGAACCCAATCGGTGACACGAAACAAGAGCAGCGCCTGACCGGAGACATCGCCGTAAAGTGGACCGTCGACGACGCTGCGGTTGGGGCCGAAGACCGCGCGGGAGCCGAGTAGAAAGCCAACGCCGCTGTCGAACTCGAGGCCAAAGTACAGCTCGCCACCGCCGCCTATCATGTTGAAGCCCGGATTGCGCTCGTCAGCCCACGCGACACGCCAGGCGGTGACGGCGGCGACATCGAGTGCCAGGTGCTCGACGAACCAGTTACTGGCCGGTCCAGCGCTGACGCGAGCAGGCGCGATGAACAGCCCTGCGAGGAGCACAACGACGGCAAAGACGCGCGAAGCTCGGGCCAACTTGGGCTTACTCGACGAGCCGCAGGGCCGGTCCAGACTTACGCAGCAGAAACAGCATGCAGGGGTTTTGGTCGCCTCCGTAGGCCCAGTGGGCCACTGTCTCCCAGCCCTCGCGAGAGAGCGCCGCTTGCAGCTTGGTGGGGTCATAGCGACGGCTATAGTACACCGAGAACTCGCGCTCCTCGCCTGAAGGCAGCCGCACCCGAGCGCGGGCATCGACGGCATAGCTACCCGGAATCGGACAGGACAGATCGAGCACGCGCTGGACCTCGATCTCGGTCTGGACATTGGCGTAGCGACGGATCGGACCGGCCAGGAACTCATCCCAGCGCTGCCGCAGCGCCGAGTTCACCCCTCGCCGAGACTTCAGCAGCCCGGGATCTTTTTCGATGATCTCCTCGGCGGGTCGGTCGGTCGAAGCATAGGCAAGCCGAATGTCGAGCAGCAGCAGATCCCCAGCGCCAAACCCGACCAGGCTGTTGCGGACGAAGCGCAGCTCGTTTTCAAGGTTACTAAACGTGTGCCCGAGCATGGTCACGAGCCGTCGCCGATGCGCCCGCTGTGGCGAATAGAGCAGCTGTCCGTAGCGCGGCAGGTGATGAAAGTTGCCCTGGATCGCGAACACCACCCCGCCTCGGTCGGCCAGCGTCTCGGCGGCATGCCGATAAGCCACCGACAGCAGCGGCTGACTGATGTCGAGCAGATACAGTCGAACATCGCCGTGACCGCCTTGTGCCAGCAGCTGCTCGACGAGCCGCACCTCATTGCGGGCACTCCCCGGTCCGAGCGCCACCACGTCGAGGCCCATCTTCCCGCACTGCTCCAGGATCACGCCGGCCGCACGGTCCAGCTGCATGCTCGACTGCATCTCGTCGTAGTCTTTGAGATCGGCAATCGCGCACCAGTCGGCCGCGCTCATCGGGTCCATATACAGATAGCCCTGCTCGATGTGACCCCCGAAGCTGTTGACCTGCATCGACAGCTCTTTGATCATCTTGACCGGGTCGAACCCCGGCGCGAGCCAGCAGTTGAGCGCAAAGTTCGTATCAGCCTCCGCGACTTCCCACGGCAGGTCCGACACCTCCAACTTCAGCTCTGGCACCGACAGCAAGTGGAGCAGCGCCAGCTGGGTGGGCAGCGCCCGTCCTGACTCGATGTTGGCAATCGCCGACTCGGGCAGCCCGGCCAGCTCGGCCAGTCGCACCTGCGACAGCCCCGCCATCGTGCGCCGCTCACTGAGCAGCTGCTTGAACTTGCTGGTCCGCGAGCTATCCGACGGAGACGGCAGCGGCGGCAGCGGCAGATCCTCATCGACTGAGTTCTGCATCGCCAAGTAGCCGCGCAGCGTCATCAGGCTCATGTGCAGGGCTTGCTGCTGATCCTTGGGCTTGCCCGGCAAGGCCTCTTGCAGGGTGTCGATGGCGATGTGCAAGGCCTGTTGCTCCCAGGGAATGCTCTGCTGCGCGGACATGGACACCTCGAAAAGCGGCTGCGGCACCGGAGATACACAATTGGTCGGGTGACTCGACGGATGCCTAACTCTCCCACACTATAATCCGGTTGAGCCTGTTTCAGTACATGAAACTACGCGGCAAGCGAGCGCAGGGTGGTCCGAACGTCCTCCGGCAGATCGGGAACCTTGCGCAGCAGGCTCTCGATGTAGTCGCTGCTGACCTCGCTTACGGGCTCACCGCAGTGGGAACCGGCGCCAAAGCGGAGCGAGCCATCTTCGCGATCTCGATACAGCCAGTACGACCAGCGGTCCCACTCTTCCTTCATGATCTTGGCGAGTCGGGCTTGCTCGCTGAGGATGTCGCGGATGCGAACCGGCATGTAGCTTCGCTCGATCATCGCCAGCAGCAGCCCGAACGTCGCCTGCGCATCGGCAAGCGCGGAGTGAGCGTTCTGCAGC
The DNA here is from genome assembly GCA_016794465.1 of Myxococcales bacterium. Lineage (GTDB taxonomy): Bacteria > Myxococcota_A > Polyangia > Palsa-1104 > JAEUJZ01 > JAEUKA01. Next base: position 284,496 of record JAEUKA010000001.1, on the reverse strand, counting down.
GGCACCCCGAAGTGCTCACACGCGCTCTTGAGCGAGCGACTGCGCAGGTGGCGCAGGTGCCAGCGCACAAAAGTAATCGGATCGATGATCTGATCCGCCACAAGCCGTGTGGTCAGGCCGGCGCGCGCAAGCTCGAAGTTGAGGAGCGGGACATCGAACTCGGCAGCGTTGTAGCCGCACAGCCACGGTGTCACCCCGCCACGGGTCTGGCCGGTTAGGTAACAAAGGAAGCGCTCGGCAACCTGGGCGAAAGTCGGCTTGCCTCGGACGTGCTCGTCGCGAATGCCGTGGACCAGGCTGGCTTCGGCAGGAATCGGCACCTGCGGATCGAGTCGCATCTTGCGGACATCGACAATGACGCCACGCTCGCAGAAGACGGCGCCCAGCTCGACGATGCGGTCGGTAGCGACGGTGACCCCGGTGGTTTCGGTATCGAGTACCACGCCCGGCCAGTCGGTCACTTTCTCGTCGAGGAGTCCGCCGCCGATGGTCTGCATCAGTCGGGCAGTTTACGCCACAACTTCGCCGCACTGTCAACGGCTCGGACGGCTTCCGCGCAGCCCAGATCGATGTCTACCAAGCCGCGTTGTAGCCGGCATCGCTCACTCTTGGAGGTCTGCTGTGCTCAACCGATCGACTCGTGCTGTCCGTTTTGGCCGTTCCTTCCTGCTTGCCGCCCTGCCTGCTGCCTGGCTCTTGGCCGCCTGTCCCGCCTCCGCCGGCGATGCTCCAACCGCCGAACAAAAAGCCTGGGAAGACAAGCTCCGCCAGATGGCCCCGCCCGCCCCGCCTGCCGCGTCCGCACCGAACGCCCCAGCCGCAAGTCCCGCCAAAGTAGGAATGAACAAGACCGCTTCCGCGAGCTTTGAGTTTTCCGATGCCACCGTCGATGGAGCGCTCGGAACCACCGAGATGCGCAAGGCCAACCGCGTCGCCGCCGAGATCCTCCAGCGCCGCATGGAAGAGACGCGACCGACCGACTTCAAGCTGATCCGCGAAGCCGCCGGCGCCGACGTGGTGGTGCTGTCGGGTGTCTACGATCGCGTCCAAGATGTCCTGCGGGCGGTGCAGATCAAGCACGTGGTGGTGCCGCCGAGCTTGCTCGATCAGATGGAGCTTATGTCGACGCAGACGGTGATGCTCAACTGTCCGGGCAATGTCTCGGAGGCTGGGGTCAAGAAGCTGCGCGACTTTGTGGCCCGAGGCGGTTACTTGGTGTCGACGGACTGGGCGCTACGCACGGTCGAAAAAGCGTTCCCGGGCACGATTGGTCACAACGGACGGACGACGCCAAACGATGTTGTCTCGGTGCAGGTTCACGACGACAAAGAGCCGCTGCTGCGCCACGTCAAGGTGATGCGCGACCATCCCCGCTGGTGGCTCGAAGGCTCGTCGTATCCGATCCATGTCAAAGACCCCAAGCAGGTCCGCGTGCTGATGTCATCGCAAGAGATGCAGACCAAGTACGGCGACGGTGCGGTGGTGGTCGCGTTTCATCACCAGCAGGGCAAAGTCCTGCACATGACCAGTCACTTCTTTTTGCAGCAGTCGAAGCTGGTGGCTGATAGCGAAAAGCAGAAGGGCTCAAGCTTTGCCAAAGGCGCGGGCCTGTCAGAGCAGCAGATCTCAGACCTGGCCAAAAAGGGAGTGAGCGTCGATGACGTCAAGTCTGGAGAGCTGAACGCGGCGTACTCGATGCAGCAGGTGTCGACCAACCTGATTGCCGAAAAACAGGCCCAGAACCAGGAAATGCTGCGCACCAAATACAACTCGCGGGTCCGTGTCGACGAGGTGCCGCTCAGCAGCGGGGACAGCGCCGCGCCGACGGCCAAGAGTCCGCGACTGAAGAAAGACTTCCGTGTCCAGGTCATCGAGCGCAAAGGCAAGCAAGCCAAGGTCCGCGATCTGTTCGGCAACGAAGGCTGGATGCCCGCCGATGCCCTGTTTTAAGCGCCTCGCTGTGACCGGCTGGAAGCGCCCAATGACTTGGTTTGTCGCGCAGTAGGCACCAAGCCTGTAGCGCAATGGATGGACGAACCGGGTGGCCACAGAGAGCGGACTTCACCTTCCCACATAAGCCGCGTGAGAAACGACGACGCGTGCAGGATCTCTCGTCAGTTCGCGGGCGCCTGGCAGTAAAATGAAACCATCGGGGTGATATGAGCCAGACTAGACGGGAAGTGCTGCGGCAAGGGCTGCTCGGCGGAAGCTGGCTGGCTCTGCGCGCGGCGGCCACGGGGCTGCCCGTTTCTCTGCTGGTCGATCCGCTCCACGCCAGTGCTGCGACGCTGACCAAAGGTCAGGATTCCGCCAAAGCGGCGCGCTTCTTGATTCTGAGTCTGTCGACCTGTGGCGATCCGCTCAACGCCAACGTGCCGGGCTGCTATTCCGCGCCAGACATCGTTCATCCCGTCGACCCACGCTTTGCAGCAGCGACGCTGACGATCGCCGGACAGCGCCAGCTGGCGGCGGCGGCCTGGAAGCAGCTGCCGCAGCGACTGCTCGACCGGACGGTGTTTTTTCATCACGCGACGCTCAAGACCAGTCACCCGAGCCTGCCCGAGCTGCTGCAAGTGCATGGTGATGTCGAGAGTGCCCCGGTGCTGTTTGCGCGTGAGCTGAGTCAAAAGCTACAGACGGTGCAAGACCAGCCGCTTTTGCTCGGCTCCGACGAAGTGGTGATGGTCAGTGGTCAGCGGCTCCGCAGCCTAAAGCCGACCGAGCTTCGCGACGTGCTGCTCGGTCCAGACTCGCCGCTGCCCGCCTTGGCAAGCCTACGCAGCTCGACGCTGGAGCGACTCCAGTATCTGCGCAAAAAGACCGGCAACGTGGCGCTTGGCAAGGCACTGAGCGCGCAGACGCTGTCACTGGCGCAGGCCAGAGCGCTGGGCGATCGACTGACGGCGGATTTGACGGCGATCAAGAGCGATGGGCCGGACGGTCAGGTGCTCGCAGCGGCGGTGGCGGTGCGACTCGGGATGGCGCCGGTGGTGGCGATTCACATTCCGCTCGGTGGAGACAATCACTTCGACGACGGGCTGAAGCAAGAAGCGACCGAGATTCACAGCGGCATCGGGCAGATCGCGCTGCTGTGGAACAAGCTCGGCGCGTACGGGATGGCAGAGCGGACCTGTTTTGCGCAGCTCTCGGTGTTTGGACGGACGCTCAAGCGGCAAGGGCTGTGGGGTCGCGATCACTGGCCGCTGCACAACGCCGCGCTGCTGATGGGCGCGCCGTTCCGAGGTGGCGTGGTGGGTGGTGTCGTGGCCCAAGAGGGCGACTATGGAGCGCAGGCGATCGACTCGCGCACGGGCATTGCCAGTGAACGCGGCGACATCTCGGTGGCCGATAGTCAGCCGTCGCTGCTTCGGACGCTCGGACAGGGGATTGGCATCGGGACGGCGATCCTCGACAAGCACCTGCCGGGCGGTAAGCCGATTCGCACCAGCCTGACGTAACCGCCACAGCGTCAGCAAAAGTCCGGGCTGTTATGGCTCTAGGTCGTAGACCTCGGCCTCGGTTCCACCCCGCGAAAAGCCCTTGTGTTTGCGCAAGACGACGACCCGACCCGAGGGCGAAGCCACCCAGCCCAGTGGCCTCTTGCCAGCCAAGAGCGTCAGCTTGCGCTGCGCCGGACCAGGCTTGTCACCGGCCAGATCAACGGTGCAAAAATCGACCTCATCGGGATCGGTGCGCTTGGCAGCCACGGCATCTTCGTTGACTGGATCGACCATCAGCGACAGCAGCAGCGTGCTCGGGCGGAGCCGTACAAACCGCAGCGAGGTCGACTCATACATCCCGGCTGGCCGAGGCAGCGGCAGCGGCGCACGCGCTTCGATAGGACCATCGGGCTGACCACGCTCCAGCGCCGAGACGATCTCGACCTGATTGGTACCGTCCTCGGCCAGCACCACCACCGAGTCATGATGCGCCGCCCGCACCCGCTTCAGATCCATCATCGCCGGCGGATTCGCGATCGGCCGAGTCGTGCGCACCTTGCCACTCAACACATCAAGGAAGGCCAGAAAGTCCGGCTGGCGCAGATCTTTCTTTTTGTCGAACGCGCCGCTCTGCTTGACCACCCAGGTCGCAAAGCCATCCAGGAAGTACAGCGGCAGCGCCAGTCCCGACGGCGTCGAGATCTTGCCCTCTTCGTCGAGCTTGTAGGTCCGCTGGGCCAGTGGCTTGCCGGTCGCGGCGGAGAAGGCCGAAAACTTGTACTCACTCGACAGCAGACTGCGCGGGTCTTGCGGACTCTGCGGGCCGGGCTTCGACACCGCCACGATCGCCAGGACACCATCGATCGTCGTCAGCGAGATCTCTGAAGCGGGACCGATGCCACCGGGGACCGGCACCTCGGCATGCGTCTTGAGGCTGTAGATGCTGGCGGTGTACTGCCCCCGGGTTTCCAGATCGCGCATCACCACCAAGATCTTGTCGTCGGGAAGCAGGTGCAGTCGATTGGTATTCAGCGGCAGACCTTTGAGCAGCTCTTTGGTCCGGCTGGGCTCGACAAGCAGCTCTTTGGCCAGCGCTTCTTCCATAAACGGAACCGGTGGTGGCGGCGGCGCGGCAGGCGGACTCACCGGCGGCGCTTTGACCTTGCCACCCTTGGCCGGAACAGCGGGCGCTGGAGGAGGAGGCGGCGGCGCGACCACAGCCGGTGGCGCGGCAACTTGCGGACTGAGTCCTCGACCCGGCGGCAAAGCCACACCACGCAGCGTCGCGAACTTGGTGCCATCGGTGTTGACGTACAGGAACACCGCCCCACCGTCGGTCAGCGTCATCGCATCGTCCACGTAGCCTTTCTCGGGCTTCACGGTCAGCAGCGGCTTCGGCAGCGACTTTTGCGCGTGAGCGACCGATCCGATGGCCAATCCGAACAGCACAGAGCCGACAAGAGCGAGCCGTTTGGTCATTCTTTACGCCTATGGCAAGGGCTACCCGCGTGTCAACCTCAACAAGGTTGAATGGCGTCGTCGTGCTGTGATAACCCAGGCCGACATGGCCAAAAAGCACTCTACTGCTCAAAAACCAGACCGCATGGTCGAGCCATCCGATTCGGCTCATCACGACGAACCACCGATCCCTACAGGAGAGCCCTCGCAAGCTGGCCTCGCCCTGCTCGTGCAGAGGCTGCGCGCGGGTCGAGTGGTGTTATGTACGGGCAGCATCTTTGGACGGCAAGCCGCGTCCGCTTCCTTCCGAACCCTGCTGGGCAAGCTGCTCGCGCAGCACAGCGACAAGCTCGGTAGCGACGAAGAACGAGCCCAGGCCCGAGCACTTTTGGAAAGTCAGCCGCTGCTGGTGGCGGGGCTCTTGCGAAAGCGACTCGGCGACGATCTGGTGACGGCGCTGGCGAAAGTGTTGCCGAGTGATAGCAACTCGCAGCTGCTGGGACTGGCGGCAAAGCTGCCGTTTCGTGGCCTGATCTCGACGGCACTTGATGGTGGGCTGATGGATGCGGTCAGTCAGGGCAAAGCCCCAGGCGGCCCGCCCCACGTCGGTACATCCGAGCAGACCATCGAGATGCTGTCGAGCCGTGGTCGCTTCGTATTGCGCCTGTTTGGCGACGGCAGCACCGGTCAAGGGCTGGTGTTCGGCGAGGCCGATGTTCAACAGCTGTTCACCAGTGAGCCGCTGCGGCAGTCGCTGCGGGACTTGGCGCTCAAGCGATCGCTCTTGCTCTGCGGCTTCGATGCCCACGATCCCGATCTGGCGATTGCGGCGCGGCTGTTGTCACTGGCTCAGACGAGTGGCGAGGGTCCACAGCACTTTGCCCTGCTGCCCGGTCTGCCGCCGGGTCTGCGCGACGAGCTGTCACGCGCCTACGGGCTGATTGTCCTCGATGCGGACAGTGAAGAAGCGGTGTTTGCGGCGCTTCATCAGTCGGTCGGAGAGATCGGCAGCGAGATCCTGCCCGATGACGACGATCTGGAAGGCTGGCTGCGACTCTTGCAGCAAGAGCCGGAGCATCAAGTTGCGACTCAGAAGCTCGCCGATCTCGAGGAGACACTGCGCGGGCGCGGCGATCACGATCGCTTGATTGAGCTGTTCCTGGGACGGATGGACATCGAAAAGACGCCGAGTGGCCGGGCGCGCTGTCTGCTGCAAGTCGCGTCGCTGTTCGAGACAGCCAAAGGTCAGCTCGTCGAGTCGTACCATGCGGCGCTGGCGGCCTACAAAGAGGACCCGCAGACCGTCGGCCTCGACGAGGTGGAGCGGCTGGCTGGGCAAGCGGGACAGTGGGTCGAGCTGCTCACCGAGATGCGCGATCTGACGCCGAGGCAGCCCAAAAACGAGCAAGCGGTGCTGTGGCTGCGGATCGCACGGCTGTACGGCGACAAGCTCAATCACCACGAGTACGCGCTGGCGTCGCTGGCAGAGGCGCAGAAGCTGGGCATTCCCGACTCCGAGAAGAAGTCGTTTGCGACGCTGCGAGTCGAGCTGTGCCGTCGCGCTCAGCGCTGGAAAGATCTGGCCGATACGCTCGGGCAGCTGGCCGAGCTGACCGACGAAAAAGACAAGCGGGTCGATCTGTATCTAGAGCAAGGCGAGATCTTCGAGACACGCCTGTCGGATGGTGCAGCGTCGGTAACTGCTTACAAGCTGGCGCGCACGACCGATCCGCAGAGCCGCGACGCCATGCTGGCCCTGGAACATACGCTGCGACGGGCGGCAAGCTGGACCGATCTGATTGCGCTCCTCGACGAAAAGGCCGGGCTGCTGACCGAGCACGGCGACGTGGAAGGTGTGCTCAAGACCCGGCGCGAGGCGGCGCAGCTACAGGCCGAGCACGGCACCGATCGCCGCGCCAGCATCCGTCGCTGGGAAGAAGTCCACAAGCTGGCGCCGGACGATCTTGATGTCCTGCGCTCGCTCGAGCGGCTGTACTCGATGGAAGGCAGCGTCTCCGAGGCGTATCTGAAGGTGCTGTCCGATCTGGCGACGCTGGTGCCAAGTGACAAGGAGCGGCTGTCGCTCTACCGACGCCTGGCCGCCGAGTACGAAGAGATGCCGGGCCAGCTCGATTCCGCGACGGATGCGCTGCAAAAAGTGCTCGATCTGGATGCCAAGGCCGAAGACGCCTATCGATCGCTGTGTCGCATCTACCGTCAGCAAAAGAAGTGGACCGAGCTGTGCCGAACCTACGAACGGCACATTGAGCACGCCGACAAAGGCAAGAGCGAGCTGCTCACTGCGCTGGCGCGGGTCCACGAGGTCGAGATTCCAGCCGGTGACGAGCTGCGCCGTCGCGAAGAAGCGCCGCTGGCGATTGCCGCGTGGCAGCAGATTCTCGACAGCGAGCCCGAGCACATGGCGGCGATTGAGGCGCTTGGCCGGCTCTATCAGCTGACCGACAAGCCCGTAGAAGCGGTGCGGCTGCTGGTCAAGCGAGCCCATCTGACCGACGACAAGAACCTCAAGGTGACGCTGTACGGCGAGGCGGCGCGGCTGTGTCAGAGCAAGCTCGAGGACCTGACGGCAGCCGAGGAGCACTTGGTTCGGGCGCTGGAGATCCTGCCCGGTCACGTCCAGAGCCTGACGACCCTTGCCGAGCTGTACCGAGGCCGAGGCGATCACCTGCGGGCCGCCAAGCTGTTCAAAGAAGCTGCCGAGGGAAGCAGCAACCGGCTCGACAAGGCTCGCTACATGGTGCTGTCGGCCAAAGAGCACCTGCTCGGCGAGGAACGACACAAGGCCGGCGAGCTTCTGCGCGAGGTCTTGGCGCAAGATCCCGAGCACAACGACGCGGCGCAGCTGATGTCGGAGCTGTACTGGCAAGATGGCCGCTTCGACGATGTGCTGCCGCTGCTCGAGATGCTGACTCGCAAAGAAGCCGAGCGCGGGACCCAGGTGGTGCGACTGACTCGGCTGGCACAGGCGTCGCTGGGAGCCGGACTGCGTGACAAGGCGCGGCGGGCGTATCGGCGGGCGCTGGAGCTGGAGCCGAAGGATCTCGGGGCGCTGCGTGGGCTTCTGCCGCTGCTCGTCGAGACAGGCCAGTTTGTCGATGCCCGTCAGATCAGCGAAACCCTGGTGACCGAGCACCACGATGCACTCGGTCCGTCCGAGGAAGCCGATCTGCTGGCGACACTCGGTCAGGCTGAGATGTCACTTGGCAACAGCGACGCGGCGCTTACGGCACTGCAGAAGGCGCGGGCGCTGACCCCGATGCACCGACAGGCGCTGGCACAGCTCCGCCGGGTCGAGCAGCTGTCCCCCGAAGACAAGCTGGAGGTGCGGCAGTCGCTGCTGCGCTCGCTGCTCGGGCAGTCGGGTGAGCCGGGCACCACCGACGAGCGCATGACCGTCCTGACCGAGATTGGCGATCTGTATGCCGGCCCGCTCGCCAAGCCGCTAGAGGCGATTGCCTCGTACAAAGAAGCGCTGTCGCTGTCGCCGAAAGCCGTCGCGATTCAGCACAAGCTGCTGTCGCTGTATACCGAGCAGAAGCTGTGGCCCGAGGCCGCCGATCTGCTGCAAGAGCTGGCCGCCGCCGAGTCGAATGAAAAGCGACGCGCGCGCTACAAGCAGACGGCAGGCTTTATCACCCGCGATCACCTGCAAGAGCCACGGCGAGCACTGCGGCTGCTGTGGAGCTCGTTCGACGATGATCCGACCCTGCTCAAGAGCCTGGAGTCCGCCGAGACTCTGGCGGCGCAGATCGGTGATCCGAAGGAGCTGTTGCGGGCGATGCAGCGACGGATCAAGGTCATGGGGCCCGAGGCGCCCGACACGCCCAAGCAGCGCGCCGAGCGGCTGCGGCTGTGGACCGAGGTCGCACGCGTCTGCATTCAAGAGATGGGCGACTTTAAGACCGGCATGTCGGCATACGAAGTGTCGCTGACGCTCGAGCCGCACAACCTCGATCGGCACCGTCAGATGGCCGCGATCTATGCAAGCGCGGGAGAGGACAAGCTCGACAAGGCGATCGCCGAGCATCACGTCGTCCTGCGACATAGCAAAGGCGAGCTGGCGTCGTATCGGGCGCTGCGCGAGCTGTACGGCCAGACCGGTCAGCGCGAGCGAGCGACGCAGGTGGCGGCGGCGCTGCAGCTGCTCCGTCAAGGCGAGCCCGAGGATGCCCAGCTGGTCGAAGAGCTCAAGTCCCGTCCGGTGACCCTGGCCCGCCGTCCGCTGACCAAAGAGCTGTGGCGTCAGCTCGCGCACCCCGACGAGGATGCGCGGATGCAGGTCCTCTTGTCGCTGCTGTGGCCGGCGCTACAGAAAAGCCATGCCCGTCCGTGGAGCGAGCAGCCGTTCCTGCGCGAGAGCCGCGTCGAGGCCAGCGCGTCCCAGGTGTACCTGAAGGCCCTGCGCTACGCGTTCGAGATGACCGAGTCGCCGCTGCCGGAGCTGTTTCCCCGTCCGCAGGCGCGAGAGCTGGCCGAGCAGGCGTTCCTGATCTCGATTGCCGGCGATGGACGCGGACCGGCGACGGTGTGTGCCGAGCTGGGACCGCCGCTGCTTGACCCGAGCCGGCCTGAGCGCGAGACGCTGTACGAGGTCGGTCGGATGGCGGCGCTGCTGCGACCGGAGCGAGCACTGCGCACGGTGCTGTCGGATGAGCAAGAGCTGGGGCAGATCCTCGAAGCGGCGCTGGTGCTGACGCAGCAAGAGATCAGCCAGGTGACGCCGCCGGCCTCCGCGCAGGTGCTGGAGCTGGCGCGCAGCCTTCGTGCCGCCCTGTCGCCGCCGCAGCTGGACCAGCTGAGCCGGGTCGGTCGCTCGCTCCTGGATGGGGCTGGCGTAGTCAAGCCGTCCCTGCTGGCGAGTACCTGGCTGTCGGCGTCGGAGCTGACGACCGTGCGGGTCGGCCTGCTGCTGTGCGGAGAGCTGGAGACAGCGGCGCTGCTCCTCGCGACCGATCCACCGGGACTGACCTTGCTGTCGCCCAAGCAGCGGCTCCAAGAGCTGCTCTACTTCTCGGTCAGTGAAGAGCTAGCCAGCGTCCGCCAGTTCCTCGGCCTATAAGCCCCCCCACGCACTCCCTGCCCCGCCCTCTCCCTCCCGTTTGCCCCCACGTACCGCCCCTCATCGTTCCCCTGTGCGGGTGGATAAGCGGCTATACTGACCACTATGGACTCGGATGAGCTGAACCCCTCAGCGCGACCGGGGCGACCGCAGCTTCGACTGGTTCCCCCCGAGCCCGCCGAAGCCACCGGCGAGGTGTCTGGTATCGTCCCGCGCAAGAGCGTCTCTGCCGGCCAGCTCCGGGCCATCCAAGCGGCCCCGAGCAGCTCGTCCCTGCGCGATGCCTATGTGTTCGGGGCCAAGATGCTGCTCGATCAGCCAGCGGCCTGTCGGATCGGCTATCGGCTGTTCTGGGTCCACGGTCGCGACCTCGGCTGGATTGACCTGGAAGCGTCTTCCTCGGTGTTTGCGGTGATGGGCTGGCATGAGAACTGCGATCTGGTGCTGCCCAAGCTGCCGCAGATCACCAACCGACACCTTCTGGCCAGCTGTGCGCTGCTCGCGGACAAGACCCCGGCGCTGCGACTGCTCGATCTGCACACCAACCAGCCGTTTACCATCGAAGGCCAGCCGCGTCAGTCGATCGGCGTCAGCGGTCCTTTGCTGATTGGCCTTGGCGACGTGGCGATTGGCTGTGTGCCGCTGCCCGAGTTCTTGCAGCAGCGCGGTCGACTCGCCGATGGAGTCGAGCTGCCCAGCTACGACATCATCGAGGCCGAGCAGCCGCCCCAGCACTCGCTACGAATGCAGCGCCGCACCCACATTACCCTCCTGCCCCGCTCGCAGCGCGTCGAAGACCTCCAGTCCGGACCCGCCGTTCCCGCCGCACCCGCTGGCCGAGCCCGCGTCACCCTGCGCCGCCAAGCCAAGGCCGTCTCGGTCGAGCTGAGCGAGGCCGATCTCTACGCCGGAGTCATCATGGGCCGCTCGGAGACCTGCATGGATCGCGGGCTGCGCCAGGTGCTGTCGGGTCAGATCTCGCGCCTGCACGTGCTGCTGCTGGCCGAGCGTGGCCGCGTCTATGCCATGGACCTGTGCAGCACCAACGGCACCTGGCAGCACGGCCAGCGGGTTCGCCGCGTCGAGCTGCCCGATCACGGCACCCAGCTACTTCTGTCCGGCAACGACTCCAAGGTCGAGCTGACCTGGCACCCGCGCCACAGCATTCGTTCGACGCGCGCCGATGGACCTGGAGCCGGGCCAGGACCCGGACCTGACAACTCTCGCTAGGACCCCATGTCGACGTTTTCCCCCACCATTGATCGGGCGCTGAGCCTGTCCGCCACCGCGCACCGCCACCAAGAGCGCAAAGGCTCGCAGGTGCCGTACATCATCCATCCCGTCCACGTCGCGATCCTGCTTCTGCGGCACGACTTCCCCGAGGAAGTGATTGTCGCCGCGATCCTCCATGACGTGGTTGAAGACACCTCGGTGACGCTGCCCGAGATTGACGCCCAGTTTGGCCCCGAGGTCACCCGGCTGGTCGCGGCGGTGTCCGAGCAGAAGCAGGAAGGATCGGTGCCGCTGTCCTGGCAGACCCGCAAGCAGGCGCAGCTCGACCGACTGCGGCAGGCGGATCGGCACATTGCCGCGCTCAAGACCGCTGATGCGATTCACAACCTGCGCGCGACCCTCCACGACCTGGACCGACAGGGCGACGCGGTGTGGAAGCGCTTCCGAGGCTCGAAGACCGAGCACCTCTGGTACTACACCTCGCTGCACGAGATCTTGCGACCGCAGCTGGGCGACCATCCGCTCGCCGCCGAGCTAGCCCACGCCATCGCCGAGCTGGCCCAGAAGCACCACTAACGACCGCGCCGGACTTGGCTGGCCAGCCGCTCGACCAGCCAGGTGTCTTGCTCGCTCTTGAGCAGCGCCCCGATGAGCGGCGGCAGGATCTTCCCCGGCTCGCGACTGCGCAGCGCCTCGGGCGGCAGCTCGTCGTAGACCAGCAGCTTCAGCCAGTCGAGCAGCTCGGACGTACTCGGACGCTTCTTTAAGCCCGGGACCTCGCGCAGCTCGTAGAACACCGCCAGCGCTTCCCGCACCAGCGCCTGCTTGAGCAGCGGATAGTGCACCGCGACAATCCGCGCCATCGTCTCGGCATCAGGAAAGCGGATGTAGTGGAAGAAGCAGCGGCGCAGAAAGGCGTCGGGCAGCTCTTTTTCGTTGTTCGAGGTGATGATGACGACTGGCCGGTTCCGCGCGACGATGGTCTGCTTCGTCTCGTAGACGTAGAACTCCATCCGGTCGAGCTCGAGCAGAAGGTCGTTGGGGAACTCGATGTCGGCCTTGTCAATCTCGTCGATCAGCAGCACTGGCGAAGACTCTGCCGAGAACGCTTCCCACAGCTTGCCGCGCAGGATGTAGTGGCTGATGTCACTGACCCTCGGGTCGCCCAGCTGCGAGTCCCGCAGGCGCGCCACCGCGTCGTATTCATACAGTCCGTGCTGCGCCTTGGTGGTCGACTTGATGTGCCAGCGAATCAGCGGCTTGCCGAGCGCACGCGCCACTTCCTCGGCCAGGACGGTCTTGCCGGTACCGGGCTCGCCTTTGACCAGCAGCGGCCTTCCCAGGGTGATCGCCGCGTTCACGGCCACCATCAGGTCCGGCGTCGCGACGTAGCTGTCGGTCCCGACAAAGCGGGTGGGCTGGGTGCTCATGAGCCGAAACATACCCCAATCGAGCGCCCGACCCGCACCAGCTCCCCGTTTGGGTCCACCAGCTTCTGCCGCGCCACCGCTTGCTCCAGCGGCACCGAGATGATCTCCTCGCCGCGCACCGCCGCCATGTAACCCAGCTTCCCTTGGGCAATCATCTCGACCGCCGCCACCCCAAACCGGGTCGAGAGCACGCGATCAAACGGGGATGGAGTGCCCCCGCGCTGGGTGTGCCCCAGCACTGTGACCCGCACCTCGCGCTGGGTCTGGCGGATGATCGCCTCGGCGAGCAGGTGACTGACTGCGCCCCGGCGCGGCGTGCGATGCCACTCTTCGATCAGATCCGGTGGCAGGTCTTTCGGCACCCCGATGCCTTCGGCGACCATGATGATGGTGGCGCGACGACCGGAAAACTCACGCTTGCGGATGTGCTCGCAGACCCGCTCGAGCGTAAACGGAATCTCGGGCAGCAAGATGATGTTCGATCCCCCGGCAATCCCCGAGTGCAGCGCAATCCAGCCGGCATCCCGGCCCATCACCTCGACCAGCATGATCCGCTTGTGCGACTCGGCGGTGGTGTGCAGGCGGTCCATCGCTTCGGTGGCGGCGTGGATGGCGGTGTCAAAGCCGAAGGTCGTCTCGGTCGCCGACAGGTCGTTGTCGATGGTCTTCGGCACCCCGACAATCGGCAGGCCCTTGTTGTGCAGCTTCAGCCCAATCGTCTGGGTGCCATCGCCGCCAATGTTGATCAGCGCGTCAATGCCCAGCGAGCGGGCGTTCTGGATCACCGTGTCGGACAGGTCGCGCACCACCTCGGTGCCGTTCTCGACCATCTTGATCGCAAACGGGTTCGAGCGGTTGGTCGTCCCCAGGATGGTGCCGCCGCGCGGGAGGATGCCGCGAATGTTCCACAGCGTCAGCTCCTTGATGCGGTCGGGCCAGAGCAGGCCGTTGTAGCCTTCCTCAATGCCGAGGACCCGCCAGCCGTGCTGAAGAATGGCGCACTTGGTCGCCGCGCGAATGACGGCGTTCAGACCGGGGCAGTCACCGCCGCCGGTCGAGATCGCGATGGTCTTGAGCCTGCTCATAGCCGGCCATTCTAGCGTCGGAGGCGGAGCGAAGTCCCGTGCTATCATGGGCTGCCTTTTGAATTCCGCTTTTCAACTCTTTTGCGCAGGTGGGGGGACATGCCGCAGAAGCCGATCGACATCAACATTGATCTCAATGAACAGCTGGGTCTGAATCGGCCCAAGCAGACCGGGCCGGACCCAAAAGCCCTGGAGCGGGCGCAGTCGCTCCTCAACGGCGAGCGCGGCAAGCTGGGGCTGCATCTTCTGCAAGGCGTGCCGACCCTGTTTCAGGTGGCGCAGGCGCACTCGGATGACATGGAGAAGCGTGGCTTTCTGGGCGATGCCACCCCCGAAGGCGATGCGGTGTCGGACAAGGTGCGGCGGGCCGGCTACGAAGGGCGAACCGAAACGCTGACCGCCTCGGGAGCCGAGCAGCCCGACGGAGTCCTGCGCGAGTGGCTGGGCCAGCCGCAGTACCAGAAGCTGCTCTTGTCCGAGTCGATGCAGCACCTGGGGATTGGCTGTAACGACGGCCTGTGGACGGTCATCCTGGGAGCCCCGGCCTCGGCGCAGCTGTCCGACATTCGCGAGCTGCGGGCGCAGGTGCTGCGAATCGTCAACGACGAGCGCCGCCGCGCCAGCCTGACCCTGCTGGAGCTATCGGACTCGCTCGGCACCGCCGCCCAGGCCCACTGCGCCGACATGGCCCAGCGCGACTACCTTGCGACCACCAGCCCCGATGGCACAAGCCTCGCTGCCCGGGCCCAGAAAGCCGGCTTTACCGGTCGCTCCGTCGGCTGCCTCACCAAGGGCCCGCTCACCCCCGAAGAAGCCGTCGCCGCCGTCCTGCGCACCAGCCGAGGCAACCTGCTCCACCCCGAGATCCGCTTCCTCGGCGTCGCCCACACCGCCACCCGCTGGACCCTGCTCCTCGGCACGAAGTAGCCCAGCAGACTGGGCCGGGTCGGGGTTGGTTCAGTCTGCGGCGAACTCTGCTCCGGCGCTGCTGGGGTTGGGATAGTCCGTCAGCTCAAAGATCTGGTCGCGCAGCAAGACCATCAGGTTCTGCCAGCTGTCCTTTCGCTGGTACATCTGCAAGATGGCAGTGCAGGAGGCGACCGCTTGCAGGGCTGCGGGCGTTTTCTCCAGGCAGCCGTCTATCAGCTTGTCTCCCTGGGCGTGACGACCGCCGTCTTGGTGGACATAGCTGTGGAACTCGACCACTCGACCATCCCCACTGTGTCGCGCGGTATGGCCGGACGCGTACGAGTCCTGCACCAGATGGAGCAGCGAGGCCAGGGCGCGCTGCTGCACCTTGCCACCGCCGCACACCCCAAACAGCTCGGCCACCGTGCGCGCTTCCTTGGGGAACCAGCGCCGAACTTGCGACAGCGGGACCTCACAGACTGGCAGCTCCGCCAGCTCGGGCCGGGTCGCCACCGCATAGACAAGCTCCGCCCACTCCAAGATCCAGGTCAGCGTCTGTCGCGGATCTTCTCCGTCTCGGCTGGCCATCGCATGAAGAAACTGAAGGTCGCCAAAGTGCGACCGGACCAGCAGCCGATCCTCCGTGCCGAAGCTCGTGCCCGGCTGTTTCGCGAGCCGAGCCGCTTGCTTGAAGGCGCGCAGGAACTGGATTCCCCCCGCGACCGAGATCGCCAGCGGCAGGGCTTCCGCGCCGGACTGAAACAGCAGCCCCTCCGGGTCATCATTCCAGAACACCCCCCGGGTAAAGTCCCACGCCGGCTGATCGGAATACGTCTCACCCGCCGAAAGCAGTCCTGTGTTCTTCAGGGCCCGCTCGGTGATGGTTTCATGAACCGGCTCGCCAATCGACAGCACGCTCTCCACGGAGTAGCGGATGCCGGCGATCTCGGACGCCTTCCGCTCCGTCCCGATGGGAATCGGCAGATGTAGGTGGGGGAACGCCCGCGTAAGGTCCGCAAGCTCAGCCGGGTCAATTGCTTTGGGGTCGGTCGCAGCCTGGTGTTCGTCACTCATCTCTTCATGCCTCTGTGCCGGGGTCTTTGGGTCCGGCAGCTCGGGTCCGCTGGCCGGCTGCGCTGTCGTCCAGTCGGTCAGAAAGTCGTACCGCGCAGGCTCGGGGTAAAGACCCCAGCCCAGCCCAGTCTACTGCGCCCGATCGGGGTAAAGACCCCAAAATCGCCCAGTCCACTTCGCCCCATCGGGGTCCAGACCCTAACTTCGGCCAGTCCACTTCACACAATCGGGGTCCAGACCCCAAAATCGCCCAGTCCACTTCGGTCAATCGGGGTCCGGTCTTGCGTGCCAGACCTGGGGTCTGTCCTATTGCAGGTCCCCGCTTGCGGAGGCTTCGGGTTGGGCGGCGCAGCATCGCTTGTACTTCTTGCCACTGCCACAGGAGCAGGGATCGTTGCGGCCAGGGGTGGGGGCGGCGCGGACGGGCTTGGGCTTCTCCAGCAGTCCTTCCTGCATCGCCAGCAGCGCCAGGCTCTCGCTGGGCTCCCAGGTCGGGCGGACCGTGCGCAGGAGTGACTCCGGAAAGTAGAGCTGCTTGGGCTCGGCTTTGGCAACGCGTGGCAGGGAGAACATCAGCAGTCCCAGTCCAGCATGGTGCTTGAGTCCAATCATGGAGTGAGCCACTGCGGCGACCCGCAGCTCGGCAGGCAAGACGTGCTCGGTCGAGAGCTGGTGCCAGTCCTGGAAGGCCTGGTTGGCACACCCAATCCACGCCTCGACCTCTGCCGGGTCCGGCTTTTCAATCATCGCGAGCACCCTCCGCGTGATGTCCACGATCTGCTCGACCAAGGGCCGATCCTCGGGGCTGGCGCCACGCAAGGGCATGTCGCTGGCCTTGACCACTTCGGCGAAGGCCGCAGAACGACGGCAGGCAATCCCAATCAGCGCCATCCCTCCTTCGACCAGTTCCCACTTTCCCCCTTTGGTGCAGTAGAGCCGCTTCGCAGCGCCCAGAATGTCCTTCCCCAGCTCTCCGCAGACCCAGCCTGCTTTGAGCGCCAAGCCGATGCTTCCTTGACAGAACAGAGTCCTGACAAAGTAGTCGAACAGCTTGTCTGTCTCGACGGGCATGGGCGCGGCCAGGCGATGCCGGTCCATCACAGAGAGCAGCGCGAGATGGCCAAGCAGGAAGTGTCCTTGCCAATAGCTGAGCAGCAGCGCTTCCGCTGTGCGCTCGAGCCGCTTGGGCGAGCAGCGGCGCAGCAGCCGGCGCCGATAGTCCTGCTTATCTGCCAGCTCTCCAAACAGCACCACGAAATAGTCGCGAAGGAGCGGCTGCCAGTGCGAGATGGCGACAAACTCCTCTTGGCTGAGACAGTTGCCTCCTACTCTGAGCCGATTGATGAGCTTGGCCGCCCCACCTCGCTCGCCCGAGAGCTTCTCTGACACCGCCAGCCGCTCGCGCAGAGCCTCCATCCGCTCGACCAGTCCATCGAACTTTTGTCGGGTCAGGATTCGCGCATCCGTGACCGCCATGCCCGCGCCCAGGATCGATCGAAAGTGCCCGCTGCGGTGAACCACCAAGTGCGGCGGCTGCTCCTCATCCGTCAGGGCAATCGCGATGTCTTCCAGTCCTTCGGGAAGTCGTGCCTGCGCAAAGACAAAGCGCAGCAGCTGCGGATCGTTGTAGAGCAGCATCGCCCGCTCAAGTGCGGGAAGCGGCAAGTTGCGGGAAAAATCTACGGTGCGCTCTAGGAAGTGTCGATCGTGGCTCATGGCTGTCTCGCCGCACTGACTGCGGCGGCGCAATCATAGCCACAACCCGGAGCCTACCCAACCATCCTTCCTTTCGCTGCCGCTTGCGTGTGCTGGGGAGGGGTGGGAACCTGCTGGGGAGGTGTGGATGCAGCGGCTCAAGCAAGAGCTGAAACAGATCGCCCGATTGCTGTGGGGACGGTATCTGCTGTGGCATATGACCGTGCTGTGGTTGGCTACGGACGCGGGCTTGCTGCTCCTGGCGAGTCGGACGATGGGGCCACTGCAAGCGGGCAAGATCCACACGGAGGACGCCATGCAGAGCCAAGCCAGCACGCTGATCGAGAGACGCCTGGAGACGTTTGTGGACTGGCTGAAGCCGGAAGCGGAAGCCGAGTCCGAGATGGCCAAAAAGGCGCAGGAGATCCGCGAGCGCATCCGGGCGCAGGTCGCCGCCGATGGCCTGACCGTGCGGGAGACACCGGGGGCCGGCTCGTTTGCCAAGCACACCGGGCTGCGTCGTCATGTCACCGGTGGCTCGGCGGTCGATGGTCAGGATGTCGATGTGCCGTTTGTGCTGGCGCCGCTTGCCCCCGATGACGAGCGGATCGGGCAGCTGCTCAACCGCTTTCAGAGCTATGCCGACCGCGCCTACCCGCAGACTCCGCCCGACAAGAGCCGCACCAAGAGCTCGATCAAGATCGAGTTTCGCCGCGCCAAGCTGGCCTTCGATCTGGTGCCGATGATCTGGGCCAAGGACTATGGCGAGGACTATCAGTGGCTGCTGCGCGGCGATGGCTCAAGGCGGCTGACCTCGGTGTCGCGCCACAACACGTTCGTGAAGCAGCGCACCAGCAGCAGCAACCAGCGGCCCGGTCGGGTCAAGTTCAACGAGTGCGTGCGGCTGCTCAAGTGGTGGCGCGAGTTCCGGATGGCAAGCGACCGTCAGTCGATCCCCACAATACCGAGCATCCTCATCGAGCTGCTGGCGGCCCACGCCTACGATCGCCTGGGCGTCAAGCTCACCTACAGCGAGACGCTCGCGAGCTGGTTCGACTTTCTGTATGGCGAGGTCCAGCGGCGCGAGACGATTCGGTTTGCAGACTATCCGCCACCGCGCGGGCGCCGTCAGGCCGAGCCGACCCCGTGGATGGTGATCGAGCCGGTCGATCCCGAAAACAACATCACCAAGGACTGGATCGATCAGCACATCGATGAGCTGGCCGGGTGGCTGCTGCGCGGGCGCGAGGATCTGCAGCGGGCCATCGACCTCGACCGGCGCAACAACTCCCAAGAGTCGCTTCATCACTTGGTCCGCGTCTTTGGCACACCGTTCAAGCATCACTGCGGAGGCTGAGCCCGCGCTGCCGCCCCGGATGTTGCGTCCCTCCGACTGGCAGGTTATCCGCCCGCTGTGGGTGGGAGCGCTCTGTTCGGTGTCGGAAGTACGGCTTCATGCAAGCGGCGAGCATGTGGCGCTCAAGCAGCTGCACCGCGAGCACCTCGGCGATCCGGGGCTGGTGGCGCGCTGTCTCAATGAAGCGTTCCTGCTGCAAGCGCTGACCACGCAGCACAAGGTCACGGGTCTGCCGCAGCTGCTCGCGGTCGGACAGCTTCCCAGTGGCATGCCCGGTCTGCTGCTGTCCCTGCTCGGGGACTCGCTCGCCCGGCGCGTGCAGTCGCCTCACTGGCCTTTGCCCGGCAGTCCGGCGAGCCTCAACGCCCTGTGTCACGTTGGTGAGCAGCTCGCCACTACCCTTTCAGCCGTCCATGCCAGCGGAGTCGTTCACCGCGACCTGCGACCCGACAACATCCTGTTTGGACTGCCCCCAGCCGCAGCAAAAGAAGCCTGGTCGTGGGACACCTACCTGATCGACTTTGGACTCGCCAAGGTCGCCCCCTCGTGCGAGGTGCTGCCGATCTCGACCGGCGATGACGACTTCCTGGGCACCCAGGAATACATGGCCCCCGAGCAGTGGCAGTCGGCCAAGCTGGTCGATGCAGCGGCGGATGTCTATTCCCTGGGAGTCGTGCTCTACCAGCTGGCGACCGGTCACCTGCCGTTTGCCGCTGCCAAGAGCCAGATCCTGATGTACCAGCACCTCGTCACACCGCCACCGCCGCTGCCGTCCTACCTGCCGCGTGCGCTGTCGCGACTCCTCTTCGCCATGCTCGCCAAGCGCCGCACCGACCGCCCCCCCGCCGCCACCTGCGCCCAGCACCTGCGCGCGCTGCGGAATTCCTGATTCCGTACTTTTTGCGCCCGGATTGTGAGGGGGCGGCGTCTCTCCTCCTGAAAGGGGTCCTTTCGACCCCGAATCACACCCAGGAGGACTCATGTCTAAGAACTCGACCCGCTGCTCGACCCGCTTTTTCGCCATCGCCGGCCTGTGCCTGACCCTTGTCGCCGGCTGTGGCACGACCGATACCGGCGGAGGAGGCGGTGGCGGTGGTGGCGGCCAAGACGGCGGCACTGGCGGCGGCAAGGATGGCGGTGGCACCGTCGGCTGTAGCCCCACCTGTGACCGAGGCTTTGTCTGTCAGGGCAGCACCTGCGTGCTCGATCCGACTGGTCGCTGGGTGATCCGCGTCACCACCGGCACCGTCGCGATGCGCAAGTCGAGCGGCGACACCTGGGATGTGTTCGGCGGCGCCCCCGATCCCAAGGTCTGCTTGACGCTCAGCGGCAGCCGCAGCTGCACCCCGGCCATCCCCGACAGCTTCGCCCCGACCTGGAACACCGACTTCCCCGCCGTCACCGCCACCGCCCTGCAGGTCGGCATCCCGGTCGAGTACATCGATGAAGATCTCTCGTCCGACGACCCCATCTGTACCGGCAACGTCCCCGTGACCACCACCAGCTTCAGCCAAGGCTCCTGGACCTTGTCGTGCAGCGGCGCCCTCGGCCAAGTCAACGCCCGCCTCACCCCACAGTAGCGGGCGGGCTGCGGTTGGTCGTCGCGAGGCGCTCGTGGACAAAACCGACTCGGCCTAAAACGGATTCCGGAGTGCGCTGGGGAGAGCGGCTTTGGGCTCGTCCTTGGGCTCGCTCGCAACCGCTGGCTTGTCTGTCCCGCCTTTGTCTGGCTTAGACTTCCGCTTCTTCGGCTTTGCCGATTCCCCGGCATCCGCGACCAGCTCTGGCTTTTCCGAGCGCTCGGCCTTTTCTGTTCGCGCTGGCTTGTCGGCCTTTTCTGCGCGCGCCGGCTTCTCGGGCTTCTCCGCCTTCTCCGCCTTCTCTTCCCTTGGGACCACCGGATCTTCCGCGTGCTCGCTCTTGCACTTCCCCAGCAGCCGCTGTCCCTGTTGCAAGGCAGAGTCCGTCACGCTGTCCGAGATAAAGTACAGCTTCTCGATCTGCTCGCGAATCTGCTCGCACTGCGCCGCCGACAGCGCTGCCGTCGCCACCGCCAGCCTGCTGCGCACAAAGGAGTTGCGCACATTCATAAACGGGTCCCAGGCCTGCGTTCGGAATGGCGAGCCCGGCGGAAGCTCGCGATACAGCGCGACCGCAACATCGGCTTGCTCACGATCGGCGGCTCGCAGGAACGCACCATAGACCGCACTCACCCGCAGCTGCTCACTGGCTTGCTCGGCGATCAGCTTGGCTTGGGAGTGCTGCGGCTGAACCCGCAGGATCAGCTCGGCATATGCAAAGGCACTGCCATAACTGCGCTGCATGAGCTCAGACTCGGCCTGCCGCAGCAGTGCATCGATATCGACATTGCGCGCCGCCGTCGCGCTGGAATGACTCGCGCCGATCGGGGTCCGCGACAGATACTGCACCCCGATCATCGACCCACCGACCACCACGCCACCGACCGTGGCCCAAAATAACGGTGCGAGCGCGGCAAAGCGGGACGGCGGCGGCGGACGGAGCCGATACGACGGATCGGTCGGCAAGATCTGCTGTGGATCGGGGCGATTCGGACGCGGTGCCCCCGGAGCGCGCAGCTCGGCTGGACCCGCAGCGGCAGGTGGACGAAGCGGCGACATGGCCGCAACCGGACGTTGTGGCGCGCGCGGGGCAGGCGCGGCGGTCACCGGGGCAGGCGCGGCACGAGGTGTCGCCGGGGACACTTTCGCAGGGGCAGGCGCGGCAACGGGCGTGATCGGAGCAGACGCCGCCACCACTTTCGCGAAAGGCATGGTCGGCCCAGCCGGCGCCGCTGGCAGCTCCTCTGCTCTGGCAGAAGGACCACGGTGCAGCTCGGGAGGCGGTGGCAGCGACGTAGGCAGCTTCAGCGTCCCGCCCGCCGGTGCTGGCCGAGGCTGTGGCTTCGCTTGCTGCGGTGGCCCCGGTGGCCCCAGCGCTTCAATTTCTTCTTCAATAAGCAGCGTTGGCATCTCCTGCACGTTGCGAGGCGCAGGCGGCGGGTTCGAGGGCTCCTGCCGATGCGGCGGCGCAGGTGGAGCCGAGTGCTCGGACTTCTGCGGCACCGGCGGAGGATTGGATGCACTCGACTTCACAGGCAGCGGTGGCCGCGATGAGGTCACGTTGCGCTGTGGCGACGGCGACATCCCGCGAGTCAGGTTGTTGGCCAGGCTCGCTGGCAAGTCGAGCAGCGCTGACTGCAGAGCCCGCCACAGGGCCTGCACCGTCGCAAAGCGCGCCTCTGGATCTGCCGCTGCCGCCATCTCCAGCACTGCGTCAATGTGGGCGTACGACGGGTGCCGCACGGTCAGCTTGGGCGGCGTTCCCACCATCGCCAAGTATGCCGCCAGCGTCTTGGCATCGAACATCGGCTGCCCGATCAGACACTCGTAGACGATCGCACCCAGCCCAAAGACATCGCCACGCGGGGACGCCGGCGACGCCCCGACCTCCAGCGACTCCGGCGCTGCGTAGCCCAGCTGGCCTTCCCACTTCACCCCCGGAGTCGTACGCAGCTGAGCCATCCCAAAGTCGCTCAGCATCACCCCGCCGTCCTCGGGCAAGAGGATGTTGCTGGGCGTAAGTGCTCCATGGGCCAGCTCACGCTCGGCGGCCGCCTGGAGCACCGAGCACAGCGGCTCCAGCACCGACAGCGTCGCCGTCAGCGACAGCGGCCCACGCTGGAGGCGCGCCCGCAGCGACTCGCCCTGCACCAGCGGCGACACCAGATACAGCGCGCCCGAGGGCTCGTAGCCGGTGTACAGCACACCGAGCACCGCCGGGTGCATCATGTCCGACGCGGCGTGACTGACCGCCTGCACCCGATCGAGGATGCTGCGGTTGGCATACTTGGCGTAGATCCGCTTGACCACGCACTCGCTGCCTCGGCTAAGGTCGGTGGCCAAGTGAACGATCCCGGAAGGACCGCGCCCCAGCACCCGGCCCACCTTGAAGCGCTTGTCAAGTACAATCGACTCGGTAGCCATCGTGACTTAACCCAACATCATAGCAAACCACGAGAGAGCGCTGGCGGTCTTTGCTCGCGAGTGATCCGGTAGTCACCGCTGCCGAGGTAAGTGGTCGTGATACCCTGCGTCCATGTCGCACACGCCCCAGTCCCCGAGCAGCGCCAGTCCCCCTGAGTCCTCCGCCCCTACCGGCACTACCTCGACGCGTCCAACGTTGCCCACGCACAGCCGCACCGCCAAGGATGTGCTGGCCGAGCTGGCGGCGATGCGCAGTCGCGATGCGCGCTGGCACGACGGTCGCACGTTCAGCTTGGTCTACCACGACACCGACGAACACCTACAGCTGCTGCGCGACGCCTACACGATGTTTTTGGCCGAAAATGCGCTCAACCCGATGGCGTTCCCGAGTCTGCGGCGCATGGAAACCGACGTGGTTTCGATGTGCGCGGGAATCCTCGGTGGCGACGACGAGGTGGTCGGTTCGATGACCTCGGGCGGGACCGAGAGCCTGTTTTTGGCGATGAAGACCTATCGTGACCAAGCGCGCAAAGAGCGACCGCACATTACCGCGCCCGAGGTGGTGCTGCCGACGACGGCGCATCCGGCGCTGATCAAGTCGGCGCACTACCTGGGCGTCAAAGTGGTGCTGGTGCCGCCGGGCCCGGACTTTCGAGCCGATGTTGCGGCAATGGAGCGAGCGATTACGCCGCAGACGCTGTTTCTGGTTGGCTCGGCGCCCGCGTATCCCCACGGGGTCGTCGATCGGATCACAGAGCTGTCCGATCTGGCGCTCTCACGATCGCTGCCGCTTCACGTCGATGCCTGCGTCGGGGGCTTCCTGCTGCCGTTTGTGCGCAAGCTCGGCTTTCCAGTGCCACCGTTCGACTTTGCCGTGCCGGGCGTGACCTCGATGTCGGCGGATCTGCACAAGTATGGCTTTGCGGCCAAGGGCGCTTCGACGGTGATGTATCGAACGGCGGCGCTGCGCCGGCACCAGTTCTACGTCTACTCCGGCTGGCCGGGCGGGCTGTTTGGCTCGGCGACGGTGCTGGGGACTCGACCGGGTGGAGCGATTGCGGCGGCGTGGGCCAGCCTGACCGCGCTCGGCCACGAGGGCTATCTGCGCATTGCCGGCATCATCATGAAGACAACCCGCGCCTTCATCGACGGCATCACGGCGATTCCCGACCTGTACGTCCTGGGTCAGCCCGATTGCGGCGTGTTTGCTTATGCCTCGCGTGAGCTGGATCTGATGGCGATCGCCGACCAGATGGAGGAGCGAGGCTGGCACATCGATCGCCAGCAGCTGCCGACGGCCATTCACCTTACGATCACCCCGACCCATGCGGCGATCGTCGAGCGCTACCTTGGCGATCTGCGGGACTCGGTGGCGTACGTGGCAGAGCATCCCGAGCTGTCGTCACAAGGAGCAGCGGCGATGTACGGCATGCTGATGCACATCCCCGATCCGTCGATGGTCGACGAGTTCATCCTGTCCAACTTCGACTCGCTGTATCGGCCTTAGCTGCTCGGCAAGCTGATGCGGAAGGTGGTGCCGCCCGTCGGGTGATCTTCGATCCAGACCTTGCCGCCATGGGCGTTGATGTAGCGACGCACGAGCAGCAGCCCAAGTCCCGAGCCCTCGTGCTGACGGGTGGAGGAGCTGTCAACCTGATAAAAGGCGTCGAAGACCTTGTCGTGAAGGTGGCTGGGGATGCCGATGCCGTTGTCGCTGACCGAGAGCAGGACGCGGGCTTCTCCACTCTCGGAGACGGCGAGCGCGGCGCTGACGGTGACTTCGCCTTCGTCGCGGGTGAACTTGATCGCGTTGCCGATCAGGTTCTGGAGGACCTGGCGGAGCTTGTCGCGATCGGCCTGCAGCTGCGGCAAGTCTTCGGCGACACTGAGCTGAAGCCGGGTCCGTTTCCGTCGCAGCTGCGGCGCCATCGAGCGAATCACATCCTGAAGCAGCCCGCGCAGATCGACGCTGGTGCGACAGAGCTGCACGCTCGATACCTCGAGGCGCGAGACATCGAGCAGCTTCGAGATCAGCTGATGCAGCTGATCGCTCTTGGCCAAGATCGTACTCAGGTACTCACGTTGCTCGTCGCTGATCGGCCCGGCCAGCCCTTCGATGACCATCTCGGTATAGCCAATCACCGAGGTCAGCGGCGTCCGCAGCTCATGCGAGACAGTCGCCAAAAACGACGCCTTGATGCGCTCGGAGTCTTTCATCCGCGCCACCGCTTGGTCGAGTCGCTGGCTCTTCTGCTGTAGCTCCAGGTGCGCTTCCTCGACTTGCAAGGAATGGAGCCGCGTCATCATCGTCCGCTGCACCGCCGAGTGAAGCAGCGTCTCTGCCAGTCGAATCAGGTAGTGCGCCGAGCGGAGGCTGCGCGCCCGAGACTCTGCGCTCGCTTGCAGCTTGCAGATGATCCGGCACAGCTCGTCGCCGTCATGAAAATACGCGACGCCCAGATACTCGCAGCCGTTGCTCTCGAACGCTTGCGGTGAGCCAGTCGTCATGGCGTCGAACACCGACGACGGCGGCTGATCACCGACCACCGCTCGGCCCTCCCGGTCGAGAAGACTCAGCTCGCAGCCAACCTCACTAGCGGCCCGCAGGAGTGCAACTTCCTCTTCGGAAAGCAGGTCGTGAAGCGAGACACGGATCAGCTCGCATCCGTCGCTGGGAGGGAGTGGAGCGCTCAGCCCATTCATGGCATTGGCTCCAGCTTGGCAGAGCCCCCGCGCACCTGCAGCCGTCGCCGCAGTAGCTCGAGCAGCTGCGGCATGTCGAGTGACAGCGATGCCAGCGACTCCCGCTCGTGAAGCACCGCCGGCCACACCTGCCGCATCAGCTGCAGCAGCGTATCGACGACACCGACGCCGCGCTCGGCACAGGCGAGGATCACCTCGACATCACTGCGTCCGACCGGCAGCGACTGTAAAAACGGCAGCCCGGTCAGCGGCTCACCCAGATCGGTCTTGTTGAGCTGAATCACCAGCGGAATCGAGTCGGGCGCCCGGCCATTTTCCCGCAGGCTGCTCCGCAGATCGGCAAAGCTCTGCTGGTTCTCCTCGGGCATAAGACTGCTATCGGCCACAAAGACCACGCCATCGGCACTGCGCAACAGCAGTCGCCGCGTCGGCTCATACATAAAGTGACCGGGTACGGCGACGATCCGCAGCTTCAGCGGCCCGCCTTCGATATCCAGCACGATCGGCAGCAGATCGAAGAAGTGCGTCGATGCCAGCTGCAGCGACTCGTGATCGCAGCCATGGCGACCCATCGGACTGTCCACGACCAACAGGCGACTCCGAAAGCGATCAGGGAGCCGCGCTGCCAGCCGTCGCAGGTTGGTGGTCTTCCCCGATCCAAGTGGCCCGATATACACGAGCTGGACGGTATGGTTACGGTTTGCGGGCGGCGCCATGGCGGAACTTCGTCGACTTCGCTTGAGATTCGGGCCGGCTGACGTGGTCACTAGTATGAGCTTTGCTCGGCAAGCTCACCAGCGCTTCGGCCAGCAGCTCGTCCATGTCAGCGACCAGAACGATACGCAGCCGCCGCCGCATCGGGCCTGGCAGCTCGCGCACCGCAGGTTCACAGTCTCGCGGCAAGATCACTGTTTTTAACCCAGCGCGCCGCGCCGCCAGCAGTTTTTCACCAATTCCACCGACGGGAAGGACCCGGCCATGGAGCGTCAGCTCACCGGTCATCGCCACCCCCGGCTTGACCGCAATTCCCGACAGCAAGCTGGTCAGCGCCACTGCCACCGTCACACCTGCCGACGGACCATCTTTGGGAATCGCGCCTTGCGGAACGTGCACGTGGATCTCGCCGGGATCGCTCACGATGCCGCGATCCCGCAGCCACGCCCGCGCAAAGCTGAGCGCCGTCTGAGCAGACTCGCGCATTACCTCGCCAAGCTGGCCGGTCAGGTGCAGTCCCGGCGCGCCCGACAGCCGCTGCGTCTCGACCGTCAAGATCTCGCCGCCCACCTGCGTCCAGGCCAGCCCGAGCGCCGCGCCAACCCGTCCCTCCGTCGACGCTTGCAGCTGTGGCAGCGCCGGCGCACCGAGCAGCCGCAGCAGCTCCCGCCGCGTCACCAGCAGCTCGGTCGGCCCTGGGCTCGGCAGGGTCCGCATCCCGCGCAGCAGCAGCTGCGGCTCGTGTTTCAAATGAGTCGCCGTCTGCGGCAAAAACGGCAGCTGCGGCTCGCCCGCATCTTCGCTCTCGACGATCCGCTTGGCCAGCCGCCGGCAGACCGTCTCGACTTGTCGCGTCAGATCGCGCACGCCCGCTTCCCGCGTGTAGTCCGTCGCTAGCGCCCGCAGCGCCTGATCGGTAAAGCGCACCGAAAACGCCGGCAGGAGCCCCGTCTCGGCCAGCACACGCGGAATGATGTGACGCCCCAAGATCCCCAGCTTTTCATCGTCGCTGTAACCGGTCAACGGCACCAGCTCGAGCCGATCGCGCAGCGCTTCAGGGATCTTTTCGGGATTGTTGGCGGTGGCGATAAACAGCACCTCCGACAGATCCAGCGGCACGCCCAGGTAGTGATCGCGAAAGGCGGCATTCTGCTCTGCATCGAGTGCTTCCAGCAGCGCCGCCGACGGATCACCATGGGCATCGACGCAGAGCTTGTCCAGCTCGTCGAGCAGCATCACCGGATTGCGCGCCCCCGCCTGACGAATCCCGGCCACCAGTCGCCCCGGCATCGCCCCGACATAGGTCCGACGGTGACCACGAATCTCGGCCTCGTCACGAATCCCGCCCAGCGCCACCCGCACAAACCGCCGCCCGAGCGCCCGGGCCAGCGACCGCGCCAGCGTGGTCTTGCCCACACCCGGCGGTCCGCACAGACACAGCACCGTCCCCAGCCGTCGCGGCAGTCCAATCGCGTGCCGTCGCAGCTTGAGCACACTCACAAACTCGAGCAGCCGCTGCTTGACGCTGTCGAGGCCAAAGTGCTCTTCATCGAGAAGCCGGGTCACTTCCCCCAGGTCAAGTCGATCCGTCGTCAGCAGCTGCCACGGCAGCTCGGCCAGCCACGACAAGTGGGCGCGAATCACCTGCCCTTCGGCACTGTGCGCCTGCATCGTCACCAGCCGTCGCAGCTGGAGCTCGGCCTCAGCCGACACCTCACTGGGCAGCGACGCTTGCTGGAGCTGCTGCCGTAGCTCGCCCAGCTCATCACTCGATCCATCCAGCTCGGTGTGAATCTGTCGCAGCTGTTCGCGCAGAAAGTGTTCGCGCTGCGCTCGGCTGAGCGAGTCCCGGGTCCGCGCCCGAATCCCCTCTTGCAGCTGTAGCAGCTCGACTTCTCGACGGAGCTGCGTGGCCAGCTTGTGAAGCCGGACGAGCCCACCCGGCTCTGACAACAGCACCTGCGCCTGATCGATCGGCAGCTGCAAGCTGGCCGCGACGAGATCCGCGAACCGCCCCGGCTCCCGCTCGTCACACTCGGCGAGCAGCGGCAGCAGATCCTGACTGCGCAGCTTGCCTTCGCGCAGCAGACGCTCGACATCCTCACGCGCTTGCCGCTGCAGCGCCGCCGTCTCGACTTGCGCCGCGAGCAGAGCCGTCGACACCGGCACCAGCACTGGTGTCAGACGGGCCAGATCCTCGGTGTCGCTGCGCAGTCCCACATTCGCCAGCAGACCGCCTTCGTGCTCGCTGATGTCCAGCAGCTCCGCCCGCTGTAACCCCTGCACCCACACCTTCAGCCGCCCGTCTTCCAGGGGCACCGAGCGCACGATGGTAGCGACCGTGCCGACCTCCCAGAAAGAAGCCGGTTGACGCGGGTGATCGTCGCTGGCTTGCCGCTGCAAACAGACCAGAACCAGCTTGTCCGCCGTTGCCTCAGCCTGCGCAACGGCTCGCCTGGACAGCTCCCGTCCGACCAAAAGAGGCGCCTGCATATACGGAAACAGCACCAGATCGCGCGTCGGCAGCACTGGCAGCTCGAAGTGCTCTGGCTGCTCTTTCGCGCGATGACGGTCGGCCTCTTCAGAGAGCGGATTGGGCATAAACACTCCAGATGCGTAGCGGCGTAGAGAAGCACATGGCCAAGCGTAGTGCGAGGTCGGAAATGTACCTACGATGCTAGTTTGCGCCAAAAGCGCCACCAAACCGCCGCCAAACCGGTGGTTCGCGTCGGGACAAGGCCAAGCTGCACCCCCCGCCAAAAGTCTGGAAACGGGTGGGGAAGATGTGCGAAAATGATCTCATGCAAGTCGGTTCGTCCGCTTCGCTGGACGGTCTATGTGACCGGCTTCTGCGCTCTACCGCAGCATGCAAGGTCTTGGTCTGCACGATTGAGGGCGCAGTAGTTGCACACGCTGGCGAGCGAAACATTTTACGCGGTGCGCTCTCGAACGAAATCGCCGAGCTGGCTGCGGATCTCATCATCGAGACGCAGCAGGCCAGTCACTTGGAGATTCCGGTCGAAGATCGCTATGTAACGCTCACCGTTCCCAAGGACAACCCGGCGCTGGGAGCGTTGCAGCTGGGCGCGGCACCCCTCGGGCATCGGGCCCTGCTTCTGGTGCTGTTTCCGCCTCATGTCGATGCCGGCCAGGTCCGAGTCCGGGTCCGCCGAGCCCGCCCGCAGATGCTGCGCCTGCTCAGCACGCCGGCGCCGATCAGCTAGCGGTTCCAAAACGACATGTACTCCCTCTTTGGGACCCAACTCTGGCTCCCAAACCAGCCGCGCTCCTTCTTTCGGACCCAGCGTTGGCTCCCAGACTAGACGCACTCCTTCTTGGCGCGGGTGGCGGCACTGTCGGTACCGCACGCAAGTTCATGGTATGTACTTGAGCTGTAGAGGGTGAGCATCATGACCGAACATCGCTTCGTAGATATTCTTCGCGGAAAATTCGAGGTTGGACACACAGTTACCGTCGAGGGCTGGGTGCGGACACGCCGGGACTCAAAGGCGGGCCTCTCGTTCATTCATCTGCTCGACGGCTCCTGTTTTGATCCGCTGCAAGTGGTGGTTCCGTCGAGTCTGCCCGGCTATCAAGAGACGGTGCTGAAGATCTCGACGGGCTGCGCGCTGCGGGTCGAGGGCGAGCTGGTGGCATCGCAGGGACAAGGGCAGTCGGTCGAGCTGTTGGCCAAGCACATCGAGGTGGTCGGCTGGGTCGATGATCCCGAGACGTATCCGATGCAGGCGAAGCGTCACACGATGGAATACCTGCGCGAGGTGGCCCACCTGCGACCGCGCACCAACATCATCGCGGCGGTGACGCGGGTGCGGCACTGTCTGGCGCAGGCAATTCACCGCTTCTTTCATGAGCGCGGCTTTCTGTGGATTCATACGCCGATCATCACCGCCTCGGATGCGGAGGGTGCGGGGCAGATGTTCCGTGTCTCGACGCTGGATCTCGCGGCGCTGCCCCGGACGGAGCAGGGTGCGGTGGACTTTTCGCGGGACTTCTTTGGTCGCGAGGCGCATCTCACTGTCTCGGGACAGCTCAACGTCGAGGCGTACTGCTTGGCGCTGAGCCGGGTCTATACCTTTGGGCCGACGTTCCGCGCCGAGAACTCGAACACCCGGCGTCACCTGTCGGAGTTCTGGATGGTCGAGCCCGAGATCGCGTTTGCGGATCTACAAAAGAACGTGGCGCTGGCAGAGTCCTTCCTAAAGTACATCTTTGCGGCGCTGCTCCACGAGCGGGCCGACGATCTGGCGTTTTTCCGCAACCACGTTGACAAGACCTGTCAGGAGCGGCTCGAAAAGATTGTCAGCTCGTCGTTCGAGGTCATCGAGTACGGAGAAGCGGTCGAGCGGCTGCTGGCGTCGAAGAAGAAGTTCGAGTTCCCGGTGTCGTGGGGAATCGATCTGCAGTCGGAGCACGAGCGCTATCTGTCCGAGGAGCTGATCGGCGGACCGGTTGCGGTCATCAACTATCCCAAGCAGATCAAAGCGTTCTATATGCGCCAAAACGAAGATGGTCGCACCGTCGCTGCGATGGACATCCTGGCGCCCGGAATCGGCGAGATCATCGGCGGCAGTCAGCGTGAAGAGCGGCTCTCTGTCCTCGATGCGCGGCTCGATGAAATGAAGCTGCCGAAACAGGAGTACTGGTGGTATCGCGATCTGCGACGCTACGGAACGGTGCCTCACGCCGGCTTCGGACTCGGCTTCGAGCGCGCGATTCAGTACGCCACCGGCATCGACAACATCCGCGATGTCATCCCCTTCCCCCGCGCCCCCCGCCAAGCCGACTTCTAATAAAGCTACTTACTCGCCGGAGCTGGGGGGAGTCCGGTGTGTTGGGTGAGGGCGACTCCTTTTTTCAGCTTGGGAGTGGTCTTGCTGCGCCAGCCTTCCTTCTCTGTTCCGGTTCCTATCGGCTGCCAGGTCGGGACAAGGTGGTGCTTGCCGTTGCCAATCAGATCTTCACGGCCCATTTTGCGCAGCGCTTCCCGCAGAATCGGCCAGTTGTTGGCATCGTGATAGCGCAGAAACGCCTTGTGAAGTCGCCGCTGCGCTAGGCTCTTGACCACCGGGACAGACTGATCGAGCTTGAGCGGCCGGAGCGGATTTTTGCCGGTGTGATACATCGCAGTGGCAGTGGCCATCGGCGACGGCAAAAACGCCTGTACTTGATCGGGACGGAAGCCGTTTTTCTTCAGCCACAGCGCCAGGTTCAGCATGTCCTGATCGGTGGTTCCGGGGTGCGCGGCGATGAAGTAGGGAATCAGATACTGCTCCTTCCCGGCCTCTTCGGAATACCTATCAAACAGCGCTTTGAAGCGATCGTAGGAGCCAATTCCCGGCTTCATCATGTGCGACAGCGGACCGGACTCGGTGTGCTCGGGCGCGATCTTCAGATAACCGCCCGTGTGATGCTGGGCCAGCTCTTTGATCCACTCCGGAGAGCGCACCGCGAGATCATAACGGACTCCGGAAGCAATGAAGACTCGCTTCACAAACGGCAGCGCACGCGCCTTCCGATACAGTCGTACCAGCGGCGCGTGATCGGTTCCCAAGTTGGGACAGATGTCGGGATAGACGCAGGAAGGGAGTCGGCACGCAGCCTCGATCTCGCGGCTCTTACAGGCCATGCGATACATGTTGGCGGTCGGTCCCCCTAGATCGCTGATGATGCCGGTAAAGCCCGGAGTCTTGTCGCGGATGTGCTCGATCTCGCGCAGGATCGACGCTTCCGATCGACTCTGGATGATGCGGCCTTCGTGCTCGGTAATGGAACAGAAGCTACAGCCGCCAAAGCAGCCGCGCATGATCGTGACCGAGAACTTGATCATCTCATACGCGGGAATCTTGTGACCGGCATAGCGCGGATGCGGAACACGCTGGAACGGTAGCTCATACAGCGCATCCATCTCTTCGGTGGAGAGCGGAATCGGCGGCGGATTGAACCAGACATCAATCCGACCGTGCTTCTGCACCAGCGCCCGCGCGTTGCCGGGATTGGACTCACGATGGAGGATGCGCGAAGCATGCGCGTACAGCACCGGATCTTTGCTGACAGACTCAAAGCTGGGCAGGCGAATCACTTGGGAAGAGCGCGCAACATTTCTCACCGTAAGCTGCGTAAGCGGCACAAAAGGAGTCGCGCTTTTCCCGTCGCTGGACTCGCTTCCATTACTGCCACACGGAGCTTCCTTTTGCGCTTCCTCCATCGTGTAGGGATCGGGCTTGGGATCGATGCGACCGGGCTTGTCAATCTGGGTCGAGTCGATCTCTAGGAATCCTCTGGGAGTCGTCTGCACAAACACAGTCCCGCGCAGATCACGGATCTGGGACAGCTCTTTTCCGGCGGCCAAGCGATGCGCCAGCTCGACGATGGTGCGCTCGGCATTCCCATACACCAGCAGATCCGCGGCAGCATCCACCAGCACCGAGCGGCGTACCTTGTCAGACCAGTAATCGTAGTGCGCGATGCGACGCAGGCTCGCTTCAATTCCGCCAATCACGACCGGAATGTGAAGCTCAGGGAAGGCCTCTCGGCAGCGCTTGGTATAGACGATGACCGAGCGATCGGGACGCAGTCCGGCCACTCCGGAAGGAGAGTACGCATCATCGGATCGAATGCGCCGATCGCTGGTGTAGCGATTGACCATCGAGTCCATGTTGCCGCCGGTCACACCCCAAAATAGATTCGGTGCTCCCAGCTCACGGAACGGCTCTGCTTTACCAAAGTCAGGCTGGGCCAGGATTCCTACGCGAAAGCCGTGCGACTCTAGGAGCCTCCCAATCAGCGCCATCCCAAAGCTCGGATGATCGATGTAGGCATCGCCAGTGACGAGGATGATGTCGCAGCTGTCCCAGCCAAGCTCGTCCATTTCCTGCTTCGTGGTGGGCAGAAACGGCGCCACTCCAAACCGCTGAGCCCAATAGGGGCGATAGGAAAACAGCGGTCGGGTACCGTCTGGGATTCTCTCTGCACGCATGTCGCCCCGCGTACCACGTCGCCGGGTCACAGGTCAAACAGCGCGTGCCAAGCGGAGTCCGTTACGCCGCTGCAGAGTCAGCAGACTTGGCCAGCGGAAGCAGCGGAACCCGCCGGAGAAGCCGCACTGCCCAAGCAAGAATCAGGCAGTTGCGGAGCAGCACCAGGAAGCCAAAGATCGGGCTCAGATCTCTGACCAGCGGCAGCCGATAACAGATGGGAAAGATCAGCTGAGTGAGAAGGAGTGCCCCCAAAAACAGCGAGCGACCGGAAAAGTCCTCGCGCAGAGACACCAGCACTCCTATCGGCAGCAGCCACGTCAGGTACTGCGGACTGAACACTTTCCCAAGCGCCATCTGACCGACCAAAATCAGACAAATGGCGACGAGCAGGATGCGATCTCGGGCCGGCTTGTCGGGTGCGCGGCGGAACGCAAAGAAGCTCCACAGCCACACTCCCAAGAGGGACAGAATCGGCAGAACGGAAGCCAGGAAACGCAAGATCGGCTCGCCATTTCCGACAAGATTCATCGATCCATAGGTGTGGGCGATGGCCACGTTCGATTGTGGCAACAGCCGCGACAGAATCAGCAGCGCACCAGCAGTACTCTCAATCTGCAGCGGCCGCCCGCCGTGATAGCTGAGGATGTCAAACAAGTGCGCACCCGCCGGAACCACCATCGGCAGACCGACCAAAAGACCGAAGAAAAGTCCGCAGGTGGTCGCAATCGCCAGCTCTCGCCAGCGACGCATCGACAGATAGTACAGGACCGGCAGCGGAACCAGCAGAACCGGCAGTCCTTTGGCCACGACTCCGAGTCCCAAGCCGATTCCCGCCAGGCTCGGACGCTTCGCCACACAGCCATAGACAAGCAGCGCCAGAGAGAACGAAACCGCCGCATCGTAGCGCCGCATCGTGATCGTTCCCAGCGCCAGCAGACACAGCGTAGACCACTTGACGATCTGCTCTTCCGGAAGGTCTGGCGCCGTCGTGCGAGCGACCCGAACACAGAGCCACAGCGAGCCGCACAGGAGCAGCGCCATATACACTCCGAACAGCACTACGTAGCGATCCAAGTCGGTCGCCAGCAGTGCAGGCGGAAGCGCGAACAGAAAAAATCCGGGCGGATACTCGACCAAAAAGTCGCGATAGGCCCGCAAGGGAGTCGAAGGAACCGTCGGTGGCGTCTCCTGCGGATCGCTGATGTCTTTGCCGGTTTCGTACTTCGTGGCATCGACGCGCCACTCCTCAATCGGACGGATGAAATGCGACTGATAGGGCTGTCCGAGCACGGCCCGGCTATAGGCGAGATAACGAGCGATGTCTCCGTCATCGGTTCCCAGCACATGCAGCACGCGAAACAGCAGAGAAGGAGACGCCGTCCACGTTCCCTGCGACAGATACCGGCCGGTCAGGATCTGCGTCCGATGGGATGCACAGCTGTTGAAAAGCACACATGCGATGAAGCAGAACACGCCCCACGCAAGGACGAGCGACCGACGCTGAAACATAGTCCGACTCTTAACACACGGGGCGCCAAGCGGAACACCCTCAAAATCCCGCGCTTGCGGCTTGCCCTTCACACCCGGACAGGTACGATGGGCAAGGAGAGTCGTCGCGTGGCAGTGACAGAGAGCAGACCCGAGTTTGGAGAGTTCATCTCCCCGCAGTGGACGAAGACCCAGCTCTGCCGCTTGCTGCGTGACTACTTTCGGCGTACGCGGCCCGACATTCCGGTGCGGGTGGGAACCGACCTCCCGTTCTTTTATAGTCCGACCGATCGGTTGGCGCGGGTGGTGCCGGACTTGTATGTGATGGAAGGCATCGATCCGGAAGAACAGCTGCGCTGGTTTCGTGTCTGGGAGCGCGGACGGAGCCCGCAGCTGGTGGTGCACTTCGTCGATGGTCCAGTCTCGGCGGAAGACGGTCTGATGATGCACTTTCTGCGGTTGGGGGTGCAGGATGTCGTGCTCTACGATCCGCTGTGGTTTCTGCAGGGAGAGCGCGGGCAAAAAGGACGGCGCCTGCTGTGGCACTACCAACGGCAGCGGGAAGGGGATGCGATGCGTCTGATGCCGCAGAGACATCCGGGGCGGGTGCCGCTGCTGTCGCACGGACTGTGGCTGATTCATCGTGGCGGGGCGGACCTGCGCGTGTACGTGAGCGGACAGGAAGAGGTGCCGCCGGAGTCCGCGCTGTGGCTGCTACCGGAAGAGCGCAGTCGCACGACTTGACAAAGCGCGCCGCAAACGGGGTTAATCGTCGCCCAAGATGACGCTGAACACGACGAGCCAAGCAATCCCTGGGGCAATCCCTGAGTCCTCCACCGAGCCGAACATCCGACCGATTCGCAAGATCCTCATCGCCAACCGAGGTGAGATTGCGGTGCGAGTCATTCGGGCCTGCCGCGAGCTCCACATCCGCAGTGTCGCGGTCTACTCCGATGCCGATCGCGGCGCGCTCCATGTCCGGATGGCCGACGAGGCGTATCACATCGGCCCCTCGACGCCCAAAGAGAGCTATCTGGACATCGAGAAAGTTGCCGATACCGCCGTCCGTGCCGGTGCCGACGCGGTCCATCCGGGCTATGGCTTTCTGTCCGAGCGGGCCGAGTTTGTCGAAGCGTGTGAAAAGCGCGGCCTGATCTTCATCGGACCTCCGGCCTCGGCGATGCGACAGATGGGCGAAAAGACCCGCGCTCGCATCAAGATGCAGGCCGCTGGCGTTCCGACGGTCCCCGGGGACAACGGCCCGGAAGGACGCGGCTTCCCGACGGTAGAAACGGCGCTCCAGGCCGCCGAGCGCATCGGCTTCCCGGTCATGCTCAAGGCAGCCTCGGGCGGTGGAGGTCGAGGTATGCGCCTGTGCGACAGCGCAGACAAGTTTCCCGCCGCGTTCGAGAGTGCCAAGCGAGAAGCCAAAGCGGCCTTCGGCGACGACACTGTCTATCTGGAAAAAGCGATCGTTCGTCCCCGCCACGTCGAGATTCAGGTCTTCGGCGATCGCCACGGTCACCACATCTACTTGTTCGAGCGTGACTGCTCGGTGCAGCGTCGCAACCAGAAGGTCATCGAGGAGTCGCCCTGCCCGGTTCTCGACGAGGATCTACGTCGCCGCATGGGGGAAGTGGCGGCGCGAGCAGCAGCGGCGGTGGACTACGTCGGCGCGGGCACCTGTGAGTTTCTGCTCTCCGAAGATCGCAACTTCTACTTTTTGGAGATGAACACCCGCCTGCAGGTCGAGCATCCAGTCACCGAGCTGGTCACCGGAGTCGACTTGGTACATTTGCAGATTCGCGTCGCGGAAGGCCACCCGCTGCCGCTGCGCCAAGAGGATCTGTCCCTGCGTGGGGCGGCGATTGAGTGCCGCATCTGTGCCGAGGACTCGCTGCGCTTTCTGCCGTCGCCGGGCAAGCTGACGCGGCTGCGCAATCCGGCCGGTCCGTGGGTTCGCAACGACAGCGGCGTCTACCAAGATGCCGAGATCAGCATGTTCTATGACAACCTGATCTCGAAGCTGGTCGTCTGGGCACCGACGCGGGCCGAGGCGATCGAGCGGATGAGCCGCGCGCTGTCCGAGTATCAGATCGGCGGCATCAAGACCAACCTGGCTTTTCACCGACGGGTGATGGCAGAGCCGGACTTTCGCGCCGGTCGCTACAACACCGGTTACATTGAGTCCCACAAACAGACGCTGCTCAGTGCGCCGACGCTCGATGAGGAGACGGTGCGCACCGCAGCCTTCGCGGCTGTGATTCACGCCATGCAGGCAACGGCGACGACCACAGGACATGCAGATCTCGGCGAGAGCAACGAGATCTCGGCCTGGCGCGCTGGCTGGCCCGCTCACGGAATCCGCGACAGCAAGTAGCGACGCGACGGCGGCGGAACCCGAGAGCGACTAGCGTGCTTTGCCGCCAGACTTCTTCTTGCCCGCAGCAGGTGCTGCCGGCTTGCTGGCTGCCACGGGTGGTGCTGGTGCCGCCGCTGGTGCCGTCGCTGCGGGTGCTGCCGCTACGGGCGCCGGGGCTGGGGCCGCTGCCACAGGAGCTGGCGCAGCGGGTGTTGGCGCAACAGCGACGGGTGCCGGTGCAGCCTTCGCAGCCCTTGGCGTTCGGGTTGGAGCACCGCCGGCGTTCACCCGCTCTTTCAGCTCTTTGCCGACCTTGAAGAACGGCAAGCGCTTGGGGTTGACACCGACGGGATCGCCGGTCCGCGGATTGCGCCCCTCATACGCCTTGTAGCGACGGATCTCGAAGCTTCCGAAGCCTCGAATCTCGATCCGATTGCCTTGCTTGAGGGACTCCTCCATGGAGTCAAAAATGCAATTGATGATCAGCTCCGCCTTGCCCTTCGGCAAGTTGAGCTGAGCAGCTACCTTCTCGATAAGATCCGACTTGGTCATACCTACTGGCCTCTCGCTACGCCTGGCATAGACAGAGTCAATTCATCGTAAGCGAATTTTTGAATAGAGATCAACAGCTTTTCTACAAATACAAGGCTCCCTCGGAGAGGTACCCGAAGGTCGCTCATCTCCGCACCATTGCCGTCGAGAAACCTGCACTCCAACCACATTGTGAAGACAGCTACCCAGGCTCATTTTGAGCGATGTAGTAAGTATTCAAAAATAGCAAAACAAATAGCAATTCAATAATTAAGGCAGTCTCGCTATCACTGTCCGTAGCACCTGAACAGGCACATCAGAAATACACACTGTCGTCCGATGTAGGAAATAAGCACAGGAATATCGAGCACTTACAAGAATGACAATTGGGCAGAATAACGCTCTATCCTGTGAGGTAGGCACTATCCGACAAGCTGCGGCTGCCGGCGTGACATCGAACCGGGCTTGGCAAACCACAGAGGTCCAGCAAGGATCGAGGTCGACATGACCCACACCACACAAACCCGACCTCTTCTGGAAGTTGCTGCGGATATTGGACTGAATCTTGCGGACTTGATCCCGTATGGGCACGACAAGGCGAAGCTGACGCCGACTCGACTGCAGCTCAGTGGGTCACCGCCGGGGCGGCTTATCTTGGTGTCAGCCATCAATCCGACGCCGGCCGGTGAAGGCAAGACCACGACCGCGATTGGCCTGTCGATGGGGCTGCGGCGGATCGGCAAGCGAGCCCTCTTGGCACTGCGGGAGCCGTCGCTGGGCCCCGTGTTTGGAGTCAAGGGCGGCGGGACCGGTGGCGGACGGGCCTCGCTGTCGCCGGCAGACGACATCAACCTGCACTTTACCGGCGACCTACATGCGATCACGACTGCGCACAACCTGCTCGCGGCGCTGGCCGACAATGCGGTCTACTATCGGCAGCGCTTTGGCGACAAGGGAGAGCTCGACGGACGGCAGCTCACCTTCGGTCGCGCGCTGGATATGAATGATCGCTTTCTGCGTCGCTGCGTCATCGGCTTGGGCGGCAAAGCGCACGGCTCCCCGCGTGAGGCACGCTTTGACATCACCGCCGCCAGCGAGGTAATGGCAGTGCTGGCGCTGTCGACGAGCTATGCCGATCTGGCGACGAGACTGGGACGAATTGTGGTCGGCTCGACGGAGAGCGGTAAGCCGGTGACTGCCGATGACCTCCAAGCGACGGGAGCGATGGTGGCGGTGCTACGCGATGCGCTGTTGCCGAATCTGGTGCAGACGCAGGAAGGTGGACCGGCGCTGGTTCACTGCGGGCCGTTTGCCAACATCGCCCACGGCTGTAGCTCTTTGCTGGCGACGAAAATCGGCCTGAGCCTATCTGACTATCTCATCACCGAGGCTGGCTTTGGCTTCGACCTCGGCGGCGAGAAGTTTCTCGACCTGAAGTGCCGACAGCTGGGGGGGTGGCCGCGCCTGGTGGTGCTGGTGGCGACGCTGCGAGCGCTCAAGCTGCACGGCGGAGCGAAGCTGCAGAGTGCGAGTGCTCCCGACGCGGCAGCGCTGGAGCGCGGGATGACCCATCTTGGCCAGCACCTGCGCAGCGTGCAGCACTTTGGCCTGCCGGCGGTGGTCGCTCTGAACGTCTTTCCCGACGACAGCCCCGACGAGCTACGCCAAGTCGAGCTGGCTGTGGCTGCACAAGGGGGAAAGGTCGCCCGATCGACCGCCTTTGCTGACGGTGGCGCCGGAGCCATAGACCTCGCCGAGCTGGTTTCCGCTGAGGCTGAGCGCAGTGATGCCGATCCACCCAAGCCGCACTTTCTCTACGACCTCGACGAGCCGCTCCTCGCCAAGCTCACCAAAGTCGCCCGCACAGTCTATGGCGCCGACGGTGCGTCACTCAGCGCCGGGGCCAGCAAAGACCTCGAGCGCTTCACCGCCTGGGGTTACGGCAAGCTACCGATCTGCGTCGCCAAAACCCAGCTGTCGCTGTCCGATGACCCGAGCCGCGTTGGCCTGCCCGTCGGTCACACCCTTGCAGTTCGCGAGCTGCGCCTGTCCGCCGGCGCCG
Source organism: Myxococcales bacterium (assembly GCA_016794465.1). Lineage (GTDB taxonomy): Bacteria > Myxococcota_A > Polyangia > Palsa-1104 > JAEUJZ01 > JAEUKA01. The sequence goes on along the minus strand of JAEUKA010000001.1, from coordinate 244,873 downwards.
GCTTTTTGGTCGCACTCACCGGCGAGATCGTCACGATGCCCGGCCTGCCGCAGAAGCCAGCCGCGTGGAACATCACCCTCACCGACAGCGGCCACATTCGCGGATTGATGCAAAACGACGGCTGAGCGAGTAGACTCTGGCGCGTTTTTTGACCGACCTCACCGACCGCAAGGAGAACGACGTGACGGCCCCTAGCCACTATCGCAGCAACCTGCGCGACCTGTTCTTCAACCTCTTTGAGTTCCACGACGTTGGAACACGCACCCTCGGGCGCGCGCCCTTTCAGTGCCTCGATGCCACGACCGCGCGCGAGACGCTGGTGCAGCTGGAAAAGCTGGCGCAAAACGAGCTGGCCGCGAGCTTTGCCGCTGCCGATCAGCAAGGCGTAGAGCTGGACAGCGACGGAAATGTCCGGCTCCCCAAAGAGCTACGCGCCTCTCTCGACGCCTACCACGACCGCGACTATCACCTGTTCGAGATGCCCGAGTCGCTCGGTGGAATGAATGCACCACCGTCGCTCAACTGGGCTGGTTATGAGCTGCTGGCTGGTAGCAACGCGGCGGCGGGTTTCTATCTGACGACGCAGTTTATGCTGCGCATCATCGATCGCCTGGCGACGCCGGAGCAGCGGGCGCGCTTCTTGCCAGCCGCTCTCGATCGTCGCTGGAACTGCACCATGGTGCTCACCGAACCAGACGCAGGCAGCGATGTCGGCGCCGGCAAGGCCAAGGCCCGTCACGTCGAAGGCGACGAGTGGCACATCGAAGGCGTCAAGCGCTTCATCACCGGAGGCGACAACGACTACTTCGAGAACATCATCCACCTCGTCCTCGCTCGCCCCGAGGGCGCCGCGCCGGGAACCAAAGGTCTATCGCTGTTCCTGATCCCCAAGATCTGGGTCGAAAAGGACAGCTCTCTCGGCGAGCGCAACGGCGTCCGCACCACCAAGGTCGAGCACAAGATGGGCCTGCGCGCCTCGGCGACCTGTGAGCTGGTCTTTGGTGATGAAAAGCCAGCCCGAGGGCTCCTCCTCGGCAACGTCCATGACGGCATCCGCCAGATGTTCAACGTCATCGAGCAGGCCCGAATGGCGATCGGCGTGAAGTCGATGTCCACGATGTCGACGGCGTACTTGAATGCACTCGCGTTCGCGCAAGAGCGAATTCAAGGTCCGAACCTGTTGCGAGTGATGGACAAGTCGTCGCCGCGCGTCCCGATCATGGAACACCCCGACGTGAGACGGATGCTGCTCGTCCAGAAGTGTCACGCCGAGGGAATGCGCGCGCTATGCTTTTACGCCGCGTCGCTGCAAGACGAGCGCGAGATCATGCACGTCGCCGATCACAAGGCCGCGCAGCTGTTCGATCGTCGCAACGACCTGCTGCTGCCGCTCATCAAGGGCTACTGTTCCGAGAAGGTCTACGAGCTTTTGGCGGTGTCGCTGCAGTGCTTCGGCGGCTCTGGCTACCTGGCGGACTATCCGATCGAGCAGTACATCCGCGACCAGAAGATCGACAGCCTGTACGAGGGCACGACGCACATTCAGGCGCTGGACTTGCTGCTGCGCAAGGTCGGTCGCGATGGCGGTCAGACCCTGCGAGAGCTGCTTGCGGAGGCCCAGGCGACGCTTTCCGAGCAAGCCGGGGGGGCGGACCTGTCGGATGCTCGAACGGCGCTCCAAGAGGCGCTAGAGCACGTTCAGGCGATGCTGATGGCGCTGCTCGGCAAGATGGGTGAGTCGCTCTACCACGTGGGCCTACAGGGGAACCGCGTGCTGATGGCGCTCGCCGAGGTGCTGATCGCCTGGCTGCTCATCCGACACGCGGCGCTGGCCCAGACCAAGCTAGCCGCACTTCCCGACGGAGCCGACAGCGAGAGGGCCTTCTATCAAGGCAAGATCTTCTCGGCACGCTACTTCGCGACCCAGGTGCTGCCGCGTATCGCCGTCGAGCGTCGCCAAGTTGAACAGAGCGATCTGGCACCGATGACGCTTCCCGACGCCTGCTTCTAAACCGAGCCGCCCGCGATGTTTACACGTCGAGGGCGAGGGCTTCGCTGGCGTGCTCCATGATGAAGCGAAAGCGCGCGCTCGGATCTTTGCCCATCAGATCGCCGAGCACCCGATCGGTCTTTTCTTTGTCAACGATCTGAACCCGCAGTGACACCCGCCGTTTTGGATCGAGCGTCGTCGCCCACAGCTGCTGCGGCATCATCTCACCAAGGCCCTTGAAGCGCTGGATCTCGGCCTTGGCATTCGGCTTCTGCTTGGCGAGCAGCTCGTCCTTCTGCTTGTCGTCGAGAACCCAGTACGTCTCTTTGCCAATGTCGACGCGATACAGCGGCGGCTGGGCGATAAAGACGTGCCCGTTTTCGATCAGCTTGGGCATAAACCGATAGATAAACGTCAGCAGCAGCGTCGAGATGTGATGCCCGTCGCTGTCCGCATCCATCAGCAGAAAGATCCGTCCATATCGCAGCCGACTCTCGTCGTACTTGTCGCCCATCCCGCAGCCCAGCGCCGCGATGATGTCTTGCAGCTCGCGGTTCGACAAAAGCTTCGACAGCGACGCTTGCTCGGCATTGAGCACCTTGCCCCGCAGCGGCAGGATCGCCTGGTTTTTGCGATTGCGACCCTGCTTGGCCGAGCCACCTGCTGAGTCACCCTCGACGATAAATAGCTCGGCCTGACGCGGATCGGTCGCGGTGCAGTCGGCCAGCTTGCCGGGCAGATTCAGTCTCTGTCCAACAACTGACTTGCGCGGAACGGCCAGACTGGCTGCTTTCATCGCCTCGCGAGCCCGTGCCGCCGCGATGATTCGCCCCACGATCGTCTCGGCAGTGGTCTGGTTGTTGTTCAGCCAGCCCTCGACGAAGGTGCGAATCGCTCCGTCCAGCTCCGCCGTCACTTCCGGGTTGTTCAGGCGCTCTTTGGTCTGGCCCTGAAACTGCGGCTCGTGGAGGTAGCACGACAGAATCGCCAGCAGCCCTTCCCGAATGTCCTCGGCGGTCAGCTGCAGACCTTTGGGAGACAGTCCGTGCGTCTCGATGAAGTTGCGAACGCCTTTGTTGATGCCCGCTTTGAGCCCATTTTCGTGAGTGCCGCCCGACGGGGTCGGAATGCCGTTGACGAAGCTCTTGATCGTCTCGTCGGTGCCTTCAGTCCACAAAAAGGCCAGCTCGAAGCGAATCCCGCTGCCGTCACCGTCGCGGAACACGTACACCGGAGGACACAGCGTCGGCTTGCCCCGATCGCCGGCCCACTTCGACAGATAGTCGGCGATGCCACCCTGGTGCGAAAGCTCCTGTGTCTCACCGCTCTCTTCGTCGGTGAAGATCAGGCGAAGTCCCTTGTGCAGGTAGCTCTTGGACTCGAGTCGCTCACGCACCAGCGCGAGGTCGAAGGCGGCTTTTTCGCCGAAGATCTCCGGGTCGGGACGGAAGAACACCTTGCTGCCGGAACCTCTGGAGGCACCGACGCTGCGTAGAGGCGCCACGGCGCTGCCCCGCTGGTACGCTTGCTCGACTTCTTTGCCGTCGCGACGGACGCGGACCAGCAGCTCTGACGACAGCGCGTTGACGACCGAAGCGCCGACGCCGTGGAGCCCGCCCGAGTGAGTGTAGCTGCCTTGCCCGAACTTTCCGCCCGAGTGAAGCGTCGTCAAGATGACCTCGAGCGCGCTCTTGCCGTACTTGGGAAGGATGCCGGTCGGAATGCCACGCCCGTTGTCCTCGACGGTGACCGAGCGCCGATCGCGGTGCAAGATGACCTTGATGGTGGTGGCGTGGCCGTTGATGACCTCGTCGATGGCGTTGTCGAGGATCTCCCACAGCAGGTGGTGGTAGCCACGACTGTCGACACCGCCGATGTACATGCCCGGTCGCTTGCGGACCGGCTCAAGGCCTTCGAGGACGACGATGTCTTCTTCGGTATAGCGAGGATTCTGTGGGCTCATGATCTCTGCGAGAGAAAAGCGGGCTCACGCTAGCACGCATTGTTACGCCGTCAAACATGGCGGCACTCGGGATGACAACACCTACGCGGCAGGCTCAAGACCGCATGACGACTGCACGATTTGGGTGACTCTTGAAGTAAGCTCGGAAGGACTGACTACGGCCACATCTTTCGTCGGAGAGCACGATGAACTCGCTCAGCCTTGAGACTGTCGAACATACCAAGCGGACCCTTATCGACGTTGCCATTCGCTATGGCCCTCGGCTGATCGTCGCAGTCATCATCCTGCTGCTCGGCGGCCTGGTCGCTCGTCGCATCGGTCGCTTCGCCTATCGCTGGTTTACCAAGCTCGAGCTCGACCAGCCCATGGGTCGGCTCCTCGGTCGCGTCCTCACCGTGATCGTGTTTATGGTGTTTTTGACGATGGCGCTGCAGAACCTCGGCATCGAGCTGCTGCCGCTGTTCGCCAGCCTCGGAGTAGCTGGTGTCGGGGTGGGCCTGGCCGCGCAAGGAGTGCTCGGCAATCTCGTCGCTGGACTGACCATCATCTTCACCAAGCCGTTCCGCATCGGTGAGTGGGTTTCGATGGTCGGCGTCGAAGGTCAGGTCGAAGCGATCGATCTGTTCTCGACGACGCTCAGCCATCCCGATCGCTCCCAGGTGATCGTTCCCAACCGCAAGATCGTCGGAGAAGTGCTGCACAACTACGGCAAGCTGCGACAGCTCGACCTGCTCGTCGGTGTGGCGTACTCAACCGATCTGCAGAAGGCGCTGACGGTGGTGCGCGACATCCTCGTCCGCAGCAGTCGGACGCTCAAAGACCCAGAGCCGGTCATCGGCGTGACGGTGCTCGGTGACTCGTCGATAGGGATTGCGATCAAGCCGTGGGTGGCGGTGCCCGACTACGTCGTCGCCATCGGCGAGCTAAACCAAGCGATCGTCGAGTCGTTCCGCACTCATCGCATCGAGATTGCCGTCCCGCAGCGGGAAGTCCGCATCGTCAGCGGCACGGTGGCGGCGTAGCGCAGCGGGCGGGTCGGTCGGTCGATCGGTCGGTCGGCGCCTACTTGCCCATGCGGAACAGCGCCGGATCGAGCTTGTCGTCGAGAGTTGCCTGCTCGACATCGATCGACACTTTGTAGTTGAGCGCGGTGTTGTCGATGTCAATGTGCGTCGGCAGCGACTGACCTTGCACTTCTTTGAACTGCTGGGCACGGATCGTCCGCTCGTTTTCGACGATGCGCAGCTCGCCCACTTTGAGGTCAACATACTTCTTGTGCGACGGGTGAACCGGCTCCAAGTCGTACATTGCCGACAGATCAGCGCCGATCGAAAGCAGAACCTTCTGCTGCAAGCTGCTGTCCGCGCCGGCCATGCTCTGTACGACCTTCACGTCGCCACCGACTTTGATGAGGTCAAACAGCGTGATGCCGCCCGGGCCAATGGCTTGCAGACGGAAGCGATCGGGCCGCTCGACGGCGACCATGCCACGCACGCTGACCTGCTCGCGACCGTCGCCCTTCGCTGCGTCGATAGAGACGCGATGGACCGCCCGCATCGTGCCCCAGCGAATGTCCTGCACCGGCTGCACCGAAGGACCTTTGATGATGATCGGCTTGTTGGCGTTGTCACAGCCGCTCTGCCCGAGCAGAACGAAGCAGGCGCTCGCCACCAGCACACCCGACAGCGCCCGCCGCCACGCGCTGCCCAGCTTGCTACAACCACTCTGCGCAAGGTTTGCGCGCGAAACCGACTCGTACATGCTCACAGGGCCTCCGTCATTCCGTGGGGCATCGCGCCCGACTCTGGGTCTACCCGCCACAGCGGCGAGGTAATCACCAAGCGAATCACCCGCAGGGTGTCTTCCCAGTTGCGGAAGTGGCTGCGATGACCGCCGTGATAAATGGTTGCGATCGGAACCTCGATGAGCGGCACACCTAGCTTGGCCGCCCACAGCAGGATTTCCGTCTCGGTATCAAAGCGCCGGGTCTTCAGCGGCAGGGCAAACAGCCGGCGCGGATAGATCCGAAAGCCCGACTGCGTGTCGTGATGAAGCCGCCTCGCAAACAGCGAGATCCAGTACGTCGAGATCCGGTTGCCAATCCGACTGCGCCGAGGCATCACCTGCGGATCGAAGCTGCGCACGCCGATGATCAAGCTGTCGGGATTCTGCGCCTGGGCTGCGAGCAGGTTGTGTAGCTCTGCCGCGTCGTGCTGACCATCGGCATCCATCGTGATGAGAGCGCTTGTGCCGCAGCGCATCGCGTACGCAAAGCCGGTCTGGATCGCCGCGCCTTTGCCACGATTTTGCGGATGTCGCAGCACGGTCGCGCCTGCTTGGGTCGCTCGCTCGCCGGTGTCATCGCTGCTACCGTCGTCGACCACCACCACCGGGAGGCCCAGTGCCCTCACCTGTGCGACCACCTCGCCGACCGACGGGCCAGCGTTGTACGCAGGGATCAGGACCAGTGGGCTCTCCGCCCGAGACACGTCACTCATTTCGAGAGGTTCCAGCATATCACGCCGCCACCAGCGAAAAAAGCAAGCGCCCACAGGCGACCTGCCGAGGAGCCACACCCCGCGCGCTGTCGATCGCTTGCGCTTCCACCCAAAAAGCCACCAAAGGCCCCATGGACTGCTGTTTTTTCACGCAAAGACGCAGGGTTTGGCCAAGTTCAACAAAATTTGGGAACCTGAGGTCGGTTACGCCCACTAAATAGCCACGATGCACCGCTGCCGATGGGTCAGCAGCCTCGGACGCCGCCCCCGCCGAGAGCATGTTGAACGCCGCAGCCGCTTGACATAACGCCTCAATCAGCAAGGTCTGCGGAAAACCACTTGGCGACAGATGCCCGAGGTCAGCTGGCCACAGCGCATCATCGACCGAAAGTAGCTTCTCTGCGACAAGGCAGCCCGTCGCCAAGTCGTGTTCCACGATGCGGTCGACAAGGCGAAATGGCGGAAGCTGTGGCAGGCCTGGCACGGTAGGCATAGGTGCTCAATTGGTCCGACTTGTGAGACTCTACAAAGGAGTTCATACCATGAAGCGCTCGCTGGCTCGTCGTCGTATCGCACAGAAAGTCGTCGCCTTGGCCTTCCTGGGACTTGGGATGCTGACCACCGGCTGTAGTGGTCGCAACGTGCGGCCCGACGGACTGCACAGTACCAACCAGGGCGCGACGGTGCAGTCTATCGAGATGGAAGACCTCCACATCACCGTCGGGAAGGGCGGCAAAGCGGGCGAGGAAGACTTCACCGCTTATGACGCACCGACGCTGTTTCGCGAGGCCGATGCGCTGTTTGATGGCGACAAGTTTGCCGACGCTGCCCAAGGCTACGAGAAGCTGGTCGTCGAGTTTTCCGATAGCCCGTGGGCTCCTCCGTCGCTGTTCAATGCCGCGCTCAGCTACGAAGCGCTGGGTCGATTTGGCGAGGCGTCGGACCGTTACAAGCGACTTTTGGCGCTGTATCCGACGAGCAAGCAAGCCAAAGACGCTGCGCTGCGGCAGGCCGCCTGTCTGGCCGAGGAGTCGCGCTGGGTGCAGTCCGCCGAGGCGCTGGCTCTCGTCGAGAAGCGTGAAGATCTGAGCACGGGCGAGCGACTTGAAGCCATGGCGCGGCACGGTCTGGCGCTGTTTGAGCTCAAAGATCACAGCGGCGCCGAGGCCAAGTTCCAGCAGACGCTGGCGTTCGTCGAGTCCCGCAAGGAAGCCGAGCCGCTGCCGGGCAACTTCTTCGTCGCCATGTCGCAGTTTTACGTCGCCCACATCGCGCACCAGCGCTTCCGGGATCTGCCGCTGCGACTGCCCCAAAAGCAGCTGGCGACGGACCTTGACACCAAAGCGAAGTCGTTTTTGCTCGCCAATGGCAAGTACGTCGAGACGATCAAGCTCAAGAATCCGACGTGGGCGACGGCAGCGGGTTATCACGTCGGGACGCTGTATCGAGAACTGTATGACTCGATGATCGCGGCACCGATTCCGTCGGAGGTCAACCGTGGAGACAGCCGAGTCATCTACGATCTGCTGCTGCGGGAACAGCTTCGGCATCTCCTCGGGAAAGCCAAAGATGTCCTCGAAAGCAACATCAAGATGGCAGAGCGAATTGGGGTCAAGAACGGCTGGGTCGAGCGCTCGACGGAGCAGCTCAGCGAGCTTGACAAGCTGCTTACCAGTCTCGACAACCCGACGCCGACTGCCACGCCGGGTGCAGCGCCGACGCCAAGCCGGCCCGCTCCACGCGACAACAAGAGCCGCGCTACCCTGTAGTTTTCCGTCGCTGAACCAAGAGCGCCGCGACTCCACCGGCCAGAAGGCCACCGACGTGAGCCGCCCAGTCTCCGCTGGACCAAAGTCCACCCCCGAGCAACAGCGTCGCCAGCAGCACGGGAGTCACCCGCGCTTGCCACGTCTCGCTCTGCCGCAGCAGAGAGCCGAGCAAGGCCAGCAGGACCCCCGAGCCACCGCAGCTCACCATCGATCGTGACGACGACAACCACAGCGACGCGACACCTGTAAGCAAGACGCCCACAATCAGCGGAAAGAGCACACTTTGTCGGTGCGGCCAGCGCCATGCAATCACCACGAGCACCGCCAGGTTGCCGAGGAGATGCCACAGGTTGATGTGGACCAGCCAGCAGGTCAAAAGCCGTGCCAGATCGCCGGGCGACTCGATCGGTACGCGCAGTGCTCCGAGACGCAGCAACACCTGTGCGCCCAGGTCAAACGGCAGCTGCTGCGAGGGAGACAGCACCACGCCAGCAGCAAAAACCAGCAGCCACAGCAGCGCAATCATTCCCAGGATGATCGTCGCTGAGCGCTTGCTCGGAGCCTGCGACATCGCCGTATTCCGCTACTTGCGGCCCAGGCGCAGGACGACTTCCTCGACGCGGCGCTCGTTGGCGGCGGCGATCTCGAAGCTGACGCCAGCGATCTTCACCACTTCACCGGGACGAGGAATGCGCTTCAGCCGCTCAAGCAGTAGGCCACCGAGAGACTCGTAGTCGTCGGACTCGGGCAGGCTCAGCTTCAGCTCTCGATTGAGCTGCTCGACGGCAATTCGCGCTTGCACCCGGTACGAGCCATCTCGCTGGCGACTGAGCGCGGGCGGCTCCTCGTCGTACTCATCGGCGATCTCACCGACCACCTGCTCAAGCAGATCCTCGACGGTCACCAGGCCGACCGCGCCACCGTACTCGTCGACGATGATCGCCATGCCTTGATGCGCCCGCTCCAGTCGGACCAGCAGATCGAGCGCGGGACAGGACTCTGGCGCATAGAGCGGCTCGCGCATCAGATCCTTGGCAACTCCGTCGCTGCGACCACTCTTTAGGACATCGAAAGCGTGCACGACCCCGACGATCTGGTCGAGCCGCTCGCGGTAAATCGGGATGCGACTGTACTTCTTATCGGCGATCTCACGGGCGAGCTGAGCTACCGAGGCCGTCTCTGCCTGCGCCACCACGTCGGACAGCGGCTTCATGACATCGTCGGCCCGCAGCGTCGGAAAATCGAAAATGCGCGCGATCATCGAGCGCTCACCCTCGGTCACATCGGACTGCGAGACGCTGCTATCACCACCGGAATCGGACTGCGCGCTGACCAGGCTCTCGATCTCCTCTCGGGTCACCAGCTTGTGATGAACATCGATTCCGAGCCGCGCCGTCGCCAGCTTCGACACCCGCTCGAGGACATAGACCCCCGGCGACAGCAGCCGCATCACCACCGACAAGATCCGCGCTTGCACCGGCGCCACGCGGTTGGCGTGCTGACGAACGATCGCCTTGGGAACGATCTCACCGAAGATCACCACCACCGGCGTCAACCCGAGGAGCAGCAGCAGCTCGACGTGATGCGGATGATGTTCGTGCAGCCACAGCGTCCACACCACGGTCTGGACGACGACGGCCAGCTGGGTGCCAAGCAGCGTCGCGGACAGTAGTCGATGCGGTGCGATCAGGAAGTCTTCGACGAGCCGAGCCCCGCGATGACCTGCTGCTGCCAGATCGCGAATGTGGGCGCGATCGGCACTGACAATGGCGATCTCGGCGCTGGAAAAAAACGCCTCGATGATCAGACACACGCCGCTAAGCAGGATCGGGAACCACATCAGTGCTCGCCCTTTCCCGTTGCTGGCAAGTCACCGCTTAGGTTGGGCTGTAGCGTCGGGGTGCGCGTCAGATCGGCAAACAGCGGCCGCAGCAGATCTTCCATCGTCACCAGCCCCGCCAGCCGACCGTACTCGTCCACGACCATCGCCATGTGCGTTTTCCGACGCTGAAACTCACGCAGCAGGCGCTCGCACTTGGCTCGTTTGGGCACAAACAGCGGCGGGTGGAGCAGATCGGCCAGGGGTCGACCTTCCAGATCGCCATAGCTATAGCCGACCAGATCCTTGGCGAGCAGGATGCCGACGACGTTGTCCCGTCGCCCACGATACACCGGCACCCGCGAGTAGCGCTGCTTGGACACCGTATCGACGATGCGCGCCAGCGGCATGGTGATCGGCACCGCGAACACGTTCCGCTCTAACGTCATCAAGTTACCGACGGTGAGATCGCCAAAATCGAGCACGTTGTGGATCAGCTTGCGCTCGGCGCCGCGAATCTCTCCCTCGGCTTGGCCCAGATCCACCAGCGTCCGAATCTCGCGCTCCGACAGCACCGGCGCCGCTTCGGTATGGCGACCCTTCGGCCCGATGATCACCAGGAGCAGCAAGTCCGACACCGCACTAATCAGGACGCGCGGCACCCACAGCAGCCACGTCAGGAGCTTCAGCAGCCACGACACCAGCAGCGCCCAGCGCTCCGCCAGCTTGATCCCGATGGTCTTGGGAATCAGCTCTCCGAACATCACCAGCAGCGGCACCGTCACCAGCGTCGCCACCAGCGCCACCAGCACATCCTGCGAAGTCGGCTTTAGTCCAAACTGAAGGCGTGGAAACAGCCGCAGCAGCCGCGTCACTGAGTCTGTCATCACCTCGGAGAGCAGAATATTGGTCAGCTCGTTGCCCAAGATGATGGTGGTGATCAGCCGGCGCGGATCAGACAGAAGCCACAGCACCCGCGCGCTAGCCGCGTCCGTCGCTGCATTCTGACGAAGTACTTCCCGTCGAGTCCGCGAGAGCGACAGCAGCGCCGTCTCGGTGCCAGAAAAAAAGCCCGCCGACAAAAAGAGCGGAATCAGCCACAGCAAATGCGACAAGAGCGACAGAACGCCCTGCCACAGACCGCTGGGTGCGACCGCTTCACTGCTCATAAGGAGTCGCAGTCTATATCAGACTCGGCGCATGCGTGTGCGGTTCGCGAGTTCGCCGTTGACAGGTCAATCGCAGATATGGTCGCTTTTCGTCGTCGGTACGCCATGGCTTCACAAACGGACTCAGCTGCTGGTTCTCCTTCGTCCACTGCCCGTCGTCGTATTTGCCTGATCGAGGACTCCTTGACACTTGCCGAGCTGCTGGCGGCACACGGAATGCACGTCACCGTGTCCGCTCCGCTACAAAAGGAGTCCTCCCTTCCCAAGCTTCACCGCAGTCCGCAGCTTCCCAACATCGACTTGCCCAACATCGACTTGCCCAACATCGACTTGGTAGAGATTCCTACCCTGCGACAGACTGCGACTCCCTGTCAGTTTTTTCGCGATTCCTATTCGGTCTATCTGTGGCTTCGCGAGCAGCAGTTTGACGTGATCTGTTTCCCGATGCGCGGCGGAATCGGATTTCATAGCTTGGTGGCTCAGTCTCAGGGACTGGCGTTCCCACGGACCCTCCTTTGTGTGGTGGCAGGGACTCCTTCGCTGCGGAATCGGCTGGCCCAGCACGAGCTTCTGAGTGGACTATCACCGCTGCGACTCGATTTTATGGAACGAAGGAGTATCGAGCTGGCCAACCTGCTGTTCGCGCCCGATCAAACTCTGCTCGATGCACTCTGTAAAGATGGCTACAGCCTGCCTTCCCAGCGAGTACTCTGTCCGCCTATTTCACCAGCTATCAGCGACGATAACAGAGCACTGTGGACAGACTCCTTTTCCCACACTCCGCTTCCGAACAGAGTCTTGGCCGAAGTGCAGCTGGCAGCCAGCAGTGATCTGCCGCTGGTGAGTGTCTGTCTGGTTCACTTCAATCGTCCGAATTTTTTGCGGCAAGCACTCGACTCTGTGCGTACGCAGGACTATCCGCACTTTGAAGTGATCTTGGTGGATGACGGCTCGACCGACCAGCACGCCCACGCGCTGCTGCAGCGCTTGGAGCCAGAGTTTGCGGAGCGTGGCTGGAAAATCATCCGACAACAGAATCGCTATCTGGGCGCGGCGCGTAACACGGCTGCCAATATGGCGCGTGGAAAATACCTCTTATTCATGGATGATGACAACGTCGCCAAACCGCACGAGCTGCGGACGTTTGTGGCGGTCGCGGAGTATGGCGGTGCAGACATCTTGACCTGTCATGTCGAGCGATTTTCGTCTTCACAATCACCACTCTCGCCGCTCTCTGGCAGCACTCCAACCGAGGAGTGGGGACCGCTCGGCGCGGCACTGGCGGTGGGACTGTGCGACAACGTGTTTGGTGATGCCAACGCCCTTGTCCGTCGCAGCGTGTTCATCCAGCTGGGCGGTTTTACGGAGCAGTACGGAGTCGGTCACGAAGACTGGGAGCTGTTTGCCAAGGCCTGTCTTCGTGGATTCCGCCTCGAGGTCATCGCCGCGCCGCTGTTTTATTACCGCGTACAGCCGGGAAGTATGCTCAGCAGCTCGAAACGGAATGCCAATCTTCTGCGCAGCGCGACGCCGTATTTGGAGGGTGCGCCGCCGTGGCTACAGCAGATTCTGCTGGGCTATCAGGGACAGTACTTCGCGCTGTATCAGCCATCCGGAGGACAGCCTGTGCTGACCGAAGCGCCCGCGCTCAGCGACGAGGAGCTGCTGCGAATGAAGAACCGCGTGTACGATGCGCTTCGGCCGTATCCGCGCGCGCTCAATGTGCTGCGGCGCTCGGCGCAGACTGTGCTTCGGCTGACCCGGCGGTCGTAAGCTGCGCACTCTGCTGAGCACTCTGGCTAGCAAACAGACAGACTACTTTGGCGACGCTTGCAGTCTCTTATCGAGCGCTTTGAGATCCTGTTCAGCCTTCTGTCTGCGATCTTGCTCGAACTCACTGGCGCACTCACGATTGCCAGCGGGCCGCGTCACCAGGCCATCTTGGAGCAGCTTCTGCCGTCGCACACGTTCCTTTTCCCGCCACTTTCTGGCCTCGGCTGCATCACTCGGCGGAGTCGGAGCAGGAGCAAAGCCAACATGCGACAGACCCTTGGTCTTGGCCTCGACCGCATCGAGCATCACTTGCTCGATCGACGAATAACTGTGCTCGCTGAGCTTGCTGACAAAGTGCGGACCTCTCTGCATCGTGTAGTGCCAGACATCGCCGCGCACATACGGCAACAGACTCGACTTGATCGTCCGCACCACACTGGTCTGCTCGTCGAATGGCAGCGCGCTCAGGTTGCGCCGGAATCCGGCTCCGTAGCTGAACCACGACTCGGCATTGGACAGATAGACCACCCGCACCGTCACCTTCGCGGCCTTCGCAGCCTCGGCAATCTGCATCACCGTCCGGGGTCCGTTCAGATCCCCGAGCCTTGGCACAATCAGTCCCTTCTGCGCCAGCTTGCGAATGTACGCATACTTTTCCGCGTCGCCCAGCCAGGTGTGCGGCTGCGAGATCTCGTCGCGCAGGTGGGCGAGCAGATCGTCACGATACTGCGTATACAGCACCAGCAGCTGCTTGCGGAGTCGCGGCTCCAGCGTCGAGAGCGCCGCATCGACCTGGGCAAGACCACGCTTCTCGAACAAGGCCACCAGCGCTTGCGGAGTCTCCGTCGCTGACAGCAGCGCACCATAGAGCTTGTGGAGCTTGACGACCTCCATATCAATGTCGATCAGCCACAAGACCTGCGAGCCCGCCGCCGCCGCCAGGGTGTAGTTCTGGTCGCCACCGACGCCAATGTAGCCACCGCCGATGCCTTTTACGTCATCAAAGTAGATGTCGTGGCGCCGCTCGTTAGACCACATGTAGTGACGGCGCACACCCCCCGCAGGCTCGTCGGAAGGAGCAGTGACGATGCGCAGCCAGTCGGCCTCTGCGGGCGCGGGGACTCCCACAGATCGAGCCCCACCCGCCGGTGCAGTCACGGGAGCGAGCGCGGCGGGACTCGGTGGCTCACTCGCCGGGGCCGAAGCCAGCCAAAATAGTGCGGCAGCAGCGAGCCCAGTGCGAGCCCAGCGACGACGATCAAGCACAGAGAAAGGAAGTGGCACGATTGTAAATCTTACCACCCATGGCCCGCTCGGCTGACGAGGATTTCCTGCGCTTTTGCATGGACCTACGCCGCTGACTCAGGCTGGGGATTCGGCCTTGGGCAGGCTCGCTGGCCGCGCCTCACATGGTAGGCTGACAGGTATGTTGCGATTGCCATTCTCCGCCCGGTCGATGAGCCCCGGTCGGTGGTCTGCGTGGACCGCTTGGAGCGCTTGGACTTGGGGAGCAGCACTGGCTCTCTCGGTGATAGCGACGGCAACAGCGGTAGAGCCAGGCAAACGTCCTGAGTCCGCAGCCGCGTCCGTCGATGGCGGCAGTATGCAGGCGGCTTCAAGCGACAAAGTGGGCGACAAGGCTGCCGGGCCAGCGACGGGGGAAAAGAGCTCACGCTTGCCGCCGATTCACGATGAGCCGCTGCCGCCACGTGCCCGCACCCTCGTCACCAAGCCGACCAAGAATATGCTGGTCGACTTTGTCCTCGAGACGCAGAACCGCAGCCAAGCGATTGCCCGTCGCTATACGCAGCTTCTGCTGTCGGAGCGCTACGACGAAGCCAACCACCTTCACGACGAGGTAGGCGGACGCCGCGTCGAGTGGCCACAGCTGACCCAGCAGGTCGAAGCCCTCACCGCCGAGCACGGTCAGCCCAAAGAGATCCTTCAGTATTTGACGACCTCCGTCGGTGCCGAGGTACAGACCTTCTACTTTACCGCCGGCTACAAAGACGGCACCGAGTTGGGCGTCCGCATCACCGTCGATCACTACGGCCATGTCGTCGGTGCAGCCGTCGGCGGCGAGGTCATCCCTTCCCACAAAAAGCGCTACGACCGCTACGACAACTACACCACCAAGACCGCGCTCTCGCTGCCCTTCAAAGGCACCTGGACCGCGACCAACGCGACGCCCGGCTCCGGCAACGGCCACTACCTAAACCCGAACCAGCGCTTCGCCATCGACTTCCAGATCTCCGTCGATGCGCCGCAGGGAAAGCGCAGCAACCACAGCGGCGACGGCAGCAAGAACAGCGACTACTACGCCTACGGACAGGACATCTTGGCGCCCGCCGATGGCACCGTGGTCCAGGTCGTCGACGGCATTCCCGAAAATCCACCCGGTGTGACCGACATCTACTACCGCTTCGGCAACGCCATCACGATTGCTCTCGGCAGCAGCGAATACGCCGTGCTCGCCCACTTGCAGACCGGCAGCACCAAGGTTCGCGTCGGCGATCGCGTCACCCGAGGCCAAGTGCTCGCTCGCTGCGGCAACAGCGGCAACTCGACCGCCCCGCATCTGCACTTCCAGCTATCAGACAGTCCAACACTTAGCTTGGCCGCCAGCCTGCCTGCGCAGTTCGTCCGCGTCGTCCGTCGGGGCGTTCCCGAAGCACGAGTACAGCCGCTCACCGGAGATCTGCTCGCCAACCAAGAGCCGCCTGCAAAAGTCCCAGCGAGCCGCTGACCGTAACGCATCGATTGCGCTTGACTGATTACTTGGCTGGTACCGGAACCACCGGTGCAGTCGATCCTGCCGTCGCTGCTGGCGCAGGTGCAGTGGCCATCGACGGCATCACCACCGGAGCCCCCGGCGCTGTCAGAGCTGCCCGTGCCCCGACCTGACCCAGCTGATTCGGGGCTGCCGACAGCAGATAGGTGGCATCGACATACCGAAACGGCGGCTCACCGCGCGCTTTTCGAGCCTCACTCTCCTCGGCAATCCACTTGAGCAGCTTCGGCAGCATCTCCACCGTCGCGGGCTGGACATCGTGAAACAGCACGATCGAGCGTGGCCGTCTCAGCCGCGACAGCTCGTCCTTCATAAACGCGAGGATCTTTTCGGCGTCTTGCAGCTTCCAGTCCTGCGGATCGATGTCCCAGCCGATTGGCCGAATCCCGAGCTTGTGCAGCGTGGCCGTCAGCGACGCACAGTGTGAGCCAAAGGGCGTCCGAAACAGCGGCGGTGGCACCCCAGTGGCATCTTGAATCAGCTTGGCATTGTCGAGAATCTCGTGCTCCCCGACGACGGGTCCGCGCTTGCCACATAGAAAGTAGTGATGAACCGTGTGGTTGCCGACGATGTGGCCACGCTTGATGGCCTCGCGCATGAGCTCTTTCGCTTTTTCGTTTTGCGTCCCTTTGCCCATAAAGCGCACGCCATTGACGAAAAATACGGACTTAATCCCAAACTGATCAAGCGCCTCGAGCACCTTCGGGGTGGTGTCGGGCCGGGGACCGTCGTCAAAGGTCAAGAGCAGCTCGTAGGCACTCGGTCGCGTCGGTGCAGGTCGGGGAGCCGGAGGCGGGGGCTTCGGCTTGGCGTGCACGGGAGCAGGCTTAGACTTCGCCGGCTTCGCAGCGGCCCACGTCGAGGAATCGGTAATGGAAAGACAGCAGGCCAGCAGCGAGGCCAGCAAGACAAGAGACTTCACGTCGCGATGGTACGCCGAGCGAGCCCAGCGTCAACGAAGTTGCAAGCTCACCAGCGCTTCCAGTGACCCTTGCCCTTGCCAGGATGGAAAAAGTGACCGCGACCGTGGCCATGACCGTGGCCATGACCGTGCATGATGACGGCGCCCGGCACGCCGATGATCACTGGAGCCGGCGGCGCGACCACCACCGTTGGAGTGGGCGGTGCGACCACCACCGTCGGATGGCTCGGTGCGACCACCACGGCTGGATTGCTCGGCGCGACCACCACCGTCGGATGGCTCGGCGCAACCACCACCTGCGGCGGCGGCTCGACCCAGACCGTGCCCTGCCACTCGGGCGGCGGCGAGACGATCACTTTCGGACGCTGCGCCACGTACGGCCGGTACTCAATCTCGATCGCCTTTTCGACCTGCGGACGCACGCGCGCCACCTCGGGAGGAATCGGCCCGACGTAGAAGATCACGTCGTTTTGCACCTTGTAACCGGGCGCCTCGTGCGGAATCGGATACTCGTGATAGTGCGGCCCCTTGAGGAAACAGAACGTCGGCGGAGGCGGAACCGAACCAGGCGACGCATCGACGTGCATCGGCACCGGGTGATGACCGTAAAACACGTTCTTCTGCCCGTCGTACCCAAACGGCACTGGATCACCGGTAAAGACGTAGTCGTCGCCCACCCGCTGATACAGATTCGGCTTATCTGGAGCGTAGTCGTGGGTGTGCGGCACATCGATCTGACAGTAGCCGTTCACCACCGTCGAGATCGGATGCGATCCCTTGTAGTGGCTCTTCATCTTCAGCGACTGCGGAACCGACGGTGGAGAGGCCAACACCGGCGCCGCCAGCAGCAGCACCGACACAAGCGACCAGGACCACAGCTTGCTCGTCATCGACATCTACCTCATCTGCCTTGTTAGGGCCTGAACCAGGGACAGCTTCAAAAGACCTTCCCATGACTATACCGCGACGGGAAACCGGTTTCTAGTGTGTGCCTACGTAAGGGAGCGCAGGGCATCCGAATTTTTTGGGATACAAAGCACAGTCAGTCACCTTGGGATGCAGAACCACCGAGTCAGCCCGCACTTTCCGCGCCCACTAGATAGTGCTAGTATCTAGCGCTATCCAGTGCTATCTAGTGGAGCCTGTTCCCAGTCGCATCAACCCGAATCAAGGAGTGGCCGTGAAGATCCTCGTCACCGCCAAGCGGATTCCCGATCCAACCCAGAAGCTCAAACTCAAGGACAATGCCCTCGACTTTAGCGGCGCCAACTGGCAGCTCAACCAGTTTGACGAGTACTCGGTCGAGGCCGCTCTTCGACTGACCGAGGACGGCGCCAACACGGCGGTTCGTCACGGGCAAGTGACGGTGGCCTCGCTCGGGCCGGCCGATGTGGCGACGCAGCTGCGCTCAGCGCTGGCGATGGGCGCCGATAAGGCCATTCGCGTCGACGCCAAAGACGATGAGCTGGACGCCAGCATCGTCGCCAAGACGCTGGCCAAGCTGGTCGAGCGCGAGAAGCCCGAGCTGGTGCTGATGGGCAAGCTCGCTGCTGACAACGAAGGCAACGATGTTGGACAGCGACTCGCGGCGATCCTGGGCTGGCCGCAGGCGACCTTCGCGTGCAGCATCCAGGTCGTTGACGGTGGCAAGGCGGTGCTGGTCGGTCGCGAAGTCGATGCCGGTGTCGAGGTCAAGAAGGTTCAGTTGCCAGCCGTGGTGACGGTGGATCTGCGGATTGTCTCGCCCCATGCGGTCAAGAGCGGTCGCACCAAGCCCGAGTTTGCCTATGCCGAGGGCCCGCGTTACGCGACGCTCAAGGGCATTCGCGCTGCCAACACCAAGCCGTTCGAGCAGCTGACGTTTGCGCAGCTCGGCGTCACGGCGAAGGCGACGACGAAGGTGCTCAAGGTCGAGATGCCTCCGGCCCGTCAGGCGGGCAAGAAGGTCGGCTCGGTCGCTGAGCTGGTGGAGAAGCTGCAAAAAGAAGCCAAAGTCATTTGAGGTGATGCCATGGGCAACATACTTGTATTTCTCGAGCAGGCCGACCGGCGTCTCCGTCCCGCAGCGCTCTCGGCGATCAGCCTTTCGCGGGCCATCCACAAGGCGAGCGGCGGCAAGCTGCTGTTTGTCCTCATCGGTGACTCCGTCGGAGATGCCGCCAAGGAAGCCGCGCAGTTTGGCGCAGACGGCGTTCTGACCGTCGAAGCCCCGGCGCTGAAGCACTACCTGGCCGAAACCTACGCACCGATCGTCGCCCGGATCGCCAAAGAGCAAGGCGCCACCACCATCGCTGGCTGTGCTACCTCCGTCGGCAAAGATCTGCTGCCTCGCGTCGCTGGAATTCTTGATGCTGGTGTCGCGCCCGATGTGAGCGGGGTCGTCTCGGCCAAGCAGTTCCGCCGCGCCGTCAACGCCGGCAATGCCCTGCAGACCATCGAAGTGCTGTCGGATGTTGTGGTGGTAAGTGGTCGCCAGACCGACTTCCCGCGCGCGGCAGCTTCCGGTGGTAGCTCGCCCGTGACGGCCGTGGCCGCTGGTGCGATCGATGCTAAAGGCGCAGAGTTCGTCGAGCTACAGACGCAGAAGCGCGATCGACCTGACCTCACCGAAGCCCGCGTCGTCGTCTCCGGCGGCCGTGGCATGAAGGAAGGCAAAAACTTCGCGATCCTCGAGCAGCTGTGTGACCTGCTCGGCGGTGCATTGGGTGCGAGCCGAGCCGCCTGCGACGCTGGCATGGTGCCAAACGATCTCCAAGTCGGTCAGACCGGCAAGGTAGTCGCCCCGGACCTGTACATCGCCGTCGCCATCTCGGGCGCCATCCAGCACCTCGCCGGCATGAAGGGCAGCAAAGTCATCGTCGCCATCAACAAGGACGCCGAGGCACCGATCTTCCAGGTGGCCGACTACGGACTGGTGACGACCTGGGAAAAAGCCATTCCCGAGCTGCTCGCCGAGATCAAAAAGATCAAGTCGGCGTCGTAACGCGCGCTTGCGCAGGTGGGCGGGGGGCGCCTACGTTTCGCATCGGCCATGAGGCGCTTACGAATAGGTCCCAAGATTCTGCGGGTTCGCGATGAGCCCGAGCCGCCGCCGACCCATCCCGGCGCGCTGTCACCGCTGGTCTGTCTGCACGGCGCTGGAATGTCGAGCGTGGTGTGGATGGATCTGCTGCGGCAGATTGCGCCCGCCCGTCGCATCATCGCGCCGGATCTGCCCGGGCATGGGCAGTCTGATCCCTGGCAAGACGTAAGCCTGGACCGGTACCGCGATGCGGTGGCGGCGATGTGTGAGCAGCTCAAGCTCGAACGGGTGACGCTGATGGGTCACTCGCTCGGCGGGGCGGTGGCGCTGCACTGTGCGCTGTCGTGGCCGAAGCGCGTCGCCGGACTGTTGCTGGTGGCCAGCGCGGCGCAGCTTGATACGCCCGAGGAGCTGCTCCAGCGCCTGCGTACCGAGCTTCCCGAAGGAGACGAGACGCAGGTCGACACCATGCCACCGTCGCTCGCTGACTTGGCGTTTTCTCCGGCCACCCCGCGAGAGCTGCGCAGTCGTTGGCAAGCGGTCCTGATGCAGGCGCCGCGCCAGGGAGTGCTCGACGACTTCCGGTTGTGTCAAAGGCTGGATCTGCGCGCCAAGCTCGACCCGCTACGCATCCCGACGCTGATCATCGGTGGAACGGACGATCTCCTCGTGTCGCCAGAGCAGCTGACCGAGACGCAGCAGGCCATCCCCGGCGCTGAGCTGACGCTGATTCCAAGTGCCGGCCATCTGGTCATGCTCGAACAGCCGACGGCGTTTGTGAATCGGCTCAAGCAGTTCCTGTCAGCGGTTGCCTAGTTCGACGGCGCGCTCTCGCGGTCCAGCAGCAAGCTCTCGGTCACGCAGAGCAGGCCGATGAGGAAAAACGTCTCCTGATGAATCGCACGCGGCTGCGCCCCCGAAAGACCCACCAGCAAAAGACCCATCCCGCGCAAACGCAGCGCTCCGTGTCGAAACAGCAGTGAAAACACCGCCATTGACCACACCGCAAGGCTCAGCATGTAGACGCCCTGTGCGACGGGCTGCGGTGGCAGCTGTAGATCAAAACCAATGTAAATAAGCCGCACCGCCGCTGCCGGCGCAAACAGCAGCAGCATCGACATCGTTCCCACCAGCAGCGAGGTCAGAAGCAGCGCCAAGCTGTCTTTTTGCCACAGCCACGATCGCCCCGAGAGCAGCAGCCCACCCGTCGCCCCGAGTGCTGCCGTCGACAAAGTCGGCCCGTACAGAATCAGCACCAGGCTAAGCCGCTGCATCAAGTCACGGCTGGTCAAGAGGTGCCACTGGTTTTCCAGCAGCAACAGCGGCGGCAAAAGCATCATGATCATCGCCAGCTTGTGCCACGGCGTCGCCGTCTTGCGCGGCAGCACCGCCAGCGCCAGCAGCACCGCCACACACAGACTGGAGGTCTGCATCAGCCACTGCGCCCGCACCAGCCCCAGCGTCGCCGCCAGCAGCCTCGGCATGAGCGTTTCGGCCATCGCCAGCGACACAAAAAACACCGACATCAGACCGAGCCCGAGTCGTCCCACCGGATGAGACGCCACACCGCGCTCACGCATCGCCAGCAGCAGCAGCGAGAGCAGCGCACACAGCGACAGCACCGCCGCGAAGTGCGCCGCAAACGTCCCCGTCGCGAGCAGTGAGCCCTGCAGCCAGGTCGGCAGCAGCGACGGCGCCATCCGCAAGAGCGGCTGGAGCAGGCGATACAGCAGAAACTCGGCCACCGCCGCCAGCGACACCATGGCTGGCAGAGACAGACCGCCGCCGAGCAGCTTGAGCAGAGTGGTTCGGGTTCCGTCCGACGGTGGCGAGGTCACTGTCAACACGGTACTTGTCCGCACCAAGCCGAGGCAAGCAAAACCCTACTTGCTGCCACGACGAGAGCGTCGCAGCTACGATTCGTCGTCGCCCGAGTCTCCCTCGCCCATCTCCCGGTAGATGACGCCTTCAACTTCGTAGTACTTGCGAGGCTGGTCGTCGCGAAGAGCCGTCTTCCACGGGGTCGTGACAAAGCGCTTCCGTCGTCGCTGCTCGGCGGAAACAATCGACAGACCCGACTCAATCGTGGGCAGCGGCTCGCGCAAAAGTGCTGCTTTGGCTTCCGCTATTGCCTGCGCGCCAGTCCGATCGGACTCGAGCTCCAGCGGCTCCATCGTCCAATCGAATGAGGTCGTCGGGCGAAACACGTCGCGGAGGATCGACTGCGGCACACACTCGTGCAGGTCGCGCTGCAGCTCATAGGGTAGGTCGATGTCGTCTTTTACCCGCAGATATCCGACGTGCCACTGATGCAGCGGATCATCGAAGCGAGTCGTCATTGAGCGCAGCGCCATCGGCAGCGATCTTGGCGACGGCAGCATCGGGTGGTGCTCGACCCGGCGGACACGCGCCAAGATACCCGGGTCGGCGTCTTGACGAATCCGCTCCTGCCACTGCTCCTGTTCGGCGCGATCTTTGGGTGAAACCGGACCGTCACCGCCGAGAAGAAACTTCATTCGCTAGTTCCAAATGATGTGCAGCAGAAAGCCAAATGACACGCCCAGCAGCGCCCAGCTGACCCAAAACAGCGGCTTCGGCAGCGCTGGCGCGACCCGCTTGGGCTTTCCGGCCAGAATCTGCTGCCGCAGTGCCAAGGCCTGTGCCGAGATGGTCAGTCCACCCGCTGGACCCGCCACAAACATGGTCGCGTGGCTGCCGTCCATGCCCTGCGTTCGACTGGGACCGCCCGAGCCTCCACCACCGAAGTTGTTCGGTGGCGGAATGAACGGCGCGGGAGTCGCGATCATCGTGCGCTGCTCGGCTCCGGTGGCGATCGGGGGCGCGGCGGACCCCCCAAACTGCGAGCCTGACTGCGGCGGTGGCGCATGCCCCGAGCTCATCGGCGGAGCCATCGGCGGTGGCGCCATCGGCGGCGGAGCCATCGGCGGTGGCGCCATCGACGGTGGTGGCCCAGAGCCAAACGAGGTCGCGGCGGCCGGTGGTGTCAGGTGCGGCACTTGCTGCGGTGGCACCGTCGGAGCTTGCAAGCTCACTCGCTGCCCCTCGGTCACTGCCGACATTCCAGCACTTGGGGTCTGACGAGGGAACAGCGTCTCCAGACACTCCACGCACTCTCGGTGCAGATCTTCGGCGCCCGCTTGCCGACGGTCTGGCATCTTCTCGAGCGCCTTCATCACCACCCGCACCAGCGGCTCGGGAAAGCCAACCAGCGGGGCCGGCTTCTGCCGCAGGTGCATCATGACCACCTCCATCGGCAGCGCCGCCTCGAATGGAGGCTTCCCGGTCAGCATCTCGTACAGCACGATGCCGCAAGCATAGACATCTGACTGCGGGGCCAGCTTGACGCCTCGGGCCTGCTCCGGGCTCATGTACGCGGGCGTTCCGAACACCGTCCCGGCGCGGGTCAGCTGGGCGTCGGGCGTGTCCATCTTGGCGACCGAAAAGTCGAGCACCTTCACGAAGTCGCCCGAGCCCTTCATCTCGACGAGAAACACGTTGTCTGGCTTGATATCGCGGTGGATGATGCCCTGCGTGTGGGCTTCCTGCAGCGACTGACAGACCTGCGAGATGATCCGCAGCGCTCGCTGTGGCGGAATCTTCCCAAGCCGGGAAATCTCGTCGGACAGCGGCCGGCCATGGAGATATTCCATGGCGATAAACAGCAGCCCTTCCTTTGTCTCGCCAAAGTCGATCATCCGCACCGTGTTGGGATGGTCGAGTCGAGCAGCAGCGCGCGCTTCGTTGTGGAAGCGCTTCACCCACTGCGGGTCCGACGAGACGTGCGCACCCAGAACCTTGATCGCGACAGTACGGTCGACGGTGATCTGCTTGGCCTTGTAGACCACGCCAGTTCCGCCCTCGCCGATGCGGCTCAGGATTTCAAAGCGATCCGCTAGGACTTTGCCAATCAGCGGATCTTGCTGGCCTGGCGTGCTCATCCTCGCAACTCCTTGCTGCCTTGCCGGCCCTTACTTGAGGAAGAGCACCACGCGGCTGTTCTTGCCAATCGAACGCACCGACGACTGCGCCTTGCTGGTTCCGTCGTCGATCACCTGGAGGATCTTGAACGTACCACCGTCGAGAGGCTGACGACCCGACTTGCCCTCCAGAACGGTGCCTTCGGTGCCTTCGTGAACGCCAGCGGCTGCGCCCTTGTCGACGATCATGACCATCTGGCCACCTTCGCGGAACGAGGTCTTGATGCGGCCTTCGGTGCCCTTCTCGACCTTCTCCTCGAACGTCTCGGCCTTGGCGGGCTTTTCCGTCGGTGGTTTCTTGCCGGGACGCTTCACTTTCTCGGGCGGCTCCGGCGCGGCGGCTTCCTCTTCCCAGCGACAGATCACCGAAAAGTCCGACTCATCTTTGGGCATCGCCGCCTGCATGCGCACAAAGTAGGTGCCCATCTCTTCCAGCTTGACCGCCAGCTTCTTGAGCTTGTTCGGTGCCGGACCCGGCGTAAACCCGATCTGGGTCCCGAGGCTGTTAAACAGATCGATGTTGAGGTCGGCCCCGGTGTTGTCGATGCGCAGCTCGCAGTCGAGCACATTGTCTTTGCCGGGCGCCGCGATCTCGATGCTCTTCCACTTGGTGCGCTGCAGCTTTGGCCAGCTGACCGAGTCCGTCTCGGGACGGTTGATCTGGATCGGCTTGGCACCACCGCGCTTGGCATCGACGCCGCTGTTGGTATCGGGGTCCGGGCCGTTCTTGATCTTTTTGTTGACGTCGTCCTTTTTACAGCCCGACGCAGCCATCACCAGCAAGGTCGATGCAAACAGGGTCCGCAGGAGTTTCGCTCGGAAAGCCATCAGTGTTGCCTCGTGCAAAAAGTGAAGTGGTCGTTCGTCCGCTGGGTCGTGCCCGTGCGCGCTTACTTAGCCTTCAAAATCAAGAAGCGGTTGTTGCCGCCGAGAGACTTGCCGTAGTCCGTCGAGCCCACCGCCTGGTTGTCGCCGAGGACCTTGGTGATGGTGAAGGAGCCGCCGTCTAGCTTCGTGCCCCCTTCCTTGCCCTGCAGAATGCTGCCCTGCATGCCAACCCGCAGCTTCGACTTGCTGCCTTTGTCGAGATAGAGGATGCGCTTGCCGTCTTCGACGGTGGACTGAACGACGCGACCAACGATCGCGCCCTCAGGAATCGCCGAGGAGTCGCCGCCGCCACCGCCGCCACCGCCGCCCGCTCCGCCACCCGCTCCGCCACCCTGGGCCACTGCACCACCGGCCGCCATCCCACCACCGGGCATTCCACCACCGGGCATTCCCATTCCGGGCATTCCACCCATCTGCGGATAGCCACCCATGCCAGGCATCGCGCCCATTGGAGGATAGCCACCAGGCATTCCAGGAGCGCCCATACCCGGAGCTCCCGGCATTCCTGGGGCTCCCGGCATTCCTGGGGCTCCTGGGGCTCCTGGGGCTCCTGGGGCTGCACCTGCTGCACCTGCTGCGGCTGCCGCCGGCGGCTCGTCCTTTTTGCCCGAGATCGATGTTGGCTTGGCCAGCGCGGCATTCTTCCCGGTCCTGAGCAAGACCGTGTAGACCGACTCTTTTTTGGGATAGTTCCCCTGCAGAGTCAGCCGTGCGTAGTACATGCCCGGCGTCATCACTCGCAGCGGGACGTTCTTCTGCGGAATCCCCGCCCGACCCGGCGACTGTACCACCTGCGCGCCCACCTGATCGTAGATGTCGAGGTTGATCTCCGCGTCGGGCTCATCCCAGTTGAGGATAAACTCGACCCACTTGCCCGACGAGATGCCCGACAGGTCGTAGGACTTCCAGTCGGTCAGATCGAACTTGCCCTGGTTCAGCTCGTCGTTGACCGGCTGATTGAGCTTGGTGTTCTTGGCTTGCAGTCGCTTGCCGTCCTCGTCTTCCTGCTTGTCGCCGGGACCAGCTGGCGAGCCGTCAGCCTTCTTGCCCATCAGCTTGTCGGCTTCGCCTTTCAGATCGCCGCCTACTTGCTTGACGGTTCCAGCGGTCGACTGGGTACTCTGCACCGTCGAGGTTGCGGTATCCACTCCACCCTTGGCAGCGGTCAGCGTCTGGCAGCCAGCCACCGCAGTGGTAAGGCCGAGCAGTGACGCCAGAACCAGTGTTTCACGACAGCGATGGGAACGAGGAGCGTTGGCACTGTGATGCATCGACAAACCCTCTTGGGGATGCTTTCTCCGGTAACCACTTAGGTATTGGAGAAGATCATAAAACAACGTGCAGATCATATGCTAGGCCGCCATCCCCTTGCAACCAGCGAAGCAGCGACGGCACAACGCAACTATTACCGTCGAGGAGATCCTCCGCCATGTCTCTCCGCGCAGCCCCTTGAAAAGCTTGGCAGTTCCGTCCCGAGACTTTTCGACGAAACCATTCTCACTTTTTGCAGATAAAAAGATGGATCGCCCAAAACCAAATTCTGCCAAGTCATTTCAGTAGGCCGTGTTACATTTGTGATCTGTTTCCGTGCCGACGAAGACCTCGCCTCCTGCAAGCCACGAAGGCGCGGCGGCTCCGATGCCGTCGACGGAAGGACAGCTTGTACTCAGCGGACAAAAAGTAGATGTCCGACGGAGTCGCCCGCCAGGTGAGGCCCGCGCCTCGTTTGCCACATCGTCCTCGATGGTGGCCGAGTCCCCCCCGCAAGCCCCCGAGCGCTACGGCAAATATCACCTCTTAGAGCGCATCGGAATCGGCGGCATGGCCGAGGTCTGGCGAGCCAAGACCCTGGGCTCGGAAGGCTTTACCAAAGACCTCGTCATCAAGCGCATCCTTCCCAAGTTCACTGGCGACGAAGACTCGGTACGGATGTTCATCGATGAGGCGCGGCTCGTCGCCAAGCTCCATCACCCCAACATCGTCCAGATCTTCGACTTCGACAAAGAAGGCGATCGCTACTACCTGGCGATGGAGCTCGTCGAGGGCCGCGACCTTCGGCTGAGCGAAAAAGCCGCCGCCAAGACCGGCATTTGGTTTCCGCTGTCGATGTCGATCTACATCATCAGCGAGGCGCTCAAGGGCCTGCAGTACGCGCACTCACGACTCGACCACGGCAAGCCGCTGGGCATCGTTCACCGGGACATCTCGCCACACAACATCCTCATCAGCTTCTCGGGCGACGTAAAAATTGGCGACTTTGGCATCGCGAAGGTCGCCGAGCGCCAGAGTCCCCAGACCGGCGGCACCGTCAAGGGCAAGCTGTCGTACATGAGCCCAGAGCAGATCACCGGGCAGCTGCTCGACGCCAGAAGCGACATCTATTCGATGGGCATTGTCTTTTGGGAGCTGCTGACCCGTCACCGTCTGTTCTTCGGCTCCGACGAGCAAGATGTAGTCCGGCGGGTTCGCGATGGGGTGGTGCCGCCGCCGCGTCAGTACAACCCCGACATTCCGGAGGAGGTCGAGAAGATCGTCCTCGCGATGCTGGTACCAAACCGGACCACACGGATTCAGACGGCGGGGGAAGCGGTCAAGCAGCTAATGGCGCTGCCGCAGTACGCGTACGAAGCGCAGGCGCTCGGAGAGTTTATGGCGACGCTGTTTCCCGAGCAGTCGCGCAACTGGACGCAGCTTCTGCAGAACATGCTCAAGTCCGATCACAAGCAGCCCATCGGCAAGAGCATGCTGACGATGACGCCGCTGCCAAGCTCGATTCCGAGTCCGTTTCCGACCTCGGCGCCGGTACAGATTGTCCCGCCTGGTCCACCAGCGCCACCGACGGGAACCCCAGGTCC
Organism: Myxococcales bacterium; assembly: GCA_016794465.1. Lineage (GTDB taxonomy): Bacteria > Myxococcota_A > Polyangia > Palsa-1104 > JAEUJZ01 > JAEUKA01. Next base: position 217,416 of record JAEUKA010000001.1, on the reverse strand, counting down.
GTCGAACTCGAAGCCGCCGCTGCCACTCGGCAAGCGTCCTCAGACGAAAAAGCCTCTGCCTCCTACGCCGGAAGCGCAGTCCCATGAGACGGCTCAGCTTCGTCCCGAACAGCTGGCCGAACAGCTGGCCGAGCCAGCTGCGCCCAAACCACCCAGTTCCGCCGTCGGCAGTGACGGTGCGCCCCCCCTATCTACGCCGGCAACAAACCAGCTGGCGTCGCGGAGCCCCATGTCAGGATCGGATCAAAAGACCCAGATTGCCACCGAGTTGCCGCCGGAAGTCGCCGCAGCCATTGCCCGAGGCGCACCACCCGCCCCTGCCGGAGCACGGACCGTCATGGCCCCGGCTCCGACGCTGCCGCCACCAGCAGCACCGCCCAGTGCCGCACCACCGATGTCCGCCGGTACCGCACCGGAAGGCGCCCGGACGATGATCGCGCAAGCTCCCAGCATTCCCGGTCCGCCGGGCGGAGCTCCGGTGGTATCGACCAGTCCGCAGCAGGCGACGATGTATGCGAGTCCGGCCCCAGCGCTGCCGCCGCCCCAGTCGATGGCTGCAACGCTGCCGCCGGGTGCGCGCAATGCCATGCCACTGACGATACGACCCTCTGCGGTGGCGTTTGGATCGACGGCCCCGAGTGTGGGCTTTCCGCCGGTCGCCAAGTGGATCATCGGTCCAGCGATCGCGCTCATCATTGGACTGTTGACGACGGCACTCGCGAACCGCATCTGGCCGCCCGAGAACGGAGTCATCGGGGGCCCAAGCCTGCTTGCCCCGTCACGAAAGCTGAAGATCGTGACCGATCCAGCCGGTGCCACTGTGGAGCTGAACGGCAAAGCGCTCGAAGCGAAGACTCCGACGGACATCAAGGGCGATGTCGGCTCGACGGCCCGGATCAAGATCACCCTCGATGGCTTCGATCCGGTCGAGATGCGGGTGCTGTTTGCCAAAGATGAGCGCCCGCCGCTGAACATTCGGATGCCAAAGCTTGGCAGCACCAAGGCCAAGAGCACCGATCCAAGCCAGTTCGATACCAAGGTCGGCGTGCAGGAGCCCGACGACAGCGAGAAGCCTACCAAGCCGGACAAGGTTGACGACAAGACCGCCAAGGCAGATGCCAAGACCGACAAGACCGACAAGACTGCCAAGGCCGACGCCAAGACCGACAAGACTGCCAAGGCCGACAAAGCTGACGCCGAGGAAGAGGACAAGAAGGGCAAAAAGAGCAAAAAGGACAAGACCGACAAAGCCGACAAGACCGCCGCCAAGAAGGACAAGCCGACGATCACCATCACCGTTCGCCCGTACGCAGTGGTCTATATCGACGGCAAGAAAATCCAGCAGACGCCGCTGCGCGACTTTGCGATCAGCCCCGGGCCGCACACGATCCTTCTCGTCAACGACATCAAGGGCAAGCGCGAGTCGATCAAGGTCAAGGTCACCGCAGGCGAGAAACTGCCGCCGATCACGCGCTCCTGGGAATAGCCTGGCGGTCCATGACTCAGCCGGAACAACAAGCGCACAGTGAGCCGCTGACCGTCGCCGCCGAGGATGATCCCGAGGCGCAGGCGGCGCGGTGTCGCAACGATCGCTACCTGCGCGAGTTCATCGAAGACCTGTCGATCTGCCCGTATGCGCGGATGTGTCGCGAGCAGGGACGGCTCTATCGGGCGGTGTTCTTGCAAAGCCAGCCGACGGCGAGAGCGATTGCAGAGTTCGTCCTGTCGCTGGAGCCGCTTACGCAGTTCGAGATCGGGCTGCTGCTGTTTCCAAACTTCGCCGGTCCGGGTGCCGTCGGTGACGCGCATGCGTTCGAGCGGCTGGTGTCGGAGACGCGCAACCAGTACGGCAAGCTGCGGCGGCCACCTGCCGGCTTCTTTTTGGTCGCGTTCCACCCGATGATGCCCAGCAACCTGAGCAATCCCGACGTGGCGGTGCGCTTCATGCGACGCAGCCCCGATCCAACCATCCAGCTGGTCCGCCCCGAGGTCATCGACTCGGTGCGCAACCCTCACCACGACCGCGAAGATCTCTCGACCACCATCGCCGAGTCGGGTCTGCGCACCGTCCGCACCATCGGGCCCGACAAGATCACCGCCAACCTCGACAGCATCCACCGTCACGGCCGTCCGCCCCGCCAAGACTGACCCCGCGCCTTCCCGCGCAGCCCATGTAATTGGACGGTCTACATCGGTCTACATCTACCCTTTGCAGGAATCACGGCAGGCGGAGTATGGTCCGGCCTTCTTTCCAAAAGGAGGCTCCCCATGCTCAAAAAGATTGCTCTCGCACTGGTCGTTGCTCTCGCCGTCCTCGCTGGCATTGTCGCCACCCGACCGGGTGACTATCGCGTCGAGCGAAGCGCCACCGTCGCGGCTCCACCCGAGGTCGTGTTCGGCCTGGTCGGTGACTTTCGCAGCTGGGTCGCGTGGTCCCCGTGGGAAGCGCTCGACCCGGCCATGAAAAAAACGTTTGGCGGTCAGGCGGGCGAGATCGGCTCGACCTACGCCTGGCAAGGCAACGATCAGGTGGGAGCCGGCCAGATGACGGTGATCGACAAAAAGCCGTCGTCGCAGATCGAGATCAAGCTGGAGTTTATCAAGCCCTGGCCGTCGGTGAACCAGACCACTTTCCGGTTTGCGCCAGCCGGTGACAAGACGACGGTGACGTGGATCATGGCCGGTCACAATGGCTTCGTCGAAAAGGCCATGACGCTGTTTATGGACATGGACAAAATGATCGGCGCGGACTTCGACAAGGGCCTGGCCAAGCTGGGTGAAAAAGCGCAGGCCGAGCACGGCCGACTGGTCGCAGAAGCCCAGAAAAAAGCCGCCGAGGAAGCCGCTCAGCGTGCTGCCGCCGAAGCTGCGCTGCGCAAAGCCGCCGAGGAAGCCGCCCAAGCCGCCGCGACCCCGCCTGCTACTCCACAGAAGAAGTCGTAAGTAGGCACCTGCCCTACCCTGCCTTACTCAGCCCTACCCTACAGTCGGTCCGCCAGTCGCCGCGCCGCCCGCATCGCCAGGGCCATGATCGTCATCTGCGGATTGACCGCCGGCGAGGTCGGAATGACGCTGCCATCGCAGATGTGCAGGCCCGGCAGATCGTGCGCTTGGAGGTCGGTATCGACGACGCTGGTACGAGGATCGTGGCCCATCCGCGCCGTCCCGAGCGGATGATAGGCAGTCAGCTCGAAGTCACGCGCCTTCAGCCGCATCCCCGACAGCCGGTCGATCTCGTCGTGACGGGTCAGCATCGGCAGCGCCGCGACCCCGGTCAGGACGCGCTCGGCCCCCGCCGCCAAGAACATCCGCGCCACCAGCGAAGCCCCCCGCGTCAGTCGCGCGACATCGCGATCCGCCAGGTTGTAGTGGATCAGCGGTCGGCCACCGGGTCCCGGTCTGACGCTGCCGTTGCCCTTGTCCTCGACGAGAAAGCCGAAGCAGCTCTGCCGATCGTAGGCGGCCATGATCTCCATAAATGGCTGGCCGACGAGAGTGATGGCGGCACCGGTCAGCTCGGGCGGCAGAAACGCGCTCTCCATCAGCATCCCTTCATCGTGGAACTCTTCGACGGCATAGCCCTGCGGCACCCCGGCAAAGCTACGCAGCTTGTGCGGCATCACCGCGCGCAGCCCAATCGCCGGATGGATGGTCAGGTGGTTGCCAAGAGCGCCCGAGCGCCCGAGCGCCCGCCTCGTCGCTGGATCAGCTTGCAGCAGCACCGGAGTCAGCAGCGATCCACCCGCGACGACGACTGCTTTGGCGCGAATGACAAAGCGCGGTGGCTTCTGACCGGCGACGGCGGGACGAGTCGCAGTGACCTCGACACCGACGGCACGACCACCTTCGATCAGGACTCTTTCGGCATGCGCCCCGACGATAAGCTGCGCGCCGGCCTTGAGCGCCATCGGCACATACGACACGTTGGTCGAGCGCTTGGCATCCGTCGGACAGCCAAAACAGCACAGCCCTTGGCCGTCACAGTCAGGCGCATTGCGCGACAGCGGGCCATGCCGAGTGATACCGAGCTTGTCGCAGCCGTCGGCAATCGGCTGGTTGCCCAGGAGCAGCGACTTCGCCACCGGCGTCACCCGCAGTACCTCTTCCACCGTCGAGTAGAAGGGGTCCATGCTCTCGACGCTGAGCTCCGTAAGTCCGTGGCTGTGGTGCCATTCGGCGAAGACGCGGCCCGGCATGCGGTAACAAGTTCCCGAGTTGACAGTGGTGCTGCCGCCGACGCTGCGACCGACGGGAATCGGAATCAGGGTGTTGCCGACGGCCATCGTCACCCCCAGCTCGCGATAGAGCAGCTTCTGCAGGTGAAAGGCCCCGGAAGCAAAGTCCGCTCGCCCAAAGTACTGGCCTTCTTCTAGCAGCACGACCGCTCGACCGGCATTCGCAAGCTCGTAGGCAGCGACCGCACCACCGGCTCCCGAGCCAATCACCACGGCGTCACACTCGATGACTTCTCCGCTAGAAAGATCCCAGGCTTGCTCGGTTCGCTCGTGCGCCCAGCGAGGCAGCTCCGTCGGCACTTTGCTGGCCGGGCGCTCACCAACGGGCGCTCCACGATAGGGCATCCCAAACTGCTGATAGATCGCCGGATCGTCGAAGTACGCCCCTTTGAGCGGCGCCGTCAGGGTGTAAAGAAAGTAGCGACGCCCGATGTCTCCGTCGGCAAAGCGCTGACACAGCTTCAGGATCTGATCCGCCCCCAGATCGACCAAGTGCTTACCTACTGTCGCCCGCGCATACAGATCAAAAGCCCGCAAGATCCCCCGATAGCCTGCACCGGCGACAGGAACATCCCCAAGCCACCGCTCGGCCCGAAGCACCGTGTCCACCCCTGCTTCCGGGAGTCCCGCACACTTGGGCATGATGGCCCGCGAGATGGCCAGCGCCGTCTGTCGTTCATTGTCCGCCAGGAACGAAGCCGCCACAGCTGGCAGCCCGACCCGCAGCGCCACCAAGTCATCTGTTTTGCCGTTCGAGGTCTGCGTGAGCGCGCTCATAGGAACCCCACTGGTTTATTGGTCGGTCCAATTAATAACCTAGCGCTCACAGCCATCACCCGCAAGCCGCGAGCTAGCCCACTCGGCTGGCCCTGTCGATCGATGCTGGAGCACGGTTTGGCATGGAGCCGTCGCGCGGTGTTATAACCCGCTCGTGGTCAGCGCCCAACGATTCTCGCCGACAACCGCGCCCACGGCGGCAAGCTGCTGTAAGTTCGCAACGTTGCGAGCCGCTCCTGCGAGAGCCCGCGCAGTAGGCGATACTTATTCGTGCGCTGTCCTTGACCTGAGGCTCGGAACATAAGTGATGGACGACTCAAATCGAAAGGCTGAGGGAAAAGGACTGCTGTCGCGAGTCCGGCGGATGGTCACGGATCACCGCAAGGTTCGCCGACTCGATGGCGAGCCGCTGAAGCAGGATCTCATCGGCGGTCAGCACGCGTTTTCGTATCTGCGACATCTGGTGCGCGGCAACGAGATGACGCAGAGCCGCATCCCCGAGCAGCTGTCGCCGAATCATCCGCCGGTGCTGCTGATTCACGGCTTTCTTGGCACCCGAGGATCGATGTTTGTGCTGGAGCAGCGCCTGCTCCGCGACGGCTTTCATGTCTTTTCATTCAACCTCGGGATGCTGAATGTTCGTGACATTCGGACCTCGGCGCTGCTGATCCACCGCAAAGTTCAGATGATCTGCGAGCAGACCGGCATCCGTCGCATCGACATCGTCGGACACTCGATGGGCGGACTGATTGGTCTGTATTACATCAAGCGCCTCGGCGGCAAAGAGCAAGTGCGACGGATCGTGATGCTGGGAACCCCGGCGCGCGGTACGTGGGTGGCGGCGCTCGGAGTGGCGACGATGGGTCTGTTGTCCGCGTCGTCGTGGCAGCTGTTACCGGGAAGTGACTTTCTCGAAGAGCTGCACGAAGGACCGCTGCCGAACGAGGTCGAGTTTTTCACCATTGCCGCCGAGCGGGACTGGCTGTGCCCACCGTCGGCGACGCAGCTGGAAGGCGCCCACGGAGTGACTGTGCCGCTCGGACACTCGTCGCTGGTCATGAGCGAAGAGGTCTATCGCAAGGTGCTGTGGGCCCTGCGCAAAGACGACTCGCCTCGGTAGAACGCCCATGAGGAACCACCACTTGGGAAGCACCGCGAGGTCACGCCGATGATGATGCAGGCGGTCATACTGCCCACCGTCGGTCCTCCGGAAGTGCTACGGCTCTCGAAGGTGGCGCGGCCGGTGCCTGGTCGCGGTATGGTGCTGGTCGAGATGATGGCCACGACGGTCAGTCCGCTCGACTGTCAGGAGCGCGCGGGGCGGGTCAGTCGCCTATTGCCTGGTGGCCGACCGCAGATTCTCGGTCACGATGTCGCAGGAATCATCGCCGAGGTCGGAGAGGGCAAGACCAAGCTGACGGTGGGCACTCCGGTGATCGGCCTGCGCGCGCTGCAGAGCCCGGGAACCTACGCCGAGTTTGTCTGCCTTCCCTTCGAGGCGGTGACGCGCAAACCGAACCGACTGAGCTTTGCGGAGGCGGCGGCGCTCCCGCTCTCGGGGACGGTGGCGCTACAGGCCATTCGCGATCGCGGACGGCTGCAGAGTGGTCAAGCGCTGCTCGTCAATGGCGCCGCTGGAGGAATCGGTAGTCTCGCGGTCCAGCTTGGCAAAGCGCTCGGTGCAGTGGTGACCGGCGTCTGCTCGGGGGACAGCGCAGAGCTTACGCGGTCGCTCGGTGCGGATCAGGTGCTTGACTTTGAGAAAGAGGACCTGGCGACGCTGACTGGCACCTTTGATGTCGTTCTGGATACCTCAGGTCAGCTGTCGCTGGAGGGCTGTCGCAAGATGCTGCGGCCTCAGGGTCGGTTCATTCCGATCGTCCCGTCGGGAAGAGCGCTGTGGGATAGCCTGACCAGTCGCTTTTTCGGAGGCCCGCAAGCCGTCCCACCGCCACTGGCTCAGCCGCGCCGTGCCGATCTGGAGCTGCTCGCCGAGCTGGCTGATACCGGCAAGCTTCGACCGGTGATTGATCGGATCTATCCGCTGGCGGAAGCGGCGGCGGCGCATCAGCATGTCGAGCACGGTCGTCCGCGTGGCCGGGTGGTCCTGACCATCGGCAAAGGCGTCTAAGCGCTCGGCTCGACGGTGACTCGTGTCACGGCCACCGCTGTCGGCAGCCCTTTTCCAGCGACGTTGAAAATCGGTCCCGCTTTGACCCCGGTGAGGCTGGTCAGCTGGTCGATCAAGCTCGCCGGCATCAGGATGTCCCCCGAGTGAGCCTCGCTGCGCAGCCGCTCGCACACCGCGAGAGTCTGGCCAAAGTAGTCGAGCCGCCGATCCGCACAGACCAGCGTCGCCGGACCCGTCAAAAGACCCAGCCGCATCCCGAGCAGGTGCGCAAACGGATTGTCGGTCCGCAGCGCCATCACCGCTCGCTGGGCCGCCACCGCTGCTCGCAGGGCGACCGCAACCTCCTCGAACGCCGCAAGCAGCCCCGTGCCTTCGCTGCGAATCACCGCGCCGCCCTCTTGCTCGACGGCCTTTTGAACGGCCTGCTCCAGATCGAGAAGCTGACGGAACGCCCCGGTATCACCCAGCGCCGCACACAGCTCACCGATGGACGGAAACTCGCTCATCCACAGCGCCACCGACGGAACCGACAGCTGCACCGACGGCTTTGGCATCTCGCTCGGGAACAGCCTCCGAAACAGCGGATGCAGCGTCAGCCGATGCGCGAGCAGCTTCTGATGAACCCAGTCGGTGCGCTCGAGCTTGAAGTGCCGCGCCTGGTTGGTCTTGTGGGCAATCTCCAGCGTTCCGCCCATCACGACCTCGACGGTAGCGGGCACAATCGAGTCACCGACCTCGATGCTGGCCTGCTGCGGACCAAGCGTGCTCACCTTCAGCACTCCCGACGCTCCGCCTCGCGCCCAGAGCCGAAACTCGCCCGGCTCACTCGGCACTGCAAAGGTCACCGTGCTGCTCGCCGGCAAGACCAGCTGCGTCAGGACATGCGGCGCCGTGCTCGGATTGACACTGGTGTAGAGCGGTCGCGTCAGTCGTCGCAGTGACGCCGCCGGACGAAAAGTCACCTCGACGTTGCCGGCAAACTCGACCGGCACCCGCAGCTCACACAGCGCACAAAACACCTCGTCGGACAGCTCGCCGAGGTGGTCATACTGAACCGCCGGCACCCGACAGCTTGGACACAGTACATCAAAGCTCGGTTGCAGCAGTCCGTGGGACGACGCCTCCAACAACAGCCGTAGCACCGTCGGTTCGCTCTGCCCCAGCGACTCACACACCGACGACAACCGCAGCGCGTCGACCTCGAGATCATCGGTACGCCGCAGCAGCGCCACCAGCTCGTCGAAAACCGGCTGATCTTCCGGCGACAGCGAGGTCTTGATCGTCCGCTGCACTCTCGACAAAGGCTCGGGCTCAAGCTGGGCTGGTCGCAGCTGGGTCTTTTCTCCTCTCGGGATTCCGGCGTCAATCCGCGCCAGCGTCCGACACAAGTGCCACAGCGAGCCTTGCCCGTAGAGCTTCACCAGCCACGACAGCTGCGGCAGCCTCGGCTCCAGCTGGACCTCGACGACAAGCTGCGTACCTTGCAGCTGCGGACTGAGCGTGAACCGCGTCGCAATGCTCGCCAAGACGCCTTGATGAAGCACTCGCTTGGTCACCAGCAGCGACGGCTGATTCCACTGCGGCGGCAGCTCCGTAAACGGAATCGCAGACGCCCCGGTCCGCGCTCGAAGCAAAAACCGCGCAGAGCCTTCGCCGGCCAAGGGTTCGCGCGAAACCATCACCTGCCCGAGCGTCCGATACAGCTTGTCGCTGTCGGCCAGCACCGCAAAGAGCGCCCCCGGTGCCGTTCCACAGGCCAGTTCCCGACGAAGTACAATGGCTTCCACAGCGCCCCCAAGTAACTTCCTCTAGGCTAAGAAAAACTCGGCCCGTCGTCTAGCCCGTCGTAAACCTGCACCCGCACCGTCAGCGAGCTTGAAAGTAAGCCGAGGGATCGGCTATGAGATATCATGCGCCCCACCGAGAATGGGCAGCTGCTGCTGTCCAGGGTTCGCGAGTATCTGCTGTCGCTGCCGTTCGATCTCAAGGTCTTGCAAGAGATCCTCACCAACGACGAGCTGCCGAAGCCCATTCGTGAGCAAGCGGCTGGCGTGCTGCTGCAAGCCTTCTGTCATCAGGAAGGCACAGGCCCCGAGCGATTCCTGGATGACATCCTGCTACTCCGCCTTACCTTGGGTCACATCGCCAAGCTCGACGGAGAAGCAGCAGAAAGCTTCCGTCAGCGCTTCGACGACATCTTCGGAGCCCTCGGTGAAGATCTCGCGCTGCTGGAAAGCGGCTTGGGCCCCGAGCTGTGGCGTTCCCTGTCAAATCGCGCCGCCAGCCTCGGCAAGCTCGTCCACAGAGGCAAGCGAGCGGCCCAGTACGTTAGCGACGAGAGCAGCTGGGATCAGCTCTACGCCGACGGTCTGGACTTTCAGACTGCCTACAACGTCACCGCCGAGCAGGTTCACAATCGAATCCGCCGGCCCGAGTCACTCGTCGAGACGCTCCACAAGCGCGGGGCGCGTCCTAGGCCGTTGTGATAGCTTCCGGAGCTATGCGTAGGGCCTCACTCCTCCTCTACCTGTCCTTGTCCACTGCTGCGACTGCTTCACCAGGACCGTCTGAGACGGTCGGTCCCCTGCCTGGTTACATCGGCTTACATGCCAAGACACGTGGCTTTTCGCTCGGCAAGCCGATGCGTCCGACGCCGACGCCGGATGGCAAGCAGGTGCTGTTTCTGCGTGCCACCGCTGCTTCGTCCGAGCTACGACTGTTTGCTCTCGATGTTGCGACCGGACAGAGCCGTGAGCTGCTAACCCCGGCGCAGCTGCTGCAAGGCGCCGAGGAGCGACTCTCCGTCGAAGAAAAAGCCCGTCGCGAGCGAATGCGGCAGTCGATGCGTGGCTTCACCTCGTTCGAGCTGTCGAAAGACGGCAGCTTTCTGCTGATTCCGCTGTCGGGGAAGCTCTACACCTATCAGCTGCGCAGCGGCGATAGTAGCGAGCTGGCTCCGGTGACCGAGCCCATCGATCGCAGCAGCGAGCCGATTGTTGACCCACACCTGTCGCCAAACGGCAAGTCGGTGGCCTATGTCCGAGGACGCGACCTGTATGTGATGGATCTGGCGACGCGCCGCGAGAAACGGCTCATGAACAGCACCAGCCCGGTCGTGAGCTACGGCAGCGCCGAGTTTATTGCCCAGGAAGAGCTGCACCGCTTCTCGGGCTTCTTTTGGTCGCCAGACAGCCAGCACATTGCTTTCACCGAGGTCAACAACCAGCCCGTCGAGACGCTCTACGTCGGAGATGTGCTCCGCCCCGAGCAGCCGCCGCAGCCCCTGCGCTATCCGCGCGCCGGCACCGACAACGCAGAGGTGCGGCTCGGAATCATCGCAGTAACGGGCGGCAATCCGCTGTGGGTCAGCTGGGCCCGCGATCGCTTGACGTATTTGGCGACGGTGGTGTGGCGTGAAGGAGGGCCGCTGATGCTGACGCTGCTCACCCGCAGCCAGCGCGATCTGGAGCTGCTCGCCGTCGACCCCAAGACCGGCCAGACGCAGAAGCTGCTCAGCGAGCACAGCGACGCTTGGATCAACATCGATCAGGATGTCCCGCGACCGCTCCGCGACGGCTCGGGCTTTCTGTGGAGCACTGAACGACAAGGCATGCGCGAGCTGGAGCTGCGCGACTACACCGGCGGACTGCGGCGAATCGTCGTCGACAAGAGCCAAGGCTTCCGCAAGCTCCTCCACGTCGACGATCAGGCAGGCTTCATCAGCTACGCCGCCAGCGTCGAGCCGACCTGCCAGGACATCTATCGCGTCTCTCTGGCTTCGGGCAGTCCGCTCAAGCTCACGACCAGCGGCGGCTATCACGTCGCCAGCTTCGGCCAACATCCCGGCGTCTACATCCTCAGCTCGTTCTCGACGACGCAGCTTGGCAAGACAGTGGTGATGCGCATCCCCGATTCGAGCCAAGCGGCCACCGTCGATCAGGTGGTCGGAGAGCTGCCGTCGATCGCCACCCCGCCGCCGTTTGTTCCCAACCTCGAGATCGCCCAGGTGGGTCCGCAGGCCTATCGCTCGCTGCTCGTCCGTCCGCGCAACTTTCAGCCCGGCAAAAAATACCCGGTGCTCGTCCACGTCTACGGCGGTCCGCACCACAATCAGGTCCTGGCGATTGCCGGGATGTACATGCTTGACCAGTGGCTCGCCGACCACGGCTTCATTGTGTTTATGACCGACGGACGAGGCACGCCGGGACGAGGCACGCCGTGGGAACACGCCATCGCCGGGAACTTCGCCGAGATTCCCCTCGACGACCAAGTGGCAGCCTTACAAGCCGCCGGCGAGCGCTTCCCCGAGATGGATCTGTCCCGCGTCGGTGTGTTCGGCTGGTCCTTCGGTGGCTACATGGCCGCGCTCGCGGTGCTGCGCCGTCCCGATGTCTTTCATGTTGGCGTCGCTGGGGCCCCGGTGGTCGACTGGCGGGACTACGACACCTGCTACACCGAGCGCTACATCAGCACACCCCAAGAAAACGTCGAAGGCTACGATCGCTCGTCGCTGCTGACCTATGCGCCGCAGCTGAAGCGACCGCTGGTGCTGATTCACGGGACAGCCGACGACAACGTGCTGTTTTTTCATAGCCTCAAGCTGTCGCAAGCGCTGTTTCGAGCCGGTAAGCCACACGAGCTGGTTCCGCTGCCCGGACTGACGCACATGGTGCCCGACCCGATCGTGACCGAGCGGCTGTGGGGACGAATCGTCGGAGCCTTCGCCGCCGTGCTTCATCCCGAGCTGGCGCATCTTGCGGTCAAGCCCGGCGCGGGAGCCCCACCGTCGCCGGAGCCTATCTTGGCGGCTCCGGCGGGCAGCGCCCCGAAGAAACCGGCCCCTCGACGGTAAAATCGAGCCGCAGACGCTCTTTCCCGACGGCTACTTTGCGCTCTTGCGGACTCTGCCCGGGCACTGTGACGCGCACCGTATATTCCCCGGGCCCCGGCAAAAATCGATCGTAGTGACCGTCGCGACAGCGAGTCAGCCAGTGCTCTTGTTCTTGTAGCTGCTGCTCGACAATGCTGACCTCGGCGACGACGGGGCGACCTTTGGCATCCCGCACCACCCCAAACACCGACGGTCCATCCAGATAGCGCTCGAGCAGCCGCGTCCACACCGGCCGCATCGCCAGCACCACTTGGTGACGAGCCTCGGCCTGGACCGGGTCCCGACGCGCCCCCTCGACGAGCAGCGCCAGCGTCCCGAACTGGCCCCGAAAGTAGTCCTGATCCGTCCCGTCAACCGGATAGATGTTGCGCCGAACCGTGATGTCCTTGCCTTGTGGATGCCGAGGCAGCCCCGCGACCAGCTCCTCAGCCACCAGCCACGCCTCATTGGGGGTTGGACTGGCGACGTTGTCGATGGTGTACGGCGCCAGCACCGTCACATTGCCGGTGTGAAACGACAGCGAGGCCGCGAAGTGTTCACTGTCGGCGAGTCGCATCAGCGCCTGTGTCTCGGGCTCTGAGCCGGCGGCTGGGCCTCGGTAGTACGCATTCTCGGGAAGGGGTGAGCTGCCCTTGTCGCCCAGAAATCCCCAGCGAAAGGGATAGTTGCGATTGAGATCGACGCCGTCGCCGCGATCGGGCTTGCCGTTGCTGTTGTTGTCACGACCGTTCTTGCGTCCAGTGCGCGCAAAGCCGTGCATCGAGGCCCAGACGCCATCGGGATTGACGACGGGAATGCACCACACGACCAGCTCTTTGAGCCAGCGCCGCACCTTGCGATCGAGGGCCGGATCGGGCCGCAGTCCAGCAGTTTTTTCATCGCCCGAGCGAAGCAGCAGCACCTCGGCGACATCCAGTGCCAGGTCGATCGAGAACGTCTCGACGCCGTGATGCGCACCATTGACCAAGATCGCCGGTCGCGGATCGCGAGGCCGGACATTGCGACCGATCGCCAGCGCCCACAGTGGCCGCCCCTCATGCGAGCGCCCAATCGACACCAGTCGGGTCTGTTTCGGAAAGCGCGCATGCAGCTCGCTGAGTGACTTGTGAATCCACTCTTCGCTGTAGCGCAGCGGCTCCCCAGTCAAAGCTGGCATCGGACTCGTGATCGGGACCGGTCCCGTCGGTGACGTTTCCGCGCCGCTCGCCCTGCACATACCCACACCCACAACTGCCACCAAGGTAGGCAGCCCACAGACCACAAGCGACCGCAGCCGCTGTAACACGTCATGCAGTCGACTTCTCAACACGAGGCGCGCCCTCACCGCCATCGAGTCTCGGGCCGCAGCCACCGTAGCGTCAAGAGCTCGCTTTTTGCCAAGAGCCCAAGTCTGATATCGTGTTTCGTTATGAGGAAAGGTGCAGGTCACACGCCGCCACTCGGAATGCCGGGGCGAGAAACCTCGGGGCCGTTCGGGTCAAGTGAGCTTCAGCTGAGCGCCTGGATTGCGGCGTTTGGACGCATGTCCGACGCCCACCCCGACATGGCGCGCATCCTGCGGGTGATTGAGCGACTGCAAGACCGACCGTTCCGCGCCCACGTCGTCATGTATGGCGAGCCAGGGACGGGCAAAGAGGGTCTGGCCCGGCTGCTCCACCGACTGATGCACCCGAATGGAGCACCGCAGGTTCGTGCCCACCTGGCTGGCTGCACGTCCGAGGAGATGCTCAAGCAGCTGTTTGGGCCCGATACGTACAAAACCGGCGACGGTGAAGTGTGTAGTCGCTTCGAGGACGGACTGCTCTCGAAGGCGATCGGGGGCTCGCTGCTCCTCGACGAGCTGCTGGTGATGCCGCTCGATGTCCAGCGCAACGTGCACGAACACCTGCAGAGTCATCGACTCGGGTCCGATAGTGGAGTGGCGCTGATTGCGATGACCGATGGCAACCTTCCGCAGGCAGTGCGCGCCGGGCAGTTCCGTCACGACCTGGCGTATCGGCTGATGCGCATCGTCCTTCATGTCCCGCCGCTGCGCGAGCGACCGCAGGACATCGCCCAGTCGACGCTGTGGATCTGCAACCGCATCCTTCGCAGCTACAGCGACGATCGTCCCGCCGAGATGGTCGAGCCCGATGCGATCGCCAACCCGCCCAGCGACAACGCGTTCTGCGTCGAAGATGGCGTCCTGCAGCTGCTCAAGCAACACGACTGGCCCGGCAACTTCCGCGAGCTGGAAGCGGTCTTGGAGCGTGCCGTCATGCTCTACAGCGACGGTCAAAGACTACGCCCCGAGGACATCCAAGCCGCACTTGGAGACGGCTGGCCCCCGGTAAGCTTCCGCAAAGCCTGATGGCCCGACCGGTCGCGAGTTCTTTTCGCACCATCCGCTCACATTGGGAATAACCAAGCCCCCTTGAATGTTCTCTGAGCAGTAACTAATTTCACGAGCGATAACTCCCACGCTCCGCTGGCGTGGCGCTTCCCACGTTTGGAGGACAGTAGCGATATGACTGGCAAGCACACTTCCTTCCGCTTGTTCCGCAGCCTGGCCCTATTTACCACCGGGGCCCTCATCACCGTCGCCTGCACCAAGGTCAAGGTCAGCTGGGACCAGCAAGCTTCGGCCGCTGCACCCGGTACCAGCCCGCTGCCTGCCGCCGTGGCTCCGGCCATCCCGCAGGCCGCCCAACCGACCCTGCCTCCACCGACGGCCAACCAGATCGCCGATGCACGTGGCCTGTCCCGGACCTTCTCGCAGGTCGCCGAGCAAGTCTCCCCAAGCGTGGTCGCAATCCGCGTCGCCAAAAAGCAAAAGATCAAGGTCATGCGACGGGGCAATCCGTTCGGTCGCGACCTTCCGTTCCACTTCGGCCCGTTCGGCAGTCCGTTTGGCATGCCTGATGGCGAAGACGACGATGGCAGCGATGGTAGCGACGAGCGCCAAGGACCGGTTCAGCGCGGCGCCGGATCGGGAGTGGTCATCGACGCCAAAGGCTACATCCTGACCAACAACCACGTCGTCGGCGAGGCAGACGACATCAAGGTCCAGTTCATCGACGGCAAAGAGCTACCGGCCAAGATCGTCGGCACTGACTCCAAGTCTGACCTCGCAGTCATTCGCGTCGAGCCCAAGGACTACACGCTCAAGGCCGCTCGGCTCGGTGATTCCGAAAAGCTCCTCGTCGGTGAATGGGTCATGGCGATCGGCAATCCGTTCGGCCTCGATCACACCGTCACCGTCGGTGTAATCAGCGCCAAAGGCCGCTCCGGCATCGGTGAAAACCGCAGCAACTACCAAGACTTCCTGCAGACCGATGCGTCGATAAACCCTGGGAACTCGGGCGGGCCTCTCGTCAATCTCTCGGGAGAAGTCATCGGCATCAACACCGCCATCCTCGGGCCGGGCGGCAACATCGGCATCGGCTTCGCGGTTCCGTCGGACATGGCCAAGCCGATCGTCAGTGAGCTGCTCACGAGCGGCAAGGTTCACCGTCCCTTCCTCGGGATCTCGATGCAGCCATATGAGCCCGATCTCGCCAAGGCGATGGGCGGACCCGAAAAAGGCGCGCTCGTTCAAGGGCTTACCGCAGGTGGTCCTGCCGAAAAAGCCGGCGTTCGTCGGGGCGACATCATCACCAAGGTCGATGGCAAGCCGATCGCCAACAGTCGCGATGTGCAGCGCCAAGTGCTGACTCACCGCGTCGGCGACTCGGTCGCACTAGAGCTGTGGCGCGATGGCAAGCTGGTGACGCTAGGAGCCAAGGCCGGCGAGCTGCCTTCGGATGATGCCCCCCCGACCGCAGCCGTGAGCGACGACGCTTCGTCGACCCGTGCCAAGCTCGGGCTGGGTCTGCAGGCACTGACTCCGCAGCTGGCCGAGCGACTGGGGACCAAGAACGCCCAAGGCGTGGTGATTGGCAGCATCAAGCCGGGTAGCCCAGCCTCGGAAGCGGGCCTGCAGCGGGGCGACATCATCGCCGAGATCGATCGCCACCCCGTCAAGAGCGTCGACGAAGCGACCAAGCTGCTGAGCGTCGCGCGCCCCGGTGGACATGTCCTGCTGATCCAGCGCGGCGACAACAACGTCTACGTGCTCATCCGCCCGACCACCCCGTAAGCGCAAATTACACCCCGCTGAGATCTCATTTCCCCCTCCTTGCGGTCGCCCCGACCTGACAGCTTCTACCAAGGCTGGTGGCCGCAGGCTGGCTTGACAGGCCCCACGAAGATTCGTAAGGTCATCGCCCAGCCGGTCAGATCAGAGACTTTGCGAGGGTGGGAATGCCTCCCTTCGGTAGCAAAACACTCCTCTGCGGCCAGTGAGGTGCCGACCGATGTCCGATGCCTGGCTCGCTCTGTTCGTGTTCCTCGCACTCTCTCTGATCGTCCCCCTGAGCATGGTGGGGGTCGCGTGGCTTGTCCAAGTCCGGGCGCGCAAGGACTCTCCGCTCAAGTTACAGACGTACGAGTGCGGCGAAGACCAAGCGGGTCCGACGTGGATTCAGTTTCATCCGCGCTACTACGTACTGGCGCTGTTCTTCGTACTGTTCGATGTCGAAGCGGCGTTCATGCTGCCCTGGGGCGCCTCGGTGCGCGAGCTAGGAGTGGTCGAGATGACGGTCTTTGTCCTCATCCTCCTGGTCGGCTGGGGCTACGCGGTCAAAAAGGGAGCGCTGCGATGGCAATAGAAGACAATCGGTCGTTCACCCATCCGCTGTACGACTTCATGCTGACGGTGCCAGGACTGTCGCTGGCGACGGGTCGGGTCGATCAGCTGCTGACGTGGGGACTGACCAACTCGCTGTGGATCTTTCCCATGGCGACCAGCTGCTGCGGCATCGAGTTCATGGCCACCGCTGCCAGTCGCGTCGACATCGATCGCATGGGCAGCATCGTGCGGGGGACGCCTCGGCAAGCGGATGTGATGGTGGTGGCAGGAACGATCACGGTGAAGATGGCGCCGCGCGTCAAGAAGCTGTGGGACTTGATGCCAGAGCCGAAGTGGTGTCTGGCGATGGGCTCCTGTGCGATCTCGGGGGACTTTTATCGCGACCTGTATCCGACGGTGCCGGGCATCGATACGTTCCTGCCGGTGGATGTCTATGTGCCGGGCTGTCCTCCGAATCCGGAAGCGCTGATGGCGGGCATGCTGCGACTTCAGGAAAAAGTGCGACTGCAACGTGAAGGCAAGTGGGCGCCCAAGGAGTCGCGACCGGAGACGGCGAAGATGATCATGCCGGCGCTGCGACGCATCAATGATCCGGCGCGCGATCCGAGTGTGGACAAAGCGCAGCTCGATAGCGCGATGAAGGTGGCCGGATCAGAGCCGCTGGAAGAAGCGCCGACGCCCGAGCGGATGCCGCCGCGCTCCGCCGAGCCAGTGCCCATCGATGGCGATCTGCAAGCGCTGCTGACTGCGCACGGTGTTACCGAGATCCCGAGAGATGCGCCGCCGCTGGTTCCAGTGGCACGCCATCGCGACCTGGCCGAGCAGTTGAAAAAGCGCGGCTTCCGGCAGCTTGTGACCGTCGTTGCCACGCATTATCCGGATAAGAGGGATAAGGCAGGCCTAATATTGACGCCCGAGTACTATGAAGTGGCGTACGCACTGCGCACAGTGGGGCGAGGCTCGCAATTGGTGATGTGGCGGGTGCGCTTCGAGGTTCCGGACGGAATCGACTCTCTGTACGGAGTCTTTGCCGGTGCCGACTGGCAGGAGCGCGAGCAGTTCGACCTGATTGGGGTGCGGTTTGCGGGGCACCCGGATCTGCGGCGGATTCTGCTTCCGCATGACTATGCGGGATTCCCACTGCGTCGCGATCACGCCTCTGATGCGCCATGTGCACCGTGGAGATAAGTCGATGAGTGTGGTCAAAGCGAAGCGGCAAAATCCGCACTTTCGACTCGATCTCTACGAGCCGGAAGCGGACCTGATGGTCTTGAACTTCGGACCGCAGCACCCGTCGACGCACGGCGTGTTCCGGATGCAGCTTCATCTGGATGGCGAAAAGATCGTAAAAGCGGTGCCCGATCTCGGCTATCTGCATCGCGGGGTCGAGAAGCTGTGCGAGCGACTGACCTACGTTCAGATCACGCCGATTGTGGACAAAAACGACTATGTCTCGCCGATGCACAACGAGCAGGCGATCAACATGGCGTTCGAGAAGCTGCTCGGGATTGAGGTTCCGCGTCGCGCCCGCTATCTGCGAACGATCTTTGCGGAGCTGCAGCGGATGGCGTCGCACCTGCTGTGGCTGGGGACGTTTGCGCTCGATCTGGGTGGCGCGATTGGCGGCGGTGCGTCGGTGTTTTTGCACTGCTTCCGCGAGCGCGAGCTGATCTTGGATCTGTTTGAGGAAGTCACGGGCGCGCGCTTCCACTACAACACCCACACCATCGGGGGCAATCGTCACGACATCACGCCGGGCTGGGCCCAGAGCGTCAAGTCGGCGCTGGCGGTGATCGAGTCGCGGATTCCTGAATACGAGAGTATTACGCTTTCCAATGGCATCTTTTTCGAGCGAACCAAAGGAATCGGTGTTCTCGACGGTGAGCTGGCTCTGGAGCTGGGCATCACCGGACCGATTCTGCGCGCGAGTGGAGTCGATCATGACCTACGTCGTGATGCTCCCTATCACGCCTACGATGAGATCGAGGTGAAGGTCGCGTCGGCGGAAGGCGGTGACTGCTGGGCGCGATCGGTGGTCCGCCTGGCCGAGCTGCGTGAGAGCCTTCGCATTGTCCGCGCGCTGGTGGATGCAGTTCCGGAAGGTCCGATCTGTGGTTATAAGCCGATCAAGCTCGTCGGTCAGGTCAAGATTCCGTCCGGTCAGGTCTACTCCGCAATGGAGTCTTCGCGCGGTGAGCTTGGAACCTATGTCATCGCCGGAGGAGGGGAAGGCAACGTGAGTCCATACCGGCTCAAGATTCGGCCACCGAGCTTTCATGCGCTGTCGGCACTGCCCTACCTGCTTCCTGGTCACATGGTCGCCGATGCCGTCGTCATCCTCGGCTCCCTGGACCCCATCATGGGAGAGGTGGACCGATGAGCGGACTGCTTCACGGACTGCTGTACGGACTGCCGATCATTACGGTGGTACTGACGGTGACGGCGCTGGGGCTGTGGTTTGAGCGGAAGTTTGCCGCGCGCATCCAGAGTCGCAAAGGCCCGACGATGGTGGGTCCGGCAGGAATCCTTCAGCCGCTGGCCGATGTGGTGAAGATGCTGCAAAAGGAACAGCTGACGCCGGCCTCTGCGGATCGGGTTCTGTTCGAGCTGGCGCCGATTCTGTGCGGTGCGTTTGCGGTCGCGACGGCGGCTGTGGTGCCGTTTTCCCCGACGGTGGTGGCGGCAGATCTCGATATCGGCGTGCTCTATGTGCTGGCGGTCAATGCGCTCGTCCTGATTCCGGTGTGGATGGGCGGCTGGTCAAGCAACAACAAGTTTGCGCTGATCGGAGCGATGCGAGCCGTCGCGCAGAGTGTCTCGTACTCGGTGCCGATGGTGCTGTCGGCGCTGGTGCCGGTGATCTTGGCCGGATCGATGAGCCTGTCTGACATCGTGCGCTACCAAGCGGAGCATCACTGGTTTGCGCTGTGGCCGACGATTCCCGGGCTGCCGGCGTTTGTGCTGTTCTTCCTGTCGTCGCTGGCGGAAGCAAATCGGATTCCCTTCGACATTCCTGAAGCAGAGAGCGAGCTCATCGCCGGCATTACCACCGAGTACACCGGCATGAAGTTCGGTCTGTTTTACATGGCCGAGTACATCCACACCGTGATTGCCTCGGCAGTGGCGTCGGTGCTGTTCCTTGGTGGCTGGGACGGGCCGTTTTATCCGGGGCTGCACTGGATGGTGCTAAAGACACTCCTTTTGTTTGCCTCTATTTATTGGGTCAGGTGGTCGCTGCTGCGCTTCCGATCGGATCAGCTGATGACGCTGTGCTGGAAGTGGCTGGTGCCAGCGAGTCTCCTCTTGGTGATGGCCGCCGCGCTGTTTGTGAAGGTGGGAGGAGGTCACTGATGGGCCACTTCATCGACTCGATTCGTGCGATGGGAACGACGCTGCGTAACTTTCTACGGCCTCCGGTCACGGTCGAGTATCCGACGGTGATTCGGCCAAGACCGGAGCGTCATCGCGTCAGCTTCGCGCTCCTGATCGATGAAACGGGGGACGAGGCGTGCATCGGCTGTCTGGCCTGCGAGCGGATCTGTCCGTCGCAGGTGATCGCGATCAAGCAAGCGCCCAAGCGGGAATCGAAAGTGACCGGCAAGAAGCGCGGCTATGCCGATGACTTCACGCTCGATCTGGAGGCGTGCATCTTCTGCGAGCTGTGCGTGCAGGTCTGTCCCACCGACGCGATCGTGATGTGTCGTGAGCCGGAGGTGCCGGGCTTCTGTCGCGAGGACTTGGTGCTCACGATGGACAAGCTCTACGCCAATCAAAAGGACAAAGCGCTGTCGTGGGGCACCGCCGGCAAGCTGCTGGAGATGCAAGACCCGGCGCGGGGCAAAGCCGAGGCCAAGCCAGCTGAAGGGGGCGAGGACAAGTCAGCCGAAGCAGGAGCCGAAAAGCCCAAAGCGAAGGCCGGAAAGGCCAAAGCGGCCAAATCTGCTCCTGAACCGGCCAAATCTGCTCCTGAACCGGCCAAATCTGCTCCTGAACCGGCTGTTTCGGCACCCGGGCAGAGCGCCGCGCTGCCACCGGCTACGGACGCCAAGCCGCCGGCTCCGGTGGAAGTCGCCGCAAAGGAAGTCGCTCCAGCCTCGGGTTTGCCCCAAACCGCCGAAACCACAACAAAGGAGATCCCGTGATCGAGCAAGTTGGCTTTGGGCTCGTCGCTGGTTGCATCGTGCTGGCGGCACTCCTGGTCGCCCGCGCCAAGAACGCCATCCACGGCGTGCTGTGGCTAGGTGTAGTACTGGGTGCGACAGCGGTGCTGTATGTGATGCTGCGGGCGCCGTTTTTGGCCGGGATTCAGCTGCTGCTCTACGTCGGTGGCGTGATGACACTGATGATCCTCGGGGTGATGCTGACCCGGCACGATCAGCACGAAGCGGCGCTGGAGCGCAAGCGTCCGTGGCTCGCCGGAGTGCTGTCGCTGTTTTTGCTGGGGATGCTGGTCACCGCGATTCAGACCTCGCCCGAGCTGCACGCCTCGGAAGCGGCCCCAGCGACGGTAAAGGACATCGGACGGTCGCTGCTGACAGAGCACGTGCTGGCGTTTGAGGCGCTGTCGCTGTTGCTGCTGGCAACGATGATTGGCGCAATCGTGCTGCTCCGTCGCGATCGCCCGGATCGGCTGGTGGAGGAGTCGCGATGACGCTCGGTCTGTGCCTGATTCTGTCGGCGGCGCTGTTCTGCATTGGCCTGTATGGCCTGCTGACCCACCGCCACGCCATCGGCCTGCTCCTGTCGCTGGAGCTGATGGCCAATGCCACCAACATCAACCTGATCGCGTTTTCGCGCTTTCGGGGGGACTCGATGGGCCAGGTCTTCGCGCTGTTTTCGATTGCGCTCACGGTCACCGAGGTGGTGGTCGGGCTCGCCATTGTCATCTTGCTGCACCGCGCCTATCGCGACGCTCGCGTCGGACGGGCCAGCGAGTTCCGCCACTAGGAGGGAAGACTGATGCTGGCGTCCCCCGTTTCACTGGCCTTGACTGCGCTGCTTGCCCCCGGAGCCGTGGCGCTTTTGCTCGCGGTGGCCACGCCGCTGCGCAACCGAAAGAGTGCGATTGTGCTGTCGGTTTTGGCGGCACTGTCGTCGCTGGTTGCGGCGATTCTGCTGGTCAAAGGGCAGCTTACCCCGACGCCTCCGCAGCTGCTGACCGTGCCGTGGCTTTTGCAAGGTGGGGTCCCGTTTGCCGAGATTGGGCTGCGCATTGATGGCATCTCGGCCTCGATGCTGCTGGTGGTGACGTTTGTCGCTTCCTGCGTGCAGATCTTCTCCGTCGGCTATATGCACGACGAGAGCCCGCCTGCCCAAGGTCGCTACTTCACCTATCACTCGCTGTTTCTGACCGCGATGAACATCCTGGTGCTGGCGCCGAACCTTTTGCAGCTGTTCCTCGGCTGGGAGCTCGTCGGCGTGACCAGCTATCTGCTCATTGGCTACTACTACCGCAAGCCGAGCGCTGCCAAAGCCGCCGTCAAAGCCTTCTGGGTCACCAAGTTTGCCGATATGGGCCTGCTCATCGGCTTGCTGGTGCTGCGCAGCAAGACCGGCAGCTTCGACTGGGACGCGACGATCACTCCGCAAGCGGCAAATCTGGTGACGCTGCTGCTGTTTGTCGCGGTGATGGGCAAGTCGGCACAGTTTCCGCTTCACATCTGGCTGCCCGACGCGATGGAAGGTCCGACTCCGGTGTCGGCGCTGCTGCATGCCGCGACGATGGTGGCAGCCGGGGTGTTCCTGATTGTGCGCGGCTGGCCACTGTTTGAGCTGGCTCACTCGACGCGTGCTTTTATGCTTGGGCTCGGGAGCGTGACGGCACTGCTCGCAGCGACGATGGCGCTGTTTCAAAACGACATCAAAAAGGTGCTCGCCTACTCGACCTGCTCGCAGCTCGGTTACATGATTGCGGCCCTGGGCGCTGGCTCGCTCCTCGGTGGCTTTTTTCACCTGACGACGCACGCGTTCTTCAAGGCGCTGCTGTTCCTTGGTGCGGGGAGCGTGATTCATGCGGTCCACTCGAACGATCTGCGCGACATGGGCGGACTGGCGCGAAAGATGCCGGTGACGACGCTGACCTTTGTGATTGGAGCGCTGTCTTTGGCGGGGCTGCCGGGACTCGCGGGCTTCTTTAGCAAAGACCTCATCCTCGAGGCGGTTGGCGAGCACGGCTTCTCGCTGTGGCTGGTCTTGCTGCTGGTCTCGGCGTTTCTGACCGCGTTTTACATGGGTCGGCTGCTGCTGCGGGTCTTCTTTGCCCCGGCGACGGAAAAGTCGAGCCACGCCCACGAAAGCGGAGGATTTCTGCTGTTGCCACTCGGACTGCTCGCGGTTCCGGCGCTGGCGACAGGCTACTTCGGCGGGATGTTTGGGCAGCTCTACGGCACCGCCTATCACTTTCACCTCGGCAACATCGGCATCTTGGCGGCGGGTCTGGGGGTGCTGGGACTTTTGTTGTCGTACGTCCTATATCGCCACCGCGCCGAACACCCCGCGCTGCTCGCCCCGCTTGGCCGCCTGATTGAGCACGGCCCGATGGACCGACTCTACGAAGGTGGCTTTCACCGGGTGGCCCTGCCCTTCGCTGCGCTCGTGGGCTGGATCGATCGCTACCTCGTCGATGGAGTCATGAACTTGACCGGCCTCGCTTTCATCGTCTCCGGCCAGAAGATTCGCCGCATCCAGACTGGCATCGCCACCGACTACGTGCTTGCCACCGTCGGCGGAGTGCTTGCGCTGCTGCTCTACGGGGTGATGCGATGACCGAGCACATCCTGTCGCTGATCGTCGCGGCGCCGTTTGTTGCGGCTCTCATCCTGCTGTTTCTGCCGCCCAAGCAGCTTGGCCTGATTCGCTTCACCGCAGCGATCGGTGCCTTCGTCTCGCTCGTGCTGAGCCTGTACGTCGCGTTCCTCTACAACAGCCAGGCGGGTGGACTGCAGCTTGCCGAGGTCTATCCGCTCGTGCCCTCGCTCGGCATCGAGCTGCGCCTTGCTGTTGACGGCTGGGGCGTCTCTCTTTTGATCCTGACCGGCGTCATCATCTTTGCCGGGGTCCTCGCCAGCACCAGCCTCGCCGACCGCGCCAAAGAGTTCTTCGTTTTGCTCCTAGTCCTCGTCGCTGGAGTCTTCGGCGTGTTCGTGTCGCAGGACCTGTTCGTGTTCTTCCTGTTCTACGAGATCGCGGTGCTGCCGATGTATCTGCTCATCGGCATCTGGGGTTCCAGCCACAAAGTCACCGAGGCTGGCCCGCTGCGCTTCGTCTGGAAGTGGTTCGACATCGGCGGTCGTGAGTACGCGGCGATGAAGCTGACGCTGATGTTGCTCGTTGGCTCAGCGTTCATCCTGGTCGGTCTGCTGGCGCTGTACTTTTCGGCGGGAGCGGGCACCTTCGACATGGCGGTGCTGGCCAAGGCGCACTACCCGCGCAGTCTGCAGCTGTGGGCGTTTGTGCTGTTTTGGCTCGGCTTTGGCAGCCTGGCCGGGGTGTTCCCCTTCCACACATGGTCGCCCGATGGTCACGCCTCGGCCCCGACGGCTGTCTCGATGCTGCATGCCGGTGTGCTGATGAAGCTGGGCGCGTTCGGAGTCATGCGGATTGGCATGATGATGCTGCCCGACGGAGCTCGCTTCTGGGCCCCCGTCGTCGGAGCCGTCGCCGTCGTCAACGTCGTCTACGGTGCCCTGTCCGCTCTGTCGCAAAAAGACCTCAAGTACATCATCGCTTACTCGTCGGTGAGCCACATGGGCGTGGTCATGCTCGGGGCCGCGACGCTGACGCAGAGCGGCTGGAACGGCGCCATTTACCAGATGTTTGCGCACGGCATCATGACCGGCCTGTTCTTCGCTCTCGTCGGTCACATCTACGAGCGCGCCCACAGTCGCGAGGTCGCCAAGATGGGCGGCTTTGCCACCGTCATGCCCGGCGTCGCTGCGTTCTTCACCCTTGCTGGTCTATCGTCGCTGGGACTGCCCGGTACCGCTGGCTTCGTCGCCGAGTTCCTGGTCTTCGCCGGCGCCTGGCAGAGCCCGCAGGCCTGGTGGTCGCTGTTCGGTGTCCTCGGTGCGTTTGTGACGGCGGTCTACGTGCTGCGGGTGTCGCGAGCGGTCTTCTTCGGCGAGGGTCCGAGCCCGCACTTTCACGATCTGCGCGATGCCCGCCGCGTCGAGTGGGCACCGCTGTGGATCTTGGGCGGTACGCTGCTCTTGTGTGGCATCTGGCCGCGCCTGCTCCTCGACTTTATCGATCCAGCGACGAGTAGTTATCTGCGCTTGGTGGTCGCCGTGGCCGGAGGTCAGCCATGAGCCTCGAGATGCTCCAGCCCATTGCCGTCGAGCTGTCTATCTGTGGCGGCGCAATTGTGCTGCTCCTTGTAGATATGTATCTACCCGACGGAGCCCGCAAGCACCTGGCGTCGCTGACGGCGCTTCTGCTGGTCGTGGCGCTGTATCTGTCGACGCGCTTTGACGGTCAGGGCGCCATCGGCACGGTCTACTTCGGCAGTGCCTTCACCCAGCTGTGCAAGCGCCTCTTGATCGTGGCAACGCTCGGGGCCGTCCTCGGAGGCAGAGACTTCATCGCCAAGGTCGCGCCCCGTCGCCAAGGTGAGTACTACTTCCTGATTCTGATGTGCCTTACCGGCATGATGCTGCTCCCCGGCGCTCGCGATCTCATCCTCCTCATCGTCAGCTTCGAGCTGATGGGCATTCCGCTGTACGTGCTGACGGCGTTTGTGCGCGACGAAGCCAGCCCGGAGCGACGCCTGGCCGCCACCAAGCAGGCTGCCGAGGCTTCCCTCAAGCTGTATCTGGTCGGTGCCGCTTCGACGACGGTGACGCTGTTCGGACTGTCGCTCCTCGTCGGTGGCGCTGGCAGCACTCGGCTCGATGCCTTGCTTGCTGCGCCGGCCACGCCTCTGCACATCGCCGGACTGCTGCTCGTCCTGGGCGGTATGGGCTTTAAGATTGGCGCGGTGCCGTTCCACATGTGGGTGCCCGACACCTATCAGGGAGCGCTCACGCCGGTGGTGGCGTTCCTGTCGGTAGCGCCCAAAGCGGCGGGGATGGCGACGCTCATGGTGCTGTCGGTCAAAGCGGTGCCAAGCTCGATCTGGCAGCCGGCGCTGACGGTGCTGGCGGTGGTGTCGATGACAGTAGGCAACCTGATGGCGCTGCCGCAGCGCAACGTCAAGCGCCTGCTCGGTTACTCCGGCGTCGCTCAGATTGGCTACATGCTTCTGGCGCTGTGCGTCGGTGGCTCGTATGCGCTGGCAATGCTGCTGTTTTATCTGTGCGGCTACGTCGTCACCAACCTGGGAACGTTCCTGGTGGTGCACGCCGTCGCGGATCGAGAGGGAGACGACTCGCTCGACGGCCTTTCGGGACTGGCCCGGCGCTCGCCGTGGCTCGGTCTGTCGCTGCTGATGTTCCTTCTGTCGCTGGCCGGAATCCCGTTTGTGATCGGCTTCTGGTCCAAGCTGTACCTGTTTATGGCGGTGTATCAGGCGGGACAGGGCTGGCTGGTGGTGGTGGGCGCGGTGCTGGCGGTGGTGGGGCTGTTCTATTACCTACAAGTGGCGCGAGCGGCCTACATGGTCGCACCCGCCAAGCCCCAGCCGCTCCAGGTAGAGCCATGGCTGGCGGTGATGATCGTGGTGTGTCTGCTGCTGGTTACGGGCCTGGGCGCCTATCCGGGCCCGCTGTTGGAGGTGTGTCAGCAAGCCGCCGACGCCCTCTTGCTCGGTCGTTAGTAGCGCGGCACCGAGGGATCGACCTGG
Organism: Myxococcales bacterium; assembly: GCA_016794465.1. Lineage (GTDB taxonomy): Bacteria > Myxococcota_A > Polyangia > Palsa-1104 > JAEUJZ01 > JAEUKA01. Next base: position 190,935 of record JAEUKA010000001.1, on the reverse strand, counting down.
CGGGACCAGGCGTCGATGCCACCGCTCAGGTTCCAGACGTTGCGGAAGCCCGCGGCGACAAGCTGCTCGGCGGCGGCATGGCTGCGCACCCCAGAGTGGCAGTACAGCACCAGCATCGTGTCCTTCGGTAGCTTCTCCAGCTCGCCACGTGCCAGCTCTTCCAGCGACTGATCGGGCGAGATGCGGGCCGTGGCACGCTCCTGCTCGGTCCGTACATCGAGGAGACGCAGCGGCACCTTGGCGTCGAGCATCTTGCGCAGCTCCGTCGGGGACAAGCTGCCCACCTTGGCCGGCAGGTTGGGGTTGTCGATGCGAAAGCCGCCGCCCGGTCCGTCGACAAAGCCAATTGCGATTCCATTTGCCAGTCGTGCCGAGGCCTTATCAAACAGCACCGTCAGTCCATGCTGCTCGACGCGCAGGTCGGTCGCTTTCGGCGCATCGAAGTACAGGTCAATCGACTGCCCGCCCCGCGTCAGCACCATGCGCAGCTGCTGGCCCGGCTCGGCCTCGCGCGAGGCGTCTTTGATCGCCGCCGCCGCCTCGGGGGAAATCGTGATGCTCGGTGGAGTTGCAGCAACCCGGCTCGCATCAATCCCGAGCGCCGGCAGAAGCTCGCCACTCTCGTCGAGCTGGCGAATGATGTCGCTGCCGCCAATCAGGTTGCCCTGGAAGAACAGCTGCGGAATCGTCGGCCAGCTGGAAAACTCCTTGATTCCCTCACGCAGCTGCGGGTCGGACAGCACGTCGACATCGCGGAAGTCAACGCCGTGCCCGTCGAGGATCTCGACCACCTTGGCCGAAAATCCGCAGCGCGGCATTTGTTTGTTGCCCTTCATGAACAGGACAACGGTGTGCTGCCGAAGCAGCGTCTCAATTTGCGAACGAGTCTCTGAAGAAAGCGCCATCTGTGGTTCTCCGTAGGAGAAAAGATTCCGCTCGTGCCGACCTTTCGTCAACCTCCCGTGCCAACGAGCGCCAACGAGCAGCGAAGCTAGCCCGGCCCGACCACCACTTTCTGCGTCCACTGCCCGATGTGGTTCGAGGTCGAGAGATCCTGGAACGGCAAAAAGAAGCCCGGATAGCTGCCGTCTTGGCCCGCTGCGACCTTGTCGGGATCGACCGCAAACATCCACAGCCACTGCAGACCGCCAGTGTAGCTGCCAGGATCGCGCAGACCAGCCTTTCGCCGCGAAGAGATCGTCACCCAAAACAGCCGACCACTGCCCTGCTTTTGCAAGAACGGCGAAAAGCGCGGGTAGGTATCGGAGAGCTGCGCCTGGGTATCCATCACTCCCTGTGCGGCAGCTTTGGCGAGGGCCACCGGCTTGGCGCCTGCCATCGGAGCCACCGCCCACGTCGTTGCGCTGGGATCGGCATCGGCATCGCAGTCCGCCGACGTGTTGTTGCCACCCGGACAAGTTGACTCGCTGTAAATGAAGAAAGACGCGTCGGGGGCAAAGTTGGGGTTGTAGCGATTTTTGCCGGTGACAATCGGCACCACGGTCGTCGGCGGGCTCCAGGCGGTGCCGCTCTTTTTCACAATCTCCAGACCGCAGTTGAACGGCCGCTGCGAGGTCTGATGAATCCCGACCTTGCTAAACGCGATCGTGTCGCCGTTTGGGGACCAGTCGGGATGATCCGGCTCGAAGGTCAGCTGGATCGACTCGGCGGCAATGCGCAGCCCGGTCGAGCCGTCGTGCATCCACAGCTTGTTGCGATCGGCAAGGGTCGCGGTGTCGCCGTAGTTGGCAACGAAGCGATCGCCGGCAGGATTGAACGACGCAAACTGGATCTGATTGGCCGTTGAAGCGGGCACCGTTCCATTTAGGGTCAGCAGGCTCTTCGACGGCGCTTTCATATCGGCAATGAACACCAAGCGACCGTCGTTTTGGCCTCCCAGCGACGACACCATCTTGGTTCCATCGCGCGAAATGGCATGACAGCCCACGCAGGTCGGAAAGCCATTCTGCGCCGGCGACAAAAACAGCGACGGGGTCAGGTTCGAGCTGCCAAAGTCGACGCGCATGATTCCGGTGTTGTTCGAGGTCGTCCAGTAGTAGAGCCCGCCGCTGACCGGCTCTTGCGCAAACTGAAGCGAGATCTTGGCCGACTCGCCAAAGCCGGTGCCGTTGTCATCGCCGCCGCGTACCTGCAAGGACACCGGGCCCGAGCCCGCATTAGAGCCCGCCACATACGCGTACGTCGCTGGATCAAGCGGAAACACGCAGCCACCGGCAACCATCGCCCCACAGCGGGTATAGGTCGTCACCGTGGAGGTCGGACTCACGAACGACAGCTGAAACAGCGTGTTTTGCGCTGCGCCGGGCTTGAAGTGAACCTCCAGTCGCTGGATGTTCGGCGGCATCATCACACCGTCGTTGGGATAGACCACCTGAGGAGCCCGCGATGCCGACGGCGTTCCGGTAAAACGACTCGCCGGATCGCTTGGCAGCGGCGTACCACTTGTCGGCGGCACCAGCACCGAGGCGGTAAAGTGAACCGTCAGCTTCGCCGAGCCACTGATGCTGCCCGCCTGCGCCAGGACGTTGGTGCTGCCACCTTGCTGCGTCGATGACAGAAAGGCTGCGCGGGCAAACGAGCCCACCGCCGGGTTGTCGAGGTGAAAGTTGGTCAGATCGGTGATCTCGCGCTCGCCACCGGGGAACAGCCCAAACGCCCGATAGGTCTGGGTCGCCGGCTGCGAGGCTGTGGCTTCCAGCGTCAGGACCGGCGGATCGACGCGGATTGCGGTCAGGGAAGCCAAGTCGTTTGGGTCTACCGGTTGGTCGTCTAGCACCGTGCTGGTGCAGCCGAGCGCCACCAAGAAGGCCACGCCTAGGAGTACGTAAGAGCGAGCTGTATTCATAACCGCATATCGTCGCGTAGGACGGCGGCGAAGACAACCTCGCGTTCACTAAGTAGGCGTTCGGTTGGCAGTCTCGGTGCTGGGTGGGCCGGCTTCTTGCCCGTCGATGCCGCGCTCGCGCAGCTTTTTGCGCAGGGTGTTGCGGTTGATGCCCAGCATCGCGGCGGCGCGTACTTGGTTGTGGCTGGTGCGAAACATCACCTCGCGCAGCAGCGGCCGCTCAACGTGACCCAGCACTTCTTCATAGAGATCGGCGATCGGATAGCCCTCCAGCCGCTGCAGCAGCGCCCGCAGCTTGACCCGCACCATCTCTTCCAGCGACAGCTGTTCCAGCGGCACCCGCTCTTGCAGCGTCGGTAGCACCGCCTCGACATCCGAGCGCTCGATCGTGGTGTCCCGACAGCGCAGCGCCGACCGATTGACGACATCCCGCAGCTCCGCGAGGTTGCCCGGCCAGCTATAGCGAAGCAGCTGATCGACCGCCCGCGTACACAGCTTGCGCGGCTGCCCAAGCTGCTCGGCGAGCAGCGCCAGAAAGTGCTCGGCCAAGATCGGCACGTCCGCGATCCGCTCTCGCAGCGGTGGAATCCGCAGCCGCGTCACCTGATGCTGCATCAGCAGCTCTGCCGCCACAAAGCCCGACTGCAGCAGCCGAGGCAGCTCGACATCGCTCGTCAAGACCAGGCGCGGCAGAACGACCGATTCCCCCTCGGGACGCTCGACCGGCTTTTCGTGCTCTTGACGCTCCAGCAGCCCCTGCAGCACCCGTCGCAGCCGCGCCGATCCATAGGGCAGATCTTTGACCAGCAGCGTCCCACCGTGCGCTCGGCGCAGCTTGCCAATCGCGCGCTCAGTGTCGGCGTACTCGGCATCGATGCGAATGAAGGCGCCGGCTCGCCGCGCGGACGTGGCGTGGATGTGACGACCGATGTGCTCTCGACCCGAGCCGCGCTCGCCTTCCACAAACAGCGGTGTCTCGACCAGGGCGGCTTGCTCGACTTGCTGGCGCAGGCGCAGCGTCGCAGGCTCCTCCCCCACGAGAGCAATACAGACCGGCAGACTCGACGACTTCATGCCACCGCCGCCTTTGCCACAGGTCCCAGCTCAGTGCCTGACGAAGCAGGGGCCTCATCTGCGCCCGCCACCAGGCTCCCCGCAGTCGCAGCCAGCGCCACCCGCAGCCGAGGCCGCCCCCTGGACAGCGCAGCAAAGTAATCGACCGTCGCCGCCACCAGTGCATCGGGCTCACGCGGGGCCTGGCTCTGATCGCGCAGATCCGCCGAGCCCGGCAGCCCCTTCGTATACCAAGCCACCGCCTTGCGAACCTCATGGATGAGCCGCTTGTCCTCGGTGCGGCCACGCATCAGCCCGACATGGCGAAGGAACACCGCGCTGCGCTCCTCGACCGTCGGCGCCCCCGGCACCGGCTCGCCTGCCAGCCACGCCCGGATGTCACGGAACAGCCACGGGTTGCCGAGCGCCCCCCGCCCGATCATTACCGCATCACAGCCCGTCTCGGTCCGCATCCGCACGTAGTCCAGCAGCGTCAGCACATCCCCGTTGCCAATCACCGGCACCTGGGAAGGCACTGCGTCCCGAACCTTGCGAATGATCGTAAGCGACGACTTGCCCGAAAAGCCTTGGGTGCGGGTGCGACCGTGGACCGTAATCATCGCCGCCCCTGCCTCGACCATCGCACAGGCAAACTCGGGCGCGTTCTGGTGCTTTTCATCCCAGCCCGCGCGGTGCTTGACCGTGACCGGAATCTCTGCCGGCAAGGCCGCCCGCACCGCCCGTACCAGCTGCTGCGCCAGCTCCGGTTCCTTCATCAGCGCCGACCCGCACGCCCCCGCCACCACTCGCTTGGCCGGACAGCCCATGTTGATGTCAACCAGCGACGCCCCAATGTCCCGGGCCAGCAGCGCCGCCTGCGCCAGCGCATCCAGCTCGCGCCCGAAGATCTGCACCCCAAAGCGCCGCCCATCGAGCGACGCGGTCAGCTTCTGCGTGGTCTTCTTGGCGCCCTCACACAAGGCCCGCGCGGACAGAAACTCGGTGATGGTCAGGCCGACGCCGTGCTCTTCACAGATGGTGCGAAACGGCAGATCGGTGACCGCCGCCATGGGCGCCAGCAGGACTTCAGTATCGACGACGAGGTTGGCGATGCGCATGCGATTCCCAAGCGGCAGACCCTACCAGAAAGTCCGCCGCCCGCGAAGCCGCCGTCACTTGTCAGGCTGCTGGCCCAGGCACGCGAAAAATAAATTGCTACCTGTGCAAAAAGACGCTTGACAGTGAAGAGGGCCCGTAGAACTGTGCGCACTACAGGACTCATCCTGGATTGCGAAACCAAGCGTCGCTGGCCGCACACTCTGGCCGTACGTCAGAGGGTTTGCGGCGACGAAGTCTGGTTTGCGGAGGTTCGCCATGTCGTTCAAGCAGCTGCTGATTGGCATCATGGTCGGCGTAACGTCTTGCATCCTGACTCCATTTGCTCCGGCGGTAGCGTCCGATAAGGACGAAGCCAAGCCCGAAAAGGCCGAGCCGAGCAGTAAGGAGAAAGTCCAAAAGCCCGCCCGCACGCCAAGCCCCTGGGACACTCGCCCGATGGTCCCCGCCGGGCCGAAGTACTAGCCCCGAGTCCTCGCCGCAGGCCCGACCCGGCCTGTGGCCCCTGTTTCTGCCCGATCGGCTCCCCTGACGTGCTAGTGGCACCTGTTTGCGCCCGATCGGCTTCCCTGCAGTGCTAGTGGCACCTGTTTGCGCCCGATCGGCTTCCCTGCAGTGCTAGTGGCACCTGTGGCCGCTCCGATCGAGCTCCCTGCAGTGCTAGTGGGCACCCGTTTGCGCCCGATCGAATTCCCTGCAGTGCCAGTGGGCACTTCTTGCCGCCAGATCGTGTGCCTGGCAGTGCTTGTGGCACATTTTGCCTCGCGAGCGGTCGGCTTGGGCATCGCTTGTGGGCGGTCCCACCACGTCCGCAGTGGCCCGAGCGCAAATCGGCACGGCGCAGCAGCGTTTGCACTACAATTTGGCCGGGGGATTCATATCGATGCTGGCAGAAGGGCAAGTCATCGGCAGCTATCGCATTACGCGCAAGCTCGGTGAAGGGGGAATGGGCGCAGTCTTCGCGGCGGTCAATCCAGAGATTGGCAGGACTGCCGCCATCAAAGTCCTGCACCCGCAGTACGCTCAGAATCCACAGTTTGCGACCCGATTCCTCAACGAAGCCAAAGCGGCCAACGCCATCGATCACCCCGGTGTCGTCGAGATCTACGAGTTCAACCGCCTTCCCGATGGCACCACCTTCATCGTCATGGAGTACCTGGCCGGCGAGTCTCTGGCCAAGCGACTCCTGCGAGGTCCGCTCGGTCACGACACCCTCCGCATCACCCGCCAAATCGCCTCCGTCCTAGCCGCCGCCCACGCCAAGAATATCGTCCACCGGGACCTCAAGCCTGACAACGTGATCATGGTGAAGGACCCCGAAGCTCCTGGGGGAGAGCGGGCGAAGGTGCTGGACTTCGGAATTGCCAAGCTAGCGGAAGAACAAAACCTAAAGACCCAAGCCGGCTCGGTGCTGGGGACCCCCGCATACATGGCTCCGGAGCAGTGTAAGGGGGCTTCGGGGGTTACGGACAAGAGTGATGTGTATGCGCTGGGCGTGCTGATGTACGAGATGTTGTCGGGTCAGATTCCGTTTCAGGGAGAGGGCCTGGGCGACATCATGATCAAGCACATGACCGAGGAGCCTCCTCCGCTGCGGCAAAAGCAGCCGAGTGTGGCAGAGCCGGTCGCAGCGCTGGTCCATCGCATGCTGGCGAAGAAGCCCGAAGATCGACCGACGATGCAGGAAGTGATTGCAGAGACAGAGCGGCTCGGGGCACAGCGGACCGGAGTGATGAGTGCGCTTGGAGAGACTCCTGTTCTTGGCGATTCCAGGCCGGCGACTCTGGCCCTGGACCCAGGGGGCGGAGTTCGGCCCCAGACGCTGGCGCTGAGCGATTCCCAAGGTGGAGCTGCGACCACAACTGTCTCTGCTGGACAGCAAGGGAGCCCAATTCCGAAGCCGGCGCTGGTTGCCGGAGCCGTCGGCCTAGCACTGGTGGTGGGGGTTGGGGGATTCCTACTCCTGCGCAAGCCGAAAGTTGTGACTCCACAGGCCACGCTGCGACCCCGGATCGAGCGCAAGCAGACCACTCCCTTCCCGATGGTGGAGCAGCGCAAGCCATCGCCGGTTCCGGTGCCCGCTGGGATGGCGTACATTCCGGGCGGTCGCTTCGATCTGGGGAGTACGGATGGCGAAGCGGACATGGCGTTTAAGCTCTGTCAAAAGCGCGGCACCAACTGTCGGCTCGATACGTTTCTGCGCGAGACACCCCGCCATGCAGTCGTGGTCCAGGGTCTGTTTCTGGATCAGACCGAGGTCACGACCGAGCAGTTTGTGAGCTGGCTGAGCGGACAAAAGGGACTGAAGGCGGACAAAAAGAAGCAGATCTGGCGCGGAAAAGAGCTCCTGCTCTCTGCTGGTGACCAGAGTGGCGTCGCAGTGACGGGCAAAAAGGCAGTCCTTTCGGTGCGAGAGGGGGCGGCGAAGAAGCCGATTGCGCAGGTGTCGTGGCAAGCCGCCAAGCAGTACTGTGAAGCGGTGGGAAAGCGGCTCCCTAGCGAAGCCGAGTGGGAGCTGGCGGCCCGGGGCCTGATCCGTCGGACCTTCCCGTGGGGAGAGCCGCATCCCAAGTGTGGAGAGGTCGCATTTGGTCGTGATCCAGAGCTGCCCGTAACCGCGCGCTGTCGCAACCTGGAAAGCACTCCCGATGCCGTCGGTCACGCGAGTCAAGATCGAACGGTCGATGGCGTCTCGGATCTGGGTGGGAATGTGTCCGAGTGGGTCAGCGATGTCTTCCTAGAACACTACGCACCCTGCGCCGGAGCTTGCAGAGATCCCCAGGTCAGTGACGAACCGCTTGCCAGTGCGGGCAAGAAGGCCAAGAAAGGTCCTCCGGTGCTGCGCGTGGTCCGTGGCGGTCACTTCAACCAGTCGATGGATGGCTGCCGCAGCGCGGGCCGCAGTCGCTTCCCCGCAGACACCACGATCGCGACGCTAGGCTTCCGCTGCGCCAAGTCCCTTCGCTAACTGAAGAAAGGCAAGTTGACCGGTGAGGGAGCCGGCGCCATGCGACAATGACGCGATGGCGAAACGGGCAGGCATCGCCCCTCCGGTGGAACCAGCCAGGGCCGCTGACGCGACGACCGAGCGGCCTGACGTGCCCACTGCACAGCAGCGTACGCTGCCGCAGAGAGAGATCACGTTGCAAGGCGACTACCCCGCGCGCATCGGTCGCTACGTGGTGCTAAAAGGACTCGGCCAAGGCGGGATGGGGACGGTCTATCTGGCCTATGACGCCGATCTGGATCGCAGAGTGGCCATCAAGGTCGTGCGCGAGGACATGGAGCTTGGGGCGATCCTGCGGGCGCGGGTGATGAAGGAAGCGCAGGCGATGGCGCGGATGTCGCATCCCAACGTCGTGCATGTCTATGAAGTCGGCGAAGATCACAGCAGCGGACAGAGCCAGATCTTCATCGCCATGGAGTATGTGCCCGGGACCTCGCTCGACGGACTGCAACAGGCAAAGCCGGCCCGTGATGTGGCGGCGCTCGATCAGCTGCTGCAGCTGTACCTACAAGCCGCCTCCGGCCTAGAAGCCGCCCACCGCTCGGGCCTGATCCACCGTGACACCAAGCAGAGCTTGCGATCGACGGAAAATACAGGCCGAACGGAGCGGGGGGAAACGCGGGGGGAACGGCAGTCTGGAATGCGGAGGGTCGGCAGATCCCGCTTGCCTGGGCTCACGACTTGGCCGAGCATCTCGCCACTTTGATGTCAGGGACTACGGACACCCCGCTCCAATTTTCTCTTGCGGCGACAGACCCCACTGGCGCACGGGCGGGCTTTCTGCACACCCGCAGAGGAGTCGTTCCCACGCCGGTCTTCATGCCGGTCGCGACCCACGCCGAGATCCGAGGCATGCACTCGACCGAGGTCTGGGAGACAGGCGCGCGGATACTCCTATCAAACACGTATCACCTGATGCTGCGCCCGGGGGCTGAGGTGTTCCGGAAGCTCGGCGGCATCCACAACATGATGCACTGGGACGGCCTGGTGCTGACGGACTCTGGAGGGTTCCAGATCTTTTCGCTGCCCGATAGCCGAGAGCTTACCGAGCGAGGCGCGCTGTTCCGCAGCTTCCATGACAACAGCCGTCAGCTGCTCAGTCCAGAGAGCAGCATCGCGATGCAGCAGGACATCGGCTCGGACATCATGATGGTCCTGGATGTCTGTATCGCTTCCACCACGGATGAAGCCGGCACGCGTGAGGCGATGGAGCGCACCCACCGCTGGGCCGTGCGCAGCCTGGCAGCAAGGGACGCAGTACCGACAGGACAAGCGCTGTTTGGGATTGTGCAAGGCGGGATCTTTCCTGCGCTGCGCCAAGAGAGTGCGGCGTTTCTGTGCGAGCTCCCGTTCGAGGGCTTTGCGGTCGGCGGACTCGCGGTCGGTGAAGGGAAGGAGGCCCGCAATGAGATGTGCGAGCTGTCCACCTCGCTCCTGCCCGCGCACAAGCCGCGCTACCTGATGGGAGTTGGGACTCCGAGCGATCTGCTGGACTGTGTGCGGCGCGGCGTCGATATGTTCGACTGCATCCTGCCAACGAAGATGGCGCAGCAGGGCTACGCGTATACCTTCCAGGGTCTTGTGCGGACGACGCGCTCGGTGTTTCGCTTGGATGATGCGCCGCTTGATCCAAGCTGTCCCTGCTTTGTCTGTGCCCGCTATACGCGCGGCTACCTTCATCACCTGCTGCATGGCAAGCACGCGCTCGGAGCGCGACTACTGGCCGTCCACAACGTCACGCACTATCAGGTGCTGATGAGCCGCATGAGACAGGCAATCCTCGACGGTACGTTCGACTCTCTGTACCGCGAGCTGTATCCGGTGTTATCGCGTCCAGAGAGCGTGCCGAAAAGCATGCCAAACAGCTTGAACGGTCGCAGCTGATGCGCGATGGCGACTTCGAGCTGGTCACTCTGCGCAGCGGTGCACGCGCGGTACGTCACTGTGGACATGGTGAGGTCATGCACCCAGCGGGCGGTCCGTGGATCGAGGCCAACCGTCTGTATGTGGAGCAGTCACAGCTTGCCGCGCGTCTTACCGAGTCTCCTTCGCGGACGGTGTGTATCTTCGATATTGGACTCGGGGCTGCGACCAACGCGGTGGCCGCGCTGACCTGTGCCCAGCAGCTCGGTGGCTCGATTGATCTGCACAGCTTTGAGATCGATCTGTCGCCCCTGCGACTGGCGCTGCGTGATCCCGAAGGATTCCCATTCCTGGTTCCCTTTCACGACGCTGCGCAGGCGCTGATACAGCACGGCGAGTGGTCCGGTCCGGGCGGACGCTGGCGCTTGCATCACGGTGATCTGCTGACCTGTCTTCCGCACGCGCCACGCAACGCAGAGCTGATTTTCTTTGATCCATTTTCGCCCGAACACAACCCGCAGCTCTGGACTCCGGACACCTTCGCACGGGTCCGTTCCTGCTGCCGCAGCGACGGGGATGGCGGGCATTTGTTCACCTACAGCGCGGCGACTCCGATGCGGGTTTCACTCCTGCTCGGCGGCTTCTTTGTGGGTGCCGGAATCTCGACCGGAAACAAGCGCGAAACCACGGTCGGTGCAACCAAGCAGTCTGCGCTGGTGGCCCCGCTGGGTGCGCGGTGGCTGGCCAGGTGGCAGCGATCCAGTGCGCGGGCTCCGATTGGAGAGTCCTCCCTCCTTCCCGAGCGCGAAGCCGAGGTTCTTGGCCATCCGCAGTTCCAGTTCCAAGCGGACACTCAACCCGACTGACTGCCCCCGAATCCTACCGTAGCCCAAGATCCTTGGCATCAAAGTGATTCTGCCAGCGCCACACGCGCACATTCCAGAGCGACTCCTATTCGTGCCTACTTGAGCAGAATCGCCAGCAGTCTCTCCCGTTCTTCTGCGGACAGAGAGCCCAGCTCGCGTTCAAGGGAGGTGCTCTCTCCCTTCAGCGCGGCGATGACTCGCTTTGCACGGGTGTTGTCAAGCACAGAGGGATCGGCGTAGTGACGCGCTGTGGTTGAGAAGCTGGCATGACCGAGGCTGGCGGCGACGTGGTGGGTGGTTGCTCCAGCGGCAAGTGCGAGAGAGGAATGCAGACCGCGAAGGGAATGCGGACAGACTCGCTTGATGCCGGCTTGATCGCAGAACTTGTGAAGCCGCTTGTACATCCAGTCGGTGCCGGGTTTTTTGGACAGATTGGCAGCAAAGACGCGCTCGGTGAGAGGCCTTCCTTGACAGTGCGTCCACAGCAGCTTGGCGACGGCAGGATACAGCTCTAGGCTACGCCGCGCGTTCTTGGTCTTGCCGCGCACGACCGTGACTCTTTCACCGCTGCGCTCCACCGCGCTGACCAGCAGCGACAGCACCTCACCGGGCCGCAGACCCAGATACATCTGCAACAGCAGCGCCAGCGCCCCCTCATCCCCCTTTCGCGCCGACTCCATCAGCAGCGCATCGAGGACTTGCGCATCCGTCTCCCGAGGCTGTTCCTTGCCCGCGCTCGGCCTCCCAATCGGCTCAACATGCTCGAACGGATTGTGACTGGCGAGCTTCTTTTTACAGAGCCACCGGAACAACTCTTTGGTGTTGCGAAGCAGCGCTTGATGCGTGGCCGCCTTCACGATGCCAAATCGCCCGACTCGGCGAGTCTCTGCCTCGTACCGTGCTTCGGCTTGCTCGGGCGTCAGGTGACTGATCGGAACATCGGGAAGGAACGTCCGCAGCCGATCGCCCAACGTCGCCACCCAAGCCGCCGTCGCGACCGTCCGCTTGTAGTCGAGATACTGATCCATCGCCGCGTGCAGCGTAATCGGCGTGTGCCGCTCGACCTCGGCCTCCAGCAGCGCCTTCATTTCCTGTGCCGCCGCGAGCGAGGGCGCCGTAATCGACTTCTTCCGCTTGGTCGTCGGATCAAACACCTGAAGCCGCCAGCGCGACCTCCCCCTGCAGGGCGGGTACGGACCATAGATCACCACAGTAGGTATGTTCACACGTCCGCAAAAGCGCATCAAGCGCCGCGCTTCCCCCCAACTTTCCGACGACGGGGGACGCTGGCCGGGCACTGTGTCGCGGGGCTCTTTTCCACCGTGACTTTAAGCCAGACAATCTGTTTTTCGTCGAGAACGACGGAAGATCTTTCCGTTTCCGAGTCGAACGGAAGGGACTTCGCGCCGATCTCCAGACGGCGGTTTGGCGAATCAATCCTCCGGCGCCCAAAAAAAGCTGATTACTCGGCGATCCGCACTCCCAAGACTGCCCCTATAATGGCGGATCTCATCATGTCTCTCCTTCACCAAGTATGTATTCTTCTGGTTGCTGCGGTGCTGGCCGTGCCGCTGTTTCGGAGACTGAAGCTCGGAGCAGTGCTCGGCTATCTAGCGGCAGGTCTTCTGATCGGTCCGTGGGGACTGCGACTCATCGCCGATGTCGAGAGCATCTTGCACTTCTCTGAGTTTGGCGTAGTTCTGCTGCTGTTCCTGATCGGTCTGGAGCTGAACCCTTCGCGACTTTGGATCATGCGCCGCGCGGTGTTCGGACTGGGTGGCGCGCAGGTGGTCGGGACTTCTCTGTGTTTGGGAGGACTCGGCATCGCGCTCGGCGCCCCACCCGTGGCGGCGCTGGTGGCTGGCTTCGGACTGGCGCTCTCGTCGACGGCATTTGTCCTTCCGATCTTGGCAGAAAAGAATCAGCTCGCGACTCCGCATGGGAATGCCGCGTTTGCGATTCTGCTCTTTCAGGATCTCGCGGTGATTCCACTGCTGGTGATTCTGCCCATGCTGGCTGTTTCAGGACAGAGCGCCGTGCAGCAAAGCGGAGTGGTGATGGCAGCGCAGATCATCGGCGCACTCGTCGGTCTGGTCCTGGCGGGACGATTCCTACTACGGCCGATTTTTAAGCTGATTGCGGCCTCTGGGAATCAAGAGATCATGACCGCGCTCGCACTCCTGGTCGTGGTGGGAACCGCATCGATCATGCACTTTGTCGGACTCTCGATGTCACTGGGAGCATTCCTCGCAGGAGTCCTGCTGGCAGAGTCCGAGTATCGCCATGAGCTGCAAGCAGACATCGAGCCATTTAAGGGACTCCTACTCGGTCTGTTTTTCATGGCAGTGGGAATGTCTGCCAACTTGGGAATCATCCGCGATGAGACTCTGCGTGTCGTCGCTGTGGTAGTCGGATTTATGATCGCCAAGTCCCTGGTCGTGTACGGAGTCAGTCGCCTGTTCGGAGAGTCGCGCGACTCTGCTCGCAGTGTTGCAACGTCCCTTTCCCAAGGCGGAGAGTTTGCGTTCGTACTGTTCGGAATCGCCAGCTCTGCCAAGGTCCTGAGTCAACATAGCGCCGACTTTTTGGTGGTTGCGGTCACTGTCTCGATGATCCTCACGCCGCTCTCCTTCCTGCTCAATGAACGGGTACTCACTCGCTGGTTTCGCAAGGAGGAGCGGCGCGAGTTTGACACCATTTCCGATCATGAAAATCCCGTCGTGATTGCCGGCTTCGGACGGGTCGGACAGATCGTGGGCCGCATTCTGCGCATGCGCAAGATTGGCTTTACCGCGCTCGATGCCGCACCCACGCACGTCGACTTTCTGCGCAGGTTCGGAAACATGATCTATTACGGAGACGCGACCCGCCTCGATCTACTCCGCGCGGCGCACCTGGACAAAGCCAAAGTACTGGTGGTCGCCATCGATGACATGGTGGCGTCGGTGAAAGTGGTCGAGCTGGCCCAGCAGCACTTTCCGGGAATCAAGATTTATGCACGCGCGCGCAATCGTCAGCATGCCTATCAGCTGTTGGCGATGGGCGTGAATCTGATCATCCGCGAGACGTTCGAGGCCAGCCTGACTCTGTCTCGTCATGTCCTGGAAGGACTAGGAATCCCCGCGCAGACCGCCAAAGCTACCGTCGAGAAGTTTGCTTCCTATGATGAAGAGATGGTGCGCGCCACGTACGTGCATCGCCATGATGAAAAGAAGCTTGTCGAGTCCGCCAAGCAGTACACCCAAGAGCTAGAGAGTCTGTTCCAGAACGACTCCCACAATGATGCAGGGACAGAGCGAGAGAGCACCACCTCACATCGCAGCTTCCCGCCCACTTCCCAAACCTGAATCGGAATCGCAATTTCTCGACGAGAACGAAGTCCTGAAACACTCAGCCAGACAACGTCCTGATTGGGGATGATGGGCGGGCGCGGGTGGTGGACTTTGGGATTGCGCGGGCGCACGGCTCGCTCAGTCAAGAGATGCCGGCGCTCGGTATCGACCTTAGCTCGAAGAGCGCCATCGAGAAGCTGACCCAGGTGGGCGCCATCCTCGGCACCTTGGGCTACATGTCCCCCGAGCAGGTCCGAGGTGAGCCCGCTGATGCCCGCAGCGACCAGTTTAGCTTCTGCGCGTCGCTCTACGAAGCGCTGTACGGACACCTGCCATTCTTTGGTCGCACCGTCGAGGAATACGCCCAGAGCGTCCTGTCCGATCCGCTGCAGATGAAAGCACGTACCAGCGGCGGAATCGAAGTGCCGATCGTCCTCAAGCGAGCGCTGCAGCGGGGTCTGTCGCGCGATCCCTCTGCCCGCTTCGAGTCGATGTCAGAGCTGATGAAAGAGCTGCAGAAAGCGCTGCTGCCCGATGCTGACTCCGAGACAGCGCGCCACAGCAAGCGCAACTTCCTGTACGCCATCATCGCCAGCTTTCTCATCAGCTGCGGCAGCGTGATGTGGGCGCTCCGTGGGACGGTACACTCGGATCTGCGACCACCGCTGATCATCGCCGGAGTGTTCTTCGTGGCGGCGGCGACCGTGGTGTGGCGACTTCGCCATCAGATTCATCAGCAGCCGGGCTATCGGCGGTTGAGCTACTTCCTGCTGACGACGCTGACGTACCTCGTGGTGGGGCGGACCATTGGGCTGCTGCTGGCAGTGCCGGCCGAGCGCTTCCTCATCCAAGAGACGCTGAGCCTGGCCGCGCTGTTTGCCAGTGAAGCGCAGCAGGTCGGGCGGCGCTATCTGTGGCTGGTGCTGCTGTGCGTTGTCTCGGTGGGCCTGCAGATCGCATGGCCCGAGGCGCGCAAGATCCACCTGAACCTTACCTACATGGTGATGCTAGGTGGGGCAGTGTACTTCCACTTCCGTCGCGGCCAAAGCAGCGGCAGCTAACCGCGCGGTCATGGCGGTCATGGCACCAGCTTGTAGCCGAAGCCGTAGACGGTGAGGATGTGGCGGGGATGGTGCTGGTTTTCTTCGAGCTTTTTGCGCAGCTTGACGACGAAGTTGTCGACGGTGCGGTTCGAGGGATAGGCCTCGATGCCCCAGATCTTGTCGAGGATCTCGTCGCGTGACACCGGCTGGCCCTCGCGCTCGTGCAGCAGCTTGAGCAATTCGACCTCGTAAAACGTCAGCATGTAGCTCTTGCGAGCGCGGACCAAGGTGTGGGTGCGCAGGTTGATCTCGCAGCCACCGATCTTGATGCTCTCGGGCTCTTTGCTGACCTTCTCGCGGGTGAGGCGGCGCAGGATGGCCTTGATGCGGGCAAGCAGCTCACCGACGCCAAACGGCTTGGTTACGTAGTCATCGGCGCCGGCCTCCAGCCCGCGAATCTTGTCCATCTCTTGCCCACGCGCGGTCAGGATGATGATCGGCACCACTTGGTTGAAGGCACGGATCTCCTCGCAGACCTGGAAGCCGTTGATGTCGGGCAGCATCAGGTCGAGGATCACCAGATCGGCGCCGCGCTCCTTCATCTCGCGCACCCCGGCCCGACCCTGCATGTGGGTGATGACCTCGTAGCCCTCGAACTCCAGCACGTCGGTGAGTCCGCGCACGATGTCGGGCTCATCCTCGACCAGGAGAATCCGCGCCCGCTTGATCACTTCCCCCGACCCGCTGCTCGGTGGGCTCGCACTGCTGGCCGATCCTGAAGCTGGAAGCGCCATCGACTAGTCCTGTTCTTTCCCGGTCGGTTCGTCGGCCCCGCCGTCTGCTTCCGCCTCTTTGGGAATCGCCACCACCGGCAGCGACAGCGTGAAGGTTGCGCCTTTGCCACTGACGCTCTCGACGGTGATATCGCCGCCGTGCGCCTCGGCGATGTGCTTGACCAGCGCCAGCCCGATGCCCGAGCCCCGGATGTTGGTGTTGCGCACCGCTCGCGTTCGGTAAAAGCGCTCGAACACCTTGCGCTGCTCGTCGGGAGCGATGCCAAGTCCCTGGTCGGTCACGCTGAGCAGGATCTCCTTACCCCGCTCGGAGACGCGCAGTCGCACCACGATCTGTCCGTTTCCGCCATATTTCACTGCATTATCAACCAAGTTGAGCAGCAGCAGCGTCATGGCATTCTCGTCCAGCAGCGTACGCGGAATCGGCGAGGCAATGTCGACTTCGAGCTGACGGCCCTCCCGCTCTAACCGATAGCGAAAGAAATCCAGCGCCCTCTCCACCACTTCACCCAAGTCGCCCGGCTTCATCTCATAGGCGGCTTTGCCTCGCTCCATCCGCGAAAAGTCAAGCACATTGTCGATCAAACGTGACAAGCGCTCCGACTCACGCGTGATGATTGCGGCGTACTCGCGACCTTTTTCGGGGGTCTTGACCTTGCCGAGCATCAGCAGCTCCGCAAACATCCGAATCAGCGACAGCGGCGTCTTGAGCTCATGACTTACATTGGAGATAAACTCGGACTTGAGCGCAGACAGCCTTTGCTCCGACGAGATCGAGTACACCAAAAAGGCCGTCCCAATCAGAATCAAGCCGAGCATGAGCCCAATCAGGATCGTATCGGCCAACGCCTGCTTCTGACTGCCCGCTCGCAGCTGCACATTGTCAAGCGGCGCCATCTGTAGTCGCCACTGATACACGGTCGACTCGAAGCGCCCTTCGTATAGGTATTTCCCCGCGCCGGTGATCGGCTGACCGAAGATCACCTCGCCGCGACTGCCGATGACCGATACCAAAAAGCGACCGGCGATCGGCTGAAACATCTCGGGAAAACAGGTTCCCACCAAGTAGTCCAGGTTGACCTTGAGGATGATGTAGAAAACCCGGTTGCGCGCTGCGTCGTAGCGCTTGATATAGCTGAGCAGATAATCGACGCCATCGACGTTGGTATGGAGGTGGCGGTGAAAGTCGGCGCGCTGATCACTGAGTGGCAGCGCCGGGCGGAGACGATCCATGAACAGCCGCAGGAAGGCCTCAGCCTCGGGCTTGTTGCGACGCTTATTCACATAACCGCCGCGTACCAGCTGCTGATTTTCATCGAGCACTATCGCCGCTTCGACCGCGTGGGATAGGCGGACAATCTCCGACCACCGTCGCGAAAAGTCCTGCAAGTGTTCCAGATCAACCAGATTGAACAGCTCGCGGTCCGAGTCAATGACGAAGCTCTCGACGCGACTGCGGGTCTGATCACCCAGCGCAAACAAGCCCGCAATCACCGAGCCCTCGCTGTTCTGAGCCAGCTGGCGGGCGTTGCGATAGGAGTAACGAGCCAGTGCCAGCGCCGCGATCAGCACCAGGGGAAAGCTCAGATACAGAGGAGAAAGCTGGCGTCGAATCCTCATTGCTCGATTCAAAGGTCAACTCAAACGGTCAACCCAAGCGGGTTGTGGTGTCGGACAAGGCACAGGCACGAATTTGGATGCAGCCTATCACGACTCTCCACAGACTTTCACAGACAAAACCGCACCCCGGCCATAAATCGGGCTTGACAAGGCACAGGGGCAGCTCTTGAATGCGCGACAGCTATTTGCTAGTTCCCAAACGGCCAAAACCGTTGCAAATTAAGCATCAAGCGCTACGACGCTCGCTTCGTGAAGCAAACACTCAACGACTAAGGAGACAACAATGGCTGGAAAGAAAACCGCTGCTCCAGGAACCGCTTTCGATATTACGGCTCTGTTTGAGCAAGAGCTGCAAGCCCGCAACGAGGATCTTCGTCGCCAAGCCGCGATGACGATGTTCTTCAAGCTGCACCCCACCAATAAGGTTTCGGTGGAGGAGTTCATCAGCGGGCTCAAGCAGCACAAGGATGTCTGGGCGGCGGTGTCGACGATGGGCGTGCTCGACTTTGCCGAGGCGCTGGTGGGTCGACGACCGACGGAGTCGAAGCCAGCCAAGGCGCAGCGTCGCACGCGGCTGAGCGAGGCACAGAAGAACTCGCTCAAGGGCATCATCGTCAGCGTCCTGTCGAACGCCCGCGATGGCATGAGCCGCTCCGAGATCGCCGAGAACATCAACAACGAGCTGCTCAGCAATGTCGGTGTCGACCGAACCGAGCTGGCCAACAAGCTCCGTCAACCGCTGGCCGAACTCGTCGGTGACAACAAGATCCACACCATCGGCGAGAAGCGCCTGATGAAGTATCACAACGGCGCCGGCAGAAAGAAGTAACCGCCGACTCCGCCGCAAATCCCTTGGCTTCATCAGCCTTTACAAGAGATGGCTACGCGTGATACCAAGTGGCCTCTCGTCAGGTCAGCGCCAGCGCTGGCCTTTCTAACATCAGGCTCAGGGTTCCAAGCTGCCTCGCTGCAGGCAGCCCCGATGCCGATACGAGTTGAGGAAAGCAAAGAGTCATGGCAAGAGCAAAACGAGGTTTTAAGGCACGCCGTCGTCGCAATCGCATCCGGGAACACGCCAAAGGCTACCGGGGAGGCCGAGCGACTCTGTGGAAGGCGATGGTCGAGACGGTGCGGCATGCGTGGCGGTTCGCCACCTGGCACCGTCGGGAACGCAAGCGCGACTTCCGCCGGCTGTGGATCATCCGCATCAACGCGGCGGCCCGTGAGATTGGCACCACCTACTCGAAGCTGATCCACGCCCTTAGCCAAGCCAACATCCGCGTCGATCGCAAGATCCTCGCCGACCTGGCCATCAGTGATCCGGCGGGTTTTAAGGCGATTGCCGCACAGGCAGGCATTCAGACGCAGGGATAAGCTCCGATGTTCTGCATAGTCTGATTGTCGCGAGTGCCCGCTTCGGCGGGCATTGTCATTTCTGGGGGAAGGAACTGACGATGAACGAAAGTGACAGCCGCGCGGGCGAGCTGGCCCGGCTCTTCGAGGAATCCCTGTCCCGTTATCAAGCTGCGCTGGCCGAAGCAACCAGCGAATCGGCGCTGCGCGTGGTCCACGCCCGCTACGCCGGCAAAGAAGGCGAGATTCGCAAGCGCCTTGCCGATGCACTGAAAGCCGCCCCCGGTCCAGACAAGCGAGCCGTCGGACAAGCAGGCAACACCGCACTTCAAAAAGCGGAAGAGCTGTTTGGGTCACGCCTTGTGGATCTGCATGAGCAGAAGCGACAGGCGGACTTGCAGCGGCGGCTCGATGTGACCATTCCTGGTCGGCCCCATCGGCTCGGCGGGCTCCATCTCCTCACGCAGGTTCGACTGGAGCTGGAAGGCATCTTTGCCGAGCTGGGCTTCCAGGTTGCGACCGGTCCGCAGGTCGAGACGGACTTTCACAACTTCGAGGCGCTCGCGATGCCGAAGGATCACCCGGCGCGCGACATGCAGGACACCTTTTACCTGCGCAGCCACGACCCCAGCCACGATCCGCTGGTGCTGCGGACCCACACCTCGCCGGTGCAGATTCGGACGATGCTGCAGCAGAAGCCGCCGGTGCGGATCATCTCGCCGGGCAAGGTCTATCGCAAAGACGACGACCCGACGCACTCGCCGATGTTTCAGCAGATCGAGGGGCTGTGTGTCGATGAAGGTGTGACGATGGCCGACCTCAAAGGGACGCTGCTGTATTTCGTGCAGCGCTTCTTTGGACCGGGCATTGGCCTGCGACTGCGACCGTCGTTCTTTCCCTTCACTGAGCCCAGTGCGGAAGTCGATATCGAGTGTTTCTTCTGTAAGCGCTCGGGCTGCCGGACCTGCAAAGGCTCTGGATATATCGAAATCCTCGGCTGCGGCATGGTCGATCCCGAGGTCTTCCGTCACGTCGGCTACGACAGCGAAAAGTACTCGGGCTTTGCGTTTGGCACCGGCCTAGAGCGCATGACGATGTTGCGTTACGGGATAAGCGATCTGCGGCTGTTCTTCGCAGGCGACGCCCGCTTTACCGAGCAGTTTCGTTAGTCGAGGAGTGTGCGATGAAGGTTTCTTGGAACTGGCTCTGTGAGCTTCTCGATCTTCCGGCGGGAATCAGTCCGCAGGCGGTTGCCGAAAGGCTCAGTGTCTCGGGCGTGGCCGTCGATGCCATTCATCCGATTGGCAAGGGTCTAAGCGGCGCAATCGTCGTCGAGGTTCGAGGCAAGCGGCCCCATCCGAAAGCGGACAAGCTGACGCTGGTCGATGTCTTCGACGGCAAAGAAGTGACGCAGGTGGTCTGTGGGGCGCCGAATGTGCCGAGTCCCGGCGAGCCGCTGTCGTCGCCACGACTGGTGTGGGCGCGACCGGGTGCAACGCTGCCGTCGGGGATGACGCTGAGCGTTCGGGAAGTGCGTGGCGTACCATCGCCAGGCATGCTGTGTGCCGAGGACGAGCTTGGGCTGTCCGAAGATCACGGCGGAATCTTGATCCTGGCTCCCGAGGACGGTATCGCGATTGGCGCCGACTTTGCGCAGGCCGCCGGACTGCCTGACTTCGTGTTCGAGCTGGATATCACGCCGAATCGCCCCGATCTGCTCGGGCATATCGGCGTCGCACGCGAGATTGCGGCGCTGTTCCGTCACGAAGGAGTGCGACTCAAGCCAACCTCGACAGATCCGCGCACGGTGCTGGGCTGGTTCGCTGATCCGGTTCATTGCCGAGATTGTGACTCTCCCGAGCACTTCGAAAAAGCCCCGAGAATCGTGGTCGAAGATCCCGAAGGCTGTCCGCGTTACTTTGCGCACCGACTGACCGGCGTACGTGTCCACAAGAGCCCGCTGTTTTATCGGCTGCGACTGCAGCGGCTGGGGGTTCGCGCGCTGTCGAATGTCGTCGATGCGACCAACCTGGCGCTGCTGCAGTTTGGTCATCCCCTGCACGCGTTCGATCTGGGCAAGCTGGCCGGCCAGCAGCTGATGATTCGGCGGGCCAAGGCGGGCGAAAAGCTCAAGACCCTCGACGGACAAGACCGAGAGCTGCTTCCCGAGGACTTGCTGATTGCCGACGTAGAGCAGGGCGTTGCCGTCGCTGGTGTGATGGGCGGACAGACCTCGGAAGTCGGTGAAACGACGACGGACGTGCTGCTGGAGTGCGCCTACTTTTCCCCGGCGAGGGTCCGTCGGACCTCAAAGCGGCTCAAGCTCCATACCGAGGCGTCACATCGCTTTGAGCGCGGCACCGATCCGAGCGCTCTGCCCGAGGTCGCGGACGCTTGTGCCGAGCTGATCGTGAAGCTGTCCGGTGGTCGCTTGGCGGCACCGCCGACGGATGTCTACCGGCACAAGATTCCGACGCAGAAGCTGACGCTGCGACCAGAGCGGACGACAGCGATCTTGGGGTTGGCGATCCCGACAGCGACGCAAAAGGACTGTCTCGAGGCGCTCGGGCTTGGCGTGACGTTCGACGGCCAGCTGCTTCACGTCGAAGTGCCGACGCGCCGGCCAGATCTTTCGCGCGAGATCGATCTCATCGAGGAAGTGGCGCGGATCTATGGACTTGCGCACCTTCCGATGACGCTGCCGAGGCTGGCGATGGCCGAGCCGCCGCCGCCCACCAAGGGCATGACCATCTATCGCAACGCCGATCGGGCACGGCTGCTGTGTGCGTCGCTGGGCCTGTCGGAAGTGCTGTTGTTTTCGATGACCAGTCCCGAGCGCGTGCGGCTTGGTGAAGGCAAACAGGCGACCCGACCGCACCTTCTCGACAATCCGCTGCGAGAAGAGCTGTCGGTGCTGCGAACGCGACTGCTGCCTGGGCTCGTCGAGCTGCTGCGTCAAAACCTCGCGCACGGTCAGACCGACATTCGGCTGTTCGAGGTCGGTGAGGTCTTCTTGCCCTCGTCACCAGGCGAGCTGCTGCCGACGGAGCGAACCCACGTCGCAGCCGTGCTGTATGGCCACCGCGATCACTTTTTGAAGCCGACGGCAAGCGATGCGCTCGATTTTTTCGACGTGAAGGGCCTGTGTGAGCAGCTACTCGACGGGCTGGGTCTGAAGCTGTGCTTGCAGCCGTCAAGTGAAGCGGGGCCGCGAGCGGTGTTCATCCGAGTGGCGACAGAAAACGAAGCGCCGATGCTGCATCCCGGAGCAGCGGCGGCAGTGGTGGCGGCGCAGAGCGGCGAGCTGCTGGGCGTATTCGGCGAGCTGCACCCTGATCAGCAAAAGTCGCACGATCTACCGAACCCGGCCTTTGCGCTGGAGCTGGTCGTGCCAGCGCTGCCGATCGAAAAGCAGCCGTATGTCGCGCCGTCTCGCTTCCCCGGGGCCAGCCGCGATCTGTCGTTCTTTGTCGATGACAAGGTCGAGGCGGCGAGGTTGATGGACACTCTTTGGCACGCGGGCGAGCCGCTGCTGCGCGGGGTGTCACTGCTTGAAGACTATCGGCAGCCGGGGCACGTGCCGACGGGACAGAAAGGCCTGCTGTTCAGCCTGACCTATCGCTCCGACGAGCGCACGCTGACCGATGAGGAAGTCCACAAAGCGCATCAGCGGGTGATAAGTCACCTCGGCGCCAAGTTCTCGCTCCAGCTCCGCCAGTAAGCCGCGCTACAGGTGCAAGCCGGTGACATTTCAGCTGTATTCGAGCGCTCAGTTTAGCGCTAGGTTGGCCCTGCCATGAATCCACGCGAAAAACAGGACGCTGAGTTTGACAAAGTTGCCGACGCGATGCTGCGGCGACTCGAGCGAGCCGTGTCGGTGTTCGATCCCGATGAGGTCGAGGTCGAGATGGCCGGCGATGTGCTCAACCTGACGCTGGCTTCGGGCCAAAAGATCGTCATCAACCGCCACCGTGCCGCCAGACAGATCTGGATGGCTGCCCAGCGCAAGGCGTGGCACTTCAATCCAGACGCGGACGGCAACGTCTGGAAGGTTGGCGAGGCAGAGCTCACAGCCACGCTGGAGCAAGCGCTGTCGTCGCTGTTGTCACGGCCGATCAAGCTTCAGCTCCGCTAAGCGAGATCGCCGGTCCGCACGGGCATTCCCTCGGGGTAACATAGGGTCGTGCTGGGAATCTTCTTCCTGCTTGTCTGGGTGACCGTGATTGCGGCGCTGACCAGTCACGAGCGCAACCGCTCGGCACTGCTGCTTACCGAGCACAATGACGATGAGCTGGGGCCAAGTCTGCCGAGTGACGACCCCGCGCTGCTGATTCGCTATTACCACGTGGCGCTTGCTCGCAATCTGCCCGTTCGCGAAGAGCAGCTGCTGCGCATCAACCTCGCCTGTGCGCTCAATGCGGTCAGTGATCATCGGCAGGCGCTGGAAGAGCTGGATCGCGTGCAGCTTCAGCAGCTCAGTCCGACCGAGGTCGCGCTGTGGCTCAACAACCGGGCGTATACATTGGTATTTTTAGGTAATCCGCATGATGCGGTCGGTCACCTCGATGATGCCGTTGAGCTGCTGCTTGGGGACGATGGCGCGTGCCGAGATCCACTGCTGTCGGCCTGCATCAGTGGCACTCGCGGAATCGCCGAGCTGCATCGGCAGAGCTATCAAGCGGCGGAGGCCGCCCTGCTGTCGGCGCTGCGCAGTGAGGAAGAGTCGGTGTCGCTGCAGTTCGATCCCGAGTGGCAGGTCGATCCCGGGCGCACCGCCGAGCGCTGGTTTTGGCTGGGTGAGGTCGCCAAGGCCGAGCACAAGCCGACCGAAGCGCGTCGTCGCTACGAGCGAGCTGCTGCTTATCCTCACACCCCGTTTGGTCGTCGCGCCAAGCAGGCACTTGGGGAAGCCGCCGTGGCCACGCCCGACCCCGAACCACCGCCAGTGCCCGCTGCGCCCTCGACCTCCAGCGCCTAGTCATCACTGACTCAATTCAACAAACTGGGAGCCGCAACTACAGCTTCCGCAAGCTGCCGCCACCGACCCACAGCAGGCCTGACCCAATCAGCACCGCAAAGCCGAGCGCGGTCAGCACCTCGCCGCGCACAAGCAGCAGCCCCGCCAGCCCGAGATACGCGACTCCGATGATCACCTCCAGCCGCGCCAGGCGATCGAACACCGGTCGATACTGCCCACTTTTTTGCTTTTGCCCGCCGGTCTTGGGCGTCCGCACAAACTCCGCCACCTGCCGAGAGGTCAGCACGCCTCGGAACAGCTCGACGGTCAGCGCGACACACAGCCCCATCGACAGCGCCATCACCACCGGCGAGAGAAACAGCGCCGGCAGCACCGAGCGACCGAGCCGCCGCAGCGCCGCTCCGTAATAGACCGACACCGATAGCCACACAGCGAGCACGGCGGACAGCAGCCCTCCCGGTGGGGAAAACAGCGTCGGTACCAGCCCAAGCGGCGAAAGTGGCAAAAAAAGGAGCGCCAGCGCCAGATACGGCTGCCGCGCGTGTCGCAACAGGTGAAGCAGCATCGTGGCACGCTCACCCATCGATCGACCCGGCGCCAGCAGCTTACCGAGCAGGCTCCGCAGCACCTGCGCACCACCGCGAACCCAGCGCTTCTGCTGACTGCGAAAGGCTGCCATCCGCTCGGGAAGCTCCGTCGGGACAGCGACCGATGGCAGCGTCAGCGACCGATAGCCGAGCAAGCGAACCCGATATGAGAGATCGAGATCCTCCGTCACCGAAGCTGCGTGATTCGTTTCAGGTCCAACAAAACCACCGGCTCGCCGCAGCGCTTCCGTCCGCCAGACTCCGCCCGAGCCATTGAACTGCACCGGCTGCTTTTGCGCCGACAGGTACGACTGCTCGACGAGGAACAGGCCATGCAAGATCAGCGCCTGGACGGTGAGCAGCAGGCTCTCGGACTCATTGAGGAACGACCAGCGACCTTGGACAAACGCAAGCTGCGGCTCTGCGACGAGCACTGGCAACAGTTGCCGCAGAAAGTCCGGCGCCGGCACGAAGTCGACATCCAGCACTGCAACAAAGTCGCCACTGGCCAGCGGCAGCGCAAAGTCGAGATGCCCGGCTTTGAAGCTGCGACGATCCGGACGGCGCACCACCGCGATGTCAACGCCGGCCTGCTGATGCCGCGCCACCTCGGCGTCGACGATTTGCACCGTCTCGTCCGTCGGGTCCGAGTCATCGAGCACCTGGATCTGCAGCCGCTGCCGTGGCCAGTCGAGCGCACACGCCGCCCCAATCGCCCGCGCCGCCACCAAGCGCTCGTTGCGCATCGGCAGCTGGACCGTCACCTTGGGCAGCGCTGCTTCATCGAGCGGCGGTGGCTGGACATTCTCGACGGGGTGGCGAAGCGCCCACAGCCCCAGTCGCAGCACATGCAGGCTCGCTGCCACAAGTAGCAGCCACAGACCGAGCAGCAGCAGGCCAAGCAGCCCCTGCGCGACCAGCATCAGCGACGACGCCATCGCTACTGATCGTGACGGTTCGAGCGCACGTGCGGATGGGCCGACGGATTCTTGCTGTACTCCGTCCACGGCAAGCGCTCGTCGCCGAAGTGGTCAACGCGCTTCATGGTGATGCAGTCGTCGACGGGACAAACCAGGCTACAGAGGTTACAGCCGACGCACTTGTGCTCGAGGATCTCGACGACCGACCGACCGCGCTGATCTGGCTTGACAGCGATTGCCTGATGTGCTCCGTCGTAACAAGCGGCGTAACAGACGCCACAGCCGATGCACTTGTCCTGCTTCACGTCGGCGATGACGCGGTAGTTGAGGTCAAGCTGCTCCCAGCGCTGATAGGTCGGCACGCTGCGCCCGACAAGCTCGCTGACGCTGCGCAGGCCCTTGCTGTCGAGGTAGGCCGACAGTCCGTCGATCATGTCGAGCACGATCCGGAAGCCGTGGTGCATCACCGCCGTACAGACCTGAACCGTCGACGCGCCGAGCAAGATGAACTCTGCCGCGTCTTGCCAGCTGGCGATGCCGCCAATGCCCGAGATCGGCACCTTCACCGACTGAGCCACCGATGCCACCATTGCCAGCGCAATCGGCTTCACCGCCGGACCGCAGTAGCCGCCGTGCGCCGACGCACCATGCACAGATGGTCGCGGCGTCATCGAGTCCAGATCAATGCCCGTCACCGAGTTGATGGTGTTGATGAGCGAGATCGCGTCCGCCCCACCCTGCTCCGCCGCTCGCGCCGGAAAGGTCACGTCGGTGACATTCGGAGTCAGCTTGACGATGACCGGCGTGCGCGCGACCTCTTTGACCCACTTGACGATCTGGCAGGTGTAGTCCGGAACCTGGCCGACGGCAGAGCCCATGCCGCGCTCGCTCATCCCGTGTGGACAGCCGAAGTTCAGCTCTAGCCCGTCGGCGCCCGCGTCTTCGGCTCGTCGCACAATGTCATGCCACGCTTGCTGGTTCGACTCGACCATCAGCGACACGATGAGCGCGTGCTTGGGATAGCGCTTCTTCACCTCGCTGATCTCTCTCAGGTTCACGTCGAGGGGCCGGTCGGTGATGAGCTCGATGTTGTTCAGCCCCATCATCCGTCGCCCGGCATAGTCCACCGACGAGTAGCGCGACGAGACATTGACGATCGGCTGCCCCAGCGTCTTCCACACCGCTCCACCCCAGCCAGCGTCGAAAGCCCGCATGATCTGGTCACCCGTATTGGTCGGCGGCGCCGAAGCGAGCCAGAACGGGTTGGGCGACTTGATTCCACAAAAATCGACGGACAGATCGGCCATTGCGAAATCCTCCGGCGCTACTGCGCCCCTCCAAGCTTCGACAGCACTTCGCCTGCGATCGTGCGCGCCGCTCGCTGACCTTCGGCGACGGCATTGACGACCTCTTGGCCACCCGACACACAGTCACCGCCCGCAAAATAACGCGGATTCGAGGTTCGACCGGCCTCGTCAGCAACCACCTTCCCGCCCTCACTGCGCACCGGTAGCTCGGCCAACAGACGAGCGCCCTTCTGCCCGGTTGCCCGCACCACCAAGTCCGCCGGCAGCGTCTCCAGTCGCTCTCCACCGTCGGGCAGCTTGCGGCCAAACTCCAGCCCGGCGACCCGGCTCGTGCGTGGCGACAGACCCCGCGACGGACCGACCACGCGATGAGGCACCGCATGCAGCACCAGCTCGACGCCATGCTCACGGGCCAGCTCGACTTCATGGGCGTAGGCCGACATCTGCTCGCGGCCTCGACGATAGATCAGCCATACCTTCGCGGCCCCAGCTCGACTGGCCTGCGTCACCACGTCGATCGCAGTATTGCCGCCGCCAATCACCGCCACCCGCGCGCCCCGCAGCAGCTCGAACACCTCGCGATCCCCCTGCTTGAGCGCCGCAATCAGATCGAGCCCATCCCACACCCCCGGAAGCTCTTCGCCGGCAATCTGGATGCCCGGAATGGCGCCCATGCCGACGCCGATGAAGAGGGCATCGTGACGACTCTCCAGCTCGCTCACCGAGACATCTTTGCCGACGGAGACGCCGCAGCGAATGTTGACGCCGGCAGAAACGAGCCAGTCAACCTCTGCTTGGGCAACCTCGGGCGTCATCTTGTACTGCGCCACGCCGGAGGCGTTGAGTCCACCGGGTCGCTCCGCCGCTTCATAAATCACCGACTCGTAGCCGAGCCGCAGAAGCTCTGCCGCACACGCCAGTCCCGCCGGACCCGCCCCGATGATTCCCACTGATCCCGGCTGCTTCGGCCCCGCTGTCAGAATCGGCTGCTTGACTGCCATCGCATGGTCGGTGGCATGACGCTGCAGCGGTCCAATCTGAATCGGTCGATGCTGGTCCGTCAGCACACAAGCGCCTTCACACAATACTTCCGTCGGACAGACCCGCGCGCAGCTGGCCCCAAGGATGTTGGCTTGAAGAATCGTCCGCGCCGCGCCCCCGGGATTGTTCGTCGCAATCTGCCGAATGAACAGCGGCACATCAATGTGGGTCGGACAGGCGCGCATACACGGTGCGTCGTGACAGAACAGGCAGCGATTGGCCTCTGCGAGCGCCTCGTCCTTCGACAGCGCAGGGCGAAGCTCACGAGCAAGCGCCTTTTGTTGAAAACTCTCGGCCATCATGTCGGGGAAACTAGCACAGCAGCGTACCCGTCCAGCCCCAAAAATCGCTGCCCGAGTCAGCGCGCCGGCACGAGACGATTGACGAGAAATGACCATATATGTCATGTAGCTTGGTGCTTCAGTCGGTCGTTTCGCGTAGGAGCCTTCATGACACTCGCTGCCCTGTCCGCGCTCGAAGACCCGCCGTTTGCGCTTGCGCCTCTTTTGGAGGTAGCAGCCTCGTTACAAAGGGCCCGCTCGGGACAGCTTCCGACGGGTGGCGAGCGAAACCGGCTGCTGGCGATGGTGGCCACGGCGGGCTCGGCGGTGTTTCCGCAGCTGCTGCGAGCGCTCGGATCGGGCAGCGAGTCTGAAGCGGAGTGGGCCGGACAGCTGCTCCGCCGGACGAACTTGACCGAAGTGACAACGCGGCTGCACAAGCTGCTGACGAGGCCGGCTGGTCCGGATGCGGTGAAGGCACGGGCGCTGGCGATTCTGGCGGATCTCGGTGTCTCGCCGCCGTCGGATGTCTCGCTGCAAGATCCAGAGCAGTTCATTGCTCGGTCCGTTGCTGAGCTGCTCTCGACGATTGCTTCGGCAGACGATCTGCGACGAACCACCGAGGACCTGCTGACGGCTGTTCCGGCGGATGAGCTTCCGGCGGTGCTGCGGGAAGTGGTGCGCCATGGTGGCGAGATGGGCGGGGCGCTGCTCGAGGCGGTGCTGCTGGATTCGCGGACTCCCGATGCGGTGGCAGCCGAGCTGATCCCGCTGACAAGGCCGACTCGGAAGCCGGCCCCGCGCGTGCCACAGATCGTTCAGCTGCCGGTACCGTCCTCGCAACAGCCACGGCGAGTGCTCCCGGTGGGTCGTACGCCGTCGCAACGGATGCTTCTCGATGCGCTCCCGGTGCGTCGCAAGAGTGCCACGGCTCGTCCCCGTCCGGCGCATCGCGAGCCAGCCAAGCAGACCCGGGCACTGTCGGCGCTCAGCTCGGCACGCTACGACGAAGCGGTTGCGCTGCTCAAAGAGATCGTGGCCGAGCAGCCCGAGCACCAGCCCAGCTGGCTGAATCTCGCGGTGGCGTACTCGGCCCTCGCTCAGCACCGCCAAGCAGACCGTTGTCTCCGACGCGCACTCCACCTTGTTTCAACATCCCGCCGCCACGGCTAGCGCCGTTTCGCGTAGGCTAGACCGACCGTACGTTCCTTTCTTTCCATCCTGTCATCCTGCGGAGTCCCTTTGAATCGCGCGCTCATCCCGATTTTTTTGATCGTCCTGGTCGACGTGTTTGGTCTGACGCTTGTCCTGCCGCTGCAAGCGATCTACGCCGAGCACTTCGGTGCCTCGCCGCTGCAGGCCACGCTGCTGGTGTCGGTGTTCGCGGTCTGTCAGCTTGTCGCCAGCCCGCTGCTGGGGAGCTGGTCGGATCGCATCGGTCGCAAGTCGGTGCTGCTGTTTAGCCAGATCGGCGCGCTGTTCGGATATCTCACGATGGCGTCGGCTACGTCGCTGTGGCTGATTTATGTGGCGCGAGTCATCCAAGGCACGACGGCGGGCAACCTGTCGATCGCGCAGGCCTATATCGCCGATCACTCCGAGGCCAAAGACCGCGCCAAGTCGTTTGCGATCATCGGTGTCGCCTTTGGGCTCGGCTTTTTCATCGGGCCGGCAGTGACGGGGATGCTGGTTCGTTACGGCCTGGCTGCACCGATCTTCGTCGCTGCGGGCATGTCGGTCCTGTCGATCGTATGTACGCTGCTGCTGCTGCCCGGCGGAGTCAGCATGCGGGCAACGCCGCCAGAAGGTGCGCTTCCCGGTGGCAAGCGGCTGTCAGTGCTGGAGTGGCGGTCGTACCTGGCGTACTTCGAGCGGCCAGCGCTGGCGGCGATGCTGATGCAGTTTCTGTTTTACGCGATGTGCTTTTCGGTCTTCACGTCGGGCTTTTCGCTATATGCCGAGCGGCGCTACACCTACGACGGTCACCCGTTCACTCCGCGTGAGATCGGCTACCTGTTCGCTTACAGCGGCTTCCTCGGCCTGATCTTGCAAGGCGGACTGATGGGTCGGCTGGTCAGGCGGTTCGGAGAGCGAGGGCTCGTCCTGTCCGGCTTTGCGTCGCTGGTGGTCGGATTCGGGATCATTGCCGGGACAAACACACTGTGGGGACTGGCGCTGTCGGCGACTGTGTCCGGGTTCGGCAATGCGGTGCTGAGGCCGACCTTGAGCAGCCTGATCTCGCAGAGCGCAGCCGGACATGAGCAAGGGACGGTGATTGGGCTGACCCAGTCGCTCCAGTCGGTGGCGCAGATCGTGGCGCCGTTTCTGGCCGGACTGCTGCTGGAACGAAGCTTGCTGTGGCAGTGGGGAGCGATGGCAGCGACGGCAGCACTGGTGGGATTGCTGATTGCACCGCTGGGCTCGCAAAAAGCGGCCTCAGCGGCGCAAGAGCTGGCGTCTAGCTAGCGGAGCGACTCACCCCGCCGCCCAAGTACGGATCTAGGCCGGCAGGTGGCGGACGTACTCGAACTCGATCTGCTGACCGTTGATGCCACGTGCTGGTGGGGCAATCCAGCCGGCGATCTTTCCCGGCTCGGTGACCGGGCGCATGATCTGCTTCAAGTATTCGCGATCGCTGTCCGTCGGTAGCCACTTGCTCCGCTGCGACTCGAACTCCCCCGCCGAGATCGGCTGACCGCTCGGATCAAAGTAGTTGCCAGCGTTCATGCCGTAGATGCCAATCTGACGGTGGAAGCGACGGCTCGGCAGCGCGAGCTTGAAATCGGCGCCTCGCTCGCCCAGCTGCCTTTCGATGGTGCGGTTCCACTTGTCGACGGCGCGCTGGCAGTCCGCCACGTAACCGTCGCGCAGCACTTCATTCATCGCGTTGCGCAGCGGCACTTGGGTCATCACGATCTTGCCGCCTTCACTCGGTACCGGCATCTCGTAAAACTGGTTGAGTCCGGTGTGCTCGCTGTAGCCGTCTTCCTTGTAGCGACCCTTGAGGCCAGCGGCGAAGAACTCAGCGGCGTTCGACGAGATCTCGCCACCGAAGAGATCCTCGGACAGCGAAAACCACAGGTGGAGGTGACGCTGCACCATGTCGAGCGGGATGCCGCCCGCTTTCACGATCGCCTGCGGATCGTTGCTGCCCGTCTCTTTCATCAGCTCGCAGGCACGCTGGACGACGCGGTCAACGCCCGTCTCACCGACGAACATGTGGTGCGCTTCCTCGGTGAGCATGAACTTACAGGTGCGCGACAGCGGATCGAAGCCCGACTCACTGAGCGCGCACAGCTGAAACTTGCCGTCGCGGTCGGTAAACATCGTGAACATATAAAAATCGAGCCACGACTTCACCGGCTCGTTGAAAGCGCCAAGGATGCGCGGCTTGTCACGATCTCCCGAGCGGCGCTCGAGCATCGCCTCGGCTTCCTCGCGCCCATCTTTGCCAAAATACGAGTGGAGCAGGTACACCATCGCCCACAGGTGACGGCCTTCCTCGACGTTGACCTGAAACAGGTTGCGCAGATCGTACAGCGACGGCGCGGTGTGACCGAGCATGCGCTGCTGCTCCACCGACGCGGGCTCGGTATCGCCTTGGGTGACGATGATGCGACGGAGCGTGTTGCGGTACTCGCCGGGCACCTCTTGCCACGCCGGCTGCCCGTAGTGATCGCCAAAGCCAATCGTCCGCCCCGGAACCTGTGGCTCGAGGAAGATGCCCCAGCGATATTCCGGCATCTTCACGTAATCAAAGTGCGCCCAGCCATCTGACTCGACGCTGACGGCGGTCCGCAGGTAGACATCGCTTTCCTGAAACTGGTCCGGACCCATCTCTTTCCACCACGAGATGTAGTTCGGCAGCCACTGTTCAAGCGCGCGCTGCAGTCGCTTGTCCGCCGAGAGGTTGACGTTGTTCGGGATCTTTTCGAAGAGTTCCACGGTCATGGTTCTGACCTTTCGTATCGTGTCGCTGTCCGCGATTCTGGGGGTTGAGATTCCGCCGTCGGAGCCAACACAGCGGTCTTATCACGTCGATGCTTACGTGCGACGCCAGTCGAAGCTGGGTCGCTCGGGACGGCCGTAGGATGTCAGCGCACCTTGTGGGCCGGTGGCGTTTTCGCGGATGAAGATCCAGTTTTGCCACGCGGACAGTCGGCCAAAGACCTTGCCTTCGCTCAGGTCGGGGCCAGGGAAGCGCAGGTTTTGTTCCATGCCGGTGAGCGCGTCAGGTGATAGGCTGACCCGTTCCTCGACGGCAAGTCGCAGTGTGTCGGCAAAGTCCAGATCATCCGCCAGCACCGTACACAGACCCAGCTTGTCGGCGTCTTCTGCTGATAGTGGGCCAGCTTCGCCACGACGCAGGATCTCATCAACCCGCGCCGGCTGGTCATGACAGCGCAGGCCGAGCCGCGTCTGCCCATTGCCACACAAAAGCGCGCCCGCGTTAAGAGTGCCCGTCGCCAGCTTGACCTCGGGACTCTCAAGCACATAGCTCCGATCGGCGGCGAGGAGCAGCTCGAGCAGTGAACCTGCGAAGCAGCTCTCACCCTCCACGACGGCAAAGAACGATTTGGCGGTCATGTCGAGCCGCCGCAGCACCCGCGCCATGTTGAGCAGCACTTCCCGTCCCAGCCAGTACTCGCGCTGCGCATAGAGCGCCGCATCGGCAGCCAGAACCTCGGCCCGATCGCCACGCGTCTGCAGGATGACAAGTCCGATGAGCGGCTCGTGGAAGCGCAGTCGACACAGGACATCGTCCAGCTCGCGAAAGGCCCGCAGCGCCCACAGCTCGCCACGACTGGCCAGCTGATGCAGCGCTTCGGCTGAGCCGACGGCTTGCCCCGGCCCGGGACCATTCATCGTCAGGTGCGCCGTCCGGTGGGTTCGATCCAGCTTCAGGTGGACAAAGCGATACGAAATGGTGTCGCCATCGACGGTGGGCGAAAGCGGCTCTAGCACAACTCCCGTCTGCGGCCCCGGAGCGCTCGGCAGCGCCGCCTTGGCCTCGGTGGCCAGCTGATGAGCGCGCGTGTGAACGACCTGGGCAAAGCGACTTCGTGGTGCAATCTGGTCGACGAGACGCCACTCGACGGAGCGCTTGCCCCGAATGCCTTCCGCCAGCGTCGAGAACACATCCGCCCGATCGCGCCGGACTTTGCGCTTGTCGACGAGCCGCGTCAGCCCGCCCGTACCCGGCAAGACCCCAAGCAGCGGCACTTCCGGCAGCGCCACCGTGCTCGATCCATCGTCGATGAGGATGATCTCGTCACAAGCCATCGCCAGCTCGTAGCCACCGCCCGCACACGGTCCCGACACCGCCGCCAGATACTTTTGCCCGCTGTGACGACACGCGTCCTCGATGGCCAGGCGCGTCTCGTTGGTGAACTTGCAAAAGTTGACCTTAAACCCGTGGGTGGACTGAGCGAGCATGTGGATGTTGGCGCCGGCGCAGAAGATGCGATCACGCCCCGAGGTCACCACGACGGTGCGCACCTCGGGATGCTCAAAGCGCAGGCGCTGCACCGCGTCGCACAGCTCGATATCGACGCCCAGGTCATACGAGTTCAGCTTGAGTACGTACCCGGGACAGAGCGGCTCGTCCTCACGCACGGACATCAGCAGTCGCGCCACATCACCATCCAGCTCGATGCGAAAGTGGCGATACCGGTCCGGCGCAGTCTCAAACGAGGGCGGCACCGGATGGGTAGATTCAGTCTTCGCAGCGTTCTCCATGCGATGCGGTGTACCGCATGTTGGCCCCGACAATCAACCGCCGGAGCACAGCCCAACACAGTCCAAGGTCTGCGGCTACCGCTTCTTGGTCTTGCCTTTGCTTTTGGGCTTTTTGGACTTGCCTGACGACTTCTCGGCCTCGAGCTGGATCGTGACCTGGGCGGTAACCTTGCCGGCCCGCTTGATGGCGTCGGCTACCTCGATGGAGCGACTGTGGTAACCGGTGGCGCTGGCTTCGCACTTGCTGTCATCGGTGAGCATCAGCTCGCAGCTCTTGGTGTGATCGAGAAGGCAGCTTTTTTTCGATCCGCACAGCAGCGTGACCTTGCCCGCAGTCTTGTTCTCGAAGCTGACCTTGTGTTCGCTCGCCGCTGGCTGGGGGTCGGTCTGTGGTGTCACCGGTTGCGCCTGGCCAAGGTCGGCCACCACGCTCGGCTGCGTCGTCTTGCCAAAAAACCCCAGCTTGAGGACCAGCACCACCGCGAGCAGCAGCACCATCGCCCCCGCTACCCCCAGGAGCACTTTCGGCAACCGACTCGGCTTGGGTACAACAATCGGAGCAACCCGCTCTGTGGGAATGGGCTGCCTCTGCTCGGTATCTGCTCGGCCAGCCTTCGCTTTCTCTTTGGCGATCTCTTCTTTGGTCGGAATCGCCGCCTGCAGCGTCGGGGCAAAGGCATCACCCGAGGTCAGCGGCGACAGCTCGATCGGTGGACTCGCGGGGCTTGGCGTCGAAGGAACCGTTTGCAGCGACGATGAAGGCCGCATCACCGCCGGATCTGGCGGCAGCGATCCCCTGTCGATCAGCTCCTGCAGGAGGTTCGCCAGCTCGTCCATGTTGGCGTAGCGATTTTCCTTCTGCTGCGCCATCGCCTTGAGGACGATCTTCTCCAGCGACTCGGGAATGTTGAGCTCTGGACGACGCTTGCGCGGCGGAATCGGCTTCTCTGTCAGGTGCTTCATCAGCGTGGACATCGGTCCATTGCCTCGGAAGGGCACCTGTCCGGTGAGCATCTCGTACATGATGCAGCCGAGTGCGTACTGATCGACGCGGGCATCAAAGGCCTCGCCAGCGCCTTGCTCGGGAGACAGATATTCCGGCGTCCCCAGCACCGTTCCCGTCGCCGTCGCCCGCAGGTTGGGCAGATTTGCGCCCCCTCCCGAGAGCGATTCCCGCGTTCCCGCCATCACTTTGGCAATGCCAAAGTCGAGAATCTTGACGAAGTCTTTGCGCCCTCTTTCGAGGATAAAAATGTTCCCAGGCTTGAGGTCGCGGTGGACGATTCCCTTGCTGTGGACGGCGTGTAGACCGCGCGCAATCTGCTCGGCAATCCGACATGTCCGCAGCGGCGGCAGCGCTCCTTTGGCAATCACCGCTTCGAGCGACTGACCTTGGAGAAACTCCATCACCAGATACGGCCGACCGTCATCGAGTACGCCGAAGTCGGTGATGTCGACAATGTTCTCGTGGCCAATGTGACAGGCGCTCTTCGCTTCGAGCAAAAAGCGCTGCTGCATCATTGGGTCTTGCGCCTCGCGCAGCAGCTTGATCGCCAGCGGCTTGTCGAGCACGGTGTGCTTGGCGCGATAGACGACGCCCATGCCACCGGATGACAGGAAGGACTCGATCAAGTAGCGACCACCTAGCGTTGCACCGACGAGAGGGTCCTGCGGAACCTGGCTGCTGCCCCCTTTGGGACAGGCGTGCTGGTCCTTATAGCCGTAGACCTGCTGGCAGTTCTGACAAACTCTCGTGACGCCCGTGGTGGGAACATCGTTCATACGGCACGTCGCGGAGCCCGGCCAAGCCAAGCCACCCGTCCTGGGTACATAGAGAGGTCAGAGCGCATTACCGGTAGAAAAACCCAGCATTATGACACGCCATTTTGGCGAGCCAGTCAAGATGGAGCGTTCCTCGCTACTTGACTTGCCTCGTCACTTACTTCGTCCGGGCGAGCTATCGCTCTCGCCTCGCTCGCGGTAACGCTTGCGCAGCTCTGCCAGTCGCTTGAGCAGCTCGTAGTTTTCGGCTCGAAACTCTGCCAAATAGCGCCGCTCGCGCCGCCGGGCGACTTGGGCTTGCTGCAGCTCTGCCAGTCGCTCCGCCAGCTGTTTGGCCGAGGTAAAGGCACTCACCAACGTCGTTACGCGTGGCCCTTCGAGACGATCAATCCGCCCCGGCTTCCCGCGCGACGGCGGCAGATACAGCATCACCAGCGTCTCGGGACACTGCGCCTGAATCGAGCGAATCACCGTGCGACTCGGCAGGTCCGGCAAGCTCTCTTTGATGAGCGCCAGATCAAATGTCTTCTCCGAAACGCGATCCAGCGCCGCACCGCCACTTACCACCGTGGTCAGCGAAAACGAGCTCGACACCAGCGGCGCCAGCGACTGCGACAGCCAGCCGTCTTCCTCGACAATGAGCACACTTACATAGTCGTCCGTAGGCGATGCCGGCGAGCCCGAGCCCCGTGTCCCACTGTTCAGCTGCGCTTTCAGCTCGCCAATTCGCCGCGCCGTGTCCGTCAATCGGTACAGCAAGTCTTCGGTGATGGCGCTGTAGTCACGGAGCATCTGGCTGCGATCACCGCGCTGCTTGGCCTCCCGAAACGCCGTCGCCACCCGAGGTCCGAGCAAGCGCAGATCATCCGAGGTCCGACAGATGATGTCCACCGCTCCGCGCCGCACCAGCTGCACGGCGGTGTCAAAGTGCGGCTCATCGAGAAACGCAATCAGCTCCGAGCGGGGCGCCAGTCGTCGCAGGTCGGTCAGCAGCGAAAGAACCTGCGTCAGCGGCAGCGAGTCCACATCGATCAGCGCCACTGGAAACGCCGTCTTGGCAATCGCCGCCCGCGCTTCGTCCGTGTCCGCCACCACCACGGAATTTACGTCAGCCTCACCCAGCAGCTTCTGTAGCTCAAGCTGTGTGTGCGGTCGCAGCGAGATGATCAGCGCCGTATCAATTAGCGTCGAAGACTGCTTGTCACTAGCGTCTCCCGTCTTCCCCATGTTGGGCCCCCGGCACGGCTCCGCAAAGAAAGCTGTGTTGCTCCATTATCAGCTCAATCCGGGCTTCCCGGGTAAACCAAAATCGGCGCGAGAACAGCGGAGAATTCACTTCATGCTCCCCGTGAATACAAAGGGAAAACGAAAGGTGCGCAGGGGACCTACTGGCCGGGGAAAGCGCCACTCTGTAAGCCGCTGCGATAAGCAGGTGACCAGCAGCGGCAGCCCGATCGTGTCCTTGTCTACCATCACTCCTTCGACGCGTCCGTCGTCTGTGAGCGCGAACAATAGCTCGATACGACCCGTCGGAGGCTCACCCGCAAAGCCGCGAATGGCCCGCTCATAGCAAGCCCGCACCTGCGCTTTGTAGGTGGTCACGACAAACTCGATGTTGGCCAGGTCCTGCTCGAAGGCTGCTCGCGCCGCGCCTTGCAGAGACTGCGGTGGTTCCGCAAAAGTGGTGGCCGAACGCAGCGGGGCGGATGGCACCGGAGGTGTCGCAGCCGTCGGTGCCTGCGCCTGGGCCGCTTGTGCGAGGACAGGAGACACAGCAGCAGC
Organism: Myxococcales bacterium; assembly: GCA_016794465.1. GTDB lineage: Bacteria > Myxococcota_A > Polyangia > Palsa-1104 > JAEUJZ01 > JAEUKA01. Next base: position 153,605 of record JAEUKA010000001.1, on the reverse strand, counting down.
TGACCCGGCACTTTTTCCCACACCGATCGCCGCCGAGCCCGGTACAAGCCCTGACGATGCGCTCGCAGGTGTCGAGCTGCTCACTGGACCGGGACGGGGACGGGGACGGAGACGGCTCGGTTGGGCAGGCTCCGGACGCGGTGCCAGCGCCGGCACGTCCGAGGCTGCCTGGCGTTCTGCCTGGCGTTCTGCCTGGCGTTCTGCCTGGCGTTCTGGCAACACCCAAATCACCGCCATCGCCACCAGGCCTGCAAGCAGCAGCCACAGCAGCCCGTACAGAGCCGTCCGCACCACCCGAAACCACGAGCGCGTCGGCGCCGGACGATACGCAATCGGCATGGTTGGATCGTCGATGACAGCTCGCGGCGTGGCACTCGCTTGTGGCGCAGTGCGAGGCCCGGCTCGAGGCACAGGCCGAGTCATCGGCGCCGGATCATCAGGTGGGTCGACCGGTCGAGAACGCACACCCGCTGAGGCACGACGCGGCGTCACATCTTCGCGCGGCGTCACATCTTCGCGCGAGGAGGTAGCCTCAACCGGCCCCGACGTGGCAGCCGTCAAGACTGACAGCACATCCATCGGCAGCACCGTTCCCACCGGCGAAGTTTGGACACGACGATCTGGAGAAGATGCTCGCACCTCATGACCGATGCTCGGAACATCCGCAGTCTGGCGCTTGGCATCAAGATCATCGTCTGGATTGCCCTCTCCGAGCTGGCCAGACTCCCGCTGCTGAGACTCCCCTCGCCCCGATTCCCGCCGCGCTGCATCCGGGCTCAGTCCTGCCAGCAGCTGTCCGCACATACCGCAGAAGCGACTCCCCCCCGGAGCCTCCGTACGGCAGGTCGGACACACCAATGGCACCATGTCGGGAAAATCTATCACAAGGCTACTTCCATGATTCCCCGAAGTGGCCACTGCTTGCTGTGATATCATGCTTCCTGGTTTCGTATTGGCCCGTGGCAGAACCTAGAGCAGGATGAACTGCCCTCTGTACTTCGTGGAGAACCCATGGTGAGCTTGCGACGTTCCAGCCCGTTCGATTTTGGTCGCTCTCTTTTTCCACGCATCCAGTCTGTGCCGCATAGCTTGCTGGCGATGCTGGCTCTGCTGCTGGCTTTCGCGTGGTTCCCCAGTAAGGCTTCCGCGCAAGACAAAAAGAGCGTGATGGTATTGGCGATAGAAGGCGCTCCACCGAAGCTGCAGAAGGCGATCGAGAACGCGCTGAAGAAGGACTACAACGTGATTCCGGAGGCCAAGTGGGCGGCGGCGAGCAAGAAGCTCAACGTCACTGGCCACGGCACCGAGGAAGTCGCGCTGGTTGCCAACGAGCTGAAGGTCGATGTCGTCATCACCGGCAAGGTCAAGACCGATAAGGACTCGGGCAACTGGAAGCTCAACATTGCGGCGCGCCACGGTCCGACGGGCAAGCCGGTGGGCAAGCTGTCATACGATCTCAAGAGCGAGAAGGTCGATCCAGCAACGATCACGACCGTGGAAGGCGAGATTGGCCCGGCGGTGGTGCAGGCGATTGCAGGACCACCTGTTGAGAAGCCCGTGGTCGCGCAAGCAGAGCCGCCGCCTGCGGACCCCACCGCAAAGCTCGGTGTGGAAGAAGATCCGATCGCCAAGCTGGCCCGGGCCGAAGCCGAGAAGCGCCGTCGCGAGCAAGAGCTGCTGCGGCCAATTTACTACCCGTTCATTGACGCAACTGCGGGCGCCATCATCAGCGGTCGCAACTTCAGCTACACCGAGGATGCCGACCCAGCGTCGCCGAACCGGTGTTACGACCTCGATCAGCGCGTTCCCGATCCCAAAGATCCCGGTGGCCGTGGCTATGTGTCCCGCTACCTTCCCTACAAGCGTGGCAGCGCGGCGGCATGCCCTGGCTTTGCAACCTCGGTGGCGGCTGGTGTACGTGTCGATGTCACAGCCTACCCGCTCGCGTTCATGAAGCTCGGTGCGATCAAGGGACTCGGCCTGGGTGCGACGTTCGACTATATGTTCTGGCCGGACTCGAAGTACGGATCTGGAGCTTCGCAGGTCCTGCTGAGCACCCGCGAGTGGCGTGTCGAAGGCGGCATTCGCTATCACTACAACATCCTCAACAAGCGCAATATGCCGTCGGTACTGTTCAATGCCCAGTACGGTGCGCACTTCTTCGCGGTCGCCAAAGAGGAAAAGCAGTTCGACTACCTGGATGAGAACTTCAATCCGAAGAAAGCCAACGGAATCAACGACCACGGCCTGCCGGATATCCTCTACCAGTATGTGACGCTGGGCCTCGGTGCGCGGGTGCCGTACTTCGTGACAGAGAAGCTCTACTTTGCGGGACTTGTGAATGTGAACGTCCACGTTCCGATAAGCTTCGGAGAGATCACCAATCGCTTCGACAGCGCCAACACCGACACCTCCACCGGTCCGGTTCCCGACATCTACGGCAACGGCGGCTTTGGCCCGGCAAGTGGCTGGGGTCTGCGCGCAAGCTTGACTGTTCTCGAAGCCATGTTGTGGAAGGGCCTGACGGTGCGGCTCAGCGGCTACTACGAGACGTTCAGGTACACGTTTGACCTCGGCAAGACGCTGTCGAGTCAGACTCCCGGCGACGTGGCCACCGGTCGAGACGCCCGCCACCTCGCGTCCGGCGCCAGCGACAACTACTTCGGCGGCATCATCCAAGTCGGCTATCAGTACTAGCGTACTCCCCCTCCCAAGCTCCGCTTCCGCAGCGCTCCGGAGCCCAATCCCCCTCTCCTGATCCGACCATATGAAGCAGATGAAATGCTTCATATTCCAACCATATGAAGCAGATGAAATGCTTCATATTCGAGTGACTAATAGCTGATTTCTACTGAGCCGTGGCCGGTGCGCATCGCAGGGGTGAACTTGGTCTGCACAGCGCTTGGGCTCAGGTAGCTGCTGCCTCCGGTGCTCGTTTCACCGAGTCCGGCGCTGCCACCATCAAAGCCGCCGCCGCCACCGGTTTCAAAGGTATCGGTCCAGCTCGCCCCGCCGCCGCCACCAAAGCCGCCGCCCGATAGATAGGTACCGTTCATCGGCTGCGGCTTCCCTGCCACTGCGCCACCAAGGAAGCGAGTACCGCCACTGCCCATGACTCCGCTGCCGTCCGTTGAGAATCCGCCGCCACCACCCGCGCTCTTGTAGCCGGCTCCGCCGACTCCGGGGCCGGTGGTGGCAAGGACGGTCGCAGAGCCACCCGGCGAGTTGACGTAATAGCCGCCGCCTCCTCCTCCCGCGACGAACAGAGGGGTGCTCGCGATCGCCACAAAGCTGCCACCACCACCGCCACAGGGATACTGAGCCGCCGGTGCCTGTTCCCCCACCACGATGGTCAGCTCGGTGCCGGGAGTGACGCAGACGCTGCCCTCGACGGCGGCCCCGCGACCCCCAGCACTGCCCCGAGAAGAGGTTCCGCCCTGCGCCCCCCAGGCCTTCACGGTGATCTCGGAGACACAGGCGGGCAGCTTAAAGGTTTCGACTTTTCCGGTCACCGAGAAGGTCTGGCTGCCTTTGGGACAGTCGCTCACGCACTGACCTGCTTGGCATAAGGCACCGACCATGGCGGCACAGCGGCTTGTGCCTGGACGACAGACGACCCCAGCGTTGGCACCCGCGCAGTCTCCTTTGGCTCCGCAGTAGCTGGCGTCGGTGAGCGGATCGACACAGCGTCCCCCGCACTGGATTCGGCCCGCTCCACACCCCGTCCCGCAGCTGCCGTCGATGCAGACACTACCGCCGGTGCACAGCGCCCCAGCAGCGCGACCCTGGCAGTTGTCCGAAGCGCCGCAGTGCAGAGGATCAGTGCTCGGATCGATGCAGTGTCCCTCGCAGTAGACATAGGAAGCCTTGCAAGAGGTTCCATTCTCGGCGAGCAGCATATCGGCGCCTCCGCTGCTGCATCCGAAAAAGCCCCACACTAGACCAGTCCAAACCGTGAAGAGAGAGCGCGAGCTAGTTATTGCGGCTCCTAATGTGAAGCAGATGCTTGCACAAGGAGCGCGCAGGGAGCTACGCAGAAAAATCAGCGGGAAGCGGGCGAGTCCGGGGTCGCTGGGCAGCTTACGGCAGCTCGGCGGTGAGATCTGCGTACGACTCGGGCCGGCGATCGCGGAAAAACTGCCAGACGCGCCGGACTTCTTCAATCACCGACAGATCCAAGTCAGCGACGATCAGCTCGTCGTTGTCCTCACTGCCCATGGCCACGAAGTTGCCGCGCGGATCGACGAAGTAGCTTGTTCCATAGAACTTGCCGATGTTCCACGGCGACTCGGTGCCGACGCGGTTGATGCAGCCCATGTAGTAGCCGTTGGCGACGGCGTGGGCGGGCTGCTCGAGCTTCCACAGGTACTGCGACAGACCAGCGACGGTGGCGGAGGGGTTGTACACGATCTCGGCGCCGTGCAGGCCGAGCGCGCGCGCACCCTCGGGGAAGTGACGGTCGTAGCAGATGTAGACGCCGATGGTGATGCCCGAGCTGAGCTTGAACACCGGAAAGCCGAGGTTGCCGGGCTTAAAGAAGTATTTCTCCCAAAAGCCAGAGGTGTGCGGGATGTGGATCTTGCGATACTTGCCCAGGTAGCTGCCGTCGTGGTCGAGCACAGCGGCGGTGTTGTAATAGACGCCGGCCATCGCTCGCTCGTAGACGGGAATGACCATCGCCATACCGTACTTTTTGGCAATTGGCGCGAGCCTCTCGACGGTGGGCCCCGGAACGGGCTCGGCTGCATCGTACCAGCGACGATCTTGAGACGGACAAAAGTACGGACCGTTGAAGATCTCTTGCAGGCACAGGATCTGGACGCCTCGCTCGCCGGCCTGCTCGATCAGTGGCAGGTGCTTTTGAAACATCGCCTCTTGGATATCAGCGACGGAGCGAGACTCGTCATTGAGCGGATTACTACACTGAATCAGGCCCGATCGCACGATGCGACGGCCAGGCGCGGCACAGCTGGTCATGGTTTCACCTCGTCAGGCGGCGATACCACGGACAGAAGTCGCTCGTAAAGTCGCTTACTTCGGAGGCGGCAGCGCGGGGCGGGGCGTCGGGAACACGTGCTTCGGCCCCGGCTTTAGCTCAAAGCTGATCTTCGGGATCATCACCTCGCCGACGCCCTCGGCATGAAACTTTCCAGGAGCCTTGCCGTAATACGTCGAGGGAGCGCCCGAATCCGTCGCCACCGCAACACACACGGTCAGGTCGGCGCCCCAGCGACTGAAGACCTCGATGAACATGTGGCCGTCGTTGGTCAGCTGGTTGGTCCCCAGGATGTGCGCATCTTTGGCCAAGCAGTCGCTGTCCTGGGCGATGTACGCGAAGGCTTTTTGATTTGCGGCCAGCTTGGGCAGCTTGAACTCACCGAACATCTCGACTTCGCACTGATCAGGATGTGCCGGGGCCGTAGGAACCGCTGGGGCCGCTGCTGGAACCGCTGGGGCAGTCGGGGCCGCTGGAACCGCTGGGGCCGCTGCTGGAACCGCTGGGGCTGCCGGGGCCGCTGGAACCGCTGGGGCCGCTGCTGGAACCGCTGGGGCTGCCGCTGGAACCGCTGGGGCCGTGGGAACCGCTGGGGCCGTTACTGGGGCAGTCGGGGCCGCTGGAACCGCTGCGGGAGCCACGCTGGGCTTGCTGGTGGCCGGAGGCGCTGGCTTGTCGCACGCCGCGAGAGGCAGGCCGGCAAGCACAATCATCGCCAGCGAGTGGTGGAGAGCTGCTGTGTGGCGCATGGACCGATTTCCTTACACAGGTACGTTGGGGCGGCGATTGTACGATCGGAAAAGCGGGTCGGGGAACCGCTCCTTGCAATGGGAATCTGGCAGAAAGTAAGACTCAGTCCAAAGCTAGGCCGACGCATCCGGAGGTCGTTTTTCCGCCACGATCAACAGCTGTCGCGACTCGGTGCCATAGAAGCGATTGCGCAGCTCGAAGCTGCCCGAAACCTCCAGCACTCGGAAGCCGGCGTGATGCAGGATCTTGCCGATCTCGTGGAGGCTGTAGGCGCGAATCGAGATGTCCTGCACCAGCTGCCGTCCGTCCTCGAGGATGATCTGACGCTGCACTTCTAGCCGCGACGTAAAGTAGTTGAAGTCGACCTCCTCGAGGACGACACAGCCATGCCCCTGCCACCACACTCGCGTCGGCAGATCGCCGATCAAGCAGTCGCGGTTGATCAGGTCGAGCACCAGGCGCCCCCCCGGCTTCAGCGAGCGACAGATTCCGGCCGCGACCCGGCGATTGGTCTCGTCGTCGAAATAACCGAAGGTGGTGAAGTAGCAGTACGCGCCGTCGAACTCGTTCTCGAAGGTCATGTCGCGCATGTCGCCGTGGACGAAGTCGACGTTGACGCCAACGCGACGGGCCGCATCGGTGGCGCGAATGAGCAGCGGCAGCGACAGGTCCAGCCCGACGGTTCGATAGCCACGGGCGGCCAGCTCCATCGCATGACGACCATAGCCGCAGCCGATATCGAGCAGTCGCGAGCCCGTCGGCATCTCAAGCGCACCGAGGAGATATTCCACCTCGCGCTCGGTCTGCTGGGGCGTCAAAAATGGCAGCGTATGCAGGTAGTCTTCGTCGAAGATCTCCTCGAACCACTGCTTGCCACGCTTCTTTTTCTTGAGCTTGGTGTCCTCTCCAAAGTTGGGCAGTGCCGCCGGAGCGGGCGCTGGAGCCGACTTGGCAGGCTGCGCGATGGCCACAGGCTTGGCTGGGATCGCAGGCGGAGGCGGTGGCGCTGCGGGACGAGTCGCAGCCGGAGGGGGCGGCGGTGGTGCAGGCCGAGCGGTCACGGGAGGGGGCGGCGGTGCAGCTTGGACCGCACTGGTGCTGGGACGACGCGGCGCAGAGTCTCGCGACGGGCTAACCTGACTTGCCACCGCAGGCTCGGCGATCGGAGCGGTCTGTGCGGCCCAGTCTCCGGCAGCCTCGGTAGAAAGCGGAGCCGACTCGGTGGTATCGCCTGCTACCGCATCAATTTCATCCACAGAAACGGTTGTGATCGGCCCACTGTCTGCGCTATTCCAGGTACTGTCGGCCGCCGTGGCTTGCTCAACCGCTGGTGGAGTTGCCGCCGACGTAGCCAACCAGCCAGTGGCTCCAGTCTCGACGGGCGGAGCACTGGTGATCGGCTCACCAACCGGCGCGACAGAGTCCTCCTCGGCAACGGGTGTACGCTCTGAAGCCAAGGCATGGGCTTCATCATGATCTTCGACGAGATGGAACTCTGCATCGTCGAGATGCACCACGGGCGTAGCCCCCGACGGAGACACCGGCTCAGAGAACAGATCCTCGTGCTCGTCGTGGGCATCACTCGCCGCAGCGCTGGACCGGCCATGAGTCACCGTCTTGGACAGGCTGCCACCGCTCTCCGTTTGCACCGATACAAGCAGGGCATTGGCGCTTGGTGGTGGCGATGAACTCAACACCGCATCAGCGACGGCAGGAGCCTGTCCATCCATCGCCGCTGCGACCGCCGCGACATGAGGCGTAATCGGGTGGCCATCGTCGCCAGAAGCCTTGGCATCTTCCCCAAACGGTGAGTCATCGAAGATCACCGAGGGCAGATTGCTCGATTCAGCATGGATCGCCGGGGGTGTCAGATCGTCGATCTCGCCGGCCGAGCTCTTGGCTTGCCCGGACCCCGATCGTGACGACGACTGGACACTGACCGCCGGAGCACCACCGACCAGATCGCCAGCGCTTTCGTCAAAGCCTGCCATGTCCGCATGGAGGTCGACATCGTCGCTGATCGCAGGCTGCTTTTCCGCAGTCTCTTCTTCGGAGAACGCGGCATCCACCTGATCGTCAAACGAGGCCATCGCTTGCGGCGGCGTCTGGCCGCTGGCCGCATCCTCTCGCTCGACCACCTGACTGGCGGGAGCCAAGACCGCTCCGACCTCGGCCAACTCGTCAGGCTCAAACGACAAATCGTCGCTGGGAATGCGCTGCTTGGTGCTCAAGATGTCTGACCCTGTTTGCTAGGCGTTAGCTGCCCAATCGGTTGGCCCAGACGGACAACGGTGCCAGCGGGGACATCAATCGATGCCCGCCCTCGCTCAAAAAGCAGGATGACCGTCGAGCCCAGGTGAAACATGCCAAGCTCCGCCCCCTTGCTGATTGGCTTTTCCTGGCCGTGTTCGTAAATACACGCCCCCCGATCTGGCCCGCCGGCTGGCGTAGCCAGGGCAGGCTCATAGCTTACCGTGATATTGCCCACGCCGGTAGCTGCGACCATCACCAGCGCGACATCGCCATAAGGAGTCCGCAGGTAGGTGATCAGCCGCTCATTGCGCAGAAACAGCCGAGGTACGGTCCGCACCGACAGCTGATTGACGGGATAGCGCGCGCCCGGAACGTGACGGTAGCCCAACACATCTCCGTCGAGTGGGCTATGAACTCGGTGGTAGTTGTGCGGCGCCAAGTAAATGGTCGCGAACATGCCGCCGACAAAGCGCTGCGCGATGACCTCGTCGTTGAGCAGTCCAGCGACGGTGTATTCTTGGCCTTTGGCGTGAATACAGAGGCCGTCCTCGGCGAGTCCGTACGCACTCAGCACGCCATCGCAGGGAGTAATGAGTGCATGCTCACGCGCCGAAATCGCGCGCGCACCGTCGGGAAGAGGCCGACAAAAGAAGTCATCGAAGCGATCGAACTCACCGAGTGGACGATCCAGCTCACCGAGGTCGATTCCGTACGCGAGCGAAAAGCTGCGATACAGCGGATCGCGAAGCGGTCGGGGCAGCGGAAGCCGAGAGGCCCAGCCCATGCTGCGGCTCCACACCTGCTTCGGCAACCAATGAAGGAGTTCGGATGCAATACGGTCTGCGACGGGGAGTTTAGCGGACATACCAGCACTACTATGCGGACTTTGCGGGGGTTTTTCAATTGCTCCCTTTTTTCGCACCAAGTCCAAGCAAGACCTACACGCGGGTAGCGGTCGCTGATGAACGCGAGTACAGTCTGGCCACAGCGCCGACTGCCCGTGCCCAGTCAGGGTCCTGCGCTGGAAGCTCACACTCAGCCCCTCGGAAGCCCATCGGTAGCCAAGATGATCCGCCGTCTCCTTACGCTGCTTGCCAAGCCGTCACAGCCTCGTCCCAACGAAGGTCGTACCGAAAAAGAAGGCGGGAAGTCCTCTCGCCCAAAAGGAAATCCAACCACAGAGGATACCGGGTTCGGCAGCGGCTCGTCGCCCAAGCTGTGGATGTTTCTGCTTCTGCTGATGCTGCTGGTCGGGCTGCCTCGTCTGATGGGGCTGTCGGAAAAGCGCATCTCGTTCGATCAGTTCGCCAGTCTCATTGAGCAAGGCAAGCTGCGCCGGGTCAGCTTTCAGGTCGACACCATCGTCGGAGAAGGCGCAGAGGGAGCCGATGGTCGCGGCCCGATCTATCGCACCGGTCGCCTGGAAACGGCCGAGCACGATCTAGTGGTAAAGCTGGTCGAGAAAAAGATTCCGTTCGATGCCGTCTCGACCCCGTCGCTGCTGGTAACGGTCGGGTCGTGGGTCTTGCCGATGGTGATGCTGTTCTTTTTTGCCAACTGGCTGATGCGACGGGGCGGCGGTCTTGGCGGAATCTCGAACTCGGTGTTTCACTTCGGCAAAAACAAGTCCCAGGAGTGGGGTGTGGCGGGCACTGGCGTGACGTTTTCCGACGTGGCTGGCCAGCGCGAGGCGAAGGCAGAGCTGGTCGAGATCATCGATTTCTTGACCTCTCCCGAGCGCTACACCCGGCTTGGTGGTCACATTCCACGCGGCGTTATCCTCGTTGGGCCACCGGGGACGGGCAAGACTTTGCTGGCGAAAGCCGTCGCTGGGGAAGCAAAAGTGCCGTTCTTTTCGATCTCCGGCTCGGAGTTCGTCGAGATGTTCGTGGGCGTCGGAGCAGCGCGGGTCCGCGACCTATTCGCACAGGCCAAAGGAAAAGCCCCAAGCATCATCTTTATCGACGAGCTGGATGCGATTGGTCGGGCACGCGGCGTCGCTGGCCCGGTGGTGGCACACGAAGAACGAGAGCAGACGCTCGATCAGCTGCTGACGGAGATGGACGGCTTTGACTCGAGCGTGGGGGTGATCATCATGGCGGCGACCAACCGCCCGGAGATCCTCGACCCAGCGCTGCTGCGGGCCGGTCGCTTCGATCGGCGGGTGGTCGTCGATCGCCCGACGCTGGAAGATCGCGTCGAGATCCTCGAGGTTCATGCCAAAAAGGTCGTCCTCGACAAAAATGTGCACCTGGAAAAGGTGGCGGCGATGACGGCGGGCCTGGTCGGAGCCGATCTGGCAAACCTTGTCAACGAGGCGGCGCTGCTCGCGGCTCGTCGCAAGGCCGATGCGGTGGCCGATGTCGACTTTCAAGAAGCGCTCGAGCGTGTCGTGGCGGGGTTAGAGCGAAAGTCGCGTCGCCTGTCTCCCAAAGACAAGCAAGTGGTGGCCTATCACGAGTGTGGTCATGCGCTGGTAGCGACGCTACTGCCGTCAGCTGATCAGGTCAGCAAGATCAGCATCGTGCCGCGTGGCGTCGGGGCGCTGGGCTACACGATGCAGCAGCCGAATGAGAAAGAGGGTGATCGGTACCTGCTCACTCGCGGCGAGCTGCTCGATCGCATCACGGTGCTGCTCGGTGGACGGGCGGCAGAGGAAGAGCTGCTGGCGGATATCTCGACGGGAGCGCAAGACGATCTACAGCGGGCGACGATGATGGCGCGACGCATGGTCAGTGAGTTTGGCATGTCGAAAGCGCTGGGGCTGCAAGCTTTTGACAGTGGTCGTGGGCAGTTTCTCGACGTACCGGGCTATGCCAATCGCGAAGTGAGCGACGAGACAGCACGAGCCGTGGACCAAGAGGTTCGCGCGCTTCTCGACGGACAATACCAGCGCGCCCGCGAGCTGATCCGCAGCCATCGGCCACTGATCGAACAGGCCGTCAAAGAGCTGCAAGAGCACGAAGTTCTCGACGGTGAACGTTTCCGCGAGATCCTATCGAACGAGCCAAGAGGTGGCTGATGAGCGACTGCCGCACCCTGATTGTCGATGACGAAGAGACGTATGCGCGGGGACTTCAGCGACTGCTTGGGCGACGAGGCATTGAGGCCGATGTTGCGACGACAGCCGCCGAGGGACTCCACCGGGCACGCCGTCATCCCTACCACTTGGTGGTGCTCGACTACATGCTGCCCGACGGAACGGGGCTGGATCTGATTCCGCCCCTGCGTCAGCTGCGACCCATACCGTCGGTGCTAATGATGACGGCCTACGGCACGATCGATAACGCCGTCGAGGCCATGCGTCGAGGCGCCACCGACTACATTCCCAAGTCCACCGCCCTGGCCGATGTCGTCGAGCGCGTAGTCGAAGCCGAGCGGATCGCCCGCGCCGCCCTCAAAGCCACGCCCCCACCCTCATCGACGAGTCACAACGGCCTCGCCCAAGAGTTCCTCGGTGAGTCGAGCGGCATTCGTGAGGTCCGCACCCGCATCCAAGAAGTCGCCCAGTCGCCCGACACCACCGTGCTGCTATGCGGCGAGAGTGGCACCGGCAAAGGCGTTGGTGCGCGCGCCATCCATGCACTGTCGCCCCGAGCCGCTGAGCCTTTCGTCGCCATTGACTGTGTCGCCCTGCCCGCTCCGCTCGCCGAGAGTGAGCTGTTTGGTCATGAAAAAGGTGCATTTACCGGGGCCGAGCGGCTGAAGCCAGGGCGGCTCGAGGTCGCGGGTCGCGGCACGGTTCTCCTCGATGAAATCGGCGACATGGAGCCGGTCTTACAAGGCAAGCTGCTGCGTGTTCTCGAGGAGCGGACGTTCGAGCGCGTCGGTGGCGTCCGACCGATTCAGCTCGAAGCCCGGGTCATTGCCGCCTCGCACCGGGACCTGTCGCAGCTTGTCGCTGAGAAGAAGTTTCGGCTCGATCTGTATCACCGACTGTCGGTGTTCCCGATCCAAATCCCCGCGCTGCGCGATCGTGGCGACGACATCGTCTTGCTTGCGCAGCACTTTCTCGGCGAGTTTGGCGATCGGATGAGCAAGAAGCTCCAGCTTCATCGAGAGACGAGCGAGCTGCTGTTGCGCTACGACTTTCCCGGCAACGTCCGCGAGCTGCGCAACCTGATGGAGCGAGCCGCGATCTTGGCACCGACGGGAGCAGGACTGGTTACACCGGAGCTTTTGCCGTCGCGAGTCGCGGAGATCACAGTGCAAAGGCAGCTGGTCGCACCGCAGTCACTTGGGACGAGGAGCGACAGTGGCTTGACGGTGACGTTTGAGCCGGGCCGCGACACGCTGGAAAACCTCGAGCGCCGACTGCTTGAAGAAGCACTGCGCATGGCGGGCGGTAAGAAAGTCAAGGCAGCCGAGATCCTCGGCATCTCGCGCTTCGCTCTGCTGCGTCGCGTCGAAAAATACGGACTCAGCTAACGCACCGCGTCAAACGGACTACCCAGCCGTCGATGAATCAGCGCTGGTGACTTGACGCCGCCACCGACAGCAGGATGTGGCCATGGCCGGCGCAGACCAAGTGACCTTCGGACTCGTCATCGGTCCAAGCATCGCGCGAGACGCTCACACCGGCGGTAAAGGCCAGCAGACCACTCTCGTCGAGATAACCGCTCTGGCCGGGCCTTACCACCAAGGCGTGTAGCTCTCCCACCGAGTGAAGCACCAGCTCGCCGGGCCCAACCAAGCGCAGACAAGACAGCTCACCTTCCGGACGCGTCGCAACCGGTGGCACACGAAGCAGCGAGGCCATCGCCGCCGCCAGCGCAAATGGCATCACCAACAGCTCTTCCCCGTCGGCAAGTGAGAGCGGTGTAAAGCGACCACTCTGTGGCGAGAGCAGCAGCTCACCGCGACCCTCGGCGCGAAACAGCGCCTCGGGCAAGGCCGTGTCCGTGTCTTGTCCATCGGCACCGAGCGGAACAAAGTCGAGCGTCCCGATGCTGGCCAGCACGCCATCGCCTCGCAGCACCACCTGTCCCACCACCCGCACGAGCAGCAGCCCGTCACTGGTCAAGGAAAACAGCGCCGGCGCCTGACCGATGGTTGCGGCGGCCAGCACATCGCTCAGCGGCGGGGCGGTCGAAAGCTGCGGCTCCTCGGCCAGCGGCTCGGCGATCCGGGGCGGCCGCAGCGGTGCTGGTTCCTGTAGCAGCGACGACTCCGCACCGACATCCGTCAGACTCTTGCCAAGCTTCTGATCGACCTCGGCGACTAGCTCCTGCTGACCCGCCCGCAGCAGCACCGGCCGCGCTTCCCGCAGACGACCGGCTCGCAGCAGCGCCAGACCGTAGTAGCTCTGGGCCCGCAGGTTGTCCGGCTCGCTCCGCACCACCAAACCCAGGTGAACCACCGCCTGCGCAGCCTGCCCACGCCGCAGCTCACACAGCCCCAGGTTCAGCCGCAGCGCCGGATCGGCCGGATGTTCACTCACCAGCCGAGCGTAGACTGTGTGCGCCTCATCCACCTGACCGCTCTGAAATCGCAGCAGCCCCAGCAGGTTCAGCGCGCGCACATCTGACGGAGAAATCCGCAGCGCCGCCGCAATCTCGGCCCCCGCTTCCGCCATCTTGTTGCCACGCAACAGCTCGCCAGCCAAAGTCAAGTGCGCCAGCAGGTTTGAGTCCGCTTCCATCGTCAGGTACCGATACTACAACCAGCCAATGGGCTGTGTCTGATGATCCGCTCCCGGCAAGCTCGCCAGCAGGTCGGACAGCGGCACACCCAGCGCCGGATGCACCAGCGAAGGGGCCAAATCCAGCACCGGCCGCAGCGCAAACGCTCGCTGGTGTAGGCGTGGGTGTGGAACCACCAAGTCCCCGGAAACCATCACCACTTCGCCACGCGGACCGAGCAGCAGCATGTCCAAATCCAGCGTTCGCGGCTGATCGCGCAGTCCGTCACGCAGCCGACCCGCATGAACCTCGATGCCATGGAGAACCCGAAGCAGCGCATCAGGCACAAGCTCCGTCGCCAGCCACAGCGCCGCATTGAGATAGCGCGGCTGCGGCGGTCCACCGACGGGATCTGTCTCGTACACCGCTGAGCGCGCCATGACGCGGCCACTGCGCATCAGCTCCGTCGCAGCCACCCGCAGGTAACGCAGCCGATCGCCGAGGTTAGAGCCAAGCCCAATCACCGCGTCCATGCCACGCTCCCCGGGTCTGACTCGCTCGCGCTGCCTGGATGGTTTTCTTCGGCGGCGGACACCGTCACGTAGGTCGGTAGCGCACTCGCCAGATGAGCCAGCTTCCCCTCCGCCAGGTATACAAGCCCCAGCCGCGCCACCACCAGCGGACACGGCCCCGCCTCATCCTCGATTTGCCGTGCAGAAGCGAGCCGCAGCTGAGGATAGCGCGCCACCCCGCTGCCACACAGCACCAGCTCGCTTGCCACGGGCTCAAGCAGCGCCGCCAGCTCATCTGGATTCCACGCTGCATCGCAAAGGAGCAGTGGCTGCTTGCCAATCAAGCTCTGCAGCCGCACGCTCGCCTGTGGCGACGGTTCCAGACGGCCATAGACCTGACCGCGAAACGCATCCAGCGTCGCCAGCACCGAGCCACGGTCGCAATGAGGCAGCGCCAGCGCCTGCAGCGACGACACCATCGCAAGCGGAATCGAGAGCGCGTAACACAGCCCTTTGGCCGTCGCACAGCCGATGCGCAGACCCGTAAACGAACCCGGCCCGGCCCCCAGCGCCACCCCGCCGAGATCCGCCGGCTGCAGCTTCAGCTCGTCGAGACAGTCCGCCACCAAGGACAGCAGCATCTCGGAGTGAGTGGTCACGACCTGCCGCTTACGGACAAACTGACCCGTCTCACTGTCCAGCACCGCAACCCCACAGAGCTGCGTCGCTGTATCGATCGCCAAGATCTTCACGCCCGGCCTTCTACCATGTCTCGACTGACGGTTCTAGGGCGCTGGCTACAGCGTCAATGTCTGGTGCTGTTGTGGAATCGAGCCTGCGCCGAGCAGTGCTGTATGGGGAAACTAGCCTGGCGTCGGCGCAACGGGCGGAATCAGGATGATCACATCACGCGAGTCGAGGTTCGCACAGCCACCGGCGCGGACCCGGATCGTGGCGTGAAACACCTGCGGACGGAACGTCTCTTTGACGATCTCGTTGTGCGCGGTCACGTTGAAGCGCACAAAGCTTCCCGGCACCACCTTGGTGAAGCCCTTGTCGGTCATCACTGGCGCCGGAATGAACGGCGGCGGCGGCGGCGGCAAGGCATCCAGCGGCGTGATGCTCTTGATGAAGTCAGCGGTGGTCTTCCCGTCGGGAATCAGCTCGCCCTTTTCGCCCTGCGTTTCGCCGACGACATCGGTGACGACATCGAAGCTCGCGAACTGCGCCAGCTGGGCAATGCCAGCGGTGACCTGATCGCCGACGCCCGTGCCATCGGACGAAACTTTGAACACCAGTGGGCAGAGTCCGTTCATATCGGGCTCTTCGCCAGCGCCGCGCAGACCCGTGCAGCACTTGCCAGCTGCGCAGCCATTCGGCCGCATCGGCACATCCCACGCTTCTGGTGGCACCACCGCGCCCGTCTCCTTGGCGAAGTAGGTCAGATCTTTGGTCGCAATGCAGTTTTCTTCACTCGAGAGCAGCGCCGAGATCCCGACCGACTTGGCACAGATCTTGTTCAGAGCATCCGCCGTCTGACGACGAGTGTGCGCAAACTTGGCTACTTCCCCGGAATAGCTCACCGACGATCCGTAGCAGGTCCGAGCGGGTGAATCGCCGACATCGTGGAACGAGGCGTCACTGATCGTGACCACTACCGGGAGTGCGCCATCCCGGAACTCGACGCCACCGATGCCCTTGTGATTGGCCGGGACATTGGCGCCAGCGTTCATTTGACCGTCCCCGGTCGCAATCTGGTACAGGGCCTCCATCTGACCTTCGGGCGTATCAGCGCCACAACCGGCTGGTGAGCTGCCACGAAGCAGCTGCTGCACGCCGTTTTGCGCCTTCATCACGTCATCCGTCATCGACTGAAGCATGATGAGCGGCTGATCATGACTGCCATTGCAGCCCGCCGAGCCATAGCTGCCGTACGGCCAGTCATCCATCGAGCCAACGCCAAACCACGCGTCTTTGGCGGCGGCGGCCTTGACGCCCGGAATGATCGTGCCTTGCAGACTGCGCACCAGCTGGTTGATACAACCGCCCATGCTACCGGTGGTATCGACGGCGAAGAACACGTCGAGCGACTGCACCTGCGTCGAGAACGTCAGCGGCTTCGTCTGCGGCGAGATCTTGTACGGCAGGCTGAAGAAAAAGTCCTGCGAGTTACCGGTCGTCCGCAGCCACACCACCGTCAGGTTCGCCACCGTCGCCAGCTCGCGGCCCGATTCGGTCACTTTGGCGAAGACCTTGGTGAAGTCGACTTTGTTCTTTTCAAGAATGGCGCTCTTGAAGGTCGGTCCGCTGAACTTGCCGACAGCAGGATTGTCGAGTGACCAGCGAACCTTGCGGGTGAAGTCAGCGCTCGATCCGTCGGAGTACAAGCCTCGGACCGTAAACGCCTTGGTCGCCTCGGTATTGACATCGACGAGCAGGATGTCGTTGTTCGGCTTGAGCGTCAGCGATACGAGGCGCGCCTGATCGGGATTCTCTTCATCGAGGTTTTGGACATCCTCGCCACGACCCGTGCCACAAGTAAGCTGGGTGGCAAGCCCAAAGCAGCCGAGCAGAAGCGCCGACCGAGCCACGCGCGAAGTACGTCCTAGCGACGAGTCTGCGCGGAAGGGGGTTGGAGTTGCCTCTGGTTCAACCGGAGGAACCGAGGACTGGCTTTCAGAACGACGTTCAGACATGGCGAGATCCTCCCACTTCCGCAAACCTAGTACGAAGAGAAACGACATTTCAACACCGAATCCTCGATTCCCGATTCCCGGCACCCACCGGCAAAGCTGAGTCCGCAACAGCGACCAACGCCACACCACCTAGAGTCGACGGCCACGCACGTGATTGACAGTCTCTCTACGCGCGTGTTACCCGGAATGTTGTCTGCACCAAGGCGTGCAAAACTCTCTCTCTCAAGGAGCCTCAAACCCATGGCTGTGCCCACGTCTGCTTCCGACCTGTTCGACACCCTTCTCCCGCCGAAGATTGCCGCGACGCCGGACAAGGCCCGCGAGATCAACGCCATCTACCAGTTCAACATCACTGGCGAAAATGGCGGTCAGTGGAATGTCGACCTGGCTGGAAACCCACCGTCGATCACCAAGGGCGAGAAGCCCGGCGCCAACTGCACCATCACCGTCGCGCACGAAGATTTTCTGAAGATGCTGACGAACCCGGCGCTTGGGATGCAGCTGTTCATGACGGGCAAGCTCAAGGTCGCAGGCGATCCGATGCTGGCGATGAAGCTGCAGAAGCTGTTCTCGCTCAGCTAGTTCCCGTTCCTTCCGCCCTCTTTCCTTCCGTACCCACTTATGCAGCCGCTCTCTGGCGTTCGCGTCCTTGACCTGTCGCGGCTCATCCCTGGACCGTTTGGCACCCTGGTGCTGTCGGATCTTGGGGCGCAGGTCGATAAAGTCGAAGATCCTCATGTTGGTGACTACCTTCGGCTGATGCCACCGACGGGGCCGGCCTCGGGCGAAGATCCCGGTCTGTCGGGCCGCTTTGTGGCCCTCAACCGCGACAAGCGCTCGCTGTGCCTCGACCTCAAGCATCCCGAGGGACGAAAGGCGCTGCTGCGGCTCCTTCCGCACTATCACGTGCTCGTCGAGAGCTTCCGGCCCGGAGTGCTGGACCGGCTGGGGCTGGGACTATCGACGCTGCACGCGCACAATCCGGCGCTGGTGGTCTGCTCGATCTCGGGCTATGGGCAAGACGGGCCGTATCGCGAGCGGGCGGGCCACGACCTAAACTACGCGGCGCTGTCGGGAGTGCTAGCGATGTCGGGGCCAAGCCCACAGGAACCGCCGCATCCGCTGCCGATTCAGCTTGCCGACCTTGGCGCTGGTGGGTTGTGGGCGGCGATTGGCATCTTGGCGGCGCTGCGCCAGGCGGAGCAGACCGGTCAAGGCAGCCAGATCGACATCTCGCTGTGTGAAGGCACGCTGAGCTTCCTGATTCCCGACTTCGGCAACTTGGAGGTGCTGCCCCAAGGAACGCCGGCGCCAGAGCGAGGCGCGGATCTGCTGACCGGCGGCATGGCTTGCTATAGCGTGTACCGCACCAGTGACGGAAAGTTCCTCTCGGTGGCGGCGCTCGAGCCGAAGTTTTGGGCCAACTTGAACCACGTACTGGGCCGTCCGATCGACCCAAGTGAGCTGCTCGCGCCACCGCATGAACAAGCGCAGCTGCGCGCTGAGCTACAAGCCATCTTCTTGCAAAAGACCCGGGCCGAGTGGGAGGCGATCTTTGCCGCTACCGATGCCTGTGTCGAGCCGGTTCTGTCGCCCAGTGAGGTGCGTTACCATCCGCTGCATCACGAGCGCGCGGTGTTCTTCGACGGCAATCCGCCAGGTGACGAGTCCGCCGGTGTACTGCCCCAGGTCCGCACGCCGCTGCGTCCTCGCAACCTGCCATGTGGACGACCGCCCCAGCACGGCCAAGACAGTCGCGTCATCTTGCAAGAAGCTGGCTTTTCCCAAGACGACATTGACCACCTGCTCAAGCTGAGCGTGACCAAATAACCATGGTGCTCTCGGGATACGCCGATCCGATGACCTTGTTTGGGGTCTACTTTGCCCGCGCCAAAGAGGACGTGACCCACGATCCGACCGCAGTGGCCTTGGCGACCGCGACTCGTGCCGGCTTTCCGTCGGTGCGAATGGTGCTGCTGAAAGCCATCGATGAGCGCGGGCTGGTCTTTTTCACCAACTACGACTCACGCAAAGGCCACGAACTGCACCAAAATCCGCAGGCCGCGATGTGCTTTTACTGGCCCCGGATCGAGGTCCAAGTGCGCGCCGAGGGAGCCGTTGAAAAGCTCTCGGCAGCGGACTCGGATGCCTACTTTAACAGTCGGGAACGGCTCAGTCAGATTGGGGCGTGGGCCTCGCAGCAGAGTGCGCCGCTGCCAACGCGAGAGGTCTTGCTCCACCGAGTCGCCGAGATGGAGTCTCGCTTCGACGGTCAGCCGATTCCGCGCCCGCCGAACTGGGGCGGCTTTCTGCTGGTGCCGCAGCGAATGGAGTTCTGGCAGGGAAATCCCGGTCGACTGCACGATCGGCTGGTCTACGAGCAAACGGACGGAGCCTGGCAGACCTCGCGGCTGTTCCCGTAGGCGCGTGACTTGGACCAGCCGTTCGCCCGCTCGATCGCGCTGCTACGCGCCGTGGCACTTCTTGTGCTTTTTGCCACTGCCACATGGACACGGATCATTGCGGCCAACCTTGGGGTCTTGGCGAATGAACGGCTGGCGCGACAAGAACACGTTGGGATCAAGCTCGGAGTGATCATGGTCATGGTTGCAGTCGGGACCATGAACGTGCTGGGACGGTGACGATGCGGGCGATTTGCTCATGTCGGCACTATAAACAGCCAGCCTTCGACCTGCGCGAAAAAGTCACCGCCTGCCGCGCTCGGACGGCGGTGTGTAGAGCATATCGAGCCGGTCGCATTCCGTGATATCGAAGAGAAGTGGCGGCAGTCGTCGTCACGCGCGAAGGAGTCCGAATGTCCGCTGCCCCTGTTGGTCGCTTGTCTTTGCGCGGCAAGAACGCGCCCGCAAGTCCGATTCGTAAGCTCGAGCCGCTGGCCCGTCGCGCCAGTGAGCGCGGCATCAAGATTTTTCACCTCAACATTGGTCAACCTGACATCGCCACACCGACGGAGTTTGTCGAAAAGGCGCGGCTGACCCCGGGCGAAGTGCTGAGCTATTCACCGTCGGCGGGTCTGTATCCGTATCGGCAGGCGCTGGCGCGCTACTACAGCTCGCTCGGGCTGGCGGTGCCGATTGAGGAGAGTGATCTGCTGGTGACGACGGGCGGCTCGGAAGCGATCCTGTTTACGCTGCTGGCCTTGTGCGATCCCGGCGACGAGGTGATTACGCCCGAGCCGTTTTATCCCAACTACGGGATGTTCACGCTGATGGCCGGCGCCGAGCTACGGACGCTGCCGACGCGAATCGAAGATGGCTTTACGCTGCCGACGCCCGAGGAGTTTGCTGCGGCGGTGACGCCTCGGACCCGCGCGATCCTGCTGTGCAATCCGTCGAATCCAACTGGAGCGGTGTATCGCCGACAAGATCTGGCGCAGGTGGTGAAGCTGTGTCGCGAGCGCAACCTGACGCTGATCTGCGACGAGGTCTATCGGGACTTTGTCTACGGCAACCTACAGCGGCAGAGCGTGCTGGAGCTGCCCGAAGCGGCAGAGGTCACGGTGGTGATTGACTCGCTGTCGAAGCGCTTTTCGGCCTGCGGGGCGCGGATCGGCTGTCTGCTGAGCAAGCGCGCGGACATCCTCGACGCAGCGACCCGGTTTGCGATGAGCCGACTGTCGCCGCCGACGCTGGGACAGCTGGGTGGCATGGCCGCGATCGAAGATCCTGGGCCGTTTGTCGACGGAATGATCAGTCAGTTTCGTCGTCGCCGCGATGTCCTGTCCGAAGAGCTGGCCAAGCTGCCGGGCGTGCTGGCCCCCGACGCCCAGGGCGCGTTTTACCTGATGACGCGGCTGCCGGTTGACTCGGCGGAGCACTTTTGCTCGTGGCTGCTTGACGATTTTTCTCACAACGGCGAGACAGTGATGCTGGCGCCCGGTCCCGGCTTCTACATGACCCCCGGCGCTGGCCAGAGCGAGGTCCGCATCGCGTACGTACTTGGCGAAGCCCCGCTGCGCCGCGCCGTCGATCTGCTGGGACGCGCTCTCCAGGCTTATCCAGGCCGTCGCGAGGCCAGCCGCTCATGACCGAGGCCGTGCAGTCTCTTCAAGCGCTCCTCGGACGGCTGAGCTCGTTTTTCGATATCTTCGATCTGTCGTTCATCGTCTCGGGAGGCAGCAGTCTGGCGGCGCTGCTGCTCGTCTACAAGCTGCACGGGCCGACGGTATTTCCCGACTGGATGCAAGGAGCGTACGGCGGAATTCTGCTCGTCCTCGCCTGTTACGTCCTCGGGATGCTGAGCTTTGTCCTCGGTCGGCTGCTGCGACGCCTGCTGCTGTTTCTGCTGAGTGGCAAGCCGTTCGCCCAGCGCCTCGCCCGTCAGATCGCCGACGCGCTCCAGCAGCATGAGCTACAGCCCAAAGCCGACGATCACAGCCCGCTCGCGCGCTGCATCTTGGCGCTGGCACCGCTGCAAGATCCCAAGTCGCGACGGGGCAAGCCCGATCCGGTGGCTCAGTCGGCAGCGCTGCGGCTGTATGCGCTGATGTGGACCCAGGTACGACAGCAGAGCACCCTGGCGCCATCGCAGGTGCTGCTCAACCGCTACTGGGTGATGGCGGCGCTGTGTGATGGCATGGTCGTCGCGGCGGCGCTGTGGCTGGGCGTGCTGCTGGTGTCGATGCACCGACTGGAGTCGATGCAGCTTCTGTTTCTGGGTCGGCTTGGGTTGGTGCTCTCGGGGCTGGCGATGCTGCTGTTTCTGCGTGAAGCCGAGCGCTATGCCCAAGTCCAGGTCGATGATCTCGTCGCAACGCTGGCGTGGGAGCTGTCTCGTCCGTCAGTCGTCGCTCAGCCGGGCTCGCCGTCCGCTACGCCTTCATCATCGGAAATCGCAGCCTCGTCACCGCCCGGCCACCCGACCCAATAACGTCGCTGCGGAGACAGCTGAAGCGCCTCGTCAATCGCCAAGAGCAGCGGTCGCACCGACTCGGGCTCGATGGCCGACAGCGCCACCGCTTCACGATCGTACGGCAGCGCGGCAAAGCCCTCCGCGTCGAGCCGGTCGATCTTGTTAAAGACCAGCAGCCGTGGCTTGTCGGACAGCTCTAGCTCGAACAAGATTTTCTCGACGGAGCGCTGCTGTTCCGCCATCGCCGGATCGCTGGCATCCAGGACATGCAAGAGCAGATCGGCCTGCGCCAGCTCCTCAAGCGTCGCACGAAAGGCCGTGACGAGATCCTGCGGCAGGTCGCGGATAAAGCCGACGGTATCGGTGACAATCAGCTCCCGCTCGTCGGGAAAGCGCATCCTGCGGCTGGTTGGATCGAGCGTCGCAAACAGCTTGTTCTCGACGAGAACCTCGCTGTGAGTGAGCGTATTGAGCAGCGTCGACTTGCCCGCGTTGGTGTAACCGACGATGCCAACCACCGGCAGGGCCCGCCTTTGCCGCAGCTTGCGCCGCTCGTGCCGTTCCGACGACAAGTTCTCGATCTGCCGCTGCAGCAGCGTAATCCGCTCGCGGGCCCGTCGACGATTGATCTCCAGCTTGGTTTCGCCGGGACCACGACCGCCAATGCCGCCGGTCAGACGGGACATCATCGTGTTCTTCTCAATCAGCCGAGGCAGCGTGTACTTCAGCTGCGCCAGCTCGACCTGCATCTTGCCGTCGCGGCTCTTCGCGTGCTGGGCAAAGATATCGAGGATCAGCATCGTCCGATCGATGACTTTGAGCGTTGTCGCGTCGCTGATCGTCCGCGCCTGCGCCGGCGACAGCTCGGGATCGAAGACCAGCACCGTCGCGTCGTACTGCAGCGCTCGCAGCACCACCTCGTCGAGCTTGCCCTTGCCGAGCAGCGTCCGAGGATCGAGCTGCGTCCGTCGCTGACTAATGACATCCAGCACTTGCAAGCCCGCCGTCCGACACAGCTCTCGCAGCTCGGCGACGCGGGCCACCGGATTCGCGGGCTCGCCCCGCCCTCGCCCATCGTCGGAGGTACAGACCACATGGACGACCACCGCGCGATCGCGACCATCGTCGACCACCGCCGCTGCTTGCGCCGCCTTCTGATATTCGTCCTCGAGCGCCGGAATCAGCTCGTCAAAGATCACTTCCTTTTGTGACAGCGGCAGCGGCGGCAGCTCTCGCCACAGCTCACCACGCGGATTCGGGGGCAGAAGGTGCGCCAGGTAGAGCCGCTCCGACCGTCCGCCCCGCCCAATCCCAATCGCCGCCACCAGATCGAGTCGCAGCTTGGCCAGATCGAGAAGATCGTCACGACTCAGCGGCTCGCCGTGTAGGTGGGTATGGACAAGACGCAGACCCCGCAGACGCCCCCGACCGGCCCGCGCGCGCCCGAGATCGGGCAGAAACAGCTTCTGGTGGTCGCCAACGATGACGTGCGTGACGATACCGCCGCGATCAATCAGCACACCGACCTGGCGCTTTACCGTCGTTGAGCACTGGCCCAAAAACGCGCCCAGTTCCTCGGACACCACCTCGCTTGGGGCGACGCGTCGCCGATAGATTCGTTCCAGCAACTGCTTGTCGCTGGCCGAAAGCCCGGTCAGGTTTCCGTGAAGCTGCTGCATGGTCTGACGGCGCTAGTACATCCCGAGGACATCTTCCATGCCGTAGATGCCGGGCTGCTGTCCTGCCACCCAGCGCGCCGCTTGCAGCGCCCCTCGTGCAAATACGTCGCGGCTCTGGGCCCGATGAGTCAGCTCCAGTCGCTCTCCCACGCCAAAGAAAAAGGCTGTGTGTTCGCCAACCACATCACCGCCACGCACCGCCATGATGCCAAGCTCACTCGCTTCACGCGGGCCAGTCATCCCCGATCGCCCGAGTCGCAGATCGCTCTTGCGACCCCGCGCACCTTCGATCGAGTCGGCCAGGAGCAGCGCCGTTCCCGACGGTGCGTCCCGTTTCCAGCGATGATGAAGCTCCAGAACCTCGGCGTCGTAATCGGGCAGTGCCGCTGCCGCCCGCTTGAGCAGCGCAATCAGCACACTCACACCTGGCGACATGTTCGCGGAGCACACCACCGGCACCCGGTTGGCCGCCGTATCAATCGCCGCCAGCGCTGCCGCGTGCAGCGACGTGGTTCCGATCACCAGCGGAGTGTTTGTCTCCACCGCCGCCGAAGCCAGTAGCGCCGTCGCTCCCGGCGTCGAAAAGTCGATCATCACGTCAACATTGCTGAGCGCCCGCGCCAGATCATCGGTCAGATCGAGCCCGACCGGACCCATGCCGCACGACGGCCCAATGTCTCGCCCGAGGTGTGGATGATTGGTCACTTCGACCGCTGCCGTCAGCATCAGCTTCGGCTCGCGCTCCGAGTCAACCCCCGACAGAAGCGAGCGCACCAGGATCTGACCCATCCGGCCAAATGCGCCATACACGCCGACGCGCACCGGCAGGTTGATCATCATGTTCAGCTCACTTCCGCCCTTCCCTGCCGTCGCTGAGGAAGGCTGGAACTCGGCCGATGACTCGTCGGGATTGGTGCGCTCACTCGGAAAAGATCGGCTGCTCATGACAAAAGCCCCAGCGCGGAAAGCTCGGCCCCAAGCCGGGTCTGCAAAGGCGGAGACATTGGCACCAGCGGCAAGCGCAGCACATTTTCCATCCGTCCCATCCTATGCAGCGCTGCCTTGGCCGGAATCGGATTCGGCTCGCAAAACAGCAGATCACACAGAGGCCCAAGCCGCTGATGCAAGGCCAGTGCCGTCGCCAGATCGCCGCTCGCAAAGCGCTGCCAGACCTCGACGGTGGCTTGCGGCGCCACGTTCGACAGCACCGAGATCGTCCCCCGCGCCCCGACGCAGTACAGCGCAAAGTTGAGCGCATCCTCCCCCGAGAGCAGCGTCAGCCGATTGCCACACAGCCGAGACAGCGCTTGCAGCCGCAGCACCGATCCCGACGCTTCCTTGAGCGCGACAATCTCGGGCCGCTCGACGAGCCGCGCCACCGTCTCGGGAAGAAGATCACAGCCCGTCCGCCCCGGCACGTTGTAGAGCACAATCGGCGCCCCCAGCGAGCACAGCGACGAAAAGTGCTGAAACAGTCCTTCTTGCGGTGGCCGATTGTAATAGGGCGTCACCGCCAGCAGTCCACTTGCTCCGACGGACAACGCGGTCTTTCCGAGTGAAAGCGAACCTGATGTCGAGGGAGAACCAACGCCCGCCAACACCGGCACTCGCCCCGCCGCTGTCTCGACGACGATCCGAATGACTCGGGCTTGCTCTTCTGCGGACAGCGTCGCTGCTTCCCCGGTCGTCCCGCATGCCACCAAGCCCTGGACGCCGCCGGCAAGCTGAGCCTCGACGAGTCGCCCCAGAGCAGCCTCATCAATGAGGACTGCGCCGTCGCTGACTCGCATCGGCGTCACCAGCGCCGTAAACACCCCTTGGAAGCTCGCCGCGCTCGCCTCTGACATGGCTACTCCTCGACGCTACTTCTTCTTGTTGCGCTTGCGCGCCTCCTTGGCGAGCTTGCGCTTGATCTTTTCACGCTTCTTGTCGACGTTGGGTCGCGGCGCCGAGCGACGACCTTCCATCTGCGGCATCCCGGCGGCATTCATGATCGCGCCCAGATCCATCCCCGCCATCTGCTTGAGCTTGCCGAGCGACCGCAGCCCCGGAATCTTACCGAGGAGCCCCGCCTGCGCGCCCATGCTCAGCATCATCTGCCGCATTAGCGCAAACTTGTGCAGAAGCTCCATCACCTCGACTTCTTTGCGCCCCGAGCCCCGCGCAATTCGTCGCACCCGACTCTCGACGTAGTTGGCGACGCGACGGCGACCCTTGACTTGCCCGCCCGAGATGACCTGCTCCCACGAAGTCTCGATGAACAGCTCTGGCTGCCGTCGCTCCAGCATCGTCATCGAGCTGATCATCGCCTTGATCTTCACCAGCTCGTTGTCGTCGATGTTCGCACCCTCGGGAAGCTGCATGCCAAACATCGGCATCTTCGCGAGGATGTCCTTGAGCGACCCGAGCTGCTGAATGACGCTGATCTGCTCGAGGAAGTCCTGCATGTCGAACTTCCCTTTGAGCATCCGCATCGCGTCTTGCTCGGCCTTCTGGGTATCGACGACCTGCTCGAAGTCCTTCATCAGGCCCACGATGTCGCCCATACCGAGAATGCGGCTCGCCAGGCCCTCGGGACGGAACTCCTCGATCTTGTCGAGGCTCTCACCGACGCCGAGGAAGCGAATGGGCTGCCCCGTCACCTCGCGAATCGTCAGCGCCGCGCCACCCCGCGCATCACCGTCGAGCTTGGTGAGGATAAAGCCGGTCGTACTGACGCGATCATGGAACGAGCGCGCCGTATTGACCGCGTCCTGACCAATCATCGAGTCGACGACCAAGAACGTCTCGTGCGGCTTGACCCGCGCCTTGATCTGGTCGAGCTCCTTCATCAGCGGCTCGTCGATCGCCAGTCGCCCAGCGGTATCGAGCAGCACCACCTCATAGCCCTTGGTGTAGGCGTGCTTGTACGCTTCGTCGCAGATCTCGACCGGGTTCTTGCCGTCGCCGGTGAAGACGCTCATGCCGAGCTTTTCGCCGATGACCTGCAGCTGCTGCACGGCGGCGGGACGATATACGTCCGCAGCGACGAGGAGCGGCTTGCGCTTGTGAATCTTATGCAGCCAGCGCGCCAGCTTCCCGACGGTGGTCGTCTTTCCTGAGCCTTGCAGACCGACCATCATGATGACGGTCGGGCCTTTCTTCGCCCAGTTGAACTCCGTCGGGCCCCCTTCGGGATTGCCCATCAGCGCGGTCAGCTCTTCCTGACAGATTTTGATGAAGTGCCACTCGGGAGTGACCTCCATGCTCTTCAGGCTCTTTTCGCCGGTCTTGCTCTCGACAGGAACCTCGGCTTTGGCCCGCAGCTTGACGATCTGACCGACCGACTTGTCTTTGACCCGCTGCAAAAACGAGCGGACCACCGGCAGTGCCACATCGGCCTCGAGCAGCGACATCCGCACGTCCCGCAGCGCCGACTCGATGTTTTCTTCGGATAGCTCTGCCTGCCCGGTGAGCTTCTCTCGGGCCAGGCGGAAGCCTTTGCTTAGCGTCTCTAACATTGCCGCAAGGCTTAACACGCCTGCGCGACTCTCGGCAACGAACAAACTCCCGCGCTTCGTAGGCCGAACACGACTTCAAGCGAGCGAGCCGGCCAGCCGGCAGCTAGATCGCTAGCGATAGGAGCTGTTGAACCACCACTCGACGCCCAGGCCGAGGTAATGGACGATTGAGCGACCGGCGCGCACATCTTGCGGCTCGAACAGGTAGTACTGCGCGTCGGCGCTGAGCCAGCTGAGGGTATAGATGCCGTAGATGAAGGGTCGCGAATACGTGCCGCGTCCAAGGGGAGCGACGATCGGGATGAGGCTGGCGCGGGCGACCATGGGGCGGATGTAGCGGCCAGCGTCTTGATCGACGGTGGTGGGGCGGCGGACTTGATAGGACAGCTCGACGGCGGTGTGGATGTATTTGGTGAAATACAGCGTCGGGCGGACAGCGAGCGCGCCTTCGCTGTAGCCACTGTCCTCGGCGGTGTTGGCGTCGCTCCACTTGCGGAAGTAGCCACCGGCCATGACTCCGAGGAGCTGCGACTCATAGTTGGCCGATAGTGCGAGCGTGTTTTCGGTCGCGCCCCAGACGCGCTGCTCACTGCCGAAGCCAAACGGTCGGCCCAGATCGCCAAAAGCTCCAAGCCCGCCGGCGTGACGGAAGAACAGGTTGGCAAACACGAAGCTGCGCAGCCAGCCACCAAGCTGAGCGCCGAGGACGTAGCCGTAGTCGTCGGGAAGCGGCAGCGGCGGCTGACCTACCATCTCGGGCTGACGCTCGCCTTTGGGAAGATAGTGAAACTCGCCGTAGACAATGATCTTGCCGTTCGGAAGCTGGTCGAGCGCGCGCACAAACTGCGTCGCTTTGGCCGACACCACCAGTCGCTGCCGATCGAGCGTCGTCACCGTCGTCGTCGCGGACTGCGGCGACAGCACCGTCGTCGAGCTGGGCAGCCGCCGCGCCGGAACCTGCACCTGCTGGAACTGATACCAGTCGCTGAGGCGGTTCATGCCGAGCTGAACCTGAAGCAGCGTCCGCTTCTGATTGAACGCATACGCCGCGCCGCCACCAACGGTATTCAGGTTATCGAGCGGCCAAAAGTCGAACAGATACACATCGTCGCCGCGATACATCCGCGAGCCCGCCCACAGCGACAGGCCCTGCACCCCGAGGCTCTCGACCTCGGCGTAGGCGTTGCGGATCGCGAAGTTCTGCGAAAAGTTGCCGGTGGCGTGAAACAGATCGCCGGAATAGCCGGGCACGAACACGACTCGCCAGCGCTTCTCGGGATCGTCGCCAATCATCCCGCCGTAATAGAAGTTCAGCTCCAGGTAGGCCGGCTTTTCGAGTCGAGAGCCAAACGACACCACGTTGACGGCGTGCCCGCTGTGTCCGCGCAGATCGCTGCCAATCCCGACGCGTCCGTAGCTGCCGAAGTCGAAACCGGTCGCAGTTGCCGTCGCTGGTGGCGGACTTCCCGAAGCTCCGAACTGACTGTGTGCCGAAGCCTTGCGTGCACCCGAAGCTGCGTCTGCCACCGGTGCAGACTCTGTCGCAGCGGCCTGGGTCGGACTGGCTGCTGCCGATTCTGTCGCCCATATCACCGACGGAGAAATAGCCAGGCAAGCCAGCGCGGTCAGCCAGCGCAAACATCGATCAGGACAGAGCGAGGACAAGCGGGGCCTCCTTTATCCCTCGCGTGGGCGAAGGTGGGGCAAGAAGACCAAAGGTAGGCCCAGCTAGGCAAGCCCCAATCGCGGCACGGGCCGACCCATGGGTGGCCGTAGGGACGGGCTCGGCCTGGAACCTCTCCTCGCCCACAATTCTGCGTTGACCCTGATTAATGAACTTGATATTCAAAATCCAAATGAACCACCTGAAAAACTGCGGTCGGATCGGACGGAGTGGCCTGACCGGTGGCCTGACCGGTGGCCTGACCGGTGGCCTGACCGGTGGCCTGATCAGCGGCCTGGTACTTGCCTTCGGATGTGAGTCGCCACCTCCTGACTTGACTCCTACGGTCGTCTCCGAAGATCCAACCGACATTCCTTTGCCCGGAGTGTCCCCAGCGCTAAGACAGCAGTTTCTCGCAGGTGATGCAGCGTTCGATGCGGTGTTTCTCGACGGGGATGGGCTCGGTCCCAACTACATTCGGACTTCCTGTGGTTCCTGTCATGCGGGTGCTGGAAAGGGACCAGGAAGTGTCCAAAAAATGGCGCTCGTGCAGGCGGATGGAGTGACTCCGTCCGGTGATCAGTCGGCGCTTTTGTTCGGCAATACCGTGCGTCCGTACTATGCCGGAGGCGCGCAGACCGGACTCCTTCCACCGTCGAGCAATCCCCAGCTGAAGCTGAGTCTGCGGGTGGGTCTGCCGGTCTTTGGGAGAGGCTATCTGGAAGCGATCGAGGATCGCGAGATCGAGCGCGTCGAGTCTGAACAGTCCCAGCGCACCGATGAGATTCACGGACGAATCAACCGTGTCGTGTTTCAGTCTCAGCCGAACTCCGACAAGAGCTATCACCAGTATCAGCCGGGCCAGTCGGGCCTGATTGGTCGGTTTGGACACAAGGCGCGGATTGCCACGCTGGATGATTTTTCTGCGGACGCTGCGCAGGGCGATATGAGCATCACGTCTCCGCTGCGACCGAGCGAGCTGCCCAATCCGGATGGCAAGCTGGACGATCGAAAGCCGGGTCCAGACATCGATCTTCAGACGATCAATCGGCTGGCGGATTACATGCGACTGCTCGCAATTCCGCATCGAACAGAGGCCTCTATAGCCGGTCCCAAGCTGTTTGCTGAAGCACTCTGTAGCGTCTGTCATGTGCCTTCTCTGAAGACTCGATCGAGCTATCCGATTCCTGAGCTTGCGGGCAAAGACGCACCGGTGTTCACGGACCTGCTCTTGCATGACATGGGAGTCGCGTTGGCCGACGGACTGACCGATGGAATGGCTACGTCACGGCAGTGGCGCACTGCACCGCTGATGGGTCTGCGCTTTTTCCAAAGCTATCTGCACGATGGCCGAGGGAAGACGATCGAAGAAGCGATCCTGCTGCACCACGGAACCGGGTCGGAAGCCAGTGGATCGGTCGCCAAGTTTCGTGCTCTGTCTGCGAGCGATCGCCAAGAGCTGATCAGATATGTCTCGTCGCTGTAACCAACTTATGAGGAGTCCTGAGAATGAACAGTCGGTCACTGAAGCAGATCACGACTCTGTCTGTACTGCTCGCAGCGGGAGGATGTGGACAGGAGTCCCTTGCACCTGAGCTACAGGCACTGTTTGATGTGAAGGCATACATCCAGAGCAACCTGGACGATCTGGATGGAGCTGTCACCGCGTTGCAGAGTGATGCGCCCGTCGCAGACGGTGATGGCTGGAGTGCGAAATCGGATGCTGCCGCTGTGGCCAAGATGAAGGCGGACTGGAAGCGAGCGCGCATCGCGTATGAACACATCGAAGGCGCACTTGCGGTGCTGTTTCCAGATCTCGATGCCTCGACGGACGAGCGCTATGATGGATTCATATCAACCAGTCCAGATGACTACTTGTTTGATGACAAGGGAGTCATCGGAGTCCATGCCATCGAGCGGATTCTGTGGTCGGCAGAGATTCCTGTAACCGTCAAAAACTTCGAGCAGGGACTGCCTGGCTACAAGGAGGCGGCATTCCCAAGCAGCCATCAGGAAGCGCTCGACTTTAAGAACAAGCTGTGTGCGCGGCTCGTCGCTGACGTAAAGACCATGCGGAGTCAGTTTGCTCCGCTCGCACTCGATCCTGCTGCGGCATTTCGGGGCGTCATCGGATCGATGAATGAGCAGCTCGAAAAGGCCAGCAAAGCGGCCACCGGAGAAGAAGAGTCGCGCTATGCCCAATACACGCTGGCCGACATGCGAGCCAATATCGAAGCCGGAGAGAAGACCTATTCCGCGTTCCGGCCCTGGCTGCTGGATAGAGGAGGAGCGGCGCTTGATGTCCAGATCAATGCAGGCTTTCAGCGACTCCAAAGCAAGTACGCATCCTATTCCGGTGATGCGCTGCCAGCGGTTCCTCCAACCTGGAGCACGACCAGTCCATCCGCAACCGATCTTGCGACGCCGTTTGGACAGCTCTATCAGCTGCTTCTGCAAGAGTCCGATCCTGATCGATCCGGCTCTCTCATCAACGTGATGAACCAGTCTGCGGAGCTGCTGGGAATTCCGCAGTTGCCACAATGAGACGACTCCTCTGCCTTGCTCCCTTGCTGCTTGCGGTCGCGAGCGGCTGCACAGAGACAGAGCCCCCAGAAGCGGTGTTCATTGCACTGCAGAGAGACTTCGCTGGTTTTGAGAGCTGGCCTCGGTACTTTGTTGGGAACTCGCCGCTCCCAGGACACTCTGTGGGCGATCGATTCGGCTACATCAAGCAGCTTGCACCCAAAGGAGCCGCTGCATATCCGGTCGGTTCGATCATTGTCAAAACGGTGGAGTCTGGCGCGACGAAACAAGAGTGGGCGCTGTTCGCAATGGCCAAGCGCGGTGGCGGTTTCAACGCAGCTGGCGCCAAAGACTGGGAGTTCTTCACACTGCGCGTCAGTACCAGCGGCGTCCCGGTCATCGTCTCGCGCGGGAGCAATCCTGCCGATGGTGACGCCGATGGTGACGCCGATGGTGGGACAACCGGCGGTGGCTACGGCTCGACTGGATCAGGAAGTACCTGCAACCGCTGCCATGGTCTGCCCGGAACGGAGCAGCTGGACTACGTCCTGTCTGCGGTGCTGCGTCCTGGCGCGCAGTGATTCCCTTCGCATCGATGGGAACTTGACTACTCCTCCTCTTCGTGCCTAGGTTGCGGCACCTAACCACAGGAGGAGCCTATGTCGAAGTCCCTACTCTCTTTGATTCTTGCTGCGTTCAGTGCCACCGCCGCTTGTGCCCCAGACCCCGCCGACGTGCTAGAGGAGTCCGCTCAGCTGGCAGCACCAGCGACGCCAGAGCCGATCGAAAACGAGCTGACCGCATATCCCAACTCGACGTTTTTCAGGGTGCTGCGGCCCGATCTGCGGCGCTGTGTCTATCCACTCTGCGGAGGCTTCTTTACCGCCCGCGTCAATCAAGCGATGACCACCTGTTCGGACGGAGTCGCGCAGCCAGAGTGTCGCATTCTTGAGTTTGACTACAGTACGCTCAAGCTCGATGCCGCATCCCAAGACAAGCTGCGCGACTCTGTTGAAAAGGGTCAAGCGCTGCTGCGCGGAGCGATTCGGAAGACCGCGCCGATTGCTGGAAAGACCTATGACAAGCTGGTGGTACTCGAGGCCTGGACAGCGCGGGCTCTCTCGACGCCGAGCGGGACGTTTGTCCGCACCAATGCGCTACCGCTGGCCTGTCCGGCCTGTGCAACGTTCCAACACGGAGTGCTCAACAGAAGCACCACCGCGAAGACGCACAGCGTGGTGTTTGATGCAACGCGCTTCTCTGCCACACTCTCTGCCGAGCTGCTCAAAGCGATTCAGTCGCAACCGGAAGGAGTCCTTACCGCCGGCGTCAGCACCACCAGCGGCAGCCGTCAGACCTGGAACGTCAGCGAAGCCTACACTCCCTTTGTTGCCTCTGGACCGCGACTCGGAAAGCTCGGTGAGAGCTGCGGCTCGCGCGGACTCCCAATGGACTGTGAGAGTGGTCTGTTCTGTCAGCGCCCCGACACCGCCCTCTGTGGTCGCGCCGATGCGCCTGGAACCTGTCAGACCAAGCCGAGCGTCTGCACCACGATCTATATGCCCGTCTGCGGCTGCGATGGCATGACCTACAGCAACCGCTGCGTGGCGTACGGAAGCGGCGTCTCTGTCGATTACGAAGGCACCTGCAAGGCTCCCTAACAGTCGGGCGATTCCGCACTCATCCTACCGCATCCGCACTGCCCGATTCCCAACCTCGTGCGGAACTGCACAGCGACGGCGCACGCAGCGTTTCGTGATCTCTCTTTCCGTCACTTTTGCGCCACTCTTCCGCGATCCACAAGTCCCGCGCTTCTGCTATAAGACCGCCACTTGCTTCCGGATACATCGATCATGGAAACGCTGTGGCAATCGCTTGTTCGTGGTTCGTCGGACTTCATGCTCTACGCTGTGCTACCGACGGTTGTTGTCAACCTGACGTGGTTCTTGAGCGGTCTGTTCTGTCTCGGACTGGATGCAGTTCCGGCGCTGCGCAAATACAAGATTCAGGAACATGACAACGGCACCGGGGAGTTCTGGCGCTGCATCCGGCACTCCCTGCGCAACAAGCTCATCTCGGAGATCCCGCTGACGTTTGCGTCCTATCCGTTTTTTGTCTGGCTGGGAGTCAGCAAAGAGCTGCCGCTACCCAGTGTTGCGACGGTCCTGCTTTCGCTTTTGTTCTGTCTCGTCGTCGAGGATGCCTGGCATTATTTCGCACATCGGATGCTTCATATCCGCTGGGCGATGGACAACATTCACTACCTTCATCATCACTACATGACGCCGTTCGGAATGGCATCGAGTTACGCGCATCCGCTAGAGACTCTGTTTACTGGATTTGGAACTGTGCTGCCGATGCTGATTCTGCGTCCGCATCTCTCTACGCTGCTTATCTGGGTGGTGGTCAAGCAGCTGCAAGCGACGATGGTTCACTGTGGATATGAGTTCCCGTGGCGGCCGAGTCGCTTCCTTCCCTTCCTGGTCAGTGCCAGCTTTCACGATCGTCACCACCGACGCTTCAACCGAAACTTTGCGCCCAACTTTGTGTGGCTGGATCGACTCCTCGGGACTGCCGATGAGAAGAACCTTGGACCACGCCGGGCGCAGTAAAGGAATCCCATGCAAGTACTCCAGTTCATCGATCGGGCGGTTGGACGCGCGATCGGGCGTGACAAAAAAGTAACGGTGCCCGCCGGACTGCGCCTCCCGCCGCTGCTGAGCGGAGGACTCCCTATCATCGGCCATGCCTCGGAGTTCGTCACTGGAGCGATTCAGCTGCTGTTCCGCGCCCACCGTGAACATGGTGAGATTGCCGGACTGAATGTCTTTCATCGCCGCATGGTCGCGGTGTTTGGACCCGACGCACAGGAAGCGGTGTTCCGCGCTCCCGATACGGTGCTCAGTCCGGCGGAAGCGTACAAGATCATGACGCCGGTGTTCGGAAAGGGAATCGTCTATGACGCGCCTCCGGACAAGCAAGCAGAGCAGTTTAAGATGCTGCTGCCGGCGCTCAAAGACAAGCGGATGCGCACCTATGGCGAAGCGGTGGTGCAAGAGACAGAAGAGAGTGTTCGCGCCTGGGGGGACAGTGGCACGCTCGACTTTGTGGAGTTCTGTCGCGTCCTCACCAACTTCACTTCGAGTCGCTGTCTGCTCGGTCGGGAGTTCCGGGAAGGAATGAACGACGAGTTCGCTTCCGTCTACCATGATCTCGAAATGGGAGTGACTCCGCTTGCATATCTGAATGCGCACCTGCCGATTCCTTCCTTCATCCGCAGAGATCGCGCGCGGGTCCGTTTGGTCGAGATGATCACCCGCATCACCGAAGCGAGACGGCGGGAAAAACGGACCGGGGAGGACTTTCTACAGACCCTGATGGATGCGCGCTACAGCGACGGGCGGAACCTGACCGAGGATGAGATCACCGGACTGCTGCTGGCCGGAATGTTTGCCGGTCATCACACCAGCTCAGTGACCACCGCATGGACGATGATCGAGCTGCTGCGCAGTCCCGCGATGTTACAGCGCGCGATTGCCGAGGTCGATCGGGTGTTTGCAGCCGGTCGCGCGGTCAATCATGCGGCGCTGCGCGAGCTCACATTCCTAGAGAACGTAGTTAAGGAGACACTGCGGCTGCATCCTCCTTTGTTCATGCTGGTACGGGTGGCGCAGCAGGACTTTGTCTTTAAGGAATGGCTGATTCCCAAAGGAACCTGGATCTTGATTTCTCCGACGGTGTCGCACCGCATTCCGGAGATCTTTCCCCACCCCGAGACATTCGATCCGGATCGCTTTGCACCACCACGTGAAGAAGACAAGCGCGACTTCGCCTACATCGCGTTTGGCGGCGGTCGGCACAAGTGTCTCGGCAACGCGTTTGCGATCTTGCAGATCAAAGCGATCTTGGCGCTGCTGCTCGGACAGTACGAGTTTGAGCTGGCTGGCGATCCGATCGATAGCGACTTTCACGGCCTGGTGGTAGGACCGAAAGTGCCGTGTCGACTGCGCTACGATCGCCGTGCTCATCCGTCGGTGACCATTGCTGGAGCAACCGCGCTGGCCAAGCTTGCCGATGAGCTAGGAGTCGCCACGCACAGTGAAACAGAGCCTGGCAAAGGAGTCTGTCCGGTCGCGCACGCAGCCCCCGAAAAAGCAGCTCCTGCACCCGCTCCAGTCACAGCACAGACTCCGCAGCGACTGACGGTGATGCTCGACAAAGATCTCTGTCAAGGTCACGCGGTCTGTGTGGGTGAAGCGCCCGAGGTCTTCTGCATTGGCGACGATGGCAAGGTCGCGCTGCGGAGTCCCGAGCCAACCCCCGAACAGCTTCCGCTGGTCCGCACCGCTGCGAAGTTCTGTCCCACCCGCGCGATTCGACTCAGCGACGCAACGTAGCTCCGCCTCCGCGCAACCTAGCGCCCTCCGACTGCCAATCCCCCGACACGTACCTACCTTCTGCCTACTCCTGGGAGTAGGACAGGACTCCTGTGCGCCGCTTGACTTTGGGTTAGGGCACGCTGTCTAGTACTACAAGCGATCAGAGTCTTTCCTGCATGCCGGGGGGTGTCGTGGGGGAAGTGCACCGCCTCTTGGCCACAGACGTTGACTACTCGCCAACCGTTCTAACGAGCTTCCGAGGGGGGAATCTATGGCCGATTACGCAATCGAGGTGGTGTTCAGCTTTGACACCACCGGCAGCATGTATCCGTGTCTGACCCAGGTCCGGCGCAAGATCAAAGAGACGGTGACGCGCCTCATGAAAGATGTGCCGAACATGCGGATCGGCATCATCGCGCACGGGGACTACTGCGACAAAGGCAGCACCTACGTCACCAAGGCGTTTGACCTGTCCGACAACACCAACGCCATTTGTGCATTCGTGCAGAACGTCGAGGCCACCGGCGGCGGCGATCTTCCCGAGTGTTACGAGCTGGTGCTCCACGAAGCGCAGAGCCTGTCGTGGCTGCCGCACACCCGCAAGTGTCTCGTCCTCATCGGCGACGATGTCCCGCACGGCCCCGCCGACAACCCCAAGAAGATCAACTGGCGCACCGAGATCGACAAGCTCGCCGGAATGAAGATTCCCGTCTACGGCGTCCAGTGTCTCGGTCGCAAGCACGCCACCAAGTTCTACGAGGAGCTGGCGCACAAGTCGGGCGGCTTCCACGTCCCGCTCGACCAGTTTTCGTACATCACCGATCTGGTGATGGCGGTCTGCTACCAGCAGTCGAGCCCCGAGCAGCTGCAGGGCTACGAGCAGGAAGTCATCAAGGAAGGCCGCATGAACCGTGGCCTGAACAAGATGTTCGACCAGATGATGAAGCGGAAGCCGGCTGCGACGTTCACGCCGGCGGATCTGCGCGCCGTACCGCCGGGACGCTTCCAGATTCTCGATGTCGATCGCGACTGCTCGATCCGCGACTTTGTGACGGAAAACGGGCTCACGTTCAAGAAGGGTCGGGGCTTCTACGAGTTCACCAAGACCGAGACGATCCAGGGCTACAAAGAGGTCATCCTCGCCGACCGCAAGAGCGGCGACATGTTCGCCGGAGCGGCCGCGCGGGAGCTGCTCGGACTGCCCGCCGAGGGAGAAGGCACCGCCCGCATCAAGCCGAATTCGCTTGATAAATACACCGTGTTTGTGCAGAGCACGTCGGTCAACCGCAAGCTCATCGGCAAGACCAAGTTCCTCTACGAAGTCGACGACTGGGCCGAATAATGCCCGCGCCGCCGCGCCCGCTCTCGCAGTAACATCGGTCTGTGATCGTCTGCCCGCCCGGCTTTTACCTATCCCAGCGCAGCGGTGAGTGGCTTCTGCAGCCGCCCGACGCCCTCAAGCTGCAGCCGCTGCGCTACCGCGAAAAGCACCAGCCGCTGCGGACCCTGCGCGCGATCGTAAGTGAGATCATCACCGAGCTGGGCGAGCACCAACCCGAGCTTACGCCCCTACAAGCTGGCCTTCCCGAGACGTTCACCACCGCCGAGGGAGAGCTTGCGGCCCAGAGCTCGCTGCTGATCCGTCGCGGCTCTCAGCTGGGCTATGTTCACGTCGCTGCCGTGTTCGGCGATGACTCGGTGGACATCATCGACACCGCCGTCTTTGCGCCGAGTGCTCTCGAGAACACCGCGCTGCTCGTCAAGCAGCTGGCCTACACGCTGCGCCTCGGGCTCGGCTATCGCAAGCGACGCTACCTGTACACGCCGCCGCTCGGCTGGCCCAAAATCGCGCAAGGCCTCGTCACCCGCTTTTATCCTCCTGACTTTCCGTCGCAGCGAGCGATGCTGGTTGTGCATCCGGCGGTGCCACGGACGGTGTCGCCCCAGTCGCTGTGCACGTCTCTCATCGAGCGCTATCGCCAAAAAGGTCTGCTGTTCGAGAGCGATGGCGGAGCGGCGCCGATCGTCTCGGATCACGGACTCCACGGGCTGGCGTTCTGTCTGTCGGCCCGAAACCTGCTGCAAGATCTGCTGGTATTCGCCGACGCACACTACCTGTACACGCTGGTCCTTGAGAGCACCACCGAGGCGCGTCGTCACGAGCTGTCCAAGATCCTGCCTGCCGTCGCCCAATCGGTTCGTCCGCTGCCTGCGCCGCACGGCTTGGGCTTGGCAAAGTCTGCTCTGGACGCGTCCAGCTCGTCGATCTACCTGTGACTTCCACGTCAAAAAACTTGCCGCGATTTAGTTGCCGATGGCCGGGTCGAACGCTACATTGGTTAGCTGTTCGCTTTGTGCAGCTTGCTTCCCCATTTTGGTCCAGGGGCCACTCGTTCTGATTGGCAGCGCTGTCAGACCCATCGCTTAGGATGTTCTTCGTCTCGGGGGCGCACAGCGCGAAACAAGGAGTCGTTTCATGAGCCAGAAACAGAATGAAAGCGCCTCGTCGCTTGCTCCGCCCACTCAAGTGGAGCCGCAGGAGCAACGGAGCGACG
The DNA here is from genome assembly GCA_016794465.1 of Myxococcales bacterium. Taxonomy (GTDB): domain Bacteria; phylum Myxococcota_A; class Polyangia; order Palsa-1104; family JAEUJZ01; genus JAEUKA01. The sequence goes on along the minus strand of JAEUKA010000001.1, from coordinate 115,606 downwards.
AGTTGCCGACCCGCAGAGCGAGTCAGGCGGCGATCCTCGGCATCCTCACGGGGGAGCGGGCTCGCAAGCAAGCGAGCGACGAGGGAGAAGGCAAGCGGCCCGATGCGGAGTGGGCACTGGGCGTCGAGTGGACGCTGCGCATGATGTCGTAAGCGCAGCGTCGTCAGCCAAGCTGAATGGGAAGTTGTCGGGGGAAGTGGGCGGACAGGGGGAATGGGCCGAGAGCGGCCCCAAGCGGAAAAGCGCTTACTCGCGCGCCGCAGCCTGGTGACCGCGTCGCTGATAGGTCGGCGTATCGAAGTCCTCGTCCTCGAAGTTGAGGCGAGTGCCAAGCGCCGAGCGAGCCGGACGAACCTGCGTGGTCGTCACCGGAGTCGCGACGCGGTCACGGCGGGCAGCCCCCGAAGCAGCAACCTCGACGCGCGGTGGTGGTGGCGGCGGCGGTGCCATCTCGGCCTTCTGCACAAACGCAATCGGCACTTGGTGCTGCGTTGTCGTCGGGCGGCGCTCGTAGATGGTCGGCTCGACATCGGCATACTGGGCGTCGAAGCCGGTGGCAATGACCGTGATGCGCAGCTCGTCACCAATCGACGGATCGATGACCGAACCGAAGATGATGTTGGCATCTTCGTGCGCGGCTTCCTGAATCAGCGTCGAGGCTTCGTTGACCTCGAACAGCGTCAGATCGGGACCGCCGGTGATGTTGATGAGGATGCCGGTGGCGCCGGTGATCGAGACATCCTCGAGGAGGGGCGAGCTAATCGCCTGCTGCGCCGCTTCGATGGCACGTCGCTCACCGCCGGCTCGACCGGTGCCCATGAGCGCTCGGCCCATGTTCGACATGATGGTCTTCACGTCTGCAAAGTCGACGTTGATAAGCCCAGGGATGGTGATCAGGTCCGAGATGCCGCGCACCGCGTTGAGCAGCACGTCGTCGGCCTTGCGGAAGGCATCGAGCATCGTCGTCTTCTGCCCCGCCACCATCAGCAGTCGCTCGTTCGGAATGGTGATGAGCGTGTCGACTGCTGCCGCGAGCGCAGCAATTCCTTCATCGGCATGACGGCGGCGCTTCTTGCCTTCAAAGCCGAAGGGCTTGGTGACTACGCCGACAGTGAGTGCGCCCAGCTCGCGGGCTACCTCGGCGATGATGGGCGCTGCGCCGGTGCCAGTGCCTCCACCCATGCCGGCGGTCACAAAGACCATGTCGGCGCCTTGCAGCACCTCGGCAATGCGGTCGCGGTCCTCGCAGGCGGCCTGACGGCCAATGTCTGGGTTGGCACCTGCACCGAGTCCGCGCGTCGCCTTCGAGCCGAGCGGAATCTTGATCTGCGCTTGATTGCTCTCGAGCGCCTGCAGGTCGGTGTTGGCAGCGATGAAGTCCACCCCCTCTAACCGACTGAGGATCATGGTGTTGATGGCGTTGCCGCCGCCGCCGCCCACACCAATCACTTTGATCCTGGCGTGGTTGTGGTTGTCGTCGAATTCCAGTAGGGCCATACGGTGTTCCTCCCCGTGGAATCGATTGTTTAAGGCCGGGATCTATGGGTCAATTTTTTCCCAAAACTTTCCTGAAAAAAATCTGCTCACTTCCTATTGAATCGGTGCATCAGCGTCGGTACCTGGGTCTGAGATTGCTCCTGGGTCAGGAACCGACTCCAGAGCCGCCAGCTCTCTTTGGCGCCGCAAAAACATCACCACAGCCGCTGCGACAATCAGCAGCACCAGCCCATCGAGCATCACCAGCCCCGGCAGCGGATCGCTCCACTTGTCCATGTTGGTGGTGCGACCAAAGTACGGTGGACCACTGCCGTAGGACTCGGCCAGCGACTGGTAATTGATAAACGCGGCCAAGCCAAGGAGCGACAGCGCCGCCAGCAGTCCAGTTCCGCGAAACAGGGTCATGAGATTCCTTTGACGGGCCGCGCCCTCAACGCTACGGGATCGAAGAGAAGGCGCTCGAGAGCTGAATGCCACGGTCGCGCAGCGGCGTCAGCACCCGCGTCTGTAGCGAGCGCGCCGCCAGCTCCAGATACTCCTCGGAGCCCATCCAGCCGAGCGCGTGGCCATCACTGTGCGAAACCGGTGGTCGACGCCGGACCTCGGCCCAGAGCTTGTGAATCTCGGCAATCGTCAGCTCGGCGGTACGGCGAATCAGCGACGGACCCGAGGCGGGCAACAGCGGCAGCGCCCAGTCGAGAAACGTCCAGCCAAAGATTCCGTGCGCGGCCTCATCGCGGACAATCCGTCCCAAGATCGCACGAGGCAAAGGATGAGTCGCCCGCAGCCACGTCCCGTGCAGGAGCGGAATCGACAGCGCTTCCCCAACACAAAAGTTGCGCGTCACAAGCTCGGTGGCTTGCAAAAGTGGCGACAGCGACGGATCGGCGTCCGCGCACAGCGCACTGGGCTCGTGCCACAGCTCGGTTCCACCGCCCAGCTCCATCGCCATCCGCGCGCACAGCTCGACATGCACCACTTCATCTAAAGGAAAGCGCGCAAACCCAGCAATCAGATCGAGCGGAGCCCGCGCCGAAATCAGCGCCCGCAGCGTCGCTGCACAGGCCGCCGCCGTCCGATGTTCCTGAAACGCCGCGCTCGTCCAGCTTCGCCGCGCCGCCACCAGCACCGCTTCCGAAAACGGTCGTGGGTCAAGCGTCCCCCACGGCATCGCCTCCACTTCTGGCCGCGCACGCCGATACCGACGCTCCATTCCTCCACCGAGAAGCTCCAGCTCGAACAGCTCACACTCGGGAGTCTGCACTTCGCTTGTCATGACCTACCCTTTCGGCGTACTGCCGTCGCTGCTGCCATCACTGCCACCATCGCTCGACTCAATCTCACAAGGATAGTTCAGCGCTCCATCGGGACAGGGCGGCGGCGGCAGCAAGTTACAGCCCGGAAACGCTGCACACACCGCAAACGTCAGCGTCCCAACCCCAAGTCCAGCGACAAGCAGTCTCTTACCCAGAAGCGGTCGCGCGGTCCGATTCATGTTCAAAAGCTCCCTGTGAAGTGGGAATCCGGGGCGATCCGTAGCAAGCGACGAATGCGGTGGCAAGTGATTCGATCCCGCAACAAGGAGTCCCTTCGTCGGCGCACTTTTTCATAGAATGCGCGCATGAATCGACCGCTGCGACGGCTTGGCACGACGTGGAAGAGTCTGTGGAATGAGTCTCCGCTGCTCGTACTCGGTACGATCCTCACGCTCATCGCGTCGCTGGTGCCGATATGGATCGGGAGGTATCTGCCGCTCCTCGACTATCCGGGACACCTGGCGAACCTGTTTGTGTGGCGACACCTGCATGATCCACAGCTGCGATTCGATCACCATTACGAGCTGAACCTACAGCCTCTGCCGTACTGGATACAGTACGGAATCGAGTATCTGCTCGCGATTCCGTTTGGAGCGGAAGTCGCGCAGAAGCTGTTCCTAACTCTGGCGATCGGACTCCTTCCTCCGTCGGTGGCGCTCTATGCCAAGCAGCTTGGACGCGATCCGTGGCTGGCCGTGCTGGCGATTCCGCTCGCTTGGAATATGAATGTCTCGCATGGCTTCCTTGCGTTTATAGGAGGCCTGCCGCTGCTCTTCCTTTCGCTGTGGGCGCTCGATCGCTTTGCGTCGCAGCCGAGTATGTGGCGCGGACTCCTGACTGTTATTTTGGGAGTCTCTTTGTACTTTTCCCACATCTTGGTCTTTGGTTCGTTCCTCCTAATCGGTGGCTTCACATCGCTGCTTGCTCGTCGCCCACTTACCATTCGGCAGTTTTTTTTGGCCCCCCTTCCGCTGGTTCCAGTGGTGCTGATAGGAGTCTGGGCCCAGCTGTATGGGAATGCCGACAAGACCAACTTGCCCGTCAGTGGCAAGAGCTTTTCCGATTACGCCGGACCGCACAATGACTTCCTCAGCAACATCGGAATGATTCCCAGCTGGACGATGAATGTGCTGCCGGGTCATCGCGATGACTATCTGTACGCTGCGATCTTGCTCGGACTGTGGCTGATACTTTTCGTCGCTGGCTGGCGCAGCACGAAGCCAGAGTCGCAGCCTGCGCACCCAGGAATCGGTCGCTACCTAGGCCGCGCAGAGGTCGGACTCCTCCTCATTTCGATCCTGTATTTCTCGCTGCCGCGCAGTCTGCTTCAGCCCTTTTACTGGTACGCGGTGAACCGTCGGCTGGCAGTCCTGGTCTGTCTGTTTGCGCTGCTCTTGATTCGCGGATCGCTGCGCACCACTTGGCGGCGAAATCTGCTCTTCGGAGTGATGGCGCTGTCGATCATCTACTCCATCGATATCAGCGCCCACTTTCTGCGCTTCAATCGACGCAACCGAGGCTTTGACGAGCTGATGGCACAGGTTCCCGTCGGAAAATCAGTGCTGCCGCTGATGCTCAACTTCGGTGACGAAGACGCGCTGATGAACTGCTTTAACCAATGGGGTGGTTACGTTCAAATGCGGCAAGGTGGCTACATGACCCCGTATTTTCCGATCGAGTTTCCGGTGCGACACCGCAGTGTACCAAGGCCGCAGAGTCCGCCTTGGGATGCTCCCCGCCTCTTCCGTTTTTCCGAGCACGGCAAGGACTGGGACTACTTCCTGCTGCATGGACCTTCGCGCTTGCAGGTGTTCACAGGGGCCGGGGACTCTGTTCGCTTGGTCGATCAGCGGGGCGACTGGTCGCTGTATGAAAACAGCACACGCGCACGATAGGTGCGGCGACCTCTCCGCAGCGGAGTGTCTATAAGGGAATGTCTACAAGGTTCCCAGTCTGGGCACAAAGCGTCCGGTGACCTGTGCATAGCGCCGATAGGAGTCGCCATGGACGCGCAACAGATACGGTTCCTCGACGAGACGGACCTGGATTTCAAGCCCGATAAGGAGTCCCAGCGCAGACAGTACGGACACCAGATTGGGAACCAGTACGGTCAGTCCCAGCGCCAGCACCATCATGCAGGAAAAGATCGGATTGCGAACGAGCGCGAACGGACCCTTTTTGACAAGCTCTGTCTTGGCAGCGGGATCGACTCCGATTCGCCACGACGCGCCCATCACCAGCTGCGCCCACAGCGTGCCGGTTAGACCGACTCCGTACGCGCCCAGACCGACGACCAGTCCACTCTGCTGGCTCAGAATGGGAAGGCGCGGAAGGAGTCCGTACAGATCGAGCAGACACGCCAGCGGACAGCCCAGGGTCGCTACCACAAACAGCGCTCCGCCCCACCACTCGATCGAAAAAGTGCGACCAGAAAATCCCGCAAAGCCGGTCTTTCCCGTCGAGAGATACTGCATCACAGTCCGCAGTACAAACGCGAGCAGCAGAAACAATACCCAACCACACAGTGCCAGCCATGCCATACACAGCACGATATCCGTCCACCGCGCAGTTGTCGATCTTGCGTTCGCCAGCCTAACGTAGGGACAGGGGGCGGGTGGCTAGGTACTCGAGGAGGAAGTTGCGGAACGCGGTGACTTTGCGCGGCACCGTGTGACCTTTGGGATAGACAAAGTAGAGCGTTCCTGTCTTGACACTGTGCCGAGGCAGGAGCTGCACCATCTGTCCGCTCGCCACCTCTTCGCGGGCCAGAAAGCTCGGCAAGAGTCCGATGCCCAGCCCCGCGCGGATCGCTTGCTGCACAAACAGCAGATCATCCCCGGTCACACCACTGCGCCGCACCGGCTTGGGAAACGGAGGCGGGGGCAGCGCCGTCCGAAAGTACACCCAGTCATGGTGCTCGGTGTCTTCAGGAGTCCGGATCGTACCGCGCCGCGCCAGATAGGAAGGAGCCGCAAACAGAGCCATCTCCAGCTCACTCAGCCGACGGGCCACCAGTGAGCTGTCCCCGAGTGGCTTGCTGCTCACCCGCAGCGCCAGATCGAAGCCCTCTGCCACCAAGTCGACGCGGCGCGGCGTCAACCGGACATCCACCGTCACCGCTGGATGGCGCAGCTTGAAGGCCGCAATTGCGTCGGGAAGATAGGTCACTCCGATGTCGGTGGGAGCCGTGATCAAGAGCTCTCCGGACGGCTCCTCTTCTTGTTCAGGAAGACTCCCAATCGACTTGCGCAGCTCCAGAAGCTGGGGGCCGACACGCTCGTACAGCGCGGTGCCGGTGGTGCTCAGCGAGACTTTGCGGGTGGTGCGATTGAACAGCTGCACTCCCAGCTCAGACTCGAGCTGGGCGATGCTGCGACTCACCGAGGATCGAGGCACATTCAGCTTGGCCGCAGCGGCGGTAAACGACGCGGTCTTCGCCACTTCGACGAACAGGGACAGGAGGTTCAGATCCATTGTTGCGATTCTTACAACAGTTTGACGCAAAAGTCACATCTAGTGCGAAATCGAAAACAATCTCATCTTTGGATTCAGAAGGGATTCACAAAGGAATTCCCAAGGAGTCCATCATGAAGTTCTCACACGTTCTCGCTCTCGCTGCGTTTGCTCTTCCTTCGCTTGCGCACGCTGCAAGCTATGAGATCGATCCGGTTCACTCCAGCGCGCAGTTTGCGGTCAAGCACATGATGATCTCGACCGTTCGCGGCGAGTTCACCAAGCTGTCCGGAACCGCTGTCATCGACGACAAAGATCTCGCCAAAGCGAACATCTCTGCGACGATCGAAGCCGGCTCGATCAGCACCCGCATCGAAAAGCGGGATGAGCACCTGCGCAGTCCCGACTTCCTAGACTCCGCAAAGTTTTCGAGCATCACCTTCAAGTCCACCGAAGTAAAGAAGGCCGGTGAAGGGAAGTACAAGGTGACAGGAAACCTGACGCTGCACGGAGTCAGCAAGTCCGTGGTGCTGGATGTAGAGGCCCCGGCCACCGAGTTAAAGGACCCCTATGGGAACGTCAAGCGTGGTGCGGTGGCGACGACAACCATCAACCGCAAGGACTTTGGTCTTACCTGGAACAAGGCGCTCGAAGCGGGCGGAGTGATGGTCGGAGAAAACATCCAGATCACGATCGATCTGCAGCTGGTTCGCAAAGACGCAGGCAAATAGCCGATTCTGTGACTCCCCTTCATCTTGACCAAGCACCGACGCTGTTTACTCCGCACCACCCAGCTTGTTGCTACTTGAAGTATGATGAAGGGAAGTGTCAAGACTGCTGGTAGTAAGCTGTCTGCTCTTTGTGTCCCTGCTCTTGGGCTGCACAAGAGATCTGCACGGCACCCAGCACCTCTCTGTCCAGGATCAGGCCAAGCAGTTTGCGCTCGTCCCCTATGGTGGTGATTGGGAGTTCCGTTACGGAGACTCCCCCCGCGATGCCAGCGGCGCCTTCCTGTTTGCAGATCCGCGACATACCGATGAGCACTGGCGCAAGACCGACACGATCTATCAGCCACCCGGTCGTGGCAATCAGCGGTTTCTGTGGCTGCGCACGCGCCTTCAGGGTCCACCGCTCTCCGATCCCGCGCTGTTTTTGCAGTCTGTGAACCAGAGCTTTCAAGCCTTCCTAGATGGCCAGCTGATTGCCGAGTTTGGCGCGATGGAAGGCCCCGCTGCGCTGCGCTTTCCCGGCGAGCCGCGCACCTATCTGCCGCTGCTGCCACCACCTTCCTCTCAGCTAGACAGTGTCTCTGCTCACCGCTATGTGGGTCGGACGCTGGTGCTGCGAGTCTTCTCTCCGCATCGCTACATCGGCGTGTTCGGAGAGCTCCTACTCGGGGCTCGATCGACACTCATTGCCGATCAGGTGCAGCGCGGAGCCTCGGCATTTGTCGTCGGACTGCTCATGATCGGAATCGGTCTGCTGGCGTTGGTACTGTTTGCGCTGCGGTTCTCGGAACATGTGTATTTTTATTATGGTGGCTTTGCGCTCTCTGCTGGCAGTCACTTCTTGGCGCGGTCTTCTCTGCATGAGCTGATCACTCACGATCCCGCAATCTGGGGACTGCTGGTGGTCCTGACCGAGCCGCTGGTAGCAGTATTTTTGGCTGCGTTTGTATGGAAGACACTCGGTCGCGGTCCATGGGGAGTCATGCCCAAGATGGCGCTGGGCTATCTGGCGATGTTTGTGATCTGTGTCGCGCTGATCCTGAGCGGAACAGTGAACCTGTGGGACTTGCTGCTGCCGATTCAGCTGTCGATGCTCGGAGGAATCATCGGTCTGGTGACGACGCTGCTGCTCGCCGCCTGGAAAGGAGACACCGGCGCGCGAATTCTCTGCATCGGATTTATCATCTGCGCAAGCGGAACAGCGTTCGACATCTTCGCAGCGATGGGACTGATCGGTGGAAGTCATCACATCTTCAGTCACTATGGAACAGCGGGTCTGGTGATGTCTTTGGGAGCGGTGCTAGCACGGCGCTTTGTCGGAATTGCGCTGATGACCGATCGCGCGGCGCGACTGGAAAAGGAGTCCGCTCTACAGCAGCAGCGACTGTCGGAACAGAGTCGGCTCCTGACGGCGGCGGGTCGGATGGCCAAGGGAGATCTCGTCTCTAAGATCGCGGTTCCGGAAGGGAGTGAGCTGGCGCCGTTGGCCGGAGCGCTCGACTCGATGCGTGAGGACTTGCAGCAAAAGCTCGCGGAGCTGCAGCAGCGCAACGCCGAAGTTCAGGGGCTCAATGATGAGCTGCGAAGACAGATCGAACAGCGCTCGCGCCGGCTGATGGAAGCGGTGGCACGGAGCTTTGGGAGTGACTCTATATCCGCACAACCAGCGACGGTAACTGTCGGAAAGAGACTGGGTGATCACTATCAAGTCCTGGCCACGCTGGGTCGCGGTGCAATGGGCGCAGTCTTTGAAGTAGAGAGAGTCACCGATCATCGTCACTTTGCGGCCAAGATCCTGACCGAAGCACGCAAGAAGACCTCTCTGCTTCGCTTCGCGCGTGAGGCGCAGATTCTGTGCCGGCTGGATCATCCCAACCTGATCTCAATTGTCGACATTGATGTCACCAAAGATGGCGTGGTGTTCCTGGTGATGGAGCTGGTGCGCGGAACGGTGCTCAAGCTGCGACAGGATCGCTTCCGCGAGGTTCACTTTGCCGTTGATGTCCTGCGCCAGATGTCCGCCGGCCTCGCCGCGATTCATCGAGCCGGAATCGTGCATCGTGACCTCAAGCCAGCCAATGTTCTGCTTACGGACGATGCGGATGGGAAGGTGACGGTGAAGCTGGCAGACTTTGGGATTTCGATCCTGTCGCAGGAAGTGCAAGCGGCGCGCAGTGGCGATGGCGGAGAGTCTCTGAGTGACAGTGCACGGATGATGCCGCTGCATCGTGATGTGCTCGATGACGATGACCATGACTACGCGGCCTATCGGGTGGATTCGGAAGCGTCCAGCGCAGCGGCTGTGGATGACACCGGACTTGCGGGAGCGGCTGACACTGCGGCGGCAAGTACGGCTGCCGATGTTCAGCTAACAGCGACGGGAGTATTGGTAGGAACGCCGATGTATATGGCTCCCGAGCTGGCCGATGGATCACGCAATGCACGATCTTCCGCTGATCTGTTTGCGCTGGGAGTCATCGCGTACGAGCTCCTGACCGGAGAGATGCCGTACTCTGCGCCAGTGGTGTGGGCCAAAAAACCGCGTGAAGTACGAATGTCCGCGCCTCCGCTTCGCGAGCGTGGCTTGGCACTTCCAGAGTCTCTGCTCACGATGCTCGATCGCTGTCTGCATCGGGACCCGGTGATGCGACCCACAGCCGAGTCTCTGCATGAGGCGCTGGCAGCGTATCAACGTGCAGAGAGTCCGAGCTGATGCAGCAGCCAGCCGAGTCCTGCTCCACAGACCAGGAGCCAGGTTGTATGCGTCCGAAAGCGCAGGAGCAGCAGCACCGACAGCGCAAACAGTCCCAGTGCGGGCAGATCACACAGCGCCGCGCGACCCAGCTGCAGCGTCACAAAGACCATCAGCACCCACGACGCCACATTGACTCCATCCAGGAATGAACCGAGTACCGGCACTCTCCGTACGACCGGAATCAGGGGTCCGCTCAGCGCCACAAGCACAAAGGCCGGCGCAAAGATTCCCACCGTGGCCAGCAGCGCTCCTTTGGGGCCCGCGAGCAGATAGCCGAGAAACGTTGCCGTCGACAAAACCGGACCCGGAGTGATCTGTCCCACCGCAATTGCATCGATCAGCTGCGACTCTGTCAGCCAGCCCAAGCGATCCACCAGATCGGCGCGAAGAAATGCAAGCAGCACATACCCACTTCCGTACAGGACCGATCCGGTCTTTAGGAAGACCAAGAAAAGCGATGACAGCGACGGAAGAGTCAGCCTGGACACCGTGCTCGCAGCGGCAACAGAAGGAAGTGGAAGGAACGCAAGCAGAGCGCCCAAAGAGCGCGAAGAGGAAGCTATCTGCGCCGCACAGACAGAGAGCACACCGATTCCTAACAGCACCAGCAGCTCATGGACTCCCAGCCACATCGCGCAGAGAGCCAGCAGCGCCAGCCCACGCTGCCAAAAGGAGTGTACCGCCTTGGGAGCGAGCGACCAGATCGCTTGCAACACCACCGCGAGCATCACCGGCTTCACTCCGTACAGCAGCCACGCCACGCTCGGAATCGATCCCCAGCGAACATAGACCCAAGCCAGTGCCATCGTGATCAGCATCGCCGGCCCGATGAAGCACAGACCCGCCGTTAGGAGTCCCGACAGACCGCGCCGCTGCCAGCCAAGGTGAAGCGCCATCTCCGTCGAGTTCGGACCCGGAATCAGGTTGGTCGCACTGAGCAGATCCAGAAAGGACTCCTCTGTCAGCCACTTCCGCTTCCGTACAACCTCTTGGTGCATCAGCGAAAGATGAACCGCCGGCCCGCCAAACGCCGTCGCTCCCAGCCGTGCAAACAGAGCCGCGATCTCGCGCAACGGAGTCCGCTTACCCGCTCTGTCTACTTCTCTGTCTACTTCTCTGTCTACTTCTCTGTCTACTTCTCTGTCTACTTCTGCCGTCGGTTGGTTCGGGTTCCCTCTCACGGGAGTTCTCCTCCGCTCGTTGTACCATCCGCGACCGCCGCGCAGGAACCCAGACTCCGCTGACTGCTACACGTTTGCTGCTTTTCCTTCCGCAACCCGGTCGGCTATAACGGAGAGATGAACGAGCCGGGCGGCGTCATCGCAGACAAGCGTCGCAACTACCGCTACTACGACTTGCTGATGGGCGGCTTTATCACCGTCCTGCTCTGCTCGAACCTGATCGGCCCCGCCAAGAGCTGCATGGTGTTTGGCATCAAGTTCGGCGCCGGCAACATCTTCTTCCCGATCAGCTACATCTTTGGCGACGTACTGGCCGAGGTCTACGGCTACGCACGCTCCCGCAAGGTCATCTGGGCCGGCTTCTTTGGGCTGATCTTCGCGACGGTGATGGCGCAGGTCATCATCCACTTGCCGGTGAACGCCGACGAGCCGCTCAACAAAATCTATCAGCCCGCCGTCGAGCTGATGTTTGGCGGAACCTGGCGCATCGTCGCTGGATCGATCTGCGCGTTCTGGGTCGGCGACTTCGCCAACTCTTATGTCCTGACCAAGATGAAGGTCCTGACCAAGGGCAACCACCTGTGGACCCGCACCATTGGCTCGACCATCATCGGCCAAGCACTCGACAGCCTGATCTTCTATCCGCTCGCTTTTTATGGCGTTTGGCAGACAAGTGAGCTGGTGAAGATTCTCGTCTTCAACTGGCTCTTTAAAATATCGATCGAGGTTATTTTTACGCCAATGACGTATCTAGTTGTTAACTTCTTAAAGAAGGCTGAAGGCGCAGATCATTACGACATAGATACTAATTTTTCTCCATTTTCATTGCGCGATTAACGGAATAATGCAAAAAGATCTCGCTGCCGACCACCTCTGACGACAAGAGGGTCAGCCGGCGCAGCTCGGCCTGGGAAAAGCCCGTCCCGCCCATCAAGCCCGGCGTCGTCCGACCGCCGATCACGAGCGGACACAGCGTCACATACAGCTCATCGAGCGCATCAGCGGCCAGAAACTGAACCAGCAGCTCGCCCCCTGCCTCGACCAGCAGCGTCTGGACACCCCGTTGCCGCAGACAGTCGAGCATCCACGCCACCGGCGGAACCGGCAGCGGGCCATCGTAGATCTCTACCTCTATCGATGATGGAAACGACGGCAGCGTGGTCTGCTTGTGCAGCAGCAGCAGCTTACGCGCTCGCGTCTCTTCGACAAACTGCGGTAACAACGGGATATCAGCAGAGCGACTGACAATCACATTCCAAATGGGATGCTCATTGCTTGCTTGATCAGAGAGTGATGGATAAGGCCAGTTGCGAAAGGTCTGTCCGCCAACCAATACAGCATCGGCCATCCGGCGGATCTGCTCCATTTTTTGATGATCAACTACACTACCAAGAAGTGTAAACTGCTCTTCGACTGTGTTGATACGTCCATCGAGCGAAATGGCGGTATTGCTAATCACCTTCACGCTCGACTCCTCATGATTTGAACACCAACGATCTCCATTCCTTGAACTGGAGGTCGCTTGCGAACGGTGATCTGAACCTGCTCGACTATCGGCACTTTCAGCGCTTCAGCAGCAAGGACCTCCGCGACACGCTCAATCAGCAGAAACTCTTTGTTTTGAAGCACACTGATCAGATCTAGCCCCAGTCGATAGTCCACGGTATCTTCAAGAGAATCATTCTGAGCCGCCCGGGAAATGCTTCCACAGAATAGCTTGACTTCTACGCGCAATGACTGAGGAACGCGCCGCTCCTCCACCGTACAGCCAACCCGACATGGAACTTCAAGCCCTTCTAAGAAGATGACATCTTGTGCGTTCATGACTGGCTCCTTGGGGTTTCTACACAGCTTTGGTTTCCAGACAATCGGCAAATAACAGCTCAAACAGCGATCGCCGACTTCGCTGATTATCAATAAACCCAAATCGCTTCTCATACATTGATAACGTGGCCAGCGCGGCCAGGATGTCCTCGGTAGAAAGCGCCTCGAACTCGACACAAGTGACGGTTTTGTCGTCAGTGGAGGCAGTGTAGTAGGCAATCTCACAGTCGGCAAAATGGAAGACGTGTAGCTCTTTGGTCAGTCCGCCCTGCCAGCGAACTCCGAGCGGCTCTAAGAAGGCCTGTACCCGATCGACCTGATTTCCAGATTGCAGATCGAGTGACAGCCGCACTTCTCGTCGAATTTCGATATCACCATGCCCAAAGCTCTTATATGTCAGATCTTGATTATTTTCATCATAGCGATGTCGATAAATGATATCTGGCGTTAGTTTTGTAACAAAATAGCGCTCCACAACCTGGGCAGTGGCGCAGCGAAGTGGTTGATGGAATTTCACTTCAGCAAAGAAGCGCTCACGATCAAAGGCAGCCGGCAACACAAATTTATGTTCAATTTCAAGATGCGAGTCGGCTTGCGCCATGATTACACCTTCTTTCCGAGTATCAGCACATCGCGCATGATCCCATCCATATTGGCAACTTCTGGCAAGTGACCCCATTTGATAAAGCCCAGTTTATCAAACAGTATAAGACTTGGCAGATTGTGACCAAAGATGAATCCAAGCAGGGTATGAATCCGCAGCGAGGGCGCCAGCGCACAAGCCTGCGATAGCGCCCACCGGCCAAGTCCGCGACCCTGCGCGCCGGGCTCCAAGTACAGCGAGACTTCCGCGACGCCCGCGTAGGCCGGTCGACCGTAAAAGCTCTGCAAGCTGAGCCAGCCCTGGTAGTGACCATCAAGCTCGACGAGCCACAGCGGTCGCTCCGTCGGTGAGTGGGCAAAAAACCAGGCGTGACGACTCTCGACGGAGACGGGCTCAAGGTCGGCGGTCACCAGTCGCGATGGCACGGTGGCGTTGTAGGTAGCGACGATGCGATCGAGATCGGCAAGCTGAGCGCTCCGCAGCGTCGGGTTGGAAAGCTGCTCGCTCCGCAGCATGGGTCGAGGGCTGTCGGTTGACATGGCTCTATGGCGACGGGTGACGCTCCGCCGAGATCTTGAATGAAATCCGAGGTGGCGTCCGTCGCGGCCCCTCGGTAACCCGCGCAACCACCCGATCCGGCGCCACGCCTTGCGACACCAGATAGTCGCGCACTGCAATGACCTGCTGTTCGAGCAAGTTTCCGTCGCCCGCCTGCAGATCCGCCGCCTGCTCGATCCGCAGCTGCACAAGCTCGGGATGATGAATCAGCAGATCGACCACCTCGTCGAGAACTCGCTCGCTGTCACGGCTTAGGCTGGCCCCGCCCGGTCCAAACAGCAGCGGCGACAGCAGCACGATCTCGGCCCCCCCGAGCTGCACCTTGGGCTCGCGACCCCGCCGACTGAGCAAGAGCTGGAGCCGCTGCTCACCACCGTCGGGAATCACCACCGTCTGCTCGCGCGACAGGTAGCCCGCCGCATCGACGCGCAACAGCCACGCGCCCGCCGCCACCCGCGCAAACAGCCCGCCTTCCTCGGACAGCAGCGATACCACCTGCCCATCACGTGACAGCGTGGCCCGCGCCGGAAGCTTACTGCCGTCGTCGCCCTGCGAAAGCAGCCACAGCCGTCCCGCCTGCGCCCGCAAGAGCTTCGGCAGCCGGATGTCCACCGCTGCTTGCTCCCCCGCCGACAACACCACCGGCAGCCGCATCGTCTGATGATCGCCCCGACTCGCCTCGACGAGGACCGCGCCGCAGCTTAGCTCGCCACTGACAAAGCTGCCCTTGTCGTCGGTCAGCAGCGCATTGTGACGTTGTCCAACAAAGTGAACCACCGCGTCGGCCAGCGGCTGTCCGGTCTGCACATCCCGAATCGCGCCAGAGACTCGACACAGCCGCGTCTCTGCACCTGTCTTCATCACAGGCGGCACCGATGGAACAGCCGGCGTGCCTCGCCCGTCCGCCGCCTGACTCTGCCCGGCCAGCAGATCGATCTCCCAGGTCAGCGCACCGTAGCCCATGACCTGTGGAACCTTGGCGCCCATCGCATAGCCCGCGCTCTGCAGCCCGATCCGGACCCCAAAGTCCAGGCTCAGCGGCAGCCCCAGCCAGATGCGACCACCGACGGTCAGCCACTGCTGAAAGCGGCCATTTTGCACCGCCGCCGTCGACTGCATGCCGAGCAGCGCCAGCAGCACCGGATCGGGATCACCGACGATCGCCTCAATCCGATAGCTGACCGCCGGCACCAGCCACAGCGATCGCCAGACATGTAAGGGCAGCTGCGCCCCAATCGACAGCCGCAGCCGAGGCAGACCCACCGAATAGGCAGCCGTGCTCTGTAGCCGTGCCCGCAGACAGTCAGCGACGGTACCGCCCATACAGTCCTGGGCATCCAGGGCGCGCAAGCTGCGATCGTGGACATAGCCGAGCTGCGCAGACAGCGTCAGTGGCAGCTGCGGCAGCGCCCGACGCAGGTTCAGCTCCAGCAGCGCATCGATCGCCGCATCCAGGTTGAGCGGCACCGGCGCAAAGTCCTGGCCCGCGCCCGGCAAGCGCACCGTCGGCATCAGCGCGACATGAACCAGCCGTCCCCACGCCGAGTGCAGCTTCAGCTGGAGCTTGAACTGCGAGATCGCGAGCAGCGACGGCTCGGGCGCCAGCTCGGGCGATGTACTGGACGACTCGATCCGTCCCAGCTGGGCCCCAAGCTGTAGCGCCAGCTCGATGTGCTGCCCCAGGGTTGCTGCCACCGCCACGCCGCCGCCCATCGAGCGAAAGCGGTCACCAACGAGGAGATAGCCGTTTTCGACAAAGCCGCCGAGAAACGATCCGGTGCGCAGGCGCCAGCTGCAGCCGGGGTTGGCGCTCGGCTGGTCGAACAGGCCGGTGCTCCCGTCGGCGCTGAGGCCGCGAAAGCAGCTCGGGTCAACGGTGGCACTCGCATCGGCCAAGGCCGGACGGCTGCCCACGCCAACCAGCGCAAGCACGAGCACAAGCCAAGACCACAGGAGGCGCATCGCAGTGAAACCTACATAACATGGAGTCGCAGTGAGTCACTGCCGAGTTACGCCGCCTAACGACCGAACAGCCCGGCCAGCAGCGCGAGCAGACACACCACCGCCAGGATCGCCGCCCATACCCACGGAGGAAGCTCACGACCAGCAGGGGCCGGGCTGGGACTGGGTGCCGCTGCCGGAGCTGCAAGTTCCGCCGGTGGCTCTGGAGACGGTGCGAGTGGGTTCCCGCTGACACGAATGGCCGGCGCGGGCTCGGTAGGTTCTTCGGGGTTGACTGGTGGCTGACCAGCGACGGGAGTTGGCTCGAACTCAAGGGCGTTGGCCGGTGCCGGAGCCATCGGTGGCCGCGACATCGAGCGCCCAGCGGGTCCAAGCTGTACCGGTGAAAAGGCCGCGCCACTGGCACTGACCGACGGTGGCTTGATCGAACCACTGACCGAGCTGCTCGCCGGCCCCGGTGCCTGAGGCGGAATCACCAGCGGTCCACTATGGTTCAGCGGTCGCGGCATCGATCCACTGATCGACACCGTCACACTGCCCGAGGACGAGGCCTTGTCTGGCTGTGACACCGACGATGCTCTGACGACGCTTGAGTCACCTGGCACCGGCACATGCTGCGAGCGCTCCGCTGACACCGCCAGCAGCGACGCATTGACCACCGCTGGAATCGTTGGCTCTTGCCCAAATGCAATGCCTTGGAACACACCCTCGCCGCGTACCGCCACCATCGGCTCGGGCTGGCTCGCTTTCGGCACCACATCATCCGGCGGCGGCGGAATCATCGGCAGATCCGTCACCGAGGTCCGATGCTGCGACGACCGCGCCAGCGTCTCGACCTGGGCCTGCTGCTCCAGCCGCTCCCGTTCCTTCATTAGATCAAGGATCGAAACCTGATGCAGCTCAGCGGTCAGCCCACTCCGCAGCGGCGCAATGGACGCCGGCAGCGGCAGCACCGGCTGGGACGGAATCGCCCGACCGGGAGCGGCAATGATCTCGACCGGCACCGTCGGCTTGGTGTTGACGTGGTTCTGCTTGCTCGACGGCTGTCCGCGCCGCGCCACATCGGGATCGACCCGCGTCACCGACTCGGCTTCCAGGCTCGGATTTGGCGGCGCCAGCACCGTCGGAATCGTCGTCACCAGCGCCCGCAGCATCTCCTCGGCGCCCAGGTAGGTCGGCTGCTCTGTCCCACCGAGTGCCCGCAGCGCCACCTTCCCGACCGGCGACATCATCACCTTCGGCAGCGGCAGCGCCCGCACCGCTTCCACCGAGTCCGGTGGCCGCCGCCCCACCAAGAGCTCGAACAGCATCGCACCGATGGCCCGCAGATCGCTCGCGACCGCTTGCCGCAGCTCTGGACCCATCGGAAACGTCAGCAGCCCGTGCAGCCGCGCCTCGAGCACCCGCGAGATGCCATCGGCCGGCTCCCCTTCGCTGCTCAGGTACACATCAAGTGGTGTCAGACCCGCGTGTGCCACCCCAATCCGATGCGCCGTGGACAGTGCGGACAGCAGCGGTCTTACCACCTGTGCCGCCACCGGCGGTTCCAGCAGCCCCCGCTCCGGCTTTTGCCACTCGTCGATGAGATCTTGCAACAGTCGCAGCGTCCCCAGCTCATGGACCAGAAAACGTCCCCCCGACGGGTCGCTGCCTTCTTCGATCAAAGCCAAGATGCCCCGGTTCTTATCGAGCAGCCGCAGCGCCGACAGCTCGCGAGCCGTGCGATCGAGCGTCGCTGGCTCTTTCGCACACACCGCCGGGAAGTAGGTGATCGCCGCCCGAACGCCACTTGCCGCATGAAAGGCCGCAAAGACGCCGCCACCCAGACGGGGAGCCAGCACACCTTCGACCTTCCAGTGCGGACCAACCGTCTCAGGACAGAGAGGCGCACCATCGTGATCACAGGTGCGCGCCGAGGCAGGATAGGTCGCGCCGCATTCAAAGCAGCGCAGGGTGGGAGCAGTAGTCATGGCAAACCTTCGACGGCGGTCTGATCACTTTATCATGAGCCCGCTTACGCAACGGGAGAGAAGTGTGGCCTATTTGTCAGCCGCTAACGACGGAGTGGTAGATTTTCTCCGACGGGATCTTGACCCTAGGGCAACTTTTGCACAACTCCTACATTGACAGCCGGGGAGGCCTCCTTAGTTTGCCCATATCGCTTAGCCGCGCCGGGATCAGCCTGGCGAAGTTCGAGAAGATGCAAGCGTGGCCGCGAAGGCATCGTAAAATCGCAGCAATGCTTCTCACTTATGCGAGCGCAGTTTGTAGGCAGCCCAGAAGACGGATGAGTCGTCGCAAGACGCAGTCCGCACAAAAAGGAAAACATGTTTGACCCCAAAGCCAGCCACAGCGAACCGACGCCCGAGCTTCCGGTGCTGCCCCTGCGCAACCTGACGTTGCTCCCCGGTCTGACCTTGCCGGTGGAAGTCGGGCGACGCAGCTCTCTGAAGATGCTCGAGAGCGTCGTCAAGCAGCATCCACCGACGCTGCTGGTGGCCGTCCAGCGCGACCCGCACACCGAAGACCCACAGCCGGGCGACCTACACCCGATTGTCGTGCAAGCCGAAGTGCTGAAAGTGGTGCGCACCGGCTCGGACAAGATGACCGCCATCCTCAAAGGTGAGCGTCGTCGTCGCTTCGAGGTGGTGGGCACCGAGCCGTTCCTGGTCGCCCGCTCGCTGCCGGCGCCCGAGCTGAGCGGTGACTCGGTCGAGACCATTGCGCTCGCGCTCACCGTCAAAGAAGCCGGCCAGCGCCTTGCCCAGCAGATCCAGGTCCCCGAGTCAGCCCGCGCCGTGCTTCAGCTTTTGGAGCAGACCCGCGACGCCAGCCTGGTCAGTGACTTGGCGTCGGCGCTGGTCGAGCTGCCGCTGCTCGAGCGCCTGAGCCTGCTCAACCAGCTCGATGTCAAGGTGCGGCTCCATCAGGTGCTGGCGGTCCTGCAGCGTCAAGCCGAGGTGATGAGCGCCAAAGAGCGCATCGATAAGCAGGTCCAGAACGAGTTCGCCCGTCGCCAGCGTGAAGCAGTGCTGCGCCAGCAGATGAAGGCGATTCAAGACGAGCTGGGCGAGAGTGACAGTGACAAAGATCTGTCGCAGTTCTCCGAGCGGATCTCCCAGGCCGAGATGCCCGCCGAGGCCGAGAAGGTCGCCAAGAAGCAGCTCGACCGTCTGCGCAACATCCCTGAAGGCTCGCCCGAGGCGTCGATTCAGCGCACCTACCTAGAGTGGCTGTGCGACCTGCCGTGGTCGAAGCGGACCGTTGACAAGCACGATCTACCGGCGGCGCGCGCGGTCCTCGAGGCCGATCACTGGGGCCTGGAGAAGGTCAAGAAGCGGATCGTCGAGTATTTGGCGGTGCGCAAGCTGGCGCCGACGAAGAAAGGTCCGATCCTGTGTCTGGTGGGCCCGCCCGGTGTTGGCAAGACCTCGCTCGGGCGCTCGATTGCGGCGGCGCTCGGTCGCAACTTCCATCGCATCTCCCTCGGTGGCGTGCGGGACGAGGCCGAGATTCGCGGTCACCGGCGGACGTATATCGGTGCCCTGCCGGGCCGCATCATCCAGTCGATGAAGCGCGTCGCCAGCAAGAATCCGGTCGTGCTCCTCGACGAGATCGACAAGCTGGGTCATGACTACCGAGGCGATCCATCGAGCGCGCTGCTCGAAGTGCTGGACCCCGAGCAGAACAACGCCTTCTCGGATCACTACCTAGAGGTGTCGTTCGATCTGTCAGAGGTCATCTTCATCTGCACTGCCAACACGCTGGAGACGATCCCGCTGGCGCTGCGGGACCGCATGGAGATCATCGAGATTCCCGGCTACACCCTCGCCGAGAAGCAGAAGATCGCCGAGCGCCACCTTCTGCCCAAGCAGGTCAGCGAGCACGGTCTGCGGCCCGATCAGATCCAGATCACCGAGACGGCGATCAGCGAGATCATCGAGCGTCACACCCGCGAGGCCGGCGTTCGCAACCTGGAGCGTGAGCTGGCGTCCGTGATTCGCGGCGTGGCGATGAAGATTGCCGAGAGCCCAGCGGTCGTGCCCGGAGCGGAGCCGAAGGAAGGGGAGCCCAAGACCGTGGTCGTCGACAAGGTCGATGTCGCCGAGTACCTCGGGCCGATCAAGTTCTTCCACGACATTGCCGAGCACACCAACTGCCCGGGTGTGGCGACTGGCTTGGCCGTGACTCCCGTGGGTGGTGACATCCTGTTCGTCGAAGCGACCGCGATGCCGGGCAAAGGCAAGCTGCAGCTGACCGGCAAGCTCGGCGATGTCATGAAAGAGTCGGCCCAGGCGGCGCTGTCGTGGGTGCGCGCCCACTCGGCAGAGCTGCACATCGACCCCGGCTTCTTCGAGAACATGGACCTACACCTGCACGTGCCGCAGGGAGCGATTGCCAAGGATGGTCCCTCGGCGGGCACGGCGATCCTGTCGGCGATTGTCTCGCTGCTCACTGGCCGCAAGGTCCGATCCGACGTGGCGATGACCGGCGAAGTGACCCTGCGCGGCGCCGTCCTGCCGGTCGGTGGCATTAAGTCGAAAGTCCTGGCTGCCCACCGCGCCGGCATCAAGACCGTGTTCCTGCCCGAGCGCAACGGCAAGGACATCCTCGAGGTGCCACAGGACGTTCGCAACGAGATGAGCTTCGTCGTCGTAAACAACGTCCGCACCGTGCTCGACAGCGTGCTCGAAGCGACCCCGAGTGCCCCACCGCTGGCCCCGATGACCACCGGCAGCGGCAGCGTCACAGCGGCTGGACCTGCTGCGTCTGCCATGGCATAGCGGAGGCCATGCAGCGCCCGATCCGCAGCTCTGCGGCAGCCCTCATCGGACTTCTGATGAGCGGCTGCCCCGGGCAGAGCCAGACCATCCCCCTCCCACCGCCGACCCCTACCACCAGCCTCGACGGCGGCAGCCTCACCAGTAGCTGCTTGCCACAGCGCTCCACCGACCTCGTCGCCTACCTCCGCAGCCAGCCCTTCGCCGGTCGCGATGGCGGACCGCTGGTACCCGTCACGCGGGGCAGCTCGCGCTGGATGGCCGCCTACAACGCCGCGCTCGCCTGGGCCTCGGCGGACTGCCCCAGCTTTGCCACGTTTGCCGACCAGATGGGCTATAAGGCCGAAGAGATCACCGACACCGTCACCGCCACCCACCACTGGGTCCTCACCGAGCGCGCCAGCCGCTGGAATGGCCTGTTTGTGCTCCGCGCTCCGTCCGAAGTCGCCCAGGCCCGGCCCCTGACCCTCACCGCCCCGCACCTTGGCTTCGACTTCAGCGACGACCGCGCCATCGTCCTCTATCGCGAGCTCGGGGCCCTCGGCCTGCTCCAGAACACCGCGCACCGCTGCAACCTCGCCACCTGCTCGGGCTGCTCCTCGCTGGCCGGCTATGCCTGCGGCGGCTGTTCCCGCGCCTCCGATCTCGCCCACTCGGTCGATCAGCTGATGTTCGGGCTGTACTCGGGTCTGGAGGCGATGCACAAGGTGGTGCGCTTCGAGTATCACGGCGCTCCGGCCAAGCCGTCCGTCCCCGGCTGCCGAGGCACCGTCAACCTCTCGCAGGGCTCGCAGGATCGCCTCGCCCCCGAGGTCGATGACCCCACCCCCGCCAGCCGCATGTGGCGCGCCCTCGAGCGCAGCCTCGGCCCAAGCTGTGTCTGTTACCACCAGCGCGAGCCCGGCTGCCTGCTCCCCGGCACCGCCTCGGTGTTGGGCCGACTCACCAACGAAGAGCCCACCACCCTGTTTGACCCCTGCAAGACCGCCGCCGCGCGCATCTCGGGCCGCTTCGTCCACTTCGAGTGGCAGCAAGTCTCGGTCGAGACGGTCATCGCCGCGCTCAGCGAAGCGGTCCCGCTGCCCCTACCCGGTCAGTCCAGCACCCCGACTTCCCGGCAGTAGCGCCCGAGCAGCCCGTCCGCCGGACCCAGCGTCGGCGTCTGCGACCAGCGCCGCGCCCCCGGCAGAAGCCCCACAAGATACGCCACCACCACCCACCCCAGCTTGTGAAGCCCACTGACCCGCGCCCGCCGCCGCAGCGAGTCCAGCCCCTGCGCTCTTAGCACCCGCCCGATCCGCTGATAGATCCGGCTGGCCGATCGAATCGCCCACTGCGCCCCATCCGGCAGCATCGCAATCCCCTGCTCTGCCGCCGCATAGTGCGCATCCGCCCGCTCAAGCAGGTCCGCCACCACCGCCCGCAGCGCCGCGCTCGGTGGCTGCTGGGAAGCCGCTTCGGCCAGGACCGCACTGCGCGTCAGTCCGTGCTGCCCCAGCAGCTCCTCGGGAAGGTAGACGCGGCCTCGCCGGGCATCCTCGCCGACATCGCGGGCAATGTTGGTCAGCTGCATCGCCACCCCCAGGTCCGCCGCCCGCAGCAGCACCTCGGCCTGTCGCGACGCGGGCAGCTTGTGACCCATCACGCAGGTCATCATCAGGCCCACGGTCGCCGCCACGTTGAAGCAGTAGCCGTACAGGTCTTCCCAGCCGGGGTAGTGCTGCCCGCGCGCATCTTGCTCCATCCCATCGAGCAGCCGAGACGGCAGCTGCTGCGGCATCCGCGTCCGCGTCACCACCTGCGCAAACGCTCGATCGATCGCATGGCCTCGGCCTTCCCCCGGCTCACCCCGGTAGACCGCTGCCAGTCGCTTGCGCAGTCCCGCCACCGCCACAAGCTGCGCCGCCTCCGAAGGAGCATCGACCGGCACCGTGGCATCCCCCGGATTGTCGCCATCGACCGCATCATCGGCCTGCCGACAGAACGCGTACAGTGCCCAGGCCTCGTGACGGATCGGGCGCGGCAGCAGCAGGGACGACAGATAGAAGCTCCTGCTGTGACGGGCGATGTGCTGCCGGCACAAGAGCAGGTCAGCAGACCCCACCAAGGTCAGCGAAGGCTTCTGTGTCGCCACCAGCGGCCCCCGCGAGGGTGTAGGCTCCGATTTAGTCATGGGCGTGCGAGCCGGCGATGGGTGCCCCTTGCGGTGCCCCGGCCAGGCGTGGAACCAGTCGATCGACCACCTTGGCAGTGGACAGCACCCCTGGCAGCCCGGCACCGGGATGGGTGCCTCCGCCGACGATGTACAGGCCCTCGACATCCTCGCTGCGGTTGTGGGGCCGGAAGTACGCCGACTGGAGCAGCGTTGGCTCGACCGAAAATCCCGAGCCGTGCAGGCTCGACAGCTCATCGCGGAAGGTGTGCGGCGTGATGAAGCGGCTGGTGACAAGCTCGGACCGCAGCCCCGGCAGCATCGTCTGCTCTAGGAAGGCAAAGATCTTGTCGCGATAGCGCTCGCCTTCGCTGTCCCAGTCCACGGGCCGGTCGGCGCGCAGGTTCGGCACCGGCGACAGCACATAGAACGCGTCTCCACCCGGCGGCGCCAGCGAGGGATCGGTCGCGGTGGGCCGGTGCACGTACAGCGAGAAGTCCTCGGCCAGGGTCTTGTGGAAGAAGATGTCATCGAGCAGCTCGCGGTAGCGCGGCCCGAGCGCGATGGTGTGGTGGGCGCAGTCCTCGTAGCGGCGCCTCGTACCGAAGTAGGCAACGAACAAGCCCATCGAGTAGCGGGTGTTCTCGACCTTGTCGTTCGACCAGTGGCGGCGCACCTCCTCGGGGAGCAGGTAGCGGTAGGTGAAGCCGACCTCGGCGTTGCTGATGACCAGATCAGCGGGTAGCTCGGCGCCCCCGGTCAGGCGCACGCCAGTCGCTCTGGGCTTTAGACCTCCCGGCTCTACCAGGATCTGCTCGACCTTGCTGCTGAGCCGCAGCTCGCCGCCGATCTCGACAAACAGGTCGGCCAGCGCCTTCACGATCGAGCCGGTGCCGCCCTGCGCAAACCACACCCCCCACTTGCGCTCCAGGTACAGGATCAGCGCGTAGATCGACGTGGTCTGAAACGGGTTGGCGCCGACCAGCAGCGGATGGAACGACAGCAGCACCCGCAGGTCGGGGTGCTTGATGAAGCGGCTGACCAGCGAGTACACCGACAGGTGCGACCGCAGCTTGAGCATCTGGGGCACGATCTTGAGCATGTCGGTCAGGCGATGAAACGGCACGTCCCCAAGCTGCTCGAAGCCGACCTGGAAGATGCGCTCGGACTCGGCAATGAAGCGGAGGTAGCCGTCGACATCGGGCGGATTCCAGGCGCGGATCTGCTCGAGCATCTGCTCGGTGTTGCCGCTGTACTCGAAGTAGCGACCGTCGTGAAAGCGGACCCGGTAGAACGGGGTCACCGGCAGCAGGGTCAGGTAGTCGGCCAGCTTGCGACCGCACAGGGAGAACAGCTCCTCGATGAGGTACGGGGCGGTCACCACGGTCGGACCGGCATCGAACACAAAGCCGGCATCTCGGTAGACATAAGCCCGACCGCCCGGCTGATCGCGCTGCTCTAGCAGCGTCACTTGGTAGCCCCGCGCCTGGAGCCGAATCGCCGCCGCCAGCCCGCCAAACCCCGAGCCAATCACCACCACCCGATTGCCGCTCTGCATCGCCGTCTTCGTACCCGTCTTCATAGGCGATAAGGTGCCACATCCCCCAAAGCCGCTTCACCCAAAACCAAAGCCGGGACCCGATCGGGTCCAGGGGGGTGGTACGCGTTGCACCTGGACCACCGGAAGAGGTACCCACCCCCTATACGCGTTGCACTTGGACCACCTCAAGAGGTACCCACCCCCTTTCCGCGTTGCACTTGGACCACCTCAAGAGGTACCCACCCCCTATACGCGTTGCACCTGGACCACCTCAAGAGGTACCCACCCCCTTTCCGCGTTGCACCTGGACCACCTCAAGAGGTACCCACCCCCTATACGCGTTGCACTTGGACCACCGGAAGAGGTGGTTTGGGCTCAGCTGGCTGCGGCTCTTTGACCTCGCGCGCAGGGGAGACATCACGGGGCTTGGTCGGGCTGTGGCCTTGTGGTAGTGCTCGGGGCTCACGGGGCTCACGGGGCCCAGGTTAGGAGATGGGATGGCTTCTTTTCGACACTTGGCGGAGCGGGCGCTGCTGGGGCCGGTGGCGCGGGTGGTGCCGGCACAGCTACAGCCGTTCTTTCAGCGGGCGCTGGCGGCGGCGGTGCGTCACCTGCCGGTGCTGGACCCGACCTCGCCGGCTTCGGTGGCGGTGAAGAACCAGGCGGAGCTTTCCTTCTGGCGCGACTGGCTGGGGCGGCATGGTACGGCGCCGGCGACCGAGTACTACCGGTCGTTCATGATGGCGATGGGCGGGATTGCCGATCAGGACTTCTTCACCGGGCGGGTGTGCGTGGACCTGGGCTGTGGGCCGAGCGGCTCGCTGACGTGGCTTCACAATGCCAAGGCGGCGATTGGGGTGGACCCGCTGGCGGAGTCGTATCGGCAGTTCGGGATTGATGCGCACCCGATGCTGTACCTGGCGTGCGGAGCGGAGCGGCTGCCGTTCCCCACGGGGTATGTCGATGTGGTGTTCTCGATGAACTCGCTCGACCATACCGATGATGTGCCGGCGGTGTGTCGCGAGATTCGGCGGGTGCTCAAGCCGGGCGGGCACTTCATTGGCTCGCTCAACCTGAACGAGCCGCCGACCGCAACCGAGCCGTGGATGCTGACCGAGGAGCTGCTGGCGGAGCACTTGTTCGCGGGCTGGCGTAGGCAGTTCTACAAGGTCCGCCCCAAGCTGGAGCACGAGCCGGACCCCTACCGCTACTTCCACGAAGAGCCGCCGCCCGATCTACCGAGCGACGGCCCCCAAGCCCTGTGGTGCCGCTATCAAGCGGTCCCGTAGTTACTGACGCGAGAGCTTCACTAGGGACTCTACGACGTTGGCGAGGGGCTCGCCGTAGACGCTGGCGGTGCGGGCGGCAGTCTGCCAAGCCGAGGGCACGGCGGTCTTGCCATCCCACACCGGCTGGGTGCCGGTCGGCTCGCTGTACGAGACGGCGCGGGTGCCCGGCGGCGGCGTCCACAGGAAGTCGGGGTGGGCGTTCTGGTGCCACTCGCCACCGATGATCTTGCCGGTCGAGTCGAGCTCGAGGGTGTACAGGTAGCGCGCGCCCGAGAGCGCATCGCGGGTGGCGCTGTCGGGGGTCGCGTGCGAAGGATGCGTCTCGACCGTCCAGCGGACATCCATCGCTACGCCGACCACGTGGGTGGTGCCGGGGGCGCGATAGGCCTTGAACTTGTCGTTGGTGTAGCTGGCCACTGCGACCTTGGCGTAGCTGAGGGTCTGGTACGCCTTGTTGGTCTGCGGGTTGAAGTACGAGTAGCTGTAGCTGTAGACCGGCTGGTTCCAGACCTCGTAGTCGTAGGTGGCGTCAACGACCATCGAGCGGCGGGCCTTGCCAATCTGGTTGACGACCGCGAGGTGCCAGGTGCCGGCGTTGGTGTCGCGGCAGGAGGTGTCCTTGATGCGACCGTTTGCGTCCTTGGCCGGGTCCTTGACGTTGCAGCGACCGCCGATGAACTTGGTGGTCGGGCTGGTCTGGGCCCACAGCAGGCTGGCCAGCGCCTTGATGTCCGAGGGGTAGAACTTGATCTTGGTCTTGCCGTCGGCGGCGAGGACCTCGGTGACCTTGGTCGGGCGCTGCACCATGTACGAAGCGGGCGCCCAGCCGTGGCAGATGCCCATCCACGTCTCGACCTTGCCGGAGCTGGTGTAGTAGCTCTTGCCCTCGTCGAGGTTGAACTTGGTCATGGTCTTGTTGGCGTCGCCCACCAGCAGGTCGTACTTCTCGGCTGGCGACAGGTCGTCGGCGCTCACCGGCTGCTTGGTGCGGACGTAGTCGGTCAGCACCTTCCAGTCTTCGCTCGAGGGGAAGCTCGGGTCGCTGTAGCGCTTGGCGGTGACGCCGGCGTAGATCGCCCAGTAGTCATCCGACCACGCCGACTCGGTGAGGGCGGCGCTGCGGATGCTGTGCATGTCGGCCAGGTTGGTCAGGGTCAGGCTGTCGACCAAGTTCTTGGCCTGGTCGTTCGAGCCCGGCGCATCGGCGGGGCCATCCTTGCGGCGCACGTTCTTGGCGGTGATGAACTCGCGGCTGGCGATCACCTCGGCTGAAAAGGTCGGGCTCGGCGCGCCGGCTTTCACGGGAATGGCATCCATGAACGCGCGCGGGTCTTGCTCAAAGCGGGCCAGGGCATCTTCGATCTCGCCCTTTACCACCGGGTCGAGTCCATCCGCCGGCTCGGGCTCGCCACAGGCCGCCGCCAACACCACCGCACCCAGTCCAAACATCTTGCTAAGCGTCATCTTCATAAGGTTCCTCCTCGGTTTGTCCTTCTGTTGCCACCGAGGCACGTCGAACGGCTCGACCGTCCCCTGGGGGCGAAAGATGGCGCAGCTTATCCCACGATAGGAGCGGTACGGCCACAAATTAGCCGAGCTCGCTACTCAGCTGTTCCCACTCTCCGAGCAGGGCTTGCAGCTTGCGGTCAGCGGTGTGTTCCTCGTCGACCAGCTTGTGCAGCTGCTGCCAGTCGCCACCGTGCTCCGCCGACAGTCGCTCGCGCAGCTCCTTGAGCCGGGCTTCCAGCGTCGCGATCTCGACCTCGACCTGACCGAGCCGGCGCACTTTGCGATCGCGCTGCCGCTCGCGATCCTTCTTCGCTTCGTACTCGGCCATCCGCTTGGTCTTGTCGCTGGCATCGTCCGGCACCACGGGCTTCACCGCCGCCGGCTTCTGCGCCGCCTTGGCCTGCGCCGCTCTGGCCTGCGCTGCTCTCGCCGCTTCCGCCGCTTCTGCCACCGCTCGCTTGTCGTCCGCCAGCCGCCGCTTCCAGTCGCTGTAGTTGCCGATGTGGATGTCGATCGACGCGGTCTGCGGATCGATGTGAAGCAGCTTGGTCACCACCCGATCGAGGAAGTAGCGGTCGTGACTGACCACCAGCAGCGTGCCATCGAAGGCACACAGCGCCTCTTCCAGCGTCTCGCGCGCCGGAATGTCGAGGTGGTTGGTCGGCTCGTCCATCACCAGCAGGTTCGTAGGGCGCAGCATCAGCTTGGCCAGCTGCAGCCGGTTGCGCTCGCCGCCGGACAGTCCGCGTACTTTTTTGAAGCCATCTTCGCCGGTGAAGCGGAAGCGGCCCAGGTACGAGCGGGTCTTGTCCTCGTTCCAGTCGCCGCGAATCGAGCGAATCTCATCAATCAGCGAGTGCTCATCGGCCAGGTCGGACAGCTTCTGATCAAAGTAGCCAATCCGCACCTCGGGACCGACGAAGACCTGACCTGATCGCAGCGGCCCGCGCCCAATCAGCGCCTTGAGCAGCGTGGTCTTGCCGGCGCCGTTGGGACCGATGATGCCGACGCGCTCGCCGCGATAGAGCGTGGTCGAAAAGTCGCGCAAGAGCGGCGGATCAGACCCAAAGCCCAGCTGGAGGTGTTCGGTACGGATCGCTTCCTTGGCGCCGCGATGATCGCTGACGGCAAAGCGCAGCCCAATCTCGCCCGCTTCGGCCCAGGCATCGCGATGACGCGCCAGCCGGTCCACCTTGTCGAGCATCTTGCGCCGACTCTTGGCCTGGTTGGTCTTCTGCCCCGCGAGGTTGCGACGAATGAAGTCCTCGGTGCGGGCAATCTCGTCTTGCTGCCGCTGCCACGCCGCGTTGAGCTGCTCGTGCCGCTGCTGCCGCGCCACCAGATACTTTTCATAGCTGCCGGGATAGCGCACCACGTCGCCGTCTTCGACATCGACAATCTCGTTACAGACGGCTTGGAGGAAGTAGCGGTCGTGGCTGACGATCACAAACGCCCGCGTCGCATCCCAGCCCATCAGTCGCTCTTCCAGGTGCTCGACCGCATCGACATCCAGGTGGTTGGTCGGCTCGTCAAGCAGCAGCAGATCCGGCAGCGCCAGCAGCACCTTCGCCAGCTCGACCCGACCGCGCTCTCCGCCGGACAGAGTGGCCACCGGACGATGCAGGTCAGAATCGGCAAAGCCCAGCTCGTGCGACAGCGCCTTGGCCCGCACTTCTAAGGTGTAGCCGTCGTGATGCGCGTACTCATGTTCCAGATCGCCGTAGCGTCGCAGCAGCGCCTGGCCCCGCTCACTGTCGGCTTCGTCGTGTGACAGGGCGGCAATCTGGTCGTGAAGGCTCGCAATCTCCTCGCGCAGCTTGAGCAGGTGCGCAAACGGCAGAAGCAGCGTGTCCCACAGCGTCCCTTGACCGTGAAACTCCTGCGACTGGTGCAGATACGCCACGTCTTTGCCGCGCGCTCGCACCACCTGACCACGATCCGGAGCCAAGTCCCCCGCGAGGAGCCGCAGCAGCGTTGACTTGCCCGCTCCGTTTGGACCGACCAGACCGATGCGCTGGCCGGGATTGACCTGAAACGACAGACTCTCAAACAGTTCGGTGCCGGGATAGCCGAAGTGCACGTCGGCAAGCTGCGCAAGCATGGGGAGCGATTCTATAGCGCCGCGCGACCCGTCTCGCCAAGTCCGACCTGCGCCGGTTCCAATCGGCCAAGGCAGCTACGGCCAAGGCAGCTATGGCGGGATCGGCCACGGCAAGCCGAGAAACTGCCGCGCTTCCTGTTCGCTCAGAAAGATCTTCCCTCGGGAGCCGTGCTCGCGAAACATCCGCCCGACGTGGAGCCGCCCCGCTGCCGTCCCGACAATCACCGCCATCGGCGACAGCTGCATCATCGTGGGAAACCAGACTTCCCGAATCACCCGCTCGATGTCGTTGTCGGTGTTGCCCTTGGCCTTGCGCAGATCGACCATCGCGGAAAAGCGCAGATACGGCGTCACCGCACTGACCAGCTTCTGATGCGCCACCCGCGCCTCGTCGGCACTGACAAAGCTCGTATCGCTGCGGATGATGTGAAGGAAGTGTTCCTGGCGATTGATCGACACCTTGAAATACGCGTCTTCCAGGACGTGCAGCGTGCTGCTCTTGGGTGTGGAGGGCCGGATCGTCATCAGCAGTCGGGTATCGGTCATCGTAACATGGCGACGGGACACGGTCGTTCTTCTTGCCAGCGGAAGACCTTTCCAGAAACTCTTTGGTACATGCGAGGCTTTCTGCTCGGATTCCTACTGTGCGCGCTGCTATGCGGGGGTGCGTACTATCAGTTTTTGCTGCCACAGCCGAGCGATCCATGTCGGGTCTGCTCGACGGGAACGCGCTGTGTGGCAGAGCTGTGTATCGCGCAAGCAGTGCCGCCCCAGCCGGTGGTCAAGAAGCGTGGCTGGCGGGCTCGTCCGACGGGAAGTGCGGCCACTCCAGCGGCTGCTGGGACTCCGAACAGCGGCTCCGGCACTCCGCAGGCAGATGTCGCGACCCCGGAAGCTCCGCCGCCACCGACGGTAGTGCTCCGTCCGGAAGATCGTCGCCAGCAGTCTGTGGGGGACAAGCTCAACACCACCGAGGTCATCAACATGGAAGACGCGCGCCTGTCGGATCGCGAGCTGTCCCAAGACGAGTTTGATGCGGTGTTCCGGCCTCGGCAGGGCGACATCCTCGGCTGCATTGATGACGCGCGCGGCGATGCCCAGCTGGAAGGCCAAGTGGCGGTGGCATTCCGTGTCCCCCGCACTGGTAAGGTCAGCGGCGTTCGTGTCGAGGCGCCCACCTACCTGATCGACCACGGACTGCTCGCGTGTGTCCGCAAGGTGATCCAGAGCTTGTCCTTCCCCGTCTCGGGAAAGTCGCAAGTGGTCACCTACCCCTTCCAGCTCCGCTAAAACTCCGCTAACGTCCCGCCCTCGGAAAACTGCATGCCTCTCGCGCTGTCGCTGACGATCCCCGGGACTCGGGAGCTGTTTGAATACGGCGTGGTGGCGCTGTCGGCGATCTTCTTTGTCGTCGATCCGATTGCGGTGCTGCCGGTGTTTATCACCATCACCGAAGGCGACTCCCCCGAAAAGCGCAAGCAGATGGCACGGCGCGCGTGTCTGTTTACAGCCGGAATCCTGCTCACGTTCTTGGTGGCGGGCGGACTGATCTTCAAGCTGTTTTCACTGACGCTGGCGGCGTTTCGGATTGCCGGCGGAATCCTCCTGTCCGTGACCGGCTTTGACATGCTGCGCAGCATGAGCTCATCGACCCGGACCAGCGACACCGAGGTGACAGAAGCGGTCAAAAAGCCGGACGTGGCGATCGTTCCGCTGGCGATGCCGCTGCTGGCAGGACCGGGCTCGATCGCAACGGTGATGGTGCTGGTCGCGCAGACCCGACACTTTTGGCAGGTGGTGCTGCTCGGGGCGGCCATCGTCATCACGGCGGCGGCGTCCTACGCGATGCTGCGCGCTGCGTCCCTGGTCAACCGCATCCTCGGGGCTTCCGGTCGCGCCATCTTGGAGCGCGTGATGGGCCTTTTGCTGGTTGCCATCGCGGTTCAGTTCATCATCGGCGGAGTTCGCGACGCCTTTCCGGAGCTGTTTCGCCCGCAGTAACTTTTTCCGGAACAGAATTCAGGCCTCGGCTGTTATCCAGGCACATCGCTCTGCTCACACTTGGCCGGCTGCGATGGACCAGGAAATGAGGAAATCCCAGTTATGAGTCAGTCTGCTGCGGCACCACCGCCGGTCATCGCCATCCGCGAGGTCAGCAAGATCTACCGCACCTCCGATGTCGAGGTTCACGCCCTACGCGCCATCGACCTCACCATCGCGCGCGGCGAAATGGTGGCCATCATGGGCCAGAGCGGCTCGGGCAAGTCAACGCTGATGAACATCATTGGCACGCTCGATCGACCGACCTCGGGCAGCTACCAGCTCGATGGCGTTCCGGTTGAAAACCTGGACGAAACCGAGCTGGCCCGGCTGCGCAACCGCAAGATCGGCTTTGTCTTCCAGTCCTTCAACCTGCTGCCTCGACATACCGCGCTGGCCAACGTCGAAGTGCCGCTGGTCTATGGCCGGGTTGCGAAGGCCGAGCGCAGTCGGCTTGCCGCAGAGTCCCTGCGCCGCGTCGGGCTCTCGGATCGAATGGATCATCACCCCAATCAGCTGTCAGGCGGCCAGCAGCAGCGGGTGGCGATTGCCCGCGCGATGGTGACAAATCCGGTGTTGCTGCTCGCGGACGAGCCGACCGGAGCGCTGGATACCGAGATGACCGACCAAATCATGAAGCTATTTTGTGACCTTCATCAGAGCGGCATGACGGTGGTGCTGGTGACGCACGAGCCGATGGTGGCCGCGTATGCCGAGCGGATTGTCCGTTTTCGTGATGGACGAATCGTGTCGGATGAAGCCAATCGGGAGCGAGCCCATGCGCACTAGTCGCACTGCCAGTGCTGCGCTGGTCACGGCGGTCCTCTGTGCTTCGCTGGGAAGTGCATCGGCGGCGGCAGTTGAATCAAGTCCCGTCGCACTGTCGCTGCGAGACGCCATCGAGCTGGGACTTGGCCGTGATCCAGGAATCGTATCCGCCAAGCAGACCCGGGATCGCAGCCAGCTGGGGGTCACGCGGGCACAGCTCGATCGGTTCTCCCTGCGTGTCGATGCCTTCCTCAATGAGCAGTATCGGGCCGGCAACATCGGCGGCAGCGCTCCATCACCCAGCTGCTCGACTTTGGCGCCAGCGCGGGCACTGACTGGAAGTGGGACACTGTATGCACCGCTCTCCCTCCTGTCCCTTGGGGCAAGTGGCATCGGCGTGCCCAGCGAAGGCGAGTGTGCTGCTGCCGGCGGTACGTTCTATCAAGGCGAAACCCTGCAGTCGGGCGCACTCGGTCAGTTCAATGTTGCCGCCAACCTGAACGTGCCGATCTTTTCGGGCTTCCGCGTCACGGCCACTGTGGAGCGGGCGCAGCATCTCCGCGACTCGGCTGAGGCCTCGGTCAAGCAGAGTGAGCGGCAGACGGCGCTCGATGTCTTGCGTTCCTATTGGGCGGCGCGGCGGCTGGAGATGCAGCTCGATGTCTCACGGCAGTCGCTGGCCCGCTATGACGAGGCGGCGGCAGCGGTGGCAGCGCGGGTCAAGAACGGCCTGGCGCCAGTGATTGACCAAAACCGAATGGAGTCGCGCCGGCAGAGCGAAGTGGCCCGCCGAGCCGATCTGGAAGGGGGTCTGCTGGAAGCCAAGGCGCAGCTGTCGGTGCTGCTGGGAATTCCGCTGCACAGCACCAGCCTGACCGAAGCCGGCGAGCTGCCTCCGCCACCGTCGGACAGCATGGAGAGCGTCGATCAGCTGCTCAGCGAAGCGCGGGCCCAGCGACCGGAGCTGCGGGCGGCCCGCACCCAGGTGCTGGCGCAGATTCAGGCGGTGCGGATTGCGCGCTCGACCTATTACCCGCAGCTGTCGCTGTCGGGACTTTTGCAGTTCTCGAACAACCCGTTTAACCCGCTGATTGGCGCCCGCGTGGCCAACAGCTCGGCGAATCCATTTACCAACATCACCGGCTCGGTGTTCCTGGGTAGCACGCTAAGCCTGAACCTATTCGATACCCTGAATACCTACACAGCGGTGCGCGATGCCCAGCTGGAAGAGCAGCGCCTGTGGGCCGAGGAGCGACGCATCGGACGGGCGGTGGAGGCCGATGTCCGGGTCCTCCATGCGCGGCTGATTCACCTGTACCGCATGCGTGAGCCGCTACAGCGCAGTCGTCAGCTTGCGCGCGACAACCTGAGCATCCTGGAAAGGCGCTACCGCAGCGGCGACGTGGCGATCTTGGACTTGATTGATGCAGCGGCGGACCTTGTGACCCAGGAAGTCAACCTTGCCAACCAGGCGGCGACCATCTCGCAGACCTGGGGAGAGCTCTACCTGGCGGCGGGACGGCTGCCACCATCGTCGCTGCTGTCGACAGACAGCCCGTTAGCGGGGAAATGAAAGACATGAGCGAGTTCAAGCAAAAGCGTTCCAAGTGGCCCACGGTCGTGGTCATCGTCGTCGGGCTGCTCGTGCTCGTCGGTGGTGGCGCACTCTGGAAGAGCCGAGCAGGCAAGCGAGCCGCGTTTGATCCGTCGCTGCTGACCAAAGTGACCCGAGGGGACTTGGAGGTTGCGGTCACCGAGCTGGGCAAGATCGAGCCGCGCGAGAAGGTCGCCATCAAGTCCAAGGTCGCCGGCCAGGTCGAGAAGATGCTCGTCGAGGAAGGCATGACCGTGAAGACCGGGCAGCTGCTGCTGATCCTCGATCCGACGGAGTTTCAGCGCAGTGTCGTGCGGGCGCAGCAAGAGATCGACAAGGCCCAGGCGGGACTCGACTTCGCGCGGGTGACGCTCGATCGTCGCAAGCGGGCGTTTGCGGACCGGGCCGTCGCCCAGGCGGATGTTGATCTGGCGGAAAATGACTGGAAGACGCGGCGGATTGCGGTGGCGCAGGCTCGGGAAGCGCTCGCGGTGGCCGAAGATCAGCTGCGCTATTCACGGCTGGTTGCCCCGATTGACGGCACGGTCATTCAGCGCAGCATCCGCGTCGGTGAGACGGTGGTTCCCGGCACGATGGCGACCTTGGATGAGCGCTCGCTGCTGCTCATCGCTGACCTGTCGACACTGATTGCCAAGGTCGAGCTGAACCAGATTGACGTGGCCAAGATTCGGCTCGGCCAGGCGGTCACGCTGACGCTCGACGCGCTGCCCGGCAAGACCTACAGCGCCAAGGTGTCGAAGATTGCGCCGGCAGCGATTACGCCCAAAGGCAAAGAGACGGACATCTTTCCCGTCGAAGCGACGCTGGATTCTGGCGCGCTGACCGACATCAAGCCCGGCATGACCGCCGACGTGAAGTTCCACATCGAGGTCCGACGCGGCGTCCTCAAGCTTCCGATCGAGGCGGTGACCAAGGAAGAAGGCAAGCACTACGTCAGCAAGCTCGTCGAGAAACAGCCGGGCCAGGCCAAGGTCGCCGAAAAAATCGAGATCAAAGTCGGCGTCCGCAACGACCGCGAGCAAGAGGTCATCTCCGGTGTCGCCGAGTCAGACGAGGTCGTGATTCGCCCGCCCTCGGCCTCGGCCAACGAGTTCAAATAAGGAGTACGCCGGTGTGGCTGACCTACCTGCAGATTGCCTTGCGCGTGCTGCGGGCCAACCTGTTCCGCTCGACGCTGACGGTGGCTTCGATCGTGATTGGCGCGTTTTCGATCGTGCTGATGACCTCGCTGGCCGAGTCGGGCTTTGGCACGCTGTCGCGAAGCTTCGAGGAGCTGGGCGGCGCGCGGCTGATCTCGATGTGGCCGTCCAAGCCCGAGCAGGCGGAGGGCAAAGACGCCATGCACCTGGGCGGAATCGACCGGCACGATGCCGAGGCGGTGCGACGGGTGCCCCATCTGGTGGCGCTGACCCAGTTTGTCTCGTCGTGGCGACAAGATCTACAGTCGGATAGCGGCACTCGGCTGCAAGGTGATCTCGTCGGTGGTGATGCCCAGTTTTTGACCTTCTTTCGCTACCAGCTGGCTGCGGGTCGCGGGCTCGACGAAACCGACATCGTGGGACGGACGCGCAGCTGTGTCATCGGTCACGACCTGGCCGATAAGCTGTTTGGCGAAGGCACAAGCGTCCTGGGCCACAACATCACCGTCGCAGGAACGCACTGCAAAGTGGTGGGCCGGCTACACAAGGTCGATCGCTGGGGCATGGGCTTTGGCTGGAAGTGGGACGATGTGCTGCTGATGCCGATCGATACGCTGCTCGACCGGATGCCGCAGCTGGGCAAGCTGGGACGGCGGATGTTTCTGCTGACCGACAGTCCGACCCACAACGACATCGTCAAGCGCATCGTCAACGCGGTGCTACTGGAGCGGCATCACGGGCTCGACGACTTTCGCCTGTTCGACTTTGAGACGCGGCTGAAGGGCTTTTTTCAGGTCTTTCTGATCATGAAGATCATCGTCGGGCTGCTGGCGGGGATCTCGCTCATCGTCGGTGGCGTCGGGATCATGAACATCATGCTGGTGTCGGTGTCGGAGCGGGTGCGCGAGATTGGCATCCGCAAGGCGCTGGGCGCGACGCCGGCGGACATCGGACGGCAGTTCTTGGTCGAGGCGACGCTGCTGTCGGGGGTTGGCGGAGCGGTGGGCGTCGGGATGGGCATCCTCGGTGCGCTGGCTGGTGGCGCGATCATTGCGCACTTTAAGCCGACCTGGCTGACGCTGATCTCGCAGCCGGCGGTGGTGGTGGCGCTGTCCAGCTCGGCGCTGATTGGACTTGGCTTTGGCTACTGGCCGGCCCGAACTGCCAGCCGACTCGACCCGGTGGTCGCCATTCGCAGCCAGTAAGAGGTAGTTACGATGTCGGTCTTCGCGTCGATCATGGATCTGCTTTCGTCGGTGCTGGACTCGTTTTGGCAGCGCAAGGTCCGGGCTTTTTTGACCCTGCTCGGCATGATCATCGGCTCGGGCTCGGTGGTGCTGCTGTCGGGGCTGCTCGCTGGTGGTGAGGACGCGCTGTCGTCAACGCAGCAGTTTGTCGAAGAAAAAGATGTGATCGAGATCGAAAACTCGACGGCACCCGAGCGCCAGCGCAACCGCACCCAGCGCGCGCTGGACTATCTGGATCAGGGGGCGCTCGATCACAGCTTGGCGACGGGCGGCGCGGCGGCGGAAGGCGAGCTGATGGACTGGCGGCACAAAGCGCGCGTCGGAGAGCTGGTCAAGAACGTGATGGTGCTGGGAGCCTCGGCGCAGGCGCTCGACCTGTATCACGTCAAGCTTTTGCGGGGCCGCTTCATCGACGAGCATGATCTGCGGCAGCGCTCGCGAGTGTGCGTCGTCGGCTACGAGGTGTGGAAGGATCTGCTCGAGTCGACGACGGACCTGACGGGACGGGCGATCACGATTGGCGATGTTCGCTGGCAGGTCGTCGGCGTGCTGGCCCACAAGCCTCCGATGGTCGCCGGCCCAGGTACGTGGATGTGGGATCGTCGCGTGGTGGTTCCGGCAACGACGTTTCAGGGCGTGATCCGCCACTCGCGCAAGGTCGATAGCATCTTCATTCGGATTACGCCGCAGCTGGGCGACCTGCTGAAAGCGGTGCAGCGCGGGCGGTCGTGGGCCAAGGCGACGCTGCTCGGTCGGCACTATGAGGTCGAGAACTTCAAGATCGACTCCGACAAGGACTCGCAGCAGCAGACGGAGGTGATCTTTTTGGTCATCAACGTGCTGATGCTGTGTACCGCCGCGCTGTCGCTGTTCGTCGG
Source organism: Myxococcales bacterium (assembly GCA_016794465.1). Classification (GTDB taxonomy): domain Bacteria; phylum Myxococcota_A; class Polyangia; order Palsa-1104; family JAEUJZ01; genus JAEUKA01. The sequence goes on along the minus strand of JAEUKA010000001.1, from coordinate 78,669 downwards.
TGGCATCAACATCATGAACATCATGCTGGTGACGGTGACGGAGCGCACCCGTGAGATTGGGATTCGGCGGGCGCTCGGAGCGACGCGCGGCGACATCCTGCGGCAGTTTCTGCTCGAGGCGGGCATCATCGCGGGACTCGGCGGGCTGTGCGGGGTGCTCGGGGGAATGGCGCTGGTGCTGCTGATCTCGAAGATCTTGACGGTGGTGCTGGGAAGCTGGACGGCGCACTACAAGATGTGGGCGATTGTCCTCGGGCTGTCGTCGAGTACGTTCACGGGCTTGTTCTTTGGACTGTATCCAGCGTGGCGGGCGGCGCGGCTCGATCCCGTCGAGGCGCTGCGCTACGAATAACGCCAGCCGTCCCGGGCCCGACGAAGCATTCGCTAGCCGGGCGGACTTTGGGGCGTGCGCATGGTGACGAACTCTTCGGCGGCGGTCGGATGGATGCCGAGGGTGCGATCGAAGTCAACCTTGCGAACCCCGGCGCGGATGGCGATGGCGATGCCTTGAATGATCTCGGCTGAGTCAGGCCCGAGCATGTGCGCGCCGAGGACCTTGCCGCTCTCTTTGTCGACGCAGAGCTTCATCAAGGTGCGCTCGTTTCGCCCCGACAGCGTGTACTTCATCGGGCGAAAGTGCGCTTTGTAGATATCGATTGCGGCATAGCGCCCGCGAGCGGCTTCCTCGGTCAGGCCGACGGTGCCGAGAGACGGCTGGCTGAACACCGCCGTCGGTACGTTGTCGTAGTCGGGCTTCTGCGGATTTCCGTTGAACTCTGTCTCGGCAAACGCCTGTCCTTCGGCAATCGCGACCGGCGTCAGGTTCATGCGGTTGGTCACATCGCCCACCGCCCAGATGTTCGGCACGCTCGTTCGCGAGTATTCATCGACGACAATCGCGCCGCTCTGGTCTTGCGCCACCGCCACCGATGACAGCCCCAGCCCCACCGTGTTCGGCGTCCGTCCCGCCGCATACATCACCAAGTCCGTCTCGAGCTGTTGCCCGGACAGCAGCGTGACGACGTAGCCGCTCGCCGACTTTTCGATCCGCGCCACATCACTGTCAAAGCGCAGGTCTATTCCCCGGTTCCGCATCGCCTCGGCCAGCTCGATCCGGAGGTCGCGATCAAAGCCGCGCAGAAACAGCGAGCCGCGATACAGCTGCGTCACCTGACTGCCCATCCCGGCAAAGATGCCCGCGAACTCGACCGCAATGTAGCCACCTCCGACGATCAGCACCCGCGACGGCAGCTTGGGCAGCTGAAACACCTCATTCGAGGTCACCGCATGCTCAATCCCTGGCACCTCGGGCAGCTGGGGCCGACTTCCCGTCGCGATCAGGATCTTGTCGGCGGTAAAGTTCTGCCCGCCCAGCTCGATCGTGTTTGGGTCCACGAGCCGCGCCTGACCGTCGAGAATCGTCACCCCCGCACCATGCAGCAGGCCGCGATAGACCTGATTGAGCCGGGCAATCTCGCGATCTTTGTTCGCAATCAGCCGGGCCCAGTCAAAGCGCGGCTCTCCGACGGTCCAGCCAAACCCTGCCGCGTCCTCGAAGTCATCCGCAAAGTGCGACGCATAGACGAGCAGCTTCTTGGGAACGCAGCCGACATTGACGCACGTTCCACCCAGGCGCTGCGACTCAGCCACCGCCACCCGCGCCCCGAACTTGGCGGCCATCCGACTGGCCCGCACCCCGCCCGATCCCGCCCCTACCACGAACAGATCAAAGTCGAACCCGTGACGCTTCATGACTTCCATGAAACACCAAGCGCGCCCCGGACTGCCGACAAAAACGGCTACAGCAGGTTCGAGGCCAGCTCGGCCAGTGCGGAGCGCTCTCCCTTGATGAGCGACACCGTGCCGGCAATCGCTTGGCCTTTGAAGCGCTCGACCACCGTGGTCATGCCGTTGTTGGTCGCATCGACATAGGGATTGTCAATCTGGTAGGGGTCGCCGGTGAGCACGATCTTGGTGTTCTCACCGACGCGGGTGATGATCGTCTTGACCTCGTGCGGAGTCAGGTTCTGCGCCTCATCGATGATCATGTACTGATTGGGAATCGAGCGACCCCGGATGTAGGTCAGCGGCTCAATCGCCAAAAATCCCATGTCCACCAAGTCCTGATGAGACTGCGCGCCCCGTCGCTCATTTTTCCCCGAGCCGCTGAGCCCAAGCAGAAACTCGACGTTGTCATAGATCGGCTGCATCCACGGATTGAGCTTCTCTTCGACCGTTCCCGGCAGATAGCCAATGTCTCGCCCAAGCGGAAAGATTGGCCGCGACACCAGCAGCTTGTGACAGACCTTCTCTTCCGCGACTTTTTGCAGGCCCGCCGCAATCGCCAGCAGCGTCTTTCCCGTCCCCGCTTTGCCGACCAGCGTCACCAGCTTGATGTCATCGTTTAGCAATAGATCGAGCGCAAAGTGCTGCTCTTTGTTGCGGGGCCGAATCCCCCAGCAGCCTTCCCGCAGCTTGCGAATCGGCAGCACCACTCCCTGCGTCAGATCGAGCCGCCCGAGCGCCGTCTGCGGCCCGCCTTCCCGATTTTTGAGCAGGACGTACTCGTTGTTGTAGATCTGCGTCGGCAGGCTCTCTGCATTCGCCCGCAGCGCTTCGATCGTGAGCTTGCCGTCCTGATAGAACGTCGCAATCGCCTGCGCACTCACCTGTAGATCGACAAAGCCGGGATACAGCTCCTCGATGGTGATCTGCTCGACATCGTAGTCTTCCGCCGTCAGTCCCAGCGCGTCGGCCCGGATGCGCAGGTTGACATCTTTGGTCACCAAGATGACCGGACTGCCCGGCGCATCTTTCGCCAGCTGCAGCGCCACCGCCAAGATGATGTTGTCGGCACTGTGAGCGTTGCGCAGCACCGGCGGCACTTCGTGGGAACCAATCACCACCCGCAGCTCGCCTCCCGATGGCAGCGTCACGCCGTCGGCCAGGTGATGTCCTTGCTTGCGCAGATCATCGAGCCGCCGACAGACCTCACGCGCGGAGCGACCGCGATCCGAGAGCTCCTTTTTGAACTGATCGATCTCTTCCAGAACGATGATCGGAACCACCACCACGTTGTCGGCAAACTGAAACATCGACAGCGGATCGTGGAGCAGGACATTGGTATCCAGAACGAAGGTCTTGCGTGTTGACATAAAGCTCAGCTTGGGTGTGGGCGGTTGGGGGAAGCCCTGGTTTGCAAGTTAGAACAGAACGGCTCCCGACTCCGTCGCTGGCGCAGCAGGACTGGCCGGAGCTTCAGGCTTCTCTTTGGGAGTGGTGTAGCGCAGCTTGCCGTGGTGCATTTCGACCCACGGTGGCAACGGCGGAGTCACTTTGGCAGGCGTTCCCGGAGGCGGCGGCGGAGGCGGTGGTGAGCCCGGAGCCGGCAGCTCGGCCATGTACTGAACCAGCAGCTGACACTCCTTTTCGGACAGCGCTTCCCGCCTATCAAACACCAAGCGCGTCGCCAGCGCGCTCTGCAGATCTTCATCCGTCATCCGTCCGCGCGAGTGAACCCGCCGCACGATCCGCTCGACATACTTTTCCCAGCCATCATCCGCCGCCCCTTTGCAGTACTGAATGTAGCGCCGCTTGGGATTGGGCAGAATCGACGAGAAAAACGCTGCTTCCCGAGGCGTGAGATCCTTGGCTTCCTTGCCAAAGTAGTGCCGCGCCGCACGTCCGATTCCGAAGATGTAGGGACCAAACTCGATCGCGTTGAAGTAGATCTCCAAGATCCGCCGCTTGATCGAAGTCGCATCCCGAATCGCCGCAAAGGACTGCTCTGCCGCGAGCCGTGAAGGCGTCCACTGCGCCTCCTTTTCCTTCGCAGCGGTCGACGGTGGCGCCGGATGATCTTTCGCGACTTTGGCCAGGTACTGACTCACCGTCCAGCCCTTCGCGAGCGCCTTCACCATGTCCTGATCTTCGGTCAGGTTGTTCTCGATGTACCAAGTCAGAAACATCTCTTGCAGCTTGCGCGACAGCGTCTTTTCGCGCGACAGCATGACGTTCTTGACCATCTGCATCGTGATCGACGACGCCCCAAGTCGGAAGTAGCCCCGCTCCAGGTTCGACTGCAGCGCGGAGCGGAACTCCGGAACGATGAAGCCGCGATGACGCAGGAAGCCGTGATCCTCGGTCGTCATGATCGAGTTGATGAGATACGGCGACAGTCCTTCGTACGGAACGTAGTCGGGATTCTCGGGCCCAATCACAAAGTGGAGGTCTTTGCCCTGCTCGATGGTCACGGTGTGGGTAAAGCTCGTCAGCAGCTTCTGCACATCCAGATCCGCCGGCGCCTTCAGCACCCGACAGCCACCGATTCCCACCTGCCCGGAGATCTGCACCGGATCATCCTTGGGATCTTTGCCACTGCCATTGCCATTGCCATTGCCATTCCCATTCGCTGGACCGGGAAGCGGACGACCTCTCGCAACCACTTTCTTGGCGACCAGCGGCTCGGGCGGCGGCAGCGGCGTCTCTTCATCCAGTCCATCGGGATCTTTGGGCGGCGGCAGCTTCAGCAGCTTGGCAAAGTCGACGAACACCTGCACATCGGTCGAAAACGTCCCATCAAGCTGAAAGTCGCGAATGCGCGGCACCACCGGCTTCGGCAGCGCTTGCAGCAGCGCCTGACACTGAATCGGCGGCACCTTGACGTGCATCGACACCGTGCGCCACTTCTCGCGCCAGCTCGGCGCAGGCGGCACCAGCGTACCTTGTACGACACCGGGCGCGTGGGCCTGGGCTTGGGCTTGCAGCACACTCGGTCGCAGCTCCGGCGGCTGCGCTTCCGCCTCACCATCGAGCTGGACTTCCACGCCCGCCCAGCGAACCTTCAGCTGCTCGAGCTTGACCTTGCGCGCCTTGAGGTCAATCTGCCCCTTGGCATGCGCATCGAACGTGAGATCACGCACCGGCTCGGCCACCAAGCGCGGCGCAAACAGCGACAAGTGCGCCATCTGAAAGCCGCCCGCCGCCGACAGCACGCTCTTTTCAAAGCGAAGATCCATGCTGGCATCGACCTCGGTCTGGTCGGGATCGATGATCGGCGTGTCCTTCAAAATCGGCTCGAGCTGCGACAGCTGAAAGCGCTGCGCCCGCAGGTGCAGCTCGCCTTGCATGCCGGCCACTTTCCAGTCACGCCCTTCGGACAGCACCCAGCCATCGGCCTGCCACAGCTGATGCTCGACGCCTCCGTAGCCGCCCGCGAGTGCAATCACCGCCTTGCGACCGTCCCCCGGACCGGCCTTGATGGTGCCGGTGATGCCGGTCAGGCTCAGCCGTCGCCACGGTGCCACCGAGCCATGATCGATGCGAATCTCGGGCAGACCATCGGGCAGGAAGCGCCCCGGACTCTTCCACACAAGCTGGAGCTTTTCCGCCCGCGCGCTCGCCCCCGAGGTCGGGTCCACCGTCACATCCCCAAGGCTGACCAGACAGTCCCCCTGCTTGTGCAGCTGCGCCGACAGCGACCGCACATGGACCTGGCCTAGCTCGTCGCGAACATCCAGCTCGCCGTCGGTCACAATCACCTGCTCGGGGCCGCGCAGTCGCCCGCCGGAGCCAGTCTGTCCAGTCCGCTCACCACCGCGCAGCCGCTTGAGCAGCGCCGAGATGTTGTCTTCCTCACCACCGCGCACAATCTGGAGCAGCGGCCGCGTCGCCGTCAGCCGACTCACCTCCACCCGCCCCAAAAACAGTGACCACGGGGAATACTCGACGCGGACCTCGCTGACCGTGACCGGCTCCGTTCCGCTTGACCCTTTTTGCTCGCGCACCGAGACGTGAACCAGCCGCACCGTCTTTGGCCGAACGACGATGTCGCGCACCGCAATCTGACAGCCGAAGCGCTGCTCCAGCTGCGGCAGCACCACCTGGCGAATCACGTAGGCCGCGACCAGCGGCAGCGACCCCACCACCGCGACCAGCACCACACCGAGCCCAAGCCCCCACCACACCGCAGGACGAACACGACGCCTGGGCGGCAAGCCCTCGTCGACAGGGAGTGGTCCAGCATCTTTGGGAGTCACAGCAACTCACTCTATCACGCGGCCAGCGCCGCCAAGCAGGGCAAATTCCTTCCCATTTCTCCCCTTTTTCTGGGGCCACCAACGCTTCGGCCCGTGCCCAGCGCGACTAGGCTCTGTCTTGAAGCTGCCCCAAGATCTGCACGGCGCGCTCGTGACGGACATCGCCCAGCTTGGCCAGCTCTGCCGCGACGACATCGACCAGATCCCCCGTCGCCCCCGCCGACACCGCCACCGACCGCGCATGCAGCGACATGTGGCCTTGCTGAATCCCTTCCGCCGCCAGTGCCCGCAGCGCCGCCAGGTTGGACGCCAGCCCCACCGACGCCATCACCATGCCCAGCTCCGTCGCCGACTTCACCCCCAGCAGCTGTAGCCCCAGCCGCGCCCCCGGATGAACCCGCAGCGTGCCACCGACGGTACCAATCGCCATCGGCAGCTCGATCTGACCCAGCAAGTGCCCGTCGTCGCCCGCTCGCCACGTCGCCAGCGGCCGATAGACCCCCGAGCGCGCCGCAAACGCATGCGCCCCCGCCTCGACCCCGCGCCAGTCATTGCCCGTCGCCAGCACCACCGGATCAATGCCGTTCATGATCCCTTTGTTGTGCGTCGCCGCCCGATAGGGATCTAGCTCGGCAAAGCGACTGGCCAGGACAATGCCATCGCGGACCGCCACCCCGTCGAAGCGCTCACTGCGCAGCACCGCCAGCGGAACCCGACAGCGCACCCGGACACAGCGACGGTCAGCCAGGTTCGACAAGATCCGCAGCCCGTAGCAGCCACCCGCCAGCTCGGCCAGCCTTGCCGCGACCGATTCAGCAACGGTATTGACCAAGTTGGCGCCCATCGCATCGCAGCAGTCGACGATCAGGTGAACCACCAGCATGCCGGGTCGATCTGCCGTCGCCGCTTCGAGCGTACGAACCTCGATGTCGCGGGTGCCACCGCCGCGCTTCTGCAGGTTGGGCTGGGCATCGTTGCAAGCCGCTATCAGCGCCGCTTTGTCCGCCAAGATCGCCTGCGTCCCAGACTCGGTGTCGGGCACGTCGTAGATCTGGACCTGGGCAATCATCAGCGGCGGATCCGCCTCGGCGACAAAGCCGCCCCCCTCGCGCACCATCCGCGCCGCGTTCGAGGCCGCCGCAATCACCGACGGCTCCTCGACACACATCGGCACCAGATGATCGCGCCCATTGATCTGAAAGTTCAGCCCGAGCCCGAGCGGCAGCGCGTAGGTGCCGATGACGTTCTCGACCATATGATTGGCCTGCTCGACGGACAGACAGCCCGAGCGAAGCAGCGCTTCCTCGGCTTGCGACAGCTGTGACCGCTCGGACAGAAGACCCAGTCGCTCGTCGATGCTCAGCTTATAAAAGCCGGGCACCCGCGACGAGACACTTCCCCCTTGGGACGGCGACGGGTGTCGCGGCCCGTGATCGTGACCACTTTTTGACATGCTCTCTCGCTCAGTTAGCTCGCAACGTGTAGACCGACGGCGCTCTCGGTGATCGGCAGCGGCTCGATCTCGGCACAAAATCGCTCGACCGCAGCTCGCGTCGGCAAAAACACCACCGCCAGGTCGCCGCCCCCCGCTCCCGATGGCTTGGCCGCCCCGCCCGCTCGCCGTGCCGTCTCGGCAATCCGCAGGTGATCATCGGTCAGCAGCCGCTGCCCCAGCGCCTCACCGAGCCGCTCGTAGCCGCTGTTGGCCCGCTCCACCGCCGACAGCAGCGCCGCCACATCGCCACGCTGCCAGGCCATCAAAAACCCCCGCGCGGCAATCGCTAGCTCGGCAATCGCCGGCTGGGCCGCGTCGTGCTGGGCGCGGTATCGACCCACCAGCATCGCCGTCGAGACACTCGTCGAAGTCGCCACAAACCGCAGCTGCACCGGCAGGGCCCGCGACTCGACCGAGGTGTCATACGGACCGAGCACCCGCAGCTTGCCATGCACCGCCGCCCACAGGTCCGCGCCCGACCCCGCCGTGCCTTGGGCCGCATCGTGAGCCCGCTTGGCCGCCGCAAACGCCCGCGCCCGCACCTGCTCATCGCCTAGATCACAGCCCGCCGCATCGAAGAGCGCGCCGACTGCAGCAACGGTAGCAGCGGCACTCGAACCAACCCCCAGCTTGCGTCCCCCGTGCACAAAGGCGGTGGTATCGACGTGTGGCACCAGCTCGCCATCGAGTGTTCGCCCGAGGTCGGCCAGCTCGACGCGGGCTTCGCGGATCGCTGCTGCGATAAAGCCGGACGACGGGACCCCGCTCCCCAGGACGGCCCGGGCATAGACGCTAACTGCCGCCACCACCGCTGGCTCGCCTTCCAGGACCGCGTACTCCCCAATCAGCATCGCCTTGCCGGGCGCCAGGACTGCCCGCGTCATCGCAGCGCCTCCACCGACACCAGCCGCGCCCCTTCCCCCGGACTGGCAATGATCGTCCGCTTGACCCCCGGCACCGCCGCCAGCGCCGCCGCCACCCGCTCTGCCTGCGCCACCGTCGTCAGCGCCTTCGGATGCGGGCCGGCATCACAGGTAAAGTACGCCTCCACCCCGTGCTGTCGCAGCTGGACAATCGAGTGATAGCCCTCGATGGTGCTGCCGCGCAGATAGACCACCCCCGGGTCCGCCGCCATCGCCGAGGCGTGCATCCGCAGCGCACTCCGCTCCGCAATGCGACCGAGCCGCGCCAGATCCTGGGCCAGCACCGCCTGTGTCGCCTCGAGCAGATCCTGCGGCGCTCCCGCCACGAACGGCGAGTAATACGGCGACGTATTCGCGGTCCGCGTCATCCCATCCGTCGAGGAAGTCGCCTTCGCTTCATCCGACACCACCCCAATCACCAGCCGCAGCTCCGGCCAGCCGTCTTCCGGCACAAGCTGACTGGCCTGCGCCGAGTCGATCTGCCCCGGGGTCCCGACGCCCAGCACCGCCAGCCCGCCAAACAGCGACCGCGCCGCCGAGCCCGAGCCTTGCCGCGCCCAGCTCGACAGCAGACTGCGCGACAGTGGCGACGCCAGGGCCGTCTCTCCCAGCAGCGCGCCATAGGCCGCCACCGTCAGGGCCGCAAACGCCGACGCCGACGAAGCCAGCCCCGCCGCCGTTGGAAAGTTGTTGTGACTCAGCACCCGCGCAAACGGTCGCCCCGGCAGCCCCAGATAGCGCGTCACCCGATCAAGCTGCCGACTGACCTTGCGCAGCGGCTCGCCGTCCACCGACTTTTCATTGAGCACCAGCTCATCGGCCACAAGCGACGGATCGAGCCACACCTCGGTACGGGTTGACAGTCCAGCCAGCGTCAGCGACAGGCTCGGCACCGCCGGCAGGTTCAGCGCCGGGTCACACTTGCCCCAGTATTTGACGAGCGCGATGTTGGTATTGGCAGTAGCGACGGCGTGCATCACGGGTTTGGCCTGCTGAGAGAGGGAAAGGGACGGCGGCTCTCCACCGACTTCGACCAGAAAGGAGGAATATCCAGCCGCTTGCCAGGCCGAACGTACCTCTTGCTCGCGACCGGGCGCCAGCGCCACCACACAGCCGCCGCCGCCCCCGCCGGTCAGCTTGGCGCCCAGCGCCCCCGCTGCGAGTGCCAGCTGGCAGACGTGCTCGATCTCTTCGCACGAGACATCGAGCTTCCGCAGCAGCGCCTGGTTCTCGTTCATCGCTTGCCCGAGCCGCGCCAGGTCCCCCTGCCGCAGCGCCGTTACCGCCTCTTCGACCAGCGCCCCGATGCGGGCAAAGCAAGCGGTCGTCAGCTCGGGCTGCTGCTGGGTAAGCTCGGCGACGCGAGCAACCCGCCCTTTGGTGTCGCGGGCCCGACCGGTGTGACCAATGCAGAGCCGCAGCGGCGGCGTATCGCCGAGCGGCGAGAGCCCCTGCCCCCGCCGATACAGCCCAAAGCCCCCGCGCTGGGCAACCGTATGATCGAGTCCCGAGGGCGAGCCGTGGAACACACACTCGGCGGCAAAGGCGGCAGCATCAATATGCTGTTCGGTCAGGCCCAGCCCCGCCGCCTGATCGATCGCCCGCACCAGCGCCACCGACAGAGCCGCCGAGGAACCGAGCCCCGCCCCGGTCGGAATCGCAAAGCGCGCCACAAAGTCATAGGGCAAGGCGCCAGCATCGAGCCGACGCCCGACTGACGCAAAAGCACTCTCGCAGATCGCCCGCAGCGCCTGAGCCAGCGACGAAGTCAGCGGGGCCGGACCCAGCAGCTCACCGAGCGGCGGCGTCGCAACATCCCACTCGGGGACGAGCAGCCGGCCTTGCCCCGCGATGATCTCGACAGTGGCCCCGCCCTGGAGCGCCCCGCACAGCGCCGGCACCCCGTACACCACTGCGTGCTCACCGAGGAGGATCACCTTGCCACAGGCGCTGGTCTTGCCCATGAACCTAGCGAGCCCCTTCCTGCCAGGCGCGCAGCGTCGAGCCAATCACTCGCGGCGCATGAACCAGCTCTGCCGAGGACTTACAGCCGGTCAGCAGCGTCACCGCCCGAATCGTCTCGATGACGCCGCGCAGAAACTCGACCGCCCCGTCGTAGCCACCGGCCTTCCACGCCCGCAAGACCGGCGCCGCCAGCCCGCCAGCCCGTGCGCCCAGCGCCAGCGCCGCCGCCACGTCCAGGCCCGTGCGCAGCCCGCCGGTCGCAATGATCTGTAGCCCCAGGTCCGCCAGCAGCGACACCGAGGCCGCCGTCGGCACCCCCCAGTCCCACAGCGCCTCGCCCACCGCCTTCGCCACGCCCGCCGCCCGATGCGTCTCGACGCCCACCCACGACGTACCGCCGGCACCACTGACATCGACCGCCGAAATCCCGACCCGCCGCACCATCAGCCCGACCTGCCGCGACAGCCCGCAGCCCGTCTCTTTGACGACAATCGGAATGCCCAGCTCGCGGTGGAGCCGGCGCAGCGTCTCCAGTCCGCCTCGGAAGTCGCGATCGCCGCCGGGCTGGACCAGCTCCATCGCGGTCGCCAGGTGGATGCACAGCGCGTCGGCCCCGACCGTCTGACAGAGCGTGCGCACCTCGTCGGTCGACATCCGCTGCGCCTGCACCAGCCCCAGGTTGCCCAGGACCAGCGTCGTCGGAGCATGCTCGCGCACCAGGAACGTCCGCGTCGTCTCGGGCCGCACCAGCATCGCCCGCTGCGAGCCCAGTCCAAACCCCAGCCCCAGCGTCTCTGCCGCCCGCGCCAGGTCGCGGTTGATCGCCTGCGCCTCGTCGGTACCACCCGTCATCGCGCTGATCACCAGCGGCGCCTTCAGCACCTTCCCCAGCAGCGGCGTCGCCAGGTCAATCTCGTCGTAGTGGTGCTCGGGAATCGCCTGGTGGACCAGCTGCACTTGGTCGAGCAGCGTGCCCTTGTCGCGAAAATCGACCTCGCCCGACGCACAGAGCGCAATGTGATCGGACTTGCGCTGGCTGATCAGCGGCTGCTGCGCCTGCTCGGGGTCAAGCGGACTTTTGGACTGGGGCTGGCTCATCGGGGGCACCTCGTTTGCGACTGGCCGGAAACTTCGGCAAGAGTGTGTGCCACAACTCCGCCCCCCAGAAAAGCCCCGTGCGCATCCGAAACCCCCCAGCCCAACCGGTAACCCCCTGGTGCGCAATCGCACGAGGCTGGGGCTCGCAGCGGCGAACCACTTCGCCCAGCCGGCAAACCCCTTCGCCCAGCCGGCAAACCCCTTTGCCCAGCCGGCAAACCCCTTTGCCCAGCCGGCAAACCCCTTCGCCCAGCCGGCGAACCCCTTCGCCCAGCCGGCAAACCCCTTCGCCCAGCCGGCAAACCCCTTCGCCCAACCGGCAAACCCCTTTGCCCAGCCGGCAAACCCGCTTGCCAACCAGACTTTGGGTCATTAGGATGCCGCGCCAATTGGCTGGACCTATCACTCAATCCACACCCAAGGAGTCCTGTAGATGCCCCCAAAGTATTTCCCTCGCAATGATGCGGATCTGCTGATTTGGCTGCAGAACTTGCGGGAGCAGATTGCGACTTACGCGGCGGCGGTGGGGCTGGATGCGGCGGCGAAGAAGTCGGTGCTCGACCAGAGCGGCCAGCTCGTGACGGCGATCGAGGCGGACGAGAAGGCCTATCAGGCGTACCGGACGGCGGTGGCGAACACGGCGGCGGTCAAGGCGAGTGCGCTGGCCTCGCTGGCGGCAACGCTGGATCATGTCAGCACGGCGCCGGGCTGCACCGACGCGATTCGGACCGCGCTGCGGCTGCACGGCCCGCAGTCCCAGCCGGTGGCGGCGAATACCTACAAGGTGCCGCTGTCCACCGAGGCGATGCCGGGACGGGTGGTGCTGCGCTGGAAGAAGGGCCCGCTCGACGGCATCAACGTCTACGGTCAGCGCGGCAGCGAGACGGAGTGGCGACTGCTCGGACGCGACAACCGCCCGCCGTTTGACGACCTGCGGCCCCTGGAAAAGCCGGGCGTGCCGGAGCAGCGGCGCTACCGAGTCATCGGAGTCATCGACGACGCCGAAGTAACCCCCGCCTCCGATGTCGTCTCCGTAACCGTCTCCGACTAACCCCCGTCCATTTCCTAAGCCCGCACGTTTCGCCTGGGGCCCCGCTACCCTGCGAGACTTTTTTCCGTTCCGCAGGCGGCCCGAAAAAAAGCTCTCCGGTCGCCCCCAGGCTTGTTACTCAGACTGTTGGTTTCGCAGTGGACTCGGTTTAGGCCGCGCTAGCGCAGGCGGTAGGTTGGCTCGGGGTCGGTTTCGTTGGACGATGTCTCGACGCGGTCGGTGGTGACGAGGGCCAGCAGGTGCGCCAGCAGGGACTCGCGAGCGAGCGGATACAGGGCCGCTGGGGTGTCGTCGTAGGCAAGAGGGAGCAGGGCCGTCAGGGTGCTCGCTCCCGTCTGAAGGGCGCGCACCACTTTTTCTTCCCGCAGCAGCCGGTGTTGGAGGTAGCGCAGCAGCAGCTTGTCGCCTTCCTCGACGGCGATGCCATGCGCCGGCCAGACCCGCTGTGGACCCCGCGCAAGCAGCAGCCGCAGCGACGAAAGGTACAGCGCCATGTCGCCCTCATCCTGCGGCGAGACAATGATCGTCCCCTGCGACGCCACCATGTCCCCGGCGATCAGCCCGCCACCGGCCTCATCGACCAGACAGACATGCCCCGGCGCATGACCCGGCGTGTGCAGCACCCGCAGCCCGCGCGGACCGAACGGCAAGAGGTCGCCGTCGCGGACCCGCTCGCCAATCGTCAGCTCGGGCTGGTTAGAAAGGCGCCGCTGGGTGTCGGGATGCGCCCACAGCGGCACCCCGAGCGCGCGCGCAAGCTCCGCCGCCCCGCTCACGTGGTCATAGTGATGATGGGTCAGCAGCACCGCCCGCAGGGTGTGCCCTTGCGCCCGCAGCGCATGCAGGGAATCCCACAGCAGCGCCTGCGCATCCGGCCACGGCGAGCCGGGATCGACCACCAGCAGCTCCGACTCGCCGAGCACGTAGGCATTGGTGTGCGTGGCCGGCGGCAGGGTCGGACTGCGCAGCGGCACCCGCCGAATCCAGGGCGCCGACGCCACGACCTGCGGCAGATCGGGCCGCGCGAGAGCTTGCTCGTTCATCCTCGCCCCCTTAGCACAAAACAAATCCCAAGGACTCTGCGCACTTACAACAAACCTATGGAGCCGCCCCGGGCCCCCCGTAAAATGGTCGGTCAGGGGCAGCAGTCATTCGATGGTAAACGTCACGGCACGAAAGATCCGTGAGCACGGGCGCGACGCCAAAGAAAAGGCGAGTGGCTGCCTGAGCCGGGTCTATCACGGCCTGCTGGTCAGCTACCCCACGGTGGGTCGGGGGATGGTGATCTTCCGCGATCCGAACGGGCACCGGATGGTGACGACGCCGGTTCGGCGGATTCTGACCGACCCGGACAGCGACTCGGTGTACGTGGAAACCGAAAACAGCGTCTACCGCCTGACCTTCCACGCCGCCCTCCCCCTCGCCGCAGCTTGCTAAACCCCATCCACTCCCAAGCGTACGTTTCGACTGGGGCCCCCCTTCCCTTCGAGACTTTTTTGTCGTGTCGCAGGCGACCCGAAAAAAAGCTCTCCGGTCGGCCCCAGTCTCTTTACTCAAACTTTGGTTTCGCTGTGGACTCGGGTTAGTCGCGTTCCCAGGGTTGGAGTTCGTCGTCGGGGGTGGTTAGCTCGGCGGGGGGCTCGCGCTTGGCTCGGGCGAAGCGGGCGTGGTTTTGGAGCAGGGACTGGCGGAGCAGCTCTGAGCCTTTCGGGGCACTGGCGAGGGCTTGGCTCGAGAGGCGCAGGGCTTCTTTGGAGTCGCCGCGCAGGTGGAAGACCTCGGCCAGGGTGTCCAGGTAGTAGGGGCTCTTGCCGTCGAGTGAGAGCAGGTACTTGGCGGCGCGCTCGGCTTCGGCAGAGGCCTCGGCACGCAGCAGGCGATAGATGAGCTGGTTGACCCGCTCTGCCGACGCCGGCTGAAGCAGCTGATCGAGATAGCGCCCGAGCGCCGCCCGGCTCGCCGCATCCCCGGTCACCGGCCCGAGCCGCAGCAGCGCCCGCACCGCTTCGTCCGCGTGGGGTCCCGTCGGGTGCTCTTGCAGGTGTTCCACGAGCTGTTGCCGAGGCAGGAGCAGCTTGAGTCGCAGCCGCCGCAGCTCCCAGTCAGCCTGGGCGGTGACCTCTGCCGGCGCCGTCTTTTCCTGGCGGGCCCGGTCGAGCCAGCTCGCCGCCTCGGTCAGCTCGCCCCGCTTGCGCAGCCGCAGCGCCCACAGCAGCATCGCCTCGCCGTCGCTCGGGCTGCGCTTCAGCCGCTCCAGCAGCCGGGCGCTGGGCTCAAAGTCGGTCGCCGAGAGCCGCAGCCAGCGCACAAACGCGGCTTCGGTCTGCGCCCCTTCCAGCACGCTGGCGATCTCTCCGTCGGTACGAATCGCCACAAAGGTCGGATAGCCTTCGACGTGCAGGGCCCGCGCCGCCTCTTTGCCGACCTCTGTCTCGGCGTCGAAGCGGACAAAGTGGACCCGGGTCAGCGCCGTCCGCACCGACTCCCGAGGCAGCACGTCGCGCTCGAACTGCTTGCAGGGACTGCACCACTCGGCGGAAAACTCGACGATCAGGATCTGCTTGGCGTCACTGGCTCGCTTCTTGGCTGCGGTCAGCGACTCGCGACTGGGTGCGGGCAGAGACGGACTGGCCACGGCGCCCTGCCCCGGCGGTGGGCTGACTGGACCGTTCGCCAGCCCGGCTGCACCCCACAGGAAGGCGACCCAGGCGACACCAACCCTGGCAACCCTGGCAACGCTGGCGACGGTGGCCTTGGGCGCTCGACGACTGCCGTTTTTCATAGCCGGAGAGTGTATCATCGTCGCCCTCTCGCCAAACCGACCATGGGCAACCGACCTCCGAGCACAACTGAGGACTCGCTGACGAGCCATCCGGGGCAAAACCGGCGACTGGGCCAGTCGCAGCTGGTTCGTCACGTCGAGCAGGCGCTTATGGCGGCGGGGATTCAGCGGGGGGCGCGGCTGGTGCTGGGCTGCTCGGGGGGACCGGACTCGACGGCGCTGCTGCTGGCGCTGTGGCTTGGGCGCGAGCGGCACGCCTGGCAGGTTCAGGTGGTCTGCGTCGATCATGGGCTGCGTGAGGCGGCGAAACAGGAAGCGCGTCTCGTCGAGTCGGTCGGTGCGCGGCTGGGCTTTTCGGTGCGGCTGATGAGCGTGGCAGTCCCGCAGCAGGCGTCGCTACAAGCGGCGGCTCGTGAGGCGCGCTATCAGGCACTTACGGCTGCCGCCGAGGCCTGGGCTGGGGAAGCGGTGCTGGTGGCCCACACGGCGGACGATCAGGCGGAGACGATCTTGCAGCGACTGCTCGGGGGAGCGGGGCCCCGGGGCCTGTCGGGAATGCCCGCGCAGCGAGGGCTGACCCCGGTGACTGGCGATCGGCCGGTGCGGCTGCTGCGTCCGCTGCTGGCGATGACGCGGACGGAGGTGCTGGAGTTCCTGGCGCTGGCCGGGCCGCTGGCTGCGCCGCTGCCGATCTTCGATCCAAGCAACGAGGATCTGCGGTTTGCCCGGGCGCGGGTCCGTCATCAGCTGTTGCCGCAGCTACAGACACTTCAGCCGGGGCTGGTGCCGCACCTGCTGAGCCTGGCCGAGCAGCTCCGCGAGGACACCGACTATCTGGACGAACAGGCGACCGAGCAGCTGGCGCGGATCACGGTTGGTGAGGAGCCGCTGTTGCCGGGACAGGTGGCGGCGATCTCGGTGAGTCACCTGCGGGCGCTGCCTCGGCCCGTGGCGACGCGGCTGCTGGTGCGGCTGGTGCCGGGTCCGCTGTCCCGACTGCACCTGTTGGCCCTGCACAAGCTGTGTGCCCACAGTCGCGGCAGTCAGTCGATCGATCTGCCGGCGGGCCTGCTCGCGGAGCGCCGCTACGACACCTTGTATCTGCGCCGAACCTCGAGCCGTCCGCCCGCCCTGCTTCCGGCGATCGAGCTTCCGACCTGCGGGGTGTATCAGCACGGACAACATCGCATCCAGCTGTCGTATCAGGCCCAAGCTGCGGAGGCGCCGCCCCATGGCTGGGAGACGCCGCACCGTGTGGTGCTGACCCTGCCCGCGCCGGGCTTTCCACTGTGGCTGCGCTCGCCCCGGCCCGGCGATCGGCTGCAGCTGGGTGGCGGTCATCGCAAGCTGAGCGATCTGCTGATCGATGCCAAGCTGCCGCGTCGGGAGCGCGCTGGGCTGCTGGTGCTGGGCGCCGGCAGTAAGCCGCTGTGGATTGTCGGCGTGCGAGCAGCCACCCAATCAGCGACCTGCTGCGCACAGGGGCAGGTGCGGATTGTTGCAGAGGTGCTGAAATAGCTGGAGTACAGGATCTATTGCCCCTGGCTAGCTGAAAGCGGACGACTTAAGTAAGCTAGCGGCTCCCAAACGCCGAGGTTCCTATTGCGGCAGTCACACAAGACCCTATTAGTCTGGCTCATGATGGGCCTGGCCTCCGTGGCCGCCTATCAGCTCATTTCGTCGGCTCGTCTGAGTGAGGACAAAAAGCCGAGCTTCTCCGACTTCATGCAAGAGGTCGAGAAGAACCCCTCTCACATCAAGACCGTCAAGATCGACGGTCAAGAGTTCTTCATCACCTACAACGAGGCGCCGCCGAACGACCGCGCGCGCATCGTCGGCCCGTCCGAGCTGGCCCACGCGCAGGTCCTGGGCGCACTCGACAAGGCCAAGATCCGCTACGAGATCGAAAAGCCGTATGAGAGCGGCGTCTTGACGCTGATCCTCTCGACGGTGCTGCCGATGGTCCTGGTGGTGCTGCTGTTCTTCTTGATGATGCGACAGCTGCAGGCCGGTGGTGGCAAGGCGATGAGCTTCGGCAAAGCCAAGGCCCGCTTGCTCACCGAAAACCAGAACAAGGTGACGTTCTCGGATGTCGCCGGCGTCGAGGAAGCCAAGGACGAGGTCGAAGAGATCATCGCCTTCCTCAAAGATCCGAAGAAGTTCACTCGACTCGGCGGTCGCATTCCCAAGGGCGTCTTGATGATGGGCCCGCCGGGCACAGGCAAGACGCTGCTCGCCCGAGCGATTGCTGGTGAAGCGGGCGTCCCGTTCTTCAGCATCTCGGGCAGTGACTTTGTCGAGATGTTCGTCGGTGTCGGCGCTAGTCGGGTCCGCGACCTGTTCGAGCAAGGCAAGCGCCACGCCCCCTGCATCATCTTTATTGATGAAATCGACGCGGTCGGTCGCCATCGCGGCGCGGGTCTAGGCGGTGGACACGATGAGCGGGAGCAGACCTTGAATCAGCTCCTCGTCGAGATGGATGGCTTCGAGTCGAACGACGGCGTGATCATGATCGCCGCCACGAACCGGCCCGATGTCCTCGATCCAGCGCTGCTGCGGCCCGGTCGCTTTGATCGCCGCATCGTGGTGCCCCGTCCCGATGTCAAAGGTCGCGAAGGCATCCTGAAGGTTCATGCACGACGGGTTCCGCTGGGGCCGGATGTTGACTTGGCGGTGGTGTCACGCGGCACGCCGGGCTTTTCGGGCGCCGATCTGGAGTCGCTGGTCAACGAAGCGGCCCTGATGGCAGCGCGCAAAGGCAAAGAGATGGTCGAGATGCGCGACTTCGAGGAAGCCAAGGACAAGGTCCTGATGGGTCCCGAGCGCAAGTCGATGGTCATCTCGGAAAAAGAGCGCCACATCACGGCCATTCACGAAGCCGGCCACACCATCGTCGCGCAGATGTTGACGGGCACCGATCCGGTCCACCGTGTCACCATCATCCCGCGCGGCCCGGCTCTCGGTGTGACGCAGCAGCTACCGACGGAAGATCGCCTGAGTGCCACCAACGAGTGGGCGGCCAGCAAGATCGCCGTCCTGATGGGCGGTCGCGTCGCTGAAGAGCTGGTGTTTTCGCACCTGACCACCGGCGCCGGCAGCGACCTGGAGCACGCCACCGATCTGGCACGCAAGATGGTCTGCAACTGGGGCATGAGCGAAAAGCTGGGACCGCTGACGTTTGGCCGCAAGGAAGAGCACGTGTTCCTGGGACGAGAGATCGGCCAGGCCCAAGGCTATTCCGAAGACACAGCGCGAATCATCGACGACGAAGTGAAGCGAATCGTGATGGAGCAGTATGCGCGGGTCAAAGAGCTGATCTCGACGCACCTGGATCAGCTGAAGCGGCTGGCCGATGCGCTGCTGACGCACGAGACGCTGAGCGGTGATGACGTCGACATCGTGCTCAAGGGCGGAACGCTACCCGAGCGACCTTCCCGAGGACTGAAGTCCACCCGCAGCGAAGCCCAGCCTGCCAAAGTGCCGGCCCCGCCCATCCTGGGCCCGTCCGTGCTCACACCTGAGAAAGCGTAGGTTGGCGCCTCGCTTCGTCGACCATCAGCGGACGAAAGCCAGGCAAGAGCCATGACCTCGCGGCAAGACCCTGACCGAGCCATCCGCCGAGCCGGGGACTGCCCACGAATTCCCGGCAACATCGTCCAGCTGCTCCGTGACGGACCCGCAGTGTTTGCCTCGTGGCTGCGCGACATCGCCCAAGCCCAGCACTTCATCCTGTTTGAGAACTACATCTTTCGCTCTGATCGCATCGGCAGCCAGATCGCCGAAGCGCTGATGGAGCGAGCGCGGGCCGGCATCGAGGTCTATGTCCTGTTCGACTGGCTCGGCAGCTTGGGGACAAGTCGTACCTTGTGGGTCAAGATGCAGCGCGCTGGCGTCCGCGTGCGGCCCTTCCGATCGATTCGTCTGTCGGACCCGCTGCGGCTGCTGCAGCGCAACCACCGCAAGGTGATGTGCATTGATGGTCAGATCGGTCACGTGGGTGGCCTGTGTGTCGGTGATGCGTGGGCGGGCAACCCCGATCGAGGTCTGGCTCCGTGGCGCGATACGGCGATTCGCTTCGCAGGTCCCGCCGCTGCCGAGCTGTGTCTGGCCTTTGAGGAGACGTGGCGAGAAGCGGGCGGTGCGCTGCCCGAGCGAATCCGCGTGCCGGCTGAGCTTCCACCTGTCGAACAGACCGAGGCCAGCGGGGTGGCGCTGCAAGAGGACACTCCGTGCGCAAATGCCCCGCTGCGGGTGGTTTCGGGCTTGCCGGGTCGGTCGCGGATCTATCGGCTCACGCAGGTCTTGCTCGCCAATGCCGCGTCGCGAATCTGGATCACCGATGCGTACTTTCTGACGCCGCCGACCATGTATGAAGCGCTGACGGCAGCGGCTCGAGACGGGGTCGATGTGCGGGTGCTGGTGCCCGGGCGCTCGGACCTGGCGTGGATTGCGTGGATGAGTCGCACGGGGTATGTCGGGCTGCTCGAAGCGGGCGTCCGCATTTTCGAGTGGCAAGGTCCGATGCTGCACGCCAAGACCACGGTCGTCGATGGAATGTGGTGTCGCGTCGGTTCCTCGAACCTGAACCTCGCGAGCCTGCTGACCAACTGGGAGCTGGATGTCGTCGTGGAAGACGAGAGCTTTGGCCGCGCCGCCGAGCAGATGTACCTTCGCGATCTGGCCAATAGTCGCGAGATCCACCTGCAGACCCGTCGGTCACGGCAAGCGACGCTCGGCACCGGAGAGAGTCAGTCAGAGCTTGTGCCACCTGCCAGCGAAAGTCCCGCGCCACCGCCAGTCCTGGTCAGCGGACGAGCCGGAGCTGCGGTAGTGCGCGCCAGTGCCGCCGTGCTGGGTGTCGCTCTGCGCAGACGCTATGAACGATCGGCGTGGACTGTCTCGATTGTGGCCGCCATGCTGCTGCTGTCAGTCGGTGGACTCGGCTTTTTCCAGCCTCAGATCTTGGGCCTTGTGATCGCCGGCCTCAGCATCTGGTTCGGTCTTGGATCGCTCATCCATGGCGTTGCCGATTGGAGCCGCCACGGACGCCGCCGACCACGCCGCCCGCGACGAGCAGATGGTGGCTAAGAGCTAGCGTTCTCGACCTTTGACTTTGACGGCAAAAGCCCCCTACTATCGCGCTGATGAAAGAAATTGCGCGGGACGTAGCACAGACGGTTAGACAGTGGGCCACTTCTCCGAGGCTGCTGGCTGCCGGAATCGCCGTTGGGACGCTGCTTTCGGCAGGCGCTTGTCAGTCGCTTCTTTCGGCTCTGTCGACGCGGGCGGAGTACAAACCAAAGTCGCACAAGACCGTGCAGATGCAGGGCTCGCAGCGACTGTGGGCGGGCGATATGAACTTTCACATCAGCCCTCCCGACGATCCCAAGCGGATTAGGCGGTCGTTCAACGAATCGGTGGAGATGCTGAGCAAGTCGGAGCTCGACTTTGTGTTCATCACGCCGCAGATTCCGGCCCGCTTCTGGGACAGCGTCGAACAGTTCGAGCGCGTACGTCGAGACTGGCAGTCACTGCAAGCCACGATGTCGTCGATGTCGGACAAGCTGCCCCTGATGATGGTGGGCGCCGAGTATGTCGATGACAAGAACGGCTCGGCGACGATCATCGGCGTCGACTTGCCCAAGGCGCTCAACGAGGTTTCGCGCGATGACCTCCGCGCCAATCCGACCGCTTTTATCAACTTGCTGTGGATGCGCGGCGCGCTGGTGTTTCTGAACACGCCGCTGGCGACTCCGCTCAAGGCACCGGTTGACTCTCCGCAGCGGTATTCCTCGATCGATCGAAGCTGGAAGCCACTGACCAAGCCGTCGGCGGGATATCCGAAAGACATCCTCGCGATCCACAACCTCTACGACGGAATGGAAGCGTACAACGTGCAGATCTCGGTCTGGCGTGATCAGTACGTACAGGGCGATCCGACTGCGTCGCTGGCGGCGGTGATGAGCCGTCTCGACCTGGAGATCATTCGCAAAAAGCGACGCCTGATTCCGATCGGCGGCAGCAACAGCCGAGGCAGGTCGCTTCGTCCGACCATCTACATCGCGGCCCCCGAGCGAACTCCCGAAGCGCTGCGCCAAGGCCTGACCAATGGCCGAGTCTGCGTCCGCTCACCCCTGCCATGTGGACTGCGCGTCTTTGCGGATGCTCAGCCCGTCGCGGCCGGTGTCGGCGATCACATCGTCGCCCAGCAGCACATCGACATCCGCTGGGAAGGGGGCGAAGGCGAGCTGTTCCGCAACGCCGAGAGCCTCGGTACTTTCGATGGTCGAACACTCCAGGCAACGAGCCGATCGGAGTGTCACATCTATCGCTTGGTTGTCGATGGCGGCTTTTCTGCACCGTTTTATGTAAATTGCCCGCAGCTTGCGGCCGCCCGTCCCTAATGATGTTGTGAGCAGGCCCACCCCGTAGTGGCCGCTCTTGCCTTCCACGCCCCCGTTTCGGCCTTCAGGACTTCCCGATGCACGTTCAACCCGTTCATGTCTCTGTGTTGCTGTGCGCTTTGACGAGCACTGCCTACGCCCTTCCTCAAACTGATCCGTCAGCCCCCGTCGGCACATCGGACCCAGCCACCGCGACCTCATCCACCATGAGCACGCTTCCCACGGGGAGCGAGCCAGCCGGTGGTGGTGGTGGCGAGTCCACGGGTGGCGGAGCGAAGCCTTCCGGTCTGGCTGTGGCGCTCGGCTTTGGCAGTCGCTTGGCGTTCGTGGCGCCAGATGATAGCGGCCCCACCGGCGTTCCCGGCGGTCTGTTTGGCCAGATCATGGTCGGCTATCGGCTCAACCGCCTCCTCGTCGGGCTCGGCTTCTCGATTGGTCACA
Organism: Myxococcales bacterium; assembly: GCA_016794465.1. Taxonomy (GTDB): domain Bacteria; phylum Myxococcota_A; class Polyangia; order Palsa-1104; family JAEUJZ01; genus JAEUKA01. Next base: position 56,472 of record JAEUKA010000001.1, on the reverse strand, counting down.
TCGGCAGCTCGGCCACTTACGTCGCGGGCGCGAAGAAGAGCACCGTCAGCCGAGGTGACACCGGATTCCTGTTCTCACCGACGGTACAGTTTGACATCTTGCGCTCTCGCGATGGCCGAGTCGAGCTGTTCGGCGGCCTGCAGCTCGGCGTTGGTACCACGGTGACGCGACGCTCGAACGATCCCGAGGTCCCCGACGCCTATCTGCCGGACCCGGACGCTCGCAACTTTCAGCTGTCCTATCAAGTCGGTCCTGGCCTGCGCTGGTGGGCTCGGTCGCAGTTTGCGCTCTCGCTCTCAGCGGGCTTCTCGGGCGATCATATCTTCGAGGCGGTAAACTCTCCGTCCGGAAGACGCTCCGAGCAGTACGACTTCGTCGGGATGTATGGCACGATCGGCGCGCTCGGCGTGTTCTAGCGCGACGGATAAAGCACCAGAGGAGAAATCATGCGTAACTTGCTTCTGTCCGTCGGTCTTCTGTTGTCGTTTGGTTGTGGGGTGAGTCCGGCCACTGCGCCGACCACGTACTACGACTTTCTGATGGGTCAAAACCAGATCATCTGCGAGGCTCAGGCCCGCTGCTGCGGCGTCAAGTGCTCGGCCAGCAGTGACAGCACCCTTGTCCGTACCTCGCTGGATACGCAGCGCTTCATCGACGCTGGCAAGCTGACGCTGGACAGCCAGGCTGCCCAGACCTGTCTTGATGCCCAGCGCGCACGATATGACAGCTGTGACGTGCTGCTACCGAACCTGCCTGACCCGAGCTTGGCGTGCAGCCGAGTCATCGTCGGAACGGTGGCTGTGGGAAGCGCCTGCGATCCGGTCGGCACCAACTTCTGCGTCAGCAACGCCTACTGCGACGGGCTGACCCGCGCTTGTACCAAGTACCTCGGCAGTGGCGAGAGCTGCATGACGGGGCGCTGCGGCAGCAACCTGTTTTGCGACACGATGAGCAGGACCTGCAAGGCTCTGCCCAAGAACGGCGAGTCCTGCGCGGTCAGCCTCACTTGTGATCCAAGCGGAGCCAAGCTGGTGTGCCTGCCCAACATGGTCTGCGGCTCGCCTCTGGATGACGGCCAGATGTGTCAAACGGCCAGCCAGTGCAAGAGCAGCCTGTGCGCGACCACTTGCGCACCCGCGACCACCCCGCCACGCAGCCTGCGCAACGACCTCTGCCGCGCGCTCCGCTAACTTGCCAACCGAATCCTCGAGCAGCACCGCAACAGCCGGTGCACTCGAGGAGTTACCGCGCTAGACCTTGGCCTTGGTTGCCGCGTCCGGCAGCCGACCGTTGATCACCGACCAGTTCAAGTGCTTGAGCACTCCGGCCAGGTAGTCCGGCTTCTTGGTGCCGTAGTCGAGGAAGTACGCGTGCTCCCACGCATCGATCGCGGCCAGAATCCACTGGTTGGCCTGCAGACCGATGTGGTGCTCGCCTTGGACTTGGCTGTTGCGGACCTTGCCGAAGTTGTAGTCGTAGGTCACAAGACACCAGCCGTGGCCCGAGCCGACGATGCCCTTTACGTCAGCAATCCAGGCGTCCCAGGAGCCGAAGCTCGACTCAATCACTTGCTTGAAGTTGTCCGATGGGCTCTGTCCGGCAGCACCCAGTCCTTGGAAGTACAGCTCGTGCAGGATGGTGCCGTTGTAGGCGACCGGTTCGCGACGACGCAGCTCCGAGTACTCGCTAAACGAGTAGTTCGCCGTCGTCGGATCGGCCTTCGCGAGACGCTCCTCAATCTCGTTGAGCTTCTTCACGTAGCCCTGGTAGAGCGTAAAGTGCGCCTTCAGCTGGTTTTCCGACAGAAAGCCAGCGCACTCGGCGATGAGCTGATCGTAGTTCTTGGGGGTGTGAGCCATGTGGACAGTTCCTCCCTGCTGTGGATGGGTCTTAAGGTTTGGTTAGATGCCACAACTTGGTTGGGAGCGGCCAGAAAATTTGGCAGCGACGGACTTGCGAGTGTGCGTACGAACGTGCAAAGGTGCCGCCAGTATGTCTCCGGCTCGCCGCATTCGCATCACCGCCGATGACTTTGGCTGGACGCTGGCCCACAACCGCGCCGTCGAGCGCTCCGTTCAAGCAGGCACGCTGACCCATGCCTCGCTGATGTGCACTGGGCATGCCGTCGAGCACGCTGTCGAGGTCGCTTTCCGCAACCCGCGCCTCGGAGTTGGAGTTCACCTGTCGCTGTGTGAAGGCCGGCCACTGACCGAAAGCTCGGCGCTGCAAGGACTGCTGAACGATTCGGGGGAGTTTCACGATGGCCTCACGCCGCTGCTCGCAAGCTATGCGCAGGGGATGCTTCCGCTGGCGGCAATTGCGACGGAGTGGCGGCGGCAGATTGAGCACGCGCTCGGGCTAGGCTTGACGCTGAGCCATCTCGACGGTCACAAGCATGTCCACTTGCTCCCGCCGCTGATTCGACTGACCTGTGAGCTGGCCCGCGAGTACCGCATTCCGTTTGTCCGCTCCTCCTATGAGTCACCGTCGCTGGAAATGATCCGTCGCTTGCCCGGCTGGCTGGCACTGTCGAGTCTGGCTCTCTCTGCCAAGCGAGTCATCCGTCGCCAGGGCCTCACCACCGCCGACCACTTCATCGGCTTTTCGACCAGCGGCGGCATGACCGAGGCGCGGCTGCTGTCCGCCATCGAATCGGCCCGCGCAGGACTGACCGAGATCATGGTCCATCCTGCCGAGGAGAGCGCAGAGCTCGCACCGCTCGTCCATCGCTACCCGTGGGCACGAACTTATCGCTTTGCTGCCGAGGTGGCGGCGCTGTGTAGTCCCAAGGTCGCTGCCGCACTGCACGCGGCCTGACCTACATCATCCGTCATCAGCCGGCTCGCCTCGGAGCCCCCGGAAAGGATCGCGCATGAAGACCCGGTTACTTGGCCTCTCGACGCTCCTCGTCTCGACCCTGTGGCTTGGCTGCGATTCCGAGTCGCCGTCCATCACGCCGGAATCCGAAGAGGCCGCGCAGAAGGCGGTGCCCACGTGGTATCGCGACATCAAGCCGATCGTCGCCCAGCGCTGCGAGGGCTGTCATACCGCCACCGGAATCGGTCCGTTTGCGCTGTCGACCTATCAGGATGCCCAGGCTCGTGCCGCCGCGCTGGCCGATTCGGTGAAAGCGCGTCGAATGCCGCCGTGGCTGCCGAGCCCCGACTGCCAAAAGTTTTCCCCCGAGCGTCGCCTGTCGCAAAAAGAGATCGACCTGTTTGTAGCGTGGTCGCAGGCCGGCGCACCCCAGGGCAATCCAGCCGATGACAAGTCGCTGCCTCCGGTGCGTTTGTCGCTGGAAAGTCCGTCGGTGACGCTCGACTGGGGTGAGGCCTATACCCCGAGCGCGGCCAAGCAAGACGACTATCACTGTTTTCTCATCGACCCGAAGCTCCAGAAGGACCAAGACCTCGTCGCGTATGAGTTTGCGCCCGATCAGCGTCACGAGGTTCACCATGCCCTCATCTACTCAGCGACGATGGCCGATGCGAAAGCCAAGGATGATGCCGCGCCCGGGCTCGGCTGGCCGTGTAGCGGCAGCTCGGACGTAAAGTCGGCGGAGCTGGTCGCCACCTGGGTGCCGGGTGAAACCTTCGCCGAGTATCCGACGCGCACCGGCATCCGCATCCGCGCTGGCTCGGCCCTGATCGCGCAGCTTCACTACAACACCCGACATGGTGTCACCCCCGATCGCAGCCGGCTCAAGCTTCGTTACTCCGAGAGCCCCGTCCCCAACCGCGCCACCATCGTGCCGATCGCCAACGCCAGCTTCGTCATCAATCCCTACCAAAAAGGCGCCACGGCGGTTGCAAGCTCGGGCCCGCTGCCGGTTCCGCTCAAGATCTGGGGTGTCTTTCCTCACATGCACGAGCTGGGACGCTCCGCCAAGATCACCGCCAACAACGACTGCCTCGTCGAGATCCCGCAGTGGCAGTTTCACTGGCAGCAGATGTACTTCTACGACAGCGACGGCATCACCGTCCCCAAAGGCAGCGAGGTGAAGTACACCTGCACCTGGGACAACTCGACCGGCCGCACCATCCGCTGGGGCGACGGCACCGAGGACGAGATGTGCATCGCGTTCTTCTACACCACGCTGTACTAGGGACCACAAGCCGATGAATCCGGACCGATCGATGCTGACTTGGCAACACGCTCGCGAGCTGATCTTGGGCTGTGCGACACCACTCGGTAGCGAGGTGGTCGAGCTATCGGCCTCGGCGTTTCGGGTGCTGGCCTCGGATCTGGCGGCAACGCGGCAGCTTCCGCCGTGGGACAACTCGGCGATGGATGGCTATGCGGTTCGAGTCGCGGATCTCCACGCCAACGAGCCGCTGCCAGTCGTCGGAACGATTGCCGCCGGTCATCCCGCCAACGAGCCGCTGCCACCGCGTGCCACGATGCGAATCATGACCGGAGCGCCGATGCCAGCTGGTGCCGACGCGGTCGTCATGCGTGAGGACGCCGACGAGCAGCAAGGGCAAGTGGTCTTTCGGAAGCTGCCACGACTGGGCCAGCACGTGCGCCATGCGGGAGAGGATGTCCGCGTCGGCAGCTCCGTCTTGTCGGCAGGGTCGGTCCTTGGCCCCGGAGAGCTGGGCCTGCTGGCGGCACTCGGTCGGCTGATCGTCCCGGTTCACCGTCGTCCGCAAGTGGCGATTGTCTCCACCGGCGACGAGCTGGTTACTGCCGACGAGCCACCGCAGCATGGTCAGATCGTCAACAGCAATGCCCACTGCTTGCTCGCTCTCGTCGAGCGCAGCGGTGCCAAGGGACGCATCCTGCCGATTGCTCGCGACCGCCCCGAGGAGCTAAAGCGCTGCTTTGCCGAGGCCTTCGCGTCCGATGTCGTCCTCTCATCCGGTGGTGTTTCCGTCGGAGACTTCGACTTCGTAAAACAGGTCTTCACCGAGCTAGGCGCCAAGGAACACTTTTTTCGCGTCGCCATGAAGCCGGGCAAGCCGCTTGTGTTCTCCACCGTCGAGCAGCGCGGTCAAAAGACGCTGGTGTTCGGCCTGCCCGGCAACCCTGCATCGTCGCTGGTCAGCTTCGAGCTGTTCGTTCATCCAGCGCTCCGACGGCTGCTCGGTTATCCCGCAGCCCAGTCGCCCCACCCCGTCGCCACCGTGCGGCTGTCCGAGCCGATTCGTCCAGATCGTGAGCGCACCCACTTTACCCGCGCCTTGTGCACCCGCTCGGCTGAAAGTCCGTTCGACCTGTGGGCACGGCCGCTTGCCCAGCAAGGCTCCGGCATGCTGCGCTCGCTCGTCGGCATGAACGCACTCCTCGAAGTGCCGCCGGGCGAAGCCACTCTTCCGGTCGGCAGCGAGCTTCACGCCAGCCTGCTTGGTCCCGTCTAAGCAATCGTCATGAGCCGATCTCTCCTGCTTTGTCGCGCGTCGCTTTTCTTGGGACTGTTCGCACTGGTCGCCAGCTGCAATCGCCCGCCCAAGCTCGCCCCGCCCGTCGTCCCAACGCCTGCAAGCCAGCCAAACCTGATGGAGTGTTGTCGCCAGTGCGTACAGGCCAGCAGCCGGGACCCCGCCGGGTTCGATATCGCGCAGCGGCCTTGTGGTCGTTATCGTGGGGAGTGGAATGGTGGCCCCGGAGTCGATCCGACCTGCACCGCAGCGCTGCAAGCCAAGCCGATGCTGGTGAAAGACTGTCGCGAGCTGGCTGAGAGCCAAAAGCCCTAACGGACTGGCACGCTGCCGGAAAAGGAGAAGGCGCGGAGAGGTACGCGGGCGGGAGGAAAGGTGCGCTGGTGTCGTCACAATGCGACACCAGCGGCGGAAAAGCAGACTGGGCTGGACTAGAAGTCGCTGCCGAAGTCGTCGCCCATGCCGCCCATGCCGCCCATGCCACCCATTCCGCCCATTCCGCCCATGCCACCCATGCCACCCATTCCACCGCCGCCACCGGCTGCCGCTTTCTCTTTTTTCTTCGGCTTTTCGGCGATCAGCGTCTCAGTGGTGAGCATGAGGCCGGCCACCGAGGCAGCGTTCTGCAGCGCGGTGCGCACAACCTTGGTTGGATCGATGACGCCGGCCTCGACGAGGTCTTCGTACTTGTCGGTCGCGGCGTTGTAGCCAAACGAGCCCTGGCCGTTCTTGACCTTATCGACCACGACGGTGCCTTCGACGCCGCCGTTCTGGGCGATCCAGCGCAGTGGCTCCTCGATGGCACGACGGATGATCGCGACGCCATACTGACGGTCGCCGCTCAGCTTGAGCTCGGCCAGCTTCGGCAGTGTTCGGATGAGGGCCACACCACCGCCGGGGACGATGCCCTCTTCGACGGCGGCGCGGGTCGCATGAAGGGCGTCCTCGACGCGGGCCTTCTTCTCCTTCATCTCCGTCTCAGTGGCGGCGCCGACCTTGATGACAGCGACACCACCGACGAGCTTGGCGAGGCGCTCTTGCAGCTTCTCACGGTCGTAGTCGCTGCTCGTTTCGGAGATCTGGGCGCGGATCTGCTTGACGCGGGCGTCGATGTCGGCCTTTTTGCCGCCGCCGTCGACGATCGTGGTGTTGTCCTTGTCGACTTTGACGCGCTTGGCACGGCCGAGATCCTTGATCGTCAGGTTCTCGAGCTTGAGGCCAAGATCCTCGGTAATCGCCTGACCGCCGGTAAGGATCGCAAGGTCCTTGAGCATCTCTTTGCGACGATCACCGAAGCCGGGGGCCTTGATCGCACAGCAGTGCAGCGTGCCGCGCAGCTTGTTGACGACCAGCGTCGCCAGGGCCTCACCGTCGATGTCCTCGGCGATGATGAGCAGCGGACGACCCGAGCGAGCAATCTGCTCCAGCGTCGGAACCAGATCCTTCATGTTCGAGATCTTGCGCTCGGAGATGAGGATGTACGGGTCCTCGAGGACCGCTTCCATGCGCTCGCTGTCGGTGACGAAGTACGGCGAGATGTAGCCACGGTCGAACTGCATGCCCTCGACGACGGTAAGCGTCGTCTCCATGCTCTTGGCTTCTTCGACGGTGATGACGCCTTCTTTGCCGACCTTCTCCATCGCCTCGGCGATGAGGTTGCCGATCACCGCGTCACCGTTGGCGCTGATCGTTCCAACCTGGGCGATTTCCTTGTGGCCCTTGGTCGGCTTCGACATCGCGCGCAGCTCGCTGATGATGACCGTGACGGCTTCCTCGATGCCGCGCTTGATGTCCATCGGGTTGTGACCTGCCACAACCATCTTCGCACCCTCGGTGTAGATGGCCTGACCGAGCACCGTCGCCGTAGTCGTACCGTCGCCAGCGATGTCCGAGGTCTTGCTCGCGACCTCTTTTACCATCTGGGCGCCCATGTTGGCGAACTTGTCCTCGAGCTCGACTTCCTTGGCAACGGTGACGCCGTCCTTGGTCACCGTTGGCGAACCCCAGGACTTTTCGATCACGACGTTGCGGCCACGCGGCCCGAGCGTCACTTTGACGACGTTGGCGAGGGCATTCAGACCACGGGCAATCTCGTTGCGGGCGTGCTGGCTGTACAGAATGTCTTTGGCTGCCATGGTGTAAGAGTTCCTTAAGGCTGAGGGGAAACTGCCGATTAGCCGTCGATCACGGCGATGAGATCTTCTTCGCGCATGATGAGGTGCTCCTCACCGTCGAGCTTGATCTCGGTGCCGGCGTACTTGCCAAACAGCACGGTGTCACCAGCCTTCACCTTCGGCGCGGCAAGCGAGCCATCTTCCAAAACGCGGCCTTTGCCGACCGCAACTACGGTCGCCTGCGTGGCCTTTTCCTTTGCCGAATCGGGGATATACAGGCCGCCAGCAGTCCGTTCTTCGTCGTTCTTTCGCTTGAGCAGTACTCGGTCGTGCAGGGGACGAATCTTCATCAGAATCCTCCTTCTTTCGTTGTCGTGGTTGTTGTGGTGGTTGGGAAAGTCTGCGTCGAAAGTGCGCGCCTACGTCGAGGCGTCGCCTGAGCCGCCCGAAGTCGAGCCGCCGGTGGTTCCGCTGCTCGACGACGAGGACTCACTCGCCTTGGCGTCACTTTCTTTGATTTTTTCACTGAGCTTGTCGATGCGCTGATTTTCGGTTCGCCCGGAGCTTGCGCTTCCGTAGCCGTCCTTGTACCAACCACCGCCCTTCAAATGGAAGGCCGCTGCAGTGATGAGTCGCTGCAGCTTGGGCTGGTTACAGGATGGACAGTCGGTGAGCGCTTTTTCGGTAATGCGCTGCGAGGTTTCAAACGTGTGGCCGCAGCTCTGACACTCGTAGTCGTAAGTTGGCATGTGAAACCCTTCCAAACGGCGCTGGTTACGCTAAGTACGGCCTGCGGAATGTCAAGCACTCAAGGCAAGAGAGTGCTAAAAAATCTCGCGAAGTCGTTCCAGTGCAAGGACTTTGATATTTCAGGATACCGGACCTACCGCAGCTCGTGCGCGCCCAGATCGAAGCCTTCGCCTTTGGGTCGGCTGCCACCGAAGTGATCGCTGCGCACGGTGTCATCCGCGATGCCCTTGTCCACGACATACATGCGGTTGTTGGGGGTGTTGAGCAGTCGCAGGCTCTGGTCGAGGTCGGGGATGGCGCGGATCAGGCCCTCGCTCGGCGGAACCACCACCGTGCCATCGATTCCGACCACGATTTTCGTCAGCCGACAGTCACCAGCAAACTGGCTGCCGAGCGGCTGTCCACTGGCATCTTGGCGACGGCTCATGGCGTTCTGGATGACGATCGAGCTCTCGATGGCGCGGGTCGTGGTGCCGCCCAGCTCGCAGCGGACTGCCCCGCCGTCGATGCCCGCTTCGCCGTTGTTGAGGATGGTGTTGTAGGAAAATAGCCCACTCACCCCAGCGGCGATCGCGACGCCATACCCACCTGCACTCTGGCCGTTGCCGTTGCACACGTTGTTGATGACTCGGTACTGACGGGTGCCGGTGCCGATGCGTAGGCCGAGGCTGCGGTTGCCGAGCACGATCGACTGCTCGACCACCAAGCGGTTGCAGGCCAGCGAGTCGATGCCGATGCTGCCGTTCTGGATCAAGCTGCGCAGCACCCACAGGCTACCGTCTCGTCCGCAGCTTACGCCGACGGTATCGCCACGAATGACCACATCGCTTACGACGAGAGCCGTCTGGCTACCGCTGACGGACAGCGCGGCAATCTGGACTGGGCTCGGCACATCGCGACCCGGCCCGACGATGGTGGTACGTTTGCCGTCGCTGAGGCTAAGTCCGCCGTACAGTCCGCTGCTGCGCGGCTTGACGACGATGAACTCGCCTTTGCCAACGGCGTTGGTGATCTCGCAGAACGGTCGCTCGCTGCTGCCGGTCGGACTTGGGCCACCGCGCGGACAGCGATCGGCGTCGACAAAGACCACTCTGCTGACGGGGACGCACTGGCCGACCTTGATGCTGGGAACATCGACGACTCCACCACCGAGGTTGCAGAGCAGAGACTCGCTGCACTCGCTGTGCTTTTGGCAGGCGCGGCAGGTGAAGCTGCTCGGGTCGCAGATCGGCTTGCTGGCGTCGGTGCAGTGGGCGTCGAGGCGACACTCGCCACAGCTGCCTTTGCGCAGGCCGGCGCGGATGCAGGCGGCGACGCCTTTCTGGTTTTTGTTCTGGCACGCTTGGTCGGCAGCCTCGGGAGTGGCCAGGACATCGCACGCGACGCAGATCGCGCCGTTGCAGACCGGACGATCGCTGATCGGACACTCGATCGAGCCTGTGCAGGGTGAACCGGCACTGCGCCGACACTGCCGCGTCTCGGGATCGCAGTCACCGCCGGGGCCGCAGATCTCGGGGCTCTGCACGCAGTCCACGACGACAGGCGTGGCACCGCAGCTCGAAAGGAGCGTCACAACCGTCGACAGTATGGCAAGCGACAGAAGGTGCATGATTTCGCCGAGCGGGAGCGCGCAGGTCGCAGAGCGTAGGCAGCCGAGGGAAGCGGTGTCAAGACGCGATCGCCCCAAGTCCAGCGAGAGGTGTGGGCGACGGTGCAGCTAGCGCTGGGGAAGCGGGACGCGAAAGCGATTGGTCACGGGAATCGTCGGCAACAGATCCATCTCACCCTCGACGTAGCCATCGGTCCAGTTGTTGATGATGAGCGGCTGTCCCGACGGGCCCAGCCGATCCGAGACAATCCCAGCGTGATCGGGGCCGGCCTTGTTCGGGAAGGTATCGAACAGCACCAGATCGCCGGGCAGGAACGGCTCGTCCTTCTTGACCTCGATGAAGAGCTGCCGAAAGTAGGGTGTCAGCATGCGAATCCGACGGTGATCGATGTTCGCATCGGGCGCTTTTTCCAGCGGATACAGTCGCGGCTTGCGGATCGCATCTTCGTGGACGCCGCTCTGCATGTCCCAGCCGGCGTTGCGCAGCGCCCGCACCAGCGTGTCGGTGCAGACTCCCTCGGTGCGTGGTACGTCGCCGTTCGGATAGCTCAAGCGCCGATAGTTCGAGGCATAAGCCGCTTTGTTCTCGCACAGCTTCTTGGCCCCGAGCAGCACGTCGAGCGGATTGACAATGCCGTCGCTGTCTTGATCTTGCGAGCGAGGCGGCGGTCCCCACAGCACCGCTAGCGTCGCCGTCCCCGTCGCGGTCAGTCGTCCGCGCGCTTCCTCGACATCCGACTTATCAAGCAACATCAGCACTTCGTCCCGATTCGGACTGCGCGGCATCGTCGAGAGCTTCTCGGCGGGCACCGCGATCCGGTACACCGTCAGCGCCACTCCCCCTTGAAAGATCGTCAGCAGCCGGTGTTGGTCGTCGATGCGAACCGTGACCGACCCCTCGCTGACCCAGCTGGGCGCCCGGATCTGCACCCGGCTGGCGAGGTCTGGATAGATCCCTTGATCAACACTCCCGAGCAGCAGCATGGCAAAAGCGACTTGGAACATGAAGCCCTCCTCGGCACAGCCAACGCGGCAGCCTGCCCGGTCGATCCAAAGTCTGTCCAGAATCTGTCCAATCTAGGTCCTATCCGCTCCAATTCGGTCCAATCAGGTCCAATTCGCTCCAATCTCGGTTCAATCAGGTCCAATTCGCTCCAATCCGCTCCAATCTCGGTCGTGTCGCTTTTGCCGCAAAATCGACCTATATCGTATGTTGAATTACAGATCTCACCAAGACCCACAGGGATGCGGCACTGGTCAGCGCTAGAGAGAAAAAGCCTGGGTAGCGTCAGTCAGACCTCTCCGGCAGCCGCTGCTGTAAGCAAGAATCCGTACATTTTCTGCAATCATCCACACGTAATTTTGTAAAATCACGAGCTAACCCACCTCGATTCACTGAGGGTGCGCCAAGGGGAGGCAGCATCGTGGTGACTTTTAGTCGCTTTCGCTGGTTTGTGGCCGCAGCGCTGGCAGTCCTGTGTTTGAGCAGGCCGGCCGTCGCGCAAAACCGAGACAACTTCCGCAATCCGACCTTTGACTTGCAGCTGTACCGTCCGGCGATCGACTCGCGCGGCTACGTGACGGTGAACTCGTCGAAGCTGCTCGGACACCTCGACTTTTCGCTCGGACTGCAAGGCACCTGGGCGTTTCAGCCGCTGCAGATGCAGCTAAACGGCGGCAGTGGCTATGGAGGCGATCCCGGTGCGGCGGCGGTCACCAACACCCGGATTTTCAGCGTCGATCACTTGGTGACACCGCAGCTCCAGTTTGCGATCGGCTTGTTCAAGTGGGTCGAGGTTGCCATCGGGCTGCCGCTTGGCCTGGCGATCGGCAAGCGCCAGCAGTGCGACGCGAACGGCGAGAACTGCGGCGGCTTCAACCAAGGCGCGGCGAGCGACCAGCTGCGCTTCACCAAGGTGATGCTGTCGGACATCGGTCTACACGCCAAGGTGCGAGTGCTCGATCCGTCGAGCATGCCGATCGGCATCGCGGCCCTGGTGTCGGTGTACTTCCCGATCTCGAAGTGGGCCAGCGACGATGGCTACAAGACCTTCCTCGGCGAGGACAACGTCACCCTGCGGCCACAGCTCATCGTCGAGCGTGAGTGGGGCTCGTCGCGTCGCATTCGCACGGCTCTTACCGTCGGTGCGCTGGTTCGCTTCGGCAGCACCACCTTCACCGACTACGGCAAGAGCATCGCGATCACCAACAACCAGCTGTGCTACCCCGCCGACAGCACCGTTCCGACGGGCGAGTGTACCCCCGGCGTCACCACTGGCGGAACGGGCCTGAGCCGCTCCGTCGGTACGCAGGTTACGTTCGGGCTGTCGGCGGCGTTTGGCGTGGTCCAAAACCGACTCGACATCTTGGTCGAAGGCTTCGGCTATGCGGATGTCGTCGGCAATGACAAGGCCCTGCCCGTCGAAGCGCTGGCGGCACTGAAGCTGTATCTGGCCCGCAACTCGTTCTTCCTCGTCGGTGCTGGAGCTGGTGTCTACGGCAACGGCGGCGAGCAGACCGGCAGCCCACGCGCCCGCGCCTTCCTCGGCTTCGTCTACGAGCCCCGCATCGGTGATCGCGACGGCGATGGCATCCGTGACAACCTCGATCAGTGTCCCGACGAGCCCGAAGATCTCGACGGCTTCCAAGACGAAGACGGCTGCCCCGAGCTGGACAACGACAACGACGGCATCCCCGACAGCCGCGACCAGTGCCCAACCGTGCCTGGCACCTGGGACAACAAGGGCTGCCCGACGGACTCTGACCGCGACGGCGACGGCATCCCCGACAGCAAAGACAAGTGCCCCGACGATCCGGAAGATCGCGACGGCTGGATGGACGATGACGGCTGCCCCGAAATGGACAACGACGGCGACGGCATTCCCGATCACCTCGACAAGTGCCCGAACGAGAGCGAGACGGTCAACGGCATCGACGACAAAGACGGCTGCCCCGACGGCGAAGACACCGACAAGGACGGCATCCCCGACAGCCTCGATAAGTGTCCGTACCAGGCCGAAGACAAAGACGGCTTTGAGGACAGCGACGGCTGCCCCGAAGAGGACAACGACAAAGACCGCATCGCCGACAAGGACGACAAGTGTCCGATGGAGCCCGAGACGTACAACGGCTACGAGGACGGCGACGGCTGCCCCGACAAGGGCCGCGTCATGATGGAAGGCGGCAAGATCAACATCCTCGACAAGGTCTACTTCGAGACGGGCAAAGCGGCGATCAAGCCGGTCAGCTTCCCGATCCTCGACGCAGTGGCGGCGACGCTGGTGGGTAACCCTGAAATCGAGCTGCTCGAAATCCAAGGTCATGCTGACGAGCGCGGCGACGACAACGCCAACCTGCGACTGACGGCAGCACGCACGCAGTCGGTGAAGGCCTATCTGGAAAAGAAGGGCGTGGCCGGCAATCGACTGGTCGCCAACGGCTACGGCGAAACCAAGCCTGTCTGTAAGGACGCTAACGAAGAGTGCTGGGAAAAGAACCGCCGGGTCGAGTTCGTCATTCTCAAGCCCGCCGCGCCTGGGTCCGTACCGCCATCTCCGCCGCCGCAGCCGCCGCTAAAAGGCAAAAAGAAGTAGCCGATTTTTTCTCACTACGCTCCGGGCGGCCAGCCTACACTCTGTCTGGCGCGGCCCTAGCCCTTGTCCGCCGAGTCAGGGGGTTCTGGCATCCAGCCCGCGTCAGCGACGAACATGCTGGGAAACCTGCTCAGGCCAGACATCGAAAAGATGATTCGGGACAAGGACTGGAAGCACCTGCGCCAGGAGTTTGCGCAGCTCGATCCGTCTGACCTGGCCGAGATCCTCGAGGAGTTCCCGCTGCAAGACGCGGCGCTGGTGTTTCGGATTCTGCCTCGGGATGCCGCCGCCGTGATCTTCGAGTACCTGCCGCTCGATCTCCAGACGAAGCTGGTGCAGAGCCTGGCCGACGAGCAGCTGGTCAACGTCGTCAACGCGATGGCGCCTGACGATCGCACGCGACTTCTCGAAGAGCTGCCGCCCGAAGTGACCAAGCGTGTCCTCGGCAGCCTGACGCCGGGAGAGCTGAAGATCGCACGCCAGCTGCTCGGTTATCCCGAGGACTCCGCCGGGCGCTACATGACGCCGGAGTACGTCGCGGTTCGTCCCGACATGACGGCAGCCGAGGCGCTCGCTTACATCCGCAAGCACGGCAAAGGCGCCGAGACGCTCAACGTCATCTATGTCATCAACGAAAAAGGGCGGCTGCTGAGCGACCTGAAGCTGGCGGCGCTGGTGATGGCCGATCCGACGAGCAAGGTCGAAGATCTCAGCGACGGGCAGCTGTTTAATATCTCGGCCACCGCCGATCGCGAAGAGTTCGTCGCTGCGTTCGAGAAGTACGATCGCGTGGCACTGCCGGTGACGGACTCGAAAGGCGTCATGCTGGGCATCATCACCATCGACGACGTGCTCGATGTCGCCGAAGCCGAGGCAACCGAAGACATCCAGAAGCTCGGCGGTATGCAGGCCCTCGAAGCGCCGTATATGGACAGTCCGTTTCTGGAGATGGTCCGCAAGCGCGCGGGCTGGCTGCTGGTGCTGTTCTTCGGCGAGATGTTCACTGCCACGGCGATGGCGTACTTCGAGGGCGAGATCAAACGAGCGGTGGTGCTGACGCTGTTCATTCCGCTGATCATCTCGTCGGGCGGTAACTCGGGCTCGCAGGCGACTTCGCTCATCATTCGCTCGCTGGCGGTCCGCGAGCTGGAGCTGTCCGACTGGGTGCGCGTCATGCGGCGCGAGCTGCTGTCGGGGATTGTGCTCGGCTCGATCTTAGGCCTGGTCGGTTTTTTCCGAATCGTGCTGTGGCCGTCGAGGCTGGTGATTTATGGCCCGCACTACGTTGGCATCGCGGTGGTGGTCGCGATCAGCCTGGTCGGCGTGGTGCTGTTTGGGACGCTGGTGGGCTCGATGCTGCCGTTTTTGCTGCGGCGGCTGGGTCTAGATCCAGCGACGGCATCAGCGCCTTTCGTGGCCACGCTGGTCGACGTGAGCGGACTGGTGATCTATTTCACTGCGGCATCGATCGTGCTGCGCGGGCTCTTATTGTGAGATTCCGCGCGGCGCAGATCGAAGATTCTTCCGAGCGACAAGCCAAACAAGGTACTTTGTCTCTATCGGTCTGATCGCTGCCTTGCGGTCAGCCAGCCCATTTGACAAGCAAGCAACGCAGGTTGCACTTCGAGGAGGCATGCGATGAGTTCCGGCAAGATGAACATCCTGGTCGGCGTCGATTTCAGCGATACCTCAGCGGTGGCGATGTACCACGCGCTGGCGCTGGCCGAGCGTACGAGCGCCGTGCTGCACCTGGCTCACGTGGTGACCGGCGACATGGAAATCCCGACCGATGTCGGCATGAATGTCCCGTTCGATCTGCCCGAGGTAAAGGACGCGCGGACTCGCCTGGAGCGGATGCGGGCCATGATCGGCGGCAAGGTCGATGTCGAGCTGCACCTGCGCGCCGGCCAGTCGGTAAGCTCCTTGCTCAAGCTGATTCGCGAGCTGAAGCCTGACCTGGTGGTCGTCGGCAGTCATGGTCGCGGCGCGGTGATGCGGATGTTCCTCGGGAGCGTCTCGATGCAGCTGACCAAGCGGAGCCCGGTGCCGGTGCTGATTGTCCCCGCCCCCGGTCGCGAAGCCGAGATCGACAAGCCCGAGCCACAGATGGAGCCAGCCGGTGACGCGGGCTTGCCATCAGTCGGACATGCGGCTGGCGAGGGTGGTGAGCAGGCCCACGAGTACACCGGTCTGTCGGGCAGTCTCTCGAGCGGCGTCGGCACGTCTCCTGGTGGAGTCGAAGGCCTCGACGTAAACCCCGAGCTTCGCGTCCGCTACTAAGCGCCCCGATTGCGCAGCAGCTTGGCGAGGAAGATCTTCTCGCTGAAGCCGCCCCCCAGACCCATCCCCGTCAGCTCTGAAATCATCTGTCGCCCGAGGCGAAAGCGCTGGGGCGGCCCCGCGACCGGCTCAACCCGCACCGCATACTCATACCCAGCAGCCTGCGCAGCCGCTTCGACCCGCGCGTCGCTATCGCCGTTGGGATAGGCCAGCCCCGGACACTGTCCCACAAGCTCACTCAGCAGCCGCTTGCTCTCCCGTAGCTCCGTCGCCAGCACTTCATCACTGACCTGGGTCAAGATCGGATGCCGACAGGTGTGCGATGAGATCTCGGCCCCAAACGAGAGCAGCCGCTTCACTCCCGCCCGATCGAGATAGCGAGGAATATTGGGCCGCGCCAGGATCTCGTCACCAAGCTGGTCCCACAAAAGCGCACAGACCGCTTCACGCTGCACGTCGCCGAGCCGCTTGAGCGCGCCCATCACCGCACCGGCCAGCAGAAATCCCGGCGTCCCCAGTCTGCCCCGCAGCGTGTCGCCCAGCGGCTCGCACTGTGTCAGCAGCTGCAGCGCCCTCCCAGAGGTCCGCGACGAATAGAGCGACTGCTGGATCAGCTCGTACCACGGCAGCTGGCGCTTCCCGACGACCAGATCACTGATGCAATAGACCGTAAACGGCACCCCGAGCGACTGCAGGATCGGCGCCGCGACCTCCAGCGTATCGAGATAGCCGTCATCAAAGCCAATCGCAAAGCTGGGCGGCAAGCCCGCAGGCGGAGCCAGCAGCTCTCGCACCTGGGCCACCTGGGTCAGCGGTCGATAGCCTCGTCGCAGCAGCGCCTGAACTTGCTTCTCGAAGGTCGACGCCGCCACCACGAGGTTCAGGTCCACCCCGCGCAGCTCGGGCACCACTTGGTGATACGCCAACGACAGCGCCCGCGCCCGCGTCACCATCGTCAACACCCGCGCAGCCGATGCCTTCAGCAGGCCATGACCCAGTGAGCGGTGGGCTCGCTCGCCCAGCAGCTCAATCAGGAGCTCGGCCAGCTGCTGTCGCACTTCCGTCGTCGGTTCAGCTCGCTCCTCAGGAACCGGGAACTGGTGGATGCGCTCTGTGGGCAGAGGCCCAAGCTTCCCAGCGTACGCCCCCAGCTGCTGTCGCTGTGCCTCGGTGCCGACAATCGCATGCGCAGGCAGCACGGGCCGAGCAGTCGCGTCTTCTCCCGCGCGATGCAGGTTGTGAACCACGCCCTGCGGCCAGTAGCACGCCACGATCGGAGTCCCGCCCACAGTCGCCAGCCGACGCACTTCTTCTAACGATGCCGCGCCGCTCACCACGTACAGATCCGCCGCCAGCCCACGCAGCTTCTGCCGCAGCCGAAACCGCGCCAGCCGACCGAGCCCGTGATGGAGCACCGTGACCTGCACGCCCAGCGCCACAGCCGTCTCGGCCAGCAGCGACAGGGCGTGGTGATCGGCCTGCGAGCGGCTCCCCTCAATCACCATCGCGATGCGAGGCCGTCTATCGGTTGGTTCTGCTGACATGGCGAACAGGTGTTCCTTGTCTTTCAGCGGAGGAGCAAGTCCTTCCCGAACCTACCCGATCTGCGCGTCCACACCGAGGAGCTTTAGCAACTTCCCCGCCGACTATCCCGACTATTATTGTAATCGACAGCACATTTGGGGGTATTCGATGTCTGGTGACTCCGGCTTTGCATCTGGTGATAGCTCTGGTGTGAACCCGTTTACGAGCGGAATGCTGGGCGGCGGCTTTGGCGGCTTTGGCGGCTTCGGCAGCTTCAGCAGCGGACTTGATGAGCCTGCTGTCGACACCGGCCAGCACCAAGGCACTGGTGATGCAGTTGTTGGCCAGAATGCCGATGGCGCGTCCAAGACCTCGACGGAGATCCAGGAAGAAACCAAGAAGCCGACGCTCGGAAGCCGAGAGCAAGTTCTTGCCAATCCCGAGCAGTACGGCTGGAAGCCGGGCATGACGGCATCCCCCGAGGAGTACGCCCAACAGTACTTCCACGAGGCCGCCGCCAAGCTGTCCTACAAAGACCCGAGCATCGACGGTGACAAGAAGGGCGACCCGAACGCCAAGGATGGCTACACCGCTGCGGACAAAGCGTTCCTGGAGCAGTGGGGTTACAAGGTTGGCCCGGAGGTTCGTGGAAACGGCGCGCTGGGAAACACCGACTCCGGCATGTACGCCGTGCGCTTCGAGCCGATCGATCCCAAGTCGGGCACGGCACCGGTCGTCGCGTTCCGTGGCAGCGAGTTCAACGAAAAGATGGTCGACTGGCGCAGCGACATCACCGACGGAACGATCGGCCAGCGTCAGTACAAGGAATCGCAGAAGGCGATCGACGAACTGATGAAAGTCGCGCCGGGACAAAAGCTGGAAGTCACCGGCCACAGCTTGGGCGGAGCGCTGGCCCAGAAAGCCGCCGCAGAGCACGCAGCCAGCATCGGTGCCGTCTCGACCTTCCAAGCTCCGGGTGTCGATGCTGCCGACGCGGCCAAGTTCAATGCCAACAAGGCCGATGGCGTAAAGGTCAACCATCACTACGTCTCTAGTGACATCGTGCATCGTGCCGGCGAGCAGAAGCTGGACGGCAACTTCTACGAGCACCACGTTCCAGGCGCGGGCATGGGTGACATTGGCGCTTCGCACACGGCGAACCTGCTCCACAACACCGGCCAGGTCGATGAGAACGGGGTCAACAAGTACATCGACTCGGACAAGAATGGGTTCGAGAACAAGCGGGACTCCGTCACGCACCACGAAAAAGATGCCCAGGGCGACCGCCACTTCTTTGAGGGACTCCGTCAGCTTCTCGGCAATGGCCTAGGTGGCCCGATTGAAGGTGTAGTCACCGGCATCGCCAAGGCGGGCGGCGGCATCATGACCGGCATGAAGGACATCGGCGCCGGTCTGAAGAACGGCTTCATGAGCGCCATGCACGGCATCACCGGCGGCATGAGCACCGCGTGGGATGGCGCCAAAAAGGGCGGCTCGGAGCTGGTCGGCGGCTTCAAGCAGATGATGTCGGGCAACATCCTGAGCGGCCTCGGCGGCATGGGCAAAGGGCTCATGAGCGGTGCCGGTGGGCTGCTCTCAGGCGCCGGTCAAGCCATTGGTGGAGTCGCTTCGGGTGCCTGGGAAGGTGCCAAGGGACTCGGCTCGGGTCTGTGGAACGCCGGCAAAGGCCTGCTCGGTGGGGCCGAAGATGTGATTGGCGGAGTCGGACGCGGCTTGCTGGGCGGTGCCAAAGGTCTTGCGCACCTGGGGACCGGCGCCGCCGAGTGGCTTGCGGACAAGTCCGGCGCGCTGGCCAATTACGATACGGGCAACGGGATCGGCAACGGACTGCTCCAAGCTGTGGGCGGCACCGGCAAAGCGATCGGCGAGGCTGGCGCCGGGATCGGCAACGCAGCGAACAGCGCCCTGTCCGGCATCGGCAGAGGCGCTGGCGCAGCCTGGGACGGCCTCAAGCAGGGCGGCGGCTCGCTCATCCAGGGCGCGGGACAGATCTTCACTGGCTCACCGCTGGCTGGCCTGGGCACCATCGGCAAGGGCCTGGTGGGCGGCGCCGGCAGCATCCTCAAGGGCGGCGCTGACGCAGTCGGCTCGGTGGCCAAGGGCATCGGCTCCGGCGCGATGGCACTGGGCAAGGGCGCCTGGGACACCGGCAAGTCCGTGGTGCAAGGCATCGGCACTGCCGGCAAGAGCATCGCCTCTGGAGTCGGCAAAGCCGCTGGCGCTGCCTGGGATGGCGCCAAGAACGTCGGCGGAGCCATCGCCAGTGGCGCCAAGAAGCTGCTGTCTGGTTGGTAAGTACCAACCCCATTCCATCGATCCCTAAAACGCGGTACCATCCCCACAGCGCGGTCATTGCGCTGACGACAGCAGGCCCACCTTACGGGCACCGCTTGGTGGCAGCACCTTCTGTCTTCCCCCGCAACCGACAGTCACTTTCTGTGAACATCCGCTAAGGAGAGTCTCCCATGGCCACTGATCCGAACGCGATTGGCAACTTCCCCGACCTCGTCAAGCTGCTGGAAAAGGACGGCGTCCTGCACAAGACCGATCTCGCCGAGCAGACGGTGCAGATCCCAACGCAGCGGGGCGAGCTGGACAGCGTCCTTCTGATGCGCTGGCAGGAATCGGACGGCGTGATTCAGTTTATTCAGGCGCTGCCGATGGAAGTTCCCGCCGACAAGCTCGATCTTGCCAGCGATGCCCTGACGCGGCTCAACCACGCTCTGGCCATCCCGGGCTTCGACCTCAATCACCAGCATGGCCTGATCGCGTATCGACTGTATCTGCCGATCTATCCGCGTGGCGCAGTGAAGCCGAACGAAGTGCAGGCGATGTTCCGCCTGACCGTGAAGACCGCCGCCGACTTCTTCCCGACCATTCGCCGCATCCTTGCCGGAGAGATCAAGCCGGTGGATGTGGTGGACGAAGCCAAGAAGGCCTGGGAAGCCGCCGCTGCTGCCGCCCAGCCCGCCAAGCCCCCAACCAGCGCGCCCCCCTCGACCAATCAGCCGCCTCCCGGCGCCAGCATGTACTAAGCGGTCTTCCCTCCCCGCGCCGGTGCTCAAGGAGCGCTCGGGCCCTCTTTTTCCACCGCGCCAGTGCTCCAAACACCTTCCGAGCCCTCTTGGTTCACGGCGCCAGTGCTTTGTTGCTAGCCGGGGCCTTGGGTGCAGCGGGAGCCGGGCATGAAGGCGAGGTCGTTGCCGTTTTTACACTGCGGCTGCGGTCGCGCCCCTTGGCCGTCATCGTTGGCGCGGAACCACAGGTCAACCGAGCCGAGCGGTGGACTCATCCAGCTGCAGCTGACCAGCTCACACTTGCCCGGCTGAATCGGCGCGGTGGTGTAGGCGACACAGACCGCACTGCTCGGATCGATGCGAGGGTCTTTCAGGTAGAACGTCCCCGGCAGCATCCCCGCCACCAGCTCGGCGCCTCGGTTGCAGATCTGCGCGTACAGCTTCCACTGCTTGCTGCAGTCCGTCTGGTCGGGCGAGGTCGAGCCGCGACTGGTGGTGTCCGGCAGCGGCACCGTCTTGACCAGCGAGCCTTGAATGTTCTGCCGATAGTTGTTGTAGCTGCTCCAGTTGGGCGTCTCGGCAATCGGGATGGTGCCGTCGTCGTTGATGTTGGTGATGTGGTAGGAGTGCTGGTTCCACAGTGGCCGCGAAGGCATCCAGCGATTCATCGGGTCCTTGAGGACGAACACCCCTTGCGACACCCCGGTATGGGCCATGCCGGTATCGCGCTCCGGGTTCTGATCGGCGCAGTAGCCGTTGCCCTGGATCGAGTCGGAGGGAACGATCAGGTCGGCGTGTCCGTCGTTGTCGACATCGGCGACTATCGGCATCTCGAGCGCGGTGCCGGACGTGATCGGTCGCGCAAACACGGTCTTGCCATCGGGACCGTTGTAGACCCGCAGCCAGCACTCATCGCGGTAGACGACCTCGGCGCGGCCATCGCCGTTGAAGTCGAACACCGAAGAAGCGGTGCCACCGGACGACTGATCCTTGGTCACGGTGTTCCACAGCACCCCCGGCAGCGAGCCGCGACACTTGGCTGGCCTCGGCGTCTTCAAACAGTCCAGCGAGAACACGTAATACGAGCGTGGACCCGCCGTGCCAAAGTCCGGCGTGCCATCGCCATCGAAGTCAGCCACGGTCGGAGGTCCACCCCAGCCGCTGGGAATCGTCGTCACCGGCATCAGGAACTTGTCGGCTTTGACATCCACGACTGCGACCTTTTGATCGCCGCTCGCGGACTGCACGAACACCAGATCGGGACTGCCATCCTTGTTGAAGTCGCCAATCGCGGAGTAACCGCCCTGGGTCAGTGACAACATCGAGGTCGGCGTCTCGTCAGCCCCAGTGAGTCCATCGTAAATGCGGTTGCCGGCGACGATCTCGGGCTTGCCATCGCCGTCCATGTCGTTGACCAGGGTGAGCGTGCCCCAGGTTGCGCCCGTGACGGGGGTATTGAAGACCTTCACCAGCTGGCCGGTCGCCTTGTTCCAGCGCAGCGCCATGCCGCCGACGATGATCTCGGGCTTGCCATCGCCGTCCAGATCCGCAATCGCCGGCCCCGAGCAGTCAAACGCCACCCCGCCGGACAGGGAATACGACTCTCCGCTGCTCGCCAGCAGCTTGCCGGTGGTTCCTTCAAAGACCGCG
Source organism: Myxococcales bacterium (assembly GCA_016794465.1). GTDB lineage: Bacteria > Myxococcota_A > Polyangia > Palsa-1104 > JAEUJZ01 > JAEUKA01. The sequence continues at coordinate 34,533 of JAEUKA010000001.1, read as the reverse complement.
ACCGGATGACCAGAGCCGGGGGCTCCCGTGGCCAGGATTCCCACGATCTCGGGACGCTTGTCACCATCCAGATCGGCAGCGGCCAGCTGCGAGAAGCCCTGCAAGTTGGCCGCCACATCGTATCGAACAGAGCAGTCCTTGCCCGACATCACCACCAGCCGACTCGGGCCAGCGCTGTTCTGTGGTGCGAACACAATCTCGGGCGCCGCATCGCCATCCAGATCAATCACCAGCGGCGTCATCACCACATCCCGCGCAGTCGGAGCCGGTGCCCCCTTGGCGGGCCACTGGCAGTGATCGACCGGCGCTTTGAACTCGGTGGCCGAAAAGCCGTTGCCCTTGCACATCGCATCGGACTCGCCGTCTTTCCAGTCCAGACAGATGCCGCAGCTGCCGCCATCACCGACCTGCACCGAGCAGCGGGTGTCGTTCTGACAGTCATTGTCCGAGCAGCACGGGCCGCGATCGGGAACGCACTTCCCCACGTGACAGAGCCAGCCGGAAGGACAAGGCTCGGTGGCGCTACACGGCGTGCTCGGCACCATCGACATATCCGCTGTGGACTCTCCACCATCCCCCCGGCGGTCCTCATCCACCCCGAGTCGCTCTGGACTACAGGCGCCCAGCAGCAACAACCCACCCACAACGCCTCGCCCCACGGCATCGATGATGACCCTGCGGCGACTTGGAACAAGCGACATGGCGACTCCTTGACGACGGTAGCGGATCTAAGCGTTTCAAAAACCGCGTCGACTATATCAAGCGAGCTCAGCCAAATCGAGCGTTTCGCTTCCCAATCCAGCCGCGCCCAGCTGTCCGCAGGTCAGAAGCCGCCAAGTCTGCCGCCAAGTCTGCCGCCAAGTCTGCCGCCAAGTCTGCTGCGAACAGAGCGGCGCAAGGAGTCCCCCCTAAGACCTCCTAAGACCCCCAAATCGCCCTCCCTTGTGGCTGTAGAAGACACTCCCAAGCACGGTTAGGAACGAAGATTTCCCGTCGGAAAACCGGAGCAGAGAGCAAAGGGATCCGGTCAATTGCGATTCTGCCGCGATTGACTCTTGTACGCCCGGTAGTGCTCATGTACCTTTCGCCCTGCTTGCATCACTAACTACTGAGACAGAAACCAAGGAATCACCATGAAGAAGCGTAGTACCTCGAACGAACTTCAAGACCTCATCAAGCAGCTCACGACGATTCGGAAGGAGCACGTCCGTGCTCTCGATGAGATCGAAAACACCTTCCGGATGTACGGACTAGAGCGCTTGCTCAAAGATCCGGGCGGCAAGAAGCGGGGCCCGAAGAAGGGCGCCAAGACGACGGCCACTGCCACGCATGGTCGCAAGACTGCGGGCAAGAAGGCCGCTGCGGCTCCGAAGGCTCCGAAGGCTCCCAAGGCTCCCAAGGCTCCCAAGGCTGCGGCTCCCAAGAAGGCTCCGAAGGCTGCGGCTCCCAAGGCTCCGAAGGCTCCCAAAGCACCGAAGGCTCCCAAGGCTCCCAAGGTTGCGGCTCCCAAGGCTCCGGGCAAGCGCCGTGGCTCCTTCGAGATCACCGGAGACGAGCTGATCCTCCGCTTCGTCAAGGAGAAGGGCAGCGTCACCACCGAGCAGATCCGCAAGCACTGGGAGGCCTCGAACCGGGGTGGCAAGTCGGACAACAACCTCACCAACCTCGTCAAGAGCGGCAAGCTGGTGCGCAGCAAGGACCCGAGCGGACCTGGCTCGCTCTACACCGCGCCCGCCGCTGCCCCCGCCACCACCACCACCACTCCGTAACGCAGTCCTTCTCCTAAACGAACTAGCTATTGGCCGGGAGTGGTCGCGAGGACGGAATGATCGCCGGCCGCGCCGATCGACCCGAGCCAAAGCGCGACTGCACCAGCACTTCTGGCATCGGCACCTGCGCATCCCGAAGCGGTGGAAACGTCTGCGGCAGCGGTCGAATGACAGGGAATGTCCGGCTCACAGAGGTCAGCACGGGTGACTCCGCAGCCAGCGTCTCTGGACCACGCAGCGGTGGCAGCTCGCCCACTCGGTGCAGCTTGGGAGCCGTCAACCGAGCCATCATCACCGGTGCATCCACGTTCCGCAGCGGTGGGAACGGCGTGCTGCGATGACTCGGAGCCAGGTAGAACGCATACGGACTTGGACCCAGACTCCGCAGCGGCGGCAGCCGATGATCACGACTGCTCTTCGCCATGCCCTGATCCGGCATCGACCAGAACGTCACCTTTTCGATTCCGCGCAGCTCAATCGCTGAATAGACCCCCGGCAACAGGTCAAGGACTCCACGATAGTGCTCACCGGGCAGAAGCTTGCCAGTCCGGACGTGCCATTCCCCTTTGCGATTTAGCGCGCCCCAGGGACCACGATCAACCACATATGCGGTCGTGCAGAGCCCTGTGCGCTGGTTACAGATTCCAAGCCGCTCTCCGCAAGGCAAGGTGCGATGAGCAACGCCATGGTTGCGCATCTTCTGCCACGCCTTCAGTCCATAGCGAGCCGTCAAAGTCCGTCGGCACGCAAACGTCCCAACGTTGTCGAACTCGTCCCCCTCGTAGCCATAGCGAGAGCCGTTCCCAACCTCCATCCCCGCCAGCAACGTGATAGCCAGAAGCAGCATCAGTGGCGCCCTCCCCTGCGCTTCGCCAGCAAGCCACCGCCTGCCAGCCCCACGCTACTCACGGTGGGACTGACGAGGGCGACGCCTGTAGCGTAAGTGCGCCAATTACAACACATTTGCAATGCCCAGATTAGGAAACACCGCGTAGAAGGATATCAAACAGTCTTCAAGATCCGATCCAACAATTTTCCATAACCATCAAAATAAGTGAGACAAAGTGTGGATATTCAAGACCATGTATCGACAGGAAAGTGACTGTGCGATGGCCGATCGAAGTCGACGTTCTCAGACGGAAAACTTCATTCTCCGTGCTGACTTACTTGCCACGTCGGTAGCCATGATGTTTTGGTCGGGCCACCGACAGTGATATTCAAGCAGCAAAAGACAATTCCAAATCAAGCGTCTATTTATCAATAGATGCTTTATAAGCAAATCTTCTAAAAGCTAGAAATCACACAAAAACTAGGAATTCCCCCAGCCGAGCGCCGCCTCGGGGAGAGGAGCCGGTGGACAGCAGGGGTGGACAGGAGCGCGGACGAAGCGGGAGGTGGCGGTTACGCTGTGGGTCTTGGCGCGGTCAGCCAGGCGCAGTAGCGGGCGATGCCTTGTGGCAGGTCGACTTTGGGGGCATAGCCCAGCTCGTGACGGGAACGATCGAGCGAGGCCCACGTGATTGGGACATCGCCGGGCTGGTCGGGCCGCCACTGCACCTGCGCTGATCGACCGAGCGACGACTCGAGCAGCGACACCAGCTCACGCAGGGTGGCGGTCCGCTCGCCCCCGAGGTTGTAGGCACGAAACCCGAGCTGCGAGTCAGAAGTCCGGTGCAGCGCAGCCACCGTGCCGTCGATGATGTCGTCGATGTAGGTGTAGTCGCGGGCGCTGTCACCACTGCCATGCAGGGTCACGGGTTCGCCGCGCAGAATTCGCGCCGCAAAGCTGGCAATCGCCATCTCGGGACGCTGCTGCGGGCCATAGACGGTGAAAAAGCGCAGCGCCGCAATCGATGCGCCATACAGATCCGCGTGGGCGGAGCAGATCAGCTCACCCGCTCGCTTGCTGGCCGCATAAGGGGACGCCGGTCGAACTGCGGCGTCGTCTTCCCGAAATGGCACCGCCGAGTGGGCTCCGTACACCGAGCTGGACGAGGCAAAGACGATCCGCCGAACTCCGTGCTGCTGGCACGCGTGAAGAACGTTCTGGGTTCCTTCGACATTGCAGCGCAGGTACCGAGCGGCCTGGGAGAGAGACGGACGGACTCCCGCGAGCGCCGCCAAATGAATCACCGCCGATGCCTCTTTTGTCAGCGCAGAGAGCAGCTCCATCGACAGGATGTCGCCCTCCACAAAGCGGAAGTTCGGCTGATTCAAAAGCGGCGCCAGTTGCTGACGGTGCAGCGCCGCCGAATAGAGCGTCTCATCGATCGCATCCAGGCCCACCACCGAGTAACCCAGCGAGAGCAGCCGCTGAGCAAGCTGGCTCCCAATAAAACCCGCACAACCAGTCAGCAGGATCTGCATCCCACACCTCAAAATCGGCCAATGACGTTGACACCGGCAGGAGTCGGCATGACCGCGATGGCATCGATGCTACGCAGCCGAGGAATCGCGCCGGACAGCAGATACACAAAGCCGGTCGTTTGCAAAAGACCACTGGTGAGCAGCCACGGCACGCTCCACGAGGACAGGACAGCGCGACCGTTGCCCGCTTCCGCCTGCGCAGGCCCGGCAATCGCCGACACATACGGACCGATCAGCGGAATCAGCAGCGAATAGTTGGCGAGCGCACTCGGGCCGCCCGGCGTATCGACCTGTGGCCACAACAGCAGCGGCGCAACAAACGCCGGCAGATAGCCCGCCGCCCAGATCAGCGCCCCAATCCGAATCTGCTTGCGATCTCGACTGGGTGTAAGTGGCACCGGCTGGAGCACGAGATCATTCGCAAGCCCGCCAGTCTGCACGGGCTCGGGTGGCAGAGTGTTTAGACTGGGAACCGACGGCGGCGGCGGCAGCGGATTGGGAAGCGGCGGCGGCAGCTTGTGGTTCGGTGTGTGCAGCGGCGGCTTCGGTCGCTCGGCCTCGGCATGCAGAGGCACCGACAGCCCAATCAGCAAGCCCAGTGTGAACGGCAAACGCGGTGTGACACGCATCGTGATCTGGGGCCAGCGTAGCGCTCTCTTTCTGGGCGGTCGATTGCGGAGCGAATCCTTAGGAAGCATCGATGCAAAGCTCGACGGTATTGATGACCAGATTGTTCGACGAGGGGCCGGCATAGAGCCGAATTCCCGTCAGGCCGGGCGGATCACCAACCCGTACGTTTGCCGTGTAATCAACGCTGGTCCAGGTGTACGGCCAGGCATTCGAGATCGAGTTGGTCGGCGACTTGATGCTGCTGTAGATCGGCGACCAGGCGTCGAAGCTGCCGCTCGCGGTGGTGTTGTAGGACCGTCCGTAGACCGACAGGGTCGCGCCGCGAATGCTGGTCAAGCCGACGACGCTAAAGCGGATCAGAATCCAGTTGCCGCCGCCGATCTCGATGCCGCCGCCGTGAAGTGCGTCGGTGAAGCTGGTCGGTCGAGCGGGGACAGCCTCGAAGTTGCTGGTATCGGGAAGTCCCAGCGCGTCGATGCTGGCGGATGTGCTGCCTGCGTAGTGAAAGCGGAAAGCGGCCCAGCCAGTACCGCGCTTGCACGGAGGTCGCGTCGCCATGTCGCCCGGTCGACTGAGGTCGGGCGGCACAGACAGATCGGGTGGCACTGCAAAGTCTCGTGGCACCGACAGGTCGGGTGGCAGTGACAGATCGATGGGCACCGCAAAGTCCCGAGGGCCCGCCAGATCGGTAGACATCGGCAGGTCGGTGGACAGCGACAAGTCGGCAGATTCGCCCAGGTCCGAGTCGCCGGCATCGACCATCACCGAAAGATCGCGCGCGGGCCGCAGATCGACTCGTCCATCGTCGTACACGCCGCCATCGGGTCGCTCGCGGTGATTGCAGGAAAAGCTGAAGACCAGCGCCGCGCTCCCCACCCAGAAGGGAAGCGTTTGGCGCGCACATCGAACCACCAAGCGAAGCGGAGCAGCGACCATGGCCGCGTTTTACCCCACGTTGTTTGGCCACGCCTACAAAATCCCCGCTGGAGTCGCCAGCCAGACAGCCGTTTTCAGCGCGGGCCGATTGAGGTTAGGATGTAGCGAGTCCCTTCGCCCAGGAGTCGCACCTCCGCGCTCTGTGGGCCTCCTCCTTAGATGATGCGGAGTAGTACCGATGAGAAGAGCACTGCCGTTTGTCCTGCTTCTGAGTTTTGCCGCCGGCTGTGGCATTCCCAAGGAGCAGTGGGAACAGAAGCTGCGCGAGAACGCGGACCTGCAGACCAAGGTCACCGACCTGGAAAAGCAGCGGACCAAGCTGGAGCAGGACATCGCCGACCTAAAGAAGGAAAAGGCCGACCTGCAGCGCACCATCGACAACTTGAAGGACAGCATGGGCAAGCTCGGCAAGGACAAGGCCGACCTGCTCGAGCGCATGGCCAAGCTGAGTGCGACGCTGGAAGACCTGGAGCGCGCCAAGGCCGCCGCCGACAAGCGCAGCAAGGCCTTCCGCGACCTGCTCGCCAAGTTCAAGGCGATGATGGACGCGGGCAAGCTGCAGGTCGAGGTCCGCAACGGCCAGATGCTGGTCAAGCTGCCCGACAACATCCTGTTTGACCCCGGCAAGACCGAGCTGAAGAAGGAAGGCCAGGACGCCATCGCCCAGGTGACGCGCATCCTCGGCAGCATCGAGGGTCGCAAGTTCCAGGTCGCCGGCCACACCGACAACGTCCCGACGGGCAAGAACTCGCGCTTCAAGTCCAACTGGGAGCTGTCATCGCAGCGAGCGCTCACGGTGCTCGATCTGATGATCAAGGAAGGGATGGATGCGCGTCGGCTGTCAGCCGCTGGCTATGCCGATGTGCTGCCGGTGGGCTCGAACGACACCGACGACGGCAAGCGCCAGAACCGCCGCATCGAGATCGTGCTGCAGCCCAACATCGAAGATCTCCCCGGCATCGACGACAAGCAGTAGCGTCTCGACCGAACATGAGTACGCAGGTTCACGCTCCGGCCCGCTCCGTGAACCGTTGATTACACAGCCCACTTCCCACCGATTCCAGTTCCCACCCGGTCAGCGGACAAAAAGACTGCGCTATCGGCCAAGTCGGCGGCTGTGCGTGCCGGACACTCGAAAGTTCACGGGTATTTCTGACGGCAACGACCACTGGCATAAGTACTGCTACGATCTGCGGCAAACACGACCTTCACTTCCCACGAGGCTTGCCGGTTCAACACCCGAGCGAGCGAGCGCATCGAAAGGACGCCAGCCATGACACGGACACAGCTGCTTGGTTTGTTGACAGGAACCATTGCCCTCGGACTCCCAGGCCTCGCGGCGGCCCAGGTCTATCCCGATCCCAACAGTCAGCCCCCGCCAGAGGGCTACTATGCTCCACCGCCCGTCGGGTACGGTCAGCCGTATCAGCCGCCCCCGCCGCAGCCATACCAGCCCCAGCCGTACCAGCCGCAGCCCGCCCCGGTCTATCAACCGGCTCCCGTGTATCAGCCCGCTCCGGTGTATCAGCCCGCTCCCGTGTATCAGCAGACGCCACTGCCGACTGGCCGGTCGCTGGTGTACGGAGATCGCTTCCGTCCCCAGTTTGGCCTCGCGGCTCGCTTTGGCGGGTATGGCAACTACGGCTCGTTTGGTAGCTACAGCACCGGTGGCGGCGGCGTCGATCTGCTGTTCCGTGTTCACCGTCGGATCACCCTCGAGATGGGCCTTCAGTATCAGCGGATCTCGCAGGAAGACCTGTATCTAAACGACTACCAGTACGAGCGCTTCGATGTGCCGATGACCCTGGGAATGCGCGTTCACCTCGGCAATCCGCTGTGGCTGTTTTCGCCCTACCTTGTCGGAGCCGGTGGGCTGGTCTACTCGCGACTCTATGCGTTCGACGCAGTGGCGTATGAGTCGCACTTGTTTGGGGAAGTGCAAGGCGGCGTCGGCTTCGAGTGGCGACTCGGGCCACACTTCGCCTTCAACTTCGACGTTCGTGGCCAAGGCCGCTTCCGCAAAGTGGGTGAGCTTGGCACCGCCAACTCGACGGAGGGAACGCTCACCGACGAATACGGCAACACCGTTCCTGCGATGGGTCCGAGTGCCGGCTTCATCATCAACGTCGGCATCGGCGGCTTCTTCTAGACGGCGACCTCGGATTGCCAGCGGCCAAGTAGGTCGCGTATCCTTATCAGTTACATCCGATGGCAGATCCGAGGGTTAGGAAACATCTCCAGCAAGGCATTGCACTCCATCAGTCGGGGCGGTTCGTCGAAGCAGACGGCCACTACCGCAAGGTGCTCGCGCTCCAACCAAACAACGCCGATGCCCTGCACATGTTGGGGGTCTTGGCTCTTCAGCAAGGCTCTCTCGAAAAGGCGCTCGGTCTGCTCCTCCGCGCACGCAATGGCTATCCCCGGATGCCCGAGCTTCACAACCACCTGGGGATGACGCAGCGCGGACTGGGTCGCAGTGATGAAGCGCTGGCGTCGTTTCGGACTGCGCTGCTCATCAATCCACGGCTGATGGATGCGCATGCGAACCTGGCCGACTTGCTGGCTGCACGCGGTGCACTGCCCGAGGCGCTGGCCCAAGCCCAGCATGCGCTGCGCATCGACCCACGACATCTTGCGACCAACAACAGCCTGGGCAACATCCTCCAGCGGCTACGACGCTATGAAGACGCGGCGGAGTGTTATCGACAAGCGCTGACGATCCATCCGCAGTCGGCCCTGCTGTATGAAAACTTCGGCAATGTGCTGCGGGAGCTCAAAGACTATGCGGCGGCAGCAGCGGCCTATCGGAAGGCCACCACGCTGGAGCCCAAGAGCGCGCGGATCTGCATCCACTTGGGCGCCACGCTCGAACGAACCGGCGAGCTGGCGGCTGCGGAGCAGGCTTATCAAGAAGCGCTGCGACGACAGCCGGGCTGGTCCGAAGCGGAGTATTTCTTGGCCGCGCTGCGCAATCGGGTCGGCCAGGTCGAGTCTCCAGCGACGGCACCGGCAGAGTATGTCACCCAGCTGTTCGACGCCTACGCCAGCAACTTCGAGCAACATCTGGTCGGCAAGCTCAAGTACTGCACGCCGCAGCTGCTGCTCGAAGCCATCCATCCACACCTCGCTGCGTCGCCGGGTGAGATGATCGATCTTGGCTGTGGCACCGGGCTGCTCGGTCAGCTGCTGCGTCCGCATGCGTCCACGCTGCACGGCGTCGATCTGTCGCGGAACATGCTTGCGGAAGCGGCTCGGCGCCAGATCTACGACCAGCTCGAGCAGGCAGATGTCGTCGAGGCTCTGGCGAAACACAGCGCCCGTTATGATGCAGTCCTGGCCGCCGATGTGCTGGTTTATATCGGGGACCTGGCGCCTCTGTATCGTGCTGCGACCCGTGCCCTACGACCCGGTGGACTGTTCGCATTTACCGTCGAAGAAAACCCCACCGAGCGCGCGTATGTCCTGCAGCCGTCACGGCGCTATGCCCACGCTGCGAGCTATCTGCAAAAGCTGGCTACCGAGCACAACCTCGTCGAGCTGACCATCACGAGCGCGGTACTTCGACAGCAGGGCGGGCAAGACATCAAAGGGCTGCTGGTGGTGTTCCGCAAGCCAGGCTAGAAACCCCAGCAGCGTCACAACCACATCTACCGTCAATATTAGTCCTATCCTACGACTAATATTGAACCGGCCCAGCGAATCGCGGAGCCCTGGGTGGTTACGGACACTCTGCGCGCGGCTTGAGGCACACATCCGAGGTTCGCCGCACCACCGCCGTCCAGAACAGCGTCTTGCCGCTCTTGCTCGCGCCGTTCTGGAGCATCCCCACAAACGTTGCCTCTTGCCCGGCGTACTCAAGAGGATCGAAGCCTCCGAAGCCTTTCCCGGGCAGCTGCACATTGAAGCGCTCGCCAAGGCCGACAGGGAACGAGAGATTGACGCCGCCACAGCCGGTGTTGCTCTTGGGGTCGTTGTCCACTTGGTTTATCGCCACCGTGTTGTACTTGATCCAGTTGCTGCTGCGGGTTTCGTCCAGGGTGACCTCGCAGACGATGCCGGTGACTTTCACCGGGGCCGCGATGTACTTGGTCAGCCACTGGTTGTTCGCCGAGGTCGGCCCTCCTTTCGGAAGATGCCCCGCGTCCAGCTCGACCGGCGCTGGCACCAGATCGGGACGGAACATCCCCGCCGGCACCAGCACCGGATTGCCCAGCTGCGTCATGCCGTTGAACTTGGCAATCGCGCCCGACATCCGCTCCAGCACCGTGCCAATCTGAATCTGCGACGACGGCTGCGAGAACGTAAAGATGTACATGCTGCCGTAGTCCGGCGACGAGGTATCGCTGACCGCCAGGCCACTCTGGAACAGCGACGACACGATCAGCTTGCCCGCCGGGGTTGCCGTCGAGTCCACTATCACTTGCCGCGACAGATACGGGCTACAGAACGACGCGTTGCCCGCCGTCAGATCGAGTGGCTTCATCAGCCGCGCAATCGTCGGATTCGCAAAGTAGATCGGCGGCGTCGAGCCGAGCGCTTGGCTCTGCGGATCTTCCAGGTTGATGGCGATGCGCCCAAACACCGCCGGCATATTGAGCGGCACCTGCTCGCCGGTTACCTTGCCACCGCGCATGCCAATGCTCTTCAAAATCGCGGGGTCCCCCGTCGGGGTCATGCTTGAGCAAGGGTCAACCAGCGACAAGCGACTGCCACCGGCGATGATGTACGCCGAGAGGCTGGCATCGACCGCCATTAGCTTGCCCTTTTCGTCCAGCGCCTCGACATCGAACTTCAGCGTCGCCGGATTGATCGTGTTCGAGGGCGAGCCCAGCTCACTCTCCGTCGGACTCCGCAGCAGCATGCGCAGGCTGGTCAGACGGTGTTCACCCGCCAGCTGATTGTCACAGCCGGACCCAAGCCCCAGCGTCGCAGCCCATAGACCCAAACCGCAGATCGTGTGTCTTGTCATCGCCGGCTCCTGTTAGCGAACCAGGGGTTGGATGCGTCCGTCGTGTGCAAACACCTCGGGGAGCAGACACGTCACACTGCTGTAATCGTAGTCTCCCGTCGGACCACGGCCTTTGATGTTACTCCACTTCGCGGGCTCCTTGCAGCGGTAGCGGTCCTCGGTGCCGAGCGTGCGAATGAAGTCGGCCAGCGCGTCGCGCAAGCTGATGCCGGTGTTGAAGCGAGTGGTGTTGCGCTTCAGCACCACAAAGCCCGATCCACCGACAGAGATGAAGTCGTTGACCGCGACCTTGTAGCTGGCAAAGCAGTCGAGCGGCTTGCACTTTTCGCGGTTGATTGTGCCGTCGACGTTGCGACAGTCATCGCCCAGGTAGACCTTGTCGGTAAACGGTCCGACCCACTTGGCTTTCTGGGCGGTGCTGGCCGCCAGCCGGTCGACGCACGACTGCGAGGTCGGACACTGCTCGCGGTACTTTTGACAGTCGGCGGTCTTGGCGCAGTCGCACAGATCGGGGTTCGATCGACACGCGCAGCGCTGATTTTGGCAGTTGAGGGTGAAGTAGATGCCGGAGACTTGCACCTGGCTCTTGCAGCCGCGCTCGCTCGAGCGGTCGGCGACGAAGTCAAGCATCTGCAGCACTTCATCCCCCGACAAGAACTGCGTCGTGATGGTGTTATCGAACGGAAACACGTTGTAGAGCTGCTCCAAGGTCAGCGGTCCTGACTCGAAGTCCGCGCGAATGCCGAGCGAGTTGGTCAGCGCAAAGTCCGCCTCGACCCGACGACGCAGCCGCATCGAGGTCGCCACCAAGTTACCCAGCTGCGAGTCACCACCGCCGGCATCATTGCGCAGCACCTTCGGACAGGTCGACGAGCCCGCCGGACAAGGCACCACCGCATAGACCTGCCCGAGGTTGAGCAGCTGCTTCATGCGAATCTCATACGGCTCCAGAAGGCGCGCCATATCCCCGTCGGGTGGGGTGCAGATGACATTTGGCCGAGGCGGCGGCATCGTCCCGCGATACGGACACGTCACCTTCGGGTTCGACGGATGCGGCGGATCACAGCGAATCGACGGCGCACACGGGTCGGTCGGATCGCCCTGCTGCCATGGCCGCTCTCCGACGGGAAGAACATCGAACGTGTAGCTCTTGACGAAGCTGCGTCGCAAGAGCGGATCGGGCGAGTCGGGGTCCCCGATGTGAACCACCATGTCGAGCGAGCCAATAAACTTCGCGAAGGCGCCGCTGTTGACGATGATCGTGTGGCCTTGGTAGTTGCCGGTCTTGTCGTAGTGCGAGATGTCCACCGGCGGGTAGTAGACGGTGTGCAGGTGCCCACCCAGGACGACATCAATGCCGTTCAAGTCAACGGCGGCGCTGTTGGGATCGCTGCTCGTCGTGGCCTCGCCAGAGTCCTCGGAGACTTCGCGCGCCACCGCCGCATCATCATCGGGGCCCATGTGACTGACCACCACCATCAGATCAACCTGAGGCCGCAGCACCCGCACCAGATCCGACACCGCCTGCTTGGCATCGCGCGAGCGCAGACCGAGCGAGTTGTCCCCCTCCACCGAGCTATTGAGCGACGACACGTTGCCGAGCCCAATCACCCCGACCTTGATGCCACGGACGTTATAGACCGCCATCGGCTGGATGAAGCGACCGAGCTTCGGGGCGCGCTGGTCCTCGGGGTCAGACCACTCGTAGTTGGCGGCGAGGATCGGAAAGTTCGGCCCGTGGTTCATCAGCTGTAGGCCCAGCATCACCGCGCCTTTGTCAAACTCGTGGTTGCCGAGCGCCATGCCCTGCACCCCAAGCAGGCCCATCGAGCGCACCTCCAGCTCTCCGTTATAGAGATTGAACACCGGCGCGCCCTGAAACATATCGCCAGAGTCGAGGTGCAAAGATCGCGGCGCCCGCGCCCGCTCTCGCTTGACCACCGTCGCCATCCGGGCAATCCCACCCACCGAAGCGGTCGGAAACGACGTACAGTCGCTGCTCGACGAGCACTGCCGCGAAAAGTCCGAGCTACAGACCCGGTCTTCGGTACAGATGCCCGGCAGCACGTTCAGCCCCAGGTTCCGATCCGGTAGGTTCGGCGCGTACTGGTACGGAAGCAGCCGCGAGTGCACATCCGAGGTATGCACGAGCACCATCCGCACATCTTGGCCGCGCAGATCCTCGGGCTCGCGGGTGTAGGTACAGGCCGACAGACCGACCAGCATCGCCAAGGCCGCAAGCCACGGAGCACGTCGACAGTGGTTCTGGGACAACTTAAGGCTCCTCGCTGAAAGTGAGCGGTACTCTAGCAAAAACCCCGATTCCCGTCGAAAAAGCTGATCCGGTCCCGCTGCACGCCGCTTTATATAAGCAATATATAAGTTATCGCAGCGGCCCAGACTCGAACCCTTACGTACACGATAGATTTTGCGCTTGACGGTCCGAAAGTGGCATCTGATACTACGTGGCAAATCTCACGTGCACGTAAAGGTTAGAGTTGCAGACCAAGGACCCAACAGCTCCAGTGGAAGGCGAAAGCGACAGCGGGCAGCCCCGGCAGGACAAGCTCTTGCGGATCGGCCAGCTCGCCGAGCTTTGCCACAAGACGACGCGGGCCCTGCACTTGTACGAAGAGCTGGGTCTGCTAAAGCCAGTGATTCGCTCGCGCGGGGGGTTTCGGCTGTACTCGCCGAGCGCGATCGAGCGGGTGCAGTGGATTGGTCGGCTGCAAGAGGCCGATGTCTCGCTCGGGGAGATCTCGCAGCTGCTGCGCGACCTGGAAGAGCAGCGCGTCGGTGCCGAGGCGATGACCAAGCTGCGCTCGCTGCTGGACCAGAAGCTGCGTGAGACACGCGAACAGATGGAAAAGCTGCGTCGGCTAGAGCAAGACCTGCAAGCCGGACTGAGCTATCTCGACGGCTGCAAGGTCTGTAGCCCCGAAGTTCCCGCCAGTGAGTGTGGTGGCTGCCGCATCCATGGCCACGACGGACCCCAGCCACTGATGGTCGCCGGGGTTCACGTTAGTTAAAGGACGAAACATGGCACTTAAGCTCCCGATCTTTATGGACTACCACTCGACGACGCCCGTGGACCCGCGCGTGCTCGAGGCGATGCTGCCCTACTTCACGACCAGCTTTGGCAACGCCGCCAGTCGCAACCACTCCTTTGGCTGGACGGCTGAAAAAGCCGTTGACGATGCCCGCGAGCAGATCGGCAAGCTGATCGGCGCCTCGGGGAAAGAGCTGGTCTTTACCTCTGGCGCAACGGAGTCCAACAACCTCGCGCTCAAAGGTGCGGCGCACTTTTACAAAGATCGCGGCAACCACATCATCACGACGCAGATCGAGCACAAGTCGGTGCTGGATACCTGCAAGCGGCTGGAGCTGGAAGGCTTCGAGGTGACGTATCTTCCCGTCGAGGCCGATGGTCAGGTTCGTCCCGAAGCGGTCCGAGCGGCGATGACCGACCGCACCATCCTTGTCTCGGTGATGCTCGCCAACAATGAAATCGGCACGATTCAGCCTCTCAAAGAGATTGGCCAGATCGTCAAAGAGCGCGGCGCTCTGCTGCACAGCGACGCGGTGCAGGGGATTGGCAAGATTCCGTTCGATGTCAGCGACGTGCAAGCAGATCTGGTGTCGCTGACCGCGCACAAAATCTATGGTCCAAAGGGAGTCGGCGCCCTGTATGTCCGTCGCAAGCCACGGGTTCGACTGGAAGCACAGATCGACGGTGGCGGCCATGAGCGCGGGCTTCGCTCGGGAACGCTGAATGTTCCGGGCATCGTCGGATTCGGCAAGGCCTGCGAGGTGGCGATGCAGGACATGGCCGTCGAGTCGGCACGGATTGCAAAGCTGCGCGATCGTCTGGAGAGCCGCCTCATGCAGGCGCTGCCACACGTGTTTCGCAATGGCTCGGCCACACACCGACTGCCCGGGAACGCCAACCTGAGCTTTGCGTACGTCGAGGGTGAGGGTCTGTTGATGGCGCTCAAAGACGTGGCGGTGTCGTCGGGCTCGGCCTGCACGTCCGCGTCGCTGGAGCCGTCGTATGTGCTGCGCGCGCTCGGCATCGGCGAGGAGCTGGCCCACACCTCGATTCGCTATGGACTCGGACGCTTTACCACCGAGGAGGAAGTTGACTTCGTGGTCAAGCTCACCGCCGACAAGGTGCAGCGCCTGCGCGAGATGTCGCCGCTGTGGGAGATGGTCCAAGAAGGCGTCGACCTCAAGAGCATCGAATGGAGCGCGGCCCACTAGGTCGCCCGACAGAAACAGAGAGAAACCACCATGGCTTATTCCAACAAGGTCATTGACCACTACGAAAACCCCCGCAACGTCGGCAGCTTCGACAAGAACGATCCCGACGTGGGCACTGGCCTCGTCGGTGCCCCGGCGTGTGGCGACGTGATGAAGCTCCAGCTGAAGATCGACGACGGCGGAGTGATTCAGGACGCGCGCTTTAAGACCTTTGGCTGTGGCTCGGCGATTGCCAGCTCGTCGCTGGTCACCGAGTGGGTCAAGGGCATGTCGATTGATGATGCCGAAAAGATTCAAAACTCGTCGATCGCCGATGAGCTGAACCTGCCGCCGGTCAAGATCCACTGCTCGGTGCTGGCAGAGGATGCCATCAAGGCGGCGATCGCCGATTACCGTCGCAAAAAGGGTGGGCCCCAGGCGGAGAAAGCGAGCTGACGATGGTCATCCAGGCAACCAACAAGGCCGTCGCTGAAGTGAAGCGCCTCCTTGAAAAGCGCGCCGCTGAGGGCAAGGTCGCGCAAGGACTGCGGATCGGCATCCGTGGCGGCGGCTGCACCGGCTTTTCGTATCTGTTCGAGTGGGCCGACGACGCGCCACGCAGCACCGACAAGGTGTTCGAGTTCTCGGAAGGGGTGCGCATCTTTGTCGACCCCAAGAGCTTGGTTTACCTAAACGGCACCGAGCTCGACTTCGTGACGAGCATGATGGGCTACGGCTTCAAGTTCCAGAACCCCAACACCAAGGGAAGCTGTGGCTGCGGTGAGAGCGTCCAGTTCTAAGTCGTACTTTGCGCTGCTCGACTTGCCGGAGCGGTTTGCGATCGATCCGGCTGAGCTGGAGCGGCGATACCGCGAAAAGTCACGACACTGGCATCCCGACCGCTTCAGCCGGGCACCGGTGAGCGAGCGGGCTCAGGTGCTCCAGCGTGCGACTGAGCTAAATGAGGCCTATCGGACCCTGCGCAGCGACGGAAAGCGCGCCGAGTATGTGCTGCGCCTACATGGTGTCGATGTCCGTGATGAGTCGAACAAGCCAGCGCTCGATCCGGCGTTTCTCGGCGAGATCTTGGAGCTGCGCGAAGAGCTGGCCGATGCGCGGGTCGAGGAAGACGTGGCGCGGCTGCAAGCGATCAAGTCGCGCATTGATGCAGAGCGGCAGCAAATCGGTACGCAGCTGGCGGCGGGCTTTGCGCGACTGGAACAGCAGGACCCAACGGCCCTCGCAGAGCTGACCAAGCTGTGCTTTGTGCAGCGCTATTATCAGCGCTTTGCCGACGACATCGCCGAGCACGAAGAAGCCCAAGCTGGCGCGACTGCCGTGTTATAAGCTGTCGTCGCTCACGCGCCCCTACTACCCCTGTCTGGAAGACTGTCTGAAGAGTGAATTCATGAGCCTGTTTCAAATTGCCGAGCCCGGCGAGTCCAGGGCCAAGGAAGCCTGCAGAGGCCGCGTCGTCGGAATCGACCTCGGGACCACCAACTCGCTGGTTGCGGTGGTGCGCGATGCCGAGCCAACGTGTCTGCTTGATGAGCAAGGCCAAGCGCTGCTGCCGTCGGTGGTTCGCTATCGTGCCAGCGGTGCGCCACAGGTCGGGCGTGATGCCAAGCACAGTGCCTCCGAGGCGCCACACGACACCATCGCCTCGGTGAAGCGCTTCATGGGTCGTGGCCCGGCAGACATCGCCAAAGATGGCACCGCGCAGCGCTTCGGACAGTATCGCTTTGCTGATCCGACGCAGTTTTCTGACAGTGTGGTGCGCTTGCTGGTCGCTGGGTCGGGCGGGCTGCGGGCGGTCACTCCGATCGAGGTCAGCGCCGAGATCTTGCGCGTCCTGCGGGCCCGGGCCGAAGAGCAGCTCGGCGGTGAGCTGGAAGGGGCGGTGATTACCGTGCCCGCGTACTTCGATGACGCCCAGCGTCAAGCAACCAAGGACGCGGGGCGACTGGCGGGACTGCAGGTGCTGCGGCTGCTCAATGAACCGACGGCGGCGGCGCTGGCGTATGGACTGGACAAAAAGCGCGAAGGCAAGTTTGCGGTCTACGACCTCGGCGGCGGCACCTTCGATGTCTCGATCTTGGACTTGTGCGACGGCATCTTCACGGTGATGGCGACCTGTGGCGACACCGCACTCGGGGGCGATGACATGGATCTCGCGCTGGCTGAGCTGGTGCTCGCACGACATCCGGCTGGCCAGAAGCTGGCCGAGCAGGTGTCACGCGACCCAGGGCGCTCGCGCAAGCTGCTCGATGTCGCGCGGGCGACCAAGCACCAGCTTACTGTCGATGAGTCCACCCACGTCGAGTGGGAAGGTGCGACGGTTACCGTGTCACGACAGGACCTGGCGACGGCGATCCAGCCGATCTTGCAGCGCACCGCCGGTCCGTGTCGTCGCGCTCTGAAGGATGCGGAGCTGACCGCCAAAGAGCTAACCGGGGTGATCCTCGTCGGTGGTGCCACGCGGGTGCCAGAGGTCCGTCGCTTCGTCGCTGAGCTGTTCGGGCAGACGCCGCTGTGCGATCTCGATCCCGAGCAGGTGGTGGCGCTCGGAGCCGCCGTGCAGGCCGATATCCTGTCGAGTGAGCGTCAGGACGCGCTGCTCATTGACGTAACGCCGCTGTCGCTAGGGCTGGAGCTAATGGGCGGCATCGTCGAGAAAATCATCCCCCGCAACAGCCGAGTTCCAACGGGCGCCAAGCAGGTTTTCACGACCTATGCCGACGGACAGACCGGCTTCGACTTACATGTGGTTCAGGGTGAGCGCGAGACGGCCAGCGAGTGTCGCAGCCTCGCCCGCTTTGCGCTGACCGGCATTCCTAAGATGGCCGCCGGCATGGCGCGGCTCGAGGTGATGTTCCTCATCGACGAAAACGGCCTGCTGCAGGTCGGTGCGCGCGAGCTGACCTCGGGACGGGCGGCGCACATTGCCGTCAAGCCGTCGTATGGACTCAGCGAGGAACAGATTGAAAAAATGCTCGTCGAGAGCTTCGAGCATGCCGAGGGAGATCTGCGCAAGCGAGCACTCCTGGAGCAGCGTGTCGAGGCAGAGCGCATCTTGCAGGCACTCGCCGTGGCGCTCACGCAGGACGGACAGCTGCTCAGCGAAGACGAGCTACAGCCGATCCTGGAGGCCAAAGCGGCGCTCGTCGCAGCCAAGAACGGCGTCGAGCATCGCCTGATCGCCGACTGCATCACCGCGCTTGATGGCATCAGCAAGGAGTTTGCGCAGCGACGAATGAACGCCGGGCTTCACCGCGCCGTCGCTGGCAAGTCAGTCGGCAGCCTGGAACAAGCGGTCCATTTCGACGAACACGCCGTTCCCAAGACGGTCCCTCTCTCCGAGTAAGATCATGCCCACCGTCACCTTCCTAAACGACCTTGGCCCCGACGGGGTCCCGAAGAGCATCGATGTCCCGGCGGGCACCAGCATCCTCGACGCAGCCAAGCGCAGCCACGCCCAAGTCGGCTATGCCTGCGGCGGCGTCTGTGCCTGCTCGACCTGTCACGTCTACGTACGCAGTGGCTTATCGTCGCTGAGCGCCCAAAAAGATCGCGAAGAGGACATCCTCGACAAGGCCTTCGACGTACGGGCCAGCTCGCGCCTCGGCTGCCAGGCCAAGCTCGGTAGCGCCCCCGTCGAAGTCGAGATCTCACGCGAGAGCCGCCGCGCCTACTTCGACGAACACCCCGAATCAAGAACCTAAATCGCAGCGCCCTGCCGGTGGAGCAGCGCCTGCATCGCTTGCGCCGCCGACAGCTGCTCTAGGACCAGCTCGATCGTCGCCCGTTCACTCAGCTTGTCGGTGCGCGGATCGGCAATGACCAGTCGCGCCAGCTGCGGCCAGCCGGCCCGGGCCTGCTCGGTCAGCTCGCGCAGCTCACGACGCAGTCGATACAGCTCAGGCTCGGGAGAGGTCGGCGCCGAAAACAACACCTGCGCCAGCAGCCGCTCTTTGTCCTCGATCGCTCGTCGCACCCGGTGGCGCTCCAGATCAGGAAGCTCCGTCTCAAGCTGTAGCCGCTCGCTCAGCGCCAGAATTTGCTGCCGCAGCTCACTGCGATGTTCTTGAAGCCGCGACTGCTGAAGCTGAACCTGCTCCGTCAGAAGCTTGACGCGATGCTGCCGCTTTTCCTGCGCCTTGCTGTTTCCCGCCAGCAGCTCACGCAGCAGCTGCGCCTTTTCCGGCCACGTATCGAGCCACAGCTTCTGCCCAAGCCCTTCCACAAGCCCGGCCAGCCGCGCCAAAAAAGTCACGATCTCGGCATCGATCGCTTCGATTTCAGCTTGGCGTGCCGCTGCATTGCTCTCGGGCCGAGGCAAGATGACCGTCTCTTGTCCGGGCTTTGGCTCACCGCTCGGCTTCGCGGGCAGAACGACCGTCTCTTTGCCGGCCAGCACCGACTCTCCAGCCATCGGCGCTGTCCCCGCCTGCTCCCCACGCAGTAGCTGCACCGACCGACTTGGCATCAGCGCGCGAATCCGAGTCAGACTCTCGACAGTCTCGGTCGCCGTCGGTCGCCGCGCCGGATTCTTCTCAAGCAGCTGCGCCGTCAGCTCATCCAGCTCGCGCGGAATCGCAGCGTTGCGCCGCCGCTCCGACAGTCGCGGGGGCACCACATTCATGTGCCCATGCAGGATCTCTTTGATGTCGCCTCGCCACGGAGGCTCACCGACGACCGTATCGTGGAGCATGATCCCCAGCGCATACAAGTCCACCGACGGCGACAGCTCTCCCGAGGCAGACATCATCTCCGGGGCAATAAACTCCGGCGTACCGATGATCTCTTCTCCGACGCGCGTCAGCGGCGGCTGCCCAATCACCCGCGCCACCCCAAAGTCGAGCACCTTCACAAAATCCGGCTGCCCAGCCACGGTAGTAATCAGGATGTTCTCGGGCTTGATGTCACGGTGTACAACACCGCGATTGTGGGCGTGCTCGAGGGCGCGGGCCACTTGCAGGCTGATGTCGACGGCTTGGAGCGGATGCAGGCACTTCGACGGACTGCCAATGACCAGCTGATAGAGCAGCGTCCCCTCGACGTACTCCATCACCAAGTAGGGCTCGCCTTTGTCGGTCTGCCCGTAGTCGTAGATGCTGACGATGTTGGGGTGATCGACACTGCTCGCCACCCGGGCTTCGCGGAAGAAGCGGGTGTCGACGAAGAACTGGCCGCTCCGGTTCCGTTACCACGCGGCCGCGACGAAGCCGAAAGGGAAAGGCTGCGCCTGCCCGTTCGGCTGGACGTGACTACAGGTCAAACAGCTCGTCGGCCCGGAAGAACCGCGTCAGCTCGACCGCTGCTGCCTCGGGCGAGTCCGACGCATGAACCATGTTCACCATCTTGTCCTCACCGAAGTCGCCACGGATCGTGCCCTTGGCCGCTGCCTTGCTGTCCGTCGGGCCGAGCAGATCACGCACCTTCGAGATCACGCCGTCCCCAGCGAGCGCCAGCGCAATCACCGGCCTGCTCTTCATAAACCCCGCCACTTCCGGGAAAAACGGCTTGCTGGCGATGTGCGCGTAGTGCTCCTTCAGCACCTCATCGGTCAGCTGGATCATCTTGCAGCCGCGTAGCCGGAAGCCGTGCGCCTCCAGGCGGCGAATTACCTCGCCCGAGAGCTTCTTGCTGATGCAGTCCGGTTTCAAAAGAAGGAGCGTCGTCTCGTCTGACATGGAAATCTCTTTCGTAAGCGTGTGGGTTGTCGTTGAGAAGGTGGCCAGGGCGCAGGTCCACCGCGTGGGCGCGCAGGTTGCCTCACAACTGACCTCGGCGTCAACCGTCGCGGCGACGATCCTGCTCGCGGGTCTTACAGACGTGATCCCAGATTGTGAACGCCTCGCCAAAGTTCACTTCCGCGTTGGCATGGTGGCGGTTGTGAAAGGCCGAGGTGTTCACCAGCAAGCGCGGCAGCGTCGACTCGAGCAGTCGCACCGAGACTCCGCAGTGGAGGTAAAAGTTCAGCCAGATGAAGCCCACCACCAACGAGAAGTAGAGCGGCGCATAGTGCACCGCCTGCGGAATCGCCAGCAGCGACAGCGGCCAAAACGTCAGCACCGACTCGACCGGACCCACCGCAAAGCCAGCCAGCGCGGTCGGATCGCGAAAGACATGGTGGCCGCGATGAAACGGAAACAGCAGTCGGGTATGCAGCAAGCGATGTTTTAGGTACAGCCAGGCATCGAGCACCAGCAGCGCCGCTCCGGTCTGCAAGAACGTCCGCAGCCCACCGCCCGACTCGGCCAGCGTCCACACCAGCCCGGTCTGTTCCCCCGCCCATAGCCGCGCCAGCGGCCAGGCCAGAAAGCACGCTGCGATCCAGGCCGCCAGCGTCGTGTCGCGCACCTCCCGCAGCAGCAGTGGAGGCTTCCGCCGCTTCCCTTGCAAGCGCTCGGGCTGTCGCTCACACACCAGCGTCACCAGCGCCGCACCGATCAGCACAAACCCGCCGATGCCGACAAAGCCCGTCAGCAGCGCCCGATACCACAGCCCCACGCCCTGCGGACAGAGCAAACCCGCCGCTGACATCGCTACCACTGCCGCGACCTCGACGAAGAAGGCACGGTCCCGCTTGCGATGCGACTTGCCTTCTCCGCCACTGCCAGACTTGGGCGCCATCCCCGCCACCACTTGCGCATCGGGAACAGCCAACAGCCATGAGCGTTCGGGAGCTTGCGACATCCCTACCTCTCTATCAAAAACCGTCTCGACCAGCGAGTCTCCCAACGCATTTTTGCAGCCGTGGCGCTGCTCCACGTGCCGCCCTTGCCCAGTCCGAGTTCCCGGCTCATTCCCGATGGCTGCTGCGTCCGATCTCACGACGAAGCCGAGCGGTCCCAGGCTTCGCGGAAGAAGCGGGCCAGGGCGCGCTCGTTGCTGACGAACTCTCGACGGAGTAGCTTGACGGCAAACGGGCGCTTGAGGACGTTGTGATTGGCGAGGTAGACGACGCCCATGCCGCCTTTGCCCAGTCGTCGTTCGAGGACAAAGCGCCCGGCAATGACGCGACCGATCCAAGGATCTTCGCTGCCGCGCACCACTTGCTCGACGAGCCGAGTGCCGTCCTTGGGGCAGAAGAGCTTGTCGTCGCCCACATAGACGCTCCGACAGGAAGGACACTCGCGCCGCTTAGCCATCGTCCCCGCTCCCCCAGAGGATGTTGGGGGCTAGGGCATCGTATCACGAACCGCAGCGAAACCGGTCATCTTTCTTCCGAGTGAACAGCGACGGTGTCAGACCCAGGCGCTATAACGTTTTTTGTAACCACTCGAAAGACAAGGAGCGGCCATGAACTCGAAGCATCCCACCCTGTCGTCGCCAAGCGCCTATCTCGCCCGCGTCCTCTTCGCTTGCGCCAAGCTCTGCCGCCGAGCCAGCGCTGCCATCGCAAAGTTCGTGCTCGTCTCTGGACAGCTACCGTCGCCGGTACGTGCGCCTGAGATCGCAGCCTTCACCGCCCTCGCCGCCGAGAGAGCCAAGCGACGGGCCCCCAAAGCCACCCC
This sequence comes from Myxococcales bacterium, assembly GCA_016794465.1. GTDB lineage: Bacteria > Myxococcota_A > Polyangia > Palsa-1104 > JAEUJZ01 > JAEUKA01. The sequence continues at coordinate 12,103 of JAEUKA010000001.1, read as the reverse complement.
AGCAGCGGTGCTCCTGGCCTCTGCGTCTCTGTCACTGTAGGGAAAGGTCGCCGCAGCCCCAAGCAGGCTCTCGTCAGGCCGCGATCCTCTGTCCGTGACACGCGCAGGCAGGAACCACTGCCGGTCGGCGCGACTGACGCCACGACAGCACCTGCAGCCCGATCAGCAGAAGCAGGCTCACTCGCTTGGCCAACTCCAGATCCCTGAGGAAGCCCAGCGTACCGACGGCGAGCGCCAGTCCAAACAGCGCCGCCGCCCCGCTCCGCGCCATTCCCCGACGGAGCAGCATCATCCCCACCACCAGCAATGACAGCAGCCACAGGGGCGCTTCCAGCCACTCGCCCGCGCTCGACAGCGACGCTACCGTCGGTAAGGCCAGGGCTAGCACCGTCGCTCCGACGCAGTGAATGAAGCACAGCGCCGGCACTGCCACCAGGATACGACTCACCAGATCGGCGGGCGGAAGTGGGGCCGCAACCTCAGGAGGCGCATCCTTTTCCGCGTGGATCATGGTCATCGCTGCTTGGGCTTTCGCGAGCTCCGGCGGGAGCTCCAGATAGCTCTTTTTGCAAGATAGTTGCATGTATGTCAAGGTCAGCCGCAAGGCAACACGATGAATCCTGCTCGCTGCCCGCCGCACACCCGGACCTACTTTGCTCGCGAGGCGCTGCTACCGTTGGGGTGGCAGCACGATGTTCGGATCGAGGTCGCCGCCGATGGCACGTTCGGCGAGATCACACCCGCCGCGACGACAGATTCGGCGATGGTACTCGACGGTGCGGTGCTACCGGGGATGGTCAACCTCCACTCGCATGCGTTTCAGCGTGCAATGGCGGGGCTGACCGAGAGGGGTGGCCCGCTCACCGACAGCTTTTGGACCTGGCGAGAGGTGATGTATCGGTTCCTGGGAAGCTTGCAGCCCGACGACGTGACTGCGATTGCGGCTCAGCTGTACGTCGAGCTGCTGCAAGGCGGCTTCACGGGCGTCGTCGAGTTTCACTATCTGCACCGCGACCCAGACGGAGCGCTGTATCAAAATCCCGCCGAGCTTTCGCTGCGCATCGTCGAAGCGGCTGAGCAGACCGGGATCGGGCTGACGCTGCTCGCCAGCCTGTATCAGCAAGGAGGCTTCGGCGCGGCGCCACTTCACCACAGTCAGCGTCGGTTTTTCCTCGCGGATGACACGTTTGCAGACGTGGTGACGCAGCTGCTCCACCAGCGCGCGCCCGGGGTGCAGATCGGCATTGCCCCGCACTCGCTGCGCGCGGTCACGCCCGAGGCACTCCGACGGGCGATTGCGATGCTCGAACAGCTCGACCGCCGCGCCCCGATTCATCTGCACATCGCCGAGCAGCCCGCCGAGGTCAGCGCTTGCTTGGCTTATTCCGAGCAGCGCCCGATTGCCTGGCTGCTCGATCACTTCGCCGTCGATGATCGCTACTGTCTGATTCACGCGACCCACGGCGATCTCAGCGAGCTGGAGCGCCTGTCCCGAACCAACGCCACCGTCGGACTGTGTCCCAGCACAGAGGCCAACCTCGGCGATGGCATTTTTTCCGCCAGCGAGTTTCTGAGCGCCGGTGGTCGATTCGGCATTGGCACCGACAGCCACGTGGGAACCGATGCGCTCGACGAGCTGAGGCTGCTGGAATACAGTCAGCGGCTTCGACTGGGTCGACGTAACGTCCTCGCCAGCGGGGAAGGCCACTCGACCGGCACCGCGCTGTGGCAACGAGCCGCCCAAGGAGGCGCCCAGGCCGCAGCCCAGCCGACGGGAGTCATCGCCACCGGGGCCCGCGCCGATCTGGTCGTACTCCACGCAGATCATCCGGCGGTTTGCGGTCGTCGCGCCGCGCTTGCTCTCGACAGTGCGATGTTTGGGCCGGGTCGCGGGCTGGTCGCCCAGGTCATGGTCGCCGGCAAGTGGCTCGTCTCGGGAGGCCGCCACGTCGCCCAGGAGGCCATCGCCGCCCGCTTCCGAGAGACGATTGTGCGCCTGTGCGCCTAAACCCCGGTCAAGTCATTCCGGAAACCGCGCCGAGGATGCTAGGGTGGGTGGTCTTTCGGACCTCACATGAAGCGGCCATTTCGCACATTCATCGGCGTCGACCTCGGGGGCGGCAAGGGCAAGACCACAGCGGTGGTACGGCTGCGCTTGTCGCCCGGTTCCGACAGGCCGCTTCTCGTCGAAGACTGCGGTGGTGGTAAGCCTTTTTTCGACGAGCGCCTGATCTCTTCCGTCGAAGAGCATCGTGAAGAGGCAGTGGTCGCCATCGATGCCCCGCTTCAGCTGCCGGTGTGTGTGCGCTGTACCCTGCCCAGCTGTCCGTCCCTGTCGGCCTGTAACGTCGAGACGGTGCGCTGGTTTCGCGAGCGCGCCGGGACGACGACTGGCAAGCCGCGCTACACGCCGTACACCCAGCGCGCCACCGAGGTGCTGCTTCAAGATCAAGGTATCTTACCGAGAGAGACGCTCGGGCAAGGCATGGGTCCACTGACGGCGCGGGCGGCGTATCTGCTGCAAGCGCTCAAGCGGTCGTATCAGCTGAACCACAACCTGATCGAGGTCTATCCCAAAGCGACGCTGGCGCTGCTCTTTCCCGATCCGGCGCCACCGCAGCCCTCGTCGGCGATTCGCTATCGCGATGCCCATGGCCGAGCGGTGTCACTGACGGGACAGCCGCTGCAGCCGGGCTCGCAAGTGGCCCGCACCTACAAGCGATCTGGGCATGGTCCGACGGTGCGTGAGCGCGTGCTGTTGGCCCTGCCCGAGCTTGGCTTTGCGCCCGGTCAGTGGCGCGAGTTTGTGGTCAAAAACGACCATCTGTTCGATGCGCTGATCTGTGCGTACACCGCCTACCTGTGGGCGCGCGATGGCTGGCAGCTGCCCAGCGATCCGGTCTTTCGCGAGGACGGCTTTATCTGGGCGCCGCCGCGTCGTAGCTCGTCGCTGTAGCCAAGGTTGTGCGCTGGACTCGGCTTGCTGAACGGTAGGCAGGCCGCGTGGCTTTGGCTGGCTGCACCTCCTGCGCGTGATTTGACGCACAGAAAAATTCGCGCTTGGGGTGGGCAGTGGCGAACTCGTCCCTATACTTACTCGCAACCAACTTGCATCTAGCAGGAGTACCTATTCATGCAGACTTGGACTCGACCTCTTATTTTTGGCACGGCAGTGATCATCGCGGCAGCCGTAAGCTGCAATCCGGGCACCACCGCCAACACCGACATGGATAGCGCCGACATGGCCACCAGCGACGACCTCGCCGGGGGCGGCGGCGGTGATGGTGGAAGCGGCGGCATCGTCGACATGGACCTGACCCTCGCGCTGACCGCAGCCAGCCCCGCACAAGGCCCAACGACCGGCAACATCGACGTGACGCTCAGCGGCAACGGCTTTGTCACCGGCACCACCGTCACCATCGACGGACAGCCCGCCACCGTCAAGTCGTTTAACCAGAGCCAGATCGTCGTCAACCTGCCGCCTCGTCCCGGCGTCAAGGGAGCCGTCACCGTCGTCGTCACCAACCCCGGCGGCAAGACGGCCATGAGCGCAAGCATCTTCGGCTACTACTACGGCACGATCGCGTTTGATCCAGCCGCCAAGACTCCCGTCGGTGGAGCGCCCTACAACGTCGCCATCACCGAGCTGGAAAACAACCTCAAAGCAGACATCGTTGCCACCGACAACAGCCCGACGGGCCAGCTGCTGGTGATGTCCGGCAACGGCAACGGCACCTTCTTGCCCGTCGCCAAGTACGGTGCCGGCAGCTTCGCATTTGGCCTCAAAGTGCTCGACTGGAACGCGGATACCTTCAACGACATTGTGGTCACCAGTGCGACCAGCATCCCGTCGGGCATCTCGCTGCTTGCCAACAGCAAGACCGGCACGTTCCCAAGCCGAACCCCCTACACCACGGGCGACATTCCCGTCAGCGTCGATATGCGAGACATCAACGGCGACGGATTCCTCGACCTGATCGTCGCCAACAGCGGCGGCGCCAGCAACAACTTGAGCCTGCTGCTCGGCAAGTCGGGAGGCACTTTTGACGCTCCGCGCTCGCTCACTGCCGGCGCCATCCCTCGGTCGGTGGTGTTTGCCGATGTCAACAAAGACGGCAAAGCGGACATCGTCGCTGCCAATGAGTCTTCGGCCACGGTCAGCGTCCTGCTTGGCGATGGCACCGGCGGATTCGCTGCCAAAAAGGACTACCCGGCGGGCTCTGGACCGTACACGGTGATCGCATCGGACTTTAGCGGCGACGGAAACATCGATCTTTTGGTCTGTCTGTATCGCGATGCAGCGGTGGCTCTGCTCACCGGCAACGGGGACGGTACCTTCGCGGCTCCCAAGCCCGCGTCGATTGGCACACAGCTGGCGTCCTCGCCGACTCACATCGCACTGGGTGATATCAACAGCGACGGTCGCCCCGACGTGGTGTCTGCCATTTATGCCGACCAGCAGATTGGCATCACTCTCAACAGTGGCGGAGCGCTGGGAACCACCACCAAGCTGGCCGCCCTCGGATTCCCACGCGGAGTCGCGGTCGGTGATGTCAACGCCGACGGCAAGCTAGACATCGTCAGCGCCAACTCGGGCGACGGCTCGATCTCGGTGTTCCTGAACAAGTCCCAGTAAGCCCAGCGGCTGCTCCGTCTTCGCTTCGGCCTGGCTTCGGATATGATGACCAGCGTCACATCAGATGGAGTCAAGTGGAGCAGCCATGGGAATCGCAAGCAACCTGCGCAGCCGCGTGAGACACGCTCGAACCAGCCTCTTACATACTGCCAAGCTGGTGAGTGGGAATCGCTTCACCGCGCCCTATCAGACCAGCTACTCGGTAGTGGCACAGACGGAAAAATACGCGCTGCGGCACTATCAATCCGGACAAAGTACCGGGTCGCATGTGCTGCTGGTGCCACCCCTGATGGTGACCGCAGAGATCTACGATATGTCGCCGGATCTGAGCGCCATTTTGTGGCTGCAAGAGCAAGGTCATGATGTCTGGGCGGTTGACTTTGGGACTCCTGATGCGACTCCGGGAGGACTTGAAAAGACGCTGACCGATCACGTCTTGGCAGTCAGTGATGCCGTCGACAACATGGCTCAGCAGGTGCGTGCCAAGGTACATCTTGCGGGCTATTCCCAAGGCGGAATGTTTGTCTATCAAGCCGCCGCTTATCGTCAGTGCAGAGACATTGCATCGCTGATCACGATGGGCAGTCCGGTCGATCTGCTGCGCAACTTTCCCGTCTCTGTTCATGCCGGAGTGCTGTCGAATCTGCTTCAGTCTGGGGAGGAGTGGATTCGCAAGCCGCTCGCGCAGCTGCCGGGTCTGCCGGGATGGCTCACCACCTGGGGATTTAAGCTCGCCAGTCCGCGTCAGGAGCTGCGTCACTTTCTGCTGATGCTGCGACTCCTTGATGATGAGGAAGAGCTCAAGCGGCTCGAGCCGACGCGGCGCTTTTTGGGAGGAGAGGGCTTCATCGCCTGGCCGGGACCCGCGCTGCGCTCCTTTGTCGATGACTTTGTGGTGCATAACCGCATGATGTCGGGTGGCTTTGTCATCGCCGGACAGACTGTCTCGCTGGCGGATCTGACGGTTCCGGTGCTGTACTTTCGTGGCCGGCGGGATGACTTTGCGCGACCTCGGAGTGTGTCCGCGATTGAGCGCGTGGTGCCTCATGATGAGGTCTTTGGCGTCACGGTTGACTCTGGACATCTTGGGCTGGTGGTGGGTACACGGGCGCGGGAAGTAGTCTGGCCGACCGTCGATGAGTGGCTGCATCACTGCGATCACAACGGACCTCTGCCGGCGCGTGCAGAGAGACTCCTTGCGAAGACTCCTTCCGCAGAAACAGAAGGGACAGAGAAGGCCAAGCCGAGTCTGCCTTTGCTATATGCCGCTCCGCGTGCGCTGTGGCGGGGGGCGGGTCAGGTCGCGCTCGATGTCACCAAAGGAACGCGCTGGCTGCGCTGGCAGCTGCCGCGTGTGATGAGTCTGCTTCCGTTCTGGGACAGTGCGCCAATGTCGATGGGTGCGACGCTGGCGGCCCAAGCCAAGGCGATTCCGGAGCGGACTTTTTTCCTGTGGGAAGGCCGGGCGTATTCCTACGCGGAAGCGGATCGGCGCGTGACCCGGATTGCTGGGGCGCTGTATCGCTGTGGAGTTCGCAGCGGACAGAGTGTAGGACTCCTGATGGACAATCATCCGGACTGTCTGACCGCACTGGCAGCGCTCAGTCGCTTGGGAGCCATTCCGGCCCTGATCAATCCGGCGGCGCGGGGTACTGCTCTTGCGCATGCACTCACCGTGACTCAGGTTCAGGAGCTGATTGTCTGTGCGGACTCTGCCGCGCTGGGAGAGACGCTCGGAGTGCGGCGACTGTTCATCGGAGGGAGTGCCGAAAAGTCCAATCTCAGCGACGGAGATATCAACCTAGAGAGCCTGGTTTCGGAGCTTCCGGAATCGCTCCCCAAAAATCCGGGCCGGGCCAGTGACATTGCCTGTCTGATGTTCACTTCGGGAACGACCGGAAAGCCCAAAGCGGTCAAGATCTCGAATCGCCGCTGGCTGATGGCCGCAACCGCAGCGACCGCAGGATGTGATCTGACACCGACCGATACGGTGTACTGTTGTCTTCCTCTGCATCACGGAACGGGACTCCTGCTCGCGGTGGGAGGGGCTCTGCTTGGCGGCTGTCGGCTGGCGATTGCACCGCGCTTTTCGGCACGCGGATTTTGGCAAGATGTCCGTCGCACCGGTGCCACCGTGGTGTTCTATGTGGGAGAGCTATGTCGATATCTGGTGTCGGCCCCCCCTTCCCCGCTGGAACGGAGTCATGCAGTGCGACTCTTTGTCGGCAACGGAATGCGCGCCGATGTCTGGAAGGAGCTGCTGCGCCGCTTTGGTCAGGTGAGCGTGCTCGAGTTCTATGCCGCCACCGAAGGGAATGCGGTCATGACCAACCTGACCGGTGAAAAGATTGGCTCGGTAGGACGGGTTCCGCTCGGCCTGGTTTCGACCTTGGTGGTGAAGTTCGATCCGGCCAGCGACTCCTATCCGCGCACTCCCGATGGATTCCTGATTCCCTGTACCGCCGATGAGCCGGGCATGCTGCTCGTCGAGATTCGCAAAGAAAATCCGCTCTCACGCTTTGATGGCTACACCGATCCGCAGGCCACGGAGGCCAAGATCCTGCGCAACGTCTTGCGCAAAGGGGACGCGTGGTTTTGCAGTGGTGATCTGATGCGGGAAGATGCCGACGGCGACTTTTGGTTCGTGGATCGCGTCGGAGATACCTTTCGCTGGAAGGGTGAAAATGTCTCGACCGAACAGGTTGCAGCGGTGCTGGCAGAGCTTCCCTTTGTCGCCATGTGTACGGTCTACGGAGTCCGGATTCCGGGTCAGGAGGGTCGCACCGGAATGGCCGCGATTCAGCTACAGGAAGGTCATTCGCTCGACGCGGCGGCAGTGTTTTCGGTCTGTGAACAGCACCTGATCGAAGCGGCGCGACCGCGCTTTGTGCGGGTGGTGGATGCGCTTCAGACCACCGAGACACTGAAGATCACCAAGCAGCCGCTGCTCGCTGATGGCATCGATCTGGCGCGCACCGGACCCCTGTATGTCTATGACAAAAATCACCGGACGTACGTGCGCATTCAGGATCAACAGGAGCTGTCCGCGTACCTTCCGACTCTGTAACGGACTCTGGAGCGGACTCTGTAGCGGACTCTGGAGCGGACTCTGGAACGGACTCTGGAACAGACGTTATTGCGGCTTCGGCAGAGAAGTAGGCCCGCAAGCCGTGGTCAAAGTGACGCTGCGTTAGCGCAGGTTCAGGCGGCCCGTGCTCGCGCACTCTCCCATTGCGGGACTCAGCTCGCCGCCAAGAGTGACCGTGCCATCGAGACTGTTGAGCCGAATCCGCCCCACTCCGCCGCCGCCACCACCACCACCATCGCGGACCAGACCTGCGGCAGCGCCACCATGCAGCATGCTCCCCGCACCGCCAGCGCCTCCCGTGCAAATCCCAGTGCCACCGGCTGCAGCGGTCGAAGAAAGCGCCCCCGGCTCCCCTGAGGTGCAGCGCGTTCCACCATTGTACCCGCCGCCACCTCCTCCTCCGTTCACCGCGAGCACGGCTCCGCTTGCGACTGCGATGCTCGGCGCTTCAATCAAGATGGCTCCACCACTCCCGCCGCCGCCGCCGCCATCATTGAAGTTCACGCCCTGGTCGCCTTGACCGCCAGCACCACCGGCCTGAATACCGCTCGGCGTGGCACTGGTAGAGCCTACGGAAACCGACTTCTGCGACACGATCTGGATCGCGCCACCCCCGCCACCGCCGCGCTGACCAGGGTCGCCACCCGCGTTGCCGGGGCCACCAGCGCCGCCGCCACTGCCACCGCAGAGAGGAATGAGCGCTGGACGTTGGTACGCGACGCCTCCGCTGCCGCCAAGATAGCCGGTGCCAGCGTCTCCCCCTTTGCCACCGCTGCCGCACGCCCCGCCGCCACCACCGCCCGCCTCTTCACCGGTACCGCCCATTCCGTAACCCCACGCACCAGCGCCCGGCCCATCTCCTCGCGTGGCTGGGACTTGCAGGAAGCCGCCCGCGAAGCCGCCGGGACCGCCGCAGCGAGGGTCTGCACACTCTGCCATCCCGCCGCGCACATCGAGAAGTCCTTCGATTTCAATCGGTCCGGGCGAAAGGAGAGCGACCGCGCGCGCGCCAGCAAAGCGGACACGGACTCCCTCGGGTATGCGGACCCGGGTGAAGCCGAACACACCGACGCCGACCATCCAGCCGCCGCCGCAGTCTGCCGCCGCCAGCTGGTGATAGCTCACTCCCATGAGCCGGCGATTGCCCACTGCCGTCGCTACCGTGCCTTGATCAGTGTCAATCACCAAGTCCTCTGTTGGGGCAAGCTCGACCTTGGCTTCGTCAAACCACGCTGGATCAATGCCGTTTGATGGCAGCAGAGAGGAGCCATCCAGGCACGACGGGCGCGTAGCGTCGCATGGTTCCAGATAGGGACGCCACAGTGAGTCGCACGCCGGAAGCAGCGCGAGTGTCAGCACCCAGAAGCGGAGGAGCCGACCCTGTCCCCCAAGTCCGGCTCTCCCAAGTCGGTGTCCCCCAAGGCCATGTTGTTGATCCGCCAACCCTGCGACCGTTTTCACCAGAGGTACCTCACCGCGCTCAAAGCGTGAGAGACGCTGCGATCGGTGATCTTGCTTCACCGGAATCTACAGGCGCTATCCGATCCATCCGACCCATCCGACCCATCTTATCAGGGGGGCCATCCTCTATGCGAGCGACTGGCAACAGAATGGGAACTGGGCTCAGTCTGCTATCACTACCCATCGCAAAAAATAGCGCCAAGTCAGCACGGGTTCTTGATAGCGTCTCGCTTCACAGAGAGGAGCATCATGCCGTCCGTAACCTATCAAAACATCTGGGACAAACATCCGTATCCGAACAGTCCTTGCGATACCTCTCAGTTTCCGGATCAGTGCGCGATTCGGATGGGTGTGGCGCTGCACAATGCAGGCGTGAATCTGAAGACCTACAAGGGGGTGCGGTGCTGGTCCAAGCACAGCCCCGGGCATATCCTTCGCGCCCAGGAGCTGGCGGACTGGATCGCGAAGCAGAGCGATACCTTTGGGACGGTCCAGATACACAAGAAGAAAGTCACGCAAGCCGATTTCGCAGGAAAGACCGGACTCGTCTTTATCCAGAACGGCTGGGGTCCGACGGATCACATTGATGTCTGGAACGGCTCTCAACTGAAGGGCGGCAGTCCTGATTACTTCTCGCGAGGGACACAGGTATGGTTTTGGGAACTGTAGGAAGTCGGGTTTGCGCACGGCTACCAAGGCTGGTCTGCGCTCTGTGGCTCATCGGTGCGGCATGCAGCCGTTCCAGCTTGAGCGCGGCAGCTCCGAGCGCGCGCGAAAAGGAATCAGTCTCCGCTGTTCTTGATCAAGTCGAGGTGCACGGAATGTCGCTTCAGATTCTGGCCAAGGAGAAGGTCTGTGTGCTGCGTGCTGGCCCCAAGGACTTTCCGCTTCAGCTCACCGCACCGTGCTTTTTTCTCCGTCGTGAAGGCAAGGTCCAGAGCTTTCCCTATCGCGACGTGAACATGGACTTCGTGGTGATTGTCGCAGGGACAGCTGTGAGTGACGCCCATCGCAAGACCTGGAACTTGCGGGAAGGTGAGCTCTGCGGCGCGCAGTCCCAGGCCGTGCTGGGCGGAAGAAGCGGAGTGCGGCTGAGCAAAGCCATCCATCAAGGGGGCGTGTACTGCAAGCAGCAAGGCGTAGACCAGAAGGAATTCTGGTCCTTCGCACATGATCCAGAGTAAGCGCCTCTCTCATCGAGCTTCGGAGAAGACACGTCCGTAGCTTCGCGTGACCCAAGTCGGCCAGCCGCAGCGAGCCATCCGGCTCCCGCTCTGGCCGGGCCGACGAGAGTCAAGTCTCAGGCCGGTGAGACTTGACTCTCAGGCCGGTGAGACTTGACTCTCAGGCCGGTGAGACTCGACTCTCAGGCCGGTGAGACTTGACTCTCAGGCCAGTGAGACTCGACTCTCAGGCCGGTGAGACTTGACTCTCAGGCCGGTGAGACTCGACTCTCAGGCCGGTGAGACTTGACTCTCAGGCCGGCGAGACTCAACTACGGGGAGGGGGTACTTCCGTCCTTTTTGTCTTTGGCACGCGCGATGCCTTCGGTGATGAGCTGACGGCGCTGCTCGGCGATGTGCAGCACGCGGGCATAGGCCGTGGCCAAGCTTGGCTTCTTGGCTTGGCGGTGCACGACCTCCTCGGTCACTCCTTGCAGGAACTCGGCGGCGTCGGACAGCGCAATCTCTTCCAGCTCATGCAGGCAAGCGCTCAGCGCAGCTGCGGCTTCGACAGATTCCCGCAGGGTGCCAAGCCGAGGCCGCAGCGCTTCCGCTTGGGCAGGGTCAGGTGCCAGGTCGCCCAGCTCACTGCGATAGCTGGCCTTGCGGGCGATCACCTCGTCGAGTGCAAGCAGCAGCTCGGCCCGCAGCGCCTCGGCGGGGTGGCTCAGGCGGCGCAGTCGCTCATCGCTGGGAGTCGGCACAAACCCGGTCGGAACGCTGGGGATGCTGGCCGCTTTTACGACCGCCAGGCGGCGGTTCTCGGCAATCGAGTCCTGGGGCGCAGTGCTCGCCGCCGCTTTGCCGGACGCACCGGACTTGGGGAGGCTTTTGGGGGAAGGGGAACGCTTGGACGTGGTCTTTTTTGTCGGCATGTTCCTTGGGATAGCCCGCACCTTGGCCCTCTGCAACCTACAATCCGCAAAAAGTTACTCTTTTCGCTGCGCGACGCGGGCAGCACGCCGGTCAGCGGAGTCAGGACTTTCAATGCCAGTATTGGATCGCAGCGGAGCCCGAATGCAGGACGACTGGGAAGAGATCGAAGACGCGGCCCGCTGGGCAGTTCTGCAAGAGGACCCCTGGCTGTATCTGGTTTCGGAGTCCCATCGCACGACGGACAGCTGGTCGTTTTGGACGTGCGCGTTTGATGCGGCGGTGGAGCGTCGCAACGCCTCGCTGGCCGACCTGATCATGCGGGATCGGCTCCAGCTGCATGAGGACTACAGCGCTCAGCCATGGCTGACGACCGATCATGCGCTGGTGTTGGAACAGCTGGGTCGAATCGACGAGGCCCTGTGCGCCATTCGGTCTGCCATCGCGGATCTCCCTTTTGATGAGGAGCTGCTGCAGATCGAGCGTCGGCTGCTCGCCAAACAACAGCCTGCATCGAGATAGCTGGCCGACTCGGTGATGTCGTCGAGCGGCGTGAGTGCATGGACCCGCCGTCCGATCTTTTCCGCGAATCCGCGCCCAAAACCCAAGCCGCCGCGTTGCAACAGACCTGCCCGCTTAAAGGGCATTGAAACTGCGATGACAGCGCGGTCGCTGCGGCGCTAACGAGCAAGCCGTGGACTCGATCGAGGCACTCCTGACGCGGGTCGGTGCGCGACCTTTCCGACGGTACGCGTGGCGCGAAGGCACCAAGAAAACGCTGCAAGCGCGCTTTGCGTTCTTTCCGGTGCGCATTCCCGATTC
>JAEUKA010000102.1 GCA_016794465.1 Myxococcales bacterium | reverse complement strand
TAGGAAGCGGGGAAAACGACGATTAGCGAGGAGTCCTTCCTGCCCCTGTCCACACTCTGTTTTCTCCCCTCCGGAATCTGACCGCGCGTTGATCAGCAGGAACACCGCTGTCCCAATCCGTCCGCAGTCCCGATGCGGACGATTTGTGTTTCGTCGCACACTTCGCGATTCCCGTCGAAGAATGACACCGCATCCCACCGCCCCCACAAAACGTAGGCCAATTCACAAACCGCAGAGCCAGATAGGGTCAACATCCCGGCGGTGAATTAAGCGATGTGCAGTCGAGCATCACGAATTCCTTGACGCCATCGGATCAACTAATTTCTTTTTCTCGTCGAGAAAATTTAATCGAGAGGGTGTTAGAAAGGCTTTTTGACGTGTGGGGAAGGACACAGGAGTCTGTGAGAGGGTTCCTGCCCACGCTGGTTGTGCGCGCTCATCGCACGCTTAGAGAGTGGTTTCGTTGGGACTTGATAAGTACCCGTTTTCTCTCGATCAGGAAGCCGGGAAGCGGATCGGAGGCCGATGCGAAGTCCCCTATGTGGAAAACCAGAGCACGGTAGTTGGGACTGTTACCGCGGAATCTGTCGTTGCGCTGCCGCGATATCTGTGCGCCACGAGTTTGTCAAAAGTAGGCCTATCACGCCCCCCCCTGCCAGGAGTGAGCGGGGATAGAGGGGGCCGATGCTCTGCCAACACCATCCCATCAGTTGGTTGTCTGTTGGCACTGGCGGTGTGAGAGCAGAAGGAGGCATCCAAAACCGTATTGATTTCAGCAGGTTATTCAGCGTCAAAAATCCCGCTTTGTCGTCGGAGAAACACTGCTACTCTACTCCATAAGCTACATGGGGAATGTAAGCACCTGAGAGTAGGAGTGAAGTGATGGCTGCTGAGTCTGGTAACTGGACGTGGAACGATGTGGTTGCATTGCTGCGCGAGCAGCCAACAGGCAAGAAGGTAGCGCTTCCGATTACGTCGATCGCCGCACCTGCGGGGAATGGATGGTACCCACTCCCAGAGGGCCCCGATGGATGTCCGGTCTTCGGTGGTGGAGTCGATGCGCAGCATGGAATCATTGCGCGGGTCGTCGATGGTCACTACGAGGTGCATCTGTGCGCACTGCCACAGAGCGAGCAGAATCCATCTGTACCAGTGGTTGCATCGGCAGCGCCCCAACACTCTCCGAAGGTAGAGTTCGTCCCGTCAAAGCCAACTACTCCTCTGCAAGTGAATGGGGTGACGGCGGCGCCAGCGCTTGTTCCTGGACAGTCGTCTGCTCAGGTGGCTGTCCGAGCGCAGCGCGAACGCTCCGTTGCTCACTTCATTGCCGAGCGGCCAGGCGAGACGGTGTTGCTGACGACGGGGCTCGGAACCCTGATCGGAGCACTGCTTGGCGGAGCCCGCGGTGCTTTGGCTGGCGCGCTGGCTGGCGGTGGGGCCGGAATGGCATCGGTGGCGATGAGCACTGCGGCTACCTCACCGATGACTTCGCAGGTGTCCGGTACACTGTTCATGGCACTGGCAGCGAACTCGCTTGGCGGTCGAGGAAGCACACCGGCTCTGCGTCTGCCTCCGCTGCGACAACTGGCGCTCCCTCCTCATATTGAGGAAGACCAACCGAGCACCAAGCAGCGGCGTCAAAAGCGAAAGCTGGATCGCTACTACTGATCTCTCCTTCGGAATCCTTGGGCTATGAGTAGTCAACAGAAACCCCCAGTCCCACCTCCTTCCCCGCTCCAATCACCCGGCGATCGGAAGCCAATCTCAAGCGCGCAGCCAGGGCCGAGTTCGGGTGTGGTCGTACTTCCTCCAGTACGTCCTGCCGCCATCTCCCTACCTGTCGCGCCGCCATCATCGGAGCGTTCCCAGAACGCGCAAAACAGCGCCCAGCCGTCTTCCCAGAGCGCTTCTTGGACGTCCACATCTGGACGTCCATTGGACGTCATCGTTGACGTCCAACAGACGTCCGCGCTCGCGGCGTCGCTGGCTCTGCAAGCCGCACGAAACGCCGACGCTGCTGCACTGGTCATTTCGCCCCCCTCTGGACGTCAGTTGGACGTCCAAAATGCCCCCATGCAGACTGCAATCACCGAGGAACGTAATGCGCGCACTACAAAGCCACCGCGCAGATCCAAGCAGCGAAAGAAGGCTGATCTGGATCACGAGCGCGGTCGCTTCCGCCACACCATCCGGCTAGATCCGAAAGTCGAACAGAAACTCCGCGCAGTAGCCGAGATCCTGGGCATCGATCTGAACGCCGCGATCGCGGTGTGCGTGTCGGTACACCATCATCGGCTGACGAAGTCTGGTGGTGGGGACTCTTGACATGAAGGGAATGCAGGCGATCCGCAGCGGGATTCCTGCGAGCACTGGATGCTCGCGGCTGACTTTCAGCCCGCGCAAAGAGCCCCAAGCCTGCTCACCGACCACACGCGCGGCTTGCAACATCGATTGCTCAACCACGCATGTCGCTTCGACTCATCGCCAGAGTGGACGAGACACTCGAAGCCCAGACGCACCTGCGCGGCATCGACCGCATCGCCGCTGTCAGCATCGCCATAGTGTAAGATTGGGCGGAGTGCTTTGGGCTGCTGCCACCGCCACGCTAGCCGTAAGATAGGGCTGTAACGGTGCGACCTTCGCATCTGAGAGGAACAGCAATGGGACGTAAGTTTGGGTTCTCATTCTCTGCGAAACGCGCGCTCGGCATTTCCAGTGCAAAGGCGCAGATTTCCCGCCAGATCGGCGTGCCGCTCACGCAATCTGGCCGTGAGCGTAGGCTCGGGCGAATGCTAACAGGTGGGAAGTGCTTCGTCGCCACCGCCTGCTACCAGGATTCTGAGCACGCCGACGTAGTACGGCTCCGGCGTTTCCGCGATGAGATTCTCATTCAAAGCCGCTTCGGAAGGTACTTTATAGCTTGGTACGCCGAAACCGGCCCCATTTTGGCTGAAGCTGTTCTAGCTCGACCATGGCTCCGACCTGTCTGCCGAACAGGGATTTCTCTCGTCGCTGCGTGCTTGCGGATAGCCCATATAGCATAACACTCGTTTTGGGGAAGGAGGTCAGCGATGACCACTTGGGAAACAAGGGATGAAAAGTACGGTTGCCCATGTGGCACCGGTGCCATCGTGATCACGATTGAATCACCGGCAGACTCTGGATATGGCCGCGCTCAAATACAGGAACACATCGAATGTGACCGATGTGTAAAGATGTATCGATTGCGGCGTACCCCTCAGGGGTACGTGCTGAACCTGAACAGCGAGTTGGAGCAGCGATCATTTGTCTGGTCCGAAGCCGACCGACTCTCAGCCTCGATAAAATCGACGCTTGTGAGTAGTATCGTCAAGCTGCTCCAAGAGCAGGGGCGAAAAAGCGTTGAGTGGCATCTTGTTGCCCGTCGCATATTCGGCTCCGCATGCCCATCCGATGCTGCCGAGTTTCAGAAGAGTTTAAAGCGCCCTGGTGGTATGGCTGCATGGGTGGGCAACGCCGTGACTCCCGCCGGCTTTGAATCGCTTGTTGCTGCAACCCAGCAACAAGCCGACCTCCAGCCCCTGCTTGCCCAACTCCGCGATGCTGAGCGGGCGGCACGCTCCGTGGCAGTCAGAGACATTCCATTGCGTCGAGTGAGGTAGTCTTGCTAATCGCTCCGGCCACGAGGATTCAGGCGGACGGATGTTGCGGCATGGTCACTGTGCAGCGTCTCTCAATCTCCAGCCTCGCAGCATCGGTGTTTGAATAGTCCCGCCACCTCACTGCCGCCTCCGTCAGGCTCACCTCTGCCAGCGCATACGGCTTAGTCTTCTGCTTTGGATGCGCCCACTTCACCACGCACAGCAGCACGTCCCCGTGTCGTCGCACGTCGAGAATCGTCCACATCCTGTCCTTCGGATTCGTCGCATGAAGCAAGAAATCATGCGCTTGCCGCTCTCCCGGCTTGCTCAGATCCAGCATGGCCGGCGGGGGCAGCGTCGGGGCCTGGCGGTGTTGCGGACGAGGACGGGACGCGGTTGCACTACGGGTACGAAAGCACATACACTCCTCCTGTTCGCGTCGGACCACTACTTTCCAAGGCTGGGGTCTGACGCGGGCGATGGGCTCCCGGCTTGCGTCGGGGGCCTTTTTGTTGTTGGGCTTGGTAGCGCCCACGCCCGGTGTACACAAGAGGCTGAAATCTGTGAATAATAAAGCGACGTGTCGTCGTGATTTTCCTTGATGTAGTCAGGTCGTAACGGACTTGGTACCGAGTGGTGTGGTCCGTGGCCGTCGAAACCCCCTACACACTGGCTTTGCGCTCAGGCTGACTCGCGCCCGAGAAGCCGCCGACATGACCGGCGCAAGTCTGTCCGTTGCGGTCGGGATGCACCGAGCGGCAGCCTCGGGTCTGGAAGCAGGTGGGCGCGTCCCGCGCGTGGATACCCTAGAGAAGCTGGCGAAGGTGCTGGGTGTGTCGCCGTGCTATTTGGCTTACGGTGCTGACGTTCCATGTCTGGCCCAGACGGGGACGCTGTTTGCCGACCTGCCGCAGCGACTGTCCGCAATGCGGCAGGAGCGGGGCCTCTCGCGACTGGAGCTAGGGCGACTGTCGGATACGTCGCACACCTTCGTTCGCATGACGGAAACCGGGACGACGGTCCCGAACATTGCCAAGGTAGAGCAGCTTGCTAAGGCGCTGAACGTGTCGGTGTGCTGGCTGGCGTTTGGCATCGGTCAGGCCGAGCTGCCAGCGGGGCGTCGCGTGCGGTCGGACACGCCGCCGTCGCCTGATCCACGCACGTAGGAGTTAGGCGTCAGCTTCCTGCTGCGCCGACGCCAGCAGCGCATGCACCTGCGACGGATGCCACAGGCCCCCTTCCGGTGGGCGGAATCCCTCGGTGGCCAGACGGATGCCGATCTCGCGAAGCTGGATGCCTTGGGCGCGAAGTTCGACGGCACGGCGGATGGTGGCCTCGCGGTCGCTGGTTGTCACGGATTGCAAGAGCTGGCGGACTTGGGCGGGATGCCAGATGCCGCCGCGCAGCGGGGTCAGGCGCTCTTTGCGAAGCTGAACACCGATGGCGTGATAGCTGAGTCCCTCGGCGCGTAGCTCGGTCGCTCGCTCCGTCGCAGTGTCGGGGTCGTAACGCAGCGGCAGACGCGGGCCGGGTCGTTTGGTGGGGCGGGCAGAGTGCTTGCCGTTGTGCATCAGCGCGTTGCGGACACCGTTGATGCGCCAAGCACCGCCGCGTCGGGCCGGGACTCCCTCGTCGTTCAATCGCTGTGCCACCTGGCTGAAGCTCAGGCCCTCGTCGCGGAGCGCGACGATCTTGGCGATCACGGCCTGCTCGCTCTCGATCGGTACCAGCACGCGCCGTCCGTGCTCGTCGAGCTGATCCCCCTGCGTATAGCCGTAGTGAGCCGGGCCGAGGCGGATGCCCTGCGCTTTCATATGCTGGAGCGCATCGCGGGTTCTCTCGGAAATCAGCTCGCGCTCGAACTGGCAGAAGTTCGCGAGGTTCATCAGCACCATCCGCCCCGCCGCCGAGTGCGTGTTCACCATGCCGCACAGCGACAGCAGATGATTCTGTTCACCGCTGAACAACTCCTCGACGAGCGTGCAGACATCGCGTAGCGATCGCGAGAGTCGATCGAGCTTGGCCACAAGGAGCGTGTTGGCCCGACCGCGCCGGATCATGTGGAGCGCAGCTTGCAGGCCGGGCCGCTCTAATGTGCTACCCGAATAACCCTCATCCGCTTTTATGTCGATAAGTCTAATTCCATTGAGCCTGCAATGGGCACGTAGCCTATCGCGTTGTGCGTCCAGGCTCACCCCGTCGGTGGCCTGCTCCTGTGTGCTGACACGGACATATCCGATCGCCGTTTTAGATGCATTTGTCTGCTGATGTGTGCGCATGTCGCGCTGAATATCGAGATTTGAGGATCCTCAAGTGGAACGGAAGTGCCTGGGCTGCTTCTTTTGGGGGGGTTTCTGCGGACTTGTATGGGGTGTGGTGTCGCTCTGTCAGTGATACGTGGGCGGTTGGGGATGGCGGCACGGTGCTTCGCTTTGATGGCGTCTCGTGGCGCTCGCTCTCCCTCCCCGGCCAGAGCCGCGCCAACCTGCGGGGCGTCGCCGGCAACAGCATCTCCAGCGATGTCTGGATGGTCGGTACGGGCGCAGAGATCTTCCGCTACGTCAAACCGTAGTCCCGACATCCCTCCTTCCCGGTCGTTGTGCGCGGTTCGTCCGCAGGCTGCGCTGATTCCTCGCTATAGTCCGGCGCACCTACATGAGGTCACGACGAAGCGACGGCTCTTTGCGACGGACTGCAGTGCTAGTCACAGTCCTGACCGTTGGATCGGGAACGGCTCTGGGACACGCGCTAGAGTGTCCATCCCCCATCGGTGCTGCACCCAGTTTGGCCGGACAAGACGCGGCGGCGCGACTGGCGTTCATCCGCCAGACCCTGGCCGATACCGCCCGCACAGAGCGCCGCTTTGCACTCGGCTGGAGCCTCTCTTATGTCGGCCTGTCGGTGGGCGCGTGGGCGGTGCTGCCATTTTCCAAGGACCCGAGCGATCCGGGTCAGCGCCTCGAGACGGCGTGGAACTCGGGAACCTCGGCGCTGGCGGCCCTGACTTCGCTGATTGGACCGGTCGGTGTCATCCGGCAGCAGCAGCGACTCGAAAAGCTGCTCGCTCGCACCCAGCCTAACGAAGATCCCTGCGCCACGCTGTCAGCTGCCGAGCGCATCTTTGCCGACGCAGCCAAGAACCAGGCCGGGGCCCACAGCGCGCGGGCACATCTTGGCAACTTCGCGGTCAACGTCGGTCTGGGGCTCGTGCTGGCGTATGGACTGCGCCGACCGAACGGGGCCGCCATCAACACCACCGTCGGAATCGCACTCGGCGAGTTGATGATTGTGACCCGTCCCACCCAGGCCGAGCGCAGCTTCGCAAGCTACCGAGCCGGCGACCTTCATCCGCAGCCGCCCTCCCCCGCGCTGCCCTTGGTGCTGACGCCGCTGCGTACATCGACCGACTACGGCCTCGCCCTATCCGGAACCTTCTGAGTGATGCCGGACACTAGCCGTCAGACCTTCGTCCGTGTGAAAGTAGTCTTCTCAGGAACCGCCCCGGCACATGCTCAGGTTTTTGACAGGCTGGCTGCTGCTGTTCGCGTGGTTTTCCCTGCCCGGCTCGGTGCAGGCGCAGGTTGCCGCGCTCGATCTCCATCCGCCGCAGACCGCCTGGGCGAAGCTGCATCCCTTTGTGGAGGTGTTTCCGCAGGCCCCCCCGGGACTGACCATCGAGCAGGTCCATAGCCCCGCCTACCAGTCTCGCTTTGCACCCGCCGCCGCCCTGCTGCCGCCACGCAACGTCAGCAGCTACTGGCTCCGTCTCCGCATCGAGCCACACGCACCGTCCGAGGTCCACTGGCTGTTAGAGATCGATCGCTTTCTACTATACGCCAATCAAGTCACCGTGTTTTCTCAGAATAATCAGCAGTGGATCGCGCACACAATTAATCATAACACCCCAATGTCTGAGCGCCCATATCCAGACTCATCAGCACTATTTCCAATTTCACTACATCACAATCAGCCGACTGTACTCTATTTGCAAATGACATTACATATGCCAACATCGATTCATCCAGTCGATGCAATGCGTATCATGACGGTTGATCATTTTTATCGAGAAAAGACCGCCAACTGGATTTTAAATGGCATATTCTTCGGCGTCCTCGCCATCATGTCAATCTATAATTTGATCCTCTTCTTATCAGTATTCGAGCGAAGTTATATCTGGTTTGTCGGTTCACTGATTGGATATACACTCTACTTTTTGTCCATTACCGGCGTCGGCTACGAGGTCTTTTGGCCAGAGCGCCCGCTCATCTTGTACAGTCACTTTGTCAGTCCGCTTGGTGGTGCGCTCACGGCGGTCGCGTCTGGGCAGTTTGTGCTCAACTACCTCCACCTCACCCAGCAGCGGTCGCTCTACCGCTGGATCGTCAACTGGGCGTCGATCGCCATCGGCATCGAGGCTGTGCGCATCCTGGTGACCTGGCATTGGCGCACTCCCAGCTTCGCTTTTTACAACCTGGCGATCTGTGTCCTCAGCCTGACCGTGCTCGTTGCGATCATCGACAAAGCGCGCCGCCGACAGCGCGATGCCATCATCCTGTTGCTGGCCATGTCGCTGCTGATCATTGGTGTGATTGCGCAGCTATTGCTGATGTCGCAGCTGCTCACCCTGAGTCTCTTTACCCGTCACGGCCTGCAGGCGGGAGTGATTGCCCAAGTAACGCTGTTATCGCTGGGACTGGCCGATCGTCTGCGCATGATTCGCAAAGAAAAGTCGGAGCGCGAGAAATCCGATCGACTCCTTCACGCCATGCTGCCGGCGCCAATCGCCAAGCGTCTGAAAGCGGGAGAGAATCCAATTGCAGATCACTTTACCGATGTCACCGTGATGTTTGCTGACATCGCCGGTTTTACTCCGTTATCGACCCAGCTCTCTCCTGAACAAGTGGTGCGAACGCTCAATCGACTCTTTTCCCAGTTTGATATGCTGACTGCTGCATATCAACTAGAGAAGATCAAGACCATTGGCGACTGTTATATGGTGGTGGGCGGTCTGCCCTCGCCGCGTGCCGATCATGCCGAGGCAGTGGCGGATCTGGCGCTGGTGCTGCTTGACGTGCTGGAGCGGCTGCCCGAGCGCTCCGATTCCCACGACCTGCCAGCGGTGCAGATGCGGATTGGCATTCACTGTGGATCGGTCGTCGCGGGGGTCATCGGCACCCACAAGCCGGCCTACGACATCTGGGGCGACACCGTCAACACCGCCAGCCGCATGGAGTCGCATGGCGAGCCCGGCAAGATCCAGTGCAGCGCCGCCGTTTACGAGAAGCTCAAGGCGCAGTTTCACTTCGAGGAGCGCGGCGAGCTGACGGTGCGCGGCAAGGGTCTTCTGCGGACGTACTTTTTGCTGCGCCGCAAGGACAGCGCGAAGCCGGCTGATTTTGTGTATCTTGCGCGGCCGTGAAGCTCCTACTCACCAACGATGATGGGGTGCGTGCCGACGGACTCTCGATCCTCGCCAGCACGCTCTCCGAGATAGCCGAGGTCTACGTCGTCGCACCCGATCGCGAGCGCAGCGCAACCTCTCACTCGTTCACCCTGTTTGACCCACTGCGCGTCGAGAAAGTCGGCACCCGTGTCTGGTCGGTCAGTGGCACTCCCGCCGACTGCGCCTACCTTGGCCTGCTTGAGTTTTGCAAAGGCGCCGACCTCGTCATCTCCGGCATCAACCACGGCTACAACCTGGGCGGCGACATCTTTTACTCGGGCACTGTTGCTGCCGCCGTCGAAGCCGCCGTACGCGGTGTCCCGGCCATAGCCATGTCGATGGGCGTCGGTCGTGGCGCTGACTTCCACCGCGCCGCCCGCTTCTGCCGCTCGCTCGTCACAGGCTGGCGACCACTGCCGCCTCGCACCCTGCTCAGCGTCAACGTCCCCGGCCCCAAAGAGCCGCCCCCGCCAAGCGACCAGCCCGCCTACCAGATCACCCGCCTCGGCGAGCGCATGTACCGTGACCACGTCGACAGCCGCACCGACCCACGCGGCAACACCTATTACTGGATCGGCGGACCCCTCGCCACCGCCAGCGAGCCGCCCGGCACCGACGTACACGCTGTTCACCAAGGACTCATCGCGGTGACGCCGCTCGGACTCGATCTCACCCACCGCGAGCTGCTTGGCACCCTGCCCTCGTGGGACGTTCCCGGCTTCAGCCTCATCCCCAGCGCCAGCGAGTGATACGCTGTTGCCCGAGGAGCCGCCCATGACGCCGAAGCCATTTACGACGCTGTCGCAGGAACTACTCGCCGACTATCGAATCTTTCGGCTGCGCAAAGATCGCTGCCGCTCGCCGCGCACCCAGGGCGAGCATGACTTCTACGTCCTCGAAGCCGACTCGTGGGTCAACGTCGTCGCCCTCACCCCCGACGAGCAGATCGTACTTATCGAGCAGTACCGCTTCGGCTCCGGCCAGATCACCCTCGAGATGCCCGGCGGAATCATCGATCCCGGCGAGTCCCCCCTGCAAGCCGCTGCCCGCGAGCTCCACGAAGAAACCGGCTACCACGCCGACTCCCTGTCCATCCTCGGCTTCGTCGAGCCCAATCCCGCCATCCTCAACAACCGCTGCTACACCGCCCTTGCCCTCGGCTGTCGCCCCATCGCCGGTCAGTCTCTCGACGAAAAAGAGGACATTGCGATTCGCCTCCAGCCCGTCGCCGAGCTGCCCTCGCTCCTCCAGTCGGGCCGCATCAGCCACGCGCTGGTCTGGGCCGCTTACCTGCACTACGACCTGTGGTGTAAGCGTCGCGACACCGCATCACCCTAGCGGCGACCACTTCTTGCCCCGAATCGGAGCCTGCGCCGGCTTTTTCGGAGCTGGCGCTTGCGGCTGCGCTGCTCGACGCGCTTTTTCACGCGCAAACACCGACTTCACCTCTTGCCAGGCATTCTCATACAGCGGCGTCGCATCCCCGACATCCCGCAACGGCTCGTAGCTGCTGCGGTGGCTGCGCAGTGACTCCAGCGTCCCCCACATCCAGCGCGCCTCCGCATCGAGCATCTGCCGCCCACCCTCACTGACCGTCGGAATCATCCGCGTGTTGGCAATCTCCGCCGAGATCGTCGGCTCCAGCAGGTGATCGATGAACGCAAAGCCCACCTCGGGCTGCTGCGCCGTCGCCAGCACACAGACAAAGTCGACGTACAGCAGCGTCCCGTCCTTCGGCAACAGAAACCGCACCCGAGGGTCTTTGCGCGCCAGCGAGAACACATCGTTCGACCAGCCCATGCTCACCGAGATCCGCCCGCTCTGCAGCAGCTCCGCCGGATCATCGACAATGTCCACCACCCGAGGCAGCGCCGCCAAAAGCAGGTCCCGCGCCGCCACAAGATCCGCCGCCTCGCGCGTGTTCGGCGACCGCCCCAGCTTGCGCAGCGCCATCCCCAGCACCGCCCGCATGTCATCCAGCCACGCCACCTGCGGACCGTCTTTGGCAAACAGCAGATCGAGACTGCTCGGCTCGGTGCTGTGCCCGGTCTTGGGCGGCAGGTACGCAAAGCCAATCACCCACCAGATGTACGGCGCACAGTGCGACAGGCTCGGGTCGTAGGGCGGATTGCGGAAGTCAATCGGCACCTGCGCCAGGTTCGGCACTCGCTCGCGCGGCATGCTCGCCAAGCGACCGCGACCAATCATTCCCTCGACCGCGTAGCCCGACAAGAACACCACGTCGAAGCGGCGGCTGTCGATGTGGGCCAGCAGCGACTCGTTGGACTGGAAGACCTCTAGATCGACGTGGTTGCCAGTCTTCGTCTCAAACGACGGCAGCGTCCGCATCCCAAAGTAGTCCGCAAACGAAGCCACCCGCAGCGTCTGCCCGGTCGGTAAGGGCAGCGGCTTCGGCGGCGGCGGCAGCGGCTTGTTACAGCCCCAAAGCCCAGCGACTCCGACGGACAGACCGATGAGCAGCGCGAGCCGATCCCCTCCCTTGCAGCGGAACCAAGACCTGAGCGCCTGCGCGGATTTCCCGATCATCGCACCGCAGAAGAGCATGCCACAGAAGGCCACCCCGCCGACAACCGCTTTTTTCGTCCCCAATCCGTCTGTGGACCGCAGCTACAAGTCGCGAACTTCCCAGGTCATGCCGGCTCTGCGCAGGCGGGGGACGAGCGCGCTGCCCATCACCACCGCCGGAGTCAGGACTCCGCCGCGCGCCGGCAGTGCGTCTTCCGCCAGGCACAGTGCCGCCTCGGACAGCATCCGTGAAGTCTCGCCGTAGCCGGGATCGTGGTTGCCTTTGATGTGGCACTCGGCGCGGTCACCACGGTCACTGTGGCCCAGGACGCGAATCACGAAGAAGCCCCGCTCGCGCGCCGCCCGCGACGGACCTTCGCCCGGGGTCGGCAAGCGCTTGCGCGCCAAGTCACGCAAGGTGCCGCTGCTGCCGACAAGCACCATGCCCGCTGTGAACGCCGCCGTTGCCGCTGACCGCACCAAGCCCGCCGCAGTCTTCGGGTTCGCAACCACCTCGGCGTAGCGAAAGTCCCGACCGTAGGCGAAGTTCAAAAGCGCGTTGCTGCGTCGGACGATGCGGGTGTTGATGGCGGCCATCACAAACGGCGCGGTGTAGTAGCCGGCCTCGGCGTCCAGCTCCACGCCCTTTTGGTCCGAGCGGTCGGGTCCGCGATCCTGGCTGCGGTCGGGGTATAGCGCGTAGGGGTCGCCGAGCAGTCGCCGCAGCTCGCGGTCTTGGCTGGCCTCGGTGATCATGTCCAGGCCCGAGGCAATCGTGCCGCCGCTCGCCCCGCCGCGCATCGCCAGGACGTACAGCTTGGCGCGGTGGAGGCGCTGGCCTTTGTGCGCAAAGTGCTCGGCCAGCAAGTGAACGCCCAGGTCCGACGGCAGCGAGTCGAAGCCGCACGAGTGGACGATGCGTGCCCCGGTCGCCTCGGCGATGGCGTGGGCGCTGTCGATCGAGCGGCGGACGAAGTGAACCTCGCCGGTCAGATCGCAGTAGTCGGTCCCTTCCTCGGCACAGACGCGCACCAGCGGCAAGCCATAGCGGGCATACGGACCCACGGTGGTGCAGATGACCCGGGCTTGGCGAGCAATCGCCCGCAGGCCGGCTTCGTCCTGGCTGTCGGCGGTCAAGATCGGCAGCTCCGCACACGCCGGGTCGATGCTGGTGAGGTGGCGGCGCACCTCCTCTAGCTTGCTCTGACTGCGACCGGCTAGCGCCCAGCGCAGGTCGGCCCGCTTGAGCCCAGCCAGATACTCGGCGACCAGCTTGCCGGTGAAGCCCGAAGCCCCAAACAGCACCACTGCATACGGACGACCCTCTCGCGAGGACTGCGCACTAGACATGCGCCGATCCTATCCCAGACCTGACTCCAGCGGTCCCAGCGCCCAGGTCCGTGAGCACTCGCTCGACATGGCCCTTGACCGAGACTTTGCCGTAGACCGCCGCGAGCCGGCCCGACTCGTCAATGACGAAGGTCGATCGAATGATGCCGAGCGACTTCTTGCCGTACAGGACCTTCTCGCCGTAGGCCCCGTAGCGCTGGGCGACTTCGGCGCCGGGGTCGGACAACAGCACGAACGGCAGGTCGTACTTGGCACGGAACCGCTGGTGCGAGGCGATCGAGTCGGGGCTGACCCCAAACACCACCGTGCTGCCAAACCGGTCAAGCTGGTCGCGGAAGTCACAGGCCTCTTGGGTGCAGCCGGGCGTGCTGTCCCTGGGATAGAAGTACAAGACGACGCGGCGACCGCGCAGGTCAGCAAGGCGGTAGGTCTTGCCATCATCCCCGGCAAGCGAAAAGTCCGGCGCAGCGTCCCCTGTCAAAAGCGTTCGAGCTGTGGTCATGGGTAGGTCCTCTCTATCCACTCGGCGTACACGCCCGCCCCCCAACCCGTCAAGCCCGCCCGCCCATCCAGACCGCTCGTCATGCCATGCAAACCGCTCGTCATGCCATGCAAACCGCTCGTCATGCCATGCGCACCGCTCGTCATGCCATGCAAACCGCTCGTCATGTCATGCAAACCGCTCGTCATGCCATGCAAACCGCTCGTCATGCCATGCAAACCGCTCGTCATGTCATGACAGCGGCTCGTCATGCCATGACAGCGGCTCGTCATGCCATGACAGCGGCTCGTCATGCCATGCAAACCGCTCGTCATGCCATGACAGCGGCTCGTCATGCCATGACAGCGGCTCGTCATGCCATGCGCACCGCTCGTCTTCCAATTACTACCGCTTGTTGTCGCGTGACTACCATCGGTTGTGGGGCGACAGCGGAATGGAGTCATCCGTAGAGTGCCGCGCAACACCGTAGCGAGGATGGCTGATGGCGTAGGCGGGCGAGCGCGCCAGTCCCCGACACGGAGTGTGGGGGAGAGCAGCCTCCTGGCTGTGAGCACGCTCGACATAGCCAGCAGCCACCGCAGTAGGTGTTGCGCGGCACTCTTACGCGGCGGAGCGGCAGTTGGTTAGGTGGATGAGGGGGGCGGCGGCTTGGCGGAAGGCGCGCTCGTGGCAGGTCAAGACCAGGATCTGGTGGCGGTGGGCGCTGTGGCGGAGGATCTCCAGCATGCGGTCAAAGCGCTCGTCATCACAGTAGACCAGCGCGTCATCGAGCACGATCGGCACCGACTGCCCGCGCTGCGCAAACAGGTCGGCCACAGCCAGCCGCACAATCACCGCCAGCTGCTCGCGGGTGCCAATGCTGAGCGCCGAAAACGGCTCCAGCTGCTCGCCGCGCTGAAGACCCACAATCGCCAGCTTGTCTTGGTCTAGCTCCAGCCGGCAGCCGGGCAAGATCGCCTGCACATAGGGCGCCATCATCCGCACCAGAGGCAGCAGATACGCCTCGCGAGCGCGCCGGTCATGGGCTTGCAGGCTGGCGTAGAGCACCTGAATCGCCGCCGCTTGCCGCTGCTTGTGCAAAAGCTCGGACTCGGCCTTGGCAAGCGCAGCAGTCGTCTCCTCATACTCGGCATGCAGCGCGACCTGCCCGAGGGTGCGCAGCTCAATCGCCAGCTCCTGCGCCTTGTGCTCGGTAGACTGAAGCTGCTGGTGAAGCTCGGCCACCGCGCGACGAAGCTGCTCGACCCGCAGCCGCAGCCGCTCCGGCTCGGCCGCCGCAACCTCAGCCGCCAGCTGGTCCGCCTGCGCTGCGGTTTCGGCCAGCCTGCGCTGAAGGTCCTGCGTGGCCTCGACCAGCGCTTCGTCCGACACCTGCGCCGACTCGGCCTCTTGCCGCGCCGTAAGCTGCGCGACACTCCGCTGCTGCGCCGCGAGCGACCCTTGCCGCTTGGCCAGCTCTTCGCCGGCATCCATGGCCTCGCGCCGCCGCCGCTCGACCGCCCCCGACAGCTCGGTGACGACCTGCTGGCTGCGGGCCAGCTCGGCCTCTCCCGCCGTAAGCTGCTGCGCCAGCGGCTCTCCCCGCAGCACAGACAGTGGTGACGCGTCCTCTCCCAGCAGCTTGTGCTTGCGATCGAGCCGAAAGATCTCCGCTTCCAGCGCTGGCAGACCCTCTTTACACAGCTTCGCCAGCTGACCCTGAAGCTCGCGCTGCTTCTGCAAGTGCTCGCTGCGGAGCTGGTGCTCGGCCTCAGCCGCTGCCAGATCGGCCAGCCCCAGCTCATCGAGCTGACTGCGCAGGGCCGCCTTGTGCGCCTGCAGCTGCTGCCGCTGCTCTACCACTCCGGTCCGCCCTGGCGTCACCCACAAGCGCAGCTGTCCTGGCAGCTCGACCAGCGTCCGCTCGGTCAAGATGAGTGGCTGCTGCGCGTCCGCCTCACCCGCCGGCTGACCATTGACCTGTAGCCCACCCTGGCAGTGCTCGATCACAAGCTGCGTCGCCACGGCCTGCAGTCCGACCTCGCTGTCGCGGACCTTCTGGGCCAGCTCGCGGAGCCGCATCAGCTGCTTGTCATCGACCAGCAGCCGCGCCAGGGACTCCCCAAGCTGCGCCCGCTGCCGCTCTTTCGTCAGCGTCTCCTGCCGCCGCTCGGTCAGCTGGGTCAGCTCGCGCTCCAGACGCTCTCGCTCGCCGGCCCGGCGCAGGGCAGTCACCGCCGCTTGGGTGTCTTCGTGCTGCTGCCGCACTTTCCGCAGCTCCGCTTCCAGGTCCTGCCACCGCGCCTGCGCCTCGCCACGCTGCCGGTCGAGCCCACTGAGCTGCTCGGCCAGAAGCTCCACGTCGGCCTGATCCCGCCGCAGCTGCTCCCGCAGGAGCTGCCGCTGCCGCTGCCGCTCTTGCTGATCGGCCAGCTGGACCCCCAGAAGCTCGCGCTGCCGCTGTAGCTCGCGTAGCGCTAGCTCCCGCTGCTGGAGCGCGACGAGCGCCTGCTCTTGCACCGTCAGGCTGGCTTGCTCGTGACCCAAGGCCGCATCGGCTTGCAAGCGGCGCAGGCTGGCCGTCAGTGCCCCCAGCCGGTCAACCTTTTCCTCGTACTCACACCGCTGCCGAGTCAGCACGCTCAGCTTGTCGCGCAGGGCTGCCACCCGCTCTTGCGCTTTGGCCAGATCCCCGCTCGGGCGGCCAGTCTTGGTGAAGTTCTGATCGCGCTGCTCGCGAAAGACAGACAGCAGCTTGCGGCCCAGGTCGCCGGTCAGCACGCTCCCGACCTCGGCCTCTAGCGCCGCTTGCAGATCGCGCTGCAGCTGGGCGGCCGGCGCCTGATTCAAAAACGACTCGCCTTGGGTCAGCCACAAAAGGCCACACAGCCCTTGGTGCTCACTCTTCGGCGCACCTTTCTGCGGTGACTCAAAGCGGAGCAGCCGGGCCAGCTCTTCCTCCGCTGCGCTGCCGTGAAGCTTGCCAGTCGGCGTGACCAGCTCCGCCCGGGGGTCCTGATAGAAGGCTTTATATAAGGAGTACGGCTGACCGGCGAACTCCAGCTCGAGGCGCAGCTCGGGGCGAACCTTGCTGCCGTACGGGACCAGCTCTTCGACCGCCGCGCCGGTGATCTTGTGTTTCAGGAACAGCGCCGCCCGCAGCGCAGCCAGCAGCGTTGACTTGCCATCCTCATTGTCGCCGGCAATCACGGTCATCCCATCGCCAAGGCCCGTGATGTGAAGCGGCTCGGTGAGCTTGCGGAAGTTGCGAACGAAGATGGAGCGAATGCGCATCGGCCTAGCCTCCTCCCGGTGAAGACGACTGCAGCTGCCGGTACTCACTGAGCAGGAGCCGCAGCGCCAGCCGGGCCCGCTCGCCCGCCTCAGCACCATGCGCTTGCTGCTGACGAAGCTCGGCGATGACGCTGCGCACCATCTCTTCGCTGACCAGTCCGTCTAGCTCGGCATCGCTCAGCTCGGGCAGCAGCGCTTCGTCGTGGACTCGCAAAAGGTGCAGCCGGGCTTGCCAGTCGGCCAAGAGCGTCCGCAGCGGCGCCTCTTGTGACACCGGCAGTGAGCCCGTCAGGGTCAGATCGACCAGCAGCCGCGCCGAATCGCTGTGCAGTCCGCGCAGCGCTGCATCGAGCAGCTCCAGATCCTGGGCGTCATGCAGAGGCAGCGTGCGCTTTTCCCACTGGAAGTGCCCGGTGGCAATCGACTCGACGCGCGGCGGCTTGCCGGGTCCATCGATTTCGACGCACAGGACGTTGCCGCTGGGGCTGCGATCGGGGTCTTTGAAGCGATCCGGCTCGGGCGTGCCGGAATACCAAGCCTTGTCAGCAATCTGCAAAGTGCCGTGCCAGTCGCCCAGCGCCAGGTAGTCAAGCCGCGCCCGGGTCACACGATCAGCCGCGATCTCGTTGTAGGACTCGCTGCGCGCCGGCAGCCTTCCTTGCACCGAGCCGTGCGCCACCCCAACCCGCACGGCGCCATCCGGCGTGGCCAGCTCATCGAGCGCCGCACTGACATCGAGCGACTCGTGCCGCCGCAGAAGAGGCGCCGGCAAGATCGCAAGGCGTCCGTCGGCACACAGCACCGGCTCTGCCCGCAGCATCGGAATGACGTTGCCGGGTACGCCCAACCGCAGCAGCCGAGTCCAGACGCTCTCGCTCAGCGCCGCGTCGTGGTTGCCGGGTAGCAGCAGCCACGGCCCCGCAAAGCCCGCCATCGCATGCAGCGTCCGCCGCAGCAGCTCTTCGGGCACGGTCTGGCTGTCGAAGACATCGCCGGCCACCACCACACAGTCGACCTGTCGCCGCGTAGCGAGTCGTGCCAGCCGCTCGACCACCGCGACTCGCTCTCGCTTGAGCAGCGCTGCTTTGTCCGCGTCGTGCTCGACCAGATCCGCGAACACCTTGCCAATCTGCCAGTCCGCCGAGTGTAAGAACCGCACCGCCATGTGACCGACTGTAGTACACGCCCGGGCCCGCTCTGCAAGCCTTGCGTATTACTCTCGGTGGTAAGGACTGCCGTCGAGGATCGACTGGGCGCGATAGATCTGTTCGAGCACGATGAGGCGCGCCAAGCGATGCGGCAGCGTCAGCTTCGACAGCCCCAGCAGATAGTCGGCACGCTCGCGCAGAAGTGAGCTATGGCCGTCAGCCCCGCCAATGCAGAGCGCCAGCCCCGAAGTCCCCGACAGATACACCTGCTGGAGCCGCTGCGACAGCTCTCGCGAGGACGGCTGCTGGCCCCGCTCGTCCAGCACCCAGACCTGGAACCGTGGCGGCAGCTTGCGCACTAGCTGGGCTTCGTCTTTGACCTCGATCACTTCGACGGGCAGGCGGGGGCGCAGGCGCTTTTCGTACTCGGCACAGCCAGCCAGCACCCACGGATCGCGCAGCTTGCCAATGGCCAGGATGACGAGCCGCACCGACTACTTGGCACCGAGGGGATACTGCAAAGTCGCCGCAAGCCACTCGGCATTGTTGCGCACCGCTGCCAGCAGCTGCTCACTGGCCTGGGCGCGCTTGTCATACAGCCGGTAGCCGTCGCGAGAGCGCAGATAGCCGCGCGCCTTGGGATGCTTGGCGAACAGCGCTTCTTCGCCCATCTTTTCAGCCCAGCGGGCATAGCGAGCGCGGTTGTCGAGCAGCGCTTTGACGATAAACGGCATCACCATCGAGTAGTCGGCCTGCATGCTCTCGGTGGTGCGCTGGTAGACATCCTTGTCGACCTTGCCCCAGGTAACGGCCTCGGCGGGTGGACACGATGACAGCGAGCCGTCGGTGATCGGAGCGCTGACGATCTGCACGTCAAAGGTGTAGCCGTGGACTTCCGACAGACCGAGGACCTGCGACAAGCCGGGCTCGGGCTGCAGGTTGTAGTTTTTGGGCACACCGCCGCCGAGGATGAGCGTCGCCAGCGAGCCGGGGGGAACCTGAAACAGGCAGTGATAGTGGTAGGCGCAGGACTCGAAGACCTCGGCCTGCACGTCAAGGTCGAAGGCGAACTCGGGGATGAGCCCGGCCTGCTTCATCGCCCACAGCTTCATGGCGTTGAGGAACACGCTGCCATCACCAGGCGCGCCGACCAGGATCGGGATGGCGAGTCGGTGACAGGTGGCAAGCAGGCCCGGAGCGATGCCGTTCTTCTGCTCTTGGCGGGCGTAACACGCGCCGAGGAGGTGCCGCAGCTCGGTGCCGGTCATCTTCTTTTGAAACTCGGGCTGAAGCAGGCAGGCGGAGAGGAAGCGGTCTTGGTCGAGCAGGACTTGCTCGTCGAAGGCCATGTCAGTGACGCGGATGGTGCCTTCGTCGCGCAGCGCGCCGTCGTCACCGAAGATTGGCACTTCGTGGACCGGGTCGCGATGACCGTCGAGGCTGCGGTGGCCGTCGTGATAACAGACTGCGTCGGTGGTGCTGAGGTACGCAATCCAGCCTGTCTCGAGCAGCGGGTTTAACCACGTGTGCTGCTGGCCAGACACCGTGACTGGACCGGCAATGGCAACGGTCATCGGGCAGCCGGCGCCGATCGCAGCATCGAGCAAGGTATAGATCCGCCGTAGATACGCACCCCCAAAAGCAGGCAGGCAGTGCAAAAACAAATCGTCTAGCGACTCGACTTCATCGACGCGGCGTACGAGGACACGGCGGCGGGCAGAGTCTTCCGTAGGAGACGACGGAGCCGCGTTCGAGTCAGCAGCAGCGCTTGGAGCGGACGGACTTTGGCAGGGATAGCGAGGCGTCGTCATGGCGGCGAACTATAGGGGCAGCCTTCCCCAGCAGCAAGACCGACGACGATCACAGACCTGGCGGGGGGCGAATCGCGAGCTTGTCGCCAAGCTGAGCAAACAGCCGCAGCCACTTGATGGTCCGCATGGTGTCGGTGCTGCTCTTTTGGGACCGCTGCACTTGGTCGCGATAGATCGTCTGCTGTAGCTCGTAGAAGGTGTTCTGGGTGCGCCACAGGTTGACGACGTACGGCGGGGTGGTCGCCAGCTGCACGGCATCGAGCAGCGCCGCCAGACACTGGGCCGAGTCTGGACTTGCGCGGACCTTGTCGCCGAGCCGAGTAAGCAGCTGGGACAGCGCAAAGCTGAGGGCCGTCTCATCGAGC
The DNA here is from genome assembly GCA_016794465.1 of Myxococcales bacterium. GTDB lineage: Bacteria > Myxococcota_A > Polyangia > Palsa-1104 > JAEUJZ01 > JAEUKA01. The sequence goes on along the minus strand of JAEUKA010000102.1, from coordinate 77,734 downwards.
TTGACCCCGCTGCGCTGCACTTCGTCCAGGAGCCGGCGGATCTCGACAAAATCGGGGGCGGGGGCGGCAAGCTGGTTGAGGATCGCGGTCTGTAGCGACTGCTCGGCGGCGGTCTTTAGACCCGGTGGCAGCGGCGCGTGCAGATCGGTCAGAAAGCGCAGCAGCGGGGCGTGAGTGTCGTAGATCTTGCGCAGGGCTTCGTCGACCTCGGCGCGGGTGGTGCGCAGCAGCTCGTCAAGAATGCGGCGCTGGTCGTCACGAAACAGCTCGCGGAGTGAGTAGGTGGCGTTGCCAAAGTAGCGATCGATCATCCGCAGCACCGTCGGCAGGTCGGCCCGCTCAAACGGCTCCACGAGGCTCTTGCGCAGCTCACGCAGGAAGTCTTCACCCCGAGTCGGAATCACTCCGCCCACAAGGTTGTGATCCCCAAAGTGCAGCACCGCAAAGCTTAGGTCAGCCGACTCGCGCGTGACCTGCGTCGACACCTCCGCGCGCCCAAGCGCCAGACTGACCCGCCCAGCCCGCCATGCTGACTGCTCGCGCACCAGCACGTCGTAGCCGTAGACGCTCTTGGGCTCCTCGTAGCGCTGAAACAGCGACGTAATGGCATAGTGCGCAAAGGCCTTGGCAAGGTCGACCTTGCGAGGCCGCACCTGCCGCTCGTACAGCGCCCGGCCGTTGCCCACCTCGGCGACGTTGCTCTCGGCGGTGGCCAGAAGGTCGAGGAACGGCGGCTCGAGATCGACCTTCAGCGCCGTCTGCGCCAGCTGAATTGCCCGCGCCGCATACAGCAGGTTCTGTACCGGCTCGACCCCAGAGATGTCGTCGAAGAACCAGGCACAGCTTGTGTACATCAGCAGCAGGTGCCGCTGCATCTCGAGCAGCTGATACAGCCGCGCCGTCTCCTCTTCCGTCAGGGGCCGCTTGGTGTAGGTGCGCAAGAACCGCTCGCGCTGCTCTTTGCGTCCGTCAAGGATGATGTCGATGTAGCCATCCCGCGCCGCCCATGGGTCATGCAGCAGCGTCGCCGTCGCCTGTTCGTACAGCGGGGCCAAGCGATCTCGCAGCAGGTCGAGCGCTCTCCGCAGCGGAGCTCGCCAGCGCTGATGCCAGCCGGGGTTGCCACCGCTGTTACAGCCACAGTCGGATGCCCAGCGCTCGACACCGTGGGCACAGCTCCACGCGGTTCGCTCGACAATCTCGACCTCGTGCGTCGGGGGAGCCAGCGCCAAGAACTCGCCGTAGTTGGTCAGCTTGACGCCGTCGGTCTGTTCGATGGTGCGCAGCGCAAACGCCAGCGCCATCTCGCCGTAGCGGTGGTGATGTCCGTACGTCTCACCATCGGTTGCGATATGCACCAGCTGAGGCCGGTCGCCGCCTGGATGAAAGCCTCGCAGCAGCCGATCTGCCAGCCGATCGCCCTGGTTTAGCAGCCGCTCGAACGCCACCGCTCGCGAGGTCTGGCCATCGTAAAAGAACACCGCGATGCGCCGCCCCGAGGGCAAGACGACATCGTAGGGCATGGAGGTATCAATCCGACCGCCGCTTACATCGGTGTAGCTGGACTCACCTCGGCGGCGAACGGCCTTGGCTTGGTGCGGCGCCAGGATCGTAAAGCGGATGCCTTCCTTGGCGAGCGCTTCGAGGCTGGCAACATCCACCGCCGTCTCGGCCAGCCACATCCCTTCCGGCAGCCGACCAAACCGCGCCGCAAAGTCACGCACGCCCCACACCACCTGGGTTCGCTGATCGCGGGCGTTACACAGTGGCAAGATCGCGTGGTTGTAGGCCTGGGACAGCGCCGATCCGTGACCCGAGAAGCGCAGCAGGCTCTGTTTGTCGGCAAGCAAGATCAGGTCGTAGACGCGACGACAGCGCTCGGCCAGCCACGACAGCAGCGTCGGACCGAAGTTGAAGCTGATCCGCTCGTAGTTGCTGACGATGCTGACGATCTTGCCCTTGTCGTCGAGGATGCGGGCGTAGGCGTTCGGCTCGTAGCACTCGGCGGTAATCCGCTCATTCCAGTCGTGATAGGGGAAGGCCGAGTCCTGCACCTCGATCGCCTGAAGCCACGGGTTTTCGCGCGGCGGCTGGTAGAAGTGGCCGTGGATGCAGACGAGACGTTGCGCGGCTTTCATCGATAGTCCTGCCCCCGATGCTATCACCTAGTCGCAGCGGCGAGGCTTTGCGGGTATTCTCCGCCCGATGTTTGGGCTTTGCGGCTTGCTGCTCGTCGGAACGCCTGCGGTGCTGTCGGGCACGGTCGCAGCGGACGCCGGCATCGAGTACGACAGCAACCCCGCCCGAGTGCCGAGCGACGGCTCGTTCGATGTCTTGCCGCAAGGGGCACCGCTGCTGCGCGGGCTGCTTTCGGGCAGCTTGGCATATGCGGGACCGACGCAGCGACTGAGACTGCAAGCCACCACGACGGGCAAGATCTTCTTGATCCCGGAGCAGCAGCAGCAGAACGTCCTGGTGGCGCAGCTTGGGTATGAGCACGGTCGCAAGCTCGGGCGCTCACTGCTCGTCGGGATGATCGACTACTACGATGCGTTTCAGGCGAGTGCGCCACCGTCGCTGCAGCGGGACTTTCGCTCGGTTGCGGCGGGTGGGCGCTTTCAGTCGGTGCGGTCGTTTGACGGGGGCCATCGGCTCGACGGTGGGCTGCAGCTTACCGGGCAGCTGTTTCACTACAAGCCGGATACGCTACAGAGCTTCGCCGGACCATCGCTGCTGACGCGAATCGGGGGGCGAGTCCACCGTGGCGATCCGGAGCTGGGCCATGACTTTGATCTGTCGCTGCAGGCCCGAGTCGACTATCGAATCTACGGCCCGGTGCGCAATGACCTGTTTCTGTCGCTCGGCACCAGCATCACGTGGCAAGGACCACTGCTCATCCAGCTTGGCTACAGCGCCCAAGTGAACCTGTCGTCTTCGCAGCTGGAGAGCTATCAGCGCCACTTGCCGCTGCTGAAGGTCGCGTTTCAGCTACCCGGCGAGCTGTTTGTGACGCTCAAAGGACAGCTGAACCTGCTGCAAGCGACGCCGGGGCTGACGGTGCCCATCCAGAGCATCGACGAAGACAACCGCAGCCTGGTGCTATTTGACCTGGAGCGCCCGCTGCCCAGAGGCTTTGCCGTAAGCGCCCGCTACAGCGGCTACTTTAGCTTGCCCAGCGACGGCGCCCCGTATCAGCGCCACACCGCCCTCCTCAACCTCAGCTACCGCTTTGCCCGTTAGGCCGCGCTAGTCATCCTTGAGGATCGCGATGTCGTCGTCTTTGAACAGCTCTCCAGCGGAATCGATGCGCGGCAGCTGCTTGGTTCCCACGGGTTTGCCAGTGGACCCAGTGCCGGCGCTGCCCGTCGGCTTGCCGGTCCGCACGGTCGAAGCAGTCCCCACGGCTGGCTTGTCGGGAACCACCGCGACTGGAGCCGTCTCTGGCTTGGGAGTCCCAGTTGCTGGCCCGGCTGCTGCTGTCGCTGCGGCACCGACGGCTCCGCCATCTTGCATCACAATCACCGGCGCACTGCCCGCCACCCCACCATCGGCGTCGGCAGCAGCTGTCAGAGGCTTCGGCTCAGCCACCAGGCTCACCGTTTGAGACGAAGAAGCCGACTCATCACACCAGACCTCTTGATCGCGATACCCCTCGGCCCGCAGCAAAAACAGCTGCCGCGCTGTCCCCTGCTGCACGGTGTGGGTCCACGGCGTCGTGCCCATCACCTGACCATCAATCTTGCGAATGACCTGCGCTGCCGGCGACGAGCTGATGTTCCAATAGACGGGCTTTGCTCTGGCTGCGACCAGCTGCGGCCACAGCTTCAGACCATACGGGATGCTGACACCGACGCCGCCCAGCAGCAGCACCATCGCCACCCACAGCCCGGTCCGCGAGCGTGGGTGCTGATCCACAGTCACCGACGGCGCACTCTGGCTCTGACCCTGATCAGGCCCCGGTGTCACGGGCGGACTGGCAACGCTTACCACCACCTCGGGCGTATCGGTTGTCGAGGCAGTGGGTGGGGCAGCCACAGCCGGCACCGGCGCTGTCACCGTCGGCACCGAGATCGGCCCCGTGGTCGACATCGCCATCTTTTCCAGCTCACCCGCAACCTGCGCCATCGTCGGACGCTCGTGCGGCTCTTTGGACATCATGCGATGGATGAGCGCCGCCAGCGGCTCGGGGACTCGCGGCTCGACCTCACGCAGGGGCTTCGGCTGCGAGAAGATGTGCATCGCCATCACCTCGCCCGGACCCTCGGCGCGGAACGGCACCTTGCCGCAGCACATTCGATACATCACCACCGCCAGCGAGTAGACATCGGCCTTCTCGGTGACCTCGCCCGCGCCCTTGCACTGCTCGGGAGCCATGTAGGTTGCGGTCCCGAGCACCAGTCCGGTGTTGGTCTTAAACTCCTCGGCGCCCGGTCCGCTGTAATCGGAGATGACCTTGGCGATTCCAAAGTCAAGTATTTTCACTCGCTCGCCACCGGCCACCTCGGAGTCCGGCACCAGCATGACGTTATCTGGCTTCAAATCTCGGTGAACAATTCCCTTCGAGTGAGTGGCGGCGAGCGCGGAGGCGATCTGGCGACTGATGCGCAGGATGTCGGGAAGCTGTAGTTTGCCACCGAGGTTGCGCAGCCGAACCGACAGTGGATCGCCGCTCAGAAACTCCATGATGATGTAGGCAGTTCCGTCGGGCAGGTGACCAAACTCATCAATCTTGACGATGCTCGGATGATCGACCCGGCTGGCCGCCTTCGCTTCGTTGAAAAAGCGAACCTCTAGCTGAGGGTCTGCCGATAACTCCCGCCGCAGTAGCTTGATCGCGGCCTTGCGATGGAGCTGCTCGTGCTTGGCCTCCCAGACCGAGCCCATGCCGCCTTGGCCGATCTTGCGCACGACGCGGTAGTTGCCGATGCGCTGTCCTTCCATCGTCTGGGTGCTCCTGCGGCGCAGCCTCGCCGCTGAGGCGATGTGCTAGCCATCTCGATGGTAATCAAAATAACGTAGAATTTCCTGATATAATCTACGAAGCGATGATTTCTGCTCTGTTTGCCGGCATCTACGGTCACCTACCCCGCACGCTGCTGCTGGCCATTCTCCTCGGGAGCCTGGCACCACGGCCAGCATTGGCCAAAGGCGACCTCGCGGAGCAGCACTACATTCGCGGTCTTTCTTTCTACGACAGCAAAGACTATCCGAGCGCGATTCGGGAGTTCCAGGCGGCGTACAAAATCCGACAGCTGCCGCGCATCCTCCTCAACATCGGACAAGTGTATCGCAAGCTCGGGATGGCCTCGACCGCGCTGAAGTTCTATGAACACTACCTGCGCGTCGATCCCAAGCCCAAGCCCGAGATCAAAGCCGAGGTCGACCGCTACATTGCGATGACCCGGGCCATGCTCGACCCACCGCCGTTTGAGTCGGTCGATGCCAAGTCTGCCAAGGCGGCTGCGGCTGCGGCTGTTGCTTCGGCGCCCTCGAACGTGACGCCAGTGCCGATGACCGACCCGTATGACCTGGAGCCTGCGGGCAAGGCAGTGGATGCCAAATCGACGACGGCCAAGGCTCAACCAGCAAGCGGTGGTGGCACGGCTTCTCCAGCGACGAATCCTGCTGCAACTTCGCCTGCCCTTCCCGAAGTAAAGTCACTGCTGCCGACAACCGGACCCGGTTCGCAGTCGCAGAGCTTGACGCAGACGCCGCCCATTGACACATCGACGCCCAAGACGACGCCCAAGCCGTTTTACAAGCAGCCGCTGTTCTGGGGAATCGTCGGTGGAGCAGCAGCAGCCATCACCATTACCGGCATCGCCGTCGGCGTCTCGCAGAGCAGCAGCTTGCCATCGACGATCTTGTATCCGACCAAGTAGTCGGCCAAGGAAGGATCAAGGAAAGCCAACATGCGCCGCCTAGCGTCATTCCGTCGTCTGCTCTCTGTCGCCGCTCTCGTCTTTTGCGCAAGCAGCTGCGGGGGGCGTCCCGCGAACCTCGTCGTCGTTCAGGTCAGCGGCCTGCTGCCTCGCATCACCGAGCTGTACGTCACCATGCAGCTCGACGACGTTCCCGCCAAAAACAGCCAGCCGCTTCCCGAGTCGGGCCCCAGCGGCTTCGTGGTCTATCAGCAGATGGAGCGCTTTGGCATCGAGGTCCCCGACAGCACCCAGCGCCTGGCCATCACCGTCAAGGGCTACGACACCGCTCGCGAAGTGATCCGCCAAGGTCAAGGCTCGCTCGAGCTAAGCCAGAGTCACGATCTGTCCATCGATCTGGTCAGCCCGTAGCCGATCCCAGTGCCACCGCCCCAGCCCCGACGACACAGCGCTCACGTCGGCCTGCACCTACTTCTGGAACGACAGCAGCTTGCGGATCGACTCAACGAGCGACTGACGCGACGCCGGCTGATCGGTCTGCGTCGACTGCGGGTTCATGTCTCGGAGCATCCAGACGTTGCCCGCTTGGTCACCCGCGCACAGCCAGTCGCCCTGCGTCACCACCGACAGAAACGGCGCACTGCCATAGATCGTCTCTAGGCACATGCCGCTATGTAGCTCCCACAGCTTCAGCGTGTAATCGAGCGACGACGACACCGCCCGCTTGCCATCACTCGAAAACGCACAGCCCGTCACTGGCGCGATGTGTCCCGACAGCCGCAGCAGCTCAGCCCCCGTCTGCAAGTCCCACAGCCGCAGCGACTTGTCGTGCCCACCCGAGAGCAGCCGTCGCCCATCCGCCGACACCGCGCACGCATCCACCGCCTGGGTGTGACCAAAAAAGCGCATCACATCCGTGCCGGTCCGCAGATCCCACAGCACCAGCGTCTTGTCGGCCGCAGCAGTAATCAGGTGTTGACCGTCGGGGAGCATCTCACACGCGTTGACCGAGCCGGTGTGTCCGACGAAGCGCAAGACCTCCGCGCCCGTCCGCAGATCCCACAGTCGCACCAGCTTGTCGCTTGATCCGGTCACCAAGTGCTTTCCGTCGGGCGTCACCGCACAGCCGCGCACTCGCCCGCGCAGCGACAGCTCGGTCGATCGCTGCCCGTCCATCGGCATCCCCCACAGCTCGATCATGTGATCGTCGGAAGGGAAGGCCAGCGCCGCCGAGCCACTCTTGGCTTGCTCGCCACTGGCCGCTGCCGTCGTCGCAAAGCGCAGCTTTTCAGCCCCCGACTGAAGATCCCAGACTGCGACGGTACGATCCGCCGAGACAGTGACCAGCGACTTGCCATCGGGCGAGCCAGCAAGGGCCGTCACCGCATCTTCATGGCCAAAGATGGTACTGGTCACGGCACCACCGAGGAGATCCCAGAGCTTGACGGTACGATCCTCGCTCGCGCTCACCAGCTGCAGTCCGTCGGGAGACAGCCACAGGCCGGTGATTGCATCGACGTGGCCACCCTCGCGACTGCCATCGGGCTCAGCCGACAGATCCCACAGCTTCAGCGTCCGATCTTCCGACGCCGAGATCAGCTGCCGACCATCCGGCGCCACCGCGCACGCCGACACCGTCGCGATATGACCCGCAAACGTCCGCAGCAGCGTCCCCGTCGAGATATCCCACTGTCGCAGCGTCGCATCCTCGGACACCGAGATCACGCTCTTGCCATCGGGAGACATCACGCAGCCCTTCACCGCCGCGCTGTGCCCAAACAGCGTCCGCAGCTCCCGTCCGCCTTGCAGATCCCACACCTTCAGCGAGTGATCATCCGACGCCGAAACGGCGAAGCGTCCATCGGGCGTGATGGTGCAGCCGTTGACCGGCGCGGTATGCCCGACGAGTACGTGAATCTTGACCCCGGTGGTCAGATCCCACAGCCGCAGCGTGTGATCCCAAGACGATGACACCACGTACTTGCCATCCGCCGTAATGGCAAAGCCGCTGATCGCGCCAGTGTGTCCCTGCAAGGTGCGGACGTTGCGGCCGGTCTTTAGATCCCAGACTCGCAGCGTGTGATCCCACGATCCCGTGACGAGAAAGCGGCCCTCTTTGCTGACTGCGCCGCTGCTCGGTGGCGACTGATGTCCGGTCAAGAGCGCCAGCTGCTCGCCCGTCTGGACTCGCCACACTCGAATGCTGCTATCCGATGCCGACGAGATCACCAGCTGGCCATCCGGAGTCACCAAGCAGGTGCCGATCTTGCTGGTATGGCCTCGGAATCGTCGCAGCAGCGTGCCGCTGTTCAGGTCGTACATCACCAGACAGTGGTCATCAGTGGCGTAAATCAGGCTCTGGCCATCGGCGGTCACCGCAAACGAGCCCGCCGTCCCGATGCAGCCATAAAAGTGCATCAGCGGCGCACCGCTGTTCAGGTCCCACAGCCGCAGCGTCCGATCGAGCGACACCGAGATCAGCCGCTTGCCATCCGGCGTAGTCACCGTCGACACCACCGAGTCCCAGTGGCCCGCGAAGGTGTGCACCGAAGCATCTCGGCGCTGCAGCGGGAAGCGCAGCCGGAACCGCAGCCGACCCACTGGATAGTGCAGGACGCGCTCGATCGCCGCGCTCGACCAGTTGGCACAGCGCAAGAGGTTGTAGAGCAAGCCCGGCAGCGCGCCTGGATCTTGCCGCAGCCAGTGAGCACCGACCCGCAGCGCTTGCGCCAAGGCCGCGAACGTCCGCGCCGGCTCTCGCTGGGTGCAGCCCGCAGCGGCGTGTTCTAGGTCTTCGGCCAGCGCCGCACTGCCAAACTCTTGGCACTTGGCGATCAGATACTCGACCGTGCCTGCGACCTGCTCGGCCTGGGCAATCGCGCCCGTTTCCGCATGCTGCGTAATCGCATGACGCAGTGCGTAAAGCCGACGGAAACCATACAAGCTGTCTTCGAGCGGCGGCCACGCACACAGCGCCGCAGCGACCTGCCGACGACTCTGATGCAGCGAGGTCGGGCCGATCTGTTCCTCGACCCAGTCCCGCAGCGCAATGTGGTCGTAACGAACGCAGTCCCCCGGCACCAACGTCGAAGCCGGCGCCGACTCGACATAGAGCATCGGTCGCGCGAGCCGCAGGAACGTCGCTTCGATATCACTGCCCGGCTTCCAGCCGAGAAGCTCACCAAGAAGTGGCAACGGCAGCGACTGACGAGCCGCACAGAGCAGCGCCAGCCCCGCCCGCACGTCATGCGGCAGCCCATCCCACAGCCGCGCCAAAAACTGACGGAGTCCGCTCGGAAAGTGCTCCGCTCGCGGCAACGGCAGCCCTTGGGCCAGCAGTCCCTCGATGTGCTCGCGCAGCTTGACCGCGTAGAGCAGGTTGCCATCGACACTCACCGCCGCTCGCGTCGCATAGTCAGCATCGAGGCCCAGCCGCTGCCCGTGCTCGCCGAAATAGCGCATCACCGCATCGAAGCTCGACCCATTCCACGGCGCTGCGTCGAGCTCAAAGTGCGAAACCAGCTGTCGTGACGCGTGATCGGTCAGCCAGCCGTAGTGCGAATAGCGGGGCCGTACCGAGCAGACCAGCGTCACATTTGGCGGCAGCTCCGACGGCAAGAAGCGCGGCAGCGGATTCGACATCCCTTCGGCCTCGGCCTCATCGAGCCCGTCGACCATCAGGATCAGCCGCCCACCTTTGGCCAGCGGCCCTTGCGATACCCGTCGCAGCAGCTCAATCAGTCGCAGCTCGGGCGGTGCTTCGGGGTCCGCCTGCCGGGGAAAGCGCGCTTCGATCTGCGCCGACAGCGAGCGCAGCACCACGCCCGGTCGCGCCGAGTCCGCCACTGTCCGTCGCAGAAAGTGATGCGGCACCGGTGACTCAAGCTGCTGTTCCAAGCGATTGAGCAGGTGCACCAGCAGCGCAGTCTTGCCAACTCCGGCGGCGCCACTGACCACCACCCAGCCATCTTGCTGACAGGCAGCGACGAGCGTCGCCAGAAGATCCTCGCGGCCATGCAGCTCTGCGTGTCGAGCCCGCTCCGAGCCGAAGTCGGGAATCTCGCTCGCCCGTCGCTTGCGCTGGTGTAGACCGCGCTCACGCAGCCGCCGGTGCAGCTCACCCACTTCCGAGTGTGTCAGCAGCAGATCCAGCTTGGCATTGCGCGAAAGTCCAGGCTGAAAGCGCTGTAACACCGACGGAAAGTGATCATAAACAAAGCCGTTTAGATCATTGTCGCCAGGCAGCAGCACGTCGAGCAGACGACGCAGCTCAGCGCGAGAGGGAATCGCATCAGAAGGCGGATCGACCAGACTCATGCGGTGTGTTCGGCCCCCTGAGAAGCTCAGGTCCAATAGGCCGAGAAGACATTGTAATTCAATTCGCAGAAAATCGTTTCGGCAGTCGTTCAAACGCTCGGCTCCGTCGACCGCCTCTCCAGGTGCAGCTGCGCCAAGCGAAACAGCCAGGTGACCGACTCCGACAGCGACAGGTAACGCAGCACTTTGCGGTAGACCTGGGGATGGCGCTCCGCCGCACCGAGCATGAAGCGCACGAAGGTGGGTCCATCGACATCGTCTTGCAAAAACCGTCGGTAGGTGTCCTCGCCCATGCCGTGCAGCGTCGCAAAGGCGGCATTGAGCAGCTCGTTGACCGTCTCCGGGTCCTCCGAGCCGTCCGCAAACAGCGGTGGCGACATCATCAGCGTCAGTCCGCCCAGCACCTTGAGCGCCGGCGGCTCCTGCCACAGCGCTGACAGGCTCTCCGCATCGAGGCGATCGTCATGAAGCAGCCGCACCACCCCTTCGCCAATCGACAGAAACGATCGAATCATCGCGCCGAAGCCGCAGAACGTCAGTGGCGAGTGCCGACCCGCCGCATCCCCAACCAGCAGCACCCGATCGGACGGCGCCGACGGCATTGGCCGCAGCCGTGTGTAGGCGGGAATGTAACCATAGGTAGGACGAACCAGCGTGAGCGGCCCCCGCTTGTAGCGTGACAGCGTCGCAAAATAGCGCTCATACAGGTTCAGAAGCGGCAGCGGCCCGTGCTGCGCCAGCAAGTCACTGCGCAGGTAGTAAAAAAGATAGATCGTCATCCGCCGCGTTGACACCGCATCACCAGTCGCCGATACCGTCGGAAACCCTTCCCAGATGTGCTGCCGCTGCTCTTCGACGCCGTCGGTGGTAACCAAGATCTCGCCGACCTTTGGGTCCAGCTCGTGCGGTCCTGAGCCCAGCGTCAGATCGTCCATCACCCCGCCGACCGTTGGACAGCACAGATCAAAGCGCGCGTGTGGACTTACCGCCCCCAGCCCGTCGAGAAGCAGCCGCGTCCGCAGCACTTGCGTTCTCAGCGGCCCCTCCGTCGAGCACACCTGTACCAGCAGTCGATCCGCCTCATGCGTGTAGCCGGAGAGCGCTCGGTACGGCAGCAGGGTCACGCCTTGGCGCACACAGCGATCTCGCAGCGCATGGAGCAGCGTCTCGGCATCGACGACACAGTCAAGCACCCCTGACACGGCATAGCTTGGCCCGCCTGAAAAGCGACAAATCCCCGTCTGATACTGCATCAGGATCAGGCGCTCGACCTCGGCTGCGGAAAACAGCCCCGAGGCCCCAAGCGGTGCCAGCTCTCGCCGTGAGATGTTCCACTCGCGATGACCACAGCCGATCTGGCGACGATCGAACACCGCCACGCGCAGGCCCCGAGCCGACAACAGCGCCGCGTACAGCAGCGACAGCCCCCCCCCGGCCAGCACCACATCGAAGTCCCCCAGCAGCTCTCCGCCACCACGGATCGCATCCATCGAGCGAACTTCCCGAGGCTGGGCGTAGCTCAGATCCAGGTGTAGAAGGTGCCAAAGCGCCGCATCGCCGCCGTCTGGAAGCTGCGCAAAGGCCGCTGCGGTGCGCGGAAACTGCCGACGAAGCGAGCCGAGTGAGAGTGCCACGGTCACGCACTATAAACCGAGCCCGCGCTCCCGATCACAATGCCGGCTTGATGATGGTCAAGCAAAAGCTCCGCCAGCTCCGGCAGCGGCACGCCGATCCGACGCGCCAGCGCTTCGTCGATCGGAACGCCCTCGAAGACCGCCTTGATCAGCTGCAGTTCCACGGGACTCACCCGATCGCGGCGCGCTGACAGCGAGCGATTCCGCCAAAACAGCACCATCGTCGCTTCCCGTTCGGGCTCAATCGGTCGAGCATCCTCGTCGCAGTCATCCAGCCAGCCCACAAAGTCGTACTGGTAGGGTCGCAGCTCCACCGAGCTGTGCAGCCGCAGCGCTCCCCCGTCGAGGTCCCGGTCCGCCTCGTCATCTTTCGCAGTGAGGGTCTGCCACTCCCACCACTCGAAGTCCGCCAGCTCCGCCGCAAACTTGGGCAGCTGTCGATCGCCAAGCAGCGACGGCAGATCGGCTGTTTGCAGGAACTGCGGAAAAGCCGCCGCGTTGTGATTCAGCTCGAAGTGGTGCATCGGATGGGCGCGGAAATACGCCGCAATCAGCGACGACCAACACTCTTCACCCAGCTGGCGAGTCAGGCACTGGTGCAGCGTCGAATAAACGCCCTCGATGGTTTCATGGCGATGCAGTCGGCAGAACCGTCCATAGATCGCCAGTCGATCGGCATCAGGCGACGGGGCATGCTGACCATACAGCGACTCTACCGCCTGCGGATGCGACGCCTCCCCGAGGAGAAACGGCGCGATTCGAGCATAAAAATCGGCCAGCCTCATAAGCACTCCTTGCCCAGCACCGCCACTGCCTCGGCACGGGCCCGATCGGCCTCATCCAAGACCTCATCGAGGGGTGGAATGTCCTGGTCCCACTCGATCAGCGTCGGAATCAGCCGCCCCGCTCGCCGCAGGGTGTGACGGTACAAGCTCCACACCGGCTCGATGATCGGCCCAATGTGGGTATCGATGATCGTATCGCCAACCAGCGTATGCCCCGCCAAGTGAAGCTGCCGAACCCGCGCAAGCGGCATCTTGTCGATAAATTGATACGGATCAAAGCCGTGATTTTGGCTGTTCACATAGACGTTGTTCACGTCGAGCAGCAGCCCACAGTCCGCCGCCTCACAGACTGCCCGCAGGAACTCGGCCTCGCCCATCGTGCTGCCGGGCATATGGGAATAAAACGTCGCATTCTCGAGCACCAGCGGTCGGCCCACTCGCCTCTGGGCCTCGGCATGGCGCGCCGCCACATGCGCCACCACCTCTTCGGTAAAAGGCAGTGGCAACAGGTCGTGCAGCGGCTGCCCAGCGACGGAAGAATAGACCAAGTGATCCGAAAAAAACGGCGCCGCGCAGGCTTCACACAGCTCCGCCAGCGCATCGAGCAGCGCCACATCCAGCGGATCAAGCCCCCCGATGTTCAGCGAGACACTGTGCGGCACCAGCGGCCAGCGCTCGACACACGCCAAAAGCTGCGCCCGTCGCTTGCCACCCCGCGTCACCCAGTTCTCGGGAATCAGCTCCAAAAAGTCGATACGCCGTCGCGTCGCCAGGATGTCATCCTGATCGAGAAAGCGCGGGCGCAGGCCAATGCCGACGCCGGACAGTTCCTTCTTCACCGCAGACTCCTTGCTCGCGTTTTCCCAATATCTCGACTGCACGGCAAAAAAAAGGGCCGCGAGCTGCTGCTGCGACCCAATCAGCGTCCCGGCTCTAGAAAATCCGGCCAGGACCCTTTTTCCTCTGTCAGCGGTGACTACTTGCCCTTCTCTTTGTCTTTGCCGCCGCAGCCCTTATCGCCACCACAGGCCTTCTCACCACCTTCCTTCGGCTTGTCACCCTCGGCCTTGCCCTTGCCCTTCTTCTTGGCAGCCTTGGCGGGCTTCTCGGCAGCGGGCGCCTCATCCGCAGCGGCGATCGAAACAGTACCGAAAGCGAGGGTCGAGACAACAGCAGCGAGGATCTTCTTGTTCATGTGACGATCTCCTTGAAATGTGGCCAAAAGCGGCCAAGAAACGCAGCGATAGTCTATCTGACAATCCCCGCCCACACACAAGCTACGACTTTTATGGATGGCAGCGTGGACAGGCCACTGCCGGAGCCCTTATGTGGATGGCATCGGCGGAATGAGCACATCAGACGGCGGCCAGCTCTGCTGCGACACCGGCATCACCCGCAAGCTACGAAACAGCGCCATCGCCTGCGGAGCGTACTTGCGACCCGCCTTTTCCGTGTACCAGATGAAAATCGACACCGCCGCGCACGACGGCAAAGCAGGATTGGTCGGGGAAAATAGCGCCACCAGCTGGCCGAGTGCGATCTTGGGCTCGCCGTGCCAGCCGACCACGCGCAGAAGGTGCATCCGCCCTACCGACGACTGGATCTGCTCCGCTGGTGAGCGCCGCACCACCCGAAACTGTGGCTGCTGACTGAGCACTTCATCCAGCAGCAGCTCGGGGTGGAGCGACTGATTTCCGGTCGCGAACAGCGGTCGGCGACTGACCAACAGACAGGCATCGACTTCCCCTTGCGGCACCAGCCTCACCAAGTCTGCGCCATCTCCATCCGTAAGCAGGCTCACCAAACCCGGAGGACAGTCAAACCCAACGGTCAACCCCGTAAGCATCACTTCCTTCTGTGCCGTGCTCGTTACAGTCGGCAAACGCCACATCATACCACGGCCCGAGCGCGGGTTCTTTCGAGCGCAGGTTCCTTCGCACGCAAGCTTCTTCGAGTGAGCAGCCCACCCATCGCTTGACAAGGCCGCGAAACTATGGCGGTTTTCTTGTCGATTCTTCATTGACCCCCTCGCTATCCAAGTATCCAAGGCGAGGCGGCTCCCTGGCGCGGGCCGGGCGAGCGGGGATGTTCGACAGGTTGTCGTCATCCCGGAAGTTACCGAACAGAGGCACATCAAGATGGAAGTCGGAAAGCTTACCGCGCAGCTGCGCACCACCACTGGCAAAGAAACCAACACCAAGCTACGGGCCAAGGGTCTGATCCCGGTGGTCTGTTACGGCGGAAAGGACGCTCCGCTGAATCTGCAGTTGTCGCCGGTGGATCTGCAAAAGTCTCTGGACCCGGTCAAGGGTCGCAACACGCTGCTCATGCTCACCGTCGAGGGTCAGCAGGGCACGATCCCGGTCATGGTCAAGGATTCTCAAAAGCATGTCCTGCGCGGCCACTTTCTTCACGCCGACCTTCTGCGCGTCGATGTGAGCAAGCCGGTGAAGGCCACGATCCCGGTGGCGATCGTCGGCAAGAGCCCCGGCATCGCCGCTGGTGGAACGCTCCATCAGGTCTATCGCACGCTGCCCATCACCTGCGTTCCCGGCGCCATCCCCGCGAAGCTCGAGATTGATATCTCGACGCTGAACATCGGTCAGGCCATCCACGCTTCCGATCTCAAGCTACCGGTGGGGGTCACCGTTGCACTCGCGAGCAGCACCACGGTCTGTGTCGTGACTGCACCGAAGGCCGAGAAGGGCGCCGAGGCAGCAGCGGGCACTGAAGCAGCCGCTGGAACAGACGCCAAGCCGGGCGCGGCATCCGCCAAGACTCCCGCACCAGCAGCGGCGAAGGCTGGCGACAAGGCAGCGGCCAAGCCGGCAGCAGCGGCCAAGCCGGCAGCAGCGGCCAAGCCAGCAGCAGGCGGTAAGAAGTAGTGACTTGGCTGGTCGTGGGCCTTGGCAACCCCGGCCCCGAGTACGAACAGTCTCGCCACAACATCGGCTTCATGGTCGCCGACCGCCTCATTGAACAGTGGGGTGGCCGCAAAAGTGACTTTCGCAGCAAGTGGAACAGCGAGGTCAGTCAGCTCGAAGCATTTGGTCAAAAGATCCATCTCCAAAAACCGATGCAGTACATGAACCTGTCGGGGGGGCCGGTTCAGCGAGCGGCGACGTTTTTTCAGTTAGAGCCGTCGCAGATCATCGTCATTCATGACGACATCGACCTCGATTTTGGGCGGCTGAAAGTGAAGCAAGGCGGCGGACATGGCGGACACAACGGCCTGCGGTCGATCTCGGGGCTGCTCGGTCCAGACTATCTGCGAGTCCGTGGAGGCGTCGGTCGTCCCAACGTTGGTGGTGAAGCCAAAGGCGAGCGGGTGGTTGGCCACGTACTCGGACCGTTTGGCAAAGCCGAGCAGCGCGAGCTGTCGCCGTTTCTCGATACGCTGGCCTCCGCCGTCGAAGACATCGTCCGTCACGGCCTTGTCTACGCCATGAATCGTCACAACGGAGACGGGCGGGGCAAGTTAGGAGCTGCTCCCGAGTCGTAACAACTGGCTCATTCGCGGGGATGATCCTGCGATTTCACGAAGATCCGCTTGACCGGGCGCAGGCGATCGTGTCTTTTAATGCCCGATTTGTCCTCGTCCTCGGCGCGACCGAGGGCTCTATTACCCAGGAGGAACGTGATGGCACAACAAATGTCCATGCGGGACGAACCCGGAACCAAACGCGAGTATGAAACCATCTTCATCTTGCGGCCGGAGATCAACCAAGACGGCATCAGCTCCGTCAACAACCGTGTACGCAACGTCATCGAGCAAATGGGCGGCAAGGTCCTCAAGCTCGATAACTGGGGCAAGCGCAAGCTCGCGTACGAGATCAAGAAGCAGCTCAAGGGAATCTACCTGTATTGGCAGTACCTGGGCTCGAGCGGAATGGTCGAAGAGATCGAGCGCAACCTGCGGATGCTCGAGTCGGTCATTCGCTACTACACCGTCAAAGTCGATGAGGATGTCGTGTCCGATGCTCGCCCGAGCGCAGTGGACGAAGACACCTACGTCAAGGCCGCCACGACGATTCCTGATGAGGAAGAGCTGGCGACTGGCGCGGCGGTTGCGTCGCGGTTCCGTGACGAAGAGGACGACGACGACGAGTTCGATCCCGAGCTTGAGGAAGCCGCGTTGTCTCGCCACACCGAGAAGGGGGAGGAGTAAGCCATGTCGATTGAGATGGATGATTCCCAAGGCGCCCCTCGCCGTGGTCCCCGTGGCGGCGCAAACGGAGCAGATAAGAAGGGCGGCTCGTCGGTTCGCAAGCGTGGCTTCACCCGTCGCAAGGTGTGCCGCTTCTGTGCCGACAAGACGCTGGTCATTGACTACAAGGACCCACAGCTCCTCAAGTACTTCGTGACCGATCGCGGCAAGATTGTTCCGCGTCGGATTTCGGGCAACTGTGCGAAACACCAGCGGAAGGTCGCTCTGTCGGTCCGCCGCTCGCGTATGATCGCGCTTCTGCCCTACACGGTGACGGGAGCGTAAGGAGTCAGCCCATGCAAATCATTCTTCGCGAGGACATCTCGAACCTCGGCAAGAGCGGTGAGCTTGTCTCGGTGAAGCCCGGTTATGGACGGAACTACCTGATCCCGCAAGGGCTCGCAGTTCTGGCCACCGAGCGCAACGTCAAGCTTCTTGAGCACCACAAGCGAACGATCGCGCAGCGCAATGCCAAGCTGATGAAGGACGCCCAAGCGGTGGCCGACAAGATCGCTGGCATCACCCTCAAGTTCTCTCGTCAGTCCGGCGAGGCAGGCAAGCTGTTCGGTACCGTCTCGACCCGTGACATCGAGGAAGAGGCCAAGAAGTTCGGCTTGACCCTGGATCGCAAAAAGATCCACCTTGCCGAGCACATCAAGACCGTTGGCGACTACAACGTGGACATCAAGCTGAGCCTCGGCGTCGTTGCCAAGCTCAAAGTCCAAGTCACCGCCGCGTAGTCTCCCTCCCGCTTTCTTTCCCACACCATAACCTCACCCCGTGCTTTTGGCCGGGCGTGAGCTTGCGGTCTGCCCTCTTGCGGCGCAGTCGTTCGTGCTATTTGCTTGAGCGCTGCAGCATGCCCCAGCAGACGCCACCAATCGTCACGCCCGCGCCAAGCCAGCCGAACAGCGACGGGAACTCCCCCAGCCACACCGCTCCCAGCGCGAACGTCGAGATCGGCGTCAGCTGCAGGATCAGCCCCGCCCGCACCGCCGGCACGTCTTTCAGCGAATAGGTCGTCAGGACCTGCGAGCCAATCGACAACAGCCCAGTCAGAACCACCCAAAACATGTCGCGACTGGTTGGCCACACAAAGTCGATGGCCGTAGGCACAGCTGTCACCAGCGAGCCAATCAGACAGAACGCCAGAAAGATCTCCCACGAACCTTCGCGCTTGCGCATGGCCCGCACCGTCGTCACCGCCCCACCAGCAAGCACCGCCGAGCCGAGCGCGGCCAGCACCCAGCGCCACTCGAGCGGACGGTTGCCGCCGAATGAACCACTGCCAAGCACAACCATCGCCACACCCACCGACGTAAGTAGCAGCGCCAGCAGCGTCCGCACGCTCATCGGTTCCCGCAGAAACACCCACGAGAAGACCGCCACGAACAGCGGCGAGCTATTGTTGAGCAAGGTCGCAACGCCAACGGGCAAGTGCGCGATCGCTACGAAGTAGAACAGCACCGCGCCGCCTCCGAGCAGCCCGCGCAAGAGCAGCGCCGCCAAGTTGTGCGGCCGAAGCTTGAGCCCACCGGCAGCCAAGACAGCGACGGTCACCGCCCCCAAGCTGAGGCGCATACAAGCAACCTGCGCCCCCGGTAAGCGAGCTGCGGCCTCTTTGGCGCACACCGCCATGACCGCAAAGAGCAGCGACGCCAAGACGAGGAGCCAGCTGCTATGCCAGGTCCTGCGCCCATCCGTTTGACCGACGGCTTTCACATCCCCCGCTCTGTGGGCATTGCAGGATTCGAACCTGCGGCCTTTGGCTTCGGAGGCCAACGCTCTATCCAGCTGAGCTAAATGCCCGAACTCACAGACGAATCGCATTCCTACACGGGCTTTGCGACGCCTGCAAGCACAATGTTTTCCCCTCGACGAAGGAAAGATTTGTCGGCGATGCGCGACATCCCGTAAAGTAAGTCTGCCCGGTTGCTGAAACAGTGACGCTGTGGGCGAAGGAGTGGACACCATGAGACTTCGGAACTTTCTCTGCACTCTCGCGGTCCTGTTTTCGCTGGTTGGTCAGGGCTCCCTGATTGCACCACGCGATGCTGCCGCTGACCTCATCATCAACCGCCCGTTCTCCGGCAAGCGAGCGATCGAGCTGAACATCCACGGCAGCGCCTACTACGACTCCGGACTCGGTGGAGGTCGCCCCTGCTACAACTGGAACAACGGCAACGGCAACAACTTCTGCGGCTACTTCTACGGCAACTACGCGGTTGGGCCGGGCATCTCGATGCTCTTTCCGGTCCTGCACAACGGCTTTGTCCCCTCGATTAACAACGCCGTCTACGTCGGCTTCTTCATCGACACGATGTTTCACCCGAGCTACTACGGCTGGAACTCGTACTGGTTCTTCTCGCTGCCGATTGGGCCGATGATGCAGTGGCGGTTCTACCTGATCGAGATGATCAGCGTGTACGCCAACCTCGGATTCGGAATCTGGCCGTGGTTCGCCGACAATGCCTACGGCGGATTTTGGCTGCGCGGCTTCCCGCTGTTTCAGCTCGGCGCCAACTTTCACTTCACGCAGAAAGTCGGCATGAACATTCAGTTCGGCTACCCCAGCTCACAGCTCGGCCTCAACATCTCGTTCTAGTCGCCCGCTTTGGCTAGCTCCGCCGCGATCGCCTGCACCACCTGATCGCTCTCCGCCGTGGAGAGCTGCCCTTGAGTCATCCGCACCAGCGTCAGCGTCTTCGACAGCACAAACACCGTGCTGTGCTTCTGCTTCAGCTTGTAGGCCTTGCGCACTGCCCCTTTCCAGTCACACACCACCAAGGCGCCACCCCCAGAGTCCAGCGACTTGAGCGCATCTTTTACAAACCCTTTGGCCGGCCAAAAGTCATAGCCTCCCACGTCGGCCAGCGCGACGATCTGCAGCTGCTGCGGGTGGCGAAGCAGTAGCGCCGAGAGCTGTTCCTTCAAGGCCGGGTTCTGCTCACTGCTGTGACGGTCCTGATGCACCACCACCACCACCTTGCCGGTAAGTCCGCGCAGCGATACCGGCTTGTCCGCAAGGTCCACCAAGCTCGCCTGCAACAAGACATCGGCTGTTGGCATGGCCTGGGCAGGAGCAGTCGGCAGCTCGGCGTGGGCGGTCAGCGGAACACTCACCAGCGACGAAAAGAGGAGCAGCGAAAGCCCGCTGCGAATCATGAAGTTAGCTACTCGGAACATGACGATTACGATGCCATGTACGCGGTAGGTAAGTCCTCTCTTGACAAGTTTCCGACGGCAAGGCTAACACTTCTCACCTGCCGGTGTGGCGTTGCGCAAAGCCGAGCGCAAAACGGCGGCTTGCGGTCGCTACTTTCCGACGGAGATACCGTTGTAGGCGAGTGACCAGCATCGGTAAGACAGGCTGTTTTAGGAAGACTTGCGATGACGTTCGTAGAAGCAGCAGTCCAAATTCTGCGCCGCGAGGGAAAGCCGCTCCACATCAAGGAGCTGACCCGGCTGGCCATCAAGCACAACCTTCTCTCGGTGGTGGGACGGGACCCCGAGGCGATGATGGAGACTCGGCTCATGATTGAAGCCAAGCGGCCTTCTGCGGACTTGGTCCGTGTGAGCCCTGGGGTCTTCGGGCTTCGTACATATCCGCCGCGCAACGAGCGTGGTGAAGCGGTCAAATCGGAAGGAGAAAAAGTGAGTAAGCCGAAGGCGGAACCCACGGGAACACCAGCAAAGGACCACCGTGGAGGCAAGCGTCGTCGCTCGGGCCGTGGCGCGGAGGGAACAGAGCCCTCAGCGGCAGCTACTCCAGCTGAAACAGCCAGCCCGGCTGCGCCCCCCGCAGTGGTCGTTCCAGCGCCACCACCAGCCGCGACCAGCAGCGAGCCAGCTGGCGACGAAGCCAAGCCAGCGCCCACCAAGAGCCGTCGTCGCACCCGCGATCGATCAAGTGCAAGCCGTGCGCCGGCCGTCGTCACAGAGCCCGCAGCCGACAGGGATCAAGCACCCGCAGCCGAGGCGCCTGCTCCCACAGTGGCAGCTCCATCGGTGTCAACGCCCCCGACAGTAGCTCCATCGTCATCGACTCCAGCACCGATGATGGTCGCAGCCCCTTCGCCAGCGATTGCTGTGGCACCAGCACCAGTGGCTGCAGCGATACCAGCTGCTTCGCCTTCGCCTGCGGGACAGCCTGTGGCTACACCGCCAGCTGCGGACTCGGCCAGCAGCCGCGCCACTCCGGTTCCACCTCCACCAGCAGCCAGCCGCGCCACTCCGGTTCCACCTCCACCAGCTCCGTCGACTCAGAGCCCCGCCCGAGTGGCACAGTCCAGTACTACGCCGCTGCCGCCAGCACCGTCAGCAGTTCCAGATGCGGCCGTATCCCCTGCCGTGCCCAAGGAAGCCCCGGTGGTGGCAACGACTCCAGAGCGTCGAGTCGCAGAGAGCGCTCCACCACCAAGGCCAGAACACCGCCCCGAAAGGCCAGCCGGCCACCATCGCGAAGAGCGTCAGCACGGTCACCATCGCGAAGACCGAGCCCCTGGCCCCCCGCGTGAAGATCGGCCCACAGCCAGCTCGACGACTCCGGCCCCTGGTGCTGCCAGTCAGGGACAGAGCCAGCCGCAGCAGCCTCGGCAGATGACGCTCGCAGATGCGGCCTATGATGTCATGCGTGGAGCCTCGGATGGCCGAGCCCTGACCCATCGCCAGATTGCGGAAATTGCAGTCAAGCGTCGGCTGGTACGCGGCGAGCTGGTCGATGTCTCGCGGGCAATGCGGGTTGCTCTGGTTCGAGAGCAGCGGCATCGCGATAGTGAAGGGCTCCGCCCCCGCATTCGCACGGTGGGTCCAGGTCAGTATGTCCTCGGTGAGCGCAAGCTCGAGCCAGAGCTCTACAATGCCGAGCGCGAGCTGCTCGACCGGGCCAGTCGGACCCGTGAAGCCACCCGCGTCGCACTCCGTCGTCGACTGCGACAGCTTCCAGCCGGAGCCTTCGAGCTGCTGATGCGACTCCTCCTCGAGCGAATGGGCATGATGGGTACCGAGATCGTGAAGCGCGGCGACGGTGTCGTCTATTACGGCGGTATGATCGGTCGCGGTGGTCGATCGCTAAAGGTACTGGCGGCGATTCGTCCCGGTGAAGGCGAACTTTCCAAGGAGGCCGTCGGAGAGCTACGGGCCGGCGTTCGACTGCGCGGTTTTGATGAAGGCATGGTGCTCTGCGCGGCACGAGCCGGTGGAGCCGCCGTGACCGAGGTCTGCGCCGCCCCTGGCATCGAGCTGTACGACCAAGACGCGCTCACCGAGCTGATGATCCGCCAACATCTTGGCGTTCGCCGCATGCACCTGCCCGTCGACTATCTCGATACAGAGCTGTTCAACGAGCTGCTCGATCAAGGGTAGACATCCCTGCATCTCCGCAACCAACAGCTCGCCCTGCCCCACAGGGCACGGTGGCTGATGTTGATGATGAGAGGACTTTTGCAGGCTGCGGTGAGGCAGGGCGGCGGAGCTATGCGGGCGCTTCGTTGCAGGTGAAGGTCGCGGACAGGCCACTCAGGATCGGAGTGTACCGAGCATCAGCGGTCTGCATTACGAACTCGACCTCTAGGAAGCCAGCCCGGGTGTCCGGGGGCAGCATGATCGGCGACGGCGAAATGCCCGATGCGCCCTGCCACGGAGAGGTCATCAGATCAGCGACCGTGAGCGCGCCACGGTAGCGAATCGTCACCTGCGTTCCCGGAGGCGCCGAGACGTTCCACGACAGCTGCTTCCAGGTCGTACGACCTCCGCAGCCACCGAAGACGTTGCGATAGACTCCGGCACGGGACGCATTGCGCAGCTGATATCCGGTCATGTCGCTATAGGTGTACGTGCCAGCGAACGGCCTCCAGGTCGTCACCGCGTAGTTGTTGAGCGGGTCGATCTTGTACGCCATGCCGTCGCTGACGCCCCAGACCTTGCCGTCGTAGTCGATCGCGGCGCCAGCAGTGGTGCCATAAATGCCGTTGGCCGAGGTCAGCAGCTTCTTGAGCACCATCGTAGTCGTCGGAACCGTGTTGCCGCTGACTGGAGGCGGTGGAGGCTCCGCCGAGGCATCAACGTGAGCCATGCCGCCGCCGTGGACTGCCGCGAAGGCCTGGTTGTTCTGATCGACGCCAATGCCTCGGAGATCTGGACCGACGTTGACCGACTCGTAGTAACCCGTTGGCGGAATGGCCGGCTTGTTCGGATCGGGAGGAACGAAGCGATAGACCCGCCCACCTTGTCCATAAGCAGCCAGGTAGATGTAGCCACGCGAATCGGCCGTGACTCCGTAGCCGTTGTAGAAAACGCCGGTCGGCTTGTTAAAGCGCGTCACCACGTCGCCATTGTTGACATCGAGCCTGGCCAAGCCACCGCAGCCCGGCTGATCAGAGTCCCACTCGTTCTGCACCCAGACGCTGCCCGCTCGGTCAAGCACCAGGCCGTAGGGGCAGACACCGACGTTGATGCGCTTGACGATCGCGCCGGTCTTGGCATCGAGCCGCACCACCTCGCGGCGGTTGTAAAGGCCGATGTAGACGTAGGTGCCAAGTGTGCCGTCCACGCCGAGCTTGCCGTCGAAGCCAGCGGCGCGGGGCAGCGCTCCCGCTTCAAACGGCGTGTACCACAGCACGCACTCGTCGGGACTGGTCATCTGGCTGCCCTGCCACCAGAACGGAGAGGACGTGTTGAGGGCCGTCTCACCGGTGAACGTATCGATCTTGCCGTTGCCGTTGCGATCGATACAGCCAGTGATGTCGCCAGCGATCTTTACCGCCGAGGAGCCGCCTCGGTTGGCAACCACCGCATCGCCGCCCAAGCCGACCGTGGTGCGCGACGGATCTTTGCCGCCTCCGGGGCCGGTGACGTAGGCCGCCACCTGCTTCATCGTGCGGGTGTCGACCTTCGAGATGGTGCTGTTGCCGTTCTGGGAGATCCAGATGAACGAGGTCAGGTTGTTGATGTTGCCGGTACCGTCGAGGACGACGTTGCCGTTGGGATCGACCTTGACGCCGGTCGAGCCGTTGTTCATCGAGTTAAACGGCGAGACGGTTCCAGGTCCGGCAACGACCTCTTTCTCCGTCGGGCCAGTGTTCGGGTCATAAGGCTGACCAGGCGTGCAGAAGGTCGCACCCTCAGGGCAGATTTCACTGCCACCAGAGTTTTCTGCACCACAAGAAGCGTTGAGTAGGGTCGCAACGCTGAGAGAATAGAGGATCAAACTTCTCATATCAGTACTCCTTTATGATACGATGTAACATTATACACTATCATAACGCCACTAAGGCATTTACCTTGGTCAACGATTTGTTACAATGTAAACGACGGTAGGACCGTGTGATCTGATGCGTGCTAGATGACGCACAACCAACGATGTTACAGGACGCAGAGGAGGTATGGATTCTGTCAGTGAGCAGGTAGGTGCAAGCAGAGGTTCACATCGTGATATAGAGTAGGCGGACTGAGATTAACCGCCAACAATCACGTTTGCAGATCCCTCGATTAGCTTGCCAACACCACCACAGTGTCTGGTCATATCGCCCAGTCGATGCGCCTGTTTCCCATTGATGAAGACCGTGCCCGACCCCATGCCAGCATTCCAAGTATTAGGGCCGCAGCAGGCTGCATGGATTCCCGGATCTTGAACACGCAGCGCGGGCCGACCGTTGACATTGACATTGGGAGAACCAGCAACCGCCGGACCGACACAGCAATGTACACAGGCGACACAGCCATGACCGTCAGCAGGCACCTGTGCTTTGTCGCCTAACCGTCCTTGAGAGGGCATCGTCGTGTCTCCGTTAGTTGATGTTAACCGTCGAGCCCTTGATGGTATTGGTGCCGCTCGACTGCAACGTCATCGTGCCGCTGGCCTTTACTTCGACATTCGAGTCGGCCTTGATACTGTAATTGCTGCCTGCGTGGCACTTGGTGTTCTGCGAGCTGTCCGTCTCGATGTTCTTGGCCTCGATGCGGACCTTTTCCTTGGCTTTGATCAAGATGTCGCCGGTCTTGCTCTCGATGGTAATCTTCTTATTTTTGGTATCAATGAGGATGTAGTTCTCCTCTTTACCATCGTAAATTTCGATCTTCGTCGGCTGGTTACCAGCGTCATTCAGGACGATGCGGTGCTTGGTGCTCGATTGAATTGTCACTCGCGGATTTGACGCATTGTCATTGAAGATCAGCTCATGCCCACAGCGCGAGCTGAAGGCCCGCACATCGTTCTTCTTCGGATCGGCCTGGCCACGAAAGTCGGCGTGATCGGCGTTGTATCGACCCGTCGGTGACTTGGCATCTTTGTTGGCGAATGACGGCTTATCCATGCCATTCCACAAAGAAGCGATCACCACGCCCTGGTTGAAGTCGCCATTGACAAAGGCCACCAGCACTTCGTCGTCCTTCTCTGGCAAAAAGAAGGCACCGCGTCCGCCCGAACCGGCCCCGAAGGTACCAATTCGACACCAGAAGCTTTCCTCTTGCTGCCCCGAGCCCTGACTGGCGGGTAGCGTCGGAAACTTGATCTTGACGCGGTAGTCACCGCCATCGTGGACGTTGTCGGTGACAATGCCAACCGTCATCGTGTTGGCATTCCCACCGCTGACTTGCCCTGCTTTAGTGTCACGATCGGTCTTAAACATCGCGTCTCCTACAAGCTCGAAAAAACTCGCTGGTTGTCGATGAACTCATCGAACCATTTAGACAAAACCACCAGGCGGCATATTGGCAGAGCCAGCAACCACCGGGCCAACAGGCACATAAGGAGGAGCAAAAGTCGGAATTGGCCCCATCCCCAGCACGTTGGTAACCATTGTTGATACTTTCCACAGCATGAAGCACTTTTCAAACGCATCTGCCACAGACTCAAAGAGCTGCTTGTGGTGAAGTGCTTGTGGGTCACCCAGCAAACCAACCATCGCATTTGCCAACGTAGATGCCGATATGCTGGTGTCGACCTGAGTCAATGCAGCAATTGGGCACGGTATGTTTGGCATCGGTGGCGCCATCGGTCCAGGAAATGCTGCAAATGCTGGATACCAAGGCAACCCTGGCACCTTGATGGTTGCCTGATAAGCCATCCAGCCATTGCTGATCGCAGTCGCGATCGCATTGGAATAACGCGCCTCGGCAGGCGATCCTTTCGGAGCCGACGCCATGATCAGCGGCAGCCACGGCGGACCCACTACCTGCCCCATCGTCGCAGTGACCGCGTTGACCATGATTCCGGTCATCGCCGCCATCGACTGCCACTGGCTCCACGCCGAGCAGATCGCGCTACAAATCCCGTCGAGGTAGGTGGCAAACTGGTCACCGATCTTCTTGGCCGTATCGGTGTGATACTTATTCACCGACGACGGCACGAACATCGGCGGAACCGGCGGCATCCCGACCAGCTCGGTCATCTTGAAGGCCCGCGTGTATTGCTTGCCAGCCTCCCCCTGAGGCTGCTTCCAGTCCGTTGGCAACTTGGTAGCGAAGCTGATGAACTTCACCTTCGCTAGGTTCTGCATTACCGAGGCTTGAGGCGCTGGCATACGGTCTTCCCCAATTTCACTTTACTAACACCCGCCACCGATCGGTAGCGGTTTCGCCGTCCGAGTCAAAAGTCCCTCGCCACCAAGCCGGGCCCAGCTCTGCACTAGGACTAGGCCAGACCATCGCGCAGGCTCCCAGACTTCCCAGTCTGGGCCCCCTGACATGGTACGATGGCTTATGCCCTTCTCTCCGCAGCCCTCAGAGGTCGTCCTGTATCCGGCCCCGTTTGTTCCCACCGAGCACCACGAGCTCGTGATCAGCAACCAGCGCGTCGTGCAGTTCGCCCCAACGGCGATGGGAGCCGCTCTCCCCGTAGCGGAGTTTCCGCTGGAGAAGATCCAGTTCGTTGGGCGAATGACGGAGAGGCCGTCTGCGGTCTTAGGCATTGTCTCGGTAATCGTCGGGTTTGTCTTTCTTATCGTCTTTGTCGCGAAAGTGTTGCCGGCCTTCATGTACGCCGGTGTACCCGATAAGACCGATGTAACCCTGGAAGGCGACGAATCGGGCATCGAGGGACGCGACTCCAACGATGACGATCCATTTGCCAAAGAAAAGAACGGCGAAGAGGGAGTCCGCGAAAAGGCCGAAAAGAAGCTGGCCAAGGCCAAAGCGATCAAGTTCGGCATCCCTCCCTTGAACGAGGACATCGTCTGGGGCGTCGTCGCACTGCTCGGCGGAGGGATCGCGCTCCTGCTCGGACGCAGCATGTATCGCAAGCAGGACTTCACCGTCTTTTGCCGCGTCAGCGACATCGTCTACCGCATCCCCGTGGCAAGCGAGATCCAGCAAAACATGGTCCTCTCGACGCTGCAAGCCGCCCAGCAAGCCGTCAAAAAGTAGCAACGCCGCGCGGGCCGGTCTGCGGCAAGATGGGCGGCCTATGACTGTCCCGGCAGCTACGACAGAAGGCTCGTGTGGTCCCCGGCGAGAAGCGACCTGGCAAGCGTTTCTACAGTCGCAGAGTGAGTCGCTCCGAGCAGCCGGCCTGTGGCGAACGATCGAGCCGCTAGAGAGTGCGCCCGGACCGACGGTGCGCATCGCCGGCCAAGAGCTGCTCCTTTTGTGCTCGAACAACTACCTGGGTCTGGCCACCGATCGCCGGTTGATTGCGGCGGCGACAGCGGCGGCCCAGCAGCTTGGGGTGGGCAGCGGGGCCTCGCGCTTGCTTGGTGGAACGCTGGCACTTCACGAAGAGCTAGAGCGACGGCTGGCGGCGCTCAAGGGCTGCGAGGACTGTGTCCTGTTTGGCTCGGGGTATCTGGCCAACGTCGGTACGCTGGCCGCCCTGCTTCAGCCCGGTGACACGGTGGTGTCCGATCGGCTCAATCACGCGTCGATCATCGACGGCTGTCGGCTGTCGGGGGCCCAGGTCTGCGTCTATCCGCATCGGGATGTCGCAGCCGCAGCAGAGCTGGTTGCGCAAGCCTCGGGGCGGGTGCTGATCGTGACCGACAGTGTGTTTTCGATGGATGGCGACGGGGCACCGCTCCAAGAGCTACACCAGCTGGCCACGCGATCGGGCGCCCTGTTGATGGTGGATGAAGCGCACGCGACGGGAGTGCTCGGCAACGGCTTGGTGGCGCACTGTGGCCTACACGGCCAGATCCCGGTGGTGATGGGAACCTGCTCGAAGGCGCTTGGCTCCGTGGGTGGCTTCATCGCGGGCAGCAAGCTGCTATGCGGCTACTTGCGGCAGCGCGCTCGGACGTTCTTCTTTGATACCGCCCTGCCGCCGCCGACCGTGGCTGCGACGCTGGCTGCACTCGACGTGATCGCGCTCGAACCGGAGCGAGGACAGCGTGCTCGCGATCTAGCGCAGCGGCTCTATCTCGGCCTCCGGGAGCTGGGCTTCGCAGTGCACGCGCCCATCGCCGCGATCGTTCCTGTGATCTTTGGCGAGTCGCAACCCGCACTGGCAGCCGCAGCCCAGCTCCGCGCAGCAGGCATCCTGGCCCCGGCCATCCGTCCGCCGACTGTCCCGGCGGGCACGGCACGGATTCGACTCTGCACCATGGCGACCCACACAGATGCCGACATCGCGCACGTGCTGCACAGCTTTGCCCAGCTGCCGAGTAACTTCCGTCTCCCACCGCCCCGCTGAGCGCGAGCCGAGTCGCGCCCGGACCTTGCTGTGTAAGATATCCGCATGGGTCAGCGAACTTACTACTTGGGGATCGATCTGGGGACGACCAACTCCGCTGCGGCGGTCTTTGATGGAGAGCGCATCTCCGTCGTAAGGACGACACAGGGCACACTGCTTACCCCGTCGATCATCCGCTACGACAGCCGGGGCGCGCTGACGGTGGGCGCCAAAGCGGCGAAGTTTCTCGATAGCGATCCGAAAAATACCCGCGCTGAGTTCAAGCGACTGATGGGCACCGCGACCAAGCTCGACTTTCCCGCCGCCAAGCTGGCGCGACTGCCCGAAGAGCTGTCAGCGGAAGTGCTGCGCTCGCTGCGCAACGATGTCAAAGACCAGTACGGCTTTCTGCCCGAGCAAGCGGTGATCTCGGTGCCGGCACTGTTCGAGCTGCCACAGAGCGCCGCGACCACCAAAGCCGCCCAGCTGGCCGGCTTCACCAAGGTCGAGCTCATCCAAGAGCCCATCGCTTCCGCCCTCGCTGCCGGCTGGACCGCCTCGGAAGGTACCGGCTTTTGGCTGGTCTACGACCTGGGGGGCGGTACGTTCGACGCCTCTCTTTTGGAAACCCGTGACGGCATGCTGCGCGTCGTCGGCCATGACGGGGACAACTTCCTGGGTGGTCGTGACTTCGACTGGGCGATCGTCGACTGGCTCCTCGAAGAGATCTCGAAGCAAGAGGGCGTCAAGATCAGCCGTGCCGACACCAAGTGGGCCAGTGCGATCCGCAAGCTCAAGCATGCCGCCGAAGAAGCCAAGATCGAGCTGACCCGCAGTGACACCGCCGACATCAGCGTCCCCGAGTTCATCGAACACGAGGGCCGCACCATCGAGGTAGCGCTCACGCTCGACCGCAGCCGGTTGGAGCAGCTCACCGCGCCGCTGGTGGTGCGCTCGATCGAGGTCTGTCGCCGACTGCTGGTAGCCCAGCAAGCCAGCGCGCTGTCGCGGATTGTCCTGGTTGGGGGCCCGACGATGATGCCGTGGCTGCGGCGGATGGTCAGCGAAGCGCTGCAGTCGCCGTTTGCCGAGGGACTCGACCCGATGACGCTGGTGGCGCAGGGTGCGTCGGTCTATGCCGCGACGGCTGGACTGGAGATGCAGCCGGCCAAAGCAGAGTCGGTGTCGGGCTGCAAGCTGTGGCTCCAGTTCCCGGCGATGTCGTCCGATCTTCAGCCATACATCGTCGGCAAGCTGCTCTCTGAGCAGCACAGCCCGAGCAGCCTGCCCCAGCGCATCCGACTGATTCGCGCAGACGGCCTGTGGCAGAGTCCCGAGACAGCGATCGATCCCGAGGGCGGCTTTGTCCTGCAGGTCGAGCTTTTGCCTCGGCGCCCCAACATCTTCAAAGTCGAGGGCATTCTCGCCGATGGCACGGTGGTGGCGATGCAGCCTGCGACCGTGACGATCGTGCAGGGACTCACCATCGCCGATCCGCCGCTGTCTCGCACCATCAGCGTCGCGCGGGCCAACAATACCTGCCAGGTCTTCTTCGAGAAGGGGACGCCGCTACCGGCTCGCCGTACCATCTCGCTGACAACCGTCGAGAGCGTGGCCCCTACCGGGACGGGCTCGCGCGAGGAGTTTGCGCTGAAGATCCCGGTCGTGCAGGGCGAGTACGAGCAGGCGCATCTGTGTCGGCTGGTTGGGACGCTTGAAATCAAGAGCACGCAGATCAAGGCCAGCCTGCCCGGCGGCTCACAGGTCCAGGTCAGCCTGGAGGTCGATCGCGGGGGCCAGCTGTCCGCACGCGCGCTGGTGCCGACTCTCAATCAGGTCTTCGAGCATGTCGCGCAGCTGCTGGTGCCGGAAGCCAGCGTCGCGGTGCTGGAGGCGAGCCTCAAGTCGGCGACCGATCGCATGGCCGAGCTGCGCGCCAACGCCTTCCGCCAAGGCCAGAAAGCCATGCTGGAGCGCCTGCACAAGCCGCAGCACCTCGTCAGTGAGCTGGAGCGTGACATCAGTGCCGCCAAAGGTGGCGATGCCGATGCCGCCCAAAAAGCCCGCCGGTCCCTCATTGAGCTGGACGCGCTGATCGAAGAGCTAGAGGTCGAGAAGCACTGGCCAGAGCTGTCGCGCAAAGCGGTTCGCCAGGTCACCGGCGCCAGCCTGCTGGTGACGCGCTGGGGCACCGAGTCCGAGAAGCGGCTCCTCACGGACGTGGTGACGGCGATCGAGAAGGCCCAGCATCGCAAAGACGTAAGCGAGCTACAGCGGCAGCTGCGACTGGCCAACGAGCTGGCGACCGCCGCCTATTATCGCAATCCCGAGGTCTGGGAAGATGAGTTCCGCGAAGCGCTCTCTCACGTCGAGCGGGCCAGCGATCAGGCCCGGGCCCAGAGTCTGGTCCAGCAAGGCAATCAAGCGCTCGCCGCCGGGGACAATGACAAGCTCCGCGACATCGTAGAGAAGCTGTGGAAGCTGCTACCCGCCTCAGCCGAGCAGCGCCGCCAAGGCTATGACTCCGGCGTCCGCTAGCGAGCGCCCAGCCAGCGACTACTCGGGCGATACCAGCCCTCGCCGCACCGCAAAGCGGGTTAGGCCCTGCGCATCGTGCAGCCCGAGCTTGCGCATCAGGTTGGTGCGGTGCGAGTCAACCGTCTTGGGCGACAGCCCCAGCCGCAGCGCGATCAGCCGGTTGGTCTGCCCCTCGGCCACTAGCTGGAGTACCTCGCGCTCACGCGGGGTCAGTCGGTCCAGATCGTCTTCTCGCTCGTCCGCTGCGATCACGTCCTCGGCCACGATCGCCGCCACGTCACTGCCCAAATACTGACCCCCTTGAGCCACCGTCCGCACCGCCCGCAGCAGATCGCCAAGGCCGCTGCCTTTCACCAGATAGCCGTGCGCCCCTGCCCGCAGCGCTGGCCTCACAAACTCCGGTGCCACGTGCATCGACAGCACCAGGATGCGGCAGCGCGGGGCCAGGCTACGTATCCGCGCGATCGCATCCAGCCCATTGCCGCCCGGCATCGACAGGTCGAGCAGCATCGCGTCGGGCTGTAGCGCCTGCGCCAGCTCCACCGCCTCCAGCCCCGAGCTGGCCTCACCCACGATGGCGAGGTCCGCCTCCCGCTCCAGCAGCGCCCGAATGCCGGCCCGCACGATGGCGTGGTCATCACAGAGCACAACCCGCATCCTCTTGACCATATCACCGGGCACCGCGCCGCTGCGTCCCACTTGGCCTTTCCTTTCCGCAGGCAGCTCTATTTCTCATCTTTGGATAGGGCGGACCTATCCATGATGGCCCTCCATCACTGCTTCAGATACCTACGACCTATTCCTGATGGCCATCCACCACCACTTGGGATACCTCGGACCTATCCCTGATGGCC
This sequence comes from Myxococcales bacterium, assembly GCA_016794465.1. Lineage (GTDB taxonomy): Bacteria > Myxococcota_A > Polyangia > Palsa-1104 > JAEUJZ01 > JAEUKA01. The sequence goes on along the minus strand of JAEUKA010000102.1, from coordinate 45,915 downwards.
CTCTACCACCGCTTGGGATACCTCGGATCTATCTTGGATGGCCCTCCACCACTGCCTGGGATAGCTCTGACCTATCATGAAGAGCGTGCGCTGCTCGTCTTGGCTGGTTCTGATCCTCTTGGGTGTCCTGGGCGCGGGCTGCGCGGGTGAGCTGCCGCCACCACCACCCCGTCCAGCGGTCACGGTCGGGCAGCCGGATCGCGATGCGCTGCACCTGGGCGGCACCGGCGCGATGACCCCGCTCGTCACCCTGCTTGGTGAGGAGTGGACCCGTCGCGGCGGCATCCCGCGCATCCTGGTCGAGGAGAGCATCGGCTCGGGAGGCGGCATCCGCGCCACCTATGACGGCGCCATTGATCTGGGGATGGTTTCAAGGCCGCTCAGCACGGACGAGGTGTCGCTCGGCCTGGTCAGCATTCCCGTCGGTCGCGATGTCGTGGCGATCGTTGCTCACCCCGGACTCTACGCCGATGGCTTCTTGGCCGCCGAGCTACCCGCCCTCTATCGCGGGGAGCAGAAGCGCTTTGCCGATGGAAGCGTGGCCGTGCCGCTCCTCCGGGATCGCAGTGAGTCTGCCAACTCCGCGCTCGATCGGGTGGTGGCGGGCCTGGCAGAAGCCCGCGAGCAGGCCTACAAGCAGCGGCGGCTGCGCGTGCTCTATAACGATCGCGCCATGGCCGAAGCGCTGGCCGGCACCCCGGGGTCGTTTGGGGTCTTCTCGCTCAGCTGGCTGCTCGCCTACCGGCTGCCGCTCAAGGTGCTGAGCATCGATGGGGTCCATCCTTCGCCGCAAGCCGTTGCCGATCGGCACTATCACGGCAGCCGCGAGCTGTACTTCGTCGCCCGCCCCGAGCGGCTCGCCCGGGCCCGCGCGTTTCTCGACTTCATCCGCTCGCCCGAAGCCAAGACCCTGGTTCGTTCCTATGGCTATCTACCGGCGGAGGCGGCGGGCGTCCCATGATCCCGTTTGACCTCACCGGCTGGTTCCGACGCCGCATGCTGCCGCTGGTCGCCCTGTCGGCGCTGATCCTGCAAGTCTCGGCACCAACGGCCTACTATCTGACCAAGCGCCATGAGCTGTGGCAGCAGGCCCACGCCGAGGCGACCCGGACCGCCATGCTGCTCCACGGAGAGATCGAGCAGCGCCCGATCTTGTGGCGCTACAACGTCCCAAAGCTGATGGAGCGACTCGCGGCAGAGGGGATGCTGCACGGGCGATTCCTCGACATCCGGACCAGCAGCGGTCAGGTCGTGCCGATCGATACCACCGCCCTGCCCCGGCGAGCACTGTGGGGCCGCGCCGAAGTGCTGATCGGAGGCGAGCCGGCGGCCACGGTCTGGGTCGCTCTCGATATGGCGCCGCTCCTTCACGGTACGCTGCAGCTGGCGATCGGGTTTGCCGGGCTGGCGCTGGCCTTGGCCGTCGTCCTCTACTGGGTGCCGGTACACACCGTCGCGATTGCCCAGCGGCGCATCAAGACCCTCCTCGGAGAGCTGGCCCTGACCATCCAAGAAGAAGACCGCCGCCGCATCGCCCGCGATCTTCACGACGGGGCCGGCCAAGCACTGACCGCTGCCCGCTTGCGCCTTCAGGCCCTCGGCAGCACCGTCAGCGATCAAAGCGCCGTGGCCGAGATCGCCAAGCTCCTCGACAACGCCCTCGGAGAAGTCCGCCGCTCCGTCTATTCCCTGTCGCCACCCGCGCTCAGCGAGCTGGGCCTGGTCGGCGCCCTTGCACGGCACTGCGAGACATTTGCCGCCGCCACCGGCCTCAAGGTGATCTGCGAGTTTTCGGAGCTCCCCGCCCTGCGCCCCAAAGTCGAAACCGCCTGCTATCGAATCGTGCAAGAGGCGCTCGCCAACAGTGCCCGCCACGCCAACGCCCGCCGCGCCTGGGTGCAGCTCGGCCAAGAGGATGGAGTGCTCCGCCTGTCTATCTACGACGACGGCGTTGCCACCATCACTGCGAGCCGGGAAGGTCTTGGCCTCCTGGGGATTCGCGAGCGGGCGCGGCTGCTCGATGGCCAGGCCGACGTAACGGTGTCACCCGACAAAGGCCTGCGGGTCGAGGTCACCATCCCCTTGTAGTCCCGCTGGCCCGCAACCGCGTACGGAAAACTACGCCCCAATCATTCCCGGCAGCCGCGTAGCTGGCTGGTTCATCTGCCACAGCAAGTTGTTCAGCCGCGCCCGCCGCACCGAGTCCACATAGCGATGCAGGCTCAGCTTGTGCCGCTCGGCCATGTCCTGTAGCCGAATCCCCAGCCCTTTGAGGCTGCCGTCGAGCGACTCGTAGCAGACCTGCCCCCGGGCCCAGATCTTGTCGCCCGTACCCGGCAGCGCAAACTCCAGGTGCAGCGGTGACCCCAGAAGGACCATGTCATCTCGCAGCCGAGGCGCCGTCAGGTACAGCCCCGTCTCTGACAGGTCGCGCGTCAGGCCCAGGAACACTCCATCGGGAAGGTACTGCTGGACGCAGATTTCAACCGGCAAGCGAAGCTGCTGACGACGATCTTGGCTCATGCTCAAACTCCCCGCCTTGTGGTCGGAAGGCGCTTATGTCGCATGATGTAGGACATGGCTGCAGCGTCCGCAAATTATTTTGGTGAATTTCGTTGACCGCCTCGGAGGCAGGCCGTACCGATCTGCCTCGTGCAGCCTCCCGTCCACCGCACCAAGACCGAGCAGCTGGCCACCGCGATTGCGACCGTCTTTCACCTGGGCGAGGTTGCGCCCTGGCCCGGCCACTACGCGACGCTGGTGACCGTCCCTCTGGCGGTGCTGCTGCACTGGCTTGGGCCGTGGCCGCATCTTGTGGTGACGCTGCTGCTGTTGGCGGTTGGAACCTGGGCGGCGGAGCGCTACTCCGATCTGACCGGCAAGCACGACCATCGCGCGATCGTCATCGATGAGGTAGTGGGGTATCTCGTCACCGTCTGGCTGGCACCGTGGCACTTCTTGAGCTTCTTCTTCGGCTACTTCCTGTTTCGCGTGCTCGACGGGCTGAAGCCGGGACCGCTGCGGTGGCTCGATCGGCATGTCAAAGGCGGCTTCGGAGTGATGATCGATGACGTGGCCGCAGGAGCGGTCGCTGCGCTGATCTTGCACTGGCTGGTGCCGTGGACGGCGCCACCACTTTTTGCGATGCTACAGAGGCTGTGGTGAGCTTGCTTTCTCATCCCCGTCCCCGTCGCGTCCGGCCCTTTCCGCTGGCAGAGCTACCGCGCCTTCTGCGGGTTCAGGTCGAGCTGGGACGAGTCCTGTGGCAGCACATCTTGGCGATCCTCGACGCTGCTCAGTCTCCGCTGGGCGGGCTGAATGACCTGCACGAGAAGCTCGGTGGCGAGCCCAAGGTCCGAGTGATCGAGCCTTATCTTCTGCCGATGGAGCGCTTACCGTCTCAGCTAGGCGATGGGCACTTGCTCCAGCTTCGCTTTGGGCTGCCGGGTCGAGAGGCCGTGCTGTGCGTCGAAGCCAGGCTCTGTCAGCGGCTCGGGCTTTCGCATCCCGAGGATCTCGCCCAACTGCTGCGCGACGCCCTGCTGGCCGCAGAGGTTCATGTGACGGTGATCGGGATAGATGAGGCGATCGCCTTGCTCGATGGTGGCCAAAATCCTCAGGTGATCGCGCTCGATGCCACGGTGACAACGCCACGTGACCAAGGCTGGGCGCGCCTGCTGTGCCGACCGGACATTCGACTGTGGGCGATACCAAACCTGTCGGAAGCGGCGGCGCAGACTCGCTGGCAGCGGCGCGATCGCCTGGAGCACTTGCCAGTTCCGCTGATGATCGAAGCAGGGTACGGCTTTCTGTCGGCAGCAGAGGTCGTGGCGCTGGCTCCCGACGACATTGTGATCCTTGACCACTTTGGGCCTCGTCCCGTCACAGGTGGACCGGTGGCGCTGCGGCTGCGGGGCGGCGTGTTTCCGGCGTTCCTCGATGGGGCCGGCGTGACGATCATGGGGCCCTTTCACTTGCGAGCAGAGTCCATGGCAGACATCCAGCCCGAGCGACACTCAGCAGAACTTCCCACCACCAGCTCGGAGCCGACGACGCAGCCGAGCGTGCCGAGCGAGCACCTGCTCAAAGAGCTACCGGTGCAGATCACCTGCGAGATTGGCCGCGTGACGCTGACCGCTCGCGAGATCTTGGAGCTGCGACCGGGTGTGGTGGTGCCGGTGGGCCGACCGCTCGCGGGGCCCGTTGATCTGACCGCCGGGGGCCGCGTCATGGCGCGCGGTGAGCTGGTCGATGTCGAAGGTGAGCTTGGTGTCCGCGTGACCGAGGTTACTGAGTAGCCGGCTGCTGGGGACGGGTCGCGTTGATGACGCACAAGATGTGCAAGACCATGCCCGGCACGATGAAGCAGACGTAGCCGAGGCAGGTGAACATCATCCACAGCAGTCCCGCTGGCACTCTTCCGCTGCACATCTGCCCAAGACCCGGCACAAAAAAGCTGAGCAGTGCCGCTTGGGTCGCGTTGGTGCTGGTCCACTGCTGAATCTGCACCGGCTGCTGCGCAGGGGCCAGTGCCGTGGGTGGCGGCGCAGGTGGCGGATGCGGAGCATGTGCACTGCCGGGCTGACGAAGCGCCTGGATGTCACGAAGCGCAAAGTCGAGAAACTCGTGGCAGTGCTTGCACTTCTTGGCACCGACGAGAATGACCTCGCTACAAAACGGACAGCGCGTGCTGCTGCCTTGGGCTTCTCGTGCGGCGGCGTTTGGCAGCGGGGGCGGGGGCGGGGCTGTCGCTGCGCCGGTCGCCGATCGAGACTCATCCCGAGGCGTCGAGGCTTCCAAAAGATCGATGCTGTCTGGAAGCGGTGCAGGCTCTGCCGGTGGGGCTTTCACCAGTGCGGGCGGCGCCGTCGGGACCAGTGCCACCGAGACAGGCTTGTTCTGAGCCGCCGGATCACGACGGGGATCAGCCTTGCCATCGCGAGGCAGCCGAACCCGGTTCGGATAGGTGTAGAGGAGATTGCCTTCCTCGTCGCTCTCGATGTTGAGCAGACCGTTCACCGCCGCCTGCTGCAAAAGATCGGATGCCTGCTGCACGGTCAACTTGTACAAGAAGGCGATCGTGGCGGGGTTCAGCGGAACATCGGTCGTAAAGATCGTGTCCAGCAGCTTCTGCTCGAACGTGCGATAGTCCATCGCGCCTAGCCTCCAGAGAGGATTTTAGCCTGGGCCATTCCAGCGGCTGCTGCAATTGCAGGCCCGTTTTTATACAGCATGTCTGTGGCCGCGTTTCTGTTGATGTATCTGGTAATGGATCTGGACAGTCGATGGCGCAACCCACTTCTGCGCAGCCCAGGCTCTGCTTCCTCTGCTTCACTGCCCTGGGGGTTTGACCGCCACATCTTCTTCCGTGTTAACGTGCCTGCCCTCATGTCGCTTCCGCAAGTCGGTTTTCGACGAAACTGCATTCTCGCCCGCCTGACCCTGGGGCTGGTCTTTCAGCTGGGCAGCGCCGGCCTGGCACTCGGGGCAGATGGCCAGCAGGCTACCCAGCCAAGTGATTCCGTCAAGCAGCAGGTCCGCAGTCTCATTCGCGAAGCCGGCCAGATGGTCGAGCGCGGCGACAACCGAGGAGCAGCCGCTCGGCTCGAGCAAGCGCGCGCGCTGTGGAGCGAGCCGTCGATCGACTACAACCTCGGCATCGTCTATGGCGATCTGGGCCAGCCGCACGAGGCTGCACAAGCCTTGGAGCGCTTCCTGCGCAGCGCCGATCGATCGATGGTGCTGACCGAGCGGCTAGAAGATGCCAAAAAGCGGCTGCGTGAGTACGAGCGCACCTTGAGTCGACTGGCCGTCACAGTGACCCTGCCCGCTGATGCGACCCAGCCGAGCCTCTTTCTCGATGGTGCGCTGCGCACCAAACTGCCGAGCGGTAACACACCACCACCTGGCTACCTGTTCACTGCGCCAGGGCTTCACGAGGTCCGGGTCGCGTCGTCAGGTCTGCGCGACTTCGCGGTGTCCGTCGAGCTCTTTCCTGGCGAGCTGCGCAAGCTCGCCGGAGCCCTGGCTCCATCGGCAACTGGCGACGCGGCACTGCTTCCCTATGCGACTCCACCACCGAGTGATGAGTCGAAGCCCTTTTATAAGCGCTGGTGGTTCTGGACAGCGGTAGGCGGCGGAGCGGTTGTGCTCGCTGGCGTCGTTGGTGCTGCCGCCGCAGGTTCTTTCAACCGAGTCGCCCCAGGCACCGACCTGGACCCCATCGACGTGTCGAGATGAAGCACGTTCTCTCTTGGTTCTTGCTCTGCTTCGGCGCCACCGCTCTTTCGGCTTGCACGGACACGCCGGACCCGTGCGCCGGGCATCCCCGCGCCTGCATTGGTGTCACTGTTGACGCTGGTCCCCCGAGCACGTATCAGCTCCTCGTCCGCGTGCTCGACGGCTATGGCAGCATCACGCCGCTGACCCCACGCAAGGTGCCGCAGCAGCCGCTGACCTTTCCCCTCCGCTTCGCGATCCGGTTCGACGAGTTTGATCGCCAGCATCGCGGCACCGTGGCATTCGAGCTCACCGCACTCGACGAGCGAGGCGACACAGTGGGCCAGGTCCAGCGCTCGGTCGCCATCAACTACACGGAAAAGGTCGCGCTCAGCCTCTCGATCGGCGAGCCCTTCGACATGACGATTCCCGAAGATCTGCGCCCGCCGCCGCCGGATCTCGCGATGCCCGATCTAGCGTCGCCCTCTTCTGATATGGTCAGCGACGGCATGCGGCCCGACGGTGGACCAACCTAACGACTGATCTATCCGAGCAGCACCTGCCCACAAGCGGCGGGAAAGTCGATCGGCCCGAAGCCAAGCATCGAAGAACACTCAAGAATGTGCTAGGGTGCCTCATGAGTGGGCGGGCGCCCCGACTGCCGGTGTCGCCCGGAAAGAATGTCCCGACTGCGCATCCAGATCGTTAACCCCGCCGATGGTGGGTTCTTTTACTGGCTCTTTAAGTACTACCTGTTCGCAGCCCTCGGGCTGGTCATGGTGATGCTTCATGTGCTGGTAGCGGTCTACGTGTACTTTGCGCGCAGCCTGCCCGAGACGCCGGACCTGTCTCGCTACGCGCAGCTGGCGCCGGGCGTCACCGAGATCTTTGCCGGTGATGGCAGCCTGCTGGCGACGCTGGCCAGTGAGCGCCGAGAGATCATTCCGCTCAGCAAGATTCCGCAGCCGCTGATCGACGCGGTGCTGTCGACTGAAGACCGGCGCTTTGCCGAGCATCGCGGGCTTGATCTGCGTGGCTTTGTGCGAGCGATGAAGGTGAACCTCCGCTCGGGTCGGATGCGACAGGGCGGCTCGACGATTACGCAGCAGGTTGCGAAGGCCTTCCTGGGCGCGGATCGCACGGTGTCGCGCAAGATTCGGGAAGCGATCTTGGCGCGGCGGCTCGAGGCTCGCTACACCAAGGCCGAGATCCTGCAGACGTACCTGAATCACACCTTCCTCGGGCACGGCAGCTTCGGTGTGCAGGCGGCGGCGCGACGCTACTTCGACAAGAACGTCTGGGAGCTGTCGGTGCAAGACCAGGCGCTGCTCGCTGGGCTGCTCAAGGCACCGACGCGTTACTCACCAATCGATCACCCGCAAGCGGCACAGCAGCGACGTGACATCGTGCTGCACAACATGGTCGAGATCGGCAAGCTCGATACAGCGACCGCAGCGACGCTTTATGGCAAGCCGATTCTGCTACAGCAGCGTCGGGATACCTCCCGTGATGTGTCGCCCTACTTCGTCAATCAAGTCCGAAAAGAGCTGATCGCCCAGCTCGGTGAGCGGCGGGTGATGGAAGACGGTCTGGCCGTCGAGACGACTGTGCAGCCGTTCCTCGATGTCCTTGGGACTGACAATGTCGACTTCGCGGTGCGACGACTCGACAAGCGCCAGGGTTACCGGGGACCAGAGGCCCACCTCGATCCCGATGCCCAGCGAGTGTTCCTGCTGCGTGCCCACAAGCGGTATGCCGAGCCGCTCAAGGAGGACACCCTATACCTGGGGCTGGTGACGACGGTGCGGCCAAGCGGGGCGACGGTTCAGATCGGGCCTCACTCGACGGAGTTGCCGCTGAACAACATGCTGTGGGCGGCTCGCTATAACCCGCGCGACCCCACCAACGACCGCCTGATCCTGTCGGCATTCGAGGCGCTGAAGCCCGGTGATGTGATCTGGGTGAAGCTGGCGTTCCGCTCCCACCTGGCGAAGTTTAGCGACTTCGTCTACGCGCCGATCACCCCCTATAAAGAGGGAACGACGGAGTCACGACCCGCAGCCGGCGTTGCCGCAGCGAAGCCGGTCGGATCAGCCCGGGGCACGCTCGCGACGACCAAGCCCGGCAGAGGCGGTCCAGTGAATCGAGGCGCAGGGGGACGACAGCCGGGACCAAAACCAGGCGCCGCCGTGGCCGCAAGCAAGCCGTCTTCCGCCCGACCGGGCATCGCTACCAACCGAGCGGCAGTGGGCCCTCGGACGCAGGCAGCCGGCACAGCCAATAGCAAGCCCGCTTCCGCCCTGGTCGTCGCAGAAGGCGGTGACAGCCGACCCGTAGTTCCCAGTGGCCGACCCAGTTACGTGCCCGGCACCGGCGTCTACATCCCGACCGAGGGTGATCCACGCCGTGCGGGCGCTCCCGCCTCACAGCCTGGGAAACGGCAAGAGGTCGGCGAAGCGGTCTGGCTGCCCGAGCAACACCGAAAGCCACAAGCAGGTGGCCCGCGTGAAGTCGTCCTAGAGCAGAGCCCCCGTCCCCAAGGCGCGCTGTTCAGCTTCGACCTCCGCAGCGGCTACGTCATGGCAATGGTCGGCGGCAGCGACTACGACCGCTCTGAGTTCAACCGCGTGGTCCAAGCCTGTCGGCAGCCCGGCAGCGCCTACAAGCCCATCTATTACTCGCTCGCGCTGGACCGAGGCTACGGCTACGACACGATGTGGAACGACAAGGTCAAGGTCGAGATCGATCCCGTCACCGGCGAGCAGTGGCTACCGACCAACATCGATGGCAGCTACGGCCAGCAGGTCAACCTCGAGCGAGCGCTCATCTGGTCGAAGAACCCGCCGGCACTCGAAGTGTTCAAGACGATGGGCAAAAAGGATGTCGAAGCCTGGGCTCGTCGACTGGGAATGACCACACCGATCCACGCCGATGACGCGCTGGCACTCGGAGCCTCGTGCGTACGGATTGATGAGCTGTCGAAGAGCTTTTCCTTGTTCGGACGCAGTGGCCGGCCAGTCGACTTGGTCACGGTCAAGCGGGTCGTGGCGCGCAGTGGCGAGGTGCTGATCGACAACAGCGCCTGGGACGATCCGCTGCTCGATGGACGGACGCGACTGGAGCGGGTGATCGCCCAGGCGGGTCGTCAAAAACGGCCAGTGATCTCGCCACGCACGGCCTTCCTGACCGGGACGCTCCTGCGACGAGTGGTGTCGCAGGGTCACAGCAAGCCGATCCGCGACGCCAGCCTGCCGGCGGCCGGTAAGACCGGGACCTCGAGCCGGACCTCTGATGTGTGGTTCGTCGGCTTCACCTCACGGTGGCTGACCACGGTCTGGGTCGGCGACGATACCTACGAGCGACAGCTCGGCTACGCCGACGCGAGCTTTACGATCAGTGTGCCGATGTGGGCGCGCTACATGTTCCACGCCAACCGCGACGCACCGATGAGCGAAGTGCCCGAGCGACCGCCAGCGCTGAAAGCGACCGATCGTGGCGGCCCGCTTATCACCGGATTCCCACCACCACCCAGCGTGGGCCTGAGCCCCGATGGCAAGCCCTACGAGCTGCCCGAGAACCTGCGCACGCTCCCCACGGCCCCCAAAGGCAGCCGCCCGCCCAAGATCTTCTAGTCCCCAAGTCCGCTGCGAGTCCGCCCTAACTGTTGCATTTTGCTACGACCGTGTTGCGCATTTCCCCGCTTCCAACCCTTTCGGCCCTGGTCGTTTGCAGTGCGCTTTCGCTGCCTTCCGGGGAACTACAAATTTTTCTCGCTCTTGGCACTGCGCGTGCTTGTACCATGGGCGCTACCCAACAACCCGTTCACTGCTGGAGGTACCGGAAATGTCCTTGATGAAGACCTTGGCCGACGCGTTCCACGAAGGTGGCTGGCCGATGTGGCCAATCCTTCTGCTCATGATCATCGCGTGGGGCATCTCGATCGAGCGCGTGATTTACCTGAAGAAGGCTGGCATCGATAAGAAGAAGCTGCTGTCGCTCCTCAAGAGCCAGATCATGGCCGGCAACATCCAGGGCGCGGTCAAGGTGTGCAGCGGCAACCCGACTCCCGTCACCCGCATCATCCAGGCTGGCCTCACCAAGTTCAACCGTCCGGACGCTGAAGTTCAGGCCGCCATGGACGAGCAAGCTCTCCACGAGATTCCGAAGCTGGAAGCCCGCACTGGCTACCTCGCCATGCTCGGCAACGTCGCAACCCTCGTTGGTCTGCTTGGCACGATCCTCGGTCTGATTCACTCGTTCGCAGGCGTCGCCGGCGTCGATCCCTCGATGAAGGCCACTCTGCTCGCCAAGGGTATCTCGGAAGCCATGAACTGCACCGCCTTCGGTCTGGTCTGCGCAGTTCCGGCTCTGCTGTGGTTCGCCATCCTCAACGGCTGGACCCAGCACACCCTCGACGACATCAACGAGGTTTCTGTGCAGGTTGTGAACCTGGTGGTTGGTCACCGCAATGCTATGAAGCAAGGCGGCCCGAGCTAGTTCGACGGTGACGGGTTGGGGCAGACGACAGAGTCTGCCCTAAGAAGCCCAAGCAAGGAGTAATTACGATGGGCGGCGCAGCACCTACGCCTTCTGGCAAAGGCGGTAAAAAACCGCTTGATGCCTCTATCAACCTCGTCCCGTTCATCGACCTTTTGTCGTGCTGTATCTCGTTCCTTCTCATCACCGCCGTGTGGACCCAGCTGGCCCGCATGGACGTGACTCAGAAGAGCAAGTCGCAGGGTGCTCCGAACGATGATCCACAGCCGAATCAGGTCACGTTGACCTTGTTTGTAAACAAGGACAACACCTTCACATTCTCGAAGTCCACCGGCGAGAGCATTCCGATCGAAGCCAAGGGTGATGACTTTGACTATGTGAAGCTGGCAGATACCTTGGCGCAGGCGAAGAAAGATCACGCCGACAAGGAAGATCTCACGATCAAGACCGACGACGTGGTGGTCTATCACAAGATCATCAAGGCGATGGATATCGCCATCTCGGCCAAGTTTCCCACTGTCACACTGACGGACAAGGGAGCGGGAGGCTAACCATGAGCAGTGCATTTGATAAGGGTGGCCTCATCAAACAAGCGGGGCCCCGGCTCCGCAAGTTCATCCCGCTGAAGTTCATTACGAAGCACGGCACGGGAAAGAAGTCTTCCTATGCAGAGCTGAACCTGACCTCGATGGTGGATATGCTCACCATTCTGGTCGTGTTCTTGCTCCAGACGTTCTCCGCATCCGGTGAGCTGCTGACCGTATCGAAGAACGTCACGCTGCCGGAAGCCATGAACTACAAGGATCTGGAGCAGGCGCCGATCATCTCCATCTCGCGAGACTCGGTGACGCTCAACGGTGAGCCCAAGGCCGACGCCAGCGAGCTAACGCGTGAGACAACGATGGACTGGAAGATCCCCCAGCTTCACGACGATCTGGTGGTGCTGAAGAACAACTTCAAGCTCCTTCACCCCGATCCGAATGACTGGAAGGGCCTGGTCATCGTGCAGGGCGACAAGAACATCGACTTCAAGGTCCTCAAGAAGATCATGTATACCTGCACCGTCGCTGGCTACAACAACGTCAACTTCGCCGTTCAGCAAAAGGCGAAGGCGGGCGCGGCGCCAGCGGCTCACTAACAGACCCCAGTCCCCTCCCCTCTCTTCCCTTTCTCCCCTCTGCCCACTCCTCCTGATTCGGATCTCACCGCGCAAAACGCGGTGGACGAGTTCTTGCCTTTTGGTCCACCCAAGAGGCATTCTGTTGGGGCGGCGTGTGGTACGCCGCGACGGCGCGCTGCGGATGCGCCTGATTGCTTTGTATTCTGAGCACGTCGCGCGAGGAGTTCGCCATGTTAAGACGGAGCCGTACCCTGTGGGCGCAACCTGTTGCCCTCGGCTTTGCCCTGACCTTGAGCACGTTCACCCTGACCGGCTGTCCCGAAGATCCGGATGATCCCAAGAGCTGGGTCAGCAAGCTCGACAACCCCCGAGAGCAGAAAGAGGCGCTGCGGCAGCTGGCCCGTCTGAAGGAAAAGGGCGAGCCGGCCTACGAGGCACTCGCAGCCAAGTTCAAGAAGACGCCGGACCCCGAGGTTCTGCGGACCATCTCGAAGATCCGGACTGACAAGGCGGTGGAGCTGTTTGCCGAGCAGCTCGACTACTCCGACGAGACGTATGACATGGCGATCGTCGCTGCCAACGGCTTGCAAGACATCGCCGAGCGCGACGACAAAGGCCGGGAAGCCGCCAAGAAAGCGGTGCCGGCTCTCAAGAAAGCGGCCTCTAAGAAGCTGTCGATTCGCTCGCGTGCCAACGTCGCTCGCATCGAGTCAATCAAGGCCCTGGCGGCGGTCAAAGATCCGTCGGCGGTCGAGACGCTCAACGAGATCCTCGAGACAAGCGCCGACGATCAGGACTTCTTTATCAACAAGACCACCGCCAAAGTGCTGGCTGACTTTGCTGATCCAAGGTCGGTCAAGTCGCTGGTCCGGGGCCTGTGGATGACCGGTCGCGGCAACGACATGTTCCAAGAGTGCCGGCTTGGTCTGGTGCGCATCGGCGAGCCTGCGGTCGAAAAGCTCATCGAGACGATGCAGCGCAAGAACACCGACGTAGAGGCGGACGCCAAGAAGTACAAGTTCGTGACCGGTATCGTGGTGCAGAAGACCGCGATCATCCTCGGCGACATCCGCAGCAAGAAGGCCGTGCCGGCGCTGCTCGCTGAGCTGGCGAAGAAGGACGACGGGCTGACCAACGGTCCAGATGGCATGCCGGGTGTGTCGGGTCATCAGGCGGTGCTACAGGCGCTCGGTCAGATTGGCGATCAGTCGGCGACGAAGGCGATGCTGGGCGTGCTCAGCGATGGCAAGCGCGATCCGAAGCACCGGGCGGCGGCAGCGGAAGGCCTGAACATGATGGGCGACATGAGCGCCCTGCCGGTGCTGTTCCAGATTGCCAAGACGCCGTTTTTGACGCCGGCCAAGAACAAAGACGAGATGCCGGAGCTTGATACCAACAAGGCGACGCTGGTGGCCTATGCGGTGACGCAGGCCTCGCGCCTCACCGACAAGGATGAGTCCGCGATCCTCGAGCCGATCTACAAGACCATCCCCGCCGACATCGTGGACATCAAGAAGTACTTCGAGACGGCGATTGCCCGTACCAAGGTAGCGTCCGAGTGCAAGAAAGACATCGCTTGCTACGACAAGTACCTGGGGATGCCGCCGGACGCGGATGCGAAGGTGGAAAATAGCCCGAAGGCAGAGCGGGCGGCGTTCTCGCTGTCGCGGCTCGGTCACGATGCAGTGCCGGTGCTGAAGAAGTACGTCGGCCACAAGGACACGGCGGTGCGGTCGGCGATCATGTTCGCGCTGACCCGTACGGCGACCAAGGCAGATGCGGACGTGCTCAAGGCGATTGCCGAGCAGATCGAGAAGGACCGGACCCGCGACAAACAGGGTCAAGCGCTCGCCGAAGAAGCCCGCGTCCACGTAGCCATCATCAACAACCGCTCGTAGCGGCCCCCCCCCACCGATCCACAGCGAAAAGTACTGATCGAGCAGTACTTTTCGGCCTAGCCCCAGCCGAGGCGCTTCGAGAGGATCTCTTTCATCACTTCGCTGGTGCCGCCGCCGATGGTGACCAGCCGTACGTCACGGTAGTAGCGCGCAATCGGGAACTCTTCGGCATAGCCGTAGCCACCGTGGGCTTGGACGCAGCGGTCGGCGACCTTGATGGCCAGCTCGCCGGCGAACAGCTTGGCCATGGTGATCTCTTTGACCGCCTCTTCCTTGCGGTTATAGAGGTCAACGGCGCGGTAGGTCAGCCAGCGCGCGGCTTCGATCTGCGTGGCCAGCTCGGCGAAGGTGTGGCGCCAGACCTGGAACTTGAGGATCGGTCGACCAAACGCGGTGCGGTCCTGGGTGTACTTGATCGTCTCATCCAGGCACTGCTGCGCACCGGCCACTGCGCTGACGGCGGCAATCAGCCGCTCGCCCTGGAAGTTCATCATGATGTAGTAGAAGCCGTGGTTCTCCTCACCGAGGAGATAGCGGGCGGGGATGCGGCAGTCCTCGAACGACAGCTCGGCGGTGTCCGAGGCATGGTTGCCCATCTTCTTGATCTTGCGGGTGACCTTGAAGCCCTTGACATCGGTCGGGAAGGTGACGAGCGACACGCCGCCAAAGCCGGAGTTCTCGGCGCCGGTGCGCACCGCCAGGGTGATGAAGTCGGCGCGGGTGCCGTTGGTGATCCAGCACTTGGCGCCGTTGATGACATAGTCGCCTTCGACCCGGCGAGCGGTGGTGCGAATCGATGCCACATCGCTGCCGGCATTGGGCTCCGAGACACCGAGCGCCGCGATCTTCTCGCCCCGCAGGGCCGGCGCCAAGAACTCGTCCTTCTGCTCCCGGGTGCCCAGCTCGCCGATGATTGGCGTCGCCATGTCGCTCTGGACCATCAGCGCCATCGCCAGGCCGGCACAGCGACTCTTGACCAGCGCCTCGCCCCACGCCGCCGCGTACCACCAGTCCCCGCCCGCACCGCCAACATCCTCGGGATAGTGCGCGCCCAGGAAGCCTAGCTCGCCACAGCGCCGAAAGACCTCACGCGGGAAGAGCTCGTTTGCCTCCCACTCTTCGACATGGGGCGCAACCTCCTTTTCGAGGTACTGCGAAACCGACTTACGAAACAGCTCGTGTTCCTCACGGAAGAATGTCGTCAGCATCCCCGCATCAAAGCAAAACCCCCGCCCCCCGACAAGCCCCTCCGACACCAGGCCAGGCTGCTCGAAGGTCACCCCAGGCGGGCGAGCGCGTCAGTCCCCGACATCGCCAGCGGCCACAGTAGTTCCTGGCTGGGAGTTCGTGGTTTTCCGTCGTAAGCGGTTGACTTCGGACTAAAAAGTGGAAGAAAATTGGGTTGCCCCATGCCGCAATTTCCCTTCCGCGCCGGTTCCTATGTCCTCTTTGCTGAAGTCGGCGCTGGCACGCTGGGCACGGTCTACATCGGCTGCGAGGTCACCGAGGGACAGGCGGGCTGGCAACCCCTGGCGGTGCGCATCCTCGACGCGAGCATCTCCCAGCGACCCGATGCCGTACGGCTGTTCCTAGACGAGCAGCGCAGCGCCGCACTGCTTCAGCACCAGAGCATCGCCTGGCTGCACGATGCCGGCGTCCTGCCCGATGGCAGCCCGTTCATGGCCACCGAGTTCGTGTTCGGCGTGCCCCTGCGTGAGGTCCTGCGCTCCCAGCAAGTCGGCATCCTGTCCATCCAGCAGGCGGTGTATCTGGTCCTCTCGGCCTGCGAAGCCCTTCACTACGGTCACGAGCGCTACGACATGACCGGCCAGACCGTCGAGGTCGTCCACGGCCAGTTCTCTGCCGAGAGCCTGCTCGTCGACATGGAGGGCAAGATCAAGATCATCGACTACGGCTGCCTGGGGACGCGCAACGCCACCGTCACCAACGTCGCCGTGCCCGCGCGGCTGCAGCGCCGGATGGCCTACATGGCACCCGAGCTACGCGCCCAGATCCACGCCGGCATCGTCCCCAACATCGACCGCACCGCCGACATCTACAGCCTTGGGGCCCTGCTGTGGGAGCTGCTTTCCGGCGAGACGCTGCCCGTGCCCGAGAGTGATGATCCGCCGCCGCTGCCGGGGACCAAGCGACCCGTTCCGATGGGGCTGACCAAGGTGGTGCTGCAAGCGATGTCGCCGCGCAAAGAGGAGCGCTTTCCGACCGCGCTCGCGATGCGGCGGGCGCTCGAAACCGAGTCAGCGGCGATCTTGCAGGGTGCCCAGGTGGCGCCTCAGCTCGGTCAGATCGTCGCGACCACCCTCGGTCATCGCATCGAGGGCTGGCAGTCCCACGTCCTGCGCTGGCAACAGATCGATCTGCTGCAGGTGCCCGAGCTTGATGAGCCGCTCCCCTCTGCCGCCGCTGCCGCGCAAGGCCCGTGGCGCAGCGGCAACACCAACGTCGGCGGCCAGAACGCCTACATCAGCCAGCGCATCCAGACCGGCGTCAGCCAGCGCTTCAACCTTCAGTCGGGCGGCCAGCTCGTCGGCGGCAGCACCAGCATTCGCGTCGATCTGTCGAACCGCACCCAAGTGGCCCGCAACAGCGGACCGCTGCCGATCATGCGCCGGCCCCTGTTCATGGGACTGCTGATCGCCGGTTTCCTGTCGATCGCCATCGCCGCCCTGGTGCTGATCACCCGCTCCGGCAGCGAGTGGTCGGTCTACATCGACTCGGACCCGCGCGGCGCCGAGATCCGCGTCAACGGCCAGCTCCAGGGCAACACCCCCAAGCGCCTCGTCCGATCCGGCAAGCCCGAGCCGCTGAGCATCGAGATCGTCAAAGACGGCTACGAGCCCTCCCGCGCCCTCCTCGTCCCCCAGCCCGGCCAAAGCCCCCGAATCGAAGCCAAGCTCCGCGAGATCCCCCCACAGTAGCGGCGGACCAACGCCCGTCACGCCCCGCGCACCCGCTGTCATGCCATGCGCACCCGCTGTCACGCCATGCGCACCCGCTGTCATGCCATGCGCACCCGCTGTCATGCCATGACGAGCCCTCCGCATGCCATGACGAGCCCTCCGCATGGCGTGACGAGCCCTCCGCATGCCATGACGAGCCCTCCGCATGCCATGACGAGCCGTCCGCATGCCATGACGAGCCCTCCGCATGCCATGACGAGCCCTCCGCATGCCATGACGACCCGCTGTCATGGCGTGACGACCTGCCGTCATGGCGTGACGGCGGCTTGGGATGCGAGAGCGGCGAGTGCTCGGGTTCCTCGTGGGCGGGGTTACTTGGGGTTGGGGGTGGGGTCGGGGTCGGACCCGGGGGAGCGGTCGATCTCGATGGCTTGGGTGACCGAGTCGTCGTCCGACTTGGCGGCGGCTTTGCGGCGGCGGAACAGGGGCGGAATCGGGCGCCACAGGCCCCAGGCACTAAAGGCGCGATAGGCCCACGGCAGGTAGCCGACCAGGCTGACCGCGAGCAGCAGCGACCACAGCAGCATGAACAGCCGATACGAGAGCACCGGCAGCGAGAAGACCACCGCGCGGGGCAGCTCGCCATCGGCACGATCGGCATACCAGCGCAGCAGGGTGTCGCTGCCGCCTTGGCTGCCGTTGCCGAGGATCGCCATCTCGGGGCAGACGGTCAGGCCAATCCGCACCGCCTCGGCCAGGCCGATCATCGCCATCACCGTCCACCACAGCAGCCCAAGCTGCCGCAGATTGAACAGCGCCCAGTGCTTGACCTCGGGACCGCTCTGCCGATAGCCGATCGCCAGAAACCAGCCCATCACCACCGCGCCGGTCGAGAGCGGCACCTGCAACAGCCCCAGCCCGAGCAGCAGCCAGTGCTGCGCCCGCAGCGGCGTAAACCGCACCCGTCCCAGGATGAGCGACAGCACGATCAGGATCACCAGCTGCCCCCAGAACAGCACCGCCGGCCCCAGGCGCGGACCCGAGCACAGCAGCACCCAGCGACCATCGCCCAGCCGCAGGTTCAGCTCGACGTTGACCATCTGCGCGCCCAGATCGACCTCGGGCGTCAGAAAGCGCAGCCCTTGACCGCCGGGCTGACGCCACTTCACGTCGAACTGCTGGCTGCCGGGGCTTAGCTGAAGCTGAAGCTCCCGCCCGCTCTGCTGGACTGGCCGCTGGTTGCCGTCGAGGGTCAGCGCCTCGACCGTCGCCCCCTCAGGAAGCTTGATGGTGTGCTGACCGCCCCGGCTCGAGCGCAGCCGCATGTGCAGCGTCGCGTCGGTGGTCCGCAGCCCGGGCCGCAGCTCGATCCGCGCCAGATCAATCGTCAGCGTCGCCCCGGTCTTGGCCGCAGGCCGCGACACCGCAATCCCGACCTTCTCGCCCGGCCACGGCCACCAGATCGGCTCCCGCGCTGTCTCGGCCCGCTCGGGATGCAGCGAGGGAATCCCGGTCAGCTCGGCGTGAAACATCGGACTGACCTGCAGCCGCCACTGCTCGGTCAGCTCGGGCACCGCCGCCGCCACCAGATCGAGCTGCTCGGTTTCCTGCAAGCTGCCGTGCCACGAAAACTCCGAGTCACCGGGCGCCATGTTGACCAGCGCCTTGCGGTTCTGCACCCGCACGTCGGCAGTCGTGACCTGCTCGCCGGGCAGAAGCGGCACCTCGATGACGACCGCGCTGCCGTCTGGGGTCAGCCGCCGCACCCGCGTCTCGACTTCCCACTGCATGCCAATCAGGATCGAGCGCTCGACCCGCACCAGCGGCGGCAGCGTCCCCGGCTGAAGCTGCGCCGGTCCTTCGCTGCGGTTCTTCTCGATCCGTGACAGCTGCAGGTTGCTGTCGGCGATGCCGTCTTCGTGCACCCCGGCCAGCTCCCAGCCTTCGACATGCGACTCGACCCGCCGAGGCAGCAGCGGCAGCTCGATCTGCACCGTCGGACGAGCCGGCAGCCGACCTTCGAGGATGATCTGATGATTGCCGGGCGGCACCACCAGATACAGGCGCCCTTGCTCACGCTGCGACAGCGCGGTCGCGGGCACTCCATCGAGGATGACCTGCTCGGGCAGCCACTGACTGGCACTTCCCGGCAGCGGCACCGCCGTCTGAGCCGCCGCACTCACCTCGATCCGCAGCCGCAGCACCTTGGCCTGGGCATCCAGATACATCCGCGAGCTCGACGCACAGTGGGGCGAGCACTCGGGCTCTTTGAGCAGTCGGTCTTTGAGCTCGTTGAGGAGATCCTCGCTCGGCAGATCCGCACGCGCGACCTGGGGTGACAAAAGCAGGCCGAGCCCAAGCAGCAGCGCCAGCACCGGCCCCGCGCTGCGCAGACCATCGAGCGGCGGCAGGCTCTTGCCCCACAGCCGCACCGTCAGCAGCGCCAGCAGTGCCACTTGCAACAGCGCCAGCATCAGGTTCACGCCCGGCGGAATCAGCCACAGCCGCAGGGTCTGGGTGCGCTCGACCGGCCCGCTGAACTGAATCGAGTGGCTGACCCACGACCAGCGCGGCAGGCCCGGTCCGGTCTGCACCACGGCTTTGGGATCGAACTCGAAGTTGACGTTGCGAGAGCGCTGGTAGCCGCCCTTCTTCTGGGCATAGCCCTGGTTGATGTTGCCGCTGCTCTTGAGGAGCCCGGACACCCCATCACTGCGCCCCCCGGTGCTATCGAGCAACGCATCGAGGTCGTCGCTCTTCTCCAGCTTCATCTTGGGCTTGGACTTGCGGCCCTGCTTTTCTTCCGGCTCGTCGGTCTGCACCGCGCCCCGACCGATGCTTCCCAACACCATGAGCTTCTGATCCTGCTCAGCCGCTCCACCACCACCCGGCCCCGAGCCGACCAGCCCGCCCATCGCCGATTCGGCGTCATTTCCCAGTGCCGAGTCGCGCGCAAAGGTTCTGGCGAGAGACTTGGTCTGCTCTTGAACCTGCTGAGCCGGCGGCGGCGTGGTCAAGGTATCGAAGATCATCTCTTGGGCCCCGGGCCGCTCGACCGCCGGATAGAGCCCGCGTCGCAGCTGCCCGGTCGAAAACGCCAGCACCACCAGCACCGCCGCCACCCGAGCCAGCCAGCGCCCTGCCCCGACCACGCTGCGCGCTCGGCCCTCGGGCAGCACGCGATGCAGCGCCTCGAACAGCAGCACCGCCAGCACCGCGACGTGCGGCGCCTCGGACACCGGACACGCGAGCAGCAGCCCCAGCAGCGTCACCGCCGACCAGCGCGTACCAAACAGCCGCCACACGCCCATCGCCGCCAGCAGGGTCAGAAACAGGCTCATCAGGTGATAGCGACGCAGCCAGGTATCGGGAATGTCGTCGGCGCCGCTGCCGTGAAAGAGCTGCCAGCCGGGCGGTAGGTGCAGCATCGCGCGGACCTCGTGGAAGTCGGCGTTCCAGCCCACGGCGGAGATCTCGGCGGCAAAGGGAATGCGACTGTCCGCCGACAGCTTGAGGAGTCCTTGGCGCAGCTCGACACCGGCCCGGCCGCTCTCTTTGCCGATGGTGACCAGCTGGTCTTTGCCGGCGATCGAGACGCGGCCTAGCTCGGTTGGAGCGCTGGCCTCGATGCGCCAGGCACGATGGAGGGTGCCGGTGATGCGGTCAGACGCGGTAAAGCCCTGGCCATCGAAGTCGAGAAAGATCTGTCGGTCGAGGCGCAGCTCATCGGGAAGCGGCTGGCTGTCCCCGAGGCGCTGCACCGACAGCTTGACGGTGTTGCCAGCATGAACGGAGTAGCAAGGCAGCTTCTTCCAGCCATCCGGCAGCGTGGTCTGCTGCGGGTCCAGCGAGTCCACGCCTTCAATGGTGACGATGCGCGCGGCGGGCTGGGCCTCGAAGACCCAGGCTTCATCGGCGGGCCAGCGGGCGGGCGACTGCGGGCGGGTGACTTCGATCGCCGGACCTTGATGCCGCGCGGTGATGGTGATGACGTGGCTGCCGGGACGGACTTGGATGCGCAGCGTGCCGGTGGACTCAAGCCGCGCTGGCAAGGGACCATCAATCCGCATCGGAACGAAGTGCTCGGGAAGGGCGCGCTCGAACGACACCTCACGCCGCTTGCCCGACACCCGCAGCTCGATCCGCGTCGTCAGCTGGACGGGAACGCCATCGGTCAGCTTGCGGTGGACGGTCAGATCGAGCGTGTCTTCCTCTTCCTCGCCGCCCTCTTCCTTTTGTAAGAACACCCGGCCATCGTCATCGCGGTTGGGATGAAGGATCTGGTTGCCACCGACCACCAGCGTCAGGATGCCGACATCTTTGGGCACCTCCAGCGACTCGGGCAGCTCGTCCCACTGGAAGCTCCCCAGGATCATGTGCGAGCCGGGACCGACCGTGACCTGCGGCACCGCGTCTTCGTCATCCACGCCATCTTCCGCCAGCACCACCGCCGGCTGCCCATCCACTCGCACATCCTGCGGCCAGTGCTTGCCGCTGCCTGGCAGTGCCAGCGCAATCCGACGATAGGTCCGCACCACCGCCACAAAGCCGCCGCCTTTGTCGCGCAGCTCCAGCCGCAGCCGCGAGGGCCACGCACACACCGGCTCGCTCGACTCACCGCCCAGCAGCTTGGGACACAGCGCTTGCTCGTTGTCGTGTAGCACCCAGGGTACCCACGGCTTGAGCGAATCGGGCACAGCAGGCGAGGCCCGACCTGCCCACAGTGCCGATACCAGCGCCGCAGCCGCCCCATCCCCACCACCTGTCGCAGCCGGAGCCGCTGTCCAGCCGGGATTCTGCCCGGGCCGCACAAACAGACCCGGCCGGGCCCACGCAGCGCCAACACCGGCGCCTACACCATCTATCGTGCTTGTCGGCAGGATCACCGCCAGCAGCAATCCCAAGACGACACGCCAAAGACCCGATTTCGCCCTGCACATGATGTCTCCCAAAGCGCGCAGTCCGTCACCAAGGACGCGCTCAAACCACGTGAGCGGACCCGAGCAACCAGCAGCTGCGGCAAGCAAATCAGCACATCATATCGCGGAACTTGGCTCAGGCCGTGTATGATCGAAGGTTGAGTCAAGCGACGCTGCCATGGGGAGGGACTGGCGTCGAAGAAATCACCCCAAGGACTGCATCACGATGTCCGCTCAGCAGAGCCCGGCCAGCACGCCGGACAGCATGATTGGCCGCAAGATTGGCCACTACACGATCACCCGTCGCATCGGCCAAGGCGGCATGGGCGTCGTGTACGAAGCGATCCACGACAAGATCAAGCAGCGGGTCGCCATCAAGGTGCTGCACAAGGAGATGTCGAAGGACGACAAGGTGGTGCAGCGCTTCTTCAATGAAGCGAACGCCATCAGCATGGCGCAGCACTCGAGCATCGTGAAGATCATCGACTACGGGCAGATCGAAGACGGAACTGCCTACATCATGATGGAGTTTCTGGAAGGCGAGCCGCTGCTGACCCGGCTGGAGCGCGCGCAGGAGCAAGGCACCGGCCTCGGACTACAGATGGTGGTCGAGATTGGCCGACAGACAGCAGCAGCCCTGGCGCTGATCCACGAAAAAAACATCGTCCACCGCGACCTCAAGCCGGAGAAGGTTTCGACCGTCGAGAAGCTCGGACAGACTTCCCTTTCCCGATGGATCGGGGGAGGAAAGTTTTGGCTTGCCAAACTTGATGTGAGGAGAGCTGGGGCTGCACGTGCTTGGGATCGCCAATCGGGACGGCTTGGGCGCGCCCGGGTTGGGTTTCATCGAAAACAAACCGGGAGCCAACGATTTCCCGATAGACTCAAGCTTTCACTAGGAGGGATTCATGGCCATTGGTCATTCAAGTGTGTCTGCTTCCTCGCAGCTCCTGTCGATCAGCGTACTCAAGATAGCCTCTGGGAATATCTTGTTTGTCGGTGATGCGAAGGCCGGGGCGGTGTTTGCATTCGAGCTTGGCCCGGCTCCGGCGGCGTCCGAGTCACGGGCCTATCGCCTACGCGGAATCGACGGGAAGATTGCGGACTTGCTCGGCGTAGCACCAGGGGAGGTCGTCATCCGCGACCTAGCAGTCCATCCGGTCAGCAAAGAGGCCTACGTGGCCGTCGAGCGTGGACACGCTGGGCAGGCGATTCCGGTGATCGTTCGCGTCAGCCAACATGGCGAGCTGGCACCGCTGCCGCTGGACACCCTCCCCTTCACCCGGCTCGTGCTCAGCCAGCCGGCGTCGGCCGATCTGGTGCTGAAGGGCGGCGTGGCTGCACGCACGCTGTCGATCACCGATTTGGCGTTTTTTGATGGAGAGCTGCTGATCTCGGGACTCTCCAGCGCCGACTTCAGCTCGACCCTGTACCGGGCCCGCTACCCGTTCTGCGACCAGCTGGAAACCAGCACGGTCGAGATCTATCACGCGGTCCACACGCAGAACGAGACTCGGGCTCCCATCCAGACCATGACCGTCCTGCCGCTCAACGGCCAGCCGCATGTCCTGGCGGTCTACACCTGCACGCCGCTGGTCACGATGCCCCTCTCCGATTTGAAGAACGGAGCCCATGTAACGGGCAAGACCATCGGTGAGCTCGGTTATGGGAATACGCCCCTCGATGTCCTTCACTTCCAGAGCCAGGGCGAAAAGGGCCAGGTTCAGGAGCACGTCCTCATCACCCACAAGCACCGTGGTCCGATGCTCTTCAGCGTGGATAGCATCGCCGCCAGCAGCGCCAAGGAAGGAATGCACGAGCCGGCTGGCTTCAACATCGTCGCCCCTCCGTTCATGGCAGTTCCCATGGGTGGAGTGATCCGGGTGGACGATCAAGACGCTCAGTTCCTGTGCGCGCTGCGCCGCGACCCAGACACCGGGAGCATCGACCTGCTGTCGTTCCGCAAGGGGGTCTTCTTCCAGCTCCACGATCACGTCAGCGAGTACATACTGCCCGGTTATGTCTATTCGGAGTCGCAAGGTGGCATGAAGCAGTTCCAAGATCTGCTGTGGAGCGACGAGCTGGGCATCAAGTAATCCGGGCAGCGGCCCCAACTGCATGTCGAACCCGAGCGATGCCACGGTGCGAATCTGCCTGAGCCAGGGGCAGGATTCCTCCGCCCAGGGAACCTTTGAAGTCCGTGGGCTTGGCGATGAGCTTCTGGCGCAGCTACGGTTTCAGCCACCCACCGCGACGGAGTGGCCGCAGCTGTTTGCCGTTTTTGTCGTAACGGACACCGAGCGCCCGACCGCCGCGAGCCTGCCGATGTGGGGCAGCTACCGCATCGAGCAGGACCTCGTTCGCTTCCTGCCGCTCTATCCGCTCTGTGAAGGCCATCGGTACTTTGCGCGCTGTTGCCTGGGAGCCCATGTGGAGGCCAGCTTTGCACTGCCGCAGAAAGACCGCCCGCCGCCGCAGGTCCTCCGCATCTACCCCTCGGCTGAGGCGCTGCCGGAGAACCTGCTCCGCTTCTACGTCTACTTCTCCCAGCCCATGCGGCAGGGCCAGGCCGAGACTGAGGTCCGGCTCTACGAACTGGCCACTGACTCAGCGCCCAGCGCAGCCGCCGAGCAGGAGGTCGAGGGGGTCTTCCTCGATCCGGTTGCAGAGCTCTGGGATCCAGAACAGACCCGGCTGACTTTGATCCTCGACCCCGGACGGGTGAAGACGGGCCTTGCGGCACACGCCAAGCTCGGACGCGCTCTCACCCCAGGGCGCCGCTACCGCTTGGAGGTCGGCTGCGGGTTCCGCAACGCCTGGGGATCGCCTCTTCGCAGCGCCTTCAGCAAGTCCTTTGCCGTCACAAACAGCTGGACCGAGCCCCCGCTGCTCTCACGCTTTCAGCTCGTTCCACCTCCAGCGCGGACTCACGCCCCGCTCCAGCTCCGGCTGCCGATGCCGATGGATCACGTCCTCCTGGCCGCATTCCTGCGGGTCCACGACCAGCACCTCCACCCGGTCGCGGGTGAGGTGTCGCTGCATGAGGACGAGTCGCTCTGGCACTTCGTACCCAGGTCCCCCTGGGAGCCCGGTCCCTATGTCTTGGAGGTGAACCAGCGCCTCGAAGATCTGGCCGGCAATACGCTCCAGGCGGCCTTCGATCGACCGGCCGCGCAGCCGCTCGCCCACAACGCCCGAATTGCCCTCCCGTTCCTGATCTGACCTAGCGTCTTCCCACCCACTTCCCACATACGATCCAAGCAGCAATTTCTCGACGGCAATTGGCACCGAGATACTTAGCCGGAGAACATCTTTGTGGTGCCCGATAGCATTGCGCCGCTGGGGGAGCGGGTGAAGCTGCTCGACTTCGGGATTGCCAAGTTCCTCGATGGGCCGGTGCGCAAGACCACGGTCGGGATGATCTTGGGAACGCCGCTGTATATGTCGCCCGAGCAGTGCGAAGGCCGCGAGGATCTGAACGCCAAGGTCGATGTCTACGCGCTCGGGGCGATGCTGTTCGAGATGGTGGCGGGACGGCTGCCGTTTCAAGCCGATACCGCTGCGGCGCTGATGCGACAGCACATGTTCAAGGCGGCGCCTCGGCTGCATGAGCTGGTGCCGACGGCTCCGCAGGCGCTTGACGAGATGATCAGCGAGATGCTGCGCAAAGAGCCTGCCGAGCGACCGACGATGGCCACGATCGCGCAGCGGCTGGAGCAGCTGATGCCCGAGGTCACCGGCAAGAGCAGTCCGCTCGTCGAAGGCGTCCGGGTTCCCAAAGTGGCGCGACGCACCGGCATCGCAGACACGGGAGTTCCTGATCCGCTGGCGGCCACGCTCGGGGACAGTGGTCGCATCAGCAGCACCAGCCAAGAGCAGCGCCGCTCGGGTGGGTCGCAGTCACGGCACGCTGGGGCCACTCGCTCGCGGGTGCCGGTGCTGGTCGGGGCGATTGCGGTCTTGCTGGTCGGACTGCTCCTGGCGATGTTCGTGCTGCCACAGCGAACCGGTGCCCAGCGTAGCGGCCAAGTGGCAACCAAGCAGCCCCCGCCAAGTACTCCGATCACGCCAGCGCCCAGTTCGCCATTGACCACTGCCAAGCCGATGGAGCCAGCGACCCCACCTGCGACGCCTGCCACGACCGGTGCTGTCAGCGCGCCTGAAAAGCCCAAGGCTGCCGCCGAGCCGGTCGATAGCGCCGAGCCGGCCAAGTCTGCCCGCAAGAAAGTCGGCAAAGTCGCCAAGTCCGCCAAGCCCGGCGTCCCCGAAAAAGCGCCGGGAGCCGCCAAGCCCGCCGAGCCGGCCAAAGCCCCAGCCGAAGACAAGCCCGCCAAGCCCAGCAAGCCCGGCAAGGACAGCTCTGGCTCCGACATCGGGGTGTGGAGAGATCCGTAGGCTCGCAACTCTTTGAGGATGGTTCCGCCATGCAGTCACGACCCCTGCCACTCCTCTGCGCTCCGCTCCTGCTGCTTGCGCTGTCCGCGCAGCTCTGGGCTGTTCCCAATGCCCATGCAGAGAGTCCCCCGAAGCCACCTGCGGGATCGCTCAGCAGTGAGGAGCTCATCCAGCGCGCGCAGGCTCTGTTCAAGGAACAGAAGTACTCCGAAGCCGGCGATGCGCTGATGCTCGCATCGGAACAGAGTCCCCAAGCGGTGCTGCTGTTTAACGCCGGGCAGGCCTACCGCAAAGCACTCCGTCCCGTGGAAGCAAAGAAGGCCTATTCCAAGATGGTGGACACGTATCCGGATCACCAGCTTGTGCCAGAGGCCAAAGGCTACATCCAGACGCTCGACGCGCTGATTGCAGAGGTGCAAGCAAAGCAGCAGATCGAGCTGTCCTTAAGCGAACAGAAGGCAAAGTCCGAAAAGGAACTGGCAGAAGAGCGGGCGCGCCGCGAAGCCGTCCAGCAGGAGCTGAAAAAGTACCAAGCGCCGTTCTACAAAAGGACATGGTTCTGGCTGCTCGTCTCGGGTGGTGTGATCGTCGTAGGAGCGGTGGTGGCCGGCGGTGTCGGCAGCACCCTTGCGTCCAAGACCCAGGGCGGTACGCAGCATCTGCAGTTTGCGCTCACCTTTTAGGAATTGGGAGTCGGACCATGAGGACCGCGTACATCACTTCCGGCGTGCTCCTGCTAGGACTCCTACAGAGCAGCTGCAGCGAGAAGCCACACTTTACGATCAGGCTCACCAACCTCGATGACAACATCGAAACCGTGTATGTAAACGCCGCCCTGGATGGCCCGGCCCGAGGCGCCAGCAGCAGCAGTGAGCTTACGTTCGAGCTCAAGTCCTACAACGCGAAAGGGAGCTTTGACTTCGGACTCTCTTTCGACGTTCCCCCCAGCGAGGAATCATCCCAGCGCACCGGCACAGTAGACATCGCTCTCGTTGGAGGCGGCTGCGTGAGGAAGATCATCCGCACCGCTGTCCAGGGTCCTACCGGACTTGGCGCACCGACCGTACGCGAGCTGAACTTGCAGAGCCCCGACAACTTCGAGATCGTGCCGCTCGACAGCCGAGAGCCGTGCTTCAAGATCCGCAGGCCGCTCATCACCGCAGTTGGGCGAGAGCTGGGTGGAACGTACGGCGCGCCGGACAGCAAGCTGGTGCTGTATGGCTGGGGACTCCTCAAAGGCAGCCAGGCAGAGGCTCTGCTCTCTCCGATGCGACCGGTTGGACTCGACTGCTCGACCGCTGCCAAGGTGTGTGCGGCCTGGCAGAAGACCGCGCTGGCCCAAGCGGAAGGTGCGCCCGTGAGCAGCACGCGACTGCCTCTCAATGCGACCCCGCTCAACGCCAAGGTAGCGCCGCTGCTAGAGACGGTCGCCTCTGTCCTGCCCGCGAACATCAAGCCGGCACTCGACTTCCTGGGCAACGCCGAGCCGAGCCGCATGGCGAGCGCGCTGTTTCCGTTTCAGATCACGCTCACGACCACCATCAACGGCCAGCCCAGCACCGACTGCTTCTCCGAATACTCCACAACAACCCCAGCCACCACCAAGTGTCAGAACTGACGGCCTTGGGCGGGGTTACTTGCGGTCGATCATCTGGAGCATCGTCTTGCGGAGACGCTCATCGGCATCGCTGAAAGCGCTGATGCCGAGCAGCTCTTGATGCACCACTGCCGACGACCGCGTCTCTAGGTGGACATCGCGCAGCTGGACCTGGCCTTGCTGACTGCCGGTCGCCAGCAGCTTGCCATCGGGACTGAACGTACACGCTGACAGCACATCGGCCCGCCCCAGATCATCCAGCTGCGCCAGCTGCTCGCCGTACTGACCATCCCAGATCCGCAGCTCATCCCCGCACGAGGCAATCCGGCTGCCGTCCGGGCTCATCGCAATCGCCGCATACTCGCGACTGGAGTGCTTGGCCATCGCCGCCACCAGCCGACCGTCATGGCCATCGCGCAGCCACGCCCGCTCCCCCGAGTCAATCACCAGCAGCCGCGAGCCATCGCCGCCAAACAGCACCGAACGGACCTCGCCGCTGTGCCCGGTCATCGTCGCCACCACCTGCTTCTTGTCCGGGTCGTACAGTCGCGCCGAGCCATCCGCCGAGCCGCTCGCCAGCCGCTTGCCATCCGGGGAAAACTGCAGCGACCGCACCGCGCCTTGATGTCCCGGCAGCGGCTGCGGCGAAAAACCGGCCTTCACGTCATACAGATACACCTCGCCCTGCTTGTGGCCCGTCGCCAGCCAGCGACCACCCGGCGCAAACACCGCCACCGTCGCCTCTTCCAAGGTCCCGCGCAGCTCGCCCAGCGACTTCGGCAGCGGCGCCCCGTCCTGACGCTGCCAGACCACGCTCTTGCCATCCAGCCGGGTCAGCAGGTGCTCGCCATCGCTCGCCACCGCCAAGATCTGCCCGAGCGACAGGTCACCGCCCTGGACCAGCCCCGCCGCATAGCTGCCTCCGTCGAAGTAGCGCAGCACGCTGGGAATCCGTCCGGTGCTACCGATGCCGCCCGGCGTGATGGTCAATAGCTCGCTCTTGCCACTCGGAGTCGTCAGCCAGCGCGCCTCCGCCAGGCCCCGACTCGGCAGCTGGGCCACTCGCTCGGCGGTCTTTAGGTCCCACACCGCAGCGGTGCCATCGCGGCTGCCACTCAGCAGGCGCTGCCCATCTTGGGAGAACGCCAGCGACACCACCTCGCTCAGGTGACCCGGCAGCGGCAGCGGCAGGTCATGAATCTGACTGCGGAACAGCCGCGCCGAGCCATCCCGGCTCCCGGTCAGCACGTACAGACCATCGGGGCCAAACGTCACGCTCGCGACCCGCTGATGATGCCCGCGCAGGACCAGCAGCGACTGTCCACTGTGACCATCCCAGATCCGCACCGTGCCATCAGAGCCTGTCGTCACAATCCGCCGCCCCGTCGGGGAAAACGCAGTCGCCAGCACCGGCCCGACGTGACCTATCAGCTGCGCCCGCATGTGGCCACGAATCCGCTCCCACAGCTCGGGGATGCCGTTTTCGCTCAGCACCACCATCCGCCCGCCGTCCTTGGTCATCGCCAGCACCTGGCTGCGACGCGGATGACTCACCGGGGCAAACATCGACTCGCCGGTCTTGGCATCCCACAGCCGCGCCGTCCCGTCCGCGCTCACCGTCATCACCGCCCGCCCCGAGGCCAGCGTAAACGACGCCGAGTGCACCGTCCCATCGTGCCCTTCCAGCACCGCGACCAGCGCCCCCGTCTCGCCATCCCACAGCCGCGCCGTCCGGTCCGAGCTGCTCGTCACCACCCGCCGACCATCCGGCGAAAACACCACGTCACGGATCTGATCGGTGTGGCCGGCTAGCTGCGCCACCAGCGTCCCGGTCTTGGCGTCCCACAGCCTGACCTGCTGCGGCGACGCCGTCACCACCCGCTGACCCGTCGGGCTCAGCAGGGCGGCGTAAATCGGCGCTTCATGACCATCGAGCCGGGCCAAAAGCTGCCCGGTCACCGCATTCCACAGCCGCGCCCCCCGCTGCGACTCCGCCGCGACCAGCCCCAGCACCAGCTGCCCATCGGGAGACAGCGTAAGCTGCGTCAGCGGACCCGGCGGCCCTCCCGCGTCTCCAAGCTGCATAAGCGGCGTCTCTTGGGCCTGGTCGTACAGCCGCGCCACCCCTTCCTGATCGAGCGTCAGCAGCCGCTCGCCCCCTTGCGACTGCCAGGCCCCGACCAGCACCCCCTCGATCTTGGCCAGCTTGCGCAAGAGCTTGCCATCGGGCAGCGACCACAGCCGCGCCACCCCATCGGCACTGGCCGTCAGTGCCCGCGTGCCGCCTTGCACGAAGCTCACCGCCGTCACCTCGCCGTCGTGGGGCAAGATCGCCTGCGTCTGCTGCAGCTTGACGGTCAGGTGGGGCAGCAGAAAGCGCATCCGGTCATCGCTGTGCCCCGACTGATAGGCCTTGTCCAGCCACCACAGCGCCGAGGTCGTATCCCCCCGCCCCAGCGCCACCTTGATGGTGGAGAAGTGCTCGCCGACGGCCCGCTGATGCCGCCGCTCCGCCTCCTCGCGCTTCTCGGTCTGCACCGCCCGGTAGCCCTGGAAGCCCAGCACCGTCACCCCCGCCACCGCCAGCAGCCCATACAGCCAGCGGCGGCCCCCACCCCCACGCACCGATTCATCTTGGTCGCTCATCGTCACCTAGCGTCACTTTATCAGACGCCACGGAAGCGGGCAGAGTGGCAGTGGGCCTGGTGAGGCGTACGGCCCTTGCCTGCCGACCCGACTCAAGCGCGCTGGTCATCTTGTCATGACAAAGAGCCCCTCGCGCAGACTCCACAGCTGGCCAAGCTACCTGTAGGCCCGCAGGGGGTGAAGCATCTTGTCAGGTGGGGGAAAAACTGCGATAGCTTGCGCTTCCATGCGCTCTTTTACTGCTGACTCCGCCGACGAAAACGTCATCACGATTGATACCGACAGTGCCCCGCGCATCATGTTCTATGGCGAGGACTTCCTGTGTGAGGACCTGCCGGTCGGGACCCGCGTCGTCTATCCCCGTCGCCCCATCAGTGGCCTGCCGAACCCCCGCGCCGCCATCCGCTATGCCCTGCACCACCCCGAGGAGATGGAGCCGCTGCACGCGCTGCTGTTCCCGGGGATGAAGGTCACGATTGCGGTCGATGACATCTCGCTGCCGCTGCCGCCGATGCAGCGCCCCGACATCCGCGAGACAATCTGCTCGATTGTGCTGGAGATGCTGGCCGACCACGGCGTGGACGACATCCACATCATCGTCGCCACCAGCCTGCACCGCAGGATGACCGAGCGCGAGATTCGCTACATGCTCGGCGACAAGATCGTCGATGCCTACTGGCCGGACGAGCTGTACAACCACGACGCCTGCGATCCCGACGGAATGGTCACGCTGGGCAAGACCCGCCACCAGGAAGTCGTCGAGACGAACCGGCGCGCGGTCGAGAGCGACCTTGTCATCTACGTCAACATCAACCTTGTGCCGATGGACGGCGGGCACAAGTCGGTCGGCGTCGGGCTGTGCGGCTACGAGAGCCTGAAGGCCCACCACACGCCGAAGACGATTGTCGATAGCAACTCGTACATGGACCCGAAGAACTCGGCGCTGCACCACTCGGTCAATCGGATCGGCGAGGTGTGCGAGCAGCACATGAAGGTGTTCCACATCGAGACGGTGCTGAACAACCGGATGTTCTCGGGGCCGCTCGACTTTCTGATGAAGAACGAGGACGAGTTTACCGAGTCCGATACCCTGAAGTTCCAGGCCATCAAGTGGTCGCTGAAGAAGACACCCCGAGCGCTGCGTCGCGAGATCTTCATGCGAGTACCGGCCGCCTACGAGCTGATTGCGGTTCACGCCGGCAAGGCCGACCCGGTGCACGAAAAAATCCTCGCCAAGTCGTGGGAGCAGTACAGCGTGCCGCTCGAGGGCCAGGCTGACATTCTCATCACCGGCATTCCCTATATCTCGCCGTACAACGTGAACTCGAAGGCGCTCAACCCACTGCTCGTGCAGGTGATGGCGCTCGGCTACTTCTTCAACATGTACCGGAACAAGTGTCCGCTGAAGAAGGGCGGGACGCTCATCTTCACCCACCCGTGTACCGACTCGTTCGACCCGGTCCACCACCCGAGCTACATCGAGTTCTTCAACCGCCTTTTGCCCGAGTCGCGCGACGCCTATTACCTAGAGAAGCGCTACCAAGACGAGTTCGCCTACAACCCGACGTACATTGAGATGTATCGGCGCGGCAACGCCTATCACGGCGCGCACCCGTTCTACATGTACTACTGGGGTCAGGCCGGGCGCGAGTGGTGTGGCGACGTGATTGCGGTCGGGGCCGACAATCGCACGGTGCCGGATCTGTTTGGTTGGCAGCGAGCAGACACGCTGGCGGAAGCGATCTCGATGGGTCGGGCACGGCACGGTCGTAGCTCGCAGATCACGATGCTGCACCACCCGCCGGTACTCATCTGTGATGTGAAGTAGCCGCCCGCTTCCTCCTGTCCGCTTCCTCCTCTCCGCTTCCTACAGCCCGCTCCCCCTGTCCGCTTCCTCTGTGTCCAGACTCCCAGAGCCCAGGTGATCCCTGCGGTGTCCCATCCAGTGATATGATGGCTTGCGAGAGGGGGGCCTTTCGCAGCCAGAGCGCGTGGTATCCCCCTGCGTGAACCTTACGTGCGTCGCCTCGGCAGGACTGACAGCGGCGCAGGTGTCATCTGGCGAAGTCGAATCGGAATCACGAGGTTAGATATGAACCATAAGATTGCTCTGTCGCTTATCGCTGTGGGAACGATCAGTACGGGCCTGTTCGCTGCCTGTGGACCAGCATCCACCAACGGAACGGACCCGACCGCCGTCGACATGGCCGTTGGCTCGTTCACCGTGGGTGGCAACGTGACCAGCCTGACCGGCAGTGGCCTGGTGATGCAGCTCAACGGCGCGGACGATCTGCCGGTGACTGCGTTCGGTCCGTTCACCTTCCAGAGCAAGGTCGCGACGGGCGCCAACTACGCGGTCACTGTCAAGTCGCAGCCGATGTCGCCGGCTCAGACCTGCACGGTGATGAATGGCTCGGGCAAGATGGGCACCGCGAACGTGACCAACGTGCTCGTCGCGTGCAACACCAATGCCTTCAAGGTCGGCGGCACCATCGCGGGACTCAGCGGCAGCGTCGTGCTTCAGAACAATGCCGGGGATGACCTGCAGCTTAGCTCGGACGGCGCGTTCCAGTTCCCGACTCCGGTTGCGGTCGATGCCACCTATGCGGTCACGGTCAAGACCCACCCGGCCAACCAGATCTGCACCGTCGCTTCCGGCACTGGCACGATCACCAGCGGCGATGTGAGCAGCGTCATGGTGACGTGCGCGGTCCCGACGACCTGCAAGGCCATCTTGGCGGCCAACCAGTCTGCCAAAGACGGCATGTACACGATCGACCCCGATGGCGCCGGACCCAAGGCGGCCCTCATGGTCTTCTGTGACATGACCACGGACGGCGGCGGCTACACGATGTACCCGGTCACGGGCGGCATCAGCACCGACCGCTTCGACAAACCCACCACTTGCGATGGGCTCGGTCTGAAGCTGGTCATCCCGCGCACCAAGGGCCACCTGACGATGATGTACAACAAGTACGGTGCGGGCAGCTTCCAGGTCCTGCCGGGCGTGTACGGACTGGTCGGCGGCGGCAACTACACCGGCTGCGCAATGAACTCCAAGGATGCCACCTGCGGCAAGAACTGGGTGGCCACCGACAAGGGCGCCTGGTGGGCGCGCGACACCGCGTTCAGCGAGCCGAACGGCGACTACACCGCCGGCTGCTGGCTGAGCTTGGGCGGGCCCGATGCCAACGGCAACTTCACGTTCAACGACGCCAACTGCAACTACTCCACGGGCACCAGCTACATCTGCTCGGACAACGCGAAGTAACGGCGGAATCAGGGCGGCAGCCGCCGGCGCGCATCACTGCCGTGGGGCTATCTGGCAGCGGTGGCGCGCAGGGCGGCGTAGTACTGCGCACCTCGTCGCTCAGCAATGATGTCAAAGCTGAGCAGCGTAGCCAGACAGAGCAGGAACGCCAGCGCAATCTGTCCCAGGATCGCATGGTGTTTGCAAGTCACAGCCGTCAGCGCGCTGCCCGCAATCAAGACCAGCCACACATACTCGATGATCACAAAGGTCTGCTGCACCCGCGCCATGCGGGACACCTCTGCGACCAGACCGCCGCTGGCGAGACTGCTGTGGAGCGCGCTCACCTGCGCATCGGTCTTTAGGTACAGCCCCAATCCCAGTGCACAGAGCAGCAGCGCCAAGATTCCCAGCGTCGTACTGAACGCGCGCAGCTCGTAGCGGCTCGGGGATAGCACTGCCGCAATGCCTGCCCCACAGACACCCACCAGCACCAGAATCAGTCCGCCGTTCTTCTCTCCGGAAAAGTAGGTCGCGATGGCCGATGAAAGATCCATGTATCGATCCTACCGCGAACCAGCTGGCCCAAGGCAATCACCTTCACAGGCGGAAGGGGCCCTTGCGAAACAGCTCTTGCAGCTGCTCTTCTAGGCTCGCGGCAGTCGGTAGCTCGATGGTCCGCCGGTCGGTGAGGATGCAGTGATCGTAGCGATCCCCAATCGTAAACTCGATCTCTAGACCCAGGACATCCGGGCCCCAACCGGGACTGATTCGTGCGACCGGAACCAGTGCCTGGCAGCTGCCCTGCGTGTCTTGTGCCACGCACTTGGCATCATAGGCGTGCTGCCTTGTTCCATCGCGACGTAGCGTGCCATTTTCTGTCGAGTGCTTCGCGCGCTCTGCCGCATCGGGACCGAGTGGCTTCGGCTCTGTCTTGGCAAACAGAGCCCGCGCAAGATCATGATTCCCACTGGGCAGGATCTGCTTTCCCTCTCTGCGAATCGCCGGCTCATAGCGAGTCCCGTCATGGATCAGGAAGGGACGCCAAGAGATCTTGCCGATCGCACCGGCCTGCGGACCGACTGCCGTACTCCGCAGCTTGAGCAGCAGCACCTCGCCCAGCAGCGGCTTGTAGCCCTGCTTTTCCATCTGCTGCGAAGGAACCAGCTCGGCTTCCACGGACAGCGGAATCATCTTGTGGAACCCGGCATAGGCGTCCACTAGCTCTCGATGATCCCAATACGTCGAGTCGTCTTTTCGCCGCAGCACAATGGTCGAGCACAGCGCTCTCGGGGTATCAAGCTGGGGAGCGGGCGGACCGGGACGCGGAGCAGGGTACGACCAGCATCCCGCAAGGAAGAAGAGGACACCGGCACCGAATCGAGTCATCGCGCCCCCACTGCGATCGGACCCTTCGCAAAGAGCGAGTTGATGCGCGAGGCCAAGTCGTCTCCGGCAGGTAGCGGCACCACCAGATCATATTCAAAGTTGCACCACGCGTTCGAGACACGATCCGCAGTGTGTCGCAGCCGCAGAATCAGGGAGTCCTGCGCCGGCTCGGTCGGAGTCGCGTCCAGGGACAGAGCATCTTGGTGCGGAATGGAGCGCTCGCGCTGCTCATGGACAAGGTAGATCACGTCATACGGCTCGACGAGGCTGCCCGGACCCCCTCCACCATAGAGTCGCTCGTAGTTCTTGGTCGCGCTCTCGGCATTCCCTAGCTGAAACAGTGCTTGCTGCTGGAGATCTGTACCGGTTCCTGGGGTGCCTGGCTTGCCGGGTTCGACGATGTTCTTCTGACCGCGCAGGTTGACATCCATCATCCCCAAGGTGACGCCGGCAATGAACAGATCGGCGACGGCTCCCAGCTTGTTGAAGGGCTTCAGACTCGGACCATATCCCTCTGTGGGCTGCTCGATTCCGGCCAGCTTCCAAGCGTCCGTTCCAGCAGTCTGACCCATCAACAAGCGACCACGCACAACGAACCTCGGCGTCACAGTCACTCCGCTTCCTGGGTAGGAAGTCAGCTCGGAGTGCGTCGTCAAGAGCAGCAGATCTGTGGCAAACACCGGCCCCCCCAACCGTCGGTGCAGCGCCTCGCGAGACAGCGCCCTGGCGACAAAGGTTCCCCGGGTTTGTGACATCACCGCTTGGCGGATCGCCGCCCGCTCGTTTGCCTCCAGTCCATCGGAGTCTTGACCAGAGCCGCGCCGCTGGTCCCTGGCGGCGTCACTCCGCAGCTCGCAGGCGGCTCGCCAGGCTTCCGGCAAGCGGTTCTCACCAACCAGGCTCAGAAGAGGGGATGCACAGCCCGCCCCCAACAGGCCTACCAACAACAGCGTGTGCGCTAGAAATGATAGATCCATGCACGGCTCCTGCACCCCGGCCAGCGGGTTGGAATTCGATCTTGTCAGATTGGGGCAGTCTTCGCTGCTAGCTGTTGCGGACCGGAATCTGGGCCATCGCTCGCTCGGCCATCGCGGTGATGGTTAGCGAGGGATTGACGCCCAAGTTCGCCCCAATCATCGATCCATCAATGACGTACAGACCCTGATATCCGAACACCCGGCAGTCTTTGTCGATGACGCCATCCTCGGCACTCTTGCCCATCGCACAGCCACCCAGGATGTGGGCGGTGGTGGTCGTATCCAGCAGCACTTCCGGGGTCACCGAGCCGGGCTCGGCATCGAGTCGCTTCGCCAGTCGCTCCGTGACCTCGTGCGCTTGCGGCAAGAACGTCGGCGGCTTGGGACGATCACCCCAGTCACTGCTCATCGACTTCCCAAACGGCCAGTACCAGCGCCGCTTATACGTAAGCTCCATCGAGTTATCGACCGCCTGCATCGCCAGCACACCCGCCATCGACTTCGACCACCCAAACGGCCACACCGCGTTGCGCAGCGCTTGCAGCGGATGGCGAGCCACCGCCGCCAGGAAGTACAGCTGCCGGGGCAGCTTGCCGCCCGACGTGTGCACCGTCCCCAGCAGGCCCATCGAGTCGGCGTTCTTGCCGTAGCGATAGATCTCGACGTGGGTGCCATCGGGCGTGTGGCCACCAGAGCTGATGGCCACGCCCCGCGACAGATCTCGACCTCGGGCGACCACCGCCGTGATCGACTCGGAGTTGGTGCGCACGTACTTGCCAAGCTGCGCCGAGATCTTGGGCAGCTGCCCCGAATCGCGACACTGGAACAGCAGCTTCACCGTCCCCATCACCCCCGCCGAGAAGATCACATTCTTGGCAGTAAACCGCTGCCGAGGCTGTCCACCCAGGCTGGTCGAGCACTCTGTCTCCACCTCATAGCCGTCGGAGCCATCCGCCGCACCAAGCGGTCGCACCGCCACCACCCGCGTCTCGGCCAAGACCTGCGTGCCCCGCTGCTCAGCAAAGTACAGGTAGTTCTTATCCAGCGTGTTCTTGGCCCCGACGCGACAGCCGACCATGCAGGCGCCGCAGGTGGTGCAGCTGGTCCGCGCCGGTCCCTGGCCGCCAAAGTACGGATCGCTCGCCGGCTGGCCTCCCAAAGTGCCCGGCGGACTGCCCGGCGGACCAAAATAGACGCCGACGGTGTGCTTCTTAAACGTATGCCCGGTGCCCATGTCGGTAAGCACATCCCGCAGCGCTTCGTCCGACTCGTAGAACTCCGGCGGCTCGACCGACCCGAGCATGCGCTTGGCTTCGCGATAGTGCGGTGCCAGCTCGGCCTTCCAGTCGCACAGGTCCGCCCACTTCGGGTCTTGGTAAAAGCTCTCGGGCGGCTCCAGGTGGGTGTTGGCATACACCAGCGAGCCTCCACCAACGCCAGCGCCGTGAAAGACCACCAGATCCTTCATGACGCTCATCGCAAAGATGCCGTGGCAACCGAGGCTCGGCATCCACAGGTACTTGCGCAGCTCCCAGGTGCTGCGGGCAAAGTCCTCGGTGCGGAAGCGCTTGCCCTGCTCGATGACGGCGACGCGGTAGCCCTTCTCGCTTAGCCGGCAGGCCGCCACGCTGCCACCAAAACCCGAGCCAATGATCAGGTAATCAAACGCTAGCTCAGTCATCTGTGATTCCTCCGCAAGGAGCCCGTGTGGTTGCTCCTCTCTATTAGGTGACGAGGAAGCGTCCGATTGGATACTAAAATCCTCAAATGAGGACTGTGGCCCATCTTTCCTGGCTCGTGTAAAATCGCCACATGCGCTCTTTCCGTTTGCCTGTTGCCCACCTGTCCCTGGCTGCTCTGTCCGCACTGCTGCTCGCGGGCTGTCCCAAGCCACCACCACCCAAGCTGCCGCCCAAAGAAGTTCCGCAGCTTGGGCAGGTCGCCACCAGCGCGGGAGAGCGCGGCGATGTCGTCGCGGATGCGGTCCAGCAAGGCAGCAACATGGCCCGCGTGCTGTTCGACTGTGGCGTCCCCCACAGCACCGGCGCCGAGGGCAAGGGCGTACTCAGCTCTGACCTTACCAAGTGCGAGTTTGACTGGGCCAAAAAGGAGCTGACCATCACCGACGGCTCCAGCCAGGACTGCCAGAGCTTCCTGCTCACCGTGACCTACAAGGGACCGGGGACCTACAACACCTCGGCCCTGGGCAAGCTGGCCTTTGGCACCGCCAAGATGCGCCAGGCCGCCTGCAACTGGGATGGCACCATGTGTCTCGACTGGAACGGTGCCAGCGGCCCTCACCCAGAGTCCAGCTGCACGGTCGAGATCAACTCGGACGGCGGTCTGCAGTACGGCACCAGCGGCGCGACCCTGTCCGGCACGTTTGTCTGCGATGGCTTCCAGAGTACGTGGAAAGGCTGCGCCGGCGCTCCCGCCAAGGTCAGCTGCGTCATCGCTCGGGCCAGCTTCTCGGTCGCCGGCTGCAACGTCATCAACAAAGAAGAGCCCAAGAAGAAGCCCGGCGGCAAGAAAGCCAAGTAGCCGGCCCAGTGCTCAACCCAGTCCAGCCACGTAGTCATTGACAGCGGCGAGAAATGGCGCTAAGCGCGCAGGACATGTCTCTGCCGGTTTCCAGGTTGCTCTGCACCGCCCTTGTCCTTTTGTGCCAGGCAGGGTGTCGCAAGGCACCAGCGCCGGCGACCTCCACACCTCTGGTTTCGATCAGCGCGCAGAACGATCTGGTGCGCGGGGATCGACTCCTCAAGGTGCTGGCGCTGCCCCACAGTGATGTTGCGGCACGGCTTGGACCGCATCGCGTCGAGTCCCAGACCCGCTGGACGATCACGCCGATTCCCTCGCCACGCGCCACCCAGGTGCAGCCGGTCCAGCCGGGCTTCAAGCTTGGCAGTCCCGCCCAGCCGTTCAGCGGGGAAGACGCCTACGAAACCGCCCCGGTGCAGCTCAGCGAGACTCGCTTTGTCGCCGTCGATGGCACCGGTCGCCTCCACATGGGCAGCGACAACGACCACGGCTCCGGCATCGAGGCCATCACCGATCAGCAGTATGTCTTTACCAAGGTGCGTCACCAGCCGTTCATTCGCTATCGCAGCGAGAGCAGCCAGCTTCATCACCTGCGCACGATGGCCTTTGACACCGGCGCCGCTTTGATCGAAGCCGTCGGCCACAAGCTCAAGCTCGGCACCCCGATGAGCAGCGAGACGCGCGGTCGCGCCACCTGGCAAGTTGCGCTGCAGCTGGCGGATACCGCGACGGTGCCGCTGCGCTCCCAGGGCTCGGTCTGGCGGGGGGCGGTCAGCGTCGAGTCGATTGACGGCCTGGCCACCATCGATCGTGAGCAAGGCGTCCCCATCGCCGTAGAGCTGTCGGTCCGCTTCGTCGCCCCGCGCCCTGGCGTCCCCGACGAACGCGTCCAGGTGGAGGCCACTCACGTCATGCAGGTGGTAGCCTTGGGAAGTGAAGCGGTGAAGATCGCCGTGCCGACTGAGTATTCAGAGCCCCCCACCCGGCCCCGTCCCTGGCTCGACCGGCAGGAGCTGCTCGGCGGATTGGTGCCATCTTACCGGTAGCCAAGGCACAAGGAGACAACCCGATGGACTCACAGGACAGCGCCCCTCATCTTTCCGAGCACAAGCGACTGGTGATGGTGCGCAGCGTCTTGATCGCAGCGGCCAACATGCTGCCGCTGCCCGGTATTTCAGAGCTGCTGGTCGACCTGACCCGGCGCGGCCTGGTCGAGCACCTGGCGCGCGAGCACAACCTCGAGATCGAGCCGTCCGCTGTCTCGGCCCTGCTCGAAGAAGCCCCAGCGTCCCAGCGTCTCGGGGTGCTGTCGTCACTGAGCAAGCTCGGGTCACTCTTGCGCAAGCAGAAGCAGGTGCGGCGTCTGTTTACCGGGCTGCAAGTCCTCAGCGGCGTCGAGGCCGGCTTTCGCGCCTTTGAGGTCGGGACGCTGCTCGATCACTACCTTTCGACCTATCACATGGGCCACAGCTTCTCGGAAGACCAGGCGCGCACGGTGCGCAAGACCATCCAGGAGTCGAGCCGCGCCACCGAAAAGGAGCTGCTCAGCGATGCGGTGGCAGGGCTGGCGATGGCGGTCGGCCAGGTGGCGCTGGCGCTGCCCGCGTACGTCTGGGCCAAAGCGGCCCGTCAAGGCAGCACCGCGCTGGGCATGCCCGAGATCCAGGCGGTGACCCAGAGCGCCCACAAGCTCCTTTCCGAGCTGCGACTTCAGAACTACGCTAAGAAGTTGACGGAGCACTTTGATCGCAAGTGGTCAGGGCCCGCCGTCATCACCGTCAGTCAAAAACCGAACTAGAGGACAAGCGACTTGCAAACACGCAAGACCACCACTGCCCCAAGCGACAAGTACCGACAGGATGCGCTCGCAGCTGCCCAGGCCGCCATCGACAAAAAGGGCATCGAGCCAGTCCTCCTCGACCTGACCGAATCCGGAAGCTACACCGACTACCTCCTCATCGCATCGGCCCAGGCCGATCGAACCGTGCGGGCGATTGCCGATGCAGTCGTCGCGGTGATGGAGGAACGTGGGGCTCGCCTCCTCGGATCGGAAGGCCTGCGCGATGGTCGCTGGGCCCTGCTCGACTTCGGTGACTTGGTGGTCCATGTGTTCGAGCATCCCCTGCGAGAGTTCTATGACCTGGAGGGGATGTGGTTTGACGCGCCCCGGCTGCCGCTGGAGATTCCTGCCGAGCAGCGCCTGGAAGCACAGTCGGCCTACCGCTACGACGACGAGCAGCCCGCCCGCTACTAACGCGTGCGCTCGTACTGAACCGCCCTCACTTACTCGAGGGTCAGGTCGCAGTGTGCCCAGCGCTCGGTCAGCACGCGCTGGGTCACGACATGCTCGGGCCGACTGAGGTCGGGATCGCGCGACAGGAGCGCTGCTGCCTCTCGCCGCGCTATCGTCAGAAGGTCAATGTCCCGCAGCAGATCCGCAAAGCGCAGCGGCGGCAGGCCCGACTGCCGGGTGCCCAGTACCTCGCCTGGTCCTCGGATGCGCAGGTCCGCCTCAGCTAGCCGGAAGCCATCACTGGTCGCCGCCACGACCTCCAAGCGCTGCGTCGATGTGGCTTCCGCCGAAACGCCGTGCAGCAGCAGGCACGCACTCTTGCCACTGCCGCGCCCAACGCGACCGCGCAGCTGATGCAGCTGGGCCAGCCCGAAGCGCTCCGCACTCTCGATGACCATCAGCGAGGCATTGGGCACATCGACGCCCACTTCGATCACCGTCGTCGCCACCAGGACATCCAGCTCACGCTGGCGAAAGCGACCCATCACGTCGTCCCGCTCATCACTCGACAGGCGACCATGGACCAGACCCACCTTTAGCTCGGGCAGAGCCATCGCGAGGGCAGCGTGCCGAGCAGTGGCACTCGACAGCTCTAGCTTGTCACTGTCTTCGATCAGCGGACACACCCAGTACGCCTGCCGCCCCGTCTCCACTGCCTTGCGCACCGCCAGCAGCGCCTTGCCTTCGCCACTGCGCGCCGGCAGCACCTTGGTCACTGCCGGCGTTCGTCCCGGCGGCAGCTCGTCGAGCTGACTGACATCCAGGTCGCCGTACAGCGTCAGCGCCAGCGTCCGAGGAATCGGGGTCGCGGTCATGACCAAGATGTGCGGCTGCCGCCCTTTGCGACGCAAGGCCGCTCGCTGACCTACACCAAAGCGGTGCTGCTCATCGATGACCACCAGCGCCAGATCTTTGAACTCGACCGCCTCGGCAATCAGCGCGTGCGTCCCCACCACCATGTCCAGGAACCCAGCGCTCAGCATCGCCAGGATCGACTCGCGATCGAGCGGCTGACCCGTCGCCTCGGCAATGCGCAGCACGTCAGCAAAGCGACCGGCTTGCAGCTGCGCCACCGTCGTCTTGCGCGCCGTCTTCGGCGTAGTTGCCGTTAGCAGTGCCAGCTTGCGCCCGCTCGCCTGCGCCCACACCCGCAGCGTCTTGTAGTGCTGCTCGGCCAGGATCTCCGTTGGCGCCATCACCGCCGCTTGGTGCCCGCTCGCCATCACCAGCTCACACGCGGCATAGGCGACCAGGGTCTTGCCCGAGCCCACGTCACCATGCAGGAGTCGCTGCATCGGATGCGGCTGCTTCAAGTCATCTCGAATCTCGGCAATCGCCCGCTCCTGCGCCCCGGTCGGCTGGAAGGGCAGCACCGCGCGCAGCCTCGCCAAAGACTGGTCATCGGTCACGCAGACGGTCGCATCATCGGCGGCAATCGCTCGCCGTCGCCGCAGCAGGCCCAGCTGCAGAAAGAACAGCTCCTCGAAGATCAGCCGCCGCTGGGCCGGCGAGAGTCCTTCGTTTAGGCGTGCCAGCAGCTCGGGCGTCGTCTCGGCGGGAACGCTATGCAGCTCCCGCAGGGCTTGCGGCAGCACAGGCAGGCTCAGGCGACCGAGTAGCTGCGCCGGTACCCCGTCGGGCACCAGCTCGGCATACTGCTGACACAGACCTTGGCACAGCCGCTCGATCAGCCGACCCGGCACGCCTTCCACGTCGGGATAGCGGATGCGGATGTGACCACTCCCCTCGGGCATCACGCTGTCGTCTGACTCGGTGCGCGGCGGCAGCTCCGTCAGCTCGGGGTGCGTGACCTGCAGGCTGTCGCGAAACTTGCTCGGCGTCGCCGTCAGCAGAAACCGCTTTCCCGGCAGCAGTCGCTTCTGGTAGCCGCCGTGAAAGTAAAACCAGCGCGCCAGCAGCTCGCAGCCGTCTTCGCCTCGGAACATCACCTCCAAGAAGCGCTTGCGGGCCCACACCACCTTGGTCCGCTCGACCAGCACCACCGTCGCTTGCAGCACCCCCGGCTGCAGCTGTCCGACCGGCACCACCTGGCGCAGGTCGTCGTAGCGCTTCGGCAGAAAGTACAGCGCATCAATCACCCGGGTCAGGCCCTTGACCGCCAGCTTTTCAGCCGTCACCGGCCCTACCCCTGGCAGCCCGAGCAGCGGCAGCAGCAGCGGATCGCTCCCATCGGGCTCTGGCTTCGGCTCGGACTCGGGCTTGGGCTCGGGCTTGGACTTGAGCTTGGACTCGGGCTTGGACTTGAGCTTGGACTCGGGAGCAGGCTTGGCGATGGGCGTCGGAGCCACCGCACTGACACTGCGCTTCTCTGTCGGCTGGGGTAGGTACATGCTCACCCCGGCACACAGCCGCAGCCCCAGTGCCACCACCCGCTGCCGCTCCACAAGCGGGCTGCGACCCAGGTTCTTCGCACTGGTCGCCAGCTGCGCCAGGTCTTCCGCCGTCTTTTTTCGCCGCAAAAGCTCTGCCTCGCTGGCCGTGCGTGCGCTCTTGCCGGCAAAGGCCGCCGCCAGCGCGCCCGCCGCGTCGGTCATCTGAGCAGCCAGCTCGAGCACCCGCTCCTCACCATCGGGATGGGCCAGGTTGGGCAGGCCACGACTACACAGCTCGTCGATCGGTCGGCGGAGCGCCGCCAGCAGCTCTCGCACTGCCCGCACCGATGGAGGACTCGCCGAAGGCGTGTGCGACGGAAGAACATCTGCCATGCCGCTGTCTATTAACACGAACAGACCGCCGTTTTCCGAAAGGAAGTCGTGTACTATGAATCGGACTGACTATCCCCATCTAGCGGGCATCACCTACGACCATGGAGCGCGTCATTGGCATCGACCTGGGCACCACCAACTCGTGCGTGGCCATTGTCGAAGGAGGCGTACCGCTGGTGCTCCCAGGTCCGAGCGGCCAGCGCGGCTTTCCTGCGGTCTTAGGCATCGACGAGCAAGGCCAGCGTCTCCTCGGGCAGATCGCGCGTCGCCAGGCGGTCTTGCACGCCGAGCACACCGCCACCGCGCTCAAGCGCCTGCTCGGGATGCGCTTCGGTCATCCCCAGGTCCGGCAGCTCTCGGAGATGGTCGCCTACCGGATTGTCCCCGGTCCGTCCGATGAGCTGCGGGTGGTGCTCCGCAATGAGCCCTACTCGGTCGTCGAGCTGGTGGCGGCGATGCTGCTGGATCTCAAGCGGGCCGCCGAGGCGTACCTGGGACAGCCGGTCAGTCGGGCGGTGCTGAGCGCGCCCCTGTCGTACACCGATGCGCAGCGGATTGCCCTGCGGGACGCAGCACGCTTGGCAGGACTGGAGGTGCTGCGAATCATCGCTGACCCCATTGCGGCGGCACTTGCCCACGGCATCGGCACCAGCGAAAAGCGCGCCCAGCGGGTTGCGGTCTACGATCTGGGCGGCGGGACGTTCGACTTTGCCCTGCTCGAGATGAGCAGCGGCATTCACGAGATCCGCGCGAGCATCAGCGACCCTTTTTTGGGTGGCCAAGACTTCGACCGGCGCCTGCTCGACTTCTTGGTGTTCGGCTTCGCCAAGGATCACAAGATCGACCTGCGCCAAGACCGGACGGCGCTGCAGCGGCTGCGAGACGCGGTGGAGAAGGCCAAGTGCGATCTGTCCGTTGACGAACAGGTGACCATCGAGGTGCCGTTCATCATCTCGACCGGTACGTCCGAGCCGCTGCACCTGACGCGTACGATTGACCGGACCAAGTTCGAGGAGCTGACCGAAGATCTCGTCGACCG
The DNA here is from genome assembly GCA_016794465.1 of Myxococcales bacterium. Lineage (GTDB taxonomy): Bacteria > Myxococcota_A > Polyangia > Palsa-1104 > JAEUJZ01 > JAEUKA01. The sequence goes on along the minus strand of JAEUKA010000102.1, from coordinate 1,488 downwards.
CACCATCCAGCTCGCCAAAGGAGCGCTGGCCGAAGCCGGCGTCGAGCCCACATCGGTCGATGCGGTGCTGCTCATTGGTGGCATGGGTCGGGTTCCCCGGGTGCAAAAGGCGCTGACAGAGCTGTTCGGGCGCCAGCCAATGGGCGGGGTGATTCCCGAAGAAGCCTTGGCCATCGGGGCGGCACTGCAAGGCGCAGCCCTGTCGCAGACACCCTCGGCCAGCACCACGTTCGAGCTGAGTCCGCATCACCTGGGCGTGCTGATTGGCGGCGGCAAGGTGTTTCGCCTGATCTCGGCTGGCACGCAGCTGCCCCACGAGAGTGCGCATGTCTTTACCACCGGACGCGACCAGCAGACCGCCCTGCGCCTGGTGATTCTGGAAGGCGACAGCGACCTGGCCAGCGAGTGCCGCATCCTGGGTGAGTTTGTCTTTTCGGGACTGCTCGCGGCGGCCCGCGACAACACGGAGGTCGAGGTCCGCTTCTTCGCAGCCCAGAACGGCGAGCTGACCGTGACCGTCGTCGATCTGCGGGAACAGCGGCGGGAACAGCATACCTTTCGGCTCTCGGCACCGCTGCTTAGTGGCGACACCGATGGCGGCAAGAGTCCCATCGGCTCGTACGAGCTGGAAGCCCAGCGCACGGACGAGCTGTCCCGCAATCAGGTCCGCACCGAGCAGCTCATCAGCGACATCTTGGGGATGCTGCCCCGGGCCGAGCAGGCGGTTGCCGGCAGTGAGCTGGGACTGGATGCGATGCGTCGCGCCCGCGCCGCCATCGAGCGTGCCCGCATCGCGATCATCCGAGGCGAGTCAGCCACCCTCGGCGACGCCAAACAGCTGCTCGAGCGCACCGCCGCGATGCTACGCGGAGTCACCGCCAGCATCCGCTAGCTGCGTGTGGAAAAAGCGGCTGCGGGCCCACATTGCTGCGTTGTCGGTGCTCACTGCCTTGCGGCAGCTCCGCGCCTCCGCCTTGCACTTTGGGCTCCTCGCTCACTTTTTTCACACGCCGCTAGGGTCCAGACCGTCCCAACATGGGAGGTCTGGCCGGTTGGGATGGGTCAGACCCTACCCAAAACGGGACATCGTCCCGATCGAAGGGGGTCCGGACCCTTCAAAACGGGACATCGTCCCGATCAAAGAGGGTCCGGACCCTTCAAAACGGGACGTCGTCCCGATCAAAGAGGGTCCCGATCAACAACAAAATCTATTCTCGTCGCTGACAGTGTTGTCGGTGGGCCGTTTTTGGGGTGGGAGGTGTTGGAATTCTGTACCGATTGGTAGGGCTCTGCGCCCACCTTTCAGGAGTCCTCCTAAGACTCCGATCGGAGCACTTTAGGGGGGCGTGGGAGTGGCTCAGGGGGGCGGTGCGGCGGCTGTTTTTATGGCCGTATTTGGGCTCTGCTTATGCAGATGAAGAGATCTTCTTATGGGCGTGGTCTTCGATGCCTAGCGGGGACGCTACATCGGCTCCCAAAGGGTGCAGG
>JAEUKA010000114.1 GCA_016794465.1 Myxococcales bacterium | reverse complement strand
GCGCCCCGGCACCCCCGACCCAACCGACCCCCAAGCCCCCATCCAACCCACCGACCCCGATCCAGCCTAACCTGAGCCCCCAAAGGAACCAGCAGTTAGAGAACCGAGCGTGGGGCCGACCGGAGAGCTTTTTTTCGGGCCGCCTGCGGAACGGAAAAAAGTCTCGAAGGGAAGGGGGGCCCCACGCGAAACGCTCGGCTTTAGGACCAGCCGAGGATTTCTGCCGGGGGATGCTATAAGAGGTCATGGGAAGGTCTTTGTTGTCTGGGCTGTTGCGTGTTTCTGGACGCTGGATCGCTTTGGCGGCTGGGCTGCTGGGTGGGTGTGGAGAGTCGATCAATCAGGAGGAGGTTGCGGCTCTGTCTGGACAGGCTTCCGCTCTGTATGTCGCCAGCTCGCGGCTGTGGAAAAGTGCCACCATTCCTGTCTGTTTCGAGAGTCCTACTGCGGCCACAGAGACAGAGCGAAAGTGGGTCCAAGCGGCAGTGGAAGAGACATGGCAGAGTGTCTCTGCCGTCCGCTTCACCGGCTGGGGAGCATGCAGCAGCGCCAGCAAGGGCGTCCGCATTCGCATAAAAGATGTCGGCCCCTACACGCTCGGCCTGGGCAAGGACCTCGACGGTGTCAAAGACGGCATGGTCCTCAACTTTGCGTTCTCTACCTGGAGTCCCGGCTGCCAGACCACCCGCCCCTACTGCATTCGCGTCGGCGCCGTCCATGAGTTTGGCCATGCGCTCGGCTTTGCCCATGAACAGAACCGTGCCGATACCCCGTCCTCTTGTACCTCCGAGCAGGGAGCCGATGGCGACATCACCGTGGGAGCCTGGGATCTCGACTCGGTCATGAACTACTGCAACCCGCGCTGGACCGGCGATGGAATGCTCAGCAAGACCGACATCGAAGGAGTCCGCGCCGCCTATGGAAGTGGTGGCGACAGCTGGGAGTCCGCCCTCTCGACTGGAACCACCCTTGCGACCCCGCTCCGCAGTCAGGACGTACAGAGTCGCGGTGCAGAGGAATCCCTGCTCGCAGATGTCACCGGAGATGGCTTGGCCGATCTGATTGTGATCTTCCCCGCAAAAGGAGAGTACTGGGTTGCAGAAGCTCAGTCGGGGACGGCGGCAGGTTCCTTTGCACCACTGCGAGTGTGGCTCCGCAGTCCGCTCTCATCCATCCACCGATATCTGGCAGCCGATGTCACAGGCGATGGAAGGAGTGATGTCATCGCATTCTCGGTCGCCAGTGGCAGCTGGTGGGTTGCTCCTTCTACGGGCGCTGCGTTTGCGGCGCCGACCTTGTGGAAGTCTGGACATGGCACTGGTTCCGCTGCGCAGCTGGTGGCGGATGTCACCGGCGATGGCAGAGCCGATGCGGTGGCCTTCTTCGCAGCTTCCGGCAACTGGTGGGTCGCTCTGTCCACAGGCTCTGCGTTTGGGTCCTATGCACAGTGGAAGTCCGGACATGGCGCGGGATCTTCTGCGCAGCTGGCGGCGGATGTCACCGGAGATGGCCGAGCCGATGCGATTGCGTTCTTCTCCGCCACCGGAAGCTGGTGGGTCGCTCCGTCCACAGGGAGTACGTTTGCCGCCTATGCAAAGTGGAAGTCCGGACATGGCGCGGGCTCTGAAACCCAGCTGGTCACCGATGTCACTGGGGATGGCAGAGCCGATGCAGTGGTCCACTTCCGATCAGACGGAGCCCTGTGGGTCGCGCCCTCTACCGGAACCCTGTTCGGAACGTACGCAAGGTGGCAGAGCGGACTTGGCACTGCGCTGACAGCGGATCTCACGCGCGTACTCAGCGGCGATGTCAGTGGCGATGGCAGAGCCGACGTAGTGATCCGCTGGCTGAAGTAAGAAGAGGTGCTGCGGAGGCGGTCGGAAGAGGCTACGGATTCGGTGGAATGGCGAGCGAGCCCTTGCAGAGGGAAGCGCTCTCGGGCATTCCGGTGCCGCCCCAGACATCGCCTGGATTTGCCATCTTGCCGGTCGAGATGTCAGGGCTACAGTTCGGACCCGGCATCAGCGTCTTGACGTTGATCGGCATGTTGGCTGGCAGGTTGTAGAGCGCGTGGCTGCCCTGGCCGTAGCAGTGTTCCTTGATCTTCGTCGATCCACCGGACGGAATCTCGAAGCGGAGACAGACTTGATTGGTGCCGCCGACTTCCAGACGCAGACACGCCGGCTTGTCAAACGCGACATCGGCATTGAGGAAGCCAAACGTCGAAGCCTGTCCCACCCACGCCTGATTCGACACGTTGTTGCAGTGAAGGATGTCACAGGGGTCCACCTGCTTGTCGCGGCAGGTAAAGCTCGTCGGCTTGCGCTGAAGCATCGCCGGCATTCCGGACGGACCCATCTCTGGGACCCACGCGCTCTTGGTCGGATCGAGCCGCCACAGACCGACTTCACTGGGCGCACTGGCAACACGGTCGAGCGTCAGCGGCACCACCACCGTCATCACCACTCCAGGCTTGAGGGTCAGCGGATTGCCCATGCCATCACGCGCCGACGTATACAGCACGCCAAAGGTATCGAGCACCAGCTGCTCTCCCTTGGCTCCGAGCGCTCCGTCTTCCCCCGGCATCGGCTGGCGGGCTGGATCAAGGAAGCGAATCGCCAGCACAATCTCGCCATCAGGAGGTGCTCCGGCAGGACCCTGTAGACCCTCCGCAGGAATCGCCACCACCGCTCCACTAGAGGGGTCGGTAATCGTCAGCGGAAACAGGTTGCTGGGGAAGGACAGCTCGGTCACGCGCTGCAGCCGATACTTCACATCCATCGAGTCGGCGGTCATCTGCGACACAAACGGAACATAGCCCGGCGCGCTGATCGAAAACGGCAGCGGCAGCTTCGGATTGTGGAGCTCGATGGTGAAGCGGCCGTCCGCTCCGGTGGATGCAACGCTGGTACCCAGCCGCACCGCCGCATCCGAAATCGGCATGTCCTGATTCCCAACCACCACTCCCATCACATGAAAGGGCTTCTGGACCATCATGTCGACCGGAGGCAGCATCGTGTCGACAGGTGGGTCCGTACAGCTGCTCAAGGCGGATACCGCACTTCCGAGCACCATGGCCACCAGCAACGATTTGTTTTGCATGAATCTCTCTCCCAGCTGTGAGTACGTTGTGCGGCAGGACTCCTACTGTGGCCACATGGGGCAGCAGTCAACGGGAGTACGCCGGTCAAGATCTTCGCACCGAGAAGTACCGAGATTCAATGAATTTTCGCCTCGTTTTCGCCTGAGGCGCGGGCTGACGCCTTTGGAAACGGCGCAGCATCTGACTGTGCGGGACCTCGTAGCGCGGCAGCTGGGCAGAGCGATCGGGGCGCCACAAAAGGAGTCCGCTTATGGAATGGGAACGCCACACCGTCAGTCTTCGTCGTGTCTTCGGACTTGTCAGCACTCGGAAGCAAGAGTCTCTGCTGATCCCGCTCGCGATCGCGGCCCTGGCCGGCTGTAGCGCCAAAGAGATTCCTCTGCTGCCGGAAGAGATCTCTGGCCACTGCAACTACACCAACAAGTTCAGCAGCGAGCCGGAGTGCCGCAACTACCATGGCGACTGGCCGGCGGACAAAATCCAGGAGGACTGCGCCGACTGGAACGGAACCGCCGACATTGGGACTCCGTGTGCCGAACAGAGCATCCTCGGACAGTGCATTCTCGAAAAGGACGGGCTGTACATCGCGGTCAACAACATCGGTGACAACGCGGACAACTGTGGATCGACCAAGCGGGGCTGCGAGCTGTTCGGTGGCGGCACGTTTGCTCCCGCACCGATCTGCGGGGGCATTGAATCGACGGGCGGCGGCACCGGAGGACTGCCCATCTTCCAGCAGCCAGTTCGCGTCTGCGTCAACCCCAAAGCCGGCGAGCCGATCGGCAAGAGCGAAGGCGGCAAGGTCTGCACCTGGGAGATGATCTCGGGCGCCACCGAGGAAGGCCGTCACTTCGAGGACTATGCCAGCTGCGATCGCGTCCGCACCCAGCGCCCGTACTACAAAGCCGGCACACTGCCCGACAACACCCGCGACGATCCGCGCATGAAGGACCCGACCTATGCCACCGAGCAAGCGTGGGTGATGTCGCAGGTTCGCTCAGCCGCTTGTGTGTGCTGTCACTCGACCCGGGCGCCGCAAGGACCGTCGAACTGGTTTGTCGATCAGCCCGGCAACTTCATCAACGGGTTCTTCAACCGAGGGCTGGCGATGGGCGCGGGCTGGCTCGATACGTCGGGCTTTGGCGCGTATCCACCAGCGGAAAACAACGGCTTTGGTCGCTCGACGCCGGAGAATCCGACCCACACGATCTTCCCGACCACTGACGATGCCCGGATGCGGCGCTTCTTTGAAGGTGAGCTGGCGTTCCGAGGCAAGACTCGCGTCGACTTTGCCGGTGAAAGGTATGCCGCCGGACCGCTCGACGAGCAGCGCTTCTTCCGACCCACCGCCTGTACACGCGGGGAAGGCGTTCGCGCCGATGGACTCATGGTGTGGAAGGGTGGAAACGCTCGCTACGTATATGTGCTAGAGGCAAGCGCAGCTTCGCCAACGGTGCCGCCGAACCTGGACCTGCCGCCGGGGACGGTGTGGCGAATCGATGTTCCGGTCGAGGGCAAGCCCGTACTGAGTGGCACCGTCAAGTACGGCTCGGTGCCGGCAGGACTCACGCAGAAGTTCCCAGCCACAGGCGCCGCCCCAACAGCCCTGCAGAGCGGCAAGCAGTACTACCTGTACGTACTCGCCGACCTGATCCAGCCCGTCACCCGCTGCCTCTTCACCGCCCCGTAACAGAAACTACTGCGGTGGCCGCTGGCTATGTCGGGCGTGCTCACAGCCGGAAGGCTGCTCTCCCCCACACTTCGTGTCGGGGACTGGCGCGCCCGCCCGCCTACGCCATCGGCCATCCTCGCTACGTTTCTGGACTGGAATATCAGGAGCAGCCGGAGGTGGCGCCGCAGTTTAGGCACTTGTGGCAGGCGCCGGAGCGAACCATGATCGTGCCGCACTCGTGGCAGGTCGGGGCATCCGTCTCAGCGCGGAAAGCTCGAGGCTGCGCAGCCCCAAACAGACCGCTCAAGCTCGGCAGCGCCGGTGGAGCATCGACCGACTGCGGGGCCACTGGCGCGGAGGTCGGCGTCGGCAAGTCCATCTCAAGCTGCTCGCCTTGGACCTGATCGGGCAGGAACTTCGCCTCGAGCCAGCGGAACAGGTAGTCCATGATCGAGCTGGCGCGCGGAATGTCCTGGTTGCCGGTCCAGCCCGACGGCTCGAAGCGCGTCCGACTGAACTTGTCGACCAGCAGCTTGAGCGGCACCCCGTGCTGTAGCGCCAGCGACACCGCCGTCGCGAAGCTATCCATCAGCCCCGAGATGGTCGAGCCTTCCTTGGCCATCCGCACGAAGATCTCGCCCGCCGAGCCGTCGTCGTACATGCCGACGTGAATGTAGCCGTCGTGACCCGCGATCGAAAACTTGTGGGTAATCGAGCGCCGCTCGTCGGACAGCTTGCGCCGCACCGCCATCGGCGGCCCCTTCGGATTCGCCAGCGCCGCCACCTGCTGCAGGAAGTCTTCCACCGACAGCGCCGAGGCATCGCGCAGCTGCTGCCGCACCTCAACCGGGAGCCGATCAATCAGCACCTGAATCGGCAGCGTGCTCGCCCCCGCTGCTGCGCCCGTCGGGTTCTCGGTCCGCGAGGTCGACAGCGGCTGACTGCGCTTGCAGCCATCGCGGTAAATGGCAATCGCCTTGAGCCCCAGCTGCCAGGCCTGCATGTAGGCGTTCTCGATGTCTTCAATCGAGGCGTCGCTCGGCAGGTTGACGGTCTTGCTGATCGCGCCCGAGATAAACGGCTGCGCCGCCGCCATCATCTTGATGTGACCCATCGGGTGGATCGACCGCGAGCCATTTTGGGCCCGGAACGCACAGTCGAACACCGCCAGATGCTCGCTGCGCAGGCCCGGAGCTCCCTCGATGGTGTCGTGGCTGGTGATGTGATCGATGATCTGCTTCTGCGCCGCCAGGTCATAACCGAGCCGGGTCAGCGCCTCGGCCACCGTCTGATTGGTGATCTTGAGCATGCCGCCGCCGACCAGCCGCTTGTACTTGACCAGCGCAATGTCGGGCTCGATGCCGGTGGTGTCGCAGTCCATCATGAAGCCGATGGTTCCCGTCGGTGCGAGCACAGTCGCCTGGCCGTTGCGGAAGCCGTAGCGCTCGCCCACCTCGATCGCCTCGTCCCACGCTCCGCGCGCCGCCTGCAGCAGATCGTACGGACACAGCGCCGAGTCAATGTGGTCAACGTGCTGACGGTGCTTGCGCATCACCCCGAGGAACGGCTCGCGGTTCTTCTCGTATGCTTTGAACGGTCCGCCGTGGTCCCGCGAGATCTCGGCGCTCATCCGATAGGCCCGACCGCCCATGATCGCCGTCACCGCCCCGGCATAGGCCCGACCCGCGTCGGAGTCATAGGGCAGACCACGCGACATCAGCAGCGCGCCCAGGTTGGCATAGCCGAGCCCGAGCGGCCGGAACAGGTGGCTGTTCTCACCAATGCGCGGGGTCGGATAGCGCGCGTTGTCGACGATGATCTCTTGCGCCAGGATCGTCAGATCGACGGCTCGCTCGAACGACTCGACATCGAAGTCACCGGCCTGGGCGTGCCCGACGGGGAACTGGAACTTGCGCAGGTTCAGGCTCGCCAGGTTGCAGGCCGAGTCGTCGAGGAACATGTACTCCGAGCACGGATTCGAGGCGTTGATGCGTCCCGAAGCCGGGCACGGGTGCCAGGCATTGACGGTGGTATCAAACTGGAGCCCGGGATCGCCGCACTGGTGCGCAGCCTCGGCGATTTGGTGCCACAGATCACGAGCGCGGTAGGTATCGACGACGCGGCCACCTGTCACCGAGCGGGTGTGCCAGGGCCGGTCATGCACCACCGACTCCATGAAGGCGTCGGTCACGCGCACCGAGTTGTTGCTGTTCTGGAAGAAGATTGAGTTGTAGGCCTCGCCGTTGAAGCTGCCGTCGTAGCCCGCGTCGATGAGCGCCCAGGCCTTCTTCTCTTCATTGGCCTTGCAGTGGATGTACTCGACGATGTCGGGGTGCTCGGCGTTCAGGATGACCATCTTGGCGGCGCGACGGGTCTTGCCGCCCGACTTGATGACGCCGGCGAACGCGTCGAAGCCCTTCATGAACGACACCGGGCCGGACGCGCCACCACCGCCTTGCAGCGACTCGCGCGAGCTGCGGATCGACGAAAAGTTGGTGCCGGTGCCGGAGCCGAACTTGAACAGCATGCCCTCGGTCTTGGCGAGAGTGAGGATGCTGTCCATGGTGTCTTGCACGCTGTTGATGAAGCAGGCCGAGCACTGGGGCTCGTCCTCGACACCGACGTTGAACCAGACCGGCGAGTTGAACGCCATCTTCTGATGAACAAGCAGATGGGTCAGCTCATTCTTGAAGACCTCGGCGTCGCTCTCGGTGCGGAAGTAGCCGTCCTTGATGCCCCAGCCGGTGATGGTCGACACCACCCGCCCAATCAGCTGGCGAACCGAGCGCTCTCGCGTCGGCGTGTCCATCGCGCCCCGGAAGTACTTCTGGACCACGACGTTCGTCGCGAGCTGCGACCAGCTCTTCGGGAACTCGACATCCTTCTGCTCAAAGTAGACCTTGCCGCCCTCGCCGGTGATGCTGGCGGTGCGCAGTTCCCACTCGACCTCGCTGAAGGGATCGACGCCCGGGTCGGTAAAGTAGCGGAGGATTTGCAGGCCCGGCTTGCCAGCACGCTCATCGCTGCGCTCGCCCTTGGCCGCTTTGTCACGGCTTGGGGCACGCTTTTTCACCGTCTTGGCTTCGCTGGCTGGCTTGGCCTTGCTCGCCGTCCGCGAACCGCTAGACGAAGAGGTGCTCGAATATTTTCGGGTTCCACCCAAAATGACCGCTGCTTCCGACTTCTCCATCATGTGCTCATTCCTCAATAGGGTCGATGGAGCTGCAGGTCGCCATTGGGCAATAGGATGCCCAAGTGGCTAGCTACAGGCCAAGCGACTCAGCCCGAGAGCCTCGATCCCCGGCGGGCTGAAAAAAAGTTGTGTTACCGACTCAGGTGCTGCTTTTCCCTCGCTGCTGCGTCGGGCTCAACCTGCCAAACCGAAGAACGAACCGCCGCAACGACAAGAGGATAGCTACTTACCATGTAGGGTAACGCAGTGCAATTCCCCAAACGCTTCGGGCCGCTAAGCGCCTCGTGGGCCTCGTGAACGCGGCTCAGCGCTGGCCCGATTTGCGCGGGCAGCCGGCTTCCCAACCGGCCCGCCAGCCAAGCCGCCCAAGCCCGCTTCTCCGCTGCCAGCCTCAGCCACCGGATCGACCTCGTCAGCGACGGTAAACACGGCGGCCACCGATCGCGCCAGATCGTCTTCGCTGTCGTCGCCAGCCAGGGCAGCCAGCTCGGCCGCTGCGGCATGCTCGATCACATCGGGAGCCGCAGCCGAACCCGCAGCACTCCCCACCTGCGGCGCCACTTCCACGCGCTCGACCGTCGCAGCCTGCCGATCCAGGAAAAAGTGCAGCACGGCCTCGACCGCCGCCTCGCTCATGCCGGGGACCGCCAGCAGCTCTTGCCGACTGGCCGTCCGAATCCGCCGCACACTGCCGAGCTGACGAAGCAGCGCCTGTTGCCGCTTCGGCCCAATCCCCGGGATCTCCTGCAGCGCCGAGCGAATCGTCCGTTTTTCACGCAGCTTGTGATGAAAGCTGACCGCAAAGCGATGCGCCTCGTCACGAATCCGCGACAGCACAAACAGCTCCGCCGTGTTGTCGCGCAGCCGAATCGGGTCCTTGGTCCGAGGCAGAAACACCCGATCGGGCTTGCGATCGCCGCTTGCGTCCTCGCGCTCTTTGGCCAGGCCGATCACGTCCAGCTCTGCCGCCCAGTTGATGCCGAGGTCGCGCAGCGCCGCCAGCGCCGTGGCCAGCTGGCCCTTGCCGCCATCGATCACCAGCAGATCGGGCAGGCCCCACGGATCGGCTGCTGCGGCGGCGGCTCGATCCACTTCGTCGTCTGCAACCTCGCCAAGTGCCGCTTCGACCTGCGCGTCCATCATCTCGGCATCGTCCAGCTCGGGCGGATCGGCGACCTCCGAGGCTTCGGGCGCAACCGGCGCAACCGGCGCAACCGGATCGACTGGCTCGGGCGCTTGCAGGGCCATCGGCTTGGGCACCTGCACCGGCAAGAGCGCCGCCGCTCGCCTGCGGGCCACCTGCGCGGACGAAAAACCGACCTCCGCTGTTGGCTCGACCGGCCCGGTTTCCTTGCCCAGCGCCCGCCGAAACCGCCGCGACAGCACCTCATACATCGCGGCAAAGTCATCGTTTAGAACCGATCGCACCTTAAAGGTCCGATACAGGTGCTTGGCCGGCTCGCCATCCAGGAACACCACCCGCGACGCCACCGTATCGGAGCCTTGCAGGTGCGAGATGTCGAAGCACTCGATCCGCAGCGGCAGCTTCTTTAGCCCCAGTCGCCGCTGTAGCTTGCCGAGCGCCGCCTCGGTGTCGCGGGTGCGGTTGCGCCGACTGGCATAGGCCGCCGCCGCGTTCTTGTTTGCCAGGTCCACCAGCCGGTGACGCGGCCCACGCTTGGGCGTCTCGACCTCGACCTTGCGCGCCCGGCCAAACAGCTCTGCCGTCCGCTCGCGCAGCCAGTCGCTCTTGGCCTGCTGGTCTTCGATCGGCAGCGGCAGCAGCACCTCGTCGGGAATCTCGATGCCGGGGCGATCGTAATACTGGCTGACAAACGAGGACAGCGACTCTTCGTCGGGAAACTCCTGCCCGGTGCAGCGAAAGGTCCGCCGCCCGACCAGCTTGCCCTGGCGAATCAGCAGCACCGCGACCTCCAGCACGTCGCCTTGCCGGAAGTAGCCGATCACATCCTGATCGACGAACTGCGTCGCCACCGCGTGCTGCCGCTCCAGCGTCACCTCGATCGCCTTGAGCTGATCGCGCAGCGCCGCCGCCGTCTCGAACTCCAGGTTGTCCGACGCCGCCAGCATCCGATCCCGCAGCCGATCAAGCAGCTCGCTCGACTTGTGATCGAGGAACAGCGCCACGTCGCGGACCTGCTCGGCATACTGCGACGGCGACACCGGCAGCACACAGGGCGCATCGCAGCGCTTGATCTGATGCTCCAGGCACGGTCGCCGCCGCCCGTTCATCACCTGATCGGTGCAGGTGCGCAGCCGAAAGTGCCGCCCGATCACCTCCAGCGTCTGCCGACACGCCCGCGCCGAGTGATACGGCCCAAAGTAGCGCGCCCCGTCCTCGCGAATCTTGCGCGTCACCTCCAGCCGGGGAAAGCGCGCCTTGGCATCGAGCCGCAGCACCAGATAGTTCTTGTCGTCGATCAGCCGGACGTTGAAGCGCGGCTTGTGCTGCTTGATGAGCGTGTTTTCCAGCAGCAGCGCCTCTTTCTCGCTGCTGGTGATCACCGTCTCGATGTCGGCCAGGATGCGATCGAGCAGCTTCACAAACGGCCGGTTGTCCCCCGAGCGATGGAAGTAGCTGCGGACGCGGTTCTTCAGGTTCTTGGCCTTGCCGACGTAGATCACCCGCCCGCGCTTGTCCTTCATCAGGTAGACGCCGGGGTCGGTCGGCAGGCGCTCGAGCAGCTCGGCCACCGAGGGTCGCACCGCCAGATCGTCTTCGGTCAGCACCGGCACTTGCTTGCGATGCCGCCGGGGCGTGACCGCAGACTCGGCCACGACACCCGGCACCGGCGTGGTGTCGCTGGTGACCTCGACTGGCGCGGGATCGACAGGCGAAGCAGACGAGTCGGAGCGACGACGGCGGGCAGGCATGGCGCGCAGCTTAGCCAATCTGGCAGCGCCGGTCGACTGTGACAAAACGGTGACGAACCTATGAAGCTACCGCGACAGCGAATCGGCTTCACTGGGGAGGTGACACTTACCGCCCTTCCCGTAGCGACGCTGGAGCTGTCCAGCGAGCTGTATGCCCTGCTCCGCAAGATCGATCCATCGTCCTTTCGCGACGAGCACGAGGCCGAAGCCAAGGCCCAGCTGGCCGGCATCACCGCGCGCGTCCAGTCGCTGTGCGAAGCGGCGGCGGCGGACTCAAGTGGGGGAATCGACCCCGGACTGTCGACGCGGCTGACCCAGCTGCGGACCGCCATCCACCGGGCGCAACACCACAAGCTGACGCCGGCCCGGGCGTTCTGGGCGGCGTTTCAGCGCGAGGTCCACCCGGCGTACGAGTCCCTGGCGGCGCTGCTGCGCGGGGCGGCCCTGCCGGCGCCGAGCCTGCGACCGACCAACTACGCCCGCAGCCTGTTCCACGTCTGCTCGGCCCTGGTGGCGGTGCTGACGATTGCGCTCGTGCCCTCGCCCCGCTGGCTGGTCGGCGCCGCCGGGCTGTTCTTCGGCTTCGCCTGGTCGATGGAGATCGCCCGCCGCATCCGCCCCCAAGTCAACGACCGCCTGATGGCCTTCTTCGGCAAGGTCGCCCACGCCCACGAGCGCCACCGCGTCAACTCCTCGACGTGGTACGCGACCGCCCTGCTCGCCCTGTCGCTCTTCTGCCACCCCGCCGTGTCCGCCATCTCTGTCGCGGTGCTCGGCATCGGCGATCCCGTTGCCGCTCTCATTGGCCGTCGCTTTGGCCGGATTCGCCTCGTCGCCGGTCGCTCCCTCGAAGGCTCGCTGGCCTTCGTCGTCTCCGGCTCGCTCGCTGCCTTCGCCGTCGCCACCGTCCTTCTGCCCAGCGCCCTCCCCGCCCGAGTCATCGCCGCCGTAGTTGCCGGGGTCGTTGGTGCCATCGCCGAGGTCTTCTCCACCCACCTAGACGACAACCTCTCCATCCCCCTGGCCGTCGCCACCGCCGTCACCCTCACCCTGTCCCTCCCCCTCGGCTGATCCGGCTACCGCGCCAAAAAATCCAAGTTTCTTCCCAAGAAATCCAGCCACCCCGCCGAAATATCCGCCAGCAACCCCAAGATATCCGGCCACCCCGCCAAGATATCCGCCAGCAACCCCAAGATATCCAGCCACCCCGCCGAAATATCCGCCAGCAACCGCTAGATATCCGGCCACCCCGCCGAAATATCCGCCAGCAACCTCAAGATATCCAGCCACCCCGCCGAAATATCCGCCAGCAACCCCAAGATATCCGGCTACCCCGGCAAAAGATCGGGCCGCTACCTACGCGTCGCTGGCTTGGAAGTGGTGGAGGACTCGGGTGGTGATGTGGGGGATGAGGGCGGCTGGGATGTCGTGGCCCATGCCGGCGATGACCTCGAGCTGCGCCCCGGGAATCCGCCGCTGCAGGTCATACGCCGCCGCCACCGGCACCAGCGGGTCCGCCTCGCCATGGACAATCAGCGTCGGCGTCCGAATCGTCCCAAGCAGCGACAGCCGACTCGGCGACCCGACGATCGCCCCCAGGTGCCGCTGAAACCCCGCCGGGAAGTCGCAGCGCTCGACCTCACGCGTCACCCGCGCCCGCAGCTCGGTCAAGTCGGGCGGATACGCCGGGCTCGCAATCCGCCGCATCACCGAGAACATCCGCTCGATCCGCTCCGCCGGCGTGCGCGTCTTGCCCCGCTGCAGAAACTGAAGCTGCACATCGAGCGGTGGCCCCGGCAGCCGCAGACTGCCACTCGACGACATGATCGACACGAAGCTGCGCACCCGCTCGGGATGCCGCGCCGTCAGCAGCTGCCCGATCATCCCGCCCATCGACACCCCGAGCACGTGCGCCTTTCGCACCCCGAGCGCATCGAGCAGCCCCAGCGCATCGCCCGCCATGTCGCCGAGCGTGTAGGGATTGGTTGGCGCCAGCCCCAGCGCCGTCCGCACCGTCGCCCGCAGGATCGACGCCCGCCCGTGCAGCTTGCTCGACAGGCCAACATCGCGGTTGTCGTACAGGATCAGCCGATAGCCCGCCGCGACCAGCGCGTCACAGAAGCGCGGTGGCCAGCGAATCAGCTGCGCCCCCAGACCCATGATCATCAGCACCGTGGGCCCGGACTCCGGTCCCAGCGTCTCGTAGAAAAGCTCGATTCCACTACAGTGGGCGCGGGGCATCGGCGGCTCCTCGTCAGCTCTCCGGGAGCATATCCGATCGCACCTGGCGGGCGGCTTCACGTTTTACTTCTTGCCGTCGCCAAGCGGCGATCTTGCGAAAAAAGAACTTTTCCCTCTCGATGTGACGCTGTATGGAAGGCGCAACTCTTCGCATTCGAGGACAAAGGCCGCAATGAACAGACCCCCGCAGCTTGCCAAGGACCGTCGAGAAGGTGAGAGTCCCAGCCTCACAGGGACCATCGATCGGCGCAGCGGCAGCGACCGTCGCGTACACGAACGCATCCTCGTCGACTGGGCCGTGGACTATCGGGCCTCGGACACGTTCTTGTTTGCGTACATCTCGGACATCAGCGCGATGGGCATCTTCATCCGCACCCGCACGCCCGAGCCGCAGGGGAAGCGGCTGAACCTGCGCTTCAGCCCGCCAGGCGGACCGGCGATGGACCTAGAGGGTGAGGTGATCTGGGTGAATCCGCCGCGCGACGATGACGACAAGAGCCGGCAGCCGGGGATGGGCCTCCAGTTTGTTGACCTGGGCGAGGCGCAGCGCGAGCAGCTGGTGCGACTGGTGCGGACGTTCGCCTATCTACCCGACGAAGAAGAGGGACAGATCGGGACCTGCTAGAAGCTGTTGCGCCACCGTCGCAGTCGGGCGAACACCTCGACCGGCGACAGCTCGGCTTGGAGCTCGGCGGGTCGGGTCGCCACTGCCGCTTGAACCAGGCTCACGTCGCAGCGCAGAAACGGACTGGTCGCCAGCTCTGTCGCGATCGTCGATGGCTCACACGGCAGGCCCTGCTCTCGCCGCGCCAGACAGTCCTGCTCGCGCTGCTGCATCGCTACGTTGGCAGGCTCAACCTGACGGGCGAACTGCAGGTTGCGCGCCAGATACTCATGACCGCTATAGACCTGCGTCAGCGGGGGTAGCTGCGCCAGCCGGGTCAGCGAGGTGTGCAGCTGGAGCGGCGTGCCCTCGAACAAGCGACCACAGCCTGCCCCGAACATCGTATCGCCGGTAAACACCAGGCCGTCATCGGGGAAATAGAACGCCACCGCCGTCAGGGTGTGCCCCGGAACGTGCAGCGCGAGGAACCGCCGCCCCAGGATCGACCCCGCTTCGCCGTCCGCCACGCCGATCGTCTGACCGGGAATGCGCTGACCGTCGGCAAGCTCAGCGGCATGACCGTAGATCGCCGCTGCCGGGAAGTGCTCGCGCAGCTCGAGGTTGCCGCCGACATGATCGGGGTGGTGGTGCGTCGCCAGAATCGCCGCCAGCCGTCGCCCACCGAGCGCCGCCACAATCGGCGCCGCCTCACAGCCATCGACGAGCGCGACCTCATCACTGTCCGGCGTCGAGAGCAGGTAGGCGTAGTTGTCCGAATAACAAGGAATCAGCGTCACGTTGAGCATGCGACTTGTACCCTAAGCAGGCCCTGGCGAGCCTTCGCTGTCGACGGAAGGTGACCACAGCGACTGACGAATCTCATCCAGGCGGTCTTCCAGCGTCCGCAGCTCGGCAATCTGGCCGTCCAGCTCTCGCTGCCGCACCGCCACGTCGAGCCCTTGCGCTCTTCGCTCGGCCAGCGCGCGGTCGAGCATCTCCGAGATGCCGCGATGCAGCGCCTGCCCCGCCGCCGTCACAAAGTCCGCCAGCCGAGCCGCGAAGTCGTCCACGATCTGCTGGAAGCGCGGCAAGATCGCCTGCGCCGCCGTCTGAACCACCAGGGGCGCTTGCTGCTTGGCCTGGCGCTTGATCTCATCGGCCATCCGACTGTGAATCAGCACCGCAATCACCGGCGCCGCCAGCGTGAGCAGGCCACCGACGAAGGAGTTGACAAACAGGAAGATCCCGGTTCCCAGCGCCCCGAGTGCAAAGATCCCGACATCGTACTTGAGGGTATCGACCTGCAGATCGACCCGCGTGTCCGCCGGCCCCAGCTCAGCCGCCAGCGTCGCCATCGCCTGCTGCACATTCTCGTTGGTGATCTGGATGATCTGCTCGGCCAGCCGCTCCAGCTCGCCCGCGACGCGATCGCCTTCCTGCTCGGCCCACTGCTTGAACGTATCTTGCAAGAACAGCTGTAGATACTTGCGCACGTCGTCGGAGCTGGCGCGATCGATCTCCGCCGGTAGCGCCGCACCAAACGCCGCCACAAACTCCTCGAGGTCGAGCCGAATCCGCGCCTTGATGGCGTCCGACTCAGCGACGATCCGCGCTTGCAGCTGGCGCATCGTCTGCTGCTTACCCGACAGCTCTTTTTGCACCCGGGCAATCCGCGCCTCCAGCTCCTCTAGCGTCAGCGTCAGCGAGCGCGCCTTGATGCCGAGGTTTTGCCGCAGATACGCACACAGCCGCTGTCCGTCCGAGCTGGCGTTGTCGAGCAGCACCCGGCCCCGCTCATTGGACAGATAGCGTGCCAGGTAGCTCTTCAGCTCGGGAATGCCGCTCTCGTCGCTGCGACCGGCAAGCTGGAGCCGCGCCGACACCGGAAAGATCATCGGCTCTGCCCCGAGCAGCGGCTGCAAGTTGTCTCGCACATAGCGCGTCGCCTCGGCCCGCTCCTCGGGAGACAAGAGGTCGGCCTTGCCAATCACAAACAGCAGCTTGTCGCGACTGCGCCGCAGAATGCGCTGCTCCAAGAACGATCGCTCGGACTGCTTGAGCACTTGCGAGCTATCGAGGAGAAACAGCACCGCATCGGCACGCGGAATGTAGTTGTAGGTAATCTCGGCGCGGGCTTCGTTGATGTCGTTGACACCCGGCGTATCGACGAGCGTCACGCGGTCGCGGAGGATCTCGGCGGGCCAGCCGACCTCGACGTAGCGGACCTTTTCGGCTTTGCTGCCCTCGATTGTGACCCACTCCGACAGTGCCTTGGGATCGACCACTCGCTGGGTTTCGTCGAGCAGCACCGCCTTGGCACACGGCTTGTCGGCATAGACAAGGTGGTTGATCGTCGCCGTCGTCGGAGTAATTCCCGCCGGCAGCACACTCGCCCCGAGCAGCGCATTCACAAACGTCGACTTGCCGTGATTGAACTCCCCGAGGACGACCAGGACGAAGCGCTCCTCCTCCAGCTTGGGAATCCGCTCGCGCAAAAGCTCCGAGGTCAGCGTCTGCATCCCCGTCTCGTCGGCCAGCCGCGCCACATCGCGCAGCGCCGTCAGAAGCTCATCCTTCAGACGAAGGTGCTGTTTGGTGAGCGCGCTCATCGGCTGCCTCCGTCGGTGCTGCTGGCTGTCCCGCCACCGCTACCGCCGCTGCCTTTGGGCGTTGCAGCTGGCACCTCTTTGTCGTCGAGGATCTGCGCCACTGCGGCATCACAGTCCTCGGTGCTCTCGCCGTCTTCGGCCTCTTGTCCGACGACGGTGCGGTAATAGAGGCTGCCGGCAAAGCGCTGGATTGCCCGATAGCGCCGGGCCAGCTCACGGCTGTCGTCGTCGGGAAAGGCCTTCTGCATGGCTATCAACGATACGTCGACGCTGCGGGCACACAGGACTCCGGCGCGGTCGGCGGTGATGTCGGCCCGGCGTGCCCAGGCGAGCAGAGTCAGCGTCGCTGGCCGCACTGCCCAGCGCGTCATCGTGCTGGCGTTGTGGGTCAGGTAGTGCAGCGCCGTCCGGAACTGCACATGCCCGTTTTGAATTCGCCCACACTCCCGCCCGAGGATGTCGAGCAGCTCGGCCTCGTTCAGGCTGTCGAGCAGCCCTTGACTCAGCACAATGTACGTCTCCGCTTCCGTCCCCAGCGTCAGCACCCCCGCCGGACGCGGCGCGATGTAGATCACCGGTACGTCAATGTGGAGAATCTCTGCACAGCGCTTGGCAGCGGCGGCAACCTGGCCATAGCGAGGTGCCACGGCCCGCACCGCTGGACCCAGCAGCTCGGCCCGGGCGACGCTCTGCCACAGTCGACCCGCCTCTTGCAACGCCAGCTCGACGGGGCGAAGTCGATCCAACGTTCGCAGCAGGCGCACATCCCCGGGATAGGCATAGGCCGCACCCTCACGAACCTGGGCGGCACGAGCGCCCTTTTTTCGAGCGACGTAGCGCTGAAAGTCAAAGTCCACGGTCGGCATGTCTCAAGACGTTACACAAGTTGCGTGCACTCGCCTACCCGATTCCCACCGACTACTGCACCCCGATTCGCTCGTATCGATACGGCGGCAGCATCCGTCGCACCACGTCGGTCAGCTTGAGCCCGGTGTTGGCCACCTCGCGCAGCCTGGCAAACGAGCGCCCCGGCACCTCGAAGCCCCAGTCGAGCGTCAGACGCGGTGGAATGTAGCCCGGCCCGAGCCGCACCGTCGAGGTCAGCAGCTGTCCACTCGGCAACAGCGCCAGGTCGTAATAGATCGCCATCCCCTGCACCGCCGTCGTCACCGAGCCATCTTCCGTCCCGACTTTGAGCACCACCCCCAGCTGCACCGTATCCTTCAGTCCAACCAGCAGCCGCTTCACTCCGTCGAGTGACGCTTCGAGATCGGTAAACTGGTTCTTGCGATTGACCCCGCTCACGAACAGCGAGCCTCGATTGTCGGGCTGCACGAAGAAGGGAAAAATGTCCGGCGGCAGTGCAATCGACTTGGTCAGCTGAAGCTGTCCGGCGGCAAGCTGCAAGAGCGACAGTCGCGTCAGAGACTCGCTCGGCAGCATGGCGGTACCGACGGCGGTATTGCCGAGGGTCTTGCCCGCCGCCTTCAGCTCCAGCGCTTTGGCATCGCGCCACGCTCCCGACAGACCATCGACGAGCCGCTTGCCCGCCAGTCGCAGGTTCGGACCTTGCAAGACCCACAGCGACTGCCCGTCGGCACCGGGCGCCAGATCGATCGAAAACGGCTGCTCAAACGCCTGCGACAGCGAGATCCCCGACAGCAACCGAGGCTGACTCGGCACGCTTAGGTCGACCAGATGAACCTGATTGGCATAGGCCTCCAGCACCGCCAGCTGTTTCCCGTCGCCCAGAAACTCGGCATCGATCAGCTCGCGCTGCTGCTCGGGCGCAGCGAGGGGCAGGTTCGCCAGCGGCGTCGGTAACAGCGGATTCTGGGTATCCATCACCGTCAGCTGCCGCTTCTGCAGCACCACCAGCTGTCCGTACGGCCCCATCGCGAGTCCCGTCGGCTTGCCCTGCAGCGCCAGCGGCACTTGACCGACGCGCCGAGGCCCTTTCTTGCCGCCCAAGTGCACAATCAACAGATCACTGTTCGCCGTCGCGAGCGGTGGCGTGCCGGGCTGGCCAGTCTCCTCGGGCTCGTCCTCGCTCGTCGGCTCTTGCAGGACGTACAGCATCGCCCCGTCGGGAGACAGCACCGAAAAGCGTGCCAGCGGAAACGCAATGTCGTGCTGCTGGTCGGTGAACTCTTCTCTCTCGGGGCCGAGCTGCCGAAGCCGCAGCGCATTGCCGCCGGCATCACCCCCAAACGCATATATCGCCGTCGAGAGAGTCGTCTGCGCCGTGCCCATCCCATTGTCGAGGCTCAGCATCTGCTGCCCGGGTGACACGCCACGCGGCACGCGCAGGAGCAGCCCTCCACCGTCGAGAACTCCGGCTACCTGGGCGGGTCGTCCCCCGATCGCAATCCGCGACTGTGGCACCAGATTCTTGCCCCGCAGCGCCACCCACTCGCCCGGCGTAAACAGCTCGTCCGAGTGCTCCGTCGACAGCGCCCCGATTGCCGGCAGCGGCAGCCCCCCCAGATCCTGCGCTTGCTCGATGTGGGGCGGTCCCTGCGGCGGTAGCTGCCCCGACGGACTCACGCGCAGCAGCGACCCACCACAGCCGCTCGTCAGTGCCAACAGCCAGAGCAGCCCCGTACCAAGCCGCGCGCCCGTCCGAAAAGAGAGTGTCCCGTGTGTACCCATCCGACGCAGAGGAAGCCACTTCATGATCTATATCCTCTCGCAAAACGTCGCCGCGCGCAGCAGGTCCGTTGTGGTCACTCCGCTTGACCGCCGCTCGCCCGCTCGGTATGTCCGCCCCACATGTCCGCTTCCCAGCCGCAGTCCGCTTCCCACTCCCAGCCGCGCTGGCTGTCCACTCTGGGCGACAAATTAAGCGACTCTGCGGAAAATCTGGCGGCGTTCCGGATCGTGTTCGGAGTCCTTCTGCTTGGCTGTGCAGATCTGTGGCAAGCGGTGGCTGTGGCCCGGCTTCCACCGTCGCTGCGGACTTCCTCTACATGGCTTGGAACGCTGCTCCTACAGCTGCCAATCTCGGACTCTGTGGTGAGCGCGCTGGCGTATCTGATCTGCGGGCTGGGATTCCTGATCGCGATTGGACTGTGGACGCGCTTGGCGCTGATCTTGGGAACGCTCTGTACGCTGTATGTCTTGGGAGTCGCGCAGCTGGGTGGCGCAGTCTGGCACTGTCATCACGTGCTGTGGTTCTGCGCGCTGCTCTGCATAAGTCCATGTGCGGATGTCTGGTCGGTGGATGCGCTGCTGCGGAGTCGTAAAAATCAGACTCAGTACAACAGCTACGGACTCTGTTATGGACTCCCGATTCGCATCGGCTGGCTCCTTCTCGCAGCGATCTTTGTGTTTCCTGGCCTGTGGAAGCTGCGCGGATCGGGTCTGGCGTGGATCGTAAGTGACAACCTGCGCAGTCAGCTGCACTGGAAGTGGGTCCAAAGTGGCGGGTATCTGCCTTGGCTGCGCGTCGATCGTTTTCCGCTGCTCTGTAAGCTGCTCGCCGCGTCGGTGGTTGGTTTTGAGCTGGGATTCCCTCTGCTTCTGTTTCACAAGCGACTGCGGCTGCTTTTGATCGGTCTGGCACTGCTGTTTCACTTGGGTACGTGGCTGCTGATGCAGATCTCTTTTTCGATTCTGTGGCCGTGTTACGCGATCTTGGTGGACTGGAAACAGCTCTGGGCGCGGCTACAAAAATGGCGGAAGGTGCGCTCCACTCAAACAGAGCAACAAGCTGCTCACGGTCAGGAGTCCGATCCGGTAAAAGATGTATTCCATCTGCTTCATATTCGGAATGTACCGACGGCAGTGATGGGATTCCTACTGATATTGGGAGTCTTTGTGAGTGGTCTTATGGGTTGGACTCAGTCTTATCCGTTTGCTTGTTATCCGACCTTCCAGCACCTGGCGACAGACTCGATGCCGGCGCTGCTGGTGTCGGTAGAGTCGCTGAGTTCCCAAGGGAAGGACTCCCAAGCGCAAGGCAAGGACTCCCAAGCGCAGGAGATCGAGCTGCCGCGTCCGTGGACGATTCCTTCCGAGCACTCTGCCCGCAGTGTGGCGCTGATGTGGAGTGTGCTGCGGCAAGGGAACTCCCACGCGCTGGCCGCATATGGATCGCACCTGCGCACGATTCCGCAAGTGGCAGCGGTGATGCGCCGAGTCTGTCCGGGGCGTCTTCACTTCGATCGGGGGCTGCTGCCGGTCCGACCGGAAGCGTGGCAGACCGCGCCGCAGCAGCGGACTCGACTGGGGACGCTGCCACTGACCTGTCCACCGTGAATTTCGGGGCGCACTCAGCCGATCGAGTCTGTGACAAGTTGACAGCGCCTGCGACACGGGAAAACAATGCGTCTCCATGCTCGACGCCAAAATCCTTCGTGATCGTCCCTCTGAGGTTCTGTCTATCTACCGCGAGCGGCTGTTTGATGACGCCGCTGCAGAGCTCGCGCAGTCCGCGCTCTCTCTCGACGACAAGCGGCGAAATCTGCTGCAAGCCGCCGATGAGCTGAAGGCCAAGCGCAACAATGCCTCGCAGCTGATCGGACGCGAAAAAGATGCCGACAAGCGGGCCGCGCTGATCAAGGACATGGAGTCGGTCAAGATCGAGATTGCCGGACTCGATGCGCAGCTGACCGAGACAGAAGGAGTGCTCGACAAGCTGCTCTTGCAGCTGCCCAACCTGCCCGATCCAGAGGTTCCCACCGGCCGCAGCGACGCAGAAAACAGCGTCGTTCGCACCGAGGGCAAGCTGTTCGAGTTCGCATTTGCACCAAAGCCACACTGGGAAATCGGGGAGTCGCTCGGCATCATCGACTTCGACCGGGGCGTCAAGATCTCGGGCAGTCGCTTCTACGTCCTCAAAGGGGCGGGCGCGCAGCTGCAGCGGGCGCTGATCAGCTGGATGCTCGACGTACATCTGGACCAGGGCTACACCGAGATCTACCCGCCGTTCATGGTCAAAGAGATCTGTCTGTACGGAACCGGGAACCTGCCGAAGTTTGGCGAAAACCTGTACCGCGACGCCGAGGAAGACTTCTACTTTGTGCCGACCGCCGAGGTGCCGGTGACGAACCTGTATCGCGACGAGATCCTCGACGGTGAGCAGCTACCGATCCGGCACGTCGCCTACTCGGCCTGTTTCCGACGTGAAAAGCTGGCGGCGGGACGGGACACGCGCGGCATGAAGCGCGGTCATCAGTTCGACAAGGTCGAGATGGTGCAGTTTGTGCGGCCCGAGGACAGCAAGCAGGCGCTGCAAGGCCTGCTCAGCGACGCGGAAGCGATCCTACAGAAGCTGGAGCTGCCCTATCGGGTGATTCGCATGTGTACCGGTGACCTGTCGTTTGCGGCGTGTGAGAAGTTCGATCTGGAAGTGTTCTCACCGGGCGTAAACGAGTGGCTAGAGGTGTCGTCGTGTAGCAACTTCGGTGACTTTCAAGCCCGACGGGCACAGATTCGTTATCGACCGGGCAAGGACAAGAAGGACAAGCCGCGCTTTGTGCACACGCTCAACGGCTCGGGGCTGGCGCTGCCGCGAACGGTGATTGCGATCCTGGAAAATTATCAGCAGGCCGATGGCTCGGTGCGGGTCCCGGCGGTGCTACGTCCGTATCTGCGTGGCCGCGAAGTCATCTGAAGTCGCTCGCAAAGTCACGCCCTGGACCAGCCGATCACCGGGAGGACTCCTCACGCACTGCCGCTGTCGTCGCTACCGACCTTTGGTCAGCAGCTCGCTTAGGACCTGGATACGCCGCTGCGTGCGTGACGCCAGCATGCGCGAATAGGGAGAGGGGTCCTTCTCTTGCTGCAGCACGGCGAGGGCACTCTGGAATGCGGCCAGGGCTTCCTTGTCCTTATGCAGACCTGCCAGCGCTTCTGCCAGTCCACTGTGCGCGCGAAACTGCTCGGGATGTCGCTCGGTCAGCCACTGCAGCGTCTTCCGGGCGGACTCCCAATCCCCCGCTGCGATGAGCTGCTCACCGGCCTCCGCAAAGACCTCCTTTTCATCGCATCCGACCGTCGCTGCGCACGACGAAGCAGCGGCCTCGATACCACGAGCGCTCAGCTCACGCAGCAGCTCCTCCAGCTTCACTGCGGATGGATGTGACAGGTGGGTCAGCTTTGCTCCTGCGATTCCTACAAGCAGCTCTCTGTCGAGTCGATGAAGTGCCCGCGCGTCCTTCCGCAGGACTCCTTCCAGAAAGGCCAGGGTCGCGCGAACCACCAGTCGGTGCGAGGCTCCCACCTGAGCCGCCGAAGGACTGTCTGCATCCGTCGCGCGCAGATCGTACGCGAAGCGCGTCTGCAGCACCCCACCATGAGACTGGAAGTCATTGTGTTCCAGAAACGGCACCTTCAGTGAGCGCCGATCGCACGCCACAAGCCCATCGAAAAATGCAGAACCCAACCCTTCCGGAGTCGAAACCACGAGCGTCGGAGTACGGATCTGCGCTGCGCGATCGAGCCAAGCACTCTGCACTCTCTGTTCTTTCCACCAAGGCTGCTTGGGATCGCCATTTTCCAGCGTCGAGTCCAAGCTGATCACCGCATCCACAGGCCGGCCTTCCATCGCGTAGATCAGTGCCGCTTGCGCGCCATAGCTCTGTCCCATGACCGCGATCGATTGAATGCGCAGACTCTGCTTCGCCCAGCGCACAATCGTGTCCAGATCTGCGATCGACGTAGCCGGTTCCCAGCTGATGTTCAGCCACTTTCCCTCCGCAGCCTGAAACGCGCTGGTGATCACGACATACCCGTGACTGGCCAGGTACTCATACAGCACAAAGTTGTCGGCGAACGCACCACCCAGCCCCGGATGCGCCACCACCAGCGGAGAGACTCCCGACCATGCAGGCGCCTCACGTCGTGCCAGTACCGGCTGCGCCAGGATCTGCGGCAGCCGCGCCAGCCGCCGTGAATCGAAATACCGCTGCTCGCGACCCAAGGTTTCTGCAGAAAAGACCTCGCGAACGTGTCGCTCCAGCAAGTCGGCAAAGCGGCGATCCGCTGACGCAAGCGGCCCCCGCACCATCAAGTAGTCGTCTACCTTCATGGCCTGCCCAGCGTCGGACTGGGCGGGATACCACAGGTTCAGCAAGATCGGTCGCTGCGGACTGGTCGCAAGTGGATGGGAATAGGCGCGCGCAGCATCGTGAATCATCAGCTGACGGAATCCCACCGCATGCGGGCCGGGCGTGAGATCCCCAAACAGCGCCGGCTGCGCGCTCGCTGTCGATCCACCATCGGTCTGCGAGTGGACAAGCGGCGAGGGCACAGGAACCGGCTCTTTGGGACGACACGCAGTCGTCGCGCCAACCAAGAGAGCCAAGCCCCAAATCACACCACAGCGGAGCAGAGCGCACGTTGTCATCACAACGCAACAGTGTATCGCGGAACCGGGCGCGACCGCTGGGAGTCATCCGCTCGACGGTGGATCGCTGGGGAGGCTCTCTGCCAGGATCTCCCGCTCCAGCGCTTCCCACTCCAAGATGAGCGCATCGATCTTCGGTCCCAGCGTCGCCTCTTCCGCCATCATCGCTTCCACTTCCGCTGGCGTGGTTCGCTCATAAAATCCCGGGCTGGCATACGCGTCGAAGATGGCCTGTTTGCGTGCCTCTGCTTCCGCAATCGCCGCCAGCACTCTGTCGCGCCGCAGTGGCAGCTCCTTTTGGCGATTTCTTCGCCGCTTTTGCTCTTCCCACGACAGCTTCGCTGCCGACGCTGCCGGGGTGACACTCTGCGACTCCTCTTTCCGTTCCTTCTTGGCCCGCAGCACCACCGTTTCGGAGTCCAGGTGATCATCCCCACAGCGCAGAAGATATTCCTCATACGTACCGGGAAAGTCGCGCGGACCTTGCGGAGTCAGCTCCAGAATCCGGGTTGCCAGCGACGACACAAAGTAGCGGTCGTGCGACACCAAGATCACCGTTCCTTCATAGGCCGAAAGTGCCGCCAGCAGCGCTTGGATTGCCTCGATATCAAGATGGTTGGTCGGCTCGTCGAGGACCAGGACATTCGGAGCTTCCGCCATCAGCCGCCCAAAGATCAGCCGCGCCGACTCTCCACCCGACAGCGAGCCCGCCTTTTTCTGCACATCGTCGCCGGAAAACAGCATCCGCCCCAGATGCCCACGCACAAACGCCGTGCTCTCTTGCGGTCGCGCTGCCCACAGAAAGTCAATCGCGGTGACGCTCGGATCGGTCAGTACCTCGCGATGATCCTGCGCAAAGTAACCGACCCGCGTCTCGTGGCCCCAGCGCACCGTGCCCTCGTCGGACGCCAGTCGATCCATCACAATCTTGAGCAGCGTTGACTTGCCCAGTCCGTTCGGTCCAATGATCGCCAGCTTCTCGCCGCGTCGCACCGTCAGTGACACCTTCGTCAGAACCTGCTTTTTCCCAAACGACTTGGACAGCTGCTCGATGGCCAGCACCTCACGGCCACTCGGCCTATCGGGCACAAAGCGAAACTGCGGGGACCGTCGCGACGACTCGGGCAGGTCCTCGATCTGGTCCTCGAGCTTTTCGATCTGCTTGAGCCGACTCTGGGCCTGCGCCGCCTTCGACTCTTTGTAACGGAAGCGATCAACGAACACCCGCTTGTGGGCAATCGCCGCCTCGGCCTGCGCGATCTCGGCCTCTTTGCGGACACGCACGTCGCGCTTCTGCACCAAAAACGCCGAGTAGTTGCCCGGGTACGACGTGATCGTGTCGTAATCCACGTCGAGGATGTGGGTCGCAATGTTGTCCAGGAAGCGCTGATCGTGCGAGATCACCACCGCGCAGCCTCGGTATGCCGCCAAAAATTTTTCCAACCACCGAATTGACAAAATGTCAAGATGATTCGTTGGCTCGTCGAGAAGCAGCACATCTGGCCCACCGATCAAGACCTGCGCCAGCAGCACCCGCAGCTTGAAGCCTCCCGAAAGCGTCGCGAGCGGCTGCCGATGCAAGGGAACCGGAATGCCCAGTCCTTCGAGAATCCAGCTGGCGCGGGCCTCCAGCGTATAGCCGTCGTGCGCGCGAATGATCTCTTCGAGATCGGCAATCCGAACCGCGTCGCCTCCGCCCTCGGTGAGTCGTCGCTGCTCGGCCTGGGCATTCCAGACGATGCGGTCGCCCATCGCTGTCACGTCGAGGATGATCTCGTCGTCGCGCAAAAAACGATCCTGCCGCAGCACACCAAGCCGTGCCGATGACAGGATCTGGACGTGGCCTTTGCTCGGAGGCTCATCGCCGGCCAGGATGTTGAGCAGCGTGGTCTTGCCCGATCCGTTGGCCCCGACGAGCCCATAGCGCGAGCCGGGATTTAACTTCAGCGACACGTCCGCAAACAAAGAGCGTGCGCCATACGACTTCCCAAGGTTGCTGAGCGTGATCATCAAAACGCCTCAGCTTACTCCGACTCGCGCACTGGGTTACCATCGCGACATGACGACTCGCAAATCCCAAACTCTGCAAGCGGTGGTGCTGGCCGGGCTGCCTTTGCTGGGCGGCTGTGACTCGGGCAAAAACGACGGAGAGCTGGGCCGCGCCACCTTTGTGGTCCGAAACTGCGGCGGCGTGCTGTCGGACATTCAGGGCTGTCCGCTGTCGGCAAAGCTGGCCGGCTCGGGCAAGTTCGATCTGGTGGCGACTGCGAAGACCGACAACTCGCTGCTCGCGGTGCGGACGGATCTGCCGGCGGTGCTGAAGATCGAGGAGACGACCGCCAAGAGCTATGTCGTCACCGGAATGCACGTCGGTCAGGCCAAGCTGTTTGCGTATAACGAAAGCGGCGACATCGATCGAATCACCGTCTCGGTCGAGGAAGTCGCGCAGCTGGCCTATAACGAAATCTCGTCGGCGGCGGGGACGTTTAAGCTTCAGCCGAGCGGGGATCTGGATGCGACGCTGGTGCTGCGACCGGAACTACAGAGCTTCAACCTCTACTTTGCGCAGCTCGATGGCTCGGTGCAGAAGATGCTGGGTCGAGAGTCGTTCACGTTCACAAGCGACCCCGGGCTGACCTTTCAGTTTGGCAAGGAGAAGCCGGACACGCTGGAGTTCCACTATCTGCGGCCACCGCCCGGAACCTACACGCTGCTCATCAATGCCAAGAGCGGTCCGGGTCGGTTCAAGCTACAGATTACCGCGAACTAGTACTGGCCACGGCGACTGCGGCGACGACGGTAGGCTGCCAGTCCAAGGATGCTCACGCCGGCCAGCATCGCCCACGCACCGGAGCCATTCTGCGCCGGAGCGAACCGGCACGCGCAGCCGGTTTCCACCGCTCCACCATCGATTGGGTTGCCGTCCGTGCCTGGGCCACCGCCGCCGCCGCCGCTGCCATCATCGGGCGGAAGGTCCGAGCACTTGCCGACCTTGCAGGTCTGTCCCGACGGACAGATCGTGCCAATGCACGGGTCCACGCACGAGCCCTTCGAGCAGACATCCCCGGCGCCGCAGGTCAGGCCCTGGCAGCCTTGGTCGACACACTTGCCGGTTGCTCCCTGGCACGCTTGGCCGCTTCCGCAGGGCAGGCAGTCGCAGGTCGCGACGCAGGCGCCGTTTTGGCAGACCTTGCCCTGACCGCAGGTGACCCCAACGCAGGGATCGATGCACAGACCGCCCGAGCAGATGTACGGAGCGGGACACTTGATGCCTTCGCACGGGCTGACGCAGCTGCCGGCCCGACAGATTTGGTTGGCCGCACAGGTCTTGCCGATACAGCCGGTGTCGATGCAGCGACCGAGCTGACACTCTTGACCCAGGGGACAGAGCGCTTCACTGCCACACGGGTCGGCGCAGCGGCCCTTCGAGCACAGCTGACCTATCGGACACTGCGCGCCCTCGTCGACCTGGCCGTTGCAGTCGTTGTCCACGCCGTCGCAGGTTTCCTTGTTCTGGGCCGGCTTGACGACGTTCTTGCAGAAGATCTTGCCCTGCGCATCGCACTCGGTGACGCCAATCTGGCACGCGCCCTGCTGGGTCATGTCGGTACACGACAGGCCGGCGCCCACGCAAGCGACACCCGTGAAGCGGAACAGGAAGTCCTCATAGTCGAGGTCGTTGCCGTTGACTCCGCCATTGCCCGCCGCGTTCAGGAAGTCGAGGTCCTCGAACCCCAGATAGAACGTGTTCGCCAGCTGGTTCGACTTGTACGTCAGCGTCGAATACCAAGGTCCGGGGGCGCTACACAGGGTGCAGTTGGTGCTAAAGCGGTGCTCGGTGTAGTGGTACTGCGTCGCGTTGCCGGTGCCGGTGCCGTTCGGGTTGGGCACGAGCGCAAAGCCGATCAGGCCGCCCTTGTACGCCGGGCTCGATCGAATCGAGGCCGCCGTCAGATCCAGCATGTTGGCGGGCGGAAGGCTGGCCGAGAACGGGAACAGGATCTGGATGTCGCTGTTTGCCGCCGCCGTGTTCAGCCCCGCCCCGGTGTTGATGGGCACGTACTTGGGCGGGTTGTTGTTGGCGCGCGTGTCGTCGATGTTGTACCAGCCGATCGCGAAGTTGGCGCCACCACCCTTGGCCACGTAGCGACCCGAAAAGTCACACAGCGGAGAGAACTTCTGCGGCTCGGTCTGCGCGTCGCGCTGGGCATTGATGTTTTCGTTGATGTTGTTGTTGTTCGCCGAGCCGTTCAGGTAGTTCTGCAGCGCCGTCCCGACCGGCACCGCCTGACCGTTCGGCTGCGTCACCGCCGCCTCTGTCGAACCAGACATCACCGACATCGCACCAAACAGAGCAAGTCCCCAGAGCTTCGATCGAAAGAGTGTGTACATATAAGGTCCCCTCCACTGGCTGATTGGCCTTCGCTCTCACTATACCGCGCGCCGCAGCCCGACCGTGGGCGAGGGGACTTGGGCACCTTCGCGACCGTGATATATTCGCGCACATGTCTTCCCAGAATGACTCCGCCTCGGTGCGCGTGCGCCGCCAGTTCCTCGAATACTTCCGTCGCCAAGGGCATGAGATCGTACGGTCCTCGCCCCTGGTTCCTTCCGATCCGACCCTGCTCTTCACCAACGCCGGGATGGTCCAGTTCAAGGATGTCTTCACCGGCCAGAAGCAGCTCGGCTACAAGCGCGCTTCGACCTCGCAGAAGTGCGTCCGGGCCGGTGGCAAGCACAACGACCTCGACAACGTCGGTCGCACCGCCCGCCACCACACCTTCTTCGAGATGCTCGGCAACTTTTCCTTCGGCGACTACTTCAAGACCGACGCTATCGCGTTCGCCTGGGAGTTCTTGGTCCAAGAGCTAGCCCTCGATCCACAGCGGATGTGCGTCTCGGTGTTCGCCGGGGACAGCGGCCTTGGACTTGGACCCGACGACGAGGCCCGCGAGCTGTGGAAGAAGGTCTCCGGCTACGGCGACGACCGCATCTTCGGCCTCGGCATGAAGGACAACTTCTGGATGATGGGCGACACCGGGCCGCAGGGTCCGTGCTCGGAGATCCACTACTGGCTCGGCGATGGCAAGGCCGACCTTGGCCGCTTCGGAGACGAGCCCGCCGCCGATGGCAGTGGCTGGGTCGAGATCTGGAACTTGGTCTTCATGCAGTTTGAGCGCCCCCACAAAGACGCGCCGCTGCGACCCCTGCCCCGTCCCAGCATCGACACCGGCGCCGGCCTCGAGCGCGTCACCGCCGTCGCCATCGGCCAGCGCAGCAACTACGACACCGACCTGTTCATTCCCCTGCTCGAAACCGTCGCCCACGCCTGCGGCAAGCCCTACCGCCGCACCGATAGTGAAGACGATGTCGGCATGCGCGTCCTTGCCGACCACAGCCGCGCCACCGTCAACCTCATCGCCGATGGCGTCCTGCCCTCGAACCTGTCCCGAGGCTACGTCCTGCGCAGCATCATGCGCCGCGCCATCCGTTTTGCGGTGCGACTCGGACTGCCGGCGGGCTTCTTCGCCACCCTCTGTCAGCAGGTCATCGTCCTCCTCGGCGACATCTATCCCGAGCTACGCAAGGCCAGTAGCCTCATCGAAAAGGCCGTCAACGCCGAAGACGAGGGCTTCCGCAGCACCATCGATCGCGGCCTGCGACTCATCAGCGACACCGAGCTTGCCGCCGGCCCCAGCGACACCAAGGTCCTGCCCGGCAAGGTCGCCTTCCAGCTGCACGACACGTTCGGCTTCCCCCTCGATCTGACCCAGGTGATTGGCCGCGAGCAGGGCTTTGCGGTCGACGAGGTTGGCTTTGCCGAGGAGATGCGCAAGCAGCGCGAGCGGAGCAAGTTCGCCGGCTCGGGGGACCAGGCCGTCTCCACCGCCTATCACGCCCTGCGCGCCGCCCACGGTGGCACCACCTTCCTGGGCTACGGCCCCGGCGTCACCGGTGAGCAGGGCCAAGGCCGCATCCTCGCCATCATTTCCCATGGCCAGAGCGTCGATGCCGCCGCTGCCGGTGACGAGGTCGAGATCCTCACCGATCGCACCCCGCTCTACGGTCGCTCCGGCGGTCAGGTCGGCGACACTGGCCGCATCGTCAAGCGCGAAGCCGGCGACACCGACACCGATGCCAGCGCCTGCGAAGCCGAGGTCCTTGACACCTGGAAGCCCGTCCCCGAGCTGATCGTCGCCAAGGCCCGCGTCACGTCCGGCAGCCTGTTCGTCGGCGAGGAAGTCACCATCCAGGTGGACAGCGACCGCCGCCAGCGCATCCGTCGCAACCACTCCGCCACCCACCTTCTGCACCTGGCCCTGCGCGAGGTCCTCGGTCAGCACGTGACGCAGAAGGGCAGCTACGTCGGTCCCGACAAGCTGACCTTCGACTTTTCGCACTTCTCCCCGCTGACTGCCGCCGAGCTGAAGCGGGTCGAGCAGCTGGTCAACTCGGCCATCCGTCGCAACGCCGCCGCCATCACCGAGGAGTGCAGCTACGACGACGCCCAGAAGCGCGGCGCCATGGCCCTGTTTGGCGAAAAGTACGGCGATCGGGTCCGCGTCCTGGCACTCGGCGAGTCGGTTGAGCTGTGTGGTGGCACCCACGTCACGCGCACCGGCGACATCGGCCTGCTCAAGATCACCTCCGAGACGGGCATTGCCAAGGGCATCCGCCGCATCGAGGCCCTGACCGCCGAGGCCGCCGAAGACCATCTCGCCGCCCGCGAGGCTGAGCTAGCCGCCGCCGCCGAGACACTGCGCACTGGACCGCTGGAAGTCAGCGACCGGGTCGGCAAGCTCCTTGAGGAGCTGAAGAGCCGCGAGCGCGAGATCCTGCAATTGCAAAAGAAGCTGGCCTCGTCGTCTAGTGCTGGGCTGTACTCCGAAGAGAAAGACCTGGGCGGCCTGCATGTGGTGGCGCGACGGGTGGACGTGGCCGATGCCAAGGCGCTGCGCGAGCTGGCCGAGTCGCTGATCGGGGATGGCAAGGCGCAGGTGGTGGCACTCGGCAGTGCGGACGGCGACAAGGTGGCGCTGGTGGTGGCCGTTGCCAAGGCGCACACCGGCAAGCTCCAGGCGGGCAAGCTGGTCGCGGCGCTGGCCAGTCAGGTCGGTGGCAAGGGCGGCGGC
The DNA here is from genome assembly GCA_016794465.1 of Myxococcales bacterium. Taxonomy (GTDB): domain Bacteria; phylum Myxococcota_A; class Polyangia; order Palsa-1104; family JAEUJZ01; genus JAEUKA01. The sequence continues at coordinate 48,186 of JAEUKA010000114.1, read as the reverse complement.
AAGCCCGAGGTCGCCCAGGCCGGCGGCAGCGATCCCAGCAAGCTCGACGACACCCTCCGCTCCCTGTTCCCCCTCGTCACCGCCGCCCTCTAGTACGTCCACAGGAAACATCTCGCTGCGGGGCCCCCCTGCCCTGCGAGACTTTTTTGTCGTGTCGCAGGCGACCCGAAAAAAAGCTCTCCGGTCGGCCCCACAGCTCAGGACTCAATCTGTTGGCTTTGTAGGGGACTCGGTTTAGTACCATCCCTGTCATGTGTGGTGTTGCTGCCGTGGTTGGGCTGTTGCCGCTGGCGGAGCGGGAGGCGCTCTGTTCGGCGATGACGGCGGCCCTCTCGCACCGGGGGCCCGATGGGCACGGGCTGTGGAGTACGCCGATTGGGCTGCACGGGCCGCAGGAGCTGCACGGGCCGGGGCTGAGCCTGGGTCATCGGCGGCTGGCGATTGTCGATCAGACGGCGGGGGGGGCGCAGCCGATGCGGCGGGGGGCGCTGGCGCTGTCGTGGAACGGCGAGGTCTACAACCACCGGGCGCTGCGGGCGCAGTGGCAGGCGGCAGGCGAGGCCTTTGCGACCGACTCGGATACTGAGGTGCTGCTGGCGAGCATCCAGCACCTGGGGCTTGTGCGGGCGCTGCAGGCGGTCGAGGGGCCACTGGCGCTGGTGCTGTGGGATGCGGCGGAGCAGACGCTGTCGCTGGCGCGTGACCGCTTTGGCAAGAAGCCGCTGTATTACCTGCGGCGGCGGGAGCTGCTGCTGGTCGCCTCGGAGCCGAAGGCGATCGTCGTGGGGGCGCGGCGGCTGGGCCTGTCGCTCTCGGTCGATCGCGGGACGCTGGCGCGCTACCTGGCCGATGCCGAGCAGGAGTCGGGGGATGCCACCTTCTTTGCTGACATCCGCCGCGTCGCCCCCGCTGAGCTGCTCCAGTTTCGCCTGTCGCGCCCGGCCCTGCCGCTGCCCTCGCCGACGCGGACGTACTACTACACCCTGCGGCCCGATCCTTTGGCGCCTCGGCAGCGCGGGGAGTTTCTGGACGCGTTTCGGCAGCGCCTGACGACCGCCCTGCAGCTGCGGCTCGACTGCGAGGTGCCGGTCGGCGCGCTGCTCTCGGGGGGGATGGACAGCTCGGCGCTGGTCTGCCTGGCGCACCGCTTGGGGGTGCCGCTGCCGACGTTTTCGGCCATCCACCGCCCCGGCGATCCCTGTGACGAGCGCGCCTTCATCGACGCCGTCCTGACCGCGACGGCCCGACCCGCTACCCTGCCCCTGCCTCACTGGCGCGTCGTCCCCGAAGACCACCTGACCCGCGACGCCTTCTTGCGCTTTGTCCACGAGCAGGACGAGCCGACCGGCGGCGCCAGCGTCTTTGCCCAGGCGTGCGTGTTCCGGCTGGTCCAGCAGCACGGCCTGAAGGTCGCGATCTCGGGTCAAGGGGCCGACGAGGCGCTGACCGGCTATGGTGGCTCGCGACCGTGGCTGTACGCCGAGCTGCTGCGGCGCGGGCGGCTGCCCCAGCTTCGGCACGAGCTGGCCCACAGTCAGCTGCCTGGGTCCCAGCTGGTGCACGCGCTGGCCCAGTCGGGGTGGCTGGCGCTGCGCCATGCCCTGCCGCTGGAGCTGTCGCGGGGGCTGCTGGACCTGAAGTGGCAGCGGGCGTTTCGGCAGGCGCCGTTCTTTGCGCTGCACTCGCTGGGGGTGCCGGCGCTGGTGGCGGGGGGGCCGCTCGGCGAGGAGCGGGACGAGCAGTCGCTGCTGCACGGCTACCTGTATCGGCTGCTGACGGGGTCATCGCTGCGGGCGATCCTGCGCACCGAGGATCGCAGCAGCATGGCGGCGGGCATCGAGTCGCGGGCGCCGTTCCTGGATCACCGCCTGGTCGAGCTGTGCCTGGCCGCCCGGCCCGAGTGGCTGGTGCATGACGGGCGGACCAAGGCGCTGCTGCGGGACAGCCTGGGTGACGTGCTGCCGCCGGCGATTGCCGCCCGCCGCGACAAGATCGGCTTTGGCGCGCCGGAGCTGCGCTACCTGCAAGGGCCGCTTTTGCCGCTGTGGGAGCTGGTCTGTGCCGACTCGCAGCTTGGGCGGGCGGGGCTGCTGGATGTGCGTGGGCTGGCCGCTGCCGTGGCGAGTCCCGGCGCCTCCCCCGCGACCAGTCATGCCGCCTGGAAAGCCCTGTCCGTCGAGCTCTGGCTACGCAGCTTCAGCCTTTCGCTGTAAGCGACTTCGGCTATAGTCGCGGCCCAAAAGGAGTCCATGTCCATGGCAGACCTGAAGCACGGCAAAGTGTCGATCGCGATTCCCAAGGAGCTGACCCCGCCCAAGGAGGCGGGCAAGCTGTCCCCCGAGGAAGTCCAGCGGCTGCCGAAGCCTCCGAGCGGGATTGGCAGCGCCTGTGAGCAAGCGGCGTCGGCCATCGAAAAGGTCGGCAAGCTGCTGACCCTGCCGCCGAGTGTGACGGCCAAGGCGCTGCGGGAAGCGGGCCAGCGTGCCGAGGGAATGGACGCGGTGGTGCGGGACCTCGACGTGCTGCGCACCACCGTGCAGCAAGCGAACCTGCTGTTCGACGCCGAGGCCTGGTCGCTGATCCGCCAGGTCAAAGACCAAGTCACCGCCCAGTCGAAGATCGATCCGAGCCTGGCGGCGCCGTTCCAGCCGGTGCTCGACTACGTCGGCCAGTCCGGCAAAGCCACCGCCCGCCGCCGCCCCAAGAAAACCACCCCTCCCAAGCCCTAACCCGCCCCCCCGCACCGCGCCACGCGGTCCCAGCACCGCGCCACGCACCCCCCAACACTGCGTCACGCGGTCCCAGCACCGCGCCACGCACCCCCCAACACCGCGCCACGCACCCCCCAGCACCGCGTCTCGCGGTCCCAGCACCGCGCCACGCACCCCCCAACACCGCGTCTCGCGGCCCCAGCACCGCGCCACGCACCCCCCAGCACCGCGCCACGCACCCCCCAGCACCGCGTCTCGCGGCCCCAGCACCGCGCCACGCACCCCCCAACACCGCGCCACGCGGCCCCAGCTTGGGTGGCTGGTTGGGTCTGAGCGTGGCGCTTGTACCGCTGCTGGGCCTGTGGCAGGGTCGGTTTATGGATGACGACCATCGCCTCGCTGAGCGCGTTGCATTCGTGGCCAAGCTGCCCACGCCGAAGCGGCCCCCGATTGTCGTACCGGATGAGGGCTGTGCAGGCGCCGAGGAGGTGTTTCGCCACCTTGACCCCGCAGCCATCCCCGAGGTGGCGCAGGCCCTGGACTGGCTGATGGCGAACCGGCCCGAGGTCATCGCCGCTGTGGCCGACGTGGACCGGACCCTCATCTGGGATGCACTGGACCGCTCGCCGCTGGAAAACCTGGCACGCGCCGAGCAACTGGTCAGCAATGAAGCAGCCCTGCGCGCCACCCTCAGCCAGGTCGCGTAGGCACACCATGAGCAGACTCGAAGAGAACTGGACCGAGCTTCTCGCCAGGCTCGCTGCTGCAAAAGTGGAGTTTGTCGTCGTTGGGGGTGTCGCTGCGATTCTCAATGATGTCGTGTACCGCACCGATGACATCGACGTGGTTCACAGGCGAACGCCAGAGAACATCGAACGGCTGATGGGGGTCCTCGACAGCCTGGACGCTCACTTCCGCAATGACCTGATGCGACGCAAGCTGCGACCACGGCCCTCGGATCTAGCGGGGCACGGTCATCTGCTGCTGCGGACCACGCTCGGGAAGCTAGATGTTCTGTGTGAGATCTCTGGCCAGCGCGGCTACGAGGAGCTGGCCCCGCATGCCCGAGAAATCGTCGAGCGGGACCTGCGGGTGCTCGCGCTGGACCTGCCTATGCTGATCCAGGTCAAGACTGAGGCCGGCAGAGACAAAGACTTCCAGGCCATCCCCCTCCTTTTGGCCACCCTGGAAGAGCGAAAAAAGCGCGCTTAACAGGCCGGCTGCACACCCCTGCGGCGGTCCCGGCACTGCGCCACGCCCCCCTGGCACGGCCCGCTACACCCCCAAACACCGCGTCACACGGCCCCAGCACCGCTCCTCCTGGCGTAGACGTTGGCCGGGTGGGCTTGGTAGCATGCGGGCCATGACGACCACCAACGACTCGTTCTCTGCTTTTACCCGCCTTGATACGCAGTCTGGACCGCTGGGCATCTATCAGCTGTCTGCGCTGCGCTCGCTGAATCCCGACTTTGACCGGCTGCCGTTTTCGATTCGGGTGCTGCTCGAGTCGCTGCTGCGCAACTGCGATGGCTTCATCGTCACCGAGGACGATGTCCGCCGCCTGGCGACCTGGAACGCGCAGGCCCCGGCGCAGGTCGAGCTGCCGTTTATGCCGTCGCGGGTGATCTTGCAGGACTTCACGGGGGTGCCGGTGCTGGTGGACATTGCGGCGATGCGGGCGGCGGTGGCGCGGCTCGGGGGAGATCCGCAGCAGATCAACCCGCTGGTGCCGGTGGATCTGGTGATTGACCACTCGGTGCAGGTGGACTTTGCGGGGACGGCGGACTCGCTGGCTCGCAACGTCCAGCTGGAGTATCAGCGCAACCGCGAGCGCTACACCTTCATGCGCTGGGGCCAAAAGTCGGTGCGCAACTTCCGCGTCGTCCCGCCGGCGACCGGCATCGTCCACCAGGTCAACCTCGAGTACCTGGCGCAAGGGGTGCTGACCCGCGTCCGGGACCGCGACGGCGAGCTGCTGGCATTCCCCGATACCGTGGTGGGCACCGACTCGCACACGACGATGATCAACGGGCTGGGCGTGCTCGGCTGGGGCGTGGGGGGCATCGAGGCCGAGGCGGTGATGCTGGGGCAGCCGCTGTTCATGCTGACGCCGCAGGTGATTGGCTGTCGGCTGACGGGGACGCTGCCGGCGGGGGTGACGGCGACCGACCTGACGCTGACGATCACGCAGCTTCTGCGCAAGAAGGGCGTGGTGGACAAGTTCGTCGAGTTCTATGGCCCCGGCGTGTCGGCCCTGTCGCTGTTCGACCGTGCCACCATCGCCAACATGGCCCCCGAGTACGGCGCGACCTGCGGCTTCTTCCCGTTTGACCAAGTCACCCTCGACTACCTGCGCACGACCAACCGCCCCGCCGAGGTCATCGACCGCTGCGAGCGCTACTACAAAGCGCAAGGGCTGTGGCGCACCGATGACATGGCCGACCCGATCTTCACCGACACCGTCGAGCTGGACCTGTCCACGGTCGAGCCCAGCCTGGCCGGCCCGAAGCGTCCGCAAGACCGTGTCCCGCTGCACGCCATGCAGTCGAGCTTCCGCAAGGCGCTCGCCGCCCCGGTCAAAGAGCAGGGCTTTGGCATCGCCGCCGCCGACCAGGGCAAGACCGTCGCCACCCAGCTCCCGAGCGGCACGTCGGCATCCCTTGGCCACGGCGCGGTCCTGATTGCCGCCATCACCAGCTGCACCAACACCTCGAACGCCTCGGTGCTGATTGCCGCTGGCCTGCTCGCCAAGAAAGCGGTCGCAGCGGGCCTGGCCGTGTCGCCCCACGTCAAGACCAGCCTCGCCCCCGGCAGCCGCGTCGTCACCGAGTACCTGACCCGCTCGGGCCTGCTTCCGTACCTAGAGCAGCTCGGCTTCCACGTCGTCGGCTACGGCTGCACCACCTGCATCGGCAACAGCGGCCCGCTTGCACCCGAGATCGAGCAAGCCGTCACCCAGCAGGGCCTGGTCGCCGCCGCCGTCCTGTCCGGCAACCGCAACTTCGAGGGCCGCATCCACTCGGCCATCAAGGCCAACTACCTTGCCTCGCCGCCGCTGGTGGTCGCCTATGCGCTGGCCGGCACCGTGGATCGCGACCTGAGCCGCGAGCCTGTCGGCCACAGCACCGCCGGTCAGCCGGTCTACCTGAAAGACATCTGGCCGACCGCCGCCGAGGTCGAGGCGATTGTGTCGAGCGTCATCACCCCTGCGATGTTCCAAGCCAGCTACGGCTCGGTCTTCGATGGCGGTGCCGACTGGAAGGCGATTGCCGGCAACGACGAGGGCGACCTGTACAGCTTTGACGACACCTCGACGTACATCCAAGAGCCGCCGTTCTTCCAGACCATGGGCCGCACGCCCGACGCGATCCGCCCGATTGTCTCGGCGCGGGTGCTGGCGCTGCTTAGCGACTCGGTGACCACCGACCACATCTCGCCGGCGGGCGACATCCCCGAGAAGGGCCCGGCGGGCGAGTACCTGCGCGGCAGCGGCATCCGCAAGGTCGACTTCAACTCGTTCGGCGCCCGGCGCGGCAACGACCGGGTGATGGTCCGTGGCACCTTCGCCAACATCCGGCTCAAGAACCAGCTGGTCCCCGGCGTCGAGGGCGGCGTCACCACCCACCTACCGAGCGGCGAGCGAATGTCCATCTACGACGCCTCGGTGCGCTATCAGCAGGACCAAGTGCCGCTCATCATCCTCGCCGGCAAGGAGTACGGCACCGGTAGCTCGCGCGACTGGGCGGCCAAGGGCACGCTGCTGCTCGGCGTCCGCGCCGTCATCGCCGAGAGCTTCGAGCGCATCCACCGCGCCAACTTGGTCGGCATGGGCGTGCTGCCACTGGTCTTCACGGACGGTCAGAACGCCGAAAAGCTCGGGCTCACGGGTCGCGAGACGTACCACATCGAGATGCCCACCGAGCTGCTCCCCCGCCAGCCCATCACCGTCACCGCCGAGCGCGAGGACGGCAGCCGCCTCCACTTCACCGCGCGCTCGCGCCTCGACACCCCCGTCGATGTCCGCTACTACCAAAACGGCGGCATCCTCCACACCGTGCTGCGCGACCTCCTCACCAAGTCCGCCAAAAGCTAGCCCCGCCGCCCCCTCATCAAATCCGCCAAGGCGTAGGGCCGGGGCGTTTCGGCGTAGCATGGCAGGGTACGTACGCCGCAACTGCGAACCGCAAGGGAGACACCATGGGCAAGTTCACCGTGACGCACGAGATCAACTGCAACGCCGAGACATTCTGGAAGACCTTCTTCGACAAGGACTACAACGAGCAGCTGTTCCTGCGTGAGCTTCACTTCCCCGAGTTCTCGATCCTCGAGCAGAAGGAAACCGAGACGACCATCACCCGCAAGGTCGCCGGTCAGCCGAAGATGGACATGCCGGGTCCGGTCGCCAAGCTGCTCGGCTCGAACTTTCGCTTCACCGAAGACGGCACGTTCACCAAGGCGACGGGGGTGTGGCGGTTCAAGATGACGCCGAGCACGATGGCCGACAAGCTGCGCCAGGAAGGCACGATGCGGATCGAGCCGATCGGCGACAGCAAGGTCCGCCGCATCGCCCAGCTAGAGATGGAAGCGAAGATCTTTGGCATCGGCGGCCTGATCGAAAGCTCGACCGAGAAGCAGCTGCGCGCCGGCTGGGACCAGAGCGCCGTCTTCATGAACCGCTTCCTCGCGAGCAAGAAGTAAGAAGGTCCGAGTCTCTGCAAGCCAAGTCCAGGCGGCAGAGCAGGAATACCCACGCCTTCGTAACGCGGGATCAAAACCAGGATCAAAACCCCTGCAAACGTAACCTATCCCGTCCCTGTTCCAGCAGCCTTCGTAGATCTTGCAGATGTATTCAAAATTACCAAAAAACTTAACAATTATGCTAAGCTCCGACGCTGGGAGATCCTGGCTTGGCTGCCGTGTCCCTCACCCTAGAGGAGGACCCACCTGGGCCTACGGGATCACGGTGGGATCATCCCAAGGAGCGGCGCGCGATGGGCGAAGTAATCAAGCGGCAGAACAATGGGAAGTTCATCGGCTGGTACATCCGCTACTACGATGCAGACGGCAAGCGGCGAATCAAAGCGAGCAAGCAGCCGACGCACAACGAAGCGAGGCGCATGTTGCTTCAGATCGAGGCGCAGATCGCGCGCGGTGAAAGTGGCGTTCCGGAACCGCAGAGCAAGATCACGGTCGCGGAGCTGTGCAGTCGATTCCTGAACGTGGCGCATCCGCGCGCCAAAAGTGAAAAGGAGTATCGTCGCTCGGCATCGTCGGGGCTGAACCGCATCTTGCCGCTGATTGGGACCCTGCGCATTGACAAGCTGCGGCGGCGTGACATTGAAAACGCACGCGACAAGCTGAGCCTGCGCTACAAACCAAACACGGTGCGCTCGGCAATGCGACCCCTGGGCGCGGCGCTGACGTGGGCAGTGCAGCAGGATCTGATCGCGCAGTCGCCAATGTACAAGATTGTGCGCCCGCGCCTGGAGTATTCCCACGAACGCCTGACTACCGAGGAAGCGAGCGCGCTGCTTGCGGAGGCGAAGCGGCAGGCTCCCAAGAGTCCGCGCACACACTCCCTTTTCATCGGCATCACGCTCGCGCTGCGCTTGGGACTGCGGCGCGGCGAGATCTTCGGACTCCGCTGGGAGGATGTGGATCTGAAGGGACGACGGCTGACGGTGGCGCGATCGTTTGAGGCACTCCCAAAGAATGGGAAAGCGCGCACGCTGCCGATTCCTACGGCACTCCTAGAGGACTTGGAACACTGGCGCGCAGTCTGTCCGAAGACTGCGAAGGTCGTTCCCATCGGAACCAACTGCCGGACCGGACTGGCGCGACTCCTACAGACCGCAGGATGCAAGCCGCTGGCGCGAGGTTGGCACGGACTCAGACACACCTTCGCGTCGATCTTCATCGAACAGGGTGGCAGCATCCTGGCGCTGAAAGACATGCTCGGGCACTCGTCGCTGGCGATGAGTCTGGTCTATTCCCATCTGGCACCGAGTGCGCTCGCGCGGGATGTAGAGAAGATGAAGCTGTAACTGTGGCCCTCTGTCCGCGCCGCACTCCTATCGCAGCTGGCGCCTCGCCGCAGAGAGTCAGTGGTCGGACCTTTTTGCCAGCGCACTGGATCTGCCGATCGCGGGCCGAACGGCTTAGAGTATTATCGACAAGCAATTTTTGGCTTTGATGTGCTGGCGCTGACGCTCCTGCCGTCGGGCCACTACGAACATGGTTGGCTCGCGCATCGGAAAATATCGGCTGGTCCGTCAGCTTGGCGAAGGCGGCATGGGTGTGGTCTACGAGGCTGTCCGCGAAGACATTGCCGCCCGCGCCGCGATCAAAGTGCTGCGCCCCGAGTACGCCGCCAACCCCGAGCTTGCTGGCCGCTTCTTTAACGAGGCGCGCGCCGCCAACCTCATCGCCCATCCTGGGATCGTTCGGGTCTTCGACTACGGCGCCGAGGAAGGCGGGATTGCTTACCTGGCGATGGAGTACCTGGACGGCGAGTCGCTGTGGAAGCGCATCGACCGGCACAAAAAGATCCCCCTGCCGGAAGCGCTGCGGATTGGTCGGCAGATCGCCTCGGCGCTGGCAGCGGCACACGACAAGCAGATCGTTCACCGCGATCTCAAGCCAGACAACATCTTCGTCGTCCCAGACAGCGAGGCGCCGGGGGGCGAGCGGATCAAGCTGCTCGACTTTGGCATCGCCAAGATGGCCGACGAGTATCGCGGCGCGGTGCGAACCCAGCTCAACTACATCATGGGGACCCCGGCGTATATGTCGCCGGAGCAGTGCCGAGGCAGCAAAGGGATCGGGGCGCCGGTCGATGTCTATGCGCTGGGGGTGATCTTGTTCGAGATGCTGTCGGGCCGGGCGCCGTTTGTGGCGGTCGAGCCGGGCGACTACCTGGCGATGCACATGCTGCAGCCGCCGCCGCGCCTGTCGGACTTGGTGCCGAACCTGCCGCCGCCGCTGATCGAGATGGGCTGGAAGATGCTGGCCAAAGAGCCGACCGAGCGTCCGACGATGGCCCAGGTGGCGGACCTGTTGCGGCGCCTGTTGTGGATGAGCGGGGAAGCGATCACCGTCGATGGCAAGGTGCAAGAGCCGGGCTACTTCGGAGAGTCGGGTCGCGTCTTTGCCGAGTCGGGTCGCGTCTTTGCCGAGTCGGGTCGGATGCCGCTTGAGTCGGCACGAAGTCCAGCCGATGCCGCGCTCGCTGCACCTGCCGGAAGCCGCGAGGTCAGTCAGCCCAACGCGCTGGCCCCGACGGTTACTGCTCCGACGGCTGCCAGTGGCCCGGTGTTGTCGCCGGACCTTGCGGGCAAGCCGGGACGACTGCAAGCGCTGGTGGCCGAAGCGATCGCTCCACCGCCGACTGAGCCACCGGCTCCGGCTCCGGTGTCACCCTCGGGATCGGATGCGGCGGCAGCCCAGCGCCTGGCGGATGCGGCGACGATGATTCGCACGCCGAGCGGACAGGTGAAGAGCGCGGCCCAGAGCAACCCGATCTGGGAGCCGATGGAGATCGTCAAGACCGACTACAACTCCTCGCCTGGGGTGCTGCTGCGTAGCCTCAAGACGCCGACCCCGAAGCCCAAGCCTGCCACCCCCGAGCCAGTGGCGAAGCGATCGGCAGACTGGCTATGGTGGATGGTGCTTGCGCTTGCCATCGTGCTGTCGGTTCTGCTAGCACGCGTGCTACCCCGTTGATTTGAATGGGTGCACGAACCAGCTTGTGAAAATTCCGCGCCCGTCTTACCTATTTTTTACGCCCATGCTTTCGACACGGGGTCTTAGCGGGCGTGACCTAGGAGTGAGGTAGGTACCCGATGTCAGTTGAAGAACAGACCGAGAGTGGCGCTGCCACCGATGTAAGGCCGCCCAGCCCACCGCCGATGACCGTGGTGGAGTCGGTGGTAATTCGCTTCTGCGGTGATTCCGGCGACGGCATGCAGCTGACCGGGACCGAGTTTACGCGCGCCAGTGCGCTGGCGTTGAATGACCTGGCGACGCTGCCCGACTATCCGGCAGAGATTCGTGCCCCCGCTGGAACGCTCGCGGGCGTCTCGGGCTACCAGATCAACTTCGGCTCGCAGGAGGTCTACACCCCCGGCGATCAACCCGACGTGCTGGTGGCGATGAACCCGGCGGCGCTCAAGATGAACCTGCCGGACCTTATCAGCGGCGGCATCCTCATCGTCAACACCGGGGCGTTCACCGTCAAAAACCTGGAGCTGGCCGGTTATCCGAGCAATCCGCTCGAGGACGGCAGCCTGGAAAAGTACCGCTTGGTGAAGATCGACATCAGCAAGCTGGTCGGCCTGGCGCTGGAGGGCAGCAGCCTCGGCACCAAGGACGCCGGTCGCTGCAAGAACTTCTGGGCCCTGGGCCTGATGTTCTGGATGTACCAGCGCGAAACCGAGCGCGAGCTGCGATCAATCCAAGAAAAGTTTGGCAAAAAGCCCGAGCTGGCCGACGCCAACATCCGCGCTTTCAAGGCCGGCTACAGCTACGGCGAAAACACCGAGCTGTTTGGTCAGACCTTCCACGTTCGTCCGGCCAAGATCGAGCCGGGGCTGTACCGCAACGTGACCGGGAACTCTGCGACGGCGATGGGAATTGTCTGCGCGGGTCAGCTGGCCGAGCTGCCGGTGTTCTTCGGTGGCTATCCGATTACGCCAGCGTCGGACATCCTCCACGAGCTGTCGACGTATCTGCACTACGGGGTGACGACGTTCCAGGCGGAAGATGAGATCGCGGGCGTGGGCTCGGCGATTGGGGCGTCGTACTCGGGCTCGCTGGGGGTGACGGCGACGAGTGGACCGGGGATCTCGCTCAAGCAAGAGGCGATCGGTCTGGCGGTGATGCTGGAGCTGCCGCTGCTGATCATCAACGTGCAGCGCGGTGGACCGTCGACCGGACTGCCGACCAAGACCGAGCAAGCGGACCTGTTCCAGGCGCTGTATGGACGCCACGGTGAGTGCCCGGTGCCGGTGCTGGCCGCGATGACGCCGAGCGACTGCTTCTTCACGGTGCTGGAAGCGGTGCGGGTCGCGATCAAGTACATGACGCCGGTGTTTGTGCTGACTGACGGCTATCTGGCCAATGGCTCGGAGCCGTGGAAGGTGCCGGATGTGTCGAGTCTGCCGAAGTTCCCGACCAGCTTTCGCACCGATCCGGCGGGCTTCCAGGTCTATGACCGCGATCCCGAGTCGCTGGCTCGAGCGTGGGTGCGCCCGGGTACGGCGGGACTGGAGCATCGCATCGGCGGCATCGAGAAGCACAACCTGACCGGCAACATCTCGTATGACCCGGACAATCACCACCAGATGGTAAAGACGCGGGCCGCGAAGGTGGCGGGGGTTGCGCGCGAGGCCGGCGAGCTGATTGCCTGCGGGCCTCCCGAGGGAGATCTGCTGGTGGTGGGCTGGGGATCGACGTATGGCGCGATTACTCAGGCGGTGCAGACGATGCAGCGCGAGGGCCACAAGGTGTCGAGTGTGCATCTGCGCTGGCTCAATCCGCTCAATCCGCGCCTGGGGCCGTACCTGAAGGGCTTTAGGCGCATCCTCGTGCCGGAGATGAACAATGGTCAGCTGGTGCGCATCCTGCGTGCCGAGTTCCTCGTCGATGCCGAGGGCCTGAACAAGATTCAGGGCAAGCCGTTCAAGGTGTCGGAGCTGTGCCAGGCGATTGCCGAGCGCGCTCCTCGCGGCAGCAAGTAAGGACTGAAGAGGTACCCCATGTCCACGACCGAAAACGCTCCTCTCGTCAAGCCGGCGCTCAGCCGGAAGGACTTTGTCTCGAACCAAGAGCCGCGCTGGTGTCCGGGCTGCGGCGACTACGCGATCCTCGCCCAGGTGCAAAAAGTGATGCCGGAGTTCGGCATCCCGCGCGAAAAGTTCGTGTTTGTCTCGGGAATCGGCTGCTCGAGTCGCTTTCCGTACTACATGAACACCTATGGCTTTCACACCATCCACGGTCGGGCGCCGACGATTGCGACCGGGATTCGGCTGTCGCGTCCGGACCTGACGGTGTGGGTGGCGACGGGTGATGGCGATGCGCTGGCGATCGGCGGCAATCACCTCATCCACGCGCTGCGCCGCAACATTGGACTGAAGATCATCCTGTTTAACAACCGGATCTACGGACTCACCAAGGGTCAGCCCTCGCCGACTTCCGAGCTGGGCAAGAAGACCAAGTCGACGCCGAGCGGCCTGGCCGACCATCCGTTCAGCACGCTGTCGGTGGTGATTGGCGCCGAGGGTACGTTCATCGCGCGCTCGATTGATACCGAGCTGGCCCACATGCAGCAGATGCTAAAGCGCGTCGGTGAGCATCAAGGCACGGCGCTCTTGGAGGTCTACCAAAACTGCCCGGTGTTCAACGACGACGCGTTCATCCACATCACCGACAAGAGCACCAAGGCCGATCGGATTCTCTACCTGGAGCATGGCAAGCCGCTGCTGTTTGGGAAGAACAAAGACAAGGGCATCCGCATCACCAAGAGCTTCTCTCCCGAGGTCGTCGAGGTCGGTGAGGGCGAAGGCAAGGTCCCGCTCTCCGAGATCGCAGTCCATGACGAGACTGTGGAAAACCCGGCCTACGCGTTCATGCTGTCGCGGATGGAGTGGCCAGAGTATCCGGTGCCGCTCGGGGTGCTGCGCAACGTGACGCGCCCGACGTACGAGGCTCTGGTCCACGCGCAAAAGGAAAAGATGGTCGCGACTCGCGGCAAAGGCGACATCAGCAAGCTGCTGCGCTCCGGCGAGACTTGGGTCATCGAGTCCGAAAACTAGCGCTTCCTCCCCCTTTGGCCTTCGCGATACCATGACGGCCAAATGCTCACCGAATCCCAAGGCTGCGCGGTTCTGAAAGAATCGTTTCAGGCCGCCGGCTACGACATCCACGACAACTTCGCATTTTCCGAAGGCATCATCCGCTTTCACATCGATGGCTTCGATCCAGCGACGCGGGTGGGCTTCGAGTTCATCACCACCGAGGCCGGCGACCGCACCGAGATCAGCGCCGAGATAATCGGTCAGATCGAAGCGCGGATTGCCCAAGGTGAGCTGTTTATCCTGCTGGTCGATGAGTATGAGGTCGAGTCGGCGGAGGAGCTGCGGCTGCATGCCGAGCGATTCCTCGAGCAGGTGGCGCTGCGTCGGCGCAACGGACAAAAGGTGTAGCGAGCCATGGCCGAGATGCTCAGCCGCGAGGCCTATCTGATGGCAGCGGAAAAGACCAAGCGAGAGCTGCAGGGGACGCTGCAAACCCTCAATCAGCAGCAGGCCGAAAATCGTCGGGAAGTGTCATCGCTGGTATCACGCGCAGAGACTGCACTCTCCGAGCTGGCGGCGGTGATCTTGGCCGACCTGTCGCCACAGGCGATTGATTTTGCGGTCAACCTCACTGGCTACACGACCCTGGCAACGCGGAGTCCAGCGGCAGAGCTGGCACGGGCCGAGGAGAAGCTCAGAGGCCAGATCGCCGCCCGCAGTCAGCAGATCCAAGCGCGCGTGGCCGAGATCGAACGAACGCCGATCTTCGAGAATCGCTTGCTGCTGCGCGCGCCACGAACCGGAACGCTGGTGCGCGAGATTGCGGAGCTGGAAGAGTTTCGCCAGCCGGGTGCCGACGTGCTTGCGCGGTGTGCTCATCCCCGGCTACAGCGACTGCTGGATGTCGAGTACGGACTGCCCAGCTATGCGGTCCCGTTCTGGCGACTCAGCTACTTTAGCGACTGGAAAGCCGGCGATGAGATCGTCGCCAAGTTCGCAGGACAGAAGACCTTTGCCGAAGTCCGCAGCGAGTATCTGCATGCAAAGGAAGAAGTCGCGGTCTACGATCAAAAGCTCGACAAGCTGCGCGCAGAGGTCCAAGCGGGCGAAGCCATCGAGCGCGAGCACGACTCCCTTGTGGCCGAACAGAAGGCCATCAGCGACGGAACCCACGATCAGACAGTCATCCTGGGCAAGCTGCCCGATCAGTTCCTGCGGGTCGCGCGAATTCAGCTGGAGCGGTATCTGTCGGATCTGGACTTTGCGGCGATTGGCGACCGGCTGCAGCGTGAGCCGCAGATCGAGATGATGGCCAAGCGGTACTACGGACTGCGCAAACAGACAGAGTATCTGCGGCAGACTGGGAACCAGCTCCTCGACAACAGCCGACCGGCGATGGAGCAGTCGTTGGCGCGGCTGCAGCGCGACATCAACAAATATCAGCGACCGAAGTACTACGGTCAGCGCTTCCCGCGTGAGACACTCGACAAGCTAGCGCAGCGAAATACGCGCTGTATGTCTCTGCTCGAACGGCAGCGGCAAGCGCAGACTACGATCATCTCGTTTCATTCCTACGAGCACGCGCGCCTGGACGATGACTTCCTGTGGTGGGACCTTATCACCGACGGCAGAATCAAGGCCAACTACATCGATGAGGTGGCCCACTTCAAGGCGCTGCATCCGACCTACAAGTATCAGCGTCCCAAGCAAAAGTCCGACGAAGTAGTGGATGATGACTTCGAGGTCATTGACGACTCAGACGCAGCAGTCGCGGTGATTCACACCTCGGATTCCTATCAGTCCGATCACCGCCACGACTTCTCCTAAGCGGACTCTGTTCCGATTCCTAAGCCGGTCGTCCATGGCAAGTCCTCTGCGCATCGTCAACTACGCGGTCAATGGCTCGGGTGCCGGGCACCTGACGCGGCTGTGTGCGATCAATCGCTGGCTGCGGCGCTACACCCAAGTGCTGGATCTGCGCGCCGAGATCTACTTTTTGACCAGCAGTGAAGCGGACGGTCTGCTGTTTTCAGAGCGCTTCGCCAGCTTCAAGTTACCGTCGAAGACCATCGTCACAGACACCGGGATCGACAAGATCACCTATCTGGCCTTGGCCAAGCAGTGGGTGTGGCATTCCTTGGGACTTCTGCGGCCAGATCTGTTCCTGGTCGATACCTTTCCGCGCGGCTCCTTTGGCGAGCTGCTGTCGGCGCTGGATCTGTGTCGGCACAAGGCCTTCATTCATCGATCGGTGAAAGAGGAGTTCCTATCACGTCCAGACTTCGCCGCGATGCTGCCGCTGTACGATCTGATCTTGGTTCCAGAGTATCCGCAGGCGTCGCAAGAGACGCCGAAAGGACTGCGCAACGGACAGCTTCAATACATCGGTCCGGTGATGATTCGCGAGCAAGTGGAGTGCTGGCCGCGTGAAAAAGTCCGTGCCCACTTTGCGGTAACGCCCGAACAGCTGCTGGTCTATGTCTCCGCCGGAGGTGGTGGCGATCGCCATGCCCAGAGTCTCCTACACACAGTCTGTGAAGTCCTGCTGCGGCGTCCCAACCTGCATCTTGTCGTCGGTGCTGGGCCTCTGTATCGCGGTCCTTCGCTGCATGGTCCGCGCGTGACGTTCCTGACCACGACCGGCGTGGCAGAGCTTCTGTCCGGAATGGACTTCGCGGTCTGCTCAGCTGGCTACAACTCGTTTCATGAGCTGCTGCACGCGGGGGTTCCAACGATCTTTTTGCCGCAAGAAAAGATCGCCGATGAACAAGACAAGAGAGCCGATCTGGCTGCTCAGTGTGGTGCCGCGTTTCACCTGCGGGAAGAGGTCGGGAGTCCGGCGTTTGTCCACAGCTTAGACGCAGCGATCGACTCCTATCTGGATGATAAAAAGCGCCACCAAGCAGCCCGCGCAGCGACGACAGTGGTTCCCAGCAATCATGCACGTGAAGCGGCCCAGCAGCTGCTGCAACTGCTGATTCCGTCCGCGCAAGTTCGAGCCGCTGCAGAAGCTGTGGATGATCTGTTTTTGGCAGAGCTTGGTCGTGAAGAAGTCGCGCTGGAACAAGTCTGCGAAGTTGCGCAGGCACTCTGTTCCCAAGCACAAGCAGAGTCCGCGATTCCGCTCGACACTGCGCTGGCACTGCTGCGTCAAAGTCGCCATGTGCGCTTGCCCCAGCCGGCTCTGCTGCGCATTTTACGGCAGCTTGGGGGTCGCTTAGGAAGCGGTGATCTCGACGAGAAAGGCGCTGCCATGGCCGACTTGATTGGTCAGCTGGCAGCCTTTGCGGACTGGCCGGGCGCGCTGTCTTTGCTCAAGCAACTCCCCGGAGAACGGAGTCTGTCGGCTGCGCAGTCAGTGGCAGAGATCAAGCGACTCCTGTCAGCTCTGAAGTCACGCGGTCACGATCTGTATCAAGGAGTGCGCGCTTTCTCGATTGCCCAAGCGGACGACGGACCTGCGGGCTCTCTGCGCGAGCTGGTCAGCGCAGCGATAAGGAATCTTCAATGAAGCGTGTCGATCCACGACTTCTGGGAATGCAGCTCGGGCGACCCCTGACCGGACCCGATACCCTGCACATCGACATCACCAACGGCTGCAACACCAACTGCGTGACCTGCTGGGATCACTCGCCACACCTGCGCGTCCCCCGTCCGCAGCGCTGGAAGCGGCAGCGCATCGACTCTGCCACCGTCTGTGACATCCTTGGTGAAGTGAGTGAGCTGGGAGGACTCCGCGCGGTGATCCTGTCGGGAATGGGCGAGCCGTTCACCCACCCCGAGATCTACGACATGATTGCAGAGGTCAAGCGGCGCGGACTGTACCTTACGATCATCACCAACTTGGTCGCGGCCGATCCCGAGCGTATCCTGTCGTTAGGAGTCGATCAGCTGCTGATCGGTCTTCACGCCGCCAGTCCGGAAGCCTATCGAGCGTTCCATCCCAGCTTTGTCAGCGACGAGTGGTCCCGGGTCTTGCAGATGCTCGGCCTGTTTCGGGAAGCCGGGGTTCGCTACAAACACATCCACGTGATCTGTCGCGAAAATGCGCATGAGCTGGTCGCGATGATTCGTCAAGCAGCGGAGTATCCGGCCGATCAGGTCAACTTCAAGCTGGCGAGTCTGCGCGAAGGAACTGAAGCGGTACGGATCACTGACTCGCAGCGCACGCAGCTCCTTCACGAGTGGCTGCCGCAGGCAAAAGCAGAGGCCGAGCGGCTCTCTGTCTCGGCCAACTTCGCGGTCTTTTCCGAGCAGCTGCGCGCTGGTGAAGAAGCCACTGCACCGATCGAAGACATCGGCTGCTTCATGGGCTATTCCTACGCGCGCATTCTGGTCGATGGCACCGTGCTGTACTGCTGTAGTCCCGATGTGGCGATTGGGAATCTGTCCGATGGCCCCTTTCCTGAGCTCTGGGATGGTCAAAGGTGGAACCAAGTTCGCGCGCAGCTCCGTCGGGGAGAGTACTTCCCAGCGTGTCACCAGTGCGGCAAGTTCAACATGAACCACAACCTCTCGCAGCGCTTCAAACAGACCTTCGGAGAAGAGCGTCTGTATCAAGTGATCGGCAAAAAACACCAGTCCTAATCGGTGGCAACGACCGCACCACGGACAAGGAGTAGGCGATTGGCTCGACAGCCGACGATAGAGTGGCAAGTCTGCGGAACGTGTAACTACGACTGCTCGTACTGCATTCAGAGCAAGGTCTATCGCGTCGGTCACCCCAGTCCTGAGCAGGTCGAGCAGTTTCTCCAGTTCTTTGCGCAGCTTCCCAAGCGGTTTGAGATCAAGATGACCGGCGGAGAGCCGTTTGCGTTCCGGGGCTTTATGGAGCGGATCATTCCGGGCCTGATCGAGCGCACGCCGCATACCATCAGTGTCCTGACCAACCTGTCGGCACCGCTGCCGATCATTGAGCGCTTCGCTTCCCTTACCCAAGGTCGCTTGGGAGTGGTATCGGCGAGCCTGCACCTGGAGTTTACGTCGCCAGAGAGCTTCGTCGAGAAGGCCACGCTGCTGCGCGACAAGCTCGATCCGCGCGCCCACCTGACGGTCAACACGGTGCTGGTTCCGGGGCGACTTGCCGCCGTGCTCGCCGCGCGAAAGATCGTCGAGTCCGCTGGCCTACAGCTGTTCCCGCAGATCATGAAATTAGGCGCTGGAACTGCTTCATATAGCGAAGAAGATCAAGCGATCATCCGCGAGCTGGTGGGCAAGACTCCGACTCCCGATCGCGCCAACATGGCCCCCAGCTACAAGGGTCGGGTCTGTTACGCCGGCGTCGACTATCTGGTCTTGCTACAAAACGGAGACGGCTTTAGCTGTCGCACCGCGCGGCGCTTCAAGCAAGGATTTCTTGGCAACGTCTTTGCAGGAACCCTGAAGCGCTGGGAGTCCGCTTCCCCCTGTCCGTACGACATCTGTCCGTGTACCGTTCCGGCCAATCGCGGCATGATCGAAGGGATCTCGGCAGCGCAGCGAAAGTATCAGGAAGGAATCAGCGTCAGCGACGAAGAATCGATTCCCAAAGAGAGCTTTGTGCCGCTGTCCAGACTGCACAGTGGAGGCTTGCTGGGATGACCTTCAGCGCGCCACCGATGCCCAGTGAAGGTGTGGTGTCTTGGAACATCAACACCGCGTGCAACTATCGCTGCTCCTACTGCACGCAGCGCTTCATGGATGACAGAGGTCGCTGGAGTCGCGATACGCCACGCTTTCTGCGCAGCTTTGCCAAGCTGCCGGGACGATGGGAAGTCAAGATCTCGGGGGGAGAGCCGTTTGTGCATCCAACTCTCGACGAGATCACCGCCGGCTTGGCGGAGCTTGGGCACCGGATCTCGATCGTGACCAACTTCTCTGCGAGTGAACAGAAGCTGCTCGGATTTGTGACGGCGGCGCGGGGTCGCGTCGGGGTGTTTTCGTGCAGCCTGCACCTGGAGTATGTGAGCGATATCGCTGCGTTTGTTGATAAGGCTCGATGGTTTCGCGACGCGCTGAGCGTTGCCCGTGATCCCAGCCTGCCCGCGCCAAGTCTCAACGTCACCACGGTGGCGACGCAGTCCGCCCTGCCCCGGCTTGCCGAGCTGGCCACTGGGTTTGCGGACAAGGGAGTCGTGTTCAAGGTCCAGCCCGAAAAGCTCGATGGAGGACTTGTCACCTACACGCCTCAGGAAGAGGCGCAGCTGGTGCAGTTGGGTGGACACAATCGCACCGGTCAGATCGCTCACCGCTTCACCGGACAGCCGTGCTGGTCAGGCCGGAGCTACTTCATTGTCGACGATCGCGGCATCGCCTATCGCTGTTACCCGGCCCGTCGGCATAAAATGGAGCGGCTTGGCGACTTCCTTTCGGACTCGTTTGCGCTCTATGACGGGCCGGTGCCGTGTCCGTATCCGCTGTGCTACTGCACGGTGCCGATCGAGCGCGGGCTGATGAGCCGTCCCACGTCGCCACAGAACAATGAATAAGGGCAGTCATGAAGTTCACGCACTTTCGGAATTTGCTGGTTGCGGGGTCGATGTCGGGGCTGTTTGGCTCGCTGTACTACTGCGGCAAGCAGCCGGCCCCAGCGTCGGATGTCAAGCCGGCAGCGATCACGCAGGCCGCACAGCCGGAACAAAAATCAGAACAGAAAGCCGATCAGAAATCCGAACAAAAACAGGAAGCTCCGGCTGCGCAGGCAGAGCGCGGCCCAGAGTCGGCAGCTCCCAAAGCGGCTACAGTCGCGGGAGCGCATGCGACGTTTCCGATGCGGCCTCTCGACGAAGAAATCATCAAGCTGTTTGAGCAGACGCCGTCCGGAGACAAGATCAAGGACGCCACTCCCAATCGTCCGTACAAGGTCAACCTGTATGCAGAGGGCGGCAAGTACGTCCGCGCCAAGGTCGACTTAAACCGCAACAACAAGTGGGATGAGAAGTGGTCGATCGATGAAAAAGGCGGCGAGCGAATCTACAAGCGCCAAGTCTCGCCCAGCGACGATGACACTACTTATCCTGACAAGTTCAAGCTGCGCCACAAGCAGTGGGAAAAGACCGAGCCGTAGCCACCCCTCCCACACCTGTAGACTCCCAACCCCCGAAGGCTGTACTAGAAGGGGTCTGTTACTTCGGAGGTTCGTAAGATGGAGGCCCAGAAACGCTGGTATGCGGAGACGCTCCCTTTGGCTGGGGCGGTGATCGTCGATGTGGGTGCCAATGTCGGTGAGCTGTCAGAGTTCTTCTTCCATGCCCTGCAAGGCCAGGGAAGTCTGCTTTCCGTGGAGCCGCTGGCCGAAAATGTGGCGCAGATCGAGCAGCGCATCGTCCGCTTGCAGGCTGCCGATCGCTGGCGGGTGATGCAGTGCGCCGTGTCTGCGCAGGAAGGGGAAGTCACGCTACGGTTAGGAAGCGCGGAAGGAACGCCGCACAACAGTGTGGTGGTGGCGACTCCTTCTGCTTTCGATTCTGCTTCCGGTTCTGCTGCTGCGAAATATCTGCGCGTACCATCCGGTACACTGTCAACGCTGTGTCCCAGTGCAACGATCGTGAAGCTGGATATCGAAGGACATGAGTACCAAGTCCTGGCAGAGTCTCTGGCAAAGTTACCGTCGGTGAAGGCCTGGGCAGTTGAGCTTCACCTTGTGCCTGGGTACTCGCTCTTGACCACCATCCAGACATTCCGAAACGCTGGATTCACAGTCTTCGGTGCGGGACAGAAGCGTGGCGATCGCAGTGGCCGATGGATGTCGGTCGAGGTACCCGCCGGAATGGACTGGGACTCTGTCCCCGTCGCTCAAAAGCGCGCCGATGGCAGTGAGTTCAAGATGTTGCATGTGATCGCCATTCGATCCTGACTCCTCCCCTGACTCCGATCCAGCCGAAGTCACTGCCCGCACCCGCACCCGCTCTTCCTTCCTGACAGGCTCTGTAGCGTCAGCATTCCGTATCCACAAGCCATCATGATATGCTGACCAAAGCGCGTCGCTTTACCCCTATCTTGAGGCTTACCCATGAACCAGCGTTGCTTCACGCACTGGCGGCCTTGGCTCTTCGGAATGTTGGCGGTGTTTGGTACTGCCTGCGACTCTAGCCCGACGGACATGACCGGAGTGGAAGTCCCTCCTGCTCCCGCTGCGATCACGCCCAGCGTGGTGTTTTCCGAGATCATGTATCACCCCGTTGCCGAAAATTCGTACGTTGATCATCACGAGTTTATCGAGCTTTACAATCGAACCGATTCCGCAGTGAACTTGTCAGGTTGGCAGCTGGCTGGCGCGGTGCAGTACACGATTCCTGAAGGCACGACGATCGCTCCCAAAGGGTATGCGGTGATCGCCAAGAACAAGACTGCTCTCGTCGGTGTTGCTAGCTACGGATTAAGCGCCACCGAGCTGTTGGGAGACTACGCCGGAGAGCTCGACAACGGCGGCGCGGTGATCAATCTGGTGGACAACAAAAACACCCAGGTTGATTCCCTGGAGTATCACGATGCGTTCCCTTGGTCGATCGGTGCCGACGCGCTGGGTGCGGATGATGAGTGGCTGGCGCAGCTCCCGAATCCGACCACGCTAGCAGAACATCAGTACAAAGGAATCTCGCTGCAGCGGGTGAGTCCTGATGTGCCAAGCCGCGAGATCGCAAACTGGGTTCCGTCTCCTCTGGATGGGGCAAGTCCGGGCCGAGCCAACGCGCTGTCAGGAGTGCCACCGACGATCGTAGAGCGCAAGCTGGTCACTCCGGCCAGTGGCAATCTGCTCATCAGCTCGGCTGATACCGTCAAGATCAGCGTGGTGTTCTCGAACCTAGCGCCCATTCGCAGTCCGCAGCTGCAGTGGTTTGTCGATGACGTGCAGATCACGGGCGAAAAAGTAAATACAGTCGAGCTGCTACCGTTCAACGGATTCTACGAAGCGACGCTTCCCAAGCAGCCCAACAACTCGATCGTTCGCTATCGAATCCTCGTCGACAAAGGCAGCGGTGCAGAGGTCATCTCGCCGCGTCCTTCCGATCCCCTTGGCTGGTGGGCGTACTTTGTGACTCCGCCTGTCAATACCACCGCGCCGATCTATCAAGTCTTCATCAAAAAGGAGAACTGGAACCAGATCTACGACAACGTCTTCTTTAGCTCTCCAGATGACAAGCGCGTCGCCCCCGGAGGCTCCAATGCCAACCGCTGCCAGCTCCGTGCGTCCTGGGATGCCACCGTCCCGGCGGTCTTCGTCCATGAAGGCATGGTCTACGACACCTTTGTTCGCTATGGCGGCAGTCGCTGGAACCGCACCAACGGAATTCCGCTTGATGTCACCAAGACCACCATCAGTCCGCTTCCCGATCGTCCCAAGTACACGGTGTTCAGCTGGAAGATCAACTTCCCCGAGTACGCGCCATTTGAGGGGAAGCGCGAGCGAGTGAACCTGAACAAGATGAATCAGGCGTGTCCGGGACTGGATGACACCCTCGGAGAACGAATCTACGGTGATCCCTCTGTCGATGTTCCGGTGCAGAAGGCCAAGTACGCGCGCCTGCATGTCAACGGTGGCTACTACCACTACATGCTCGATCTGGAACACATCGATGGCGACATGATGAAGCGCTATCGCGGCACGGACTCGCGCGTTGGTGATCTGTTCAAGGCAGATGGAAACGCAGGCGCGGTGGAAGGACCGTGGGGCGTCTCGGATGAGTCCCCGCTGACCATCAATGCTACCTGTCCGATGTGGACGCTCGCCGATCGCTACAAGTACACCTACGATCGCCAGACGTACAAGTGGGATGGTCACACCAAGCTGCAGGCGATGATCGAAACCGTCAACAAGATTGTGGCCAGCGGAGATCTCACCGCGCTGCGAGCGTACCTTCAAGCAAACTTTGACGTTACCAAGATGCTCGGCTACATCGCCGTCCGAAACTGGGCCCAGCCTTGGGATGATGGGTTCCACAATCACTTCCTATATCAGCGAGCCTCCGACGGAAAGTGGCTGCTGATTCCGCAAGACAAAGATCGGGAGTTCGGTGAGCAGTTCAGCTGGGCTGCGGGCCGGACGTTCTATACCGGAGAGGCGGGTGGCCCACAGTACAACCGACTCAAGGATGCGTTCATCAAGGCCTTCCGCGCTGAGCTGATCGCGCGCTTGGTATCACTCGATGCGAGTGGCGCCCTCAACCCAACCGCGTACAAGAAGAAGGTCATCGAAGCGGCCAATACGTTCAGCATCACCGACTACGCATCCTCGCCGGCAGCCGCCAGTGTCTGTAGCTTTTACACTGAGCTGGCCAACATGCAGACGTTCGGAGATCTGCGGCACCTGGACGTACTGGATCTGGGGGACTCTGCGACCTGCACGCCGGCCAGCTGCGGACTGAAAGCAGAGTACTTTCAGACTGCGGCTGGCGACGCGACCCGTGACTTTACCAAGGCCACCTTGCGGACTACCAATGTCTCTCCGACCGTAAACTTTGACTGGACCACCAGCGCGCCCGATCCACTCGTTCCTGCCGACAACTTCCAGGTCCGCTGGACCGGCAAGATCGTGCCGCGATTTACAGAGACATACACCCTCTACACACAGAGCGATGAAGGTGTGCGACTCTGGGTCAATGGCGTACTGGTGCTGGACAAGTGGGCGACGCAGCCCGCTACGGAATGGAGCGTTCCTGTCAACATGACGGCCGGTGTCCCAGTCACCATCAGGCTGGAGTACTTTGAAGGTACCGGTGTGGCGTCGGCGAAGCTCCTGTGGTCGAGCCCTACCCAGTACAAGCAGATCATTCCGACGGGCCGACTGCGCCCGCAGTAATCCGCACCCACTCCGGCTTCGCTGGAGCGACTTTCGCGCATGTAGGCGTAAGAAGGCTTCAATCAACGTCAAAATCCGTCTCGGAAGCTCCTAGAAGTCACGCATTTGTTGCTTGTATAATTGGCAGTGCTTTGTCGTGGTCACAGTCTCTAGGGTGGCAGGGGGGATCGGAGCGGTCAGATTGCGGACTCCCTTCCGTAGCTGCCGTCGCTGGATGCGCCTCGACCGGACAGTCTGTTTAGGTAGCCGATGCGACGATCTCAGGTCACTGCCTTGCTCCTCCTTTTGGGTGCGGAACGTAACGTCGCACAAGGAGCGGAAGCACACCCTGAGCCCGCCGCAGTGACGATTCAGAGCACAGCTTCTACCACTCCGCAGAGCGAAGGATGGAGCGAAGAGGAAGCGGTGCTGCGCGCACTCAAAGAGAATCCCGGCCTGCGCGCGTTTCGCAAACAGAGAGCGGTTGCGGAAGCCCAGATCGTCAGCGCGTCGGCGATTGAGAATCCATCGCTACAGTTTCAGCTGGTCCACGTGCAGACTGGGACGCAGATGGGCTTTGCCACCACCCTCAAGTGGGCGCCGCCGCAGCCGGTGGTGTGGTCAGCAAGTCGCTCCTTGGCCAGAGCCCATGTCGAACTAGCTCCCCGTTGAGAAGACCACCGAATCCGTTCCGCAAAACCGAATCATCGTCTGAGCATTGCGGAATGGTAGGAGGACAGAGACAGGTGTTGCGCTTCAGGGAAACCTACAGGCTGGGGGCCTGAATGGCGTCCGATGACCAGAACAAGGCTTGGTCGCTCACACAGGACGGTAGCCCCGGACCTTGCACTGGCTGACCCCTCTCCTCGGCCTTAGCAAGCACGCGATTGAGATCCAACAAGAAAGCGAGGATTTGGTCTTTCGCTTTCATCCCATAGGCGTCACGGACGGACTGATCGAGTGCGGCCTGCGCATCTTTTATCGGGCTGCGGCCCGGTTCCTCAAGTTGACGATACAGCTCGCGGCGCGATAGGCCGTACTTCGTCATGACCTTGGCCCTCTCCGTACGGAGCTGGACGGCTGCCTTTGCGACGTTCTTAGCCTGGACATGCGTCGGACTTTGTGGCCACGGGAATGTGTCGAAAACCGTGTCCGACGTGTACCGGAATCGTCGAGTAAGTGTCGAGCAGTTCCCAGTAAACCACTCCCAATGCACTGCCGATTGAAGGACGCCAAACGAATAGTCATCGCAGAGAGGGAAGACCATCAAGGCCGCATTGGGGCGAATCGCCGAGCTTACAAACTCGAATATAGGTCGCTTCGTCACCTGCCCACAAGCGATGTATCTAGGAATTTTTGCAATTTTTGCCAACATCTCGCCGCGACCCCAGGATAGCTGCCACCATCGATCAAGGAAGATCTCATGATGTCGATTGACATGCGCCTTCGGGTTGTCCTTCCGGGCCTCTTCATTGCGCTTACGCTCACGCTCTGCCGCTTCTTTTCGGTCCGGTAAGACAAGTGATCTCACTCGAGCAAAAGGCTCACGGTACTTACTCGCAGCATGAATATCCATGTGCTGGAAGTCGATTACATAGCGTGTGGGCTCCCCATTTCTGCCACCTATAAGTTCGTCAGCAATGAGAAATGGGAAAATGACATCGGCATTCAAATTGGACACCTTGATCATCTCTCTGGCCTCATCTGAATCCAATAGGAACCCCTCATGGCCGTGCGTTTGCCCTTGATAGCAAGCACCCGAAGCCGAGTTCACGAGGAGAGCGCAAGCAGCGGTCAAATCGGGATTGATGGACAGAGCAGAGTTTATCTCAAGAAGCAATTCCTTCCGCCAAGGACTATCGAGCGCGTCCCCGTCCTGCCACATTAAGAGCTTCTTACCTTGGGCCGCGGCTTTCACCCAATTGACAATCGATACGTGGACCTGTGCTTCTCCGGACCAAACCTGAGTAGATACGGATTCAACGATAGTACCGCCATTTGCAACAATATAATCAAGTCCACCTTCACGCGAGTAGTTCTGACGTATGGTGTTCGTGCCGACTAGTCCAGCCCTACCTCCCGCCGACAGTTCATCATGTGCCCGACGGAACCAATAGACGCAATAGTCCGCCCGTCCCGGCATGTCCGGATATTGTTCACGCAGCCGCTGTACATAGGCAGCCCCCAACTCACTCTGCATCTTGTTCTTCGACTGGTAGGGCGGATTGCCAATGATTGCATCGGCCTTCGGCCATGGAGCGAAGAGAGCGTCCTCGCAGACCAGATTTTGGTTCAGATCATCAAGAGGAAGTGGATCCTCCATCAATGAAAGTCCAAGTTGCCCAATCGTGGAGCCGCTCACTTCGTCGTAGGCTTGCTTTTTTCCGAGTAGGAGCGTGACCTTTGCCAACTCGACTGCGAACTCGATCACATCGATCCCGTGGAACTGTTTTATCGAAACGAAAGATGTCGCAGCAATCTCCTTTTTGCCAGTCTTGGTGGCAGACGGATACTCTGTGCGTAGTCGATTTACAAGCTCCATCTCAACGCGCACAAGTTCTCTGTAAGCCACGTAGAGGAAATTGCCACTACCACAAGCCGGGTCGAGCACCTGAAATCGCTCTAGATCTCCCCGTAACGCGAGGAGCGCATCCCTTGTTTTGGCCGCAGCGATCCGCTCTCTCCACGGATGAACAATCGTTGGAAGAACCACCTTCTGGATATCTGCTTCACTCGTGTAATGCGCTCCGAAGGCGTGACGCTCCTTTTGGTCCATGCTGCTCTGGAAGAGAGTACCGAAAATCGCTGGCTGTACCTTCGACCAGTTCTCCTTCGCCGCAGCGGCTAAAAGTTGGACTTCAACCTGATCCAACTCGATCGGCTCGATCGTCGAAAAGAGGCCACCGTTAAAATAGCGTACGCCTTTGAACCGGCCTCCCTTTGGACCGGCTGGATTGTCCATGGCTCGAAAAAGTGCGCCGAAGAGATCAAACGTGTTGTCATGGCCCGCCGCGCAATCGTCTACCAACTCGGTAAAGAGCCCTTTCGGAAGCAACGAAATGTCTTCAGCGAAGAGACAGACAACGCACTGAAGAACGAACCGTTGCGCCTGAATGCGGTCAATTCCCCGCCTTACCAGTCGGTTAAAGATAGTAGCCATCTTGTCGGCGGCATCACGTGTGACGGCGACGCGATCGTTGCCAAACTGTGGCTTCTTTTCATCGCGGAATAGGAAGTTCAGCGCGGTGTAGCGATCCGGCAGCTCGCTGATGGCAAGTTGATCAACAGGTTCGTAGAGCTGTAGGTCGAAATCGTAAATCCAGAATTCGTCAAAGTTGCACAGCAATACGTATCGTGGCCGGTGCGGAACCGAGTTGATCCAATACTCGAAGGCTTGCTGCCGGTGCTGCTCCAGCTTCTCGCCCCGACGCTTCATCTCAATCAGACAGCCTGACCTCAACGGAGGGGAGGATGGCCAAAGCAGGTCGATGAATTTCTTGGTCGTCTTGCCTTGGTTCCCGAAAACGGAGACACGACTCTCCAGCCGAGCGCCGGCTTCTTTGTATCCAGGCCAGCCGAACGCTAGAAACAGGCGATTACAGTAGACCTGGGCTTCTCCCTTCTCATCCCCATCAAGCGTGCCAACGTATGACACGAATTCTCTCATCCGCTGCTCGGTATCCGACATGCGATGCACGGTAGCACAACAGCTCTGATCTCCGCATTTCCTGCCATTCCGCAAGCTTTCCTTCAATACACTTAGCTGAGTGTTTTCCGTCGCTTACGTGATGGGAAATACAACATGTCGAGCAAGTTCGCTTCGAGATCGCAGAACAGGAGTGGCTGATCGCAACCCAGGTGCGACTCGCCCACACGACTCTGCTGTTGCTTAAGGAACAGCGCCGACTGTATGACCAGCTGCTATCGCTGCGCCGGCGACTGGTGGAGCTGGTCAAGACCCGCGTTGGTCACGGCTCCTCGACCCGGATCGAGCTGAATCAGGTGCAGCTGTCAACTCTGTATGCGCAGCGCGATCTCGATGAGCTGAGTCTGCGGCAAACGGAGTCGCAGTCTCAACTTCACTCTCTGCTCGGGATTCTGTCGGCCACTCCGCTCTCTGTTCGGGGCAGCATTCCGACCGGGCTAGAGCTGTCTACGCTGGCCGACCCAGACGCACTGGCAGAGCAGGCTCTGCTCGCACGACCGGCGCTGAAGGCGGCCCAGACCCGCATCGTGCAGCGCGAGCAAGCAGTGCGGGTTGAAAAGGCCAAGCGCTGGCCGTGGTTTGAGCTGAGCGGTCGCTACCGGCACACCACCTCGGTGAACTACCCCAATGAGGGCCTGGTAGGAATCGAAATTCCGCTGCCCATACTCAACCTAAACAGTGGACCGATTCAGGTTACCAGCGCCGAGCTGGATCTAGAGCTTGCTCTCGCCCAGGCCGCGTTTCAGAACCTGAAGCAGAGTGTGTACGCAGCGTATGCAGAGGTCAGCGCACGGCGCAGCATTGTGCTTCGTTATCATCGCGATGTCTTGCCCGTGATTGCTGAGCATGAACAGCTGATGGAGCTGGCGCTCAAAGACGGACAGATTGATCTGGTGACACTCCTAAGTAGTGAAGAGAGTGCACTGCGCGGACAGCGTGAGTTTAACGAAGCGCGCCTGGCTCTCCGTCGAGCTTGGCTGGCACTGGAGGCGGCTGTAGGGACTCCGCTTACGGAGGTTCCGCGATGAAAAAGCAGCTGACTTCCTTCGAGCGCTTTGAATACAAGTACTGGGTCACGGATGCTCAAGCCAAGCAGCTGCTGGAGCTGACGGCTCCCTATCTTGTCTGTGATGACTGGGCGCAGGGAGGACAGCGGAATACGTCTCTGTATCTCGACTCTGATGATGCAGATTTTATGGAGCTCCATGTCCAGGGAGCTCCCGATCGCTCGAAGCTGCGGATTCGCGCGTATGGAAATCCTCCGTCGGGACCAGCATTCCTAGAGGTCAAGCGGAAGATCAAGCGCGTCACCTTTAAAGATCGCGCAGTGGTTCCGATGGAGATGGTTCCAGCGCTGCTGCGCGGAGAGATTCCGCCCGATCTCAAGCTCAAGACTGCGGATGAACAGCGCACACTGGATCACTTCCTGTACCTGATGATGACCTTCCGTGCGACTCCGCAAGTGCTCATCACCTGCTCGCGAGAGGCGTACACTTCGATCGAACCGGCAGATGGTGTACGGCTCACTTTCGATCGCGATGTCTGTTATCAACCGGCGCGCGGTCCGTCGCTGATAGGCGATCCCAAGGCATGGATTCACCTCTGTGGACAGATGAACTATGAGGCGCAAGCATCAACCTTGATCGAGCTAAAGTTCCGTGGCATCGCACCGCTGTGGACCTCAGAGCTGGTCCAGAGGCTCCGGCTGTCCATCTCAGCGAGCTCGAAATACGTGATGGCGATGCAGTCCTATCAGCTTGGGAGTGATGGACTCATCGGGCCAGATCTTGCGCAGTGGCCACCCGCACGCGCAACAAGGGGGGCCTAGGATGGAGACGAGAATTGGCTGGGATTTGGCTCTGGCGGCACTGCTGCTGGCCTTCGCACTGTCGATGGTGGTGTCGTGGGTGTATGTCTCTACGTATCGTGGGCTTTCGTACGTACGCAGCTTTGCGAACACCCTGGCCATTGCGGGAGTGGTGTCTGCGATCGTGATGCTCGCGATTGGAGATGATGTTGCACGCGGCATTGGTCTGGTCGGTGCGCTGACAGTGATTCGCTTCCGTACCAACCTGAAAGACACCCGTGATCTGATGTTTGCGTTTGCCACGCTGAGCATTGGGGTAGCGTGCGGAGTGCTGGCCTTTACCGTCGCTATTATGGGCACCGTGGTGTTCTGTCTGGCGATGGCCTATCTGTCGTTTTCGGACTATGGCTCGCGGCGACTGTACAATGCAGTGCTGCGCGTTCAGGTTCCGATCACCCCAGAAGAGCAGCGCTCACTTGGCAAAGCAATCAGTGAGTTTGCACCGAGCTTCGTACTGGTAAGCATGCGTGATCTCGGCGGCGGAACCCAGGAACACGCCTATCACCTGAAGCTCCGCAATGTGAAGGAAAAGGGTCAGCTTCTCAAGTCTGTGAGTGCCATCTCTGGGGTGAGCGGAGCGACTCTGCTCATGCAGGACACATCGATTGAACCTTAAGGACATCATAAGCGCTGGGCTCAGCCGGATTCCGGCTTGGCTGCTGATCGCGCTCTCTGCCGCAGGATTCTGGGTCTTGTCGCGCGGAATGACGCTGGGTCCCGGCACAACCGTCGGCTATGCCGAGGAGCTGATCCACACGGTGGGACCTCTGCAAGCGGGTCGGCTCAAGGAACTACACGTCATGCTCGGGCAGTCTGTGAAAGCGGGGGATGTGCTTGCCCAGCTTGATCCACGACCGCTGATGCTACGACAGAACCGACTGAAGGCAGAGCTGGAGCAAGCAAAAGCGCAGCTCATCGCCGAGCAGGATCTTCAGAATGCCCAGCTGCAGCGCGGTCAGATTCAAGCGGTGCGGGCCCACGCCGATGTCCAGAAAATGCGGGCCGAGCTGCGCGTATATGATCAGCAAGTGAAGCGGATGGAGAAGCTCAAGAGCAAGCAGCTGATTCGCGCCACCGATGTCGAGGAAGCGCAGCGGCAACAGCGTGCGCTGTCTGCTGATCTGTCGGCCCGACCGAAAGGATCGCAGCGAGAGCTGGAGCTGGCAGGACTCCGGCCTCGTCCCAAGTCCGATCAGGAGCGACGGCTCGACGAGAGACTGAGTCCCTATCGGGTGGCGATTGCGGTTCGGGAAGCGGAGCTGGCAGAGCTGGAGCTGGCCATCTCGGAGCTGACTCTGCGCGCTCCGGTCGATGGCGTGGTCGGAACGATTCTGCAGCGCCCCGGAGACACGCTGGGAGCGGGAACTCCGGTCCTCACGATTGTGACCACGCGACCTGGATACATTGTCGCCTTTGTTCCAGAGCGCCAAGTGTCCCACTATCCCAAGGGCCAGCCCGTCGAGCTGCGCAAGATAGGAGTCGTCCTGAAGGTACTCAAAGCGCAGGTGATCGAGCTGGCGCCGATGGTCGAAGAAGTTCCGGTGCGCGCGCGTCCAAGCCCCACAGTACCGATGTGGGGTCGACGGATTGTGATCAAGGTCGATGGGACCACACCGCTGCTCCCAGGGGAGGCGTTCCGTGTTTCCTATCACTAAGCTCCTGACCATTCCTTGGGCAGTCGCGCTGGCGCTGCTCGCGGAACCGAAAGTGCTGAGCGTTCCCGATACACTCCTTGCGCGCACCAGCATGCCGGAGCCGTCCGGAATCGTGTGGAGTGCCACGCTCTCTCGCTATCTGGTCGTAAGTGATGACACCGGCGAAAAGGAGAGCGGTACCAACCACGCGCCGTGGCTGTTTGCGCTCGATCGCACAGGAGTGTTCGATCGTGAGCCGATTCCGATCGTGGGACTCGATCAGCTCAACGATGCAGAGGCACTCTGTCAGGGTCCGGAAGGCAGTCTGTTTCTGGCCACTTCGCACTCTGCCAATCGCAAAGGACACGACAAAAAGAAGCGTCGCCGGCTGTATCAGCTGTCCCTGGTTGGACGAGAGCTGAAGATCCTCGGCTCACTCGATCTGGCGCAGGCGATTGCAGAGTCTGCGGTGGTAGGAGGGAGTGCTGTTGACATCGAAGCGCTGGCCTTCCACAACGGACAGCTCTACGTGGGACTGAAGGCTCCGCAGAATGCCAAGGGAGCGGCCTACATTCTGCGCATTGGCGAGGTCTTGTCCGCGCTCAAGTCAGGAGTCCTTTCGCCGAGCCAGATCGAGCGCTGGGCTGAGCTGCCACTCCTCGTCGATGGAGAGAACGGAAAGGTCATCCAAGGCGTCTCAGACATGAGCTTTCTGTCCGATGGTTCCTTGGTTCTTTTGGCCAACAGTCCCAAGAAGATGCCGGCTGATGGCGGGGGCGCGCTGTGGTGGCGAAAGACGGACGGAAGCTTGCATCTTTTGCGCCGCTTCCCTGGGCTAAAACCAGAAGGAGTGACCACAAGTCCCGACGGAAAATCGCTGGTGATTGTCTTTGACAACGATCGCAAGCTGCCGCTGTGGATTCATCAAGATCTACCGCTGCGCCTGGCACCTGCGACCCCTTCCCAGCGCTGATTCCTACCTGCCCGCGCGCAGAAAAGTCGTCACTACGGAACGAAGTCTTTGTTGCGCGTTGGCATGATCTCGCCGCCGTGACGGGTCGATACCACTCCAGAGATCGCTCGGTACATCGATCCAACGATTGGGAAGGAGGCAGCTCCAGAGGGATAGTAGTCGGAATCGAACACGTTGCCCCAGTCGGTGTTGCCAGGATTGGTACGGAATCCACTGCCACCAACGCTCGCGATCTGGAGCGCTCCCACCGTGGGCTGCAGCGTCACAGACATTCCTTCGTACTTGTTCCAGGTCTGTCCCATGTGCGACACAAACTGTCCAAACACCGTCGGGTCCGAGATGATCACCGGGGTCACAGTCTGATCTTGGGACAGGATCTCCACGGACTCTACAAAGAGCTGATGCTCGACGACGCTCATGGGTGGATCGCTGTCGATTTCCACCACAATGCGACCACGAATCCGTACGTTGTCGCCTTTGCCGATCGTATTTAGGAGCGTGCCGCTCGTCGCAGCCGATGGACAGTCCTTCCCACTCGAGGTTGCGCTCGGTGCCTTCGGTCCAATCACCTTGGCCACCATGCCGCACGGCGGAGTGGTGCACGTCGCGTCCTGCAGCCAGATCTGGTAGCGACACTGCTGATTGGTCGCGTTCACATACTTGTCAACCTTGGTCACTGCGACCACTCGATCAAGTACGACCCGGACGCCATTTCCAAACGGCCCATTCCCCGGATCAAGATCGATCTGCCGAATCGTTGCAGGCACGTAGTTATAGGGCAGAGCCAGATCGGGAGCGGGCGCCACCGCCATGTCGGAAGGCATCCCGAGCGGAGTTTCTGAGCAGCCGGTACTCAGCAGCGATGACAAGCCCAGCGCCACAAATGCAAGCAGCGGAAATGACTTGGAAATCGCTTTACCGCAAGAAGGAATTGGCACGGAACGCAGCGAGATATCGGTCTTGGTGTGCATCGTCGAATATTCCTAAATAGAGGTTCTCTCCCGAGCGTACGGCGACAGGAGGACTTTGGTCAAATTGAAATTGAGTCGTACAAAATGCGTAAATATGCGGCGCCATTTCGCCACCATTTTGGGGGCCGCATCAAAACGCAATATGTCGTTGGGAATGGGCGGAAGTTTCCGCCCCAGATCTGCGCGGTACAGGCAAGGACGGAGTCGCTACGGCTGAAGCTGCCCGTTCGTCTCCATCCAGTTGATCACGTCCTGGAGTCGAACCTGGATTCCTGCCACGTCTTGCGGTTTGCACAGATCCCGTGCCTCGTACAGCTTGATGACCGCCCATGAAGGAAGCGGAACCATCGGCACCCGAATCTGCTGCACTCCCCCCGGAGGCGTCGATCCGGTGTGGGCAACGCTGCCAGTGGTACCGGTGTTAGAAGTCTGGCCGACAGCAACGGTTTCCTCGATCGGACCGGGTGAACCAACCGCAGAGATCGAGTCCAGGAACAGCCCCATCATCGGGGTATTGCCGGCATCATCAGCGACGGCATTCAAGTTGCTCCGTAGCTGTTTGAAGAGGCTGACACCGGCCTTCGAGTCGGCGAGCGGCACTCGGATAGGCGAGGTCTTGCGGAACACCGAGATGGCCAAGCGCATCTGGTTGTCGTTCCCAGGAATCACCACACCCTTGGGTCCCTTGCGAGGCTGGCCGGCCCGAATCGCGGTGCGCCCGAAGTCCTCGAAGCGCTCCAAAAACGACGCGTAGGCGCCCGCTTCACACTGCTGAGGACGAGGGCCAAATGTGGTGTCGACCTCTGCATCGGCGGCGGGCTGCGTGGTGGCCTTGGCAACCGAACCAGAGATCCGCGCCAGGCCAGCGGCGAAGTGTACGACACAGTTTTGCGCCTCGGCGGCACCAGGAACAAGCGAAGCTCCGACGAGAGCGAGGACAGAGAAAAGCGTTGCCTTCATGCGTCTTATCTTACCCGAAGTGGCTGAGTACGCTACGGACCGGACGCACCCAGCGCGCGTTTTTGGGGACAGAGAGCAGGACTTCGGTGTAACTCTCGCGCCCGATGTGGCTGCTGGTCTTGGCGGTTGCGGTTGCTCTGGTCGCGTGGCTAGCCATCTTGCTGTGGTCGGGCTGGGTGCGTCCGCTGCGGCGACTCCGCGATCAGGTGCTGGCGCTGTCGCGGGGCGAGTGGAATCGGCTGCTCCTCAGCGAGCCGCTGCCCGGAGAGCTGTGGACCGTGCTGCTGCGACTCGAAGGGCTGCGACGGGCACTGCTTGATCGGCTGCGCTCGAGTACCGAGCTGAACCTACAGTTAGAGGGTGAAGTCGCCCGTCGCAGTGCCGAGCTTTCCCGTCGCAATGCCGAGCTAAAGCAAGCCGTCGCCAGCTTGCAGCAAGCCCGTGATGAGCTGGTCCGTCGAGAGCGCCTCGCTGCCGTTGGAAGTGTCGTCGCCAGCTTGACCAGTGAGATCAACAACCCCGTGAGCAGCATGGTGGCGCTGGTGGCCCCGCTCAAAGATGCCCACGCAGAGCTTACCGACTGCCTGGGCACACTGTCACAGGACCAGCCGCTTCAGCCCGCCGCTCGTCAGCGCGCACTCAAGCTACTCGATGAACAGCGAGAGATGGTGTCGCTTCTTCTGCGGGGTGGCAGACGAGTACGCGACGTGGTGCGGGCGATGCGTGGCTACGTCAACCTTGGCTCGCGAGAGGCGGTGGCGGTACCGCTGTTGCCACTGCTCGTCGACGTATATCAGCTGTTTGCGGATCGACTGCGGCCCCGACTGATCGATCGACGAGAGCCAAGCCCGATCTCGTCGGAGCTGCGACCGGCGATGCTGCTCGTCGCACCGCTGTCGGTGCAGGTCGTACGCA
Source organism: Myxococcales bacterium (assembly GCA_016794465.1). Classification (GTDB taxonomy): domain Bacteria; phylum Myxococcota_A; class Polyangia; order Palsa-1104; family JAEUJZ01; genus JAEUKA01. The sequence goes on along the minus strand of JAEUKA010000114.1, from coordinate 12,900 downwards.
GTGAGCTGTCGATCTTGCTGTCGCGCTGGCTGCTGCGGACGGTCGCCCGGCTCACCCCGGAGCACCGTGTCTGTCTGACCCTGCAGCCCGGCCCCTCGTCGGAAAACACCCCCTTGATTGAGCTGCGGATCGAGGATGATGGCCCCCCGCTGGACCGGGCGTCTCTCCTCGAGTGGCAAGAGCTTCACACCGTCGCCGCGCCCCCGTTTTTCGTCGATGCCCAGAGTCAGTCTGCCGACTGTAGTCCCGAGGGAATGACGACGGAGCTGAAGCTGCTGTTACCGCTCGCGACGGGTGTGGGGACAGAGCCGCCGCGCAGCGAGCCACCTACACCTACTTCGGAACCCGATACAGACTGTTTACATCGGTGAAGTACACGTCTCCAAGCGACACCGTCAGATAGCCAGTGCTGTAGCCACTGCCGTCGACCAGCTCGGGAGGACCGCCCGCCTTTGCCACTTTCGCAAGCGCATCGTCGGTCAGGTTGGCGGCTCGAAAGAAGTAGACGTGACTGTCGGACAGTGCGAGCCGTGCCGTCGGATTGGCGATCGGTCCAATCGTCTCGGGGGTTCCGCCGCTCTTGCCGAGCCGTGCGATGGCGTACTTGCCGGCGCTGCTCGTCTCGATGAAAAAGTAGAGGTGGCTGGCATCTCCGACGAGTCGATCGACGTTGTGGCCAGGCTTGGCGGGCAGCAAGCACACCGGCTGGCCACCGCTCTTGCTGACGCGCCACAGGCCACTGTTGCTGCGGAAGAACACGCTGTCACGGTCGACGACGAGCTGGTCCATCCCCTCTTGGCCCGATGCCAGTGTCTCGGCGCTACCGCCCGCCTTGGCAACCCGCTGCAGCGATCCGCCCGGCGACTCTTTCACAAAGGTCGAAAAATAAACGTGCGTCTCGTCGACAGCCAGGTGCAAAGGTCGCGTCGCTTCCACCACCATCACTGCTGGCCCGCCAATCTTGCTGACGCGCAGGATGCCATTGCCCGCTTCCGTCGAGAAATAGACATACTTGTCGTCAACGGCAAGCTCCCCGCTTAAGACCTGCGTCACTCGCACCAGCGTCTCCACTGCGCCCGTCGTCGTTGCGATCCGCAGCACCGCGTTTTCGGCCTTCGCAAAGCCGCCGGTAACGACGTAGGCATACTCTCCATCGACGGCAACCCCGCGCGGATGATCGAGAGGCGACGCCAGCCGACGCGCCCGCGCCCACCCCGACTTGTCCGCCCCACCCGCCTGTCCTTGAGCGGCGCTGTCTCCCGTCTTCGCCGTCGAGGCCTGCCCTGAGTCCCTCGAACGAGCCCACAGCAGCGAGCCCAGACCTACCGCACCGACTGTAATTCCGATCCATACCCTGCGAAGTGACATCCCAACTCCTGGGCACAGTGTACATGACCGCGACGGCTCGAAAGGCAACCATCGCCTCCTTGCGCCGATAACCTCTGTGCGTGCGCAGGGTGCCATTTTTCGGCTCACACCGACGCATCTGACCAGGGGGATACCGTGTCCGAATACGAAAGTACGCCTTACGACGGCCATCACACACAGGGCGACTCCGAGAGTTCCTGGCGAACCAGCGCCGCCGAGCGCTTCGTCGGCTACGGCAACTGGGCCGGCCCCGGCAACCGAATGGACCACGAAGAACCGGGCTACATCGCCGAGCAGCGCCAGCGTGACCCGAACTACGATCCGTATCTCGATCCGCATTTTCTGAACAATCCGCGCTACCAGGCGATCGACGGCATGGATGCGGCGGCGCAGCGTCACGACCACGGCTACCACAAGCACCTTGGTGCCGACGCGGGCATGGCCGATATGTTCACCTGGGACGGCCTGAACGCGACCCGCGAAGATGACCGTCGCCTGGTCGCCGACACCCGCGCCGAGATGGGCGCCAACGGTGGCCGCTATTCCGAAGACGCGCAGGGCTTCGCCAAGGGCCTACAGGGCTTCTTCGGCGCTCGCGTGATGGGCCAGGACGCCGTCGACTGGGCGGGCAACAAGGCCGGCGAAGCGGGTCAGGGCATCTCGAACTTCGTCGGTGGAGCACGCAACTGGAACTCCGTCGGTGACGCGGCCCGTGGCATCGGCCAGGGCATAAGTGGCGCCGGCAGCTGGCTCGCAGACACTGGTCGCGAAGCCTGGCAAGGTGTCTCCGGGGCGGCCCAGAACATCGGTGGCCTGGGCTGGCAGGGTGCTCTTGGCGCGGCTGGCGGCTTCCTCAACGTCGCTGGGGCTGGGGCGCTGCACGCCGGAGGTCAGCTGTGGGATGGCGCTCGCTCGCTCGGTAGCTCAGCGATAAATGGCATCTCGAACGCCGCCGGAACCGCCGGTCGTGCCATCGCAAACGGCGCCTCTGCCGTCGGTGGTGCGGTCGCAAATGGCGCGTCTGCTGTCGGCGGAATGGTCGCAAACGGTGCCCGTGCTGCCGGAAGCGCCGTCGCAAACGGAGCGTCTGCGGTTGGTGGTGCCGTCGCAAGTGGCGCTCGCGCTGTCGGTGGTGCCGTCGCAAGTGGCGCCTCTGCCGTTGGTGGTGCGGTCGCAAGTGGCGCTCGCGCTGTCGGTGGTGCCGTCGCAAATGGAGCGTCTGCGGTGGCGGGCGGTGCTCGTCGCGCGTGGAACTGGCTCACCGGCTGATCGGCTGACTACATTGGCGTCGGCGCCCCCAGCTCACGAAGCTGCTGAACGATCACGCGCGCTGTCGGACGCGCCATCGGACTTTCTGACAAGCAGCTATCGACCAGCGCACACAGCCGCGCATCCAGCTCCGACCGCGAGGTTCGCAGCGACGCAATCCGCATCGGCTGCTTCTGGGCATTCGCGAACACCGGCGGCTGCAAAAACGGCAGCACGCTCGTCAACAGCTCGAATGCGATCACGCCAAAGCTAAACAAGTCCGACGACGGCTGCGCCAGGTGCGACCCCGAGTCCCACAGCTCTGGAGCCATGTACATCGGCGTGCCAATCAAGATCCCGGACTGCGTCACCGACTCCTGCACCCCCGACCCCGTGCTCTCGGGAGTGGCCGCCAGCGAGTCCGGATAGGACACTCGCCGAGCCGCCCCGCCCCCCTGGTTCGCTTGCAGGGTCACGCTGGCATCGCCCGCCGATCGCTCTCCACTCGCTACCACCACCTGAGCCTGAGGACCCGACCGACGGGTAATCGGGATGTCCGCCGTATCAGCATCGGCGCCAAAGTCACCGTCGAACTCACCGTCAGAATCCCCGGCATCTAACCACTCGCGGCCAGGAATCGGCACCTCGATGCTCTCCTCGAGCGGATCAATGACGGCGACGGCCTTGGCCTGCTGCGTCGACGCCCGAGGCAGCGGCGAAGTCTGCACCTTGGAAACCAGCAGCGACACCCCAAAGTCCGCCAGCTTCACAAACGGCAGCGCCGACTCCACCCCTCCCGCCAGCAGGACATTATCGGGCTTGAGGGAATGAGGGCAGTTTTCGTCGAGAAATCAGCTACTTAGAGGGGGTGCGTATGGGTTGCGTATGGAAACGATGTGGAGAGGTGATTGAAGAAGACAGAGAATGGATGGCATGTAGGCGGATGCTGAGCGGACGGCACTCACCGCAGCTATCAGAGACGGATGCTGAGTAGCGAATCAGCCTGCCGATGCATCCTGACTGTTCTCGAACGTAGCCATCGCGGGCTCACCCGTCGGCTCGGCAGCAGCACCAGAGGAACTATGCTCCATAAAATCCGTAAGCCCCCAATCGGCGTGCAGATCAACTGTTCACGCGGCGTGCTCGCCGCCCACGCGATCGGCTAGCGGCCGCGACGTATGCGGTTGCCGTTGAAATCTGTCGTCGCGTAGCAGTCCGCTTTCCAATGACCATGGCGGCCGCAGCGATCGCAGGCAGAGGGGTCGCTGTGCAGGCGTCCATGAACCGAGGGGGTCACGACGGTCAGATTGCTCCATCGGTTGTCGAGCTTATCCCCGTTGCGGTGGTGAACGTGGGTGCTCGGAGGCAGCTCGCCGTACTTCTTCTCTGCCGCCCGTCGGTGCGTCTGAATCCACTCGCCAGTATTGGGATCCTGATACTCGGCGTAGCCTCGGAAATTGATGCGGGTATGAAGGTCGGCCATTGTGTGCCTCGACTCAAAGGAGCGGTTACTTCCTGCCACGATAGCCGTGATATCCACGGTGCGTCGACGACCGCGAAGCCGGTTGCGCATCGGCAATCATGCTGAGCAGTGCCAGTTCGGCAAGCTTCATCAGTAGCTGAGCCAAGGGTGAAATGTGGGGCACTGGCTGCCATGGCGTCGCGGGGCGCGGCTGCGGGCGCTGGCTTGGGATGATTCTCGCGCGCTGTGCTGCATCATAGGCTGCACGTCGAGTTGGGTCGCCCACTACCTCGTATGCTGCGGCGATCTGTTTGAACTTGGCTTCCCTGGCTCGGTCTCCCGGATGACGGTCGGGGTGGTTCTCTTTTGCCAGGCGTCGGAAGCTCGACTTGATATCTTGAGCGCTCGACGCCTGACTCACGCCAAGTGTTTTGTAGTGACTCATCGTTGCTTTCTCTGACGCTGGCAGTGTTGCCTGCGCGATTCAGAACCTGGCATGGGCTGCATCGCGTCCGCTGCGCGGTCAGTTCACCGTATAGGTTCGCCAGGGGATCGCGCGAAGCGGCACCGATGCCATGAAGCGAGCAATGTCCTGGCGGCCGTAGTACGTCGGCGTGCCCCGGCTATCCTGAGCCATTAGCACCACCGGCATGCCCGGAAACACTGCACTGAACTGGCTGACCGCTCGCGCCGCCGTTAATCGGTTGTCAACCACATGCCGCTGCACGACGACGACCGCGAAAGTCTCACCTTGTTCTCGAATAACTGCGCCTTGTAACTGCACGGCTCTAGACTCCATGGATGGATTTTGATCACGCAGCTCGATAGATCCGGGACAACCTGGCCACGTATGCTGCGCTGCTACTAAGCTAAGGCCGCACCCCGGCAAAAATTCGCCATGCAGGGCCATTTTTTCATGGACTAGAAATCGGAGTCGGGCGGGATCCACAGTAAGGAGAGCGTCGCTGCAATACTAGAGATGACTCGACATTGTTCCTTGAGATCATGGTCGCGTCCGACCCGTCGGCTCTCGAGCCACCCCTGCGCGGAAATCGTCTCCATGCGTTCGGCCACACTACCTTTTTTGAAGAAGTCACTCGCGAGTGTGTAGGTACTGAGCTGGTCATCACGACGAATCGAGTACCCAAAGTCAGTTCCCAGCGCTGCCCAGACAACCCGGTTGTCTTGAGAAAACACCGCGGCACAACGCTCAGGACACAACTTGACAAATCGAATGGCCGCAGCCGTGAAGCTAACTTGAAATTCACGAGAGAGATTGGACACGACATCGAGGGAAGGAGTCTTCACATCCACGCGCTTGTCCCATAGTGCTTTAGGCATCAGCAAGGCACTGGCAAAGGCGTTCGCCTCCCGCTCAGTACCCTGATCATAGCGCTCGCTGATCGACGCCTCGGCACACAGAGACAATTGATTCTTGTCTCGGTGGATCTCCAGGTGGCCTAGCTCGTGAGCAACAACATATCGCCGCCGCGGCACGTAGGTAACCTGCTCGTTGACCGAAATGATCGCTCGAGCTCCGATGCGACAACTGCGGCCTTGCGCCCCGTTCATGGGAATATCCCGCACCAAGGCACCACGCATATAGGCCAGCGTGTCGATGTCGACTTCGACAGGGTGGTTGATCTTCAGATCGGCCAGTAACTGTCGGGCTGCTCGTTCACCGCGAGCAACATCAGCGTCCTCCCAAGCAGACATCCTAGTGTTCACCGTCAGAATCAAGTCCGAGCAGATGCTCGAAATCGGCAACGATGCGCTCTAAATCCTCAGCCGAAGCCGCCTCGAAATTCTTGAAGTATGCTTGGGGCTGAGCCTCGCGCGGCGCAAGTCCCTTGATCTCTGTGAGCCGTTGCAGAAGCTGCTGACGTGATCGCTGCTGCTTCGGATGGGTCAGCTTGGCCAGCGCAGCTCTGCGATCGGCGTCAGCTTTGACAAATCGCGCTTGCCGTTGTCGTTGTTCTTCGGCTTCGACCAGCGCCATCGCTCGTTTGAGTTCACGAGCAGGATCGAGTCCTGCTTCGCGAAGTATGGCATTAGCGTCCTCGTCGGTCAGCGGCACGGAGCTGTCGAGTTCCACGAGCCGGGCGACGAATTCTTGCGCCGTACTTGGGGGCGTACGCTTCTTCATGGCCGCCTCCGTTTCTTCTGTTCCACAACTTTCATGCGGCGGTGCAGCCTTCGGTTTCCTTCGTAGACCTCCGCCAGGGTAAGGCCGCTGGCTTCAGCGATCTCATCAGCCTTCACATATCCTGCCATGATGGCGTCGAGCATCTTTTGAAGGACGGCATCCTCTCCGGCCTCTGCAAAAGCTTCGCCCATTATCTCGTCGCATCGCTCAGCCTCGATCAGCAGTGTCTCCGCAGTTGGGGATGGCAGAGGAGCATCATCATGATCGATGTATTGTCCAACACCGTCGACGGCGAGTTCTCGACTCGACCCGCCAGTCACGAGATGAAACGCCAAGCTCCGAACAACCCCGGTCAAGAATACGTGCAGATCAGGGACGCTGACCGGATCCCATTGGCGCTCCCCACTGAGCACCTTCTCCACGGCTTCATGAACCAGATCAGCGGCCCCCTGTCCTTCGGGAAGCGCGCAGTCCCCTCCCCGGCGTTTTGCGCGCACGATTCCTACAGCCCGCGCCAGCACCTGCTTATAGACCCGAGGAAGCTCATGCTTGAATTGTTCGAGGACCGCGCTGTCCAGAGGCCACTGTCTCCTTGCCCACTATAGGCCGGCCAAGAAAAATTTTTCGCCATGGCAAAAAGCGGCACCTGTACGGCCTAGGGATTTGAACCTTAGCAAAGTGCTAACCAGACCCAAGGAGAAACTAATGTCCAAACGAAACCAGCATGTCGTACCTCATCCGAACGGATGGGCCGTCAAGGCCGAAAATGCGGAGCGGCCATCGTCCGTGGTTTCGACGCAACAGGAAGCGATTGCGCGGGCGCGTGAAATCACCCGCAATCAGGGCACCGAACTGTTCATTCATGGCGAAAACGGCCGCATTCGCGAACGGGATAGCCATGGGCGCGACCCGAAATCATCTCCTGGATAGTCACGCGGCTTCATTTTTGCCAGCGGCATTCCGTCCTACCCGGTAGGAGAAATTTGGGTGCCCCACGTATGAGAACTCGTGCGCGCCCTCGGCTTGGCAGATGTCTCAGACGGTGCACGCCTAATCACCTGCCGATGGCGCAGTGGTCAGCTTGTGCATGGCCACAGCATTCAGTAGGTTGTCGTCGTGCATCGCACCCACATCCTGTTCGCAGCGAAGTCCATTCAGAGCCTGTCGGAGTTTCCGTCGTGACAACTCAGCGATTGGCAGGAATGGCGGCAACGGGGACTAAGGCGCTCCCGACGGAGGCTGTTCACTCGCGGTCAGCAGTGGATAGCGCCCAAGTGGCCGACTTCGACGACGTGCTGTCACTGATCGATGCGGCAAAACGCCGCGCCTACCAAGCTGTCAACGTCGAGCTGGTCAGCCTGTACTGGCAGGTCGGCGAGTACATCAGCAAGAAGATTGCCAGCGCTGAGTGGGGCGATGGCGTCGTCGTCGAGCTGGCACGGGCCATTGCGCGGCGGTATCCGGGGATTCGCGGCTTCACCCGCCCGAACCTGTTTCGCATGCGCCAGTTCTTCGAGGCGTACCGCCATTACGAGAAAGTCTCGCCACTGGTGAGACAATTGTCGTGGAGCCATCACCTCATCATCCTGAGTCAGTGCAAGCTCGACGAGGAGCGCGAGTTTTACATGCGCCGCGCGATTGCCGAGCGGTGGGGCAAGCGAGAGCTGGAGCGACAGTGTCGCGCCCGCGCGTTTCAGCGCACGGTGGTTAGTCCGCCTGCTCTCTCGACGGCGCTTCAGGCTGAACATCCAGGCGCGATGGGGCTGTTCAAAGATGTCTACTCGCTGGAGTTCCTCGAACTGCCCGACGAGCACACCGAAGCGGATCTGCACCGGGGCCTGCTGCGCAACCTCGGACGCTTCATCACCGAGCTGGGCCGCGACTTCTGCTTTGTCGGCTCGGAGTACCCCGTCCAGGTCGGCAAGCAGGACTTTGCCCTGGACCTGCTGTTCTTCCACCGTGGCCTGTGCTGCCTGGTCGCCATAGAACTCAAGGTGCGCGAGTTCCGCCCCGAGGATCTCGGCAAGCTGAGCTTCTACCTGGAGGCGCTGGACCGCGACGTGAAGAAGTCCCACGAGCGCCCGTCGATCGGCGTTCTGCTCTGCGCCACCAAGGATGCCGAGGTCGTCGAGTATTCGCTCAGCCGCACGCTGTCGCCGGCGCTGGTTGCCGAGTACCAGACGGTGCTGCCCCCCAAGGCTGTGCTACAAGCCAAGCTGCACGAGCTATACGAGCAACTGGCGACTGCCGAAGAAGACATCGAGCCGAAGCGGAAGCGGCCTGCATCGCTGCCGCCGAAGAGGGCACAGAAGGGTGCTGCTCGTCGGAAGCGCGTATAAGCAGGACGCTGGGCGCAGCGAGGGAGCGTCACTTCCCGTTGCGATGGTGCAGCGTCACAAGGCTGTCCAAGACTTCGCGCGGAAGGCTCTTGAGTAGCTGCTCCGCAGCCTGCTGGGGTTCTGTTGTTGCCCCCTCACTGCCGAGGCTCAGCATCTCAACCATGCGAGCCGTCTTGGCCCCGCTGACCGCCTCCGGCTGCGCGTAGTGCCGCTCGGTCATACTGAACGAGCCATGCCCAAGACTGGCGGCGACGGCATGCGATACTGCGCCCGACTGCACACCGAGCGTGGCCCACAGTCCGCGAAGGCTGTGTGGACAGACGCGCGGGATGCCTGCCGCCTGGCAGATGTCTCCGACGGCTCGCCAGAAGACCTGACGATGGCGGAGCTTGCCGGTTCGGCCAAAGCCAAACAGCGGTTCGGCGGGCAGGCGCTGGGTGGCAATCTTGGCGAGCCGTGATTGAAGAACCGCGGGCACGTCGAGGAATCGGCGCGCGTTGCGTGTCTTGCCACTGTCGATCCAAAGGATCTGGCCGGCTCGGTCGACATCGCGGGCGCAGCGCTTGAGCACTTCCCCCGCGCGCAGGCCCATCAGCAGCGCGACCACTGCGCCGAGCGCCAGCTCACTCCCTTTTAGGTCATATCGGCGCAGTGCTTCGTCGATGAACAGCTTGGCCTCTTCGATGCGCAGCTGCGGCTTCCCTGCTTCGACTCGTCCCACGGGCTGCACGTCGGCGAAGGCGTTTACGCTCGCGTACCCCTTGCGCACGACCCAGGTGAACAGACCTTTGACCAGCGCCAAGTAGAAACGGTGCGAGGCGACGGCCATCGGCTTGCCAGTCTTGGGGCTGGGACGCTCGACGGCTTCTTGATAGAGCGCGGCGGCGCGTCTGGGGGTGAGCTGCGCGATCTCCTGATCGATGTATTTGCGCAGGAAGACGGTGATGCGGGCGTGCTGCTCGCGGCACGTCTCTGGTTTGGAGCGGCCGGAGCGCTCTTTCTCGACGAAGTATTCGCGCATGACATCGCCGAGGGTGCGGCTCTGCACGGCCTGTAGTTCGCGCTTGGCCTGGGCGATCGCGGCGAGCGCCTCCTTCTCGGTGTGGAAGTACAGGTCTTGGCGCTGAAGGTCGTGGTGAAAAATGCGGACGCGAAAGCGTGTGCCGTCCCGGTCGGGGTACGGGCCGTTGACACGCGGCGGGGCTTTCGGACGGGGCATGGTTCGTCTCCAGAGAGCGGCCTCTGCACACAAGGCAGAGACCGCCAGAATCGAATGTACCACCTATGCGGCTATCCGTGCGGAACGACTTGGAAAGCCGCCGCTCCGCACGCTTCAGCAGTCCACGCAGCACTGCGTCAGCGACTGCTGAGGACGGCCTCCATCCGCCGAAGATTTGCCCAGAGCACACACGCGCCCACGAGGCAGCACAGCGCGACGACCGCGAAGTAGCGATGGTGTGGCCAGTGCGACCAAAGCAGACCGAAGGCACCGGCCAGCGCATTGCCGATGGCGACCGATGCCAACCACAGTCCGACCAGGCGCGAGGCAAGTCTCGACGGCGCAAGCTGCGTCACCAGCGACATCCCCATCGCCGACAGCCAGATTTCGCCGGGTGTGATCAGGATGTAGCAGCCGACGAGCCACAGCGGACTAACACGGCCTGCGTCACCGCCGCGGAGTCCGGCGAGTCCCATCAGGGCGAAGGCTGCAGCCAGATAGATGAAGCCGCGTATCAGCTTGAGCACCGTCGAGGGTTCAGTTTTGAGGGTTCGCTGCCGACGGCTGCGCCGCATCATCAGCGGCAGGAAGACGAGCACCAAACCGCCATGGATCGCCGTGAAGTAGCCCGGTCGCAAGGTCAGCTCCCAGCCCCACATCGCAAGCTGTAGCCGCGTGTTCTCCTGCGCGAACAGGACGAGCGCACCGACGCTGTGCTGGATGGCAAACCAGCTCAGCACGGCGAGGCCACACAGCAGGACAGCGCCGCGAATGCGTGCCTGCTCACTCCCCGGCGCTGCGGTGCCCGCTGATTCGGCAGCGTAGATCGCACTGCGCTCGATGCGTCGTCGGCCCACGGCTGCCAGCACCAGCGCCGGGATCATGAACACTGCCGCCGAAGCAAACACGGCCTGCCAGTCGAACCGAGCTCGCGACCACTCACCCACCAGCGGTCCGATCAGAAACCCGATGTTGATTGCGAAGTAGAAGACTGCGAATCCACCGTCGCGGCGTGCGTCATTGGCGCGATAGAGCTTTCCAACCAACGTCGTCACGCTCGGTTTGAACAAGCCGTTTCCGAGCACCAGCAAGGCCAGCGTGCACCACAGCAACTGCCGCTGGTCCAGCGCCATCGCTCCCGTGCCGACAGCAATCGCCAAGGCTCCGACGAGGAGCGTCCTGGTCAGTCCTAGCGGTCCATCGCCCAGGTATCCCCCCAGCAGGCTCGCCAGATAGGCCAAGCCCGAGAACACCCCGGCAATGAGCACCGCTCTGCCGTCGCTAAATCCGAGGTGTTGGCTCAGGTACAGCGGAAACAGCGCCAACAGGACCGAGCTGGCTGCCCGCTCCGACACCGCAATCCCGGACAATAGATAGAGCGCCCGCGGTTGGCGCTCGCTGGTTGAGTCGCTTCGATTCGGGTCAGTCATGGCGACCCTCGGCGGCGATTTGCGCAGGCAAGCGAATCGCTCTGCGACGAGATAGACCTCTGGCGTTCCTCCCAGATGTGCGCATACACTTCTCCCGTTTGCGCCGGGCACGGCTTTTCCAGGGCAAGTCCCGACGCAGGCAACGAGGTGATGCGGGCTCTCCCGTCCGCATCACCTCAATTTTTGTCGCCAGCGCTCGCTAGCGACGGATGAGGCTAGATCGGCAACTTAGCAATGTGCCATTATCCTCCCGATTACCAATGACGTCCTACCGGCTTCTTAATACGTAAGACGTAAGACAGGCAAGTAAAAACAAGGCTCCCCCATGCCACCGACGAAAAACCTAACCCCCGAGCCCTCGCTGGTCAGCGTCTCGGTCAAGATCGACAAGGCGCTGAACGATGAGCTGGACACCCTCATCCACCAGGCCAAGATGGAAGGCTTGGTCCCGCGCAACTTCGGCAAGTCCGACGTACTGCGCGAGGCCATCCGCAAGGAACTGCCGGTCTTCCGCGAGAACCTGAACAAGCTGCGCCGGAAATCTGGCGCGGCGCAGGCGAAGTGAGCCGACGCGAAGTACCGCGACCGCTAACAGGCTTTCTCGCTGGAAATGACGCATGCTGACTGCCGGAGCTACGCTAGGCGGCGACCGCGGGACGTTAGAGATCGCGGAGCGGATTCTCGACATCTTGGGAGAAGGGCGCTTCTCGGCCACATACAAGTTCGCCGTACTCGCGGGGCTCATGGACCTGTGTATGGAGCGCACGGAAAGCGACGGCGCGGCCCCGAACATGGTCACGACGCGGCAGCTGGCGACGAAGATCATCGAGCTGTACTGGCCCCAGACCGCGCGCTTCGCGCGAACCTCTGCCCCGAACGACAACGACCTTGCGATTCTGCGCCAGGGCGGCAACTCGAATGGCGAACAGGCGGAAATCGTCGGGCGCATCGTGAAGTTTCGGGAAAGCCTTCAGGTCGATCCGCAGTGCCCGCTCGAACGTGCGCGCCGCACGGCTCCCGACGAATGGCGCAAGCTGGTCGATTTCGTCGAGTGGAAGCTGATCGAGTATCCGCTGCCGCGATTGCAGCGGGTCGGCAAGATCCACGACGAGTTCCTGTACAGAATTGGCTGGGACACAGACATCGCGAAGGCGTGCGTCAGTGAGTACCAGCGCGACGCTGTTAACCATTACAACACTCCTTAACAGGAGTGAAGGCAATGGGAATACAAAGACAGACAAAGTGGCCGGAATGTGTGTCCGTGGCGACGGTATACAGAGGAAAGCGGGCGTGGTGCTGTATCCCACATAGACATATTTACATTGCGCTCCTTGCGGATATGGAGATAAAATCTGCACAGGCTCAGTTCGTGGGGGTGCATCATGCGTAGGTCAGGAGAGGCGAAGGGAGTCGGGGTGAGACTCCGGGCGGTTGGGTACGTCCGGGTCAGTACCGACCAGCAAGCGATGGAAGGAGTGAGCTTGGACGCTCAGCAGGTGCGCATTCGGGCTCACTGCGTCAGCCAGGAAATCGAGCTGATCGACATCGTGATCGATGAGGGTTTTTCGGCGAAGTCTCTCGATCGGCCTGGTATCAAGCGGGCGCTGGCGATGCTGACCAGCAATCAGGCGAACGCGATCGTGGTGGTCAAGCTCGATCGCCTGACGAGGAGTGTGAAGGACCTCGGC
>JAEUKA010000097.1 GCA_016794465.1 Myxococcales bacterium | reverse complement strand
CCGTTCCATCTGCGCAAACACCAAGAGGATTCCCACCAGAGCCCGCCCCAGCGACGAGTCCATGCGAATCGATTCCCGAATCGCCACCAGTTCCTTTGTGCCGTCTTTGAAGTACCGTTCATACAGCTCACAGAAGTGTTTGATCGAGCGCGACAGCCGGTCAAACTTGAGCACGATCAGAACGTCCGCAGATGTCTGTAACGTCCGCAGCGCCTCGCCAAGTCCGGGCCGCACATCCTTCCCACCGGAAATCACGTCCTTACAGATCTTCACGAGCTTGATTCCGTGAATCGCGCAGTACCCCTCAATCGCCGCCTGCTGCGCTTCCAGAGACATTCCCTCCGCCGCCTGCATGTCCGTCGACACACGAACGTAGCCAACCGCCCGCCGCTGCATTCCTTGCCCGCCGTAATGTCCCTCGTTCACTCCGCTCGCTTTGCTCGCTCTACCTGGTGTCCCATTGTGGCCTCTGCTCGCACTCCTCATGGTCGCTCCTTCAGTCATCCAATGTGGGCGTTAGGGGCTAATTGATAATTAGATTGGGCGTCACTCACTGCCACATCCGCAGGCGATTGTCCGACGCTGAGGCTCTTGGCTACATTGAGCGCTCCCGCCGTCACAGCGCTGCCTTGCAGATACGACACGGTATTTGCGTCGGCATTGGCCGTCACCACGTCGGGGCGACCATCGCCACTGAGATCTGCCGCTGCCACCGAAACCGGACCCTTGCCCGTCGCATAGTCTTTGTTGACCGCGAAGTTGCCGGTGCCGTTGCCGATCAGCACGCTCACCGAGTCAGCATCGACGTTGGCGGTCACGATGTCGAGCTTGCCGTCCGCATCAAGGTCGAGCACCGCCAAGCTGTTCGGGCCACGACCGACGCTGAAGGTGCGCTGGGTCGCGAACGTGCCATCGCCTTTGCCAAGCAGCAGGCTGACCAAGTTGGTGTCGTAGCAGGTCACGGCCACGTCGAGCTTTCCGTCGCCATCGAAGTCGCCGCTGCGGACTGCACTGGGCGCGCGATCCACGTCAAAGGTGCGCGGTGGATCGAACGAACCGTCGCTGCGGCCAAGCATGATGGCCAGCTTGTCGACCGAAGAAGCGACGTAGATCAGATCCAGTTTGCCGTCGCCGTTGAAGTCGCCGCTGCTGGTCGCCGTCACTGTGCCGGTGGGGCCGTTGAGCACGAAGCTTCCGTCGCCGCGACCAAAGATGACGGACAGCTCGTTGCGCTCGGTGTGGCTGACGACGAGGTCGAGGCGACCGTCTTTGTTCATATCGGCGAGGACGCCACCGCTGTACAGCCCGTCGGTTTCCAGCTGACTGCTCTTGGTGGTGCCGTCGGCGTTCAGCAAGCTGATGAACGTCGGTGCGGTTGGTGATGAGAAGTTCTCGAATCGTCCACCGCTGGCCAAGTCAGGCTTGCCGTCGGCATTGAGATCTCCGGCGGTGAGGAACGCTCCGTTCTTGCCGATGTCGCTGCTGATGCCGGTTCCGAAAGTGCCATCGCCGTTGCCTCGGAAGGTGTACAGCTTTCCCGACGCTGCGACCGCTGCCACATCCGTCTTGCCATCGGCATCGTAGTCGAGCAGAGACAGTGCCGAGAAGCTCTCCATCGACGCCAGCGTGTGCGTATTTTTGAAGGTTCCGTCCATTTGCCGGACAAACCCGAGGATGGTTCCGCCGCCACCGCTCACCATTCCGCTCGCGGCCACGACATCGAGCGCGCCATTGCCATCCAGGTCCGCCAAGCGAATCGCCCGCACCGGCTGCGAAGTCTTGCCAAGCGAGGTTCCGGCCAGGTACGTCCCGTCTCCGACTCCAGCGAACAGATAGACATCTCCGCCAATGTCACCGACGAGAAGATCGACCTTTCCATCGGCAGTCACATCGCCTGCCACGACGTGATTGTTCTGGTAGTCGGAAAAGCTGGAGGTGAAGGCGGTGACGGGTCGGGACGGCTGAAAGCTGCCATCGCCGTTGCCCAGAAAGACAGTGACGGCGGGCGATCCGGAGCGCGAGGTGACAATCAGGTCGGGCTTGCTGTCGCGATTGAGATCCGCTGCGCTCATCGTATATGCGCCAGCAAACGTCGGTCCGGCTTGGGCGGTCAGGGCACCACCGCTCGGACTGCTCAGGTGAAGGACGACTCCCGAACCGGTCGAAGTGACCGCTGCGATGTCTGGTCGTCCGTCGAGGTTGAAGTCAGCAACGACCGGCGCCCGCGCTCCCGCCACGTCATAGCGCTGCCGGGGTGGTGCCAGCGACAGCGCAATCGGGTCGGCAGTGACCGCGAACAGATCCGAGCGCTCACCCTGACGACCATCGGGCAGAGTGACGCGCACGGCGACGGCTGCACTGGTCGATAGTCCGGGTGGCAGCGCAACCTGAATCTTGGTCGAGGTGACCGTGCGCGGAGCCGGAGCAAGCAGGCCTCCCACCATGACCCGCAGTCCCGGCACAAACCCCTTCCCGGTGATGGTTAGCTCGCCATTGCTACCGGCGATGATGGCGGCTGGCTCGACCTTGGTGAGCGTCGGTGGCCGAGCAGTCTGTGCCGTCCGAACACCCTCCTCGTTAAGTACTTCGTCCTGTTCGAGCAGAGCTGGCTCACACGCCGAAGCAGTCAAGATTCCCACGGTCAGCCACTGCGCAACACTCGCAATCCGTCTCGTCATCCTACGCTCCTGTCAGAAAGTACCGCTCGCCCTACTTGTCCCAAGCGGACACAACATAACTGGAAGGTCTGACAACGCGTGCAAGCCGTGGAGCCAGAGAGCGACGTTCCCAGTGGCGCGGTCAAATAAGAGTCATTTGATATGCCTCTTATTGCGCTTTTGTTAGATCGGGCGGGGATGTTGTGGGCTCAGGAGGTAGAAGACAATCGCGAGCAGCATCACCACCGCCAAGACGACCAGCGCAATTTTTCCAGCAGAGTGGGGCGCGGTGCCCTCGACCTCGCCGGTCTGGCCGTTGACGAGGAAGCGGTGAACCTTGCCTCGGTATTCGTAGGCCGCGATCCACATCGGCAGCAGCACATGTTTAAAGCGCACCCGCGCAAACTGATGCGAGGTCCGGACGTTGCGCTGGGTGTCGCCCGGAATGTCATGCAGACAGCGGGTACTCTGCAGGTTGCCAAGCTCGGTGCGCGCCATCTGCCAGCCTTCGCGCAGCTCGACGGCGTAGCGCTCTGCAGAGAAGCCCAGCAGATACTCACTGGCAAAGGGAAGGAGTCCCGAAGTATCGAAGCGATGGACCTCTCCAGAGAGCTCTTTGGCGAGTCCGCGTGAGGCACAGATCAGATGATCTTCGTAGACATCATGACGCTCGCCACGACACGGTTCCCAGCGGGTGTGCGCGGTGCGCTGGGTGACTGCGCCGCGATCGGTCTGGACCTGCTTGGTTTCAAAGTGGGTGTAGCCAGCGTCGGCAGTCCAGTGAGTTGTGACCTCGCAGCCGAAAGCCCAGTAGGGAATGTAAACGCCGTGTAGCTGCTGCAGAGAGGCCGCGTGACGAAGGTTGCGCGGACGGAACCACAGCGCCCGCAGCCAGCGCGCAAACGCTCGTTCGGCCGCCGTCCGATCGATCGAAAAGGGAATCAGAGACTCCGGTTGATAGTGATCTTCGGTGGCGGAATACGGCAGCACCAGCGTCGAGCGACAGAACTCACAGTGCGTCGCCTGCACTTCATCCGGCAGCTCGACCGTGGCCAGACAAGTTCCGCAGCGACACAGCCGCGTTCCGCTTCCCATCGGCCCCCGTGGCCGGCGCTGCGAGAGCGCTTCCTGCAGATCATGATCGAGGATAATACCCTCCGCATCGACCACTTGCTTGCCTCCGCAGCCCAGGCAGCGAAGCTGACCCACCGTCGCATCCCACTGTAGCTCGGCGTGACACTGCACACAGACTCGCTTGGAACGGCCTTCGATCGACATGACTGAAAGTATATCGTGCTACGATGACCGCGAGGCAAACAGATGACGCCCGATACACTCCCGCCCGGTTCTCGCAACAAGCTCCTCAATCCCGTCCGCTATCTGCTTGATCCGTATCGCTACTACGAAAAAGCGTTTGCTCAGTATGGCGACACGTTTCTGTTTGTGGGTCCGAACGGTCCGGTGGTGCTGACCCGCGATCCCGAGCATGCCAAGGTGATCTTTACGCTCGACACTTCGCAGATCGGAATCTATCCCGAAGAGGGAGTTGATTTCGTGATGGGAAAGCAGACCATTTTCCTGCAAACAGACGAACGTCACCGTCGAGAAAGGAAGCTCCTATCGCCTCCGTTTCATGGTGCCCGGATGCGTGCGTACGGTGCGGTGATGCAGCAGGCCGCGCGCGATGAGCTGAAGACCTGGCGCAAAGGAGAGGTTGTCGATTTTCAGAAAGCGATGCAGCGGATCTCGATGGCGGTGATCACGCAGGCGATCTTTGGGATGACCTCGGCGGAGGAGCGTGACCAAGCGCATCGTCTGGGCGCGGCGTACATGGAGAGCATCAATCCGCTCCTACTATTCTTTCCGGCGCTGCGGCGGGAGTACTTTGGACTGTCGCCGTTTGCGAAGCTGATGCGGGCGCGGCGGGCTCTGGAAGAGGTCTTGGAGCAAGCGATCCGCAACAGTCGCGCGCGGCCACCTGGGGAAGACATCCTGAGCATGATGGTGAATGCGCACTATGAAGACGGCAGCATGATGAGCGATGAACAGATTCGTGATGAGCTGTTTACGCTGCTGCTCGCCGGACATGAGACTTCGGCGCTGGGACTGTCGTGGCTCTTTTATCACCTGTATCACAGTCCAGAGACGCTGGTTCAGCTGCGCCAAGAGCTGTCCGCGCTGGGCAGTCATCCCGAGCCTGAAGCGATCGTGCAGAGTCGCTATCTTGATGCCAGTGCCAGTGAAGCGCTGCGCGTCTATCCGGTGGTCGCCGAGACATTTCGCAAGATGCGCGCTCCGCTGGCGCTGGGTCCGTACACGATTCCGGTGGGCTACACGGTGTCCGTCAGTGCAATCGGCATTCATCACAATCCTGCGATCTATCCTGATCCCAACACCTTCCGACCCGAGCGATTCCTAGAGCGCAAGTTTTCACCGTTCGAGTACGTTCCGTTCGGCGGCGGAACCCGTCGCTGTCTGGGCGCGGCCTTTGCCATGTACGAGATCAAGCTGGTGGCGTACGAGATCCTCCGTCACTGCGAGCTGGCCCCTGCCAACGAAATGCCGATTCGTCCGATCCAGCGCGGTCCTACCTTCGGTCCCAAAGGCGGAGTCCCGATGCGCATCCTGCGCGTCTCGTAGCATATCCATTGTCGCGACCAGGGCATACATGACAAGATACCGGCAGGAGGCATCATGAGCTTTGCAAACAAGACAGTAGTAGTGCTCGGGGCAACTGGCGTCATTGGTTCGGGGGCGGTGCGCAAGTATCTGGACGCGGGAGCGACGGTGGTCGGCGTCTCGCGCAGCGCTCAAAATCTGGACGCACTGCGGGAGCGGATTGGCATTGGCCCGAGCGAGTCGTTCCTGGGCGTAGTCGGCGACTTCGTGCGGGAGAGCAGCGCCGAAGAGGTCTACCAGTCCGTGACTGCGGCCCTCGGTGGGCGAGAGATCGATCATGTGGTGTCGGTCCTCGGCTTTGCGGTGGTAGGGAATCCACCGACTGCCACTTCGCTCGATGTCATGCGTGGTGCGCTGGACGATGGCCTGATCAACAACTTCCTGGCCGCCAAGGTCTTTTTGCCGGGGCTCAAGTCGCGTCCGGGCGCAAGCTACACCATCGTGAGCGGTGGTCTGGCCCACATGCCCCCGCCGATGCCGGGTCTGTGGCTGGCGACGGTCAAGAATGCGGCGCTCAATGCGCTGAGCAACTCGCTGGCGTCCGAGACGGCCAAGGACGAAGTACGGGTCAACACGCTCTGCGTCCACTTTGGCGTGGCGCCGGTGGGTGGGAAGCAGAATCAGTTTGGGATGCCAGCAGAGAGCGATACCCTGCGGCTCGGTCCGGCCTTCTTGGGCGTCGCGAGGGGCACGCAGAAGGGGCAGATCATCTGTCTCGACTCGTGGGCAACTACCGATCGCATCGCCGCCCAGTAACCGCTCCCGATTCAATATGAAGTAGATCACATACCTCATATATATGAAGCATTTCATCTGCTTCATATATATGAAGCATTACATCTACCTCTTATTGAAACACGCTACGCGTCGAGTCCGACGCGGCGACGGGCTTCCAGGCAGTTGAACGTTCCAGCGCTGAACTCGCGGCAGGTGCGGGGGCGGTGGGCGTAGATGAGGCAGCGGTAGCCCTCTTGCGCATCGCCTTCGATGGCCGCGCAGCAGCGTCGCTCGGGATCGCGCAGGACGGTCAGGTCTTTGCCGCTCCTACCGACCAGCTGCGGGTGGCGCCAGTGAATCTCGTCGCTCGGGCGGATCGGAACCAGGGAAAAGGCGTGGCGGCAGCAGGCGGCGCAGCGCTGGCAGTCGAGCGGCGGCTCGAACAGTCCACAGGCGCCGGCGATCGGATTGACGACCTTTCCGGGCGATTCTGGGGCGGCCGTACGCTGGCAGCGATAGGAGGCACCGCGCTTCTCGGGCGGCTTCAAAAACGCACAGCCGCCGCAGGTGGCAGCAGGTGGAGCCTCGAACATCCCGTCGGACATCGGCAGACCACTCTTGTGCAGCTTCGGCGGCGGAACGCTCTGCCACATGCTCATCAGCGACGGAGACGGTGGCTTGGCCGGGTCACTGTTGCGCGCGGCTCTGGCGACGGCCCGATGGAGCTCGGCGGTAGCGGCCAGCGCTTCAGTCAGTACCCGACGGTAGGGCGGATGATGTGCCAGCGACAGACCATCCTGGGTCAGCTGGGACTCGCGCGGACTCGCTTCGTCGAGAGGCTGACGCGGCAGCGCATCATAAAACGTCCGAAAGTCCGTCGTCGGTGCGAGCAGCTGACGCAGTCCGTACGGCCGCAGCAGCGACGCTTGCAGCCGCAGACACGCCCGCTCCCGGGTGACATCGTCGGCGTAGACCGTGCTCTGGTCGTCGTTGCACAGACCCCAGTCGGGCTTGTGGAAGCTGTCCTCCCCTTGCGTCAGCCCGTGACACAGCTCGTGGAGGATGATCTGGGCCAAGCAGTCGTCGGCATCCAGCTCTTCTGTCGGCGCAAGGTAGAGCTTGCCTTTTCCGTCGGTGTGCGCATATCCGTGCGGCGACCGCTCGACCGTCAGACCCAGCTGCGCCGCCGCCGCGATCCAGATGTGATCCAGCGGGTCGATGTACTTGGCAGAAACCGAGCGATTCATGACGGCGGCAATTTTCCTTTTGTGGCGCAAGGAGGCTAGTATTTCCTGCCTTTTTTGACCGTCCCCCCGAGCACGCCATGAGCCCAGCTGTCCCTACTGCCCCGATCGCGCCGCTGTCCCTGACCCGCAGTGATGGCGGAGTCCTCACGCTCGATGGCTCTCGTTGCGTGATCATGGGCATTTTGAACCTGACGCCGGACTCGTTTTCCGACGGGGGACTGCTGACAGATGTCACCGCAGCGCTGCGACATGCCGAGCGGCTCGTCTCTGAAGGGGCTGCGATCCTCGACTTTGGCGCCGAGTCGACGCGGCCCGGTGCGCGCCTGCTGTCGGTCGACGAGGAGTGGCAGCGGCTTCGTCCGGTGGTCGAGGCGCTCCCGACGCTACAGCTGCCGGCGGTGCTGTCGATAGATACCCGCCATGCCGAGACGGCCCGTCGCGTCCACGAGCTGGGCTTTCGACTGCTCAACCTGGCGTTCCCACAGCACCTGTTTTCGCAGGCTCTCGACGATCCGCAGGCGGCGGCGCTCGATCAGCCTTCGCGCCACGCGCTGCTTCGCGGCTTTGATGGCATCGTGGTCATGCACTCCCGAGGCACACCCGCAAGCATGCGCGAGCTTACCGACTACGACGGCGATCTGTGCGAGACTGTAGAAGCTGAGCTTTCGCTCGCCGCGCGCATGCTGACCGACGACAGTCCCTCGCTACTTTCGCGCATCCTCTACGATCCCGGCCTGGGCTTTGCCAAGACTGCCGAGCAGAGCCTCACGCTGCTGCGCGAGACGGCTTCTCTGCGGCGCAGTCTGGGCAGGCCGATCCTCGTCGGAGCCTCGCGCAAGTCGATGTGGGGCGCGCTGACTTCGCAGCCGGTTGCGTCGCGGCTGATTCCGTCGGTGATCGGCGCAGCGTTTGCGGCCAGCTGTGGCGCCGACATCGTCCGGGTCCACGACGTGGCCGAGACGAAGCAGGCCCTCGTCGTCGCTCGCGCCCTATCCCTCGGGAGGCACGGACCATGAGCGTCCTTCTGCCGATGTGGATGTCGCTGCGGACCCTCGCTGCGGCGATCAACTGGCGCGATGCGCTGATCGCTGCCGCCGACGTGGTGATCATTTTTTACATCCTGTATCGGGCGCTCAAGCTGGTGCGGGGGACGCGTGCGGCGCAGGCGATGACCGGGCTCGCGCTGATCACCGGGCTGTATTTTCTCGCCAAGCGGCTCGATCTCGTCGCGGTGTCGTGGCTGTTCGAGAACCTGATCAACTACTTCATCATCTTTTTTGTCGTGCTGTTTCAACAGGACATCCGACGGGCGCTGATGCAAGTCGGGCAAAACCTGTTCATGCGTCGGCAGTACGAGGAGACTTACGTCATCGAGGAGGTCGTGCAAGCGGCTGGTGAGCTGGCGCGGCAGAAGATCGGGGCGCTGATTGTCCTCGAGCGTGATGCCGATCTGACCGATCACCTCGGCGAGGTCGGGCAAGATCTCGACGCCAAGGTCACCAAAGAGCTGCTCGTGACGCTGTTTCTGCCCGAGCCGGCGAACCACCTGCACGACGGCGCGGTGATCATTCGCAACCTGCGGATTGCTCAGGCGGGCGCGGTGCTGCCGCTGTCGGCCAACAGCAAGCTCGACAAAGAGCTGGGGACGCGTCACCGGGCTGCCGTCGGTGTGACCGAAGAAACCGATGCCGTCGTGGTCGTCGTCAGCGAGGAGCGCGGCACCATCTCCGTCTGTTTTAGCGGCAACATCATCCGTGATCTCGACGCGCTCAATGTCCGCAAGGCGCTGCTCGGGCTGTTTCAAAAAAAGAAGCAGAAGGGCAAGGATCGTCCGACGGGACGCGGCGGCAAGGCGGATCGCTCGGGCAACGACATCAGCCTCGGTGGCGTCCCGCTGCCGTCGATGGGCAACCACACCTCGGGACCGCACGCTGCGACGGGTGCGCCGGCTTCATCCCCGTCTGATCCGAGCCAGGTCGGCAAGTCGCAGTCCGACGCGGTGCCGCTGCCGGTGCGACCGTCGAGCGAGGGCATTACGGTCAAGGTGCCGGCGCTCAAAGAGGACCTGCCCGTCGACGGTGATACCCACAAGCTACCGGCGATCCGAGACGCTGAAGTTCCTGCCGTGGCGCCGCCAGCCCCAAGTGGGAAAGCAGAGACGGAGTAGTCCCGATGCGCGACTTTCTCTACCGCGTCTTTGTCGAAGATCTGCTGCTCAAAGCGTTCGCGCTGATCGTCGCTGTCGGCCTCGCAATCTTCGTCCGTACCGAGCTCGAACAGAGCACCACCCTCTACGTCCGCGTCAACTACATCGCCCCGCGCGGTCGGATCATGGTGTCGGATCAGAAAATCGATCAGGTCCGCGTCGCTGTGCGGGGTCCGTGGGCGCGCATCAGCCGCATCGAGGACACCGCGCTGCAGCCGATTGTGATCGACATGTCGAACCTCAGCGACGGCGAGCTGCGCTTTGCGCCCGAGATGGTCCGTCTGCCGCCGGGTCTGCGCATCGAGAGCTTCACGCCCGTCGGTGTGTATATGCACTTTGAGCCCGAGGTGACGGTGTCGCTCGGGGTCAACCTCACCATCGAGGGAGAGCCGCCCGATGGCTACCGCTTCCGACAGGCGACTCCGATGCCGCGTCTGGTGCGGCTGCGGGGCGCCCAGAACGTGCTCGAGAGCATGCACAATGTGCTGTCGCGGCCTCTGTCGCTGGTCAACATCCGCGATACCGTGACCGTGCCCGTCGAGCTGGCGCCGCTGCCCAAGCATGTCCGACTGGCGGACGAGCCACCGCCGAAGATTGCCGCCACCATCGTCGTCGAGCTGGTCGAGCGTCACTACAGCAGCGTGCCGATATTGTCCAATGGCCAGCCCCAGAACGTGCGCCTGAACCCGATGACCGCGATGGTGGTGCTGCGCGGGCAAGGGCTCGATCGGTTTCTCGATGTGCCGCAGCTGATGCTGGATACCGCCTCGGATGAGCGCAAGCCGGTCGGCTCGGTGTTCAAAAAGCGACCCCAGATTGTCAATCTACCGCCGGGAATCGCCTATGAAATCCAGCCGGCTGAGGTCGAGTTTACCATCCAGCGCAGCGAGCCCGAAAAGCCCGCCCGCAAGTAGTCACTCAGCAGCGTCTCCGCATCAATATGATGCGCGTAAAATGACTCATATTGGGAATCGATCAATATGAGTCATTTTGTATGACTAATATATTGAATCGACCGGAGCGCTGGGGGCTCAAAATGTCGGGTGATGGCGCGCGAGAGACTTCAAATCCTCGCCGGCTTTTGCGAAGGTGTCGGGAAGTGGCACAAGCTGGGAAGGACACAAAGCGGCGATGAGCAAGACAATGCGAGAGCGGGTGGCGGAGCTAGAGGCGGAGCGGCAGCGGATCAAGCAGCTGGGCGGGCCCGACAAGGTTCAAAAACAGCATGAGCGCGGCAAGCTCACCGCCCGCGAGCGACTGGAGCGCTTCTTCGACGACGGCCAGTACTTTGAAGTCGGGATGTTCGGTACCCAGATGGGCGGCGGAAACCCGACCGACAAGCCTCCTGCCGACGCGGTGATCTGCGGCTATGGCAAGGTCCAGGGGCGGATGGTGGCGGCGGCGGCGTACGACTTCACCGTCAAAGGCGGCTCGATTGGCATGACCGGCGAGACGAAGGTGACGCGGATGCGCGAGCTGGCGCTGCGGACGCGAATGCCGATGGTGTGGTTCATCGACTCGGCGGGCGCGCGCATCGATCCGCAGTCGCAGGGCGGCGATCAGATCTCGCTGTTTGCTGGCTCGGGGCACCTGTTTCGCGAGGAAGTGATCATGTCGGGCGTGGTGCCGCTCGTCGCTGCGATGGTGGGGCCGGGCGCGGCAGGAACCGCCTACATTCCGGGGCTGGCCGACTTTGTGCCGATGGTGAAGAACCAGGGCTCGATGGCCCTCGGGGGGCCGCCGCTGGTCAAGGCCGTCACCGGGCAGGAGATCACCGAGCAAGAGCTGGGCGGCAGCAAGATCCACTGCGAGACTTCCGGCGTCGGCGATGTCGAGGTCCCCGACGAAGACACCTGCCTGCGGCTGATCAAGGAATACCTGTCGTTTATGCCCCAGCACTGCGAGGAAAAGCCGCCGATTGTGCCGTGTGACGATCCGCTCGATCGCCGGGACGAGTCGCTGCTCGACATCCTGCCGCTGAGCGCTCGCCAGTCGTACGACATGTATGGAATTGTCAAGACCATCGTCGACCACGGTCGCATCCTCGACCTCAAGCCCAAGTGGGCCAAGAACATCATCACTTGCCTCGCCCGCATCGGCGGCTACCCGGTCGGTATCGTCGCCAACAACCCGCGCCACATCGGCGGCATCCTGGATGTCAACAGCGCCGACAAGGCCGCGCACTTTATGCAGATCTGCGACGCGTTCGGCATTCCGCTGGTGTTCCTGATGGACGTGCCCGGCTTCATGGTCGGCAGCAAGGTCGAGCACGAGGGCATCATCCGGCACGGCGCCAAGATGCTCCACATCATGGCCTCGGCGACGGTGCCGAAGCTGACGGTGGTGGTGCGCAAGGGCTACGGCGCCGGCTACTACGTCATGGCCGGTCGCGCCTACGAGCCGGATCTGCTGGTGGCGTGGCCGGGCGCCGAGATCAGCGTCATGGGCGCCGAGGGAATGGTCGGAATTGCCGGCAAGAAGCTGTTCGGCGGCGCCGAGCCCCCGCCCGAGGTCAAGTCGCAGATCATCACCATGATCCAGCAGCACATCGACATCCAGAAGGTCGCCGGCTGGGGCCTGGTCGACGACGTGATCGATCCGCGAGACACCCGGCGCGTGCTCGGACTGGGGCTCCAGATGGCGTGGAATCGCACCGTCGAGCGGCCCTACCGCAAGCGCGGCATCATCCCGGTGTAAGAAGCGCGCGGGGAGCCCCAATGGCTGCGTTGTCGGGGCTCGGTTTTGACACAGACAAAACGGACTGGGTTTTGTTAAGAGTCAGACATGTCGGTTGCTGTGTCCCTTTCTCCCCTTTTGCCTTCGACCCTTCCGCTCCTTGTCGCGCTGTCGCTGCCGACGGCACCGCCGCTTCCTGGCAAAGGCGCTGACCTGCGCACCGTGGCCGAGCAGAGCGGCTTTTCCCGCACTGGCCGCTACGACGAAGTGGTCAGCCTGTGCGAGCGCTTTGCCCAGACCTTTCCATCGCAGGTTCGCTGTCAGCGCTTTGGTGTCACGCCGCAAGGTCGACCGATGCTGGCGCTGGTTGCGTCCACCGACGGCACCTTCGAGCCCGAGACGATTCGTCGCCAAGCTCGTCCGGTGGTGCTGGTCCAGGGCTGTGTTCACGCCGGTGAGGTCGACGGCAAAGACGCCGGGCTGTGGCTCCTGCGCAGCCTGCTTACGGGAGAGGTGCTGCCGGGGGTCCTGTCGAAGCTGACCTTGGTGTTTGTGCCGGTCTTCAACGTCGATGGTCACGAGCGCTTCGCCGCCCACCAGCGCCCCAACCAGAACGGCCCCGTCGAGACAGGCTGGCGCGTCAATGCCCAGAACCTCAACCTGAACCGCGACTTTGCCAAGGCCGAGACGGCGGAGCTACAGGCGATGCTCGGGCTGCTCGGGCGCTTCGATCCGCTGCTGTATGTCGATCTGCATGTCACCGACGGGGCGGACTTTCAGCCGGATCTGGCGGTGCAGATCGAGCCCCGACTCGGGGGGCCGGCGCCGCTGCGGGCGATTGGCAGTGAGCTGTCCCAGCGGGTGCTCGACGAGCTGCGCCGAGGCGGTCACCTGCCGCTCGACTTCTATCCCAGCTTTATCAAAAAAGACGATCCGTCGTCGGGGTTTGTCGCCGAGGTGCCGCCGCCGCGCTTCTCGACCGGCTACTGGTCGCGCAAGAATCGCTTCGCGGTGCTCGTCGAGACGCACTCGTGGAAGCCGTATCCGCAGCGGGTCAAGACCACCTACGACGCGCTGGTGGCGCTTTTGCGGGGAGTCGGAGAGCGGGGAACGGTGTGGCAGAAGGCCGCGCTTGACACGGATCGCACCGACGAGAAGCGACCGCCGGGCAGCGTCTATCCACTGGTGTATGACACCGGACCGACGCCTGTGGAGCTGCGCTTTCCTGGCTACGCCTACAAGCTGGAGCCGTC
The DNA here is from genome assembly GCA_016794465.1 of Myxococcales bacterium. Taxonomy (GTDB): domain Bacteria; phylum Myxococcota_A; class Polyangia; order Palsa-1104; family JAEUJZ01; genus JAEUKA01. The sequence goes on along the minus strand of JAEUKA010000097.1, from coordinate 10,721 downwards.
GCGGGTGTCAGGTGGCCTGCGCACAAGCTACGATCCGACCCGTCCCGAGGTGTGGAAGATTCCGTTCTTCCCGACGGTGGTGGAGAAGCATCCGATCAAGCTGCCGGCGGCCTATGTGGTTCCGCCTGAGCACGCCGGCTGGCTAACCGCCAAGCTGCGGGTTCACGGGCTTACCTACTCGACGCTGAGCGAGCCGCTGTCGGGGCCGTGCTCGGTGTATCGGGTGCGCAATCGGACCTTTGGCGAGGCGCCATATGAAGGCCGTCAGACCGTGCGGGTCGAAGGCGAGTGGCACCGTGAGTCGTGCTCGATGGCGCCGGGCGGGCTGCTGATTCCGGTGGCGCAGCGCGGTGGCGGGCTGGTGGCGCAGCTGCTCGAGCCGGAAGGTCCGGACTCGCTGCTGCAGTGGGGATTTTTTAACGCCATCTTCGAGCAGAAAGAGTACCTGGAGGACTACGTGGCCGAGCAGGTCGCCGAGCAGCTCTTGGCGTCGGATGGTGAGCTGCGGAGACAGTTTGCCAAGCTGCTCGAGCAGCCGGCGTTTGCGAGCAGTCCAGCGGCGCGACTGGCGTTTTTTGCGGCGCGTCATCCGAGCCATGACCGCAGCCTCAACCGCTATCCGATCTTGCGGCTCGATAGCCTGCCGCCGGCGGGCAGCAAGCCGGTGGCGACAGGTGGGGATAGGTATGGTGGGCTGCTACAGGTAGGACCGTCCGAAGCGGTGGCCGCTCAGCAGCGGCGCCACGATCACGAGTGAGCTAGACGACTTCGATGATGTTGTTGATGCCCGAGCCAAGGTCGCAGACTGCCGCCGCCACCGCGAGTCCGACCGGCACCTCGGGACGCAGCTTGCCTTTCGGGTTGAAGTCGATGCAGGCAGTGGCAAACAGCGTCGCTTGCATCAGCACGTAGCTGCCCGACTGCAAAGCGAAGCCGGCCTTGTCGGTCGCCGTCTGGAAAGCGCCTTTGGTCGAGCCCGCCATCATGGACATGAGGATCGCGCCGCCGGTCAGGACGAACTGACCCAGCAGGTCGAGCACCTTGACGAACTTGACCCAGTTCGGCCCAAAGTCGCTGTCCATGGTGAAGTAGACCTTGAGCCACGCGACGACGGGCAGGAAGGCGCCAGCCATCCCTTCACAAGCAGCCTGCATGCCCATGATCTCCTGGACCTCGAGCGGCAGGTCGGCGTTGGTGGGATAGCTGAAGGCGGCGCGGAGCATGCAGACGACGCCAATGCCGGTGTCCCACCACGCCTTGGGAATCGCTGAGGCCTTGGCTGCTTCGTCGGTGTTGCCGGCCTTGGACTCGGCCAGCTCGATCATGGCGCGCGGGATCTGGAGCAGCGCCAGTGCCACGCCGAGTGCGAAGTTGGTCCAGATCAGCCACGGCTCGTCGGAGCTGCCGGCGAAGCTGACCGGCTGCGGCGAGGCACTGCCGGCCTTGACGCTCTTGGCGATCTTGGTGCTGAGCACTTGGGCGATGCCACCGACGAGAGCCACGATCCGCTGTAGGTTGAGCGTGCGACCGCCGAGGATGGTGTCCTCGATCCAGCCGGTCATGTTGGGAACGCTGATTCGCCCGGTCAGCAGCGACTGACCCGCCGACAGCATCGTTGACGAGACGGCACTCAGCTGCTCAAAGAGAAAGTCCACCACCGTCGTCTGCGACGAGCCCGTGACCATCTTGTTCAGCAGGCCGGACACCGGAGTCGTCAGGAGCGTGAGCGGATTTGAGAACGGGCTGTCCATCGAGCTACTGCTGAGACTCTCGCTGCGGCTCTGCAGCAAGGCGGTGTCGATCGTGGGCTTGATGCTGCTCAGCGACTCGGCCTTCTCGAGCATGCCGTCCATCTTGAAGTTGGTGGCAGAGAGCAGCTTTTGCGCGATCTCGGTGACGTACTCCAGCTCCTCGGCGCCGACGTTGTCCGGGACCGAGATGCCGCAGTGCTCGGCGAGCGACTTACTGCCGATGTCCGCAGGGATCGTCAGGTACTTGCTGAGCGTGCTCTTGTACTTGGACAGGCCGGTTATCATCGCCGGCACTTCCTTCATTCCGTCGTCGATGGCCGTGTAGATACGGTCCGACGCCGCAAGGAAGTCGCCCCAGTTGAACAGCCAGGCCAGGTAGTCGATGAACTTCTTGATGGTGGCGCCGATCTTCTTGATGAACTCGACGGCGGTGGCAATGGCGTCCTGAACGCCGGCTGCGACGACTCGCCAAGCGATGGTGACGCCATCGACGATGCTGGTCCCGATGACCGAGAAGGTGTGCGAGATCTCGTGGGCAGCGGAGGAGCTGATGACGGCCAGGCGGTCGGCGGAGGCGATGCACTGGGCCAGCTGGGCCTTGCCAAAGCGCGGGACGGCTTTTGCGGTCGCAGCGATCAAGTCATTGAGGTCACTGGACGCGGTGCTGACCAGGCTGCCGACGGTCTTGATGACCGACTGGGCGCCGCTGAGTACGGTCTTGCCATCGTCGACGAACGCCTCCGCATACTTGCCGGCACTGGAGCCCGCCGTTTGCAAGGTGGAACCGATGGACGAGGTGGTGTCCTCGACCCAATCGGTGGTTTCATTCCACGCATCCTCAAAGTCACCCAAGATGCCGCGCGCTTCGCCCTGGATCGGCGGAATCGTAAACGGCACCGGCTTGTAGCAGCGACCGATGGTCTGCAGCGTGCTCGCACAGACGTTGGCTTCCTCGGCACTGGCTCCCGCAGGCAGCGGCGAGACTTTTCCTGGCGCCGGGGTCAGCAAGCCGGAGCCCGAGGTCTTCGCCAGCGACACCAGCGCCTCGCTATCGGGCCGCACCAAAGTCCACAGGCCCTCAGTCATCGCCGAAAAGCGCACCCGCAGCGTCGGGCACGACAGGTCCTTCGCTTGAAAGCGCAGCCGGACCTTCCCCGAGATTGGCACCGTCACCGAGTACGTCTGCCTCGCATTCCACTGGACGAGCTTGCAGACGTTGCTCTCTTGCTCCAAAAACACCTGGACATCGCCGTCGGGGCAGATCTGTAGCTGCTGACCAAACAGCGAGCGACCGTCGGGCGTCACCGGCTCTAAGGTTGCGTCAAACACCGTCACCTGTTCCGAGCGCTGCCCGCCGCCGATGGTGATGCCGGGAATGGTGATGCTGCCAAACGGGCTGGTGGTGGTGGTCGTCGTCGAGAGGGTCGTACTCGGCAGCGTGTAGACCAGGTATTCGCGCAGCAGCTTGCCCTTCACGTTGATGTGGGGCGCGCTCGGATCGCTGGTGCGCAGCAGTGGCAGGTTGGTGGCTGAGCCAATGGTCGTGCCGAACATCACCGTGCCGAGTCCGCGCTGCGACGAGATGTCAAAGACACAGCCGTTTACCGCTTGCTCCAATCGGTAGCAGCCGAGCAGCCCCGACTCGTTGCCGACAAGGCGCGTCAGAAAGCGGGTGGCGATCTCTTGGGCACTGCGGCAGGTTCGCCAGAAGCGGACCTCGCTGAGCTTGCCGGCAAAGCCCTGCATCGGACTGATGCTGCCGCCAAGCCGGACGCTCGGGACCACGGCAGAGCTGAGCAGCTTGAGCAGGGGCCGATACTGCAACCCGCTGCCGATGCCCATGAGCAAGGCGCCCGCACTGATGGTGACGGTCTGGCTGGTGATGAACTGACCATTTAAGTACAGCGACATCGTGACCGGCACACTGGGGCTGTTCGGGAGGGTCCCGCGTGAGATTGTGACCGCCACGTGCTGGAAGGTGCCGACGGGCTCGCCATAGGCCGATCGGCACAGCGAGACGACGTTTCCGTCCCGGATCAGCACCAGCTCGACGCTGCCACCGCCGTTGGGGCCGCCGCTGCTGGTGAGAGACAGCATCGTGCCAGCGTCGTCCGCCAGCGTGATCATCGCCTGCGCCGAGCTGTTCGTGGTCGGGCAAAACCACGTCTCCAGCGTCAAGCTGCCCGACAGTCCAATCAGCGGAGACAGCTTAAGTGGCTTGCCAACGCCCGAAAACTCCAGGACCGGGACCGTCGAGCCACCGAGCGGACTGGCAAACTGCGCGGTCTTTCGCTCGCCTTCGCACAGTCCATCGCGGTTCTTCGGTCCCTGATCATCGACCGAGTAGTACTTCACTTCCCCAGCGGCGGTCTGTTCGCTCTTGCTGTAGGTCACTTTGTCGAGCGGATAAAACGACAGGCGAGTGGCCGGCGGCGGCGTGATGTAGAAACCGATCGGCGGCAGCTGGTTTATCTCCAGGCCCGACAGCATGCCGACAAACGGTCGACCGGCGGCCCCCCCGGCGATGCTGCACTCGGTGAACGGCTGACTCTCGAACGTGCCGATGATTCCGGTTTCCAGATGGATGTCGAAGACCGACAGGTTGGCGATGCCAATGCTGGATGCCAGCGCCGTCACTTTCACCCAGCGGTTGAGCGGCAGCGCGCCTTCGGCCACCACTTCCTTGCGGTCGGTTCCTTGCTCAATGCCAATCGCCAGGCTGTCATCAAGATCGCCCGTCCCCAGCACCAAGTGCAGGCCGGCTGCGGTGCCCAGGTCAATGATTCGCTGGCGGCTGCCACCACCGGTGCGTCGCACCCAGACTGTCAGCTGGATGCCATTGCCAAAGCCCTCGGTGATTGCGGGCAGCTTGATGGGACGAGAAGTCGGAGTAAAAACGAGCGTGCTGATCATGTAATCCCCCCCAGGTAACGAAGATCAGCGTGTCACGGACCCTTTGCGGCGAACATGGACGAAGGTGGCCATCCTATGGTCACGAGCTGGCCATCCACACAAGCGGCGTTGACAACCGGGCCTTTGGTGAGTCCAGATGATCGAGAGGCGAGCTGGCCATTCGATTCGCCCGACGATTCGCCCGACGAGCCACCAGATGAGTGACACCGACCAGCTAATCCCCGAGGATCTCGACGACGATGAGCCACTGCGCGCCGAGCTGCGGCTGTGCTTCGTCGGCTCGTCCGGGGTCAGGCAAGGGCCTCCCTATCAACTCCAGCACGAGCAGGACTTACAGCTTGGGCGCGAAAAGAGCTGCTCGCTGTGGATCGAAGACTCGGTGGTTTCGGAGCTTCACGCCAGCGTCCATCCCCAGCTGACCGATAAGGGCTGGCAGGTCGAGCTGCGCGACTGCGAGAGCCGCAACGGCACCTTCGTCAACGGCGTCAAGATCGATCGCTGCCTGCTTCGGTCCGGCGATGTCATCCGCGTCGGCAACTCGCTGCTGCACTTCCAGGTCAGTCGGATCGGCGACGAGGACTACCCCATCCCCGGAGTCATCGGCTGCTCTCCCGCCATTCGGCACCTGCGCACCCAGATCGAGGTCTTTGCGCCCACCACCAACAGCATCCTCATCCTCGGCGAGAGCGGCGTCGGCAAAGAGGTCGTCGCCCAGGCCATCCACAAGCTCAGCCGTCGTTCCGGCAAGCTCGTCGCCACCAACTGCGCGAACATCGAAAAAACCTTGGCCGACAGCACCCTCTTTGGCCACAAGCGCGGCGCCTTCACCGGGGCCACCGAGGACCGTGCCGGCCTGTTTCAGACCGCGCACACCGGCACCCTGTTTCTGGATGAAGTCGGCGAGCTGGCGAAGGATGTTCAGTCCAAGTTTCTGCGCGCGCTCGAGACGAAAGCCTTTCTGCCGCTTGGCCGCGAACACGAGGTTCACTCCGATGCGCGCTGCATCGCCGCTACCAACGTCGCGCTCACCCAGGCCGTGGACGAGGGTCGCTTTCGCGAGGATCTCTACTACCGACTGGCCGGGGTGCTGCTGGAAGTGCCGCCGCTGCGCGATCGTCGCGACGACATCTTGCTGCTCGCCCAGCACTTCTTGCCCAGTCCGCTCAAGCTGACCGCCCAGCTGGCCGAGGCGCTGATGCTCCACAGCTGGCCCGGCAACGTCCGCGAGCTGCGCAGCCTGATGGCCAAAGTCTGTGAGCTGGCCCGAGCCAAAGGCGTGACCGAGCTGCGGCTTGGGTTGTGTCGCGACGATCTGAAGCGAGCTGCGGCGCATGGACAGCTGCCCTCGTCGTCTCAGTCGGCAGAGTCCATGGCGCCCGCGTCCGTGCCGCCCGCGTCCGTGCCGCCCGCGCCCGTGCCCGCGCCCGCGCCGCCCGCGCCACCGGGAGTGCGTTCTCGCGAGCTGAAGCCATCGAAAGAGGAGCTTTTGTCGGCCCTGATTCGCTGCGATTGGAAGATCCTGCGCGTCGCCAAGCTGACCCAGTGGGACCGTCACTCGATTCGGCGCTGGATGACCCAATATGGCCTACAAAGACCTGAACAGCCCTTGACGACGGCCCCTCGGTCGTGATGCCTTTGGCCGTAAACGGCGACGATGAGCAACACCGAGCCACCGGATAACGACGACCCGGAGTCCGACCCCGAGTCCGACCCCGAGCAGCCGGCCACCCGCACCGGCCAGCAGGTCGACAAGTACAAGCTCGGTCGGCGGCTCGGCGCCGGGGGAATGGCCGAGGTCTACGAGGCGGTGCGCACCGACCACATCCACAATCGGGTGGCGCTCAAGCTGCTGCACTCGTTTCTCGCCGGACGGACCGATCACCGCCGTCGCTTCGAGAAAGAGGCGCGCATCCTGTCCGAGCTGGATCACCCCGGCATCGTCAAGATCGTCGACTTTGGTCTGTTGCCGAGCGGCGAGGCGTTCTTGGCGATGGAGTTTCTGCACGGTGACTCGCTGGCCGACCGCTTGGCGGACACCAAGCAGCATCGCCTGCCGTTCGATGCGGTCAGTCAGTTCGGCTTTCAGATCGCCGCCGCGCTCGCCTATGCGCATGCTCGGGGCGTCATCCATCGGGACTTGAAGCCGAGCAACCTGATGGTGGTGCCCGACTCCGCTGCGATGGGTAGCGAGCGGATCAAGATCGTCGACTTCGGCATTGCCCGGGATGCGGCCAGCGGGGGTGATGCCCTGACCGCCGCCGGTCGCGTGGTCGGTACCGAGCGCTACGCGTCCCCCGAGCAGATCGCCGGTCGCAAGGTTGATGGCGCCACCGATGTCTACTCGCTCGGCTTGGTGCTGTTCGAGTCCGTGGCCGGGCAGCCGCCCTTTTCCGGCAGTGGCTCGGTGCTGCGCGTGCAGATCCTCAAAGAGTCGCCGCCCAGCCTGCGGTCGCTCGTGCCCGAGGTGCCGCCCGTTCTCGATGACTTGGTGCGGCGCATGCTCGCCAAGTCGCCCACCGACCGCCCCACGATGGCCCTGGTCGAGCAAGAGCTGTCCCCAGCCGCCTCGCGCAGCGCCCCCGTTTCAGTCATCCGCCCCAGCCTGTGGAGTCGCGAGGTCCGGCTGCCGCTCACCCGCCGTCACTTCACCCTCATCGGCCTCTCAGTTGTCGCGATCATCGGGCTGGCCGCCCTGGCCTTGCGGTCGCGCCAGCCCAAGCCATCGATTCAGCGATTCTCCATGGTTCTCGTACCTGCCGGCGAGTTCCTGATGGGCAGCACCCCCGAGCAAGTCGCCGCCGCGATCGCCGCGTGCCAGAAAGAGGCCGCCCGGTGTCGCAGCGACCAGTCCCCGCTTCCGCCTGGCTGTCCGGCAAAGCCGCTCAAGTGCCGCGACGACATGTTCGAGATCGAGCAGCCACAGCGCCGGGTTCAGCTCGACGCGTTTTGGATCGATCCCGGCCTGGTCAAGACCGAAGACTTCCTGCGCTTCCTGGACAACACCGGCTCGGGCCTGCATGTCGAGCGAGACAAGGACACCAACGAGCTGCGCTTCGTGGAGATTGGCACGCGGCGCGTCCTCGATCTGTACCCCGCGCGCAGCAGCATCCAGTACGACCCCAAGACCCAGAAGTTCTCGGCCAAGCCAGGCACCGAGCACCTGCCCATTGAGCAGGTCACGTGGTACGGCGCCGCCCGCTATTGTGAGGCGTACGGCAAAAAGCTGATCAGCGAGGCGCAGTGGGAATATGTCGCCAGCTTCAACGACTCGCCGGACAAGCAAAAGCTGCTGAAGCAGCCGGTCCAGCTACCCGCCGGCATGGATGAGTGGATCTTTGACGCCTACCAGGCGGTCTATCCGGGCTGTGAGGGGGAGTGCAAGAATCCACGCTATGGCGCCCCGCTCGAGCTGCGGCCCAACACGGGCGATGCGGTGATGCGGGGCTGTGATCCGCACAGGCTTGCCAGTGTTCACTGTCGTCGGACCGCGCGGGCGCACAAGCCGGTCGAGGCCGGGGCGCTGGCCGCCGGCTTCCGCTGTGTCGCCGACTAGTGACCGCTGCGGCTGACGGGGGTGGGCGGGGGCTCCATGCGCTGCAGGATGCTGCGGCCACCGCGCTCGACCTCGGTGGGGGGCGGCTCTAGGCGGCGGATGCGAGAGTAGCCACCGCGCTCGACCTCGGTGGGGGGCGGCTCGGGCTCGCTGGTGGCGGTGGTGGACGAGAAACGATCGCTGAAGTTGTGGTTGTCGCTCACGATGACCTCCGCAGCGAGTATTCAGCAAGGGTTGTGCCGGGTTGTCCAACCTCATCAAGCGGCACGTGACGAGGTGGCGCTACCGACAGATCCGGGTCTTTGGGCGGTCTGTAGCGGCGCGCGGCAGGCCCATGGGCCAGGCCAGCAAAGGCAAGTGGGCGCCCATGCGCGACCCCACCCAAGCAGGCCCACCAGGCCGTAGCGACAGGCTGCGCGCGTTGCAGCACTTGGTCTACAGTGGCGCCGTGCTTCGCCTATTTCCCATGCTGGCCGTGTGCCTGGCGCTGCTTGTCCCCGGGACCGCGCCGCTCGCCCAGCCCAAGCCCGAGCCCGCCCCCGCCTCGTCGATTCGCCTCGTGATTGATGGCGAGCCTGCCCACTTAAACCCGCTGCTCGACCCCGATCTGTGGGGCCACCGGCTGACCCACGATCTGGTCTGCGAGCCGCTGCTGCGCCGCCTCGACTCGCCGCAAGGTCCCCGCTACGAGGGCGTCCTGGCCGAGCGCTTTCGACTCGACCGCGATGGCCGAGGGCTCGATCTGTGGCTGCGCAAGGGCGTCCGCTTCCACGATGGCCGCCCGCTGTCCGCCTACGATGTCCAGCTGTCGCTGCAGATGGTCCTGGCCTCCGAGCACAGTGCGCCCCAGACGCGGGGCCTGCTGCGGGACGTGGCGCGGGTGGTGATGACCGGGCGCGACAGCCTGCACCTTGACCTGCGGCGCGGCTCGGGGCAGATCCTCGATGCGCTGGCCGAGCTGTCGATTGTCCCCGCCGCCCACTTTCCCGATGGCCGGCTGACCCAGAAGCCGTGGAACCGCAAGCCGGTCTGCACCGGGCCCTATCGCCTGGTCGAGTGGAAGCGCGGAAGCCACCTTACGCTGCGGCAGTTCGCCGGCTACTGGGGTCCACCGCCCCGCACCGAGGAGCTGCGCATCCTGTTTGCTCCCGATGCAGCACGCGGCCTACAGCTTTTGCGCAACGGCCAGGCCGAGGGGCTGTTGCGGGTGCCGCTGCGCTACCTGCCCGACCTGATTCAGCCGGCGGTCGAGCGGGGGCGCTGGCACAAGCTGGAGCTGCCGGCCAGTCAGCTCGTGGCGCTGGTGTGGAATGGGCGGCATCCACTGCTCGGGCAGGCGGGGGTGCGGCGGGCGCTGGCGGGGCTGCTCGATCGCGGCAAGCTGCTGCGGGATGCGCGGCTCGGGCTCGGCAGCCTGGAGGTGCTGTGGCCGGCGCAGGGCAAGCTGTCGCTGGACGAGGCGGGGGTGCAGCTCGATGCGGTGCAGCTTACGCGGGCGGCGCCGGGCAGTCTGCGGCTGTGGCAGGGGCGACCGCTTGCACTCAAGCTGCTGCTTCCGCAGGGCTCGGCAGAGCTTCTGGACCTGGCGACGCGCATCATCGAGACGCTGACCCCGGTGGGCATCAAGGTCGAAGCCGAGCCGGTTGAGCTGTCCGCGCTGCTCGGGCGGCTGCGGCGGGGCGCGTTTGACCTGGCGCTGACCGGCTGGGGCTGGACCGGCAGTGACCGGCTGTTCGATCCCGAGCCGCTGCTGCACCTGGCCTATCCCGACAGTCACCCGCTGTGGCAGACCCTCACCGGCAAGCTCGCCGAGTGGCACCACGGCGCCGATCCCCAGCCGCTCGGCGAGGTCTGGCAGCGCGAGGAGCCGCTGACCCTGCTCTATCGCCCCCGCCAGCTCCTCGTCCACCAGCCCGGCCTCCGCCTCCCCCCCAGAGCCGACTTCGTAGACCTAAGAACCACCCACCTCACCACGCCGTAGCCGCGTCTCCCCCGGTGGTTTCGGCGCTGGCGGGGTGCAACGTGTTGTCCAAGCCCGGTTGTGCAGCACTTTGCATTTGTAACGTGGTGTCCAAGCCCGGCTGTGCACCCCATTACAAATGCCAAGTGTTGTCCAAGCCCGGCTGTGCAGCACTTTACAGCTGCCAAGTGGTGTCCCAAGCCCGTTTTGCAGCACTTTGCATTTGTAAAGTGTTGTCCAAGCCCGGCTGCGCACCCCGTTACAACTGCCAAGTGGTGTCCCAAGCCCGTTTTGCACCACTTTACAAACCCAAACCCCCAAATCCGCCCGGTCAAGCCGCTGCTGCCCCGCCACAACCCCTGCCGCAAGCCGCCTCACCCCGTGTATCGTACCGCGCATGATCGAGAGCATCGGCCTGCGCGACTTTCGCGGCATTCGGCTCGGCAAGGTGGAGGGACTCACCTCGCTCAACGTCCTCATCGGCCCCAACAACTCCGGCAAGACCGCCCTGCTGGAAGCGATGTATCTGGGCTGTGCGGTCGGC